>NZ_LR215979.1:0-1279806 GCF_900683735.1 Fusobacterium ulcerans ATCC 49185
TCATTGGCAATGGGAATTGGATATTGGATAGCACCATTCTTGAAAGGTTATGGAATTGTTATTCCAGCATATATTGGGCCAATGTTTATTGCAGCTATAATCAGAAATATAGTTGATATGCAAAAAAAGGTGCTTCCTATGAAAGAAATATCTATCACTGGAAATATAGCACTTTCTCTATTCTTAGCAATGGCATTGATGACATTGAAATTGTGGGAACTTGCAGCACTTGCTATTCCTATCATTTCAATACTGTTGATACAAACAGCAATCATGGCAGCTTATGCTTACTTCGTTACATTTAATTTCAACGGAAAAGATTATGATGCTGCTGTTATAGCAACAGGACACTGTGGATTTGGACTTGGAGCGACTCCAAATGCAATGGCTAACATGGAAGTATTTACTAAAGAAAATGGACCTGCAACAAGAGCTTTCTTTGTTCTGCCTATCGTTGGAGCATTATTTATAGATTTTACAAACGCAACAGTAATAACATTTTTCATCAATATGTTTAAATAAAACTATTGTTGAACTTTCTATATTTGTTGTGAATACCCTAACTCACAAGGGCTGGTCTTTTATGACCAGCCTTATTTTTATAGTACAGGATATAGTTTAGCTGTTTACAAGAAGAAACTTGTAAGACAAACAGGAGCTAATATGTTAAAATTGATGTATAGGAATAAAAAACTACAGTTACAGCTGTAGTTTTTTATAGGGTATGACAAAATTATCTAAAAGATCCAGATAATTTTTTATAAATTTTAAATAGAAAATTATATTTGGTTTATAAAGTTTTATATTTATATTTAAATTATAAATTTTAAATAGAAAAAAGTAAAACAGTATATTGTTTAATAACCTACAAGTATAAACTTGTAGAGATAGTAAGAGGAAGGGAGGAAAAAGTATGGTAACAAGTTTTGAAATATTTTTAAAAGTAGCAGAAGAATTAAGTGTAAGCAGAGCAGCAGCAAGATGTTTTGTAACACAACAATGTGTAAGTGATCATATAAAAAGGTTGGAAGAGGATTATGGAATTTTACTTTTCAATAGAAAGCCTCATTTTTCCCTTACAGAAGCTGGGAAAATACTTTATGAATCTGTTTTGGAAATACAAAAAATAGAAGAAGATATAAAAACAAAATTTGCCAGATTAAAAAATAATAAAAAACTTATTGTAGGAATGAATGCTACAAGAATAAGCCTTATTCTTCCAGAACTTCTTCCTATATATAATGAAATATTTCCAGATGTAGAGATATCATTTGTAATGCATGAAACACGAGTACTGGAACAGATGATGTTGAAAGGAGATATTGATGTATTTGTAGGAGTAAATGTAAACAGCAGTTCAAAATATAATGCTGATCTTCTTGGAATGGAAAAAATAAATATAATAATTTCTTCTAAACTTTTTAAAAAGAATTTTAATTTAAAAGATTTAACAAGAATGAAAAAGGGAGTAAACTTTTCTGAATTTAAAAATATTTCTTTTGTAAAAGAACCTGGTTGGAGTAGAATAAATGATTTAATAGATTTTTATTCAAAACGTGAAGATGTATATTTGCAGCCACTGTATTATACAAGAGATTATGATACTCAGATAGCTCTATGTTCTTCTGGGCTTGTGGCTGTAGTATGTCCTAGTATGATAACTAAGAAAATTCTGGAACATAATGAAAAAAATTCTAAAGAAAATGAGATGTTTATATTTCCATTGAATAATCAGACAGAACTTTTAAAGATAGAATTAATAACACTTAAAAAATCTGATGAAAGTGATTATAAGATTAAATTTATAGAGCTATTGAAAAAACATATGAAAGAGAGTATTCATTGAGGAGAAAAGTTTTTAAGGGAAGAAAAAATAATAGATTATATTATTTTGCATAGAGATTTTCTCAGTATTTACAAATATTCTAATATGTGGTAAAATTTGTAGTAATATAAATTTTTAGGAGGGGCTTTTTAATGATTGGAATAGGAATAGTAGGTCTTCCAAATGTAGGGAAATCTACACTTTTTAATGCTATAACTAAAGCTGGAGCTGCTGAAGCAGCAAACTATCCCTTTTGTACAATAGAACCAAATGTAGGGATGGTAACTGTACCAGATAAAAGACTTGATCAACTTTCTGCTATAATCAATCCACAAAGAGTAGTGCAGGCAACTGTTGAGTTTATAGATATTGCTGGACTTGTAAAAGGAGCAGCTAAGGGTGAAGGACTTGGAAATAAATTTCTTTCAAATATAAGAACAACTGCTGCTATATGTCAGGTTGTAAGATGTTTTGAAGATGAAAATGTTATTCATGTAAGCGGATCAGTAGATCCTATTAGAGATATTGAAATTATTAATACAGAGCTTATTTTTGCTGATATGGAAACTATAGAAAAAGCTATTGAAAAACATAAAAAATTAGTTACGAGTAAAAATAAAGAATCAATGGAATTAATGCCAGTATTATTGAAATGTAAAGAACATCTTGAAAGTTTTCAGCTGTTGAAAATATTACCATTGACTCCAGAAGAAACTGAATTATTGAGAACATATCAATTACTTACTTTAAAACCTATGATATTTGCAGCAAATGTAGCTGAAGACGATTTAGCAGCAGGAAATGAGTATGTTGAAAAAGTAAAAGAATATGCTGAAACAGTTGGGTCACAAGTGGTAATAGTTTCTGCAAAAGTAGAGGCTGAACTTCAAGAAATGGAAGATGAAGGAGAAAAGCAGGAATATTTGGAAACATTAGGAGTAGAAGAAGCAGGACTCAGCAGATTAATAAGAGCAAGTTTTAAACTTTTAGGACTTCAAACTTATTTCACAGCAGGAGTGAAAGAAGTAAGAGCTTGGACTATAAAAATAGGAGATACAGCACCTAAGGCAGCAGGAGAAATTCATACTGATTTTGAAAAAGGATTTATCAGAGCCAAAGTAGTTTCTTTTGATGATTTTATCAAATATTCTGGATGGAAAGGATCACAAGAAGCAGGAGTGTTGAGATTAGAAGGAAAAGAATATATAGTAAAAGATGGGGACTTAATGGAATTCCTGTTTAATGTTTAAAATAAAATCTTTGTGAAGAAATTTTACTTGACAAGGTTTAAAAAAATTAGTAAAATATCTAGGTATAGATTGGAGGAGGTTGTCTTGAAACTAAGAGTTAAAGATTTTAGCAGCGTTCTTAACAATACTATAAGGTTTGATTTTTATGCAGAAAGCATTGGTGATATTGAACTTTCAGATAAAATACATATAGTAGGAAGTGCAATTTCTGATGGTAATGGTAAGATAGAAGTCAGTGGAAAATATTCTACAAAAGCCATTGTCCAATGTGTAAGATGCTTAAAAAATATTGAAGTAGATCTGAATGGAGAATTTACAGGGAGCTTTTTAGATGAAGGTGCATATAGACAATATATGAAAAATCTAAAAGCAGAATGTGAAATAGACAGTAATGAAATCTATGATGAGATTGTAGATGGAGAAATAGATCTATTAGAATTGGTAAGAGAGTATATAATACTTGATCTGCCCCCATACCCGCAATGCGATCCTGAATGCGAAGACGATTCTGAAATAGAAAAGTATAGTGATAATGGGATAGATTCAAGGTGGCAGCAATTATTACAAATAAAAAATTAATTTTTTAAATATGAGTGTAGTAGGAGGGAAACTAAGATGGCAGTACCTAAGAAAAAGACATCTAAGGCTAAAAAGAACATGAGAAGATCTCATCACGCTTTAACTGGAACTGGTTTAGCAACTTGTGAAGTTTGCGGAGCACCAAAAAGACCTCACAGAGTTTGTTTAAGCTGTGGAGACTATAATGGTAAAAAAGTTTTAGCTGGAGACGCTGAGTAATCAACGTAAGATGCAAACTAAATAAAAAAAGACAAGAAGGATAATCTTGTCTTTTTTTATATGTACATATTTTTTTAAAATTATTGAAATATCTAGTTTTCTATTTCGAAAAAGTAATGTATAATATATGAGAAAATGTTTTTTTATTTTAGGGAGGAAAGAATGAGAATAGCTTTAGATGCTATGGGTGGAGATAATGCCCCAGTAGAAACAATAAAGGGAGCAGTAGCCGCTTTGAGTGAAATAGAAAAGTTGCAACTTGTATTAGTTGGAAAAAAAGAAGTAATTGAAGCTGAACTTTCTAAATATAAGTATTCTAAAGAGAGAGTAGAGATAGTAGATACAAGAGAAGTAATAGAAATGACTGATGATCCTGTAACTGCAGTAAAAACTAAGAAAGATTCTTCTATGAACAAAACACTTGAACTTGCAAAAGAAGGAGTGGTAGATGCTTCTGTTTCAGCAGGAAATACAGGGGCTCTTATTACAGCTAGTCAACTTAAACTAAAAAGAATAAGGGGAGTATTAAGACCAGCTATTGCTACTATGTTCCCTAATAAAAAAGGACATATGCTGATGCTTGATGTTGGAGCTACAGCAGACTGTAAACCTGAATTTCTTAATCAATATGCTATGATGGGGTCTAAATATGTGGAAATTCTTTTAGGAAGAAAAGAACCTAAGGTAGGACTTTTGAATATAGGAACAGAAGAAGGAAAAGGTAATGAGATAACAAGAGAAGCATATGAACTTTTAAAAGACAATAAGGCAATAAATTTTGTTGGAAATGTTGAAAGTACAGAAGTAATGAATGGAGAAATAGATGTTGTTGTAACAGATGGATTTACTGGAAATATGGTTTTAAAAACAGCAGAGGGAATTGCAAAATTTGTATTGAGCATAATAAAGACAGAAATTAAGAAGAGTATTATTTATATGTTAGGGGCTCTTCTGCTTCGTCCTGCTTTAAAAATGATAAAATTAAAAATGGATTCTTCTGAATATGGAGGAGCAATATTTTTAGGGCTTAATGGTCTTTCTATAAAAGCACATGGAAATTCAGATTCCAATGGGATAAAAAATGCAATAAAAGTTGCAAACAGATTTGCTGAATTAAACTTTGTAGAAGAATTGAAGAAAGTTATAGATATTGACAAAGAAGAATCAAATTAGGAGGTAGAATGGAATTTAAAAGTGTAGGAGTCAAAGGGATGGGATATTATGTTCCAGAAAGAATTATGTCTAACTTTGATTTTGAAAAAATACTGGATACTAGCGATGAGTGGATAAGAACAATGACAGGGGTAGAAGAAAGAAGATTTGCAGCTCCTGAAGAAGCAACTTCAGACCTTTGTGTAAAGGCGGCTGAAAAGGCATTGAAAGTTGCAGGAATGACGATAGAAGATATAGATATGATAATCGTAGCTACAGTTACTCCAGACTACCCAGTTCAAAGTACAGCTTGTCTTGTACAGCATAAAATGGGAGCAAGAAATGTACCATCTTTTGATGTAAATGCTGCATGCAGCGGATTCATATATTCTCTTACAATAGCAGGATCAATGATAAGAAGTGGTATATATAAAAATGTTTTGGTAATTGGTGCAGAAGTTCTTTCAAGAATACTTGATATGACTAATAGAAGCAACTGCATTCTTTTTGGAGATGGAGCAGCAGCAGCAGTAGTATCAGAAGTAGAAGAAGGATATGGAATGCTTTCTACATATCTAGGAGCAGAGGGAGAAGATGATTATATTCTTAAAATACCAGCAGGAGGAAGTAAAAAACCTAATGATGCTGAAACAATAGCAAACAGAGAAAATTTCCTTGTAATGAAAGGATCAGAAGTTTTCAAATTTGCTGTACATGCTCTACCTTCAGCAACTAATAAAGCTTTAAAAATAGCAAATGTAAAATCAGAAGAGTTGAAAATGATATTTCCACATCAAGCTAATGTAAGAATAATAGAATCAGCAGCTAAAAGAATTCATGTTCCTATGGATAAATTCTATATGAATATTAAAAGATTTGGAAATACTTCAGCAGCTTCTGTAGGAATTGCTTTGGGAGAAGCTCTTGAAAAAGGAATGCTTCAAAAAGGAGATTTAATTGCTCTTACAGGATTCGGTGCTGGACTTACTTACGGATCAATTGTTATGAAATGGGCTTATTAATTATTGACATATTTTAAATGCTGTGATATATTAAAAAAACAGGTGTAATTAATAAGGGGGCTTTTTATGTCAAAAATTGCTTTTGTATTTCCAGGACAAGGAACACAATATGTTGGAATGGGAAAAGAACTTTATGAAAACAGCGAACTGGCAAAAAAAGAATTTGACAGTCTGTTTTCAAAGCTTGATTTTGATCTTAAAACAGTAATGTTTGAAGGACCAGAAGAAGCATTGAAAGAAACAAAAAATACTCAGCCGGCTATCGTTTCTATGAGCCTTATACTTACAAAATTATTAGAAGCTAAAGGGGTAAAACCTGATTATGTTGCTGGGCACTCAGTTGGGGAATATGCAGCCTTTGGAGCAGCAGGATATTTAAGCACAGAAGATACAGTAAAACTTACAAGTGCAAGAGGAAAATTTATGAATGATACAGCTGTGAAAGTAAATGGTGGAATGGCTGCAATCATTGGAATTGACTCAGAAAAGATAAAAGAAGTATTAAAAAATGTTGAAGGAATAGTAGAAGCAGTAAACTTTAACGAACCAAACCAGACAGTAATAGCAGGACAAAAGGATGCTATAGAAAGAGCATGCACAGCTTTAAAAGAAGCAGGAGCAAGAAGAGCAATGCCTCTGGCAGTCTCTGGTCCTTTCCATTCTTCTTTAATGAAAGAAGCTGGAGAAAAATTAAAAGAAGAAGCTGAAAAATATACTTTCCAAATGACAGATGTAAAGCTTGTAGCTAATACTACAGCTGATATTTTAAACAGTGTTGAAGACATAAAAAATGAGATATATACTCAAAGTTTTGGACCAGTTAAATGGGTAGATACTGTAAAAAAATTAAAATCTGAGGGAGTAACAAAAATTTATGAAATCGGTCCAGGCAAAGTATTAGCGGGACTTGTGAAGAAAATCGACAAGGAAATAGAAATAAAAAATATAGAAAAACTTGAAGATTTGGAAAATTTAATGTAAAATCTAAGTATAATGCATAGATAAAGAATTTTAAGGAGGAAAAAAATGTTAGATAAAATAAGAGAAATTGTAGTAGAACAATTAGGGGTTGACGCTGAACAAGTAACTCCAGAAGCTAACTTTGTAGAAGATTTAGGAGCAGATTCACTAGATACAGTTGAGTTAATAATGGCTTTTGAAGAAGAATTCGATGTAGAAATTCCTGATACAGATGCTGAAAAAATCAAAACTGTACAAGATGTTATGGATTACATTGAAGCAAAAAGATAAGAAAATCTAATATATTAAGAAACGGGGTATGAATGTACCCCGTTCCTTATATATACTATAATTATAAAAATAGAGGTGAGAATGTGAAGAGAGTAGTAGTTACAGGGCTTGGATTAATAACTGCATTGGGGACAGGTTTAGAAAAAAGCTGGAAAAAAATATTAGCAGGGGAAACTGGAGTAGCTCTTTTAGAGTCATATGATACTACAGATATGCCTGTAAAAATAGCAGCTGAAGTAAAAGATTTTGATCCATTAGAATTTGGAATAGAAAAGAAAGAAGTTAAAAAATTAGCAAGAAACACTCAATTTGCTATTGCTGCAACTAAAATGGCGTTAGAAGATTCAGGACTTGTTATAGATGAGAATAACTGTGAAGATATAGGAGTAATTGTTTCCTCTGGTATTGGAGGAATAGAAATATTTGAAGGACAACATCAGACTATGTTGGAAAAGGGAGTAAAAAGAATATCTCCATTCACTATACCTGGAATGATATCTAACATGGCAGCAGGAAATATAGGTATATATTTTGGTGCAAAAGGGCCAAATAAATCTATAGTTACAGCTTGTGCAGCAGGAACTCATTCTGTTGGGGATGCTTTTGAAATGATAAAAACAGGAAGAGCTAAAGTAATGATAGCTGGTGGAACAGAAGCTTCAATAACTCCATTTGCAATGAATGCTTTTGCTAATATGAAAGCATTATCTACTAGAAATGATGAACCTCAAAAAGCTTCAAGACCATTTTCTGCAGACAGAGATGGATTTGTAATGGGAGAAGGAGCTGGAATCCTTATTCTTGAAGAATTAGAAGCTGCTAAGGCAAGAGGAGCAAAAATATATGCTGAAGTAGTAGGATATGGAGAAACTTGTGATGCATACCATATTACTGCACCAGCTGATGGAGGAGAAGGAGCTGCAAGAGCTTTCAAAATGGCATTAAAAGAAGGAAATATCGATTTAAATGATGTTGATTACATAAATGCACATGGAACATCTACACCTGCAAATGATAAAAATGAAACTTTGGCAATAAAAACTGTATTTGGTGAAAGAGCTAAAGATCTTTTAGTTTCTTCTACTAAAGGAGCTACAGGACATGGACTGGGAGCAGCTGGAGGAATAGAGGCTGTATTAATAGCTAATACTATTTTTACAGGAGTAGTGCCACCTACTATAAACTATGATAATCCTGATGAGGTTTGTGATCTTAATTATGTACCGAATAAACCAGTAGAAAGAACTGTAGAAGTAGCAATGTCAAGTTCTCTTGGATTTGGTGGACATAATGCTGTAATTGCAATGAGAAAATATAAATAAGGAGGATAAGTTGAAAAAGAATTATTTAGAGCTTGAAGGAAACTTAGGTTATTCTTTTAATAATAAAGAGCTTTTAAAGAATTCACTTATCCATAGATCTTTTGGAAATGAACACTGGAGATATAAAAAAATAAGCAATGAAAGACTAGAACTGCTGGGAGATGCAGTTCTAGATCTTGTTGTTACTGAATATCTATATAAAAGCCATGAAAGTTCAACAGAAGGGGATTTAGCCAAAATAAAATCTATGGTTGTAAGTGAACCTGTATTGGCATCTATTTCTAAAAAAATGGATGTTGGAAAATATCTTCTTTTAAGTAAGGGAGAAGAAATGACAGGTGGAAGAGAAAGAAGTTCTATATTAGGAGATGCATTTGAAGCAATATTAGGAGCAATATATCTTGATTCAGATTTTGAAACAGCAAAAAAATATGCTTTAAGTCATATAAAAGATTCAATAGATCATGTGGATAAAAATGAGGATATATTAGACTTTAAAACTATACTGCAAGAATATAGTCAAAGAGAATATAAAATAATACCATCTTATGAAGTAATAAGGGAAACTGGGCCTGATCATCAAAAAATATTTGAAATAGAAGTAAAAATTGGTGATAGAACAGGGAGAGGAACAGGAAAAAATAAAAAGAGTGCAGAGCAGTCAGCAGCTAAAGAATTATGTAAAAAGTTAGGTGTAAAAACACATGAAGCATTATAATATTCCCATCTTTATAAGTCATTTTGGTTGTCCTAATGCTTGTGTTTTTTGTAATCAGAAGAAGATAAATGGACGTGAAACTGATGTGACAATGGAAGATCTGAAAGAAACAATAGAAACATATTTAGAAACTCTGCCAAAGAATTCCAAAAAAGAGGTGGCTTTTTTTGGTGGAACTTTTACAGGAATCTCTTTTGATCTCCAGAGACAATATCTAGAGACAGTACATGAATATATAAAAAAAGGGCTGATAGATGGGATAAGACTTTCTACAAGACCTGACTGCATAAATAAAGAGATAGTGGAACAGCTGAAAAAATATGGAGTGACTTCAGTAGAACTTGGAGTTCAGTCTTTAGATGAGAAAGTATTAAAAGCTACAGCAAGATATTATCCTGTTGAGGTAGTAGCAGAGGCTTGTACTTTATTAAAAAAATATGATATAGAATTAGGGATTCAATTAATGATAGGTCTCCCAGAATCAACTTTTGAAAGTGATCTTTTTACAGCAGAAAGAGCTTTGGAAATGAAACCAGATGTAGCAAGAATATATCCTACCCTTGTGATAAAGGGAACAAAGATGGAAGAGATGTTCAAAGATGGAGAATACAAAGCTTTATCTATAGAGGAAGCTGTAGAAAGAACTAGGAAAATATATTCACTTTTAGAGAGCAGAGGAGTGAATGTTATAAGAGTTGGGTTACAACCTAGTGAAGACTTGAGAGAAGAAGGGGTAGTTTTAGGTGGCCCTTTTCACCCTGCATTCAGAGAACTTGTGGAAACGGAGATTTATTACAATTTTTTTAGCTCCATAGCAGAGAGAGAAAAAAGATTGGATATAAGGGCAAATGAAAAAAATATATCAAAACTGGTAGGAATAAAAAAAGCTAATAGAGTAAGACTGAAGGAATATTTTAATATAAAAATAGACGATAGTGTTGGAAAAGATGAAGTTGTTGTAAATGACAGAGTGTATTCAAGACTGGATATCCTTAGAAGGGAGATTAATGAACCAGATAGTAATTAATATAGATGAGTTTCAATCCAGAGCAGCTATAATAGAAGATGGAAAAGTTGTAGAGATACTTGTAGAGAGAGAAGAAGAGGGAAGAATAAATGGAAGCATATACAAAGGAAAAGTTGCCAATGTACTTCCTGGAATGGAATCAGCTTTTGTCAATATTGGATTGGAAAAAAATGGATTTCTTTATGTAAATGATTTAAGAGAATTTGAAGAAAAATATCTAGATGGAATATTAAATAGCAGTAGACCTATAGAAGATATATTGAATGTAGGTGATGATGTAGTGGTGCAGATACTCAACGAACCTCGTGGAACGAAGGGGGCAAGAGTCACTACGCATTTTACAATACCAGGAAAATATCTGGTGCTTATGCCTAATAATGATCATATAGCTATTTCAAAGAAAATAAGAGATGAAGAAGAGAGAGAAAGATTAGAAAATATATTTAAAGAAATAAAACCTGAAAATATGGGTGTAATAATAAGGACAGCTGCTTTTGGGAAAAGTGAGTTCCATTTTGAAAGAGAAATAGAATATCTTGTGAAGAAGTGGGAAGATATAGAAAAGAAAATAAAAGGAACTAAAATAGGAGAGGTACTGTATAAAGATAATGGAATTATTACTACAGTGCTGAGAGATATTTTCTCCAATGACATAGATGAGCTTATAGTGGACAATGAAGAGGTGTATTGGGAAGTTATAGATTATATTAACGCCTTCAGTGAGAAGACCCTTAAAACAAAAATAAAGCTGTATAGAGATGGAAAAGAAAAGGATATCTTTGACTTATATGGTATAAATGAAGAGATAGATAAAGCGCTTAATGAAGTAGTGTGGTTAGAGTGCGGAGGATATCTTGTTATTCAAAAGACAGAAGCTTTGATCAGTATTGATGTAAATACAGGAAAAAATACTGGAAGCCTGAACCTTGAAGAAACAGTTGTAAATACTAATCTAGAAGCAGCAAAAGAGATACCTAGACAGCTTAGACTTAGAAATTTTGGTGGAATAATAATAATAGATTTCATTGATATGAGAGTGGAAGAAGATAAAATAAAGGTATTGGAAGCTTTGGAAAAACATTTGCAAAAGGATAGAATAAAAAATAATATAGTTCATTTTACTGATCTTGGACTTGTGGAAATGACAAGAAAACGTACTGGAAAACCTTTAGCATATTATTTTCAGGAAGTGTGTCCGCATTGTAATGGAACTGGAAAAATAAAATCTCAGGATGCTCTTATCCACGAGCTTATGAAAGAAATTAAGATGTGCTCTGAGGATAAAGATATCAGTACAATAAAAGTAAAACTATCAAAAACTTTGATAGAATCTTTTAAGGAAATATATTTTGAAATTATTAAAGAGTTCTTAAAAGTAAAGAAAAAAGCTATAGAATTAGAAGTAGATACAAATAATAGTTGCCAATATGAAATAATTCTGGTTAAATAGAGGAGAGAACTATGAAAATAGGTGTTTATGCTGGAAGCTTTGATCCTATAACTAAGGGACATTATGATGTTATAAAAAAATCATTAAAAATAACAGATAAGCTTATTGTAGCAGTCATGAATAATAGTAATAAAAAAGGATGGTTTTCTCTTGAAGAGAGAAAAAATATGATAAAACTCCTAGTTGGAGAAGATAATGAAAAAATAGAAGTAAAAAGTTTTGATGGACTTCTGATAAATTTTATGAAAGAAAATGGAGCAGATATAATAATCAGAGGATTGAGAGCAGTTTCAGACTATGAGTATGAACTGGGATATGCCTTTGCTAATCATGATCTTTCTTATGGAGAAATAGAAACTGTATTTATTCCAGCAGCAAGAGAATACATGTATTTGAGTTCCAGTTCAGTAAGAGAAGCAGCTATGGTGGGAGCCAGACTTGATATATTTGTAGATGATAAAATAGCTGAGATAGTGAAAGAAAAAGCAAAAACTATCAAAGGATAGGAGAAAAAGTGGCTAAAAGTAAAAGTTTTTATGTTTGTGGTGAATGTGGATATAAATCATCTAAATGGATGGGAAAGTGTCCTCAATGCAATGAATGGGGTGCTTTTGAAGAAGAGATAGAGATAACATCAGCAGGGGCACCTGTAGTTTCTTCAGCTGTTTCTGTAAAAGAGACCTCTGAAAAAGTATACTCATTTTCAGATATAAAAATGGAAGATATGTATAGATACAAAACTGGAATAGAAGAATTTGACAGAGTACTTGGAGGTGGACTCCTTCAAGGTGAGGTAGTACTAGTAACAGGAAATCCTGGAATAGGAAAGTCTACACTTTTACTTCAAGTGGCAGATAGATATACATCATATGGAACAGTCATATATATATCAGGAGAGGAATCTCCTTCTCAGGTAAAAAATAGAGGAGAAAGACTTAAACTAAATGCAAAAGATTTATTTCTTATGGCTGAAACAGATGTTTCTAATATCTATGAATATCTTATAGCTAAAAAGCCTAAAGTAGTAATAGTTGATTCAATACAGACATTGTATAATTCATCAATAGATTCTATACCAGGAACTCCTACACAAATAAGGGAATGTACTTTAAAAATAATAGAACTTGCTAAAAAATACAATATATCATTTTTTATAGTAGGTCATATAACTAAAGATGGAAAAGTAGCAGGGCCAAAAATGCTTGAGCATATGGTGGATGCTGTATTTAATTTTGAGGGAGAAGAGGGACTCTTCTACAGGATATTGAGAAGTACTAAAAATAGATTTGGTTCAACTAATGAGCTGGCTGTTTTTAGTATGGAAGAAGATGGAATGAAAGAGATAAAAAACTCTTCAGAATATTTTTTGAGTGAAAGAGATGAAAAAAATGCAGGTAGTATGGTAGTTCCAGTCTTGGAAGGAACAAAAGTATTTCTCTTGGAGATACAGACACTTCTTACTGAATCAAGTATAGGAATACCAAAAAGAATAGTTCAGGGATTTGACAGGAATAGAATACAGATACTGACTGCAATAGCAGAGAAAAAAATGCATATGAGCCTTGCTATGAAGGACATGTTTGTAAATATACCAGGGGGCTTGAATATAGAGGATCCAGCAGCAGATTTGGCTGTTCTTATATCTCTTTTATCTGTATACAGAGGAGTAGAAATAAGCCAGAAGATTGCAGCTATTGGAGAGTTAGGACTAAGAGGGGAAATCAGAAAAGTTTTTTTTATTGAAAAAAGGTTGAAAGAACTTGAAAAATTGGGATTCAAGGGAGTATATATTCCAGAAGCTAATAGAAAAGAGATAGAAAAAAATAGCAACAAATATAAATTAAAATTAATATATTTAAAAAATTTAGAAGAACTTTTAGAAAGGATGAACAAGGATGGTCAATAAAAAACTTGAAGAAATGCTCTTACAAATAACTCCCGGAACTCCTCTGAGAGAAGGACTGTATAATATCATTGATGCAGGAATAGGTGCATTGATAGTAGTTGGTATGGATGAATCAGTAGAAAAAATGCTTGATGGTGGATTTTACATAAATTGTGAATATACACCAGAGAAAATCTTTGAATTGGCTAAAATGGATGGAGCTATAATAGTTGATGAAGAATGTAAAACAATAATATATGCTAATGTACATCTTCAAGTAGACAGAAAGTATTCATCTGAAGAGAGTGGAACTAGACACAGAACAGCTCAAAGAGCAGGTAAACAGACTAATAAACTGGTAATAGCTGTATCTGAAAGAAGAAAAACTATAAGTCTGTACAAAGGAGATATGAGATATAAGCTTAAAAATATGGCTGAAATCATGAATGAGGCATCACAAGCTTTAAAAACTATGGAAAGATACAGATATGTATTGGATAAATCATTAGCAAATCTAACTATATTAGAACTTGATGATATAGTGACTATTTATGATGCTGCATTAGTTTTACAAAGATTTGAAATGATGATGAGAATAGAGGAAGAATTAGAAGGATATGTAGTAGAACTGGGAGCAGAGGGAAGACTTATCGAGCTTCAGCTGGAAGACCTGGCTCAGGATATACATGAAGAGATGCTGGAATTTCTAAGTGACTATAAAAGTGAAGAAGTTGAATATGAAAGTATTATTACACAACTTAGAGAATTTACTAATACTGAACTTCTTGAAATTGAAAACTTTGCAAGTGTGCTTGGATATAAGAAAAGCTACAGCAGCCTAGATAATAAAATAAGTCCTAAAGGATATAGAATTCTTGGAAAAATAAGCAAACTTACAAAGAAAGATATTGAAAAACTTGTATCTAATTATGGAGAACTTTCTTCTATACAGGAAGCTCCTATTGAAGAACTGTCAGATACAAAATTGAGTAAATTAAAAATAAAAGCTATAAAGAATGGACTTAAAAGACTTAAATTTACAGTAGAATTAGAAAAATAAAGAAATAAATTTATTAAATAGCAAAAGGTAATAAATTTATATAAAATAAAGGGAAGAATAATATTAGGATAAAAAATAATTTTTATTTTTTGAAAAAAATACTTGTATTTTTTTAGAAAAAGGAGTATTATTAAAAAAATAAAAAATTAAGAAAGGGAGTTCAGATATGTATTCATCAGCTAACGTAATAATAATAAGCATATATATAATATTGGTTATAATAGTCATTATAAGCAATAAATTTTTATATGCAAAAGATTACGTTAGGAAAAATGGACTGAACTTAAAATATTTGGGATAGAATAAAGAAATCTGACTAAGTATATTTAGAGTGTATGTTTAACAGCCTGACAGGGCTGTTTTTTTTTATAAAAATTTTAAAAAAATGGAAGGGGAAATAAAATGAAGAAGTACATAACAGATCGGATAAAAAGATCAGAGGCGGACAAAATGGCGATTGGATATTTAAAGCGGAAATTTAATAGAGACAAATAAGGAGATATAAAATGAAATTATTAAATAAACTGAGTGACTTTTTAGGGAAATATTTTATTGTTTTGGTTTTACTTATGGTAGTGGCGGCTATGGCATTGCCACAGGCATTTATTACATTGGGAAGAACAAGAGTTTTTGGACAGTCTTTGGTTACAGTAGGGCTGGGATCTATTATGTTTGTTATGGGGCTTACTCTTAATGAAAAAGATTTCAAGGTAATTGTAACAAGACCTAAAGATGTATTCATTGGATGTCTTGCTCAATTTACTGTAATGCCTTTTATGGCTTACTTTTTGGCAAAAACATTAAGACTTCCCCCTGAATTAGCAGTAGGGCTGGTTCTTTTAGGAACTTGTCCAGGAGGAACTGCAAGTAATGTTATGACTTACCTTGCTAAAGGTGATGTAGCTCTTTCTATTGGAATGACTACTGTATCAACATTGGCAGCACCTCTTTTAACACCAGCTCTTACATATTTTTTAGCAGGTCAATGGGTAGAAATCAATATGTATGCTATGCTTCTTGATATTGTAAAAGTTGTCATTGTTCCTATCTTCTTGGGAATGGCAGTCCATAAAGTATTTGGAGAAAAGGTACATAAAGTATCTAAAGTACTGGTAATTATTCCAATTATGTGTATTGTAATGATTGTGGGACTGTGTGTAGCACCTAACAAAATGAATCTTATTAATTCTGGAGCTGTTCTTATTATGGCAGTATGTCTTCATAATTGGTTTGGGTTTATTTTAGGATATGTTATTGGAATGTTTGCTAAAATGGATGATTCTAAGAAAAAAGCACTTTCTATTGAAGTTGGATTGCAGAATTCTGGACTGGCAGTAGGATTGGCAGCACAATTTGCGAATCCTTTATGTGCATTGCCAGCAGCAGTGGCAACTGTAGTACATCAGGTATCTGGTTCTCTGCTAGCTAATGTATTTTCAGGAAATATGTCATTCAATTTTTTCAGAAGAAGAATCAAATCAGCAGCTAATATCACTATGATGAATAAATAAAAGAAGGAGATAAGAAAAATGTCAAATAGAAATGTATTTTTGCCAAATTATAGTATTGGAGATTCAGCATATGATGAAGTTGTAAAAGTCTGTTCAAATTATGGGAAAAAGGTTGTATTTATTGGAGGAAAAACTGCTTTGGAAAAAGCAAGTCATCTGGTAAAAGAATTGATGGCAGGAAGTGATTTGGAAGTAGTGGATACATTGTGGTATGGAGGGGAGGCTGCATATGCCAATGTGGAAAAATTAAAAGAGATGAAAGTTGTTCATGAGGCAAATATGGTCTTTGCTTTTGGTGGAGGAAAAGCAATAGACACATGTAAAGTTCTTACTGGAGATTTGAATAAACCTCTGTTTGTATTTCCTACTATCTCATCTACTTGTGCAGCTGTTACATCAGTATGTGCCATTTATACTGTAGATGGAGTATTTGAAGGACTGTACTGGAGAAATGCTCCAGCTGAACATACTTTTATTAATACAAAAATCATAGCAGAAGCACCAGATAAATATTTATGGGCTGGAATAGGAGATACTCTTGCTAAAGGATATGAACCTGAGTTTTCATCAAGAGGAAGAAAACTGGATCACCCTAATGCTTTAGGAGTGACACTGTCTAAGCTTTGTCAGGAACCATTGGTAGAATATGGTTCAAAGGCATTGGCAGACTGCAGGGAAAACAAAGTATCTGATGATCTTGAGGAAACTGTTCTGTCCATTATTGTAAATACAGGACTTGTATCTAATCATGTTATTAATGATTATAACAGTTGTGTAGCCCATGCAATGTGTTATGGATTCTCTACTATGGCAAAGGTAGAACATAATCATCTTCATGGGGAAATTGTATCATATGGAGTGTTGGTACAGTTAATGCTGGATAATGATACTAAAGAAATAGATAAACTGCTCCCATTCTATCAAGAGATAGGACTTCCTACATCTTATAAAGATTTTGGAGTGACAAGGGAAGAGATGGAAGGGGTATTGCAGAAAGCTTCTGAAGTAAATGATGTAAAGGTAGCTGCTATGGATATCACAAAGGATAAACTGGCAGATGCAGTGGATAGACTAGAGAGATATGTTGGATAATAAAATGAAAAGATTAATCAATGAATAAACGTAAATTAATATATGTAATAGTTTTAGATTATAGAGAATAAAGGAGAGTGAATCATGAGGGAAAACATAATTTTAGAAGTTTTCAGCTCTTTGATTCACTCTCTTTTCTATAAAGCATATTGAGTACTATATAGATTAAAATAAAATCCATTTTGATTCATCAATTCATTATGTGTTCCCTGTTCAGCTATCTTTCCATCTTTTAAGACAAGGATAAGATCAGCATTTTTAATAGTAGAAAGTCTGTGAGCAATTATGAAGCTTGTTCTTCCTTTGATAAGGTTGGCAATAGCTTTCTGCAGTCTTATTTCAGTTCTTGTATCAACTCCACTGGTAGCTTCGTCAAGAATAAGGAACTTAGGATCAGAGGCAATGATCCTTGCTATTGTAATAAGCTGTTTCTGCCCTTGGGAAAGAATCATATTATCTTCAGTTATCATAGTGTTATATCCATCAGGGAATTTCATTATAAAGTCATGGGCACAGGCAAGTTTTGCACTTTCTATAACTTTATCAAATGAAATATCAGTATTTCCATAACTTATATTATCTTTGATGGTTCCTGTAAAGAGCCAGCTGTCTTGCAGTACCATACCAAAGAGTTTTCTTATTTCACTTTTCTTGTATTCTTCTATATTTATTCCATCCAGAAGTATCTCTCCAGATGTTATATCATAAAATCTCATTAAAAGATTTACAATGGTAGTCTTTCCTCCACCAGTAGGTCCTACTATGGCAATTACTTCTCCATTTCCAGTTTTAAATGAAAGATTTTTAAGTACAGGAGTTTCCTCATTATAGGCGAAGTCTACATTTCTAAATTCAATATTTCCTTTTAAGGAATCAAGATTAATATTTTTTTTACCAGGGTCTAAATCTTCGTCCTGCTCCATAAACTGAAAGAATCTCTCAGCACTTACCAGAACAGTCTGAATAATGCTGTATGCTTCAGATATACTTGCTATTGGTCTGTTAAAAAGTTTTGAGTAAATAACAAAACTTGAAAGTCCTCCAAGAGTTATTTTCCCTTGAAGCATAAATATAGCACCAATAAGAATAATAAGAGAATACCCAAGATTTCCTATAAAGTTAAGTGTAGGAAAGTTAAATCCTGCAAGGAAAATTGATTTTATTGCATTTTCCTTATAAGATGAATTTAGGTTTCTAAAAGTTTCAACAGCTCTCTCTTCATATGAGAAAGATTTTACTTCTGCCTGCCCTGTAAGAATCTCATCAATATAACCACTTAATTTTCCAAGATATCTCTGCTGCACTCTTCTTTTTTCACGGCTTTTTTCTGTTATCTTCTTTAGAAACACTCCTGTGAAAGATACCAGCAGAAGCTGAATCAAAGTAAGAGAAGGACTGATATACAGCATTATTCCAAGGGCTGTAAATATAGTAAGTATATTTACTATAACTCTTGTCCCTATTTGTGAAAGAGAACCACTGATATTATCTATATCATTTATCATTATACTGATGATATTTCCTTGAGAGATACCATCAAAATATTTTAATGGGAATTTATGTATTTTTTCTATCCCATCTTTTCTCATCTTATTTACAATATCCTGAGATATTATATTCATTTTTATATTCTGTATCAAAGTAAGAACTGCACCAGTTACATATGAAAAAAGAAGTAGTACAGACATTTTTCCAAGCTGTAGAAAATCACTTTTATTCATCTGGAAATGTATCTGATTTATCCCTTTTCCTACTAGATAAGGTCCAATTAAAGTAAGAAGGTTTCCTATGATTGCAAGGAAAATCAGAAAAATAAATTCAGCTTTATATTTTTTTAAATAAGGGAGTAATTTTCTAAATAAACTATACTTCACAATATGACCCCCCTGGTATACATATTTCTTGTGATTCACATATCTCTCTATATACTTCACAATTTTCAGCAAGAGCAGCATGAGAATCAAATCCTACTACTTTTCCATTGTCCATAACTATGATTTTGTCCATTTTCATAAGAGAGGCAACTCTTTGAGAAATAGTAAGGATAGTAGTATTTTTCAGATAATTTTTAAGCTCATTTTTTAGATTATATTCTGTAATAAAGTCCAAAGCACTAAAGCTGTCATCAAATATGAGAATTTCTGGTTCTTTAATTAATGTTCTAGCTATAGAAAGTCTTTGCTTTTGTCCTCCAGAGAAATTAGTTCCTCCTTTGGTTACTTCAGTTTTATACTGTTCAGGAAGTTTCTCAACAAAATCTTTGCCTTGAACAATAGAGATAACATTTTTAACAGCTTCTTCAGAGGCTTTTTCATTTCCCCATTTGATATTTTGTTCTATACTTTGGGAGAAAAGGAATGACTTCTGCATTACTATACCAATTTTATCTCTTAATTCTTTTTCTTTGTATTTATTGACATTTATACCATCTATGAGAACTTCACCTTTAGTCACTTCATAGAATTTAGGAATAAGAGCTATAAGGGAAGTTTTTCCAGAACCTATACCTCCAATTATTCCAATATTTTCACCTTTTTTTATCTTTAGATTTACATTTTCAAGTATATAGTTATCAGTGTTATCATAAGAAAATGAAACGTTTTTAAATTCAATAACAGTATCAGTGAATATTCTTTCAAATTCTTCTTCAGACATATTAATTACATCTTCAAAAAGAACTTCTTTTACTCTTCGGTATGATATAGCAGTTCTGCTATACAGTGTAAATAGGAAAGAAAGTGCATTCATAGAGAACAGAAGCATATTAAGGTAATTTATAAATGCAACAACTTCTCCAAGGTGCATTTTTCCATAATTTACTCTGAGACCTCCAAACCATAATACAGCTACCACTCCAATATTCATTACAAGAGTAATAAATGGAAGCTTGCTTGCCATTAGATTATCAGCTTCAATTGTTTTTAATTTAAGGTCATCATTCTTTTCTTTAAATCTTTCAGCTTCAATTTTTTCTTTTGAAAGAGCACGAATAACTCTTATTCCAGTAAGATTTTCCCTCATTACCAATGTGAGATTATCAAGTTTTTTCTGTACTTCAGCATATATACCAAAAGATTTTTTCATATAGTACATAGTAGTTCCAACAATAGTAGGAACTATGAAGATAAAAATCACAGCCAGAACAGGATTGATGGTTACAGCCATAATTACGGCTCCTATACCTGTTACAAGACCTCTCAGCACCATTCTTATACACATAAGAAACATATTCATAATTTGATCTACATCTTTAGTCATTCTTGTAATAAGAGATGCCTGTGTAAATTTATTAAGATGTACAAAATTGAAGCTTTGTATTTTAGTAAATACTTTATCTCTGAGAGATGCTCCAAAGTTTTGAGTTGTGTGAACAGAAAAGTAATTACAGAAGATAGAACATATATATCCTCCCAATGCAATGGCTACCATGGTTCCACCCATTTTAGTAATATATGTTAAATCTTTGTTAGAAACACCTATATCTATTATTTTAGCCATTATTAGAGGAAGAGATAAATCACAGAAGGCTTCCCCCATTTTGAAGAGTGAGGCTAATATAGCTTTAGGTATGAAAGGTTTAAAAATTTTGAACATCATTCCTCCTAAATGTTTATGTATATTTTCCATTTATAATTTTACCATAAAAACTGTAAGAAACAAATACTTTCATAATCAAAATTTTAGGATATAAAAAAAGGAACTAAGTTTCCTTAGTTCCGATTAAATTCAATTCTAAATCAATTATTTAGTTTTGATGTTAGCTGCTTGAGGTCCTTTTTGACCTTCAATTACATCATAAGTAACTTCTTCATTTTCATTTAAAGTTTTGAATCCATCTTTTTGGATTTGAGAGAAGTGAGCGAATATATCTTTTCCATCCTCACCAGTAATAAATCCAAATCCTTTTTCTTGGTTAAACCATTTAACTGTACCTTTCATTTGTTTCCTCCATAAATATAATTTTTTAATGATATAACTTGTGATATTTTGGCAATAGTTATGACAAACTATCAGGTATAAATTTAATACTTAGGAAGATACTTCTTGAAAGACCTTTAAATATTAAAACCTCAAAACTCATAAATCTTTTATCACTACAAGAAATATTATACACTATTTTTTATAAAATGTATAGCTTTATTTTTAAAATTGACATATAGCAGGCAAAATAGTATAATATATAAGGTTAAATAAAGAAAAAAGCAGGTGGGCGGCTGATAACCCATCTGCTTTTATTTTTTTAGGAGGAAAATTAATGCTGGATAAATTGAAACTAGATAAAAGATTCATAAAAACTTTGCTGGTACTAGCAGTTCCAATAATATTACAAAGTTTAGTAACAGCTTCATTAAATCTTTTGGACAATCTTATGATAGGAAGTTTGGGAGAAAATGAAATAGCTGCAGTGGGAATATCAAATCAATTCTATATGGTGTATTATTACTCTATAATGGGAATAACTCTGGGAGCTGGAATATTTATGTCACAGTTTTGGGGGAAAAAAGATATATCAAGTATACATAAATTTTTAGGAATATCTCTTGTATTTGGAATGGGAGCAACAATATTTTTTGCTTTGGCAGCCTTTTTTATTCCAGATAAGATAATGAGTATATTTACTAAAGAGGCAGTAGTAATATCCTTAGGAAGAGATTATTTAAGAGTAGTGGCTCTAAGTTATATTTTTACTACTGTATCTTTGGCTTTTGCAGCATCGCTTAGGAGTATAGGACAGACTAAAGTACCAATGTATGGAAGCCTTGTAGGGCTTATGTTCAATGGAATACTTAACTATATATTCATATTTGGAAAATTTGGTGCACCTGCTATGGGAGTTGCAGGAGCAGCTCTGGGAACAACTGTATCAAGATGTATGGAACTTTCTTTTATTCTTTTTATCATATATAAGAACAAGAATATAGTAGCAGGAAGTCTATCACAGCTTTTAGATTTTGATTTTTCTCTTGTAATAAAGTTTTTCAAAACAGCTACACCAGTTATTTTTAATGATGTAATGTGGATAGGAGGAATAACAGCATATTTTGTAGCCTATTCAAAATTGGGAACAAATGCTACTGCAACTATGCAGATAGCAAATACTATAAATAATGTATTTAATATATTTGGAATAGGAATAGCATCAGCTTCTGCTATATTAATAGGAAATAAGATTGGAGCTGGACTTGAAGAGGAAGCAAAACAAGATGCTTTGAAAATATCAGTTTTTGGAGTAATGATTGGAGTAATCATAGGAGCAGTATTCTTTGCAGTAGCTCCATTGATAGCAATGCTTTTTAAGATAACTCCAGAGACTTATCACAATGTAATAATTGTACTTAGAATAATGGCAGCAGCTCTTCCATTGAGATTTTTTGGAATAGTACAGATTATTGGTGTGCTTCGTGGAGGAGGAGATGTTCTTTATGCTATAATGACAGAACTTATAGCTGTATGGTGTATTGGAGTTCCATTGTCATTTTTAGGAGCAGTATATTTTAAATTCCCAATAATCTTTGTGTACCTTATGGTATGTCTAGAGGAACCATTTAAAGTAGCAGCTACTATTCCAAGACTTCGTTCAGGAAAGTGGATAAAGAATTTAATAAGGTAAGATAGAAAAAATATTTTGTAGTTATGAGATTTTTTTATGAAAAAATAATTAAAATTTATTTAAAAGAAAATAATAAAGTTTATAATGTTCAAAGGAATGAAATAGGAAATTGAAAGACAGAGAGTAAAATCTCTGTTTTTTGCTGAGATAAAATATAAGTTTTGATAAGAAAAGGAATAATGATATATAAATCGTAAACAATATCATAACAATAATAAAATACAAACTAAAGAATTAGGAGGCATAAATATGTTTATTGATGTTTTTATTGATGTTTTATCTCATAATGGTGTAGTATCTATTACAACATGGGCAGATAATTCGGTTCATGTTTCTAATACATGGAATAAGTATTTACAAATAGTGGATAATAAAATTTTAATTCCAGCTGCTTGGCTGCATAAAACTGAAAAAAATATAAAAATAAATAATCAGGTTATAATAACATTAGGAAGTCCTGATGTTCAAGGTAAAATAGGAATGGGAACTGGATTTGTAGTAGAAGGAACAGCTACTTTTCTTGATTCAGGAAAAGAATATGATATGATGAAAGAAAAATTCCCATTTTTAACAAGAGTATTGGAAATAACTCCCAAAAATATAAGACAAACAATTTAAATAATACCTAAAAATAGAGGCAGAGATTTATTCTCTGTTTTTTTTTGTAAAAAAAGTTCTATCAGATGACAATATTCCGGTTTTTATAACGTAAATACGTTTAAAAATATACAAAAGAAACTTTTTTAGAATTTTATGTATTTTTTATTGACATAAAATAAAAAATGTTATATATTTATACCAAGAAGATAATGTATATACATCAATTAAACGTATTTACGGTATAAAAAAGGAGGTGTAATAAAATTGTATGAAGAATTATTAAAAACATTAAGGGAAGAAAAAATAGTAGCAATATTAAGAGACGTTCCTTTAGAAAAATTTGAAGATACATTAGATATTTTAAAAGAAGAGGGAATAAAAATACTTGAAATAACTTTGAATAGTAAAGATGTAGAAAAACAATTTGAAATAGTGAATAGAAAATATTCTAATGATTTTATAATAGGAGCAGGAACAGTAGTAACGTTAAAGGGGTTAGATTTTGCAGCAAAAAATGGTGCTAAATTTATACTTACACCTAATCTAGATGAAGAAATACTAAAGGAAGCAGAAAGAATTGGAATGTTTTGTGTATGTGGTTTTTTCACAGCTTCAGAAGCTATGAAAGCTAAAAAATACAGCTGCTGCAAGATTTTAAAATTATTCCCAGCAGGAGAAATACCATTCTCTTATTTAAAATCTTTGAGAGGACCAATTAATGATCTTGAATGTATGGCAGTGGGAGGAGTTAACAGAAACAACGTTTCTGAGTTCCTAAAAGCAGGATTCAGCTGTCTTGGTATAGGAAGTTCTCTAGTAGATAACAAACTTATAAAAGCAGAAAAATTTGATGAATTAAGAGAAAATATAATTGCTATAAAAAAAGCTGCTGAAAGTTTTTAGCAAGGAAATGGTGAGAATGAAAAAAATAGTAACAATTGATGCAGGAACTTCTAATTTAAGAATCAGAATTGTAGAAGGAAAAAATATAATTTTTGAAAGAAAAGAAAATTATGGAGTGAAAATTGGAAAAGAAAAATTTGAAAATGAACTATACAAGCTTCTAAAAGAATGTATAAGAGAGAATAGAATAGAAAAAGAAGAAATTGAATGTGTAATTGCTTCTGGAATGATAACATCATCTTTAGGATTAATGGAAATTGAGCATTTACATGTTCCAGTATCTTTAGAGAAATTTTCGAAGAATATAAAAAAAGTTAAATTCTTTGAATTTGAAATATACTTGATAACAGGAATAAAAGTAGAGAAAGAATATTTTAAAGATGAACATCTAAAAAGTATAGATGTAATAAGGGGAGAAGAGGTAGAAGTATTTGGAATACTTGAAGAGATAAAAGTAGAAGAGCCAGTACTTGTAATTCTTCCAGGATCACATAATAAATTTATAGAGATATCTGATGGAAATATAGTTGATCTTCTTACAACTATGAGTGGAGAAATCTATGATGTAATGACAAAATACACTATATTAAAAACTTCTGTAGATGAAAAATTTGCTGATAAAATAGAAAAAAAATATTTGTCTTTGGGGAACAAGGCAGGTAGAAAATATGGAATAAATCAAGGTTCGTTTATGTTGAGAGGACTTGATTTATCACAAAAGCTTACAATAAATGAGAAGTCAAACTATCTTTTAGGATTGGTTTTAAGTGAGGATATAGCTTCTTTAGAAAAGAATGGATATTTAACAAAATATAAAAAAATAATAATAGCAGGTGGAAATATAATTGCCAAGGGATTGTTTGAACTTCTTTCAGATATGAACTTAGACAATGATATTCAGGTAATTATATCCTGTGAACTGGCAACGAGGGGAGCATTAAAAATCTGGGAAGAAAGTAAAAAGTAAGGTGGGATATTATGTTGAATAAGTCGACTTTGAAAACAATGGAAATACTTGAAAAAATTTCTAACTCAAAAAATGGAATGACAATAACACAGCTTTCAAAAGAGCTGGAAATTCCAAGAAGCTCTGTAGATGATATAGTAAAAGCTCTAGTTTCCAAAAAATATCTTTATTGCTCTGATGAAAGTTTGAAACTATACCAACTTGGAAATAAAATATTTGAACTTTCATTAAAAATGAGAGGAAAAAGAGAGGTTCTGGATATAGTAACACCATTTTTAAAGGAATTAGTTGATGAATTTAATGATACATTATTCTTTGGGTTAAAAGATGAAGATGATGTATTGTATCTTTCAAAAATGGAAAGCTCAAAGACTGTAAGGACTACGGCAGTATTAGGAAGCAGAAAATCATTGTACTATACAGGACTTGGAAAGGCTATCTTATCAACTTATTCTGAAAAAGATTTAGATGAATATATTGCCAGAACTAAATTAGAACCAAAAACTAACTATACAATAGTTGATTCTGAAAAATTGAAGGAAGATATTCTGAAGACTAAAAGAAGAGGATATTCAATAGACTACAGAGAAGGAGATGTGGAAGTTTCCTGTGTAGCAGCTCCAATATATCAGGATGGAAAAATATTTGGAGCGATAAGTTTAGCTGGTTTATATACAACAATAGATGAAGAGGAAACAAAAAGAAGAGGGAAGAAAATAAAAGACACAGCAGAGAAGATATCAGAAATTTTAAATTAAAGAAATTAGGAGGAGTGAAGATGAAAAGATTTTTAATGGTATGTATGTTTATTGTTTTGTCAACATTGGGATATGCTGAAAAAGTTATGAGAGTAGGGCTGGGGGTTCCAGAATCACATTTTGAATATAAAGGAATGGAGCTTTTTAAGAAAAATCTTGAAGAAAAAACAAACAAAGAGATAAGAGTAGAACTTTATCCATCGAATCAAATAGGGGTTGATCAGGAAGTTCTTGAACAAATAAAATTTGGAGCAGCACATATGAATCTGCCTGATCCAGCAGTATTAGGAACATTTGTAAAAGAATTTCAGTTTTTATCTTTCCCTTTCATATTTGATAGTCAGGAAAAAGCCATGGAAGTATGTAATGGTGAATGGGGACAGGAATTATTAAAGAAATTAGAAAAAGCAGGATATGTGGGATTAGGTTTTGGACCTTTTGGTTTTAGACATGTAACAAATAATGCAAGAGAAATAAAAACTTTAGAAGATTTCAAAGGATTAAAAATCAGAACAATGCAAAATCCTTTACACTTGAGAGTATTTAGAGCTTTAGGAGCAAATCCTACACCAATGCCTTTCAGTGAATTATTCTCTGCTCTTCAACAAGGAGTTGTTGATGGACAAGAAAATCCAATGATGAATATTTATTCTCAAAAAATTTCTGAAGTTCAAAAATATGGAACAATGACAGGGCATGTTTACAGCTGGGTTGTACTAGTAGTGGGAAAAAATTTCTATGATTCATTGACACCAGAACAACAAACTATAATGCAGGAATCTGCTGATATAGCTATAGCTTATATGGCAGAATCAGTGGCAAAAGATGATGAAACAGCAAGAGAAGAAATGGCAAAAACAGGGTTAGTATTTGTAGAACCTTCTGAAGAGTTTAAAACAAAAATAAAAGAGATAGTAGCTCCAATATTAGAAAAAGAAGGAGATAAAATCAATAAAGATATGTATAAAAAACTTAAAGAAGCAACAAAATAAATTTTTGATGAATAGGAGATAAAGATGGGCGAAAGAAAAGAATTTGAGTACTATGTAATAACTGGAGCAATGTTGTTGCTTGTACTTATGGGAGTGCTGCAAATATTATTCAGATTTGTTCTCAATTTTTCTTTATCATGGACAGAGGAATTAAGCAGATATTTATTTATCTTAATGGTCTATACTGGAGCTTCATTGGCTCTGAAAAGAAAAAAACATGTTAGAGTGGAATTGATAGATATTTATGTAAAGAGCAAAATAAAAAAATATATTTTTATATTTAATGATATAGTAATGATTTGGTTGTTATTGTTAGTAGGATATGCAGGATTGAAAATTTCGATGACAACATATGAGATGGAGCAGTTATCTCCTGCTTTGGGGCTACCTATGTATTTAGTTTATGGAATAATTCCACTGACTTTCTTATTTGGAGCTTGCAGAGCTTTCCAAGTTTTGATTGCTGAAATCAAAGGAGGGAAAGAATAAAAATGCAGATATTTATGATAATGATGATGGTATTTATAATTGCCATATTTATAGGAATTCCTATTGCATACTGTATAGGTATTTCTGGGTTGGTAGGATTGTTTATTAGTGGAATAAGTGTAGAATTTGTAGCCAAAACAGTTTTTACAGGATTGGATAGTTATACATTTCTAGCTATACCAATGTTTATCCTTGCAGGACTGATAATGGAAAAAGGGGGAATATCTAATAGGCTGATAAAGCTTGCCACTTCATTAGTAGGAAATGTTTATGGAGGGTTGGGAATAATAACAGTTATAGCTTGTTTCTTCTTTGCTGCTATTTCAGGATCTTCTCCAGCAACAGTTGCAGCTATTGGAGCAATGATGATTCCAGCTATGAAGGAAGAAGGATATGATACAGCATTTGCAGGAGCTTTAACAGCAGCTTCTGGTTCTATGGGAGTATTGGTTCCTCCATCAGTTACAATGATAATATATGCAATTACAGCAGAGGTGTCAATAGGGGAATTATTTCTTGCAGGATTTGTACCAGGAGCACTTTTGACAGTATGTCTGATAGTTACAGTGTATATAATAGCTAAAAAGAATAATTACAGAAGTAAAAAAGTTGAAAGATTATCAGGTAAAGATTTTCTTAAAGCAGTTTGGGATGCTAAGTGGTCAATGCTGATTCCTTTTATAATTCTTGGAGGAATTTATAGTGGAATATTCACAGCAACTGAATCTGCAATTGTAGCAGTTGTTTATGCTTTAGTAATAAGTATATTTGTTCATAAGGAGTTAAAATTCTCACAAGTACCTGGTATAGTAGCACAAGCAGCTTTGACAACATCTACTGTAGTAATAATTTTAGGGTTTGCAATTGCATTTGCAAGATATTTAACAATGGCACAAATTCCACAGGAGTTTGCAAAAGAAATATTGAGATTAACAAATAATGTATATGTAATATATCTAATGTTTATAGCTTTAGCATTTGTAGCTGGAACTTTTATGGCAATAGAAGCACAAATTTTAATTTTTACACCAATGTTTCTTCCTATTTTGAAAAACTTAGGAGTAGATCCAATACATTTTGGAATAATCTTTATAATTTCAGCACAGATAGGATTCTTAACACCACCAGTTGGAGTAAATCTATTTGTTGCACAAGGAATATCGAATTGTTCAATAGTAGAGCTTTCTAAGAGGATACTGCCATTCTTGGCTGCAATGACTTTTGCACAAATGGTACTGTTGATATTCCCAGATATTGTAATGTGTTTGCCTAGACTGTTTTTTTAAGGAGATGAAATAGAAAATGGAAATAACAAAGTATGAATTATTTGAAATCCCACCAAGATGGCTATTTTTAAAGATAGAAACTGACACAGGATTAGTTGGATGGGGAGAACCAGTAGTAGAGGGAAGAGCAAGTACTGTAAAAGGTGCAGTAAAAGAATTAATGGATAACTATATGATCGGAAAAAATCCACTGGCAATAGAAGATCACTGGAATGTATTATACAGAGGGGGATTTTATAGAGGAGGAGCTATTATGATGAGTGCCCTTGCTGGAATAGATCAAGCCCTTTGGGATATAAAAGGAAAATATTTAAATCAGCCAGTGTATGAATTAATGGGTGGAAAATGCAGAGATAAAATGAAGGTTTATTCTTGGATAGGTGGAGATAGGCCCAATGATGTAGCAGCAGCAGCTAAAGAAAAGCAGGAACAAGGATTTACAGCAATAAAAATGAATGCTACAGAGGAATTACAATTTATTGATTCATATGAAAAAATAGATGCTGTATTAGAAAGAGTAGCTGCTATAAGAAAGGCAACTGGAAAATATTTTGGTATTGCTGTAGATTTTCATGGAAGAGTACATAAACCAATGGCTAAAATATTAGCTAAGAAATTGGAAGAATATGACTTAATGTTTATTGAAGAACCAGTTTTATGTGAGAATAAAAAATCTTTTAGAGATATTGCCAATGCTACTTCTATTCCAATAGCAACAGGAGAAAGACTATTCTCAAGATGGGATTTTAAAGATATATTATCTAGTGGATATGTAGATATAATACAGCCAGATTTATCACATGCTGGAGGAATTACAGAAGTTAAAAAGATTGCTTCAATGGCAGAGGCATATGATATAGCAGTAGCTCCACATTGTCCATTAGGGCCAATAGCACTTGCTGCTTGTCTTCATTTAGATGCTACAACATATAATGCTGTAATTCAAGAACAAAGTATGGGTATACACTATAATAAAGGTAAGGATGTTTTAGACTATGTAAAAAATAAAGAAGATTTTAAATTTACAGAAGGATATGTAAATATTTGCTCAAAAGCAGGATTAGGAGTAGATGTTAATGAAGAACTTGTAAGAGAACTTTCAAAAGTTCCTCATAACTGGAAAAATCCTATATGGAGACATAAAGATGGATCATTTGCTGAATGGTAAAAAGAAAAAGATAGGTGGATTTTCACCTATCTTTTTGCATTTATCTTTATATATCCAGTATTATTTTATTCAAAACTTCTAAAGGTGACAGATCACGAAACTCATCTCTCAGCTTTTTTTCTTTTGCTTCTATTTCCTCTTTTTCTTCTGGAGTAAGAGCATTAGGGTCATACTCTGGAGGAGCCATATATTTTCTTATACTATATTTTGATACTATCCTGTCAACAGGATCAAAATATATTGTAAGAATAGTTTCTTCCAGTTCATCTTCTTTTTTCAATATTTTTTCAGGCAGAAGTTTTTTTAATATTTCTTTGTGTTCTTCAGTATTTTTTAAGTAATAGCTTCCATTGTGGTAAGTTATGCCATAGAATCTATTTTTTTTGGAAATAACGAAATCAGGTTTTCCAAAGAATTCCCTCATTTCTTTTTCAGTAGACCTGTATGGAATTATCACAGGGTTAAGAGATCTCTCAACATGAAAGACAAGCATTTTTTCTGTGATAGAAGAGCACCCAGTTAAGAAAATAATACAGATAATAGTGTATAGAAGTCTGGGAACTTTATTCAGTTTCAAGGGAATATCCTCCTTAAATTTTTATATAATCATCTATGAAGATTATAGCATAAAATTATGGCTTTTTTAGAAAATTTTAAAATAAAAAATACAAAAAAGAGAAATAAATATGGTATCATAATTAATAAGGTTAAGACAATAAAATTGGGGGATAAATCAAGTAAAATTAGAGGTAATATGAATAAATCAGGGGGAAACTGATATGAGGGAGAGAGATAGTTTAGAAAAAATATGGAAGGATATAGAAAAAGTATTTTTAAAAGCTATGGAAAAAGATGAAACAGTAAAAGAAAAATATGATTTTATCTGCAGAGAATATCAGAAATTTCTTAGTAATTACTTTGATTTTAAAGAGATAGCAGATAACCTTTTTGATGGTATTTATATTTCTGATGGAGAAGGGAAAACTCTCTTTATAAATGAAGCTTATACAAGGATAACTGGAATAACTAAAGAAGAGATAATTGGAAAAAATGTAAGAGATATCTTGGCAAAGGGAGATATTTATAAAGGAGCAGTAACTTTAGATGTAATAAAGGAAAAAAAACGAATCAATAATATTGGAAAAATAGTCAAGCTGGATAAAGATGTGTTGGTAACTGGGAGTCCGATATTTGATAAATATGGAAATGTGGAACTTGTTGTTATAAACAACAGGGATATAAGTGAATTAAAGGAACTGGAGAATAAGATTGAAAAATTGAAAAAAACCTCTTTGAAAGTAGATGAGGAGATAAAATTTTTAAGAAGCAGGCAAATGTCCAATAGAAAACTTGTATATAAAAGCGAAAAAATGAATTCTATATTTACTTTGATAAATACAATAGCTCCAACAGATGTAACAGTTTTGATAACTGGAGAATCGGGAACAGGGAAGGAATTAGTAGCAGATGAGATTTTTTATAAAAGTTTTAGGAAAGACAAGCCTTTTATTAAAGTGAATTGTGCTGCTATTCCAAGTGAATTATTAGAAGCGGAATTGTTTGGATATGAAGGGGGAGCATTCACAGATTCTAAGAAAAGTGGAAAAATAGGAATGTTTGAATTGGCAAATGAAGGGACTATTCTATTGGATGAAATAGGAGATATGCCTATAAAATTACAGACTAAGCTTCTAAGAGTGCTACAGCAGAAAGAAATTATGAAACTGGGAGGAACACAGCCTATAAAACTAAATATAAGGATTATAGCTTCTACTAACCAAAATTTAAAAGAGCAGATAAAAAATGGAAAATTTAGGGAAGACTTGTTCTATAGATTGAATGTAGTTCCAATAGATATAGAGCCTTTAAGAAAAAGAAAAGAAGATATACCAGAACTAATATTTGAATTTTTAAATATATTCAATAAAAAATATAATAAAAATACCAAAATAGATAAAGAGGCTATAGAGCTTCTTGTAAAATATAAATGGCCTGGAAATATCAGAGAATTAGAAAATTTTCTTGAAAGAATGGTAGTAATAAATACAACAGGAATAATTACTGTGAGAGAAGTAGCTCCAATGATAGATAGTGATGATTTCTTTATGGAAGTAAGTGATTATGATTTGAAAAAAGCAGTATCTTATCTGGAGAAAAGGATGATAAGCAAAGCTTTAAAAAACTTTGGGTCAACAAGAAAAGCGGCTAAGCATTTAGGAATTGATCAATCAACAGTAGTTAAAAAATGTAAAAGTTTGGAAATAGATATTCTTAGACTGAAAGAGTATGAGTGATGAAATTTGGAATAGGTCAGATGAAAAAATTCATCTGACCTGTTTTTCTTTATTTTAGAGTTAAAAGTATAAAATTTCATATTTTTAAAATAAAATGATGAAAATAATCATCTATAATAAAAATGCACTTTTTTATAAACTTTGAATAAATCATAGTTTCTTAATTTGAGAAAAGATGGCATAGAATTTGCTTTATTAATTTGTACTAACAATAAAATATAAATGGAGGGTGAATTAATATGAGTAAAATAATAATAACAGTAGCTCCAACAGGAGCTTGGCCATCTAAAAAAGATAATCCCAATATACCTTTAACACCTGAAGAAATTGCAAATGATGTATATGAGTGTTATAAGGCAGGAGCTTCTGTAGCGCATCTTCATATGAGAGATGATATGGGGAAAGGAACTATGGATACTAAGAAATTTGAAGAAACAGTTAAACTTATAAAAGAAAGATGTGATATAGTTATTAATCTAACAACTTCAGGGGATTTAAATGCCACTGATGAAACTAGACAGGCACATTTAAAATCAATAAAACCTGATCTTGCTTCTTATGACTGTGGTTCTATGAACTGGATGCATAATAGTTTATTTATCAATCATCCTAAATTTTTAGAAGAATTAGGATATACAATGCAGGAAAATAATGTCAAACCAGAAATTGAAATTTTTGATGCGGGAATGATATACAATTCATTGTATTATATAAAGAAAGGAGTTTTAAAAGAACCAGTACATTATCAATTTGTATTGGGAGCTGCAGGGGGAACAGCTGCAACTGTTGAAAATTTGGTTTATTTAAAAAGTTTAATACCAGAGGGAAGTACTTGGTCAGCATTGGGAATTGGAAGAGGACATATACCTATTCTAATGACAGCTATTGCCATGGGAGGACATGTGCGTGTAGGAATGGAGGATAATGTATATTATGGACCAGGAGAATTAGCTGTTTCAAATGCTCAGCTTGTAGAAAGAGCAGCCAGACTGATTAAAAATTCTATGAATGAAGTAGCAACTCCAGCTGAAGCTAGAGAGATTTTAGGTTTGAAAAATGGAGTTGAGTAATTATGATAAAGAATATTTCAGTGATAGGTGCTGGAACAATGGGGCATGGAATAGCAGAAGTTTTTGCTCTGCATGGATATAATGTAAGTTTATACGAAACTAATGCAGAAATAAGAGAAAATGCAAAGAAAGTTATAGAAGATGAACTTTTATTTTTACTGGAAAATGATTTTATAAAAAAAGATGATATTCAAAAAACATTAAAAAATATAGAGATGTTTTCTGATTTAAAAGAAGCAGTAAAAGATGCTGATTATGTAATAGAAGCAGTTCCAGAAAGAATTGAATTAAAACAGGTATTGTTTAAACAGTTAGATGAATACTGCAAAAAAGGAGCAATCTTTGCAAGTAATACATCAAGTTTGAAATTAAATGAGATGAGCCAAGATATAAGTGAGGACAGAAAGAAAAGGATAATGGTATGCCACTGGTATAATCCAGCTCATTTAATGCCTATTGCAGAACTGTCATTTTTTGGAAATATGCCTGAAGAAATATATAAAGAAGTGGAAAAACTTTATTATAATTCTGGAAAACAGACTGTAAAGATTTTAAAGGATGTACCTGGATTAGTTGCTAACCGTATACAACAGGCAATAGCCAGAGAAGTATTTTCATTGATAGAGATGGGAGTAGCAGAGCCAGAGGATATTGATAAGGCATTGAAATTTGGACCAGCATTCAGATATGCAACATCTGGTCAATTGGAAATAGCTGATATAGGAGGATTAGATATTTGGTGTACTGTGGGAGATAATTTGTTGAGTGTTATGGATAATAGAAAAGAAGCAAATCCATTATTGAGGAAAAAGGTGCTTGAAAATAAATTGGGAATGAAATCAGGAGAAGGTTTTTTCAAATATCCTAAAGAAAAAATAAATGATATTAAAAATAAATTCAATAAAAAATTGATTATACAGCTGAAAACATCAAAAAACTATGAAGAATAAAATTAGGGGGATAAGATATGGAAAATTCTAAATCAGCAAATAAAGGAACGTTTTTGTGGAGATTGAGTAAAAAATTTCAATTTGCAGCTGATAAATTGATTCCTGACTCATTTGTATTTTGTTTGATACTTACTTTTATAGTTTTTGTTTTAGGAATAATTTTTACAAAGACTGGTCCTGTAAAGATGGTTATACACTGGTATAATGGATTGTGGACTCAAATGACTTTTGCATTCCAGATGGCATTTATGGTAGTCACATGTGCTGTGTGTGCAAAATCCAAGCAGGTGAAAAAAGTATTGAGATGGATTGCAAGTGTACCAAAAACACCAATGGGAGCTATGATACTTTTGATGGGATTTGGATATGTTTCTAGTTTTGTTAATTGGGCTTTTTGTACAGTGGTTACTCCTATTTTAGCTATGCAGCTTTCAAAACAGATAAAAGGACTGCATTTTCCTATGATGATTGCAGCAGGATATTCCACTATGATTTTAGGGCAGTGCTTAGGACCAAGTGCATCTGTTTATGCTCTTGTTGCAACAAAGGGGCATTTTCTTGAAAATGAGATAGGGATATTGACACAGGCAGATACTGTATATAACAGTGTAAATGTGGCTTTATTTGTAATCATGGCAGTATTTACTGTGTTGTTAAGTATTTTTACAGTTCCTCCAAAAGAAGAGATTGTAGAATTTAAAACTGCTTTAGATGATGAAGAAATTAATGAAGAAATAGAAGAAAATGAAACAGTTGCTGATAAATTAAATGGCAGCAGAATAATAATGTATCTTATAGGAATATCTGGAATCTTAGTTTTAGGAAATACATTTATAACAAAAGGGTTTCTAGGAGCTTTAAGTGTAAACTTTATTATATTTCTGTTTATTACATTAAATTGTTTTCTGTATAATACTCCGAGAAAATTTGTTGAAGCATATAAAGAAAATATGTTTTTAACTACTGAGATAATAATTCAGTTTCCATTTTATGGAGGAATAGCAGGAATGATGATGGACTCAGGATTTGGAGCTGTTGTAGTTGCAGCAATCATAAATGTTGCTAATGCTTCTACTATGCCGGTTTGGGCATATATATCAGCGTCTGTAACAAACTTATTTATTCCTTCCCAAGGAGGGCAGTGGATAGTTCAAGGTCCATTATTAGTAGATGCTGCAAAGCAGGTAGATGCTAATATGCTATATGTAATAAATGCTTTTGTATATGGAGATGAGGCAACTAATTTACTACAGCCTCTATATGTTATTCCTGCATTGTCTGTTGTGGGAATGAAACTAAAGGATGTATGGGGGTTCATGGCATTTATTTGGGTATTCTGGTTAGTAATTACAACAATTGGACTTTATGTAATACCTATGTTAGTATAAATAAGTTGAATAAAAAGTAAATATGAAGCAGTTTTCTTTTCGATTAATTTTAAAGGAAACTGCTTTTTATATTTATTTCCTTTGGGGAATAATGAAAATGTGTTAGAATAAGGCTATTAAATGTGAAACAAAAGGAGTAAGTTTTTTATTTAAATTTTTAGCTAGATTAATTATTTATAAAAATTAATGATTACTTAAGAAAGGAAGATGGTAGATTGAATATTTATACTGAGAAATTTAAAGAAGCTTTCTCTTCTATATTACCAATTACAATTATTGTGATAATATTAAATTTTACGCTGACACCTCTAGGGGTACCCTTGATTATTAGATTTATAATTGGGGCGATTTTAATAATTATTGGACTTTCAGTGTTTTTGATAGGAGTAGATATTGCTATTACACCTCTGGGGAGTCAGGTGGGAGCCACTCTTGCAAAATCAAATAAAATGTGGATTGTAGTTGTTGGGGGGCTGATTGTAGGATTTTTTATCTCAATTGCTGAACCAGGATTGATTATTTTGGCTGATCAGGTGGATATAGTGACATCTGGGCAGATATCAAGCTTGAGTATACTAAGCATTGTATCAATAGGACTGGCACTTATGTTGGCAATGGGGTTTGTTAGAATAGTAACAAATACACCTTTATATAAAGTTCTTACTGTACTATATATTTTAGTATTCATATTGGCATTGTTTACCCCAATAGAATTTTTAACAATTGCTTTTGATGCTTCTGGAGCAACTACAGGGATTTTAGCTGTACCTTTTATTCTAGCATTAGCACTAGGTGTATCTACAATGAAAAAAGACAGTAAGGCTTCAGAAATGGATAGTTTCGGACTGGTAGCAATAGCATCAGTAGGAGCAATAATGTCAGTTATGATACTGAGTATTTTTTCAGGGACTAGAGATTTTACAGCAAAGCTGGAATTTAATATAACTGAATCAAAATCTATACTTGAACCTTTTATAGAAAATATACCAACTCTATTTAAAGAAGGATTTTTAACTATTTTACCTCTCCTCATTATATTTCTTTTTTTCCAAAAGGTATATTTTAAAATGAGCAACAGAAATGTTGCAAAGATGGTAAAAGGATTTATTTATGCTTTTATTGGATTATTTTTGTTTCTTGTAGGAGTTAATACAGGATTTATGGATGTTGGAGGAATTATAGGATACACTCTGGCATCTTATGATAACAAATCATATATAGTTGTTATAGCTTTTATTCTTGGATTTGTAACAATTCTGGCAGAACCAGCAGTATATGTTCTTACTTATCAAATTGAAAATGTAACCAGCGGATATGTAAAAAGAAAAGCTATTTTACTTGCTCTGTCAATAGGAGTAGGAGCTGCTGTAGCATTATCAATGATAAGAATTATTGTACCAGGAATACAGCTGTGGCATTATCTTCTCCCAGGGTATATTATAAGTCTTTCTATGATGTATTTTATTCCTAAATTGTTTGTGGGAATCGCCTTTGATGCGGGAGGGGTAGCCACTGGACCAATGACTACAACTTTTATTCTGGCTTTTACACAGGGGGCAGCTGAAGCAATAGAGGGAGCGAATATACTCACTGATGGCTTTGGAATGATTGCTACAGTAGCTATGACGCCAATAATAACACTACAGATACTAGGTTTCATTTTTGGAATGAACTTAAAAAAGGGGGAAAATCTGAAAAATGCAGAGTGATTTTATAGATATAGAACTTGAATTGATGTATATAATAGTTAATTATGGACTAGGAAGCAAAATAATTAAATATGCAAAGAAGTTTGGGATTACAGGAAGTACAATTTGTCTAGGAAAAGGGACGATAAGAAATTCATTTTTGGAATTTCTTGCAATTAATGAATCTAGAAAAGAGATTATATTAATGGTAGGAGAAAGGAAGATACTTTATTCAACAATGGAAGAGCTGAATAAAAAGTTTTCTTTTGATAAACCCAATAAGGGAGTTGCATTTACTGTTCCTGTAAAAGAAGCAATAGGAGCTAGAGGGCTGAAAGAAGTTAATTATAATCCAGAAGAAAGTAGAGGTGTAGAAAAATCTATGTATAATCTTATAATTGTCATAGTTGAAAAAGGTAATGGGGAACATGTGGTTGAGGCTGCAAATAAGGCAGGTTCAAGAGGAGCTACAATTATCAATGGAAGAGGATCAGGAATACAGGAAACAAGCAAACTTTTTGCTATGGATATAGAGCCTGAAAAAGAGATTGTAATGATTATTTCTCAGAGTTCTCTCACTGAAAAAATTGTTTCTTCAGTAAGGGAAGATTTAAAGATAGATGAACCTGGAAGAGGGGTTATTTTTGTTCAGGAAGTTAATAAAGCATGTGGACTGTATTAAGATTTATTTAGATTAAAAAAATGAGGCTGGTCAAAAGATCAGCCTCAAATGCTTTATTTAGTTTTTTCAGATATAATGGCACCAGAAGCAGCACCAACACCTGCACCTACAAGAGTACCAGTATTACCACCAATTATATGACCAGCTACAGCACCAACTGCTGCACCAGTAGCTATATGCTTTTCAGTACGAGTACATCCTGCAAATACAATGGCTAATACAGCTGCTATAAAAATAGTTTTTTTCATTTTTATCCCTCCTTTTTGTAATGAAAATTAATTATTCTTCCCATTAAGAGATATACAAAAAAATCACATTTATCCTTTATAATTTAATAATAACATATTTTTTACCTTTATAGGTAATATTTTCTTGAACTTTTTTATTTATTTTTTCAAATTTTCTATGAGTATATTTTCTAGCATGTTTTGGAGGATAATCCTCAAAAGTTCTGGATGCCATAAGGGCAATAGTAAGATCTAGTTCGGCTTTATCAGGAGTTACAAGATAATCTTCTCCTGCAAAAGAGAAAAGTATACCTGGATACATATGGTCGCTTTTTATTGATTTAAAATTAAAAGTTTTTCCTGTTTGATTTACAAGAAACTGTCCAAGTGCATTTATTCTATCTATCATTTATTTTTTCACCTTCTTTTTTCCTGTTTGATTTTTTTTATTTTTCACTGATGGAACACCAGTTTTTTTAGCAGCAGCTTTTTTTTCAATAGTTTTCTTTTTAGCAACAGAATATCCAAAACTTCCAATAGGTTCTTTAGATATTGGGAAGTATTCTCCATGAGAATAGCTTATAAGATTTGCCCATTCAAAGTGAATCTTTTCATTTTCATCAAGTAGTTTTGAATCTATATGAGAGCAAAGGACCTCTGCAAGAAAAAGATCATGTGTACCTAAAGGAATTATATCTTTTACTCTGCACTCTATATTTACAGGACATTCGTCAATATATGAACTTTTTACTTCCTTACCTTTCATCAGAGTGAATTTCATTTCTTCTATTTTATTATTTGTTCTTCCAGAACGGACACCACAGTAGTCAGTTTCTCTAGTGAGCTTTCTAGTAGGAAGATTTACAGTAAATTCCATAGTTTCTTTTATATATTCATATGAGAGTCTTTCAGGTCTGATAGATATGGAAAGCATAGGAGGCTTTGTGCAGATAGTTCCAGTCCATGCCACTGTAAAAACATTTTCTTTACCTTCAGAATTTCTGCTGGTAATGAGGACTACTGGAACAGGATTCAGCACAACACTGCCCTTAAATAGGTTTTTTTTCATAATATATCCTTTCTTTATTTATTTCATTTTTAGAAAATTATAACATTTTTTCACGAATGGTACAAATAATAAAATAAGGATTGTTGTTGCTTATAAAAAAACCATATGATATACTAAGATTATAAAGTTGAGTGAAAAAGGTGAAACTTATGAATAATTATGTTATTTTAAAAGGGAAAAAAGACAGATTAGTGATACACTTAAATTCAGAAGTAGATTTTTTGACTCTTAGAGACAGCTTAGTCGAAAAAGTAAGAGAAGCTAGGAATTTTATTGGAAATGTTCAGTTAGCTATTGAATTTAGTAATAGAATATTATCAGAATTAGAGGAAAATGTACTAATTGACCTAATAAAATTAAATAGTGATATTAATATCACTTATGTATTTTCTGAAAGTGGACCTGAAAAAAAAGACAAGATAAAATTTTTCAAAGCTGTGACAGAAGAAGGACCTACAAAATTTTTTAAAGGAACCTTGAGATCTGGGAGTAAGCTGGAATATGATGGAAATATAGTAATATTAGGAGATGTGAATCCAGGAGCATTAGTTAGAGCCAGAGGGAATGTAATTGTTCTTGGGTATTTGAATGGTACTATTTATGCTGGACTAGATGAAGATTCAGATGCTTTTATAGGTGCTAATTTTATGAATCCTATCCAGATGGTAATCGGTGCAGTTACTGCAAAGCCTATGCAAAAAGAGATTCTTGATACCAACAAGATAGACAGAAAAGGCGGATTCAAAATAGCTTACATCAGAAACAATGAAATATTTATCGAAGATTTTAGTACACGTTCATTTTGTGAATAACCAAAAATTTATGTTGGGAGTGGATTAAGATGGCAAAGGTGTTTGTAGTTACATCAGGAAAAGGAGGAGTAGGAAAAACAACTACTACTGCTAACCTTGGAGCTGGATTGGCTCTTAAAGGCAATAAAGTACTTTTAATAGATACTGATATTGGGTTAAGAAATCTTGATGTTGTAATAGGACTTGAAAATAGAATAGTATATGATCTGGTTGATGTTATAGAAGGAAGATGTAGAATAGCACAGGCTCTTATCAAAGATAAAAGATGTTCTAATCTATGCCTTCTGCCAGCTGCACAGATCAGAGATAAAAATGATATAAATGGCGATCAGATGAAAACTCTGATAGAGGCTTTAAGAAAAGATTTTGATTATATAATAATAGACTGCCCTGCTGGGATAGAACAGGGATTTAAGAATGCAATAGCAGCAGCAGATGAAGCTATTGTAGTAACAACTCCAGAGATATCTGCTACTAGGGATGCTGACAGAATAATCGGATTGCTGGAAGCTAATGATATAAGAAATCCAAAACTTATAATAAACCGTATAAAAATGGATATGGTAAGAGCTGGGAACATGCTTGGAGTAGAAGATATATTGGATATTCTTGCAATACCTCTTCTTGGAGTTATACCAGATGATGAAAATATAGTTATATCAACAAACAAAGGAGAGCCTTTGGTATATAAAGGTGAATCTTTGGCAGCAGAAGCATACAGAAATGTTGTATTAAGGATGACAGGAAAAGACGTTCCATTCCTTGATCTAGATGTGAAACATGGATTCTTTGATAAACTAAAAATGGTTTTTGGAAAGTAGGTGTGTTATGGGAATTTTTGATTTTTTTAAAAAGAATGATAATCAATCTAAGAATATTGCCAAGGACAGACTGAAATTAGTTCTGATTCATGACAGAGCAATGCTTCCTTCTGGTGTTCTTGAAGATATGAAAGATGACATAATAGCTGCAATATCTAAATATGTAGATATTGATAGAAACAGCTTGAATATAGAAGTAGCTCAAAGTCCTGAAAATAAAAGAAGAACAACTTTGATAGCTAATATACCATTGATAATTAAAAAAGAAGAAGAATAAAATAAAAATAAAAGGGTTGTCTGAAATTTTTTAGACAGCCCTCTTTTTTTATTTATTATTTTTTAAAAGTTTTTCATTTCTGAATTTATTCACTTTTATAAAAAAATTAAATATAGTTTTAAGTTCAGCATCAGTAAAGTTGTCTTCAAGAAACATTTCTATCTCATTTTCTTTTTTTAGAAATTCTTTGTAAATATTTAAGTATATTTTCATTCCTGATTTTGTCAGGGAAAAGAATATTTCTTTCTTGTTAGGAGGTATTTGAAAAGTTTCTATAAGCTCATAAGAGTGCAGTTTTTTTACAACCTTGCTGGTATATCCTTTGCTACTTTTCATTTTCTTAGACAGTTGAGTAATATTTATATTTTCGTTAGAACCAATATAATAAATAAAATTATAATCAGATATATTGAGATCAAGTGTTGTAGATATTTCCAATGATTCATCTTCTTTTTCAGCTAGATACTGAAATTCTTTCATGCTCAGATATATTTCAGGAATAAAACTATTTCTAGGTTCTCTGGAAAGAAAATCTTTGTAAAATTCTCTGCTGTCCTCTATTAAATTAAAAAATTTTCTTACAACTTTATTAGAAATTTTAATCACCCTTTTCGAAAAAAGATAGTTTCATTAGAAACATTATACAATTTAAAACCTTATTTTACAAGGAAACTTAAGAAAAAAAGCTGAGGTGATTGAAAACAGGAATGTTTCTTATGAAACAAAAAAAATCAGTTCTAATAGGGAAAACAAATCCAAGAACCGCATATTGACAGGGAATTTACAGTAAAGTATACTTTGAATAATAAAACAGCTTGAAATTAATTTTAATTTCTTTTTAGGAGGGAGCTTAATTATGAAAAAAGGATTTTCTCTTTTACAGAGAGTGGGAAGAGCATTTATGCTGCCAATTGCAGTTCTCCCTATGGCGGGGATACTTCTTGGAGTAGGAGGAGCTTTTACAAGCAGTGCTATAGTTGATACATATAATCTAACTTTTTTAGCACCAGGAACATTACTTAACCATATTTTAATACTATTTTTAAATGCAGGAGCATTTATTTTTGCCAATCTTTCAGTTATATTTGCAGTAGGAGTGGCAATAGGGCTTGCTCATCAGAACAAGGAAACAGCGGCACTTTCAGCACTTTTAGGATTTCTTCTTTTCCATACAGTAATAGGTACAGTTCTTGGATTTATGGGACAAACAGCAGATACTACAACAGTACAGGCACTGATGGATAAGGGGATGACTTATGGGGAAGCTATTGGAAAAGCATCTCTATACACAAAAGAATTAGGAATATTTACACTTCAGACAGGGGTTTTAGGAGGAATAATTTGTGGATGTTTCTCAGCATTTATAACAAATAGATTTTCAAATAAAACATTACCTGATTATCTTGCATTTTTTAGTGGAAATAGACTAGTACCAGTATTAACAATGATATTTTTTATTCCATTAGGAGTTATAGTTCCATTTATCTGGCCTACAGTTTTTGGAGCAGTAGTGAAGGCAGGGGAAGCTTTCACAGCTATGGGACCAATAGGAACTTTTCTTTATGGACTGACAGGAAGACTTTTAAATGTATTTGGTCTTCATCATGCAGTTTATCCACTGTTCTGGTATACAGAACTTGGAGGAACTATGGAAGTAGCAGGACAAATGGTAGCAGGGGGACAGAAGATATTCTTTGCACAACTAGCAGATCCAGCTACTGTACATTATTCAGCTGATGCTACAAGAACTATGACTGGAGGATTTCTTCCAATGATGTTTGGACTTCCAGCTGCAGCTCTTGCAATGTATAGATGTGCTGACGTAGATAATAAAGCGAAGATAAAAGGAATCCTTGTTTCAGCTGCCTTGACATCATTTCTTACAGGGATAACAGAGCCAATAGAATTTACATTTTTATTTGTTGCTCCTCCCCTATATGTAATTCATGCAATATTAGAGGGAATATCTTATGGACTTATGCATTTCCTTAATGTAGCAGTGGGAATAACTTTTTCAAGAGGAATAATAGACTTTACATTCTTTGGATTGCTTCAGGGAATGGCCAAAACTTCATATCAATGGATATTAATATTAGGACCAATATATTCAATAGTATATTATTTTATCTTTAAATTTATGATAGAGAAATTCAATTATATGACTCCTGGAAGAAAAGAGGGAGAAAATAGGCTCTATACAAGAAAAGATTATCAAGGAAAAGCAGATAGTGATGATTTTATTGATGAAATAGTAAAAGCTCTAGGGGGAGTAGATAATATTGAAGGAATAGATGCCTGTATTACAAGATTGAGAGTAACAGTAAAAGATGAAGAAAAAGTTGTTGATGATGATACATGGAAAAGTTTAAAATCTCAAGGGGTAATCAGAGCAGGAAAAGGAATACAGATAATATATGGAACACAGGCAGAAACTTATAAAAATAAAATAATAAAAAAATATGGATTGTAGTTAAAAGAATAAAGCTGTATAAAAAGACATCAGAAAAAAATTCTGGTGTTTTTTTATGGAAAAATATTGCCGCCATGCATGATCTGGTCGAGTACGAAGAAAACCGAATCGGAAACTGTCGGATACGGCCAGATAGCCACTAATAATAACAGTATTTAATAATAACAAGAAAGATAAAAGTAAAATATACACACACAAGGGAGAGGGATTATTCACAAAAAAATGGGAGCAAGTATTGTAATCTACACAAAAAGCCTGATTTTTCTTCTGGAATAAAATTTAATAGAGAGCATATAAAGAATCTCAGATGAATGCGTCTGAGTTTTTTTATTTAAAAATTAAAATGACGGCAAAAAATCAAGAGGTAATTCTCAAAAATCATTCTGCACCCCTCATTTTATTTTATATTTTTTTGGTAAAAAATATATTGAGTTAAAAGTGAGAAAAAAATGATTGAAAAATTTAGAAAGGAAGAAAAAAAATTAAAAAAACAAAAAAATAAAAATTAGGAGTTCTTGTTTATGTATAAATACGAACACTTTCAGAATTTGTAACTATCTAAAACAATCTTTACTCCTATCAATTATATATATCATAAAAAAACAAAATAATCAATTTTTATTTTTTTAAAGTTTGATGTTTTTAAAAAAATGCAAGTTAAATTTTGTATTTAAGATGATTTAAAAAAAAATAAAAAAATTTTAAAAAGTTCGTATTTATACATAAACAGGAACCTTTTTTTGATTTTGATTGAAAAGTTAAATTTTTAAGAAATATTTTGACAACTATTTTGATAAAAAAATTGAGAAAAATAGAGGTAAATCTTTAAAAAAAGTACAGTTTAGGTGTGAAGAAAGAACCTGTATAAAAATATTAAAAAACATTTTTGGGGAGGAAAACAATATGATAGATAAGATTATAAAAGCAGTAAAAAGGAGCAACAAAAGAAGAGGAAGAAATATAACAATAGGAGCAGTGATTGGATTTTTACTTTCATGTACAGTGGTAATGGGAGCAGGAGAAATAGGACTAGAAATAGGCGGCTCTGAAAATAGAATAGAATTCAAAAAAGATGGAACAGTATTTATTCCTAAAAAGGAAGATGGCTCAGATAAAGATCCATATCTTGACAACAGCTGGGAAGAAGGTGCAAAAACTTATACAAACAACACAATAATATCAGGATATAACGGATCTGGTAAAAGTTATGGAGTGAAATTAAGTGGAGATTTAGGTAAATTCAAATTTATAAATAATGCTTTAATAACAGGAACAGGAAATAATGAAGCTTATGGAATATATCTTGATTCCTCCTCTAAAGCAGGAGATATAATAAATACTGGAATATTGAATAGTAAAGTTATTGGTCCTTCCAAGAGTTATGGAGTATATCTTAGTTCTTCATCTGAAGCAGAAAATATAATAAATACTGGAGTAGTAACAGTTCGTTCTTTTGATACAACTTATGGAATATGTCTTGTTTCATCTAAAGCAGAAGGCATAACAAATAGTGGAATAATAAGTACTGCTAATGATGGTTATTCTAGTGCTTACGGAATAGAGATTAGAGATTCATCAGTAGTAGAATACATAGAAAATACTGGCTTGATATATAGTGCAGAATCTGGAATGTATCTTGCTTCTTCAAGCGTAGGGGATATAATAAATACAGGAGTTATTTATGGTGATGATTCTCGAGGAATCGGTCAATATAGTGGGAGTACTATATCTCATATAACAAATACAGGAGTTATTTATGGAAAATCATATGTTGTAGATAATGTTAGTGGAACAATAACTAATTTTAATAACTATGGAATACTTGCGTCAGGTAATAGTTCTGGTAGTGTGGTTGATGGTTTAACAATAGTGGCTCATAATGATTCTGGTGGTGAAGATAAAATAAAAAACTATGGATTAGCCTTTGCAGATACAGGTTCTGGTGTCTATAAGAATTATGATAATAGTTCCAGTAATTTTGGAGTAATATATTCAGATGAAAATATTGCTGGAGTTCAGTATGATATCATAAATATTAGAGCAGATGTAGATGGTAGTACTAATGAAATAAAAGATTGGAAGAGCCTGGGTATAAAAGATGGAAAGCTGTATTCTGATGCTGGTGATACTACTGGTGGTGAAATAAGTAGTTTTTCTTCAAATAAGCAATATATTTTAAATGGAATAGAAGATACTCTTAAAGTTATTGGAGCAAATGAGGGGAATAGATTAAATAATAGTATAATCAATGCCTATAAGACAGCAGTAAAATTTGATGCTGCTGCTGAGGGAAAACTTACTCTATCAGGAACAACAGTAAATGGTGGAGCAGATGGAAGTGATGTAGTAGTAGGAGGCAGTAATTCAGATACTTTAATATTGGAAGATGCAAGTATAATCAATGGAAATATAAACATGGGAGATGAGGTGGATAATCTTTCTCTAAATTCTGGAGTAATAGTTAATGGAACTGTAAAAATGGGAGATGGAAATGATGTTCTTAATATTGTTAGTGGGGGAAGAATAAATGGAACTCTTGATGGAGGAGATGGAATTGATGATATTCTTAATTTTGCTTCGCCAGCAGCAAGAGATGCAGCTAATGGTGGAATAAATATTCATCATAACATATCAGGATTTGAAAAAATGAATATAAATACTAATGTAACCCTATTTGAAAAAACTATTAAAGATGATGGAACATTAGAAGATTTAGCCATAACAGGAGCAGAAAATATAACAATAGGAGAAAATGGAGTCCTTACTTTAAGAATAGATTCAGTAAATAGTAATAAGCATGCTCTGTCAACAGGAAACACTGGAACAATAAAATCAGAAAATGGAGGAAAGCTTCTTCTGGCTCTGAATGGAGCTGGAAACAAAAGTAAAATAAGTTTTGGAAATCTTAAATTAGACAGTAGCTTAGTGACAGGATATGAAGGAGAATATCAAGAAGATGTAACTTTTGGGACAACATCAGTACTTCATTCTGTGAAAAGAACAGGAGGAACTAATGAAGTAGAGGTTGCAGCTAAAAAGGATCTTCCTCCAAAAGCAAGTGGTTCTGATGAGCTGTTTTATGAAAAATTGAATAAAATATATCAAAGTATTCTTTCAGTAGATGAATTAGGAAATTTCAATGTAGACAATGATGAAAAATTATCAACATTCTTAGGATATCTAAATGATATCTATGCAGGAAATCCATATTCATATTCTTCTGAATTATCAAGAAAATCTGCTGGAATGTTCAGAGATATAGTAACAGAAAATATTTTTAAACCAGAAACAAATAAATGGATGATTTATGGTGGGCTGACTCATGTAGATGGAGGAACAAAAGATACTTACTATGGGAAAGGATATTACACATATGACATAGGAAGTTCTGATATAGATGCAGATACAAAAATTACTGGAGCATATATGTTAGGAGAATATGGAGTATCTGATACACTTACTTCTGGAGTAGTGATAGGAGGGAATAAACTTAAATTTGACTTGTCCAATGGCTCAAAAGTAGATGGAAGCGCATTATATCTAGGAGCTTATGCAAAGAAATATATAGGAAATCTAAAAGTAACAGCAGGAGCAGGATTCCAATATGGAGATTATGATGCAGACAGACTGGCAGTAAACAATGCAGCTTCAAGTAAGGCAGAACCAGTGATTAAATATTCTGATAATTACAATGATATGACATATGATATCTACCTAAATGGAAGATATTCACATAATATTGGAGATAACCTATTCTTAGAACCATATGGAACATTGTCATATACATATATAGATCAAGATGGTGCAGATGAAGGAAATCAAACTCTAGCAATAGAAACAGATTCAAAATCATTTGACTATACAGTAGGAAAAGTAGGAGTAGACCTTAAAAAAGTTATACCTCATGAAAAAGGAAAAAGTACACTTTCAGCAGGAGTAAGCTACACAAGAATACTTGATGGAGCAGATGAGGAGTTTATCACAGGAAGATTTAAAGGTGGAAGCAACTTTGATATATTGGTTGCTCATAAAAATGAACATAGTATAGGACTAAATGCAAAATATGCTCTGGAACTTGAAAATGGAATTCTATTTGATGTAAAAGGGACTTATGCAGTAGAAAGAGATTCACATAACGGAGCAGGAAAAAACAAGGCTAAAGGGGAATGGATAGTAGGAGCAGGATTAGGATATAAGTTCTAATTAGATAATATGGGAGTTATCTCGAAATGAAATTAAGATTATCTAAAATATTTTTGAAAATTAAAAGATAAAACAAATAAAATGAGTGACTGAAAGTTAGATTGATTTCTACTTTTGAGTCACTCTTTTTCTATATAAAAAGGATTTTGCTTAATGTTTAATTAATATATAAATAGTAAGCTTTATTCTTATAAAGAAGTTTAAAATTTTTATTTTCATCAATATCATCTTTATATTTTTCTCTGCTTACTAAAAATACTTTTTGTTCTTTAATATCAGAAAGATTTTCTTTGTTTTCTATTTCTTTGATATCTTTATTTATTTCATAGGAAAGATTTAAAAGATCAGGAAATTTATAGGCTATTATATTATTATTACTTTTTTTAAGAATAGAAGCTATACTTTTTAAACTAAACTCTTCATTATATTTTACAAGTAAAAATGGAAAAATAAGATATAGAATAATGGTACTGCTAAAAATAAATTTTATGCTTTTTTCTATACTTTTTTCTTTGTTGAAAAAAATATCAATGAACAAAGGAACTATCAAAAGTCCTTCTGTGATTTTTATAAAAATATTTCCAGAATTTTTAAATTTTATTCTTTCAATAAAAGATAAGCTTAAAATTATAAAACCTGTATATAATGGAAGAAGATATATTTCTAATTTTCCACTCATAAAAGAGAAGAATATTAATGGGACAACACTCCATGAAAATCCTATTTTTTCTAATAATGTCCAAGAAAAATATTTCTTTATATTTTTTATATAATATACTAAAGCTCCTAAATAGATGATTCCATATGGATAAAGTATAAGTGGAAGCTTAGTAAGATAAAAGTAAAATGGTCTTGAATGTGTCTTGGCTTTTGTCATTCTTTCAAATGTTTCCTGTCCTAAAAGGAGAGAGATATACTCTTTACCTTGAGGTTGGAGATATATTCCATAAAACCATATTCCAATTATCATTATAATTAACAATATTCCTTTGAAAAAATGTATCTCTTTAAGAAAAGATAATTTTTTTTCAAGAATAAGAAATGTTAGTATAATCAAAATAGGAACAGCAAATCCTGCTCCACCTTTTATAAGAACTGCAATGCTAATACTTAAATAAAGAAGTATAAGTTTTGTAATAGTTATCTCATTTTTTTTCTGGTACATTGTAAAAAATAGATACATAGACAGCAGTATAAAAAAGCTCATAAGTATATCCATTCTTAAAAATAGAGATACACCCAAAAAATATGGGATGGAAATTAAGATCATAGTAATAAAAAATCCTGTTTTTTCATCTTTTAGTTTTGTAAAAAGTTTAAAAGATAAAATTGATATTCCAAAAGATGGAAGTAAGCTTCCAAACAAAAGAGATAAAGGAAAAAATAAAGTTTTAAAGTATGTCTTAAAAAATATTAATATAAAAAAGTATAATGGCGGCTTATCAGGATAAAGCTCTGAAAAATATTTTAAGATGAGATAATTTTTTGCATTTATCATATCTTCAGTTATCACAAAATATTTAAATTCATTTCTGACATCTGGATATCTAAAAAATGCTAAAGGAACGAAAATAATAAGGTAGATAAGGGTGATGAAAATATATTGTTTTTTATGAGATTTCTTTTCCATATTTCCTCCAAAATAAAAGATTTATATGGAAAAGTATCTCATATCAAGGTTAATTTTTAGTAAAAATAAATTTATTTATAAGTTCAGCCATTCCACCTTCATCATTAGATGAAACAATGAAATCTACAGTTTCTTTTATTTCAGGCTGGGCATTTACAACAGCAACAGAAGTTCCAGCAACTTTCAGCATTGGAAGGTCATTAAATGAATCTCCTGCAGCAATGACTTCTTCTATTTTTATTCCCAGAATATCAGCCAGTTTTTTTACAGCAGTTCCCTTATCTATACCTAACTTTGTTACCTCAAGAAAAAAAGGTTTTGATATAGCTATACTGTATTTATCTCCATACTCTTTTTTTAATTCCTCTTCCACTTTTTTAAGATATGAAGGCTCTTCCAGAAGCATACATTTTACAGCATCTCTATTTACAGCTTTTTTAAAGTCTTCAACTTTTCTGTGGTTCATTTTAGTAAGATTTACCTCTACATCTATATATTCACTGTCAGTTTCAGAAACTATTTCATCATTTATATATGTAAGAATATGAGTTTTATGTTTTTTACTGAAGTCATACATCAGATGAATATCCTGTTTAGTCAATGATTCTTCTGAGATATTTTTTCCTGTACTGCAATCTGTAATAATAGAACCATTAAAAGAAAGTATATAACTTCCATAGTCAGCAAGCTTTAATTCCTGAGCAAGTTCTTTCATAGCAAAAGTTGGTCTTCCAGAAGCAAGAATAAATTTAACGCCAGCTTTCTGAGCTTTCATTATAGCTTCTTTATCTATAGGAGATACTTCTTTTTTAGAATTTAAAAGAGTATCATCTAAATCTGTAACTATCATTTTATATTTCACAATAATCCTCCACAAAAAGTTTTCTTATAATTATAGCAATAGGAAGATTATTTTACAACAGATTTTCTAGCCATAAATACCAGCGGAATAAGGAAAAGTATCATTAAACCACTTCCTATGATTATATCATTTACTCCCATAAGGGCAGATTGTTCTGTTATCATTTGATTGATAAGAGCAAGTTTCGTCTGAATAGGGCCTTGTACTTGGTGAATATAGCTTAAGTAATTTGGATTTCCATTATTAATTGCAGAAACTAAGTCTTGATGGTGCATAGACATTCTATGATCCCAAAAGTTTATAGCAAGAGAAGTTCCAAAACTGTTCCCTATATTTCTTGTGAAGTTATATAATCCAGAAGCTCCAGCCATATCTTCAGGCTGGATATTTGACAAAGTAATAGTGTTTAATGGAATGAAGAACATTCCAAGCCCAATACCTGTTAAAAATCTGGAGACAGATATATAAGTTGGGGTGACATCAGGAGTATAGTTTCCTGTAAGTACAGCAGTTATTGAAAAGAGAATGAATCCAGTAACAACAACTTTTCTTGCATCAAGTTTATTTAATACACTTCCTAGTACTGGTGCAATAAACAGTATGGAAAGTCCAAGGGTGGAGGTGGTCATACCACTTTGGAGAGCAGTATACCCCATATAATTCTGTAACCAGAGAGGTATTACTACTACAGAAGAAAAAAATGCAACTGATGATATTGTAAGACTGATTGCTCCAATAGCAAAGTTTCTATTGAGAAACAGCCTTACATTGACTACTGGGTTGTCCTGATGCCATTCCCAGATAATAAGTATGGTAAGAAAAATAAATGCCATAAGAGAAAGAACTATGATAAAAGGACTTGAAAACCAATCCAGATCATTTCCTTTGTCCAGCATTATCTGTAGAGAAGATATTCCAAGAGCGAGAAATATAAGGCCCCATTTATCAATAGGAACTTTTTCAGTTTTATCTTTATATCCTTTTTTCTTAAAAATAGAATAAACTATGTATGTAGATATTACTCCAAAAGGAAGATTGATATAAAAGCACCATCTCCAAGAGAAAGAGTCAGTTATCCATCCTCCTATAACAGGACCAAGTACAGGAGCAAGAACAACAGTCATAGACCATATTCCCAGAGCCATAGATTTTTTCTCCTTTGGATAAAAGCTCAGCATCAAAGTCTGAGAAAGAGGAATCATGCTGGCACCAACTACTCCTTGAAGGACTCTTGCAAAAAGCAGAAATCCAAAAGAAAAACTTATACCGCAGAGCATACTTGCAAGGGTAAATAGAAGAGTAGCAGCAATATATTGTCTTACTATTCCAAATCTTTTAGTCAGCCATCCTATCAAAGGAAGAAAGATTGCTTCTGAAACAGCATAAGATGTAATTACCCATGTTCCCTGTGTGGGAGCTACTCCAAAATCTCCTGCTATATGTGTAAGAGATACATTTACAATTGTACTGTCCAGTACATTCATAAATGAACCTATTGCCAGAGCTAAGGTGGCTAGTATGAGTTCAAAAGATATTCCCATGATGTGCCTCCTTAATTTTTGCCAATATTAGCCTTTATAATATTATCAATTTCCTTATTCATTACATTTTCATCAATTGAATAAAGGTTTGAAGATTTTTCAGTATAAGGAAGTATATTTTTAGTTTCTTTTCTTATATCAACAATAGCTTCCATTGAGCTCCCTATAGGAATCATTCCATTTTTTTTTAGACTGTCTTTATCTATGATTATACGTACTGGAACTCTTTGAACGATTTTTATCCAGTTACCAGTTGCATTTTGTGCTGGAAGGAGAGAAAGAGAACTTCCTGTACCAGCAGATAATCCCTGTACATAACCAATATATTTTTTACCATTGATATCACTGACAAGTTCAGCTTCATCACCAGGTTTTACATCTTTCATTTGAGTTTCCTTTAGGTTGGCATCTACCCATACATTGTCCAAATCTATAATTGTCATGAGTTCCTGTGAAGGAGAAATTTTTTGCCCTAGAAATACAGATTTTTTTGCTATATTTCCAGACTCAGGAGCATATATTTTTGTCCTCATAAGATTAACATAGGCATTTTTATATGCAGCTATTGCCTGCTGTACATCTGGATGATTATATATAGAACTGCTGTCAGCCTGTACTTTTGCATTTTCTAAAGCTTTTTCACTTTGGTTCAAAGATGAAATAGCTATATTAAGATTATTTTTACTTGTTTCATATTGATGTTTGCTTATCAGACCAGCATTATATGAAGCTCTGTCCATAGCAAAATCAGTTTCAGCTTTCTTTAACTGGCTTTTCTTTACTTTTACATTATCTTCACTTTGAGCTACATCAGAAGAAAGATTTGAATAAGCACGTACAGCTTTTCCCAAACTTGCAGTAGCATTTTCTAATGCTATTTTATAATCTATATCATCTAAAACAGCAAGGAGTTGACCTTTTTCAACAAATTGAGTATCTTCAATATAAATTTGTGTAACAGTTCCTCCAACTTGGGAAGTGATTATATTCTGATTTCCATTTACATAGGCATCATCAGTTTTTACATAATTTCTGCCATATAGCAGCCAATAAGCTCCATAGATTATTCCTAATACTGCAAGAATAATCAGGAAAATTGAGATTTTTTTAATCGCTTTTTTTCTTTTTATTTTTTGATCTTCATTTTGATTTTCTACGACTTTGGAAGAGTCAGAAGAGTTGCTTTTTTCTGCTTCTTCATTACTATTAGTCTGTGTATTATTTTCCATATTGTCCTCCATACTTATTTATCTAGTTTATATACTCCTCCAAGAGAGTTTATAAGCTGTAATTGTTGTGTGTATAAATTAAAATGCTGCTGTTCGTTATCTAATTTGTTGTTATACCAGCTGTATTTTTTAGATAAATAATCATATTTTGAAATAGTTCCAATCTCCAGCCTTTTTTCATCTCTTGAAAGTAAATTAGTTTGTGTTTTAAAATTTTCATCAGAGTCATTTGAAGTACTCCATAAAGTTTTAGTTTTGTAAAGTTCATTATCTACATCATTGTATGCGTTGATAATAGCTTTATTGTATTCTTCTATAAAAATATTCATATCAGTACCAGCTATTTTATATGTACTTTTGATAGCTCCTGAATGAAAAATAGGGAGATAGATACTAGGGCCTATAAAGCCTAGAAGAGAATCTTTTCTCAGTATTTTATTGAAGTTTATTCCTTCAAATCCATATTGACCTGTGATGGAAAATTGTGGATAAAAATCTGCTTTAGCAGCATCCAGATGTTTTTCCTGTCCCTTTATCAGCATGAGATAATATTCTACATCTGGTCTGTTTATAATGACATCAGAAGATATTGAAGAAGGAATATTGATTTTTTCTTTAAATTCTATATTCAAATCTTGAGAATTTTTTTGTAGAAGAGAAGATATATCATTACTATGTTTATTGCTAGATAATATATTCAGGTTGTTTATTGTAAGCTGTTTATTAAGTTCATTTTCTTTAATAAGCATATCAGTTGCTCTTATTTCATCTTGAACAGTCAGTATATTATCCTCTATACCATTTCCTATTTTTAAATTTGTTTCCTGTAATTTTTCTATTTCAGTAAGAATTTTTTTCTGTTCATTGAGAATAGTATTTTCTTGATATAAATATTTCCAGTATAGATACAGTCTGGTTACTTTATTGGATATATCAAGTTCTATCCATTTAGAATTTAATTTTAAAGCTTCAGCTTTATATTTTTGCTCTGTTGCCAATGAATTAACTTTATTGAACAGATCAATATTGTAGTCAGCTTGAAGTCCAATACTTCCAATATTAATTATTTTTCCTCCAAATGGTGGAGGAGTAGTTCCATTTTTTCCAAGTTTTTCTCTTTTTAAATCTCCAGCTAGATTTATGGTTATTCCTGATCCAGATTTTGCAAGATTTACAGCTTCATCAGCTTTTAAAATATTAAGCTTTGCTATTTTTAAATCTTCATTTTCCTTCAATGCAAAATCAATTAATTGATCAAGAACAGGATCGTTATACATTTTCCACCAGTTTATATTTGAGAATGTAAGTTTTTGATTTCCAAGTGTATCTGTAGATATATTTCCTGGAGTAATGATTTCATTCTTAGCGATTTTAGGTATTGGTGAACATCCTAAAAAGGTAGATAATATAAGGGCTAAAATAATTTTTTTGTTCATCTCTCCTCCTATTTGTATAAAGTCTAAGATACTATACTCTTCTAAAATAATCCTAAAATCCTTTTTAATATTATAATTTTATATCTAATAACGAAAAAGGATAAATAAAGGTTAATAATACAAGTCCTAAAATATTATATTCTAAAACCATTTTAAAATATAAAATGGAAAATTGATATGAAACTGATGAAGTTGAGAAATTAATGGAGTAACTTACAAAAATAAAAAGTATAAATTTTTTTGACATTTAAAAGCTTGGTTTTAAGAAAAGATAGAGTTCAATAAAAGAACTTTATGTTTTTAAAAAAGAAAAATATGATATAATATAATTGAAATGAAACTTTTTGATTAAAAAATAGGACATACATTTATAAAAAAATGTTAAAATAATATAGAATTAAAGTGGTTAAGAAAATTTATATTTTTAACAGAAAAAAGCATTTAATAATCAAAAGTTTTATAATTTTTATAAAAAGACATAAGGGGGAAAAATGAGAAAGGTACTACTAGGATGTTTTTTATTTACAGCGTCAATAACAATTTTTGCAGAAACTAATGTTTTATCTACATTAGAACAACTAGAACTTAATTTTCAACAGCTTGAGGCTGAAGAAAAAGCTATGTATGAGAAAAGAAAATCAGAAGCAGAAGAGGCACAAAGAACTCTTGCTCAGCAAAGAGAGATGTATCAACAAATAATTACACAAGAAAAGCGTATAGCTGATGTGAAAGGGAATAGATACTATAAAGATCAATATAATCAGCTTGCTAAAAAATATTCTGATGCTAAGAAAGTATTGGAAGAAGATATGAAAAAACAAGAAGAAATAATTAATTTATTTGAAATGATTAAATAGGGGAAAGGGGAAAGATTTATGAAGGGAGAAAAAGAAAAAGCTAAACCAACAAGAGGAAGACCATTAGGAAGCGGTATAAAAAAATATAGAATTTTAGGTTGCAGATTTACTAGAGAAGAGTATACATTTATTAACAAAAGTTTAAATAAATTAAGAAGAAAATATCAAACGAACAGTAAAGTTTTGATGGAATTATTTAAGGTCTATAGTCAAGAAATGAATTGAAAAATGGGAGATTAAAAAAAGCGGTGAAAGCCGCTTTTTTCTTTAATATATATTTTCTATAGTTTCTTTTCTATAATTTTTAGCTGAGGCTACCTATTTTTCAACATGGCATTATTTTTCCAGCTTCCATATTTCATATAAATTATGCACATTATTAAAGATATGAAGGTAGCCAGTGGAGCTCCAAATCCTATCTTGTAAAGTGTTATTCCCTCTATTCTGCTCAGAAAAAATGAAACAGGAATTCTTATTAAAAATGTAGCTATAAGGCTATGCACCATGGGAAAGATAGGATGTCCGCATCCACTGAAAAAAGAGTTCATACAGAAAATAAAGCAAACAAGAATACAATCCAAACTGTATGATTTCAAATATGCTGCAGCTGTATATATAACTTCCTTGTCATTGGAAAACAGAGATGTAATACTTTCTGGGGAAATTTGTGAATATATCCAGAAAGCAATTCCCATAACTAAAGAGCAGGCAATTCCAGCATAAAGTGATTTTTGAGCTCTTTCTACTTTTCCAGCTCCTATATTTTGAGCAGTCATTACAGCAATAGCAGAAGCAAAAGCTGTTGGTGGAAGCATAGCGAATACAATAATTTTTTCAACCACTCCAACAGCAGCAGAAGCTGTAAGTCCCATAGTGTTGATAATAGTCGTAATAAGTAAAAACGATATATTTATAAGTCCATCCTGCAATGCAATAGGAAGTCCGAGATGGAATATTATTTTAGCTTTTTTTGGAAATAACAAGATATATTTTTTTCCAAATTCAAAAGGGAATCCTTTTTTCCACAGAAATAAAACTGCAAGAAGAAAACTTATTCCTTGTGCTCCTACAGTGGCAGCAGCAGCTCCCACAGCTCCCATTTTGAAGAAATCCACCAGAATTATATCAACAGTTATATTTATCACACAAGCAATAGCTATGAAGTAAAGAGGCGTTTTAGAATCTCCCATTCCTCTCAGGATACCGCTCACAGCATTATAACCTATAATAAATGGAATACCACATGAACATATAAAAATATACTGTTGAGTATATTTCATTGCTTCATCTGGAGTGTGCATTATTCTGGCAATAGGATTGGTAAATAATACCATAAGAATGGTAAGAACTACAGAAAGGAAACCAAATACACAGATAATAGTTCCTATAGTTTTCGCCATATCTTTTTCTCGTTTTGCTCCTAAATATTGTCCAATAAGAATAGTACCTCCAGTGGTTATTCCTAAGATAACTCCTGTAATTGTCTGCATTACCTGACTTCCAATAGCTACAGCAGATACAGCAGCAGAATCTGCATACTGTCCAACTACAAAAAGGTCAGCAGCTCCATAAAATGCTTGGAGAAGGCTCGCCAGAAGAAAGGGAAACGAAAATTTCATAAGACTTTTGAAAATACTTCCCTCAGTTAATAAATTTTTTTGTTCCATAAATAAAAAATCCTCCTGTAATTAAAAAATGCTGGATAAAACAGTTGGGCTTTATCCAACCATCTTATCCAGCATATAAATTTTTTATATACCCTCCGATGAACTAACTAAGTATACAATATTTTAGGTCAATTATCAAGAAAAACATATATGTATATAAATAAAAATAAAAACTATACTGTATTATTCTCAATAGTTAGACCCAAATGAAAAATCATGATATAATTACCTAGAAAAAGTAGTTTTAAAAAGAGGCAGCAGAAGACAAATGGTATAAAATGTGCTATAATATAAAGTAAAAATTTATCTAAGGGAAGGTATGATGATTTTATTAGATATCTTAGAAAAAGGTCAGAAAAAAAATGCATCAGACATTCATCTTGTGAATAATGAAAAAGTAATCTATAGAGTAAATGGAGAACTGATAAGAGATGAAGAAAATGGTAAGGTTTCAGAAGAATCTTTAATAAACTTTATAAGAGAACTATTCACAGAGAAGCAGAAAGAAATCTTTGAAAAGAATAAGGAGATAGATATATCTTTTGAAGATATAAAAAAAAGAAGATACAGAATAAACTTGTATAATGAAAAGAGTTTTCCTGCATTTTCTATAAGAATTTTAACAAAAAAGATACAAAATTTTGAAGAGCTGAAACTTCCAGAAATATTGAAAAACATGATAGAATATGAAAATGGATTGGTACTTGTAACTGGACCAACAGGAAGTGGAAAAAGTACAACATTGGCAGCTATGATAGAAGAGATAAACCAGAGGGAAGCTTTAAGTATAGTCACTATTGAAGATCCTGTTGAATATATTTTTGAAAATAAAAAAAGCTTGATAAGACAACGGGAGATAGGGAGAGATACCCTGTCTTTTGCAAATGCGTTAAAAAGTGTTCTAAGGCAAGATCCAGATATAATTATGGTAGGAGAATTGAGAGATATAGAGAGTATAGAAGCTGCTCTTACAGCTGCAGAAACAGGACATCTTGTATTTGGAACTCTTCATACCAATGGAGCAGTGGAAACAATCAATCGTCTTATAGATGTTTTTTCAAAAGAAAAGCAGGAACAGATAAAGATACAGCTCAGCTCAACATTGAGAGGTGTTGTAAGCCAGCAGTTATTATTGGATAAAGAAAATAAAGTAGTTCCAGCTTTTGAAATACTCTTTGTAAATACTGCTGTGTCTAATCATATAGCATCTGGAAAAACAAATCAAATATCTATAGCTATTGAAACAGGACAAAAGTATGGAATGATATCTATGAAAGAATATATTTCTAATATGTATAAAAATAGAGTTATAGATAAAAAAGAATATGACAGAAAAAGAGGATATTGATGAATAAAGAAAAAGAAAGAATGCTCTCAGGAAAACTCTACCAAGGAAATGATGAAGAGTTAGTTGCTGAAAGAGCTGAAGCAAAGAAAAAATGTTTTAAAATAAATAATATTTCTCCTGAAAAATCTCATGAAATAATGAAAAATATAAAGGAACTTTTTGGAGAAATGGGAGAAAATACCTCTGTTAAAACTCCAATTATGTGTGACTATGGATATAATATTTCATTGGGAGAAAATAGTTTTATAAATCATGACTGCATATTTCTTGACATTGGAAAGATAAAAATAGGAAAAAATGTCTTGATAGGCCCTAGAGTATCTTTTTTAGCTGTAAGTCATCCTTTGTTTCCAAGTGAAAGAGAAACAGGATATGAGTATGGAACTCATATCATAGTGGAAGATGGTGTGTGGATAGGAGGAGCAGTTACAATAAATGATGGAGTAACTATTGGAAAAAACAGTGTAATAGGTTCTGGAAGTGTAGTTGTAAAAGATATTCCTGAAAATGTCATAGCAGTTGGAAATCCATGCAGAGTACTAAGAGAAATTGATGAAAAAGATAAGATGATGGAAGAATTTTATTTGGAGGAAAAGTGTTAATTAATTCAGAATTTGAAATAAATATTAGAAGTATAGAAGAGTTTGCAAGAGTAATGGTACCAGAAGCACTGGATAAAACTATGAATCTTTCTATAAGAGAAACTTCTGATGTGATAGAAATAGATATGGAGATAGACGGGAAAAAAGGAAATTTTCTTTATGCAAACCAAGAGGATAAAATAGATGAACAGAAACAGACTATGGTGAAAATACTTTTGCTGAAAGTATATGAAAAACAGTATTCTTGGGGAGGACTTATGGGAGTAAGACCTACTAAAGTATTGAGAAGGTTGCTGTCTTTAGGATATTCATATGAACAGGCAGAGGATATGCTGAGAGATTTCTATATTGTAAGTGATGAGAAAATAGAACTCCTTATAAATACTGTAAAAAAAGAACTGGAATTTTTGAATAGAGAATATATTAATCTATACATAGGAGTTCCTTTCTGTCCAACTAAATGTAAGTACTGCTCATTTGCTTCTTATGAAATAAATGGAGGGGTAGGAAGATATTATAAGGGATTTGTTGAAACTTTGCTGGAAGAAATAGAAATGACAGGAAAGTTTTTGAAAGATGAAGGTTACAAGATAGAATCTATCTATATAGGGGGAGGAACTCCAAGTACTCTTACAGAAGAGGATTTAGAACAAGTATTACGAAAAGTAAATGAGAATATTGATATGACTTATCTGAAAGAATTCACTTTTGAAGCAGGGAGAGAAGATTCACTCACTGAAAAAAAATTGGAACTCATAAAACAATATGGTGCTGATAGGATAAGTTTAAATCCACAAACATTTAATGAGGAAACTTTAAGAAAAGTAAACAGAAACTTTAACAGAGAAAATTTTGATAAATATTTTAAAATAGCTAAAGATATGGGTTTTATAATAAATATGGATTTGATAATAGGACTTCCAGATGAAACAACAGAGGATGTACTTCACACATTAAACGAAGTAGAAAAATATGATATAGAAAATCTTACTATACACTCTCTAGCATTTAAAAGAGCCTCTAAACTTTTTAAAGAGGATAAAAGTAGAAAAGAACTAGATAGAGAAATAATAGAGAAAAGAATAAAAAAACTTACAGAGAAAAAGCAGATGAAACCATACTATATGTACAGACAGAAAAATATTATGGAATGGGGAGAAAATGTAGGTTATGCAAAAGAGGGAAAAGAATCTGTTTTCAATATAGAAATGATAGAGGAAAACCAGTCAACTATGGGATTAGGTGGAGGAGCTATTACTAAGATAGTAGTAGAAGAAACTGAATTTAGAGATTATATAGAAAGAATAATTAATCCTAAAGATCCAGCACTGTATATAAAAGAGATGAAAGAGAGGATGGAAAGTAAATATAAATTATTTAAAAAAGGAGAAAAATAGATGAAAATTTGTAAAGGGATACTCATTGCAGTTATGCTTGCAATCATCAGCAGTTTTGCTTTTGGAGAAGAAGAAACAATATCAGCCCCCTTTAAATTAATAATGAGTGAAAATATGCTTGAAAAAAAAGATAATCTCATTGATATAAATGCTGCTTCTAAAGAGGAAATGGTATCACAGGGAATTGGAATAGGATATGCTGGCAAGATTTTAAGCTACAGAGAAAAAACAGGTGGTTTTGAAAAGCTGGAAGAAATGAAAAGAATAAAAGGAATAGGAGATGCAACTTATGAAAAGCTCTCTAAAAAATTTAAAATAGAAAGTGAAATTGAAAAAAATCCTCTTTATATAAATGAGGCTAATGATGAACTTTTAAAATATTTTGGTTTTGAGAAAAAAGAGATCAAGAAAATTAGAGAATATATTAATAGAAATAAAAGAATAGATAATAATCTTCAATTAATGGAGATACTTTCAAAGAAAAGATATGAAGAATATAAAAGAATAATTAAATATGATAAATTTTAGAGGTGATATAAATGGGTAAAATAATAAGAGGAATAAGTAAAAATGCCAGATTTTTTCTGGTGGATTCAACAGATATAGTACAAGAAGCATTGGATATACATAAGTGCAGCCCCACAGCAATAGATGCTTTTGGAAGACTTCTTACAGCAGGAGTAATGATGGGAAGCACTTTAAAAGGAAAAGATTTACTGACTTTGAGAACAGATACTGATGGACTGCTGAATAATATGGTAGTTACAGCAGATTCTGATGGAGGAGTAAAAGGATATGTTTCTAATCCTTCAGCTGATGCAGCACTAAAAGATAATGGAAAATCAAATGTAGGTGCTTTAATTGGAAAAGGAATGCTTAGAATAATAAAGGATCTGGGATTGAAAGAACCATATATTGGAATGTCACCAATAGATTCAGGAGAGATAGCTCAAGACTTGGCTTACTATTTCTTTAATTCAGATCAAACACCAACTGTAATAGCATTGGGAGTGAATTTAAAAGATGAAAAAACTGTAGCTTGTGCAGGAGGATATATGATACAGCTTCTTCCAGGAGCAGAGGAGAGTTTTATAGGAGCTTTGGAAGAAAAAATAAATGCAATCAGACCTATGACTGAACTTATGATGGGTGGAATGGATCTTAAAAGAATATTGAAACTTCTGTATGAAGATATGAACAGTGAAGATAATGAAAAAATGATTGAAGAATATGAGATACTTGAAGAAAAAGAAGTAAGCTATAAATGTAATTGTGATAAGGATAAATTTTATAGAGGACTTATCACTCTTGGGAAAAAAGAACTGATTGAGATATTTGAAACAGAAGAATTTTTAGAAACTGAATGTCATTTCTGTGGAAAAAAATATAAATTTACTAAAGAAGATTTTAAAGATATTTTAGAGGTGAAATGAATGAAACTTATAGATTCTCATGCTCATATGGATTCAAAGCAATTTGATTCAGATAGAGCAGAGGTATTTCAAAGAATAAAAGATAATATGGATTTCATAGTCAATATAGGGTATGATATAGAGAGCAGCAAACAAGGTGTTGAATACAGTAGAGAATATGATTTTATATATGCTGTTGTGGGAGTACATCCTGACGATATAGAGGGATATGATGATAAGCTTGAACAAGAACTTGAAGAGCTGGCTAAAGATGAAAAAGTACTGGCTATTGGAGAGATAGGACTGGACTATCACTGGATGACTCGTCCAAAGGAAGAGCAGCAGAAAATATTTAGAAGACAGATGAAAGTAGCAGAAAGAGTTGGAAAACCAGTGGTAATACATTCAAGAGATGCTATAGAGGATACTGTAAAAATATTGAAAGAGTTTCCTTCAGTAAAAGGAATATTTCATTGTTATCCAGGTTCAGTGGAAACAGCTCTTCAGGTAATGGACAATTACTATTTTGGTATAGGTGGGGTACTTACTTTTAAAAATGCAAAAAAACTGATTGAGGTAGTGAAGAATATACCTTTAGAAAAATTAATTCTTGAGACTGATTGTCCATATATGGCACCTACTCCTTTTAGAGGACAGAGAAACGAACCCATATATGTGGAATATGTAGCTAAAAAAATAGCTGAGATAAAAGGAATAACATATGAGGAAGTAGCAGAAGCTACAAATCTAAATACAAGAAAAGCCTATAACATGATATAGGAATGAGGGGAAAAAATGATAATTTGTCCTGTTTGTAAAAAAATATTAGATAAAGATGGAAAAACATATAGATGTGAAAATAACCACTGTTTTGATGAAGGAAAGCAAGGATATCTGAATCTTCTTCTTGCAAATCAGAAGCATAGCAAAACTCCAGGTGATGATAAGGAAATGGTGCTTAGCAGAAAAGGATTTCTGGAAAAAGATTACTATAAGATAATATCGGAAGCGGTAAATACGCTAGTTTTGGATAATAGAGCATCTAATGATATAGAAATATTGGACATAGGATGTGGAGAGGGATATTATACTGGAAGATTGAAAAAATCTCTTGATGAGAATGGAATAAAATCCAATATAACTGGGATAGATATTTCTAAAGAAGCAGTGATATGTGCTGCAAGAACATATAAAAATATTGACTGGATAGTAGCCAGTGCCACTAATATTCCTCTTGAAGCTGGATCTCTTGACTATATAATTTGTATGTTTGCTAAAATAATTCCAGAAGAGAAAATGAGAACATTGAAAAAGGGTGGAAAGCTAATAATAGTTTCTACTGGAGAAAATCATCTGCTGGAATTAAAAAAAGTTGTGTATGATAATGTAAGAACAGAATTTTATTCTCCAATAGAGGATCTAAAAATTTTTAAGCATATAAATACAGTAAACTGTACAGGAAAATCTTTCATAAAAGAAAATGAAAGTATAAGAAATCTTTTTGATATGACTCCGTATAAATGGAGAAGTCCAAAAGAAGGTGTGGATAAACTCTTTGCATTGAATGAGTTGGAAATAACTATTGATGTGAATATAGATATTTTTGAGAAAGAATAATCCTCAAGGAGAAAAAACTATGATTCTAGGGATAGGAAATGATATTATAGAGATAGCAAGAATAGAAAAAGCTATATCTAATGAAAAATTCAAAAAGAGAGTATATACAGAAAAAGAGATAGAAATTACAGAAAAAAAAGGTAACAAAGCAGCCAGCTATGCTGGAAGATTTTCAGCAAAAGAGGCAATATCTAAAGCATTGGGAACAGGGGTAAGAGATTTTAATCTGACTGATATAGAAATATTAAATGATAAACTGGGAAAGCCATATGTTGTATTTAAAAATATATTAAAAGACAGAATGGCAGATGTGAGAATGGAAATATCTATTTCTCATTCTAAAGAGTATGCAACAGCAGTAGCAGTTATGTTTAAAAAGGAGTGCTGAAGATGGAAGTAAATAAAGAGTTTTATGCTGAACTTGAAGAATTTATAAATGGATTGAAAGACAAAAAAAATGATGTAAAAATTCTTAACTTTGTATTGGAAAAACTGGATGCTATTCCAGAAGAAGTACAGAAATTTATAGCAGATAAAACAGGCTTGCTTGAAATATCAATAGAAAACACAATAAATTTTTATCCTAAATTTAGAAATAAAGTCAGTGGAAAAAAAGTTAAAGAAGTTTCTATATGTGTAGGAATGACTTGTGGTGTACATGGAAAAGGATTCTATGACGAACTGGCTGAAATATTAGAAATAGATGAAAATGGAGTATCAAAGGATGGAAAGATACTTTTAACAACAAAAAGATGTTTTGGAAGATGCAATAAAGGACCAAATGTTTCAATTGATGGTGAGATATATAGTATGATGTCTATGCCTGAATTAAAAAATAGATTGGGATTAAAATAATATAATCAAGGAGGAAAAATTTGGATATATTAGACATAAAAAGAGAATTCTCTGAATATAAGCAAAAAATAGTTGATATAAGGGGGTCTCTTTGACTTAGAAAAGAGAGAGAAAAAAATATCTGAGCTTGAAAAAATGACTATGGAAGAAAATTTCTGGAATGATAAGAGAAGCAGTTCTGCAGTCATAAAGGAAATGAATGGAGAAAAAGAAATTGTAGCTGAGTTTAAGAAATTGGAATCAGAACTAGGAGAAGAGGAAGTTCTAATAGATTTTGTTGAGATGGGAGAAACAGATTTTCAAAGTGAGCTTGAAGAAAAACATATGATACTTGGAAAAGACATTGATCACTTTGATACAAGACTTCTTTTAGATGGAGAATTCGATTCAAACAATGCTATTGTTACTATTCATTCGGGAGCTGGAGGAACAGAAGCTTGCGACTGGGCAGATATGCTTTACAGAATGTACTCAAGATGGTGCAATGAAAAAAAATATAAAATAAGTGAAATGGATTTTATGCCTGGAGATAGTGTGGGAATAAAATCTATAACTTTTCTTGTAGAGGGAAGAAATGCTTATGGATATATGAAAAGTGAAAAAGGAATCCACAGACTTGTAAGAATATCTCCTTTTGATGCTAATAAAAAAAGACATACATCTTTTGCTTCAGTGGAAGTTATGCCAGAAGTTGACGAAAGTGTAGAGGTAAATGTAGATGCTGGAGATTTGAGAATAGATACATACAGAGCCAGTGGAGCTGGAGGTCAGCATGTAAATATGACAGACTCAGCAGTAAGAATTACACATATTCCAACAGGGATAGTAGTTACATGTCAAAGAGAAAGATCTCAGCTGAATAACAGAGAAACAGCTATGAAAATGTTGAAGTCTAAATTAATTGAACTTGAGATGAAGAAAAAAGAAGAAGAGATGAAGAGAATACAAGGAGAGCAAAGTGAAATAGGATGGGGAAATCAGATAAGATCATACGTCTTCCAGCCTTACACTTTAGTAAAAGACCACAGAACATCAGCTGAATCAGGAAATATCAAGGCTGTTATGGATGGAGATATAGATATTTTCATAAACACATATTTAAGATGGAATAAAACAAAATAATTCTTTAAAAAAGATTAAAATTGTGGTAAAATTTGTATTAAATTATTAAAACTAAGAGGGGTGGAAAAAATGGAAAAGAGAGTAAGAACTAGAATAGCACCATCACCTACTGGAGATCCTCATGTAGGGACTGCGTACATAGCGCTTTTCAACTTAGCATTTGCACATATTAATAACGGAGACTTTATTTTAAGAATAGAGGATACTGATCAGAATAGATATACTGCCGGTTCAGAACAGATGATTTTTGATGCGTTAAAGTGGCTTGATCTGACTTATGCAGAAGGTCCAGATGTAGGAGGGCCTTATGGACCATACAGACAATCAGAAAGATTTGAACTTTATGGTGACTATGCAAAACAATTAGTAGAAAAAGGTGGAGCATACTATTGCTTCTGTACACAAGAAAGACTTGAAAAATTAAGAGAAAGACAAAAAGCTATGGGAAAAGCTCCAGGGTATGATGGACATTGCAGATCGTTAACTCCTGAAGAAATTCAAGCTAAATTAGCTGCTGGAGAACCATATGTAATAAGATTAAAAATGCCTTATGAAGGTGAAACTATCATAAAAGATAGATTAAGAGGAGATATTGTATTTGAAAATAATAAAATAGATGATCAAGTACTTTTAAAAGCGGATGGATTTCCAACTTATCACCTTGCCAATGTAGTAGATGATCATTTAATGGAAGTTACTCATGTAATAAGAGCGGAAGAATGGATAGCATCAACACCTAAACATATCCAATTATATAAAGCTTTTGGATGGGATGCACCAGAATTTATTCATATGCCATTACTTAGAAATGCAGACAGAACTAAAATATCTAAGAGAAAAAATCCTGTATCATTGAACTGGTACAGAGATGAAGGATATCTTAAAGAAGGTATAGTAAACTTCTTAGGACTTATGGGATATTCATTTGGAGAAAATAAAGAAATATTTACATTAGAAGAATTTAAAGAAAACTTTAATATAAATAAAGTATCTCTTGGAGGACCTGTATTTGACCTTGTAAAGCTTGGTTGGGTGAATAACCAACATATGAGAATGAAAGATATTGATGAACTTTCTAAATTAGCAGTTCCTTTCTTCCAACAACAAGGACATGTAGGAGAAAATGTTTCAGAAAAAGAATATGAAGCTATTGTTAAAATAGTTGGAATATTGAGAGAAAGTGCTCAAACTTTAAAAGAACTTGCAGTAGAAGCAACAGCTTACTATCAAGATGAGTTTGAACTTCCAGAAGTAACTGAAGAAATGAATAAAAAAGAGAGAAAAAGTGTAGAAAAATTATGTTCATCTATAGAAGATCCAGTTGGAAAAGAATCAATAAAATTATTTATGGAAAAACTTAACAAGTGGGAAAAAGATGAATTTACAGTGGAAGAAGCAAAAGACCTGTTACATCATACAATGGATGAAATAGGAGAAGGACCAGCGAAAGTATTTATGCCATTGAGAGCAGTAATCACTGGACAGGCTAGAGGAGCTGATCTTTTCAATGTTCTTTACATAATAGGAAAAGAAAGAACATTAAAAAGAATGAAGGCTATGATAGCTAAATACAATGTTCTTTAATAGGAAAAATAAAGGGGAAAGAGTTTTACTCTTTCCTTTTTTTATAATATTTAACTAAAAATAGAAATTGTTTTTACATGAAGAAAATTTATGTTATAATATTCTAAGAGCAAATCTTTTTAATAGGAGGATGATCACAAGTTGTTAAAAACAGAGTTATTAAAAACTGAAATATTCAGGGATTATAGTGATAAAGATCTGGTTAAAGAGGAAGAAGAAATAAGATTTTCACTTTTGGAAAATCCTCAAAACATAGAAAACTTAAAAAGTTTAGCAGCAATATTATATTATAAAAGAGATTATAATGGAGCAATTAAGTTATATGAAAAGATAGTGAACACGAATCCTGAAAATGCAGATTATGCAGCTTTTTTAGGGTATCTTTATTATGAAAATGAAAATTATGAGAATGCTATTGATTATTTTAACAAGTCATTGGAAATAGCACCAGATAATTCCTTTGTTCATTTTCTTCTTGGAAATACATATTCAAGAGCTGGGCTTATAAAAGAAGCAATTAATAGTTATGATTTTGCTATATTTTTGGATTTGGATATCTATACTGCACATTTGGATTTTGCTAAAAAATATGAAGCAATAGGGCAGAAACAGAGAGCTTTAAAAGAATATATTATAGCTTATGAAATAGACCCTAGAGAAAAGAGTATTGTTGAGAAAATAAACGAATTAAAAGCAGATATAGGATCTAAGAAATATTAAAAATTTCTAATAGAAGGAAAAGTGTTTCTTTTCTTTCTATTTTTACTTTTTAATATTTGATTTTTAAAGGAGAGGAAATGATATATAGTGTTTCATTAGTATTTATACTAATAATATTTTTATTTATAGGGATGACCTTTGGATTTAACAGAGCAGTAGCTTTTATTCCAGTTTTGTTCATCATCTTTTTGCTTGTTGCATTTCTTGGATGGTTTGCAATAAACTTTTTCTGGCTGATACTTCTTGTAATGCTAATAAATTACATCAAAAATCAGAACCAGCCTAAGAGTACAAAGAAAAGAACATATTACTATAAATTTGAGAGAACGGAAGATTTTGATGAATTTTTTCGTCAGGCAGGACAACAGAGTGGAGGATATTCATATGGAGGAAATAATGGAAATCCATTTGGATACGCTGAAGATAAAACAAAATATTATAAGATTTTAGGTGTTAACTCTAATGCAACAAAAGAAGAAGTAAAAAAAGCCTATAGAGATCTTGTAAAACAGCACCATCCAGATAAGTTTAGTAATGCAAGTGAATCAGATAAGAAATATCATGAAAACAGAATAAAAGAGATAAATGAAGCTTATGATAAATTGTCAAAAGATTTTTCTTAGCTTGAAATGATTTATAAGCTATGCTATAATTATATGGGTTTAAGTTTAGTAAAAAATTTAACTTATTCTTAACAGACAAAGGAGAAAAAAATGAAATTGAAAACATTGATTCTTGCTGCTGGAAAAGGTACTAGAATGAAATCAGAACTTCCTAAAGTTATCCATGAAGTGAATGGAATTCCAATGATTTCTAAGATAATCAAAGTTCTGGAGATTTTAAAACCTGAAGAGAACATACTTATTTTAGGACATAAAAAAGAAGAAGTTTTAAAAGTGGTAGGAGAAGATGCAGACTATGTAGTACAGACTGAGCAACTTGGAACAGGACATGCAGTGTTGCAGGCAAAAGATAAATTAGAAGATTATGATGGAGATGTAATGGTACTATGTGGAGATACTCCTCTGTTAAGAGAAGAAACTCTGGAAGAACTTTATAAATTCCATAGAGATACAGATTCAGTAACAACTATACTTACTTCTATTTATGATAATCCATTTGGTTATGGAAGAATAGTAAAAGAAAATGGATTAGTTAAAGCAATAGTTGAAGAGAAGGAAGCAGATGCTGAAATTAAAAAGATAAAAGAAGTAAATGCTGGAGTTTACTGTTTTAAAGGAAGAGAGCTTTTTGATGCTCTTTCAAAAATAACTAATAACAATGAAAAAGGTGAATATTACCTAACTGATGTAATAGGAATACAAGTAGGAGAAGGGAAAAAAGTACAAAGTTTTGTGCTAAATGATAATATAGAAATATTAGGAGTAAACTCAAAAGTAGAACTTGCTCAAGCTTCAAAAGTATTGAGAGATAGAAAAAATATTGAGCTTATGGAAAAGGGAGCTATTCTTATAGATCCATCAGCTGTATATGCTGAAGAAGATGTAAAAGTAGGAAGAGATACTGTTATTTATCCTGGAGTAGTATTACAGGGAAAAACAGTGATTGGAGATAATTGTCAGATTTTAGGAACTACTAGAATAATAGACAGTACTTTAGGAGATAATATTAAAGTAGAAAGTTCTGTAATAGAGGAAAGTATTCTAGAAGAGGGAGTAACTGTAGGACCTTTTGCACATTTGAGACCAAAGAGCCATTTAAAAGAAAAAGTACATATAGGAAACTTTGTAGAAATAAAAAAATCTACTTTGGAAAAGGGAGTAAAAGCTGGTCATCTAACTTATTTAGGTGATGCACAGATTGGTGAGGACACAAATATTGGTGCTGGAACTATAACTTGTAATTATGATGGAAAGAACAAGTTTAAGACTGTTGTAGGAAAGAACTCTTTTATAGGAAGTGATTCTATGTTGGTAGCCCCAGTTATTATTGGAGAAAATGCTTTAGTAGGAGCAGGTTCAGTAATAACTAAGGATGTTCCTGATAACTCATTGGCTGTATCAAGAAGTAAACAAATTATTAAAAATGATTGGAGGAAATAAAAAATGGTTAAATCTGAAAATGTTAAGATTTTTGCTGGGACATCAAATGTGGCTTTAGCTACAAAAATCGCTGAGAGGTATGGACTGCCATTAGGTGAAGCAGAAGTAGTTAGATTTAAAGATGGAGAGGTTTTTGTTAAAATTGATGAAACTGTTAGAGGTAGGGATGTATTTGTAGTACAATCAACTTCTGAACCTGTTAATGAAAACTTAATGGAACTTTTAATTTTCATTGACGCATTAAAAAGAGCATCTGCAAAAAGTATCAATGTCATCATTCCTTACTATGGATATGCAAGACAAGATAGAAAATCTAGTCCTAGAGAACCAATTACTTCTAAATTAGTAGCAAATTTATTAACAAAATCAGGGGCTAACAGAATTGTTGCCATGGACCTACACGCTGATCAAATACAAGGATTCTTTGATATCCCAGTGGATCATATGCAAGCTTTACCATTGATGGTAAAATATTTCATGAAGAAAGGGCTTTATGGAGATGATGTAGTAGTAGTTTCGCCAGATATTGGTGGAGTAAAAAGAGCTAGAAAATTAGCTGAATGGCTAGATTGTAAAATAGCTATCATTGATAAAAGAAGACCAAAACCAAATATGTCAGAAGTTATGAATCTTATAGGAGAAGTTCAAGGAAAAACTGCTATATTTATAGATGATATGATTGATACAGCTGGAACTATTACAAATGGTGCTGCTGCTATAATTGACAGAGGAGCAAAAGAAGCATATGCTTGTTGTACACATGCGGTATTCTCTGATCCTGCTATTGAAAGATTAGCAGAATCTCCTTTAAAAGAAGTTATAGTAACTGACTCTATTGCTTTACCAGAAAGAAAGAAATTAGACAAAATAACTGTTCTTTCAGTTGATGAAATTTTCTCAGAAGCTATTAATAGAATTGTAAATAATCAATCAGTTTCTGAATTATTTGAAAAAGCTGAAACAAAAAGAAATGTTAAATAATCCAGTCACAAAGGTAAAAAAATAATTTTTTCTAATAAAAGCTAGTAGTTTTACTAGCTTTTTATTTGTATATATGATAAAATTATTAATATTTTAATAATGATATGTTAGGCTAGGTGTATAGAATGAACAAAGTGAAATATACTGCTTTAGATGTTGATTATGAAGAAATAGGAAAACTTTTGAAAGAAGGAAATCTAATAATTTATCCTACTGATACTGTATATGGAGTGGGAGGAATAATAGAATCAGATGAAGCTATATCTAAGGTATACAAAGCTAAAGAGAGAAGTTTTAAATCACCTCTTATCGTTTTGGTAAGTGATGTATCTAAAATAGAAAAAATAGCATATATAGAAGAGAGAAATAGAGAAAAAATAGAAAAGCTGATAAAAGAATTTTGGCCTGGAGGTCTTACTATTATACTGAATAAAAAAGAAAATGTTCCTGATATAATGGTATCAGGAGGTAAAACTGTAGGAGTAAGAATGCCTGACCTTGATACTGCTCTAAAAATAATAGAATCAGCAGGAGGATTACTTCCTACTACAAGTGCAAACATATCTGGTGAGGCTACACCAAAAAGTTATGAGGAGTTGTCAGAAGCTTTTAAAGAAAGAGTGGAAATATTAGTTGATGGAGGAAAATGCCCAATAGGAAATGCCTCAACTATAATAGATATGAGTGATAAACCAAAAATCCTTAGAACAGGAGCCATATCTGTTGAAGATATAGAAAAAATTATTGGAAAATTAAATGGGGAGGAAATAAATTAATGAAAACACAAAGAGTAAATCCAAATGCAATGAATCCTATGCAGATGAATAATATGTCATCTATGATGGGAATGATGAACAGCATTCAAAAAATAGGTAAGGGAAAAAGAAAATATTCTATTATGCTGGACAAAAATAATAAAAAATTCTTAGCAAAATTTATAGATGAAGTAAAAAAACAATTTGCTTCTTCACCTTTAGGAGCACAAGGACAAGGTGTCAGTGATTTTTTTGACTATGTAAAAAAAATGTGTGAAGATAAAAACCAAATGGAACTTAAAGTTAGTTTTGAAGAATATGAATTCCTTAAAAAAATGGTAATTGATTCTGTAAAAGGAATGGAAGCTATGGAATTCAAATGGTATCAACTTATCAAAAAAGGTATGATAAAAATGATGGTAAAACAATACAGAGAACTTCTAACAAAATTAAAATAGAATTGTTTTTATGAAGGGGGAGTAATGAAGAAAGATTACAGTATTGGAGTATTTGACTCTGGAGTTGGAGGCACAACTGTACTAAAAATAATGGCAGAAATATTACCCCATGAAAATATGATATATTATGCTGATAGCGGCAATGCTCCATATGGAAGAAAGACAGTAGAAGAATTACAAAGTCTGTGTTTTAATATAATGGATTTCTTTCTTAAAAACAGATGCAAAGCTGTTGTTATAGCATGTAATACAGCTACAGCTGCTGCTTTAACTGCAATAAAAGAAAGATATGATATACCTGTAATTGGAGTAATAAATCCTGGTTCAAGAGCAGCTGCAAGTGTCAGTAAAAATGGACATATTGCTGTCTTAGCAACTCCTTTTACGGCTAATTCAAATGCTTATGGAGAGGAAATAAAGAAATTTGCTAAAAAGGCCTCTGTTTATCAGGAAGGATGTTCTGAACTATGTACTATGATAGAAGAGGGATGGGAAACTTTTGAAGATAGAGGAGATATTTTAGATGAACATATATCTCAATTTCCAGGATCAGCAGATACATTAGTACTAGGCTGTACTCATTATCCCATTATAAGGGAAGATATAGAAAAATATTTTTCTGGAAAAATAGTTGATCCAGCTAAAGAAACAGTAATTGAACTTATAGACACTTTAAGAGATGAAGATATGATGAATAATTCAAAAGAAAAAGGTAAAATAGAATTCTTTGTCAGTGGAGATAAGGAGCAATTTAGAAAAACAGCAGAAAAGTTTTTAGGATTTGAAGTTAAAAAACTTTACCAGATAGAAAAGTAATTAAAATATAAAGAAGTATCCTTTAAAAAGATACTTCTTTTTTTGTTATATACCATGATGGAATAATTTTTTCAAATCCATCAAAATGCTTATAGGTTTCATAATATCTATTTTTCATTCCATTGATTTCATTGTCATCAAAATTTTCTGCCCATGCTATTGAAATTAATGATGAAAGAGCACAATAAAAAGAAAAGTTTTTCCAAAATACATGAGATGGTTCATCCTTGAAATAACCATGAATCTGTCCAATAGAAAAAGGGATACTGATTTCCATACTGAAGCTTTGCAGTTTAAAAAACTCCTCATACCTATTGCCATAACTGTAACGATTAAAGTCAATAACACCTATATGTTCATCAGGGGTAAGAATGAGATTTCCAACATGAAAATCACCATGGAGATAAACAGCAGGAGAGGAATTTACTAGATCTATATTATTTCTAACATATTTTAAAACCTTAGAATCATTTTTAACTCTATTGGAACCTTTTTCAAAATTTTCTAATTTCCAAAGATGATATTTATCTTTATTTGGAGGGATATCTTTTTCTTCTACTGGGATAGAATGAATCTTTTTTAATATCTGGCCAGCTTCAATTCCCAAAAGATATTGTTTCTTTTCAGATAAATGAGACAGGGTTTCATATAATGTTTTTCCATCAATCCAATTTAATATCATATATACATAAGAATCTTTAATATCTTTTCCAAAATATAAAGCCTTAGACATTTGGAAATCTAAGGCATTTACTATTTTTATAAATTCAAACTCTTTTCTTTTGCTTTCGTAAAGTTTAATATCAGAAGTACGAAGAAGAAGCTTCTCATTATCTTTGGTTTCAATATAATATTTTTTATCATTTGACCAACCTTTTTTTATTTCAGATATAACTTTCCAATTTTCTCTGAAAGGTATATCTTTAAATGAAGAAAGCATTTTCTATCACCTCAATTTTTATTTATAAGCATTTCCTATAAGACCTACAGCTTCTTTAGCTCTCATTATTTTCTCTCTGGCAATAGCTCTTGCTTTTTTAGCTCCCTCATTAAGAACTTCCTGTACATAGGCACTGTTTTCTACTAAATGTTCTCTTCTCTCTCTTGCTTTTCCAAAATATTCAAGGATAGCATTTAAAAGTTCAGTTTTAGCATGTCCATATCCGAAGTTTCCAGCAAGGAATTTTTCTTTAAGTTCATTTTGTTTTTCAATAGAAGCAAAAAGAGAATAAAGTTTTGCTATATTATTATTTGGATCTTTTGGTTCTTCTAAAGGAGTAGAATCAGTAACTATACTCATAACTTGTTTTTTTAGTTCTTTTTTAGAAGCGAACATATTTATTGTATTTCCATAAGATTTACTCATTTTTTGTCCATCTGTTCCTGGAATAACTGCAAGATCATCCATTATAAGAGGATCAGGAAGTTTGAAAAGTTCAACTCCATATTGCTGATTAAATTTCATAGCTATATCTCTTGTCATTTCAAGATGCTGTTTTTGGTCTTTTCCAACTGGAACTATATCAGTATCATAAATAAGAATATCAGCAGCCATAAGCACAGGGTAAGTCATAAGTCCAGCATTTGGAGTGAAACCTTTAGCTATTTTATCTTTATATGAATGTCCTCTTTCTAATAATCCTACAGGAGTAACATTTGAAAGAAGCCAAGAAAGCTCAACATGTTCTGGTATATCAGATTGAAGAAAGATAGTAGACTTCTCAGGATCTAATCCAAGAGCAAGATAATCCAATACAATATTGTATGTATTTTCCTTTAAAGATTTTGGATCAGTAAGAGAAGTAAGTGAGTGATAGTCAGCGATAAAGTAGAAACCTTCAAATTCGCCACTGTTTTGATTTTTTACGAACTGGCTGATTGCACCAAAGTAGTTTCCAAGATGAAGGATCCCGCTAGGTTGAATACCAGATAAACTTCTTTTCATAGAAATTCCTCCTAAAACTAAATATATTCTACATAGTACCATATATATAAAAAAAATTCAATAATACAGCTCTTTTTAAAAAAGAAGTAATATAGTATAATGAAGTAGACAAACAGAAAAATAGAAAGAAAATTTTGGAGGGATAATATGGATTATTATGTGGGAATCGATTTAGGTGGAACAAACACTAAAATAGGATTATTGAATATAGAAGGAGATATATTGAAAAGTTCCATAATAAAGACTCTTTCTTCAGAAGGGGTAGACAAAACAATGGAACGAATCTGGAGTGTTATACAGGAACTTGCAAAAGAAACAGATGTAAATATAGAAAATGTAAAAGGAATAGGAATGGGAATTCCTGGACCTGTGGAGGATCAAAGCATAGTTGCATTTTTTGCAAACTTTCCATGGGGAACTAATGTAAATGTAAAAGAGAAACTGGAAAAAATAACAGGAATAGAAACTAAATTAGACAATGATGCTAATATCATAGCATTGGGAGAAGCAAAATATGGAGCTGCAAAGGGAAGTAAAAGCAGTGTAACAGTTGCACTTGGAACAGGTATTGGTGGAGGAATATATGTAAATGGAATGCTTATATCTGGATTCAAAGGTGCTGGTGGAGAAATAGGACATATGAAAATAGTAAAAGATGGAAGGGTATGTGGATGCGGACAGAAAGGATGTTTTGAAGCTTATGCTTCAGCTACAGGATTGATAAGAGAAGCTGTATCAAGACTTACTGTGAACAAACAGAATCTTCTTTATACTATGATAGAAGGAAATATAGCTGGACTGGAAGCAAAAGATATATTTGATGCTGCTAAAGAGGGAGATGCTTTTTCATTAGATCTTGTTGACTATGAGGCAGAGTATTTAGCTATGGGAATAGCTAATATTTTAAATATAATAAATCCAGAAACAATAGTTTTAGGAGGAGGAGTTGCTTTAGCTGGAGATATACTTCTGGATCCTCTTAGAAAAAAATTAGAAAAGTATGCTCTTCCAGTTACGTTGGAAGATTTGAAAATTGTTCAGGGAATACTAGGAAATGAAGCAGGAATAAAAGGTGCAGTAGGGCTTTTCTCATAAAAACAATATGAGTTTATAAAAAACATTCTAGCAGAAAATTGAATTATTATTCCCTAGTTTATAAAGTTTTTAGAATTTTTATGTAAAGATATTGACAAAGCTTGAATAAAAGATTATATTAATTAGTGAAAGTATAGTTTTAAAATCTTAGTTTCATAAATAAATTGTAAAGTTCTAAAAAAGAACATGAGAACTTTATAAAAACTTAGGAGGTATTTTAGCTATGAAAAAAACAAGTTTAATATTGGGGGCACTATTATTAGTAGCAGGGTTAGCTGGATGTGGAGAGAAAAAAGAAGCAGCTCCTACAGATACAGCAGCAGCACCAAAAGCAGAGAAAAAATTAAGAATAGGTTTTACAGCTTATAAATTTGACGATAACTTTATTGCTCTATACAGAAAAGTTGTATTAGACGAAGCTAAGAAAATAGAAGACAAAGTTGATTTAACAATGGTTGATTCTCAAAACAGCCAACAAACTCAAAATGACCAAATTGATGTAATGCTTTCTAAAGGAACAGATGCATTAGCAGTCAACTTAGTTGACCCAGCAGCTGGACAAACAGTAATGGAAAAAATTAAAGCTGAAAATGTACCAGTTGTATTTTATAATAAAAAACCTGCAAAGGAAGTTTTAGCAGCTTATGATAAAGCTTATTATGTAGGAATCGACCCTAATGCTCAAGGAATAGCTCAAGGGGAACTTATCATGAAAGCTTGGAAAGCTAATCCAGATTTAGACTTAAATAAAGATGGAAAAATCCAATATGTAATGATTAAAGGAGAACCAGGACATCCAGATGCTGAAGCAAGAACTATTTATTCAATCAAAACTTTAAATGATAATGGAATAGAAACTGAAGAATTACATCTAGATGCTGCTATGTGGGATACTGCACAAGCAAAAGATAAAATGGATGCATGGTTATCAGGACCTAATGGAGATAAAATTGAAGTTGTTATCTGTAATAATGATGGAATGGCTTTAGGAGCTATTGAATCAATGAAAGCTGTTGGAAAGAAACTTCCAGTATTTGGAGTAGATGCTTTACCAGAAGCTATTGTTAAGATTGAAGCTGGAGAAATGGCTGGAACTGTTCTTAATGATGCTAAAGGTCAAGGAAAAGCTACTTGGGATATGGTAGTTAATCTAGCAGAAGGAAAAGCTCCAACTGAAGGAACTGAATGGAAATTAGATGAAAAAGAAATTTTAATACCTAGTATTGGAATTGATAAAGATAATGTAGCAGAATTTAAATAAGATAAAATTATATAAATAAATTATTTTGGGAAGAGAAGGGGGATTGTTTTGTAGACACATCTCCCTTTTTCCCAAAAAGGATATAGAAAAGAAAGTTAGTTATAGTGAGGAGACAATATGAAAAATTTAGAATATATGCTAGAAATGGATAATATCTCTAAAGAGTTTCCGGGGGTAAAAGCATTAGATGGGGCTAATTTGAAAGTTAGACCTCACTCTGTTCATGCACTTATGGGTGAGAATGGTGCTGGAAAATCAACTCTGATGAAATGTTTATTTGGAATCTATGAGAAAGATAGTGGAAAGATACTTTTTGAAGGGAAAGAAATAAACTTTACTTCTGCAAAGGAAGCTCTAGATAATGGAGTATCAATGGTTCATCAAGAACTTAATCAAGTACTTCAAAGAAATGTGCTTGATAATATCTGGCTTGGAAGATACCCGCAAAAAGGATTTTTTATAGATGAGAAAAAAATGTATAATGACACTAAAAAAATATTTGAAGAACTTGAGATAGATGTAGATCCACGTTCAAAAGTAGCAGACCTAGCTGTTTCAGAAAGACAAATGATAGAAATAGCAAAAGCAGTATCATATAATTCGAAAATAATCGTGATGGACGAACCAACTTCTTCACTTACTGAAAAAGAGGTAGAACATCTGTTTAAAATAATTAATAAATTAAGAGATAGAGGATGCGGAATTGTATATATTTCTCATAAAATGGAAGAGATAAAAGCTATATCTGATGATATAACTATCCTTAGAGATGGTAAATGGATAGCTACAGAATCAGTTGCAGATCTTTCAACTGACCAAATAATAAATATGATGGTAGGAAGAGATTTGACTAATCGTTTTCCTCCAAAAGATAATGTGGTAAAAGAGTGTATTTTAAAGGTTGAAGGACTTACAGCTGCAAAACAGCCATCTATTAATAATATCAGCTTTGAACTTCATAAAGGTGAAATATTGGGAGTAGCTGGACTGGTTGGAGCCAAGAGAACAGATATTGTAGAAACAATATTTGGTATAAGAGAAAAAGCAGCAGGAAATATATTTTTAAATGGAAAGGAAGTTAAAAATAAGACTCCTAATGAAGCAATAGAAAATGGATTTGCTTTAGTAACAGAGGAACGTAGAGCTACAGGTATATACAGTATGCTGAATGTAGGTTTCAACTCAACTATTTCAAATCTTGATAGATATTTAAGTAAATTCCGTTTATTAAGTGATAAGGGGATTAAAAAAGATACTCAATGGGTAATTGACAGTATGAGAGTAAAAACACCTTCTCAATCAACAAGTATAGGTTCTTTGTCTGGAGGAAATCAGCAGAAAGTAATATTAGGAAGATGGCTTTTAACAGAGCCAGATGTACTTATGCTGGATGAACCTACAAGAGGAATAGATGTTTTGGCAAAGTTTGAAATTTATCAGCTTATGATTGAACTTGCTAAAAAAGATAAAGGAATTATTATGATTTCTTCTGAAATGCCAGAACTTCTGGGAGTAACAGACAGAATACTTGTTATGAGTAATGGTAGAGTTGCAGGGATAGTAAAAACATCTGAAACAACTCAGGAAGAAATAATGACTTTATCAGCAAAATATCTATAGAAAAAAAGGGAGAAAAAAATGAATATACGTACAAAAGATGGAAAAATTGATTTTAAAAAATTATTTATACAAAGTGGACTTTATCTTGTTCTTTTCTTGATGCTGATTTTAATAATAGCTAAAGAACCTTCGTTTTTAAGTATAAGAAATTTTAAGAATATTCTTACTCAATCATCAGTTAGAGCAATTATAGCTCTTGGAGTTGCTGGATTGATTGTAACTCAAGGTACTGACCTTTCAGTAGGTAGACAGGTAGGATTTTCAGCTGTTATCTCTGCAACATTGCTGCAGGCCACTACCAATGTAAATAAAGTATTTCCTAATTTAGAGGAATTCCCAGTTATTGGAGCAATTCTAATTGTAATGGTTGTAGGTATGATAATTGGATCAATAAATGGTCTTATAGTTGCAAAACTTAATGTTCATCCCTTTATTGCTACTTTGGGAATGATGACTATTGTTTATGGAATCAATTCATTATATTATGACTATGTTGGTGCTTCTCCAATATCAGGATTCAGTAAAAGTTACAGTTCATTTGCACAGGGATATATAGGAACTCCAAGTTTTAATATGTCTTATCTTATTATATATGCTGCAATTGCTACTGTAATAATGTGGATATTGTGGAATAAAACAAAATTTGGAAAAAATGTTTTTGCTGTTGGTGGAAATCCAGAAGCAGCAAAAGTATCTGGAGTAAATGTAGCTTGGACACTTGTAAAAATATATGCCCTATCAGGAATGTATTATGCTTTTGGTGGATTGCTTGAGGCTGGACGTATTGGATCAGCAACAAACAACTTAGGAAATATGTATGAAATGGATGCCATTGCAGCCTGTGTTATTGGTGGAGTTTCATTTTATGGAGGAGTTGGAAAGATATCTGGGGTAATAACAGGAGTTATCATCCTTACTGTTATCAACTATGGTTTGACTTATGTAGGAGTAAGTCCATACTGGCAATATATCATAAAAGGTATGATAATTGTAGCTGCTGTGGCATTTGATGCTATCAAATACTCTAAGAAAAAATAGTTGAAACATTATAACATACAGAGAAAATAAATTTTGAGCCTGGCTTGTAGAAGTCAGGCTTTTTTTACAGATATCTTCCATCCTCACATTGACAAAATGTCGAATCTACAATATAATTATATAGACATAAAAGCATATAATCAACAAGTATATAGACTAATAATATAACTATAACGACTAAGGAGTAAAAATGCAGTGTACTAAGATACTAACTGATAAAAATAATGAAGAACTTGCTGTACATGGAAATTATGAATTTCCCTGTGCTGTATATTTTTCAGATGTATCTAAATATACAGCTGGAGAGATAGCATGGCACTGGCATAAAGAAATAGAGATAATAACTATATACAAAGGGACACTCTATATTGAGATAGAAAATAAAAAGTTTACTCTTAAAAAAGGAGAAAGTCTTTTTATAAATTCAGAAGAGATGCATTTTATGAGAATGGATGCAAGAGAGGAATGTAGAATAATATCTTTTGTATTTGATAAAGTGCTGATATGTGGAGAAAAGGGGAGTAAGATAGATCAGAAATACATAATACCTCTTATTAACTGCAAGGAGCTTTCAGCATTGGAGCTAACAGAAGAGGATTCTCAGAAACTCATACAAGGATATTTTTCCTATGCTGATGAAATATTAGGCTATGAAATAGTAATAAGAAATGTACTAAGTGAAATACTCTTGAATATAGTGAGAGAAAATCAGGAGCTTTTAGAAAAATCCAATGGGAGTAATAATACAGACAGAGAACGAATGAAGTATATGCTGACTTTTATACATAAAAATTACTCTGAAGATATAAGTCTTGGAGATATAGCAAAGGAAGCATTTATAGGAGAAAGGGAAGCATTGAGATGTTTTGCAAGAACAATAGGAACATCACCAATAGAATATCTACAGAAATATCGGATATATACAGCAGCAGAACTCCTTAGAAAAAGTGAACTTCCAGTAACAGAGATATGCTTGCAGGCTGGATTTAATAGTCCAAGCTACTTTTCAAAAGTATTTTGCAGAATGCTGGGAATGACTCCAAGAGAATACAGAAAAAATAAATTAAATTTAGATATAAAAAACAAGATTTTTTTATTAGATGACAAATAAATAATTTTTATTGAATATACCTTATCTGTTGAATGTGAACAGCAGATTAAGGTATATTTTTTTATGCCATTTTTGTGCAGAGATTGAGAGGAATTATAATTTATATTATGCTAAACTTTATTTACTATCGATAGAAATTAGTTAAAGGAGCAATCTATGGAAATAATTCAGATAAATAATCTTATAAAAAATTATAAAAACAGAGAGAAAGTATTAGATATAGAAAAACTTATAATTAAACAGGGAGAAATTTTTTCACTTTTAGGACCTAATGGAGCTGGGAAATCAACTTTGATAAATATATTGACCACTTATTTAAATTATAATGGTGGTGAAGTGAAAATATCAGGAAAAGATTTAAGAAAAGAGAGTCAGGAAATAAGAAAAGAAATAGCTTGTGTAGCACAAAATATATCTATTGATGAACATCTTTCTTTAGAGGAAAATTTAATTTTTCAAGGGGAATTGTATGGAATAGCAAAAAATGAACTTAAAAACAGAGCAGAAATATTCATACATGAATTTGACTTGGAAGAATATAGAGAATATCCAGTTTCTACATATTCAGGAGGGGTAAAAAGAAGATTGGATATTGCTGTGAATATGATATCATATCCTAAAATATTATTTTTAGATGAACCAACAGTGGGAATAGATATACATTCAAGAAAATCTATATGGAAAATGATGAGAAAAATAAAAGAAAAATATGGTACAACTATTTTTTTAACGACACATTACCTTGAAGAAGCTCAGGAATTAAGTGATTATATATGTATATTAAAAAATGGAAATATAGCAGCTCAGGGAACTATTGATAGTTTAGGAAAATACATAAATCAAAAGATTGTAAAGATAGGATTTAAAAATGAAGAAATTGCTGAATATGTAAAAGAAAAAATTTTTGAGAGAGATGATATGGAGTTAAAAAAAGATGAACTTTATTTAAAAATAAATAATCAGAGTGAAATTACCCATTTAAATAAGATTTTATTGGATAACAAAATAAACTTTGTATATTTTGGGTTATTAAAACCAGATTTAGAAGAAATTTTTTTGAATATTATGAAGGAAAGTAAAGAGGGTGAAAAAATATGGCTCTAGGAACAATTTTCAGAAGAAATTTAAAGTGGCGTATCCAGAATCCAATAACTATAATAATGAGTATCCTACAACCTATGTTATGGCTTATTTTTTATAGCAAAGCAGCTGAAATGACCATGAAAGGAGAGACAGGAGGAAATTATATTGAATTTATACTTCCAGGAATATTAGTGCTTGTTATTTTTTCAAGTTCAGGGAGTAGTGGGATAAGTAACTATATAACTAAAAAGAATGGAAGTTTTTACAGAATATTAATATCACCTGTAAAAAGAAGTGATATTATTTTAGGACATCTTCTTGAAACTATTACTGTTTCTTTTTTAGAAATTGGGATATTGATTGCAATTTCAGCTTTTTCATCTATCTATATAAGAAGTGGAATAAAAGGAATAATTGTAATTATAATTCTTCTCTTTTTAACTGCTTTCTTTACAGCAGGGGTATCATATTTTTTAAGTCTTCTTCTCCCAAATGAAGATGCTTTTTTTACAGTAATCAATACTTTAGTTCTTCCAGTATTTTTTATAAGTACAGCACTTTTTCCATTAAAAAATATGACAGGAAATTTTAGAACGGCAGTACTTATGAATCCATTTACTCATATAATAGAAAATATAAGAAATCTTATGATGAATCAATATATTTGCTGGAAAGAAGTAATATTTACAGGAGGAATATTTTTTATACTGTGCTGTATAATTTTTGGAGCAATATTGAGTAAACTAAAAGGAGATAAAAAAGTATAGGGAGAATTTTTTTATAATGTTATGATAGAAAGAAAGGAGAAATATGATGGAATGGATAGAAAGACTCAATGAAGCTGTTGAATATATAGAAATGAATCTTGAAAATAAAATAGATTATACTAAAGCTTCTAAAATAGCCTGCTGTTCTGTCTATCATTTTCAGAGAATGTTTTCATATATTGCAGGGGTAACATTGGGAGAATATATCAGAAGAAGAAAAATGACAAAAGCTGCTTTTGAGCTCCAAAGAAGTGATATAAAGATACTGGAACTTTCAGCTAAATATGGATATGATTCACCAACTTCTTTCAGTAGAGCTTTTCAAAGTATACATAAAATTTCTCCCTCTATTGCTAGAAATAAAAATATAACATTAAAAACATATCCTAAATTAACATTTTCACTTTCAGTTAAAGGAGAAGAGGAATTAGAGTACTATATAACTGAAAAAGATTCTCTTGATATATTAGGAATTGGAAAAAAGATTGAATTGGATATGGAGAAAAATTTTTCTGAAATTCCTGATTTCTGGAATGAAAATATAAAAAATAAAAATATAGAAAAATTATTAAAATATAATGAAAAGGATAAAAATATCCTTGGAGTTTCATTATATAACAATAAGGAAGTTTGGTACTATATAGCTGTCTTTAATGATAGAGAAGGTGAAGATGGTATGGAAAGGCATAAAATACCTGGAGGAACATGGGCAGTTTTTAGATGTTCATCTCCTTTTTTAGAAAATTCACAAAAAATTTACAGAAGATTCTATACTGAATGGCTTCCATATTCAGGATATACTTATGCTGAGACTGCAGATATAGAAATTTATCCTGACAGCAATGAAAAGGATATGGAAATATGGTTTTCTATAAAATAAAAAAAATATTGTGCTTTAAAAAAAAATATGATATACTCATTAAGTAAAAAATATTTACAAATAAAAAAAATATCCAAAGAAAAACGTGCAATTTTTCTTTAAAATAAAAGACGATTTTTTTTTCGTCTTTTTTTGATTATTGAAAATAAAATTACTTTATGGAGGATATTTATGAAAGAAACTAAGTACATATTTGTAACAGGCGGAGTAGTATCATCATTAGGAAAAGGGATAACAGCATCTTCATTAGGTAGACTGCTTAGAGAAAGAGGATATAATGTAACTATTCAAAAATTTGATCCATATATTAATATTGATCCAGGAACAATGAACCCATATGAACATGGAGAGGTTTTTGTAACTGATGATGGAGCTGAAACAGATTTAGATTTGGGACATTATGAAAGATTTATTGATCAGAATCTTACAAAATACAATAATATAACAACAGGAAAAATATATCAGTCAGTTATAAACAAAGAGAGAAAAGGGGAATATTTAGGTAAAACAGTTCAGATAATTCCTCATATTACAAATGAGATAAAATCAAAAATAGAGATAGTAGGAAAAGCTAATGATTCAGATATAGTTATAACAGAAATCGGAGGAACAGTAGGAGATATTGAATCTACTCCATTTCTGGAAGCAATAAGACAATTCAGATATGATGTAGGACGAGAAAATGTTATCTATATTCATGTGACCCTTCTTCCTTACTTAAAAGCAGCAGGAGAATTAAAAACTAAACCATCTCAACATTCAGTTAAAGAACTTATGGGACTTGGAATAAGACCTGATATTCTTGTGTGCAGAACAGAGCATCCTATCAGTGATGATATAAGAAGAAAGCTTTCAATGTTCTGTGACATAGATATAGATGCAGTAATAGAAGCACAAGATGCCGGAACTATATATGAACTTCCTCTTGTGATGGAAGAAAAGGGGCTGGCAAAAACAGCTTGTAAAAAACTTGGGATAGAAGACAGAGAGATTGATCTTACTCCTTGGAAAGAGGTTGTAGATAAGATAAAAAATCCAAAGGAAAGAATAAGATTAGCAGTAGTAGGGAAATATGTTGAATTGAAAGATGCATATATAAGTGTAAATGAAGCTATAGAAAATGCAGCCTATGCTCAAGGATGCAAGGCTGAAATTGACTATATTCAGGCAGAAAATCTTGATATAAAAAGACTTGAAGGATATAATGGAATACTTGTGCCAGGAGGATTTGGGAACAGAGGTATTGAAGGGAAAATGGAGGCAATAAAATTTGCTAGAGAGAATAAGATTCCTTTCCTTGGAATATGTCTTGGAATGCAGCTTGCAGTAATTGAGTTTGCCAGAAATGTAATGGGAATGTCTGGAGCAAATTCTACAGAATTTGATAAGGATACTAAGTATCCAGTGATAGATATTATGATTGATCAAAAAAATATAGAGAACATGGGTGGAACAATGAGATTAGGTGCATATCCATGTGTACTTAAAGAAGGAACACTTGCAAGGGAACTTTACAATGAAGAGCTGATATATGAAAGACATAGACACAGATTTGAATTTAATAATAAATTTAAAGATGAGATACAAAAGGCAGGGCTTTTAATATCAGGGAATTCTCCTGATGGAACACTTGCAGAGATAGTGGAGCTTTCAAAAGAAGTTCATCCATTCTTTATAGCAGGGCAATTTCATCCAGAATTTAAAACAAGACCAAATAATCCTCATCCATTATTCAAGGGCTTTGTAGAGGCGATATATAAAAAACAATATAACAAATAAAAAATATAAACATATTAGGAGGCTATCTCATAAGCAGAAGAATGTTTTAAAAATTTTATCTGCTTATTTGATAGTTTTTTTTATGAAATGGTTCTGATTTTAGGATTATACTTTGTAAAGAAAATATAGCTAATATCAGTATTTTATGATAAAATAAAGGGAAGTCTTAAATAACAGGTGATTAAATATGTTTTTGCCTACAACGATGGAAGAGGTAAAGAAATTAGGATGGGATTCTTTAGATATAATATTAATATCCGGAGATACATATATAGATTCTTCCTATAACGGAAGTGCACTGATAGGAAAATGGTTATATAAGCATGGATTTAAAGTTGGAATAATATCTCAGCCAGATATCAATAGTGATAAAGATATTACAAGACTGGGAGAGCCTAATTTATACTGGGCAGTTTCAGCAGGGTGTGTAGATTCCATGGTAGCTAACTATACAGCAACAAAAAAGAAAAGGAAAAGTGATGATTTTACTCCAGGGGGAGAAAATACAAGAAGACCAGACAGGGCTTCTATTATGTATACTAACCTTATAAAAAGATTTTTTAAAAATGGAAATGCTCCTGTAGTTTTAGGAGGAATTGAAGCAAGTTTGAGAAGAATCACTCATTATGACTATTGGAGTAATAATTTGAGAAGACCTTTGATATTCGATGCAAAGGCAGATATTCTCTCTTATGGAATGGGAGAAAAATCTATGCTGGCTCTGGCTCAGGCACTGAAAGGTGGAAGAGAATGGAGAAACATAAGAGGGTTAAGTTATATAGCTAAAGAAAAAAAAGACAGCTATTTGGAGCTGCCGTCTTTTGAGGAGTGTGTGAAGGACAAGAAGGTGTTTGCAAAAGCTTTTGATATATTCTATCACAACTGTGATCCAATTACGGCTAAGGGATTATGTCAGCCTTGTGGGGACAGATATTTGATACAGAATCCTCCAAGTGAAAATTTTACATCAGAGGAACTGGACGATATTTACTCTATGGATTTTGAAAGAGATGTACATCCTTATTACAAAGCTATGGGAGAAGTGAGAGCTTTAGACACGATTAGAACTTCTGTGACTACTCATAGAGGCTGCTATGGAGAGTGTAATTTCTGTGCAATAGCTATTCATCAAGGAAGAACAGTTATATCAAGAAGTCAGGACTCTATTGTAGAAGAGGTAAAAGAGATTGCCTCTGCTTCTAAATTTAAAGGATATATAGCAGATGTAGGAGGACCTACTGCTAATATGTATGATGTGGAATGCAGCAAGAAATTAAAGCTGGGAGCTTGTCAGGATAAAAGATGTCTTTATCCTCATAAATGTCCAGCATTGAAAATAGATCATAACAGTCAGATAGAACTTTTAGATAAATTAAAAAATATTGATAAAATCAAAAAAATATTCATTGCATCTGGAATAAGATATGATATGATTTTAGATGATAAAAGAAATGGACAGATATATCTTGAAGAAATAATTAAAGATCATGTATCTGGACAGATGAAAATAGCTCCTGAACATACAGAGGATAAAGTTTTAGCTCTTATGGGAAAACAGGGGAAAGCTCCTTTGAAGGAATTCAAGGAAAAATTTTATAAGATAAACAGTAAATTAGGAAAAAAACAGTTTTTAACTTATTATTTGATAGCGGCTCATCCAGGGTGTGATGAAAAAGATATGCTTGATCTGAGAAGATTTGCCTCATCTGAACTAAGGATAAATCCAGAGCAGGTACAGGTATTTACCCCTACACCGTCTACATATTCTACACTTATGTATTATACAGAAATGGATCCTTTTACAAATAAGAAACTTTTTGTAGAAAAAGATAATGGAAAGAAGCAAAAACAAAAGGATATTTTAATTCCTAGAGAAAATAATAATAAGAGAAGATAAATAATTTTAATTAAATAGGGAGGTATATAATGAAGCCTATTGTTGCAATCGTTGGAAGACCAAATGTTGGAAAATCGACACTTTTCAATAATCTGATAGGAGACAGAATAGCTATAGTTGATGACATGCCAGGTGTTACAAGAGACAGACTATATAGAGAAACAGAATGGAATGGAGTGGAATTTGTTGTAGTAGATACTGGAGGTCTTGAGCCAAGAAACAACGAATTTATGATGACAAAAATAAAGGAACAGGCAGAAGTTGCTATGAATGAAGCTGATGTTATCCTTTTTGTAGTTGATGGAAAGTCAGGAGTTAACCCTCTTGATGAAGAGATAGCGTATATCCTTAGAAAAAAACAGAAGCCTATCATCTTATGTGTAAACAAGATAGATAATTTCCTTCAGCAGCAAGATGATGTTTATGATTTCTGGGGACTTGGATTTGAACATCTTATCCCAGTTTCAGGAGCACACAAGGTAAACCTTGGAGATATGCTGGACATGGTAACTGAAATGATAGAAAAAATCGACTTGCCAGAAGAGGAAGAAGATGTATTGAAACTTGCTATCATAGGAAAACCAAATGCTGGAAAATCTTCACTGGTAAACAGATTGTCAGGAGAAGAGAGAACTATTGTAAGTGATATAGCAGGAACTACAAGAGATGCTATTGATACTATTGTTCAATACAAAGATAACAAATACATGATAATAGATACTGCTGGTATCAGAAGAAAATCAAAAGTAGAAGAAAGTCTTGAATACTATTCTGTATTGAGAGCTATCAAGACTATAAAGAGAGCAGATGTATGCATCCTTATGCTTGATGGTAAAGAGGGACTTACTGAGCAGGACAAGAGAATAGCAGGAATAGCTGCTGAAGAATTGAAGCCAATAGTTGTAGTAGTCAATAAATGGGACTTGGTAGATAAGAATAAAGTATCTATGAAGAGTATGAAAGAAGAACTTTATGCTGAACTTCCATTTTTATCATATGCTCCTATAGAGTTTGTTTCAGCTCTTACAGGGCAGAGAACTACAAAAATACTTGAAATATCAGATACAATCTATGAAGAATATACTAAGAGAATATCTACAGGTATTCTAAATACAGTATTGAAAGAAGCAGTATTAATGAATAATCCACCTACTAGAAAAGGTAGAGTAGTAAAAATTAATTATGCTACACAAGTTTCAACTGCACCACCAAAATTTGTATTATTCTGTAACTACCCAGAACTTATACATTTCTCATATGCTAGATATATTGAGAATAAATTCAGAGAAGCATTTGGGTTTGATGGATCACCTATCCTTATCAGCTTTGAAAAGAAAAATGCAGAAAAAGACTAGAATAAAAAAAGCTCCCTTGGTTCATTCAAAGGAGCTTTTCTATTATCTCTTAGGTACTATTTCTATCCAATATCCATCAGGATCAGTTACAAAATAGATTCCCATAGCAGGATTTTCAAAAGCTATACATCCCATTTCTTTATGTTTTTTATAGGCAGCATCATAATCATCAGTAACTAAAGCTAAGTGAAATTCCTCATCTCCAAGGTTGTAAGGCTCTTCTCTATCTCTCATCCAAGTCAGTTCCAAAGAGAAGTTAGTTTTTCCATCTCCTAAATATACCAAGATAAAGCTTCCATCTTCTGCTTCTTTTCTTCTTACTTCTTTAAGTCCAAGAGCTTCTTCATAGAATTTTAAACTTCTATCTAGATCAAAAATATTAAAATTAAAATGGTTAAATGTAAAGTTCATATATTACCTCCTGAGAAAATTATCATATATATTTAGAGTATCTCAAATGAACAGTATTGTCAATTAAAAAGAGAATGACTTCTAGTTGAAATATAATTTTAGAACTTTTCCAGTATAAATATTTGTTATTAATTTCGATCTTAAAACTAAAAATAGTAAACTCACTTCGTTCAGACATACTATTTTTCACGTTTTATTCTCTTCATTAATTACACAAATTTTTATAATTTCCAAATTTCTAAAATATAATTTAACTTTTTATTCATTCTCTTTAAGTTTTAAATACTATGATTTTCTAAAAATTCATTGATTCTCTCTATGATACTCTCTTCTCCAAATCCACCAGCTTTAGTAATAACATTTATAGCAGTATCTTTTCCTACTGCTCTAGTAAATACTACACCTGGAAAGATTTCACTCACAGGGATTATATATTGGCATCCTATATTTTTCAGGATACCCATAAGAGTATCTCCACCAAAAATTATCAGATTTTTTATATCATGTTCCCTTATCAAGTCAGAAACAAGCTGCCCTGTACTGTTTGCTATGTTAGATGTTAATTCTTCCATAGGGATGCTATTTTTCTCTGTATATTCAATAGCTTTTTTTATTACATCTTCTGAGTCAGTGGTTCTTAAAAGGAACTTTTTATTATTGTTAATCTTTTCCTTAAAATATTCTTTATCAGTTATATAATTGTCAGAATTTTTGTAATCCTCTGAAATTATATTGGTAAATTTCAAGCTGTCTGAACAATATCCTATTTTTTCTGCATATTTACACTGCTTAAGAGATGTAATGTTTACACTTCCACACACAAAAAGAATTCTGTCATCTTCTAAAATGATATCTTCTTTTTTAGTATCACTTTTAATGTAGTGTGTAAGGACTTCTGCAAATCCAGCATTTCCAATAGTATAGTTTAATCTGTTTTTATTATGCAGAAATTTTCCAATATTTTCCATATCTTCCATATTTTCAGAATCAAAAATATAGATATGTTTTTCTTTATTATCTAATGGAGAAAATTCTTCGTTGATATCTTTTAATTTTACATTTATATCTGACTGCTTATTTATTATATCAGGAATAAAGCTATCTGTTACAGGATTCAATATATCCATAGCAAATTGAGTTTCTGCTAATTTTACATTATTTACATATAGCACCCCATCTTTTACAGTTCTTTTTCCTAATGGGAAAGCTGGAATAAATGAAACTTCATCTATATTCAAACCTTCCATGAACCCTTCTACTTCGCTTCCTATATTCCCTCTTAAAGTGGAATCAGTTTTCTTGTAGAAGAATTTTATTTCTTTTTTATCAAATTTAGAAAGGGCAGATTTTACTCTTTCCTTAGCTTCATCAGCAGGAATATGTCTGCTTTCAGTATCAATAACTACTACATCAGCTTCTTTACAGATATCTTCAAAGTTAAAATTTAAGTCAGTTGTAACAATGGCAGACATATTTTTTTTAGAAAATTGAACCCCTGTATCTAAAGCACCAGTTAAATCATCAGCAATAATTACAAGCTTTACCATAAGAACTCCTTATTGATTATTTCATTCCTTTTGCAGTATTTGCTTCAAGTACTTTTTTGATAGCTTCTATCCCAGCTTCTGGAACTTGGCAGAAAGGTTTTCTGCATTTTCCAACAGGATATCCAAGAAGAGATACAGCAGTTTTTACAATTGTATTTGGGTTTCCAAATTTAAAGCAATCTCTGAAAGAACGGATACTGTCTTGAATTTCTCTAGCTTTTTCTAAATTTCCAGCTACAAAAGTATCATAGATAGAAGCCATTGTAGAAGGGAAAACGTTGGCACAACCAGCTATTCCTCCTCTTCCTCCAGCTAAAAGACACCATAAGATAAGAGAGTCATTTCCTGATAGTACAGCAAAGTCTTTTCTGTATCTTGTTTTTTCTATATATTGAAGCATATTATCAAAGTTTCCACTGCTGTCTTTTACTCCAACTATATTAGGAATTTTACTTAATTTTTCAACTGTAGCAGGAGCTAAGGCATTTCCAGTTCTTGCTGGTATATTGTATAGAACTATTGGAAGATCTACAGCCTCAGCCACTTCTTTATAGTGTTCATAAAGTTCATCTTGAGATGCAGCAGCAAATGATGGTGTGATGATAGAAAGGACATCTATTCCTATCTCTTTAGCTTTTAGAGATAATTCTATTGTTTCTTTTGTACTTACACAACCAGTTCCACCATAAACTGGAACTCTTCCTTTTGCCTCATCTACTACTATTTTTAAAACCTGCTCTTTTTCTTCACGACTTAATATGTAAGCTTCTCCATTTGTTCCAAGAGGAAATAATGCATGTATTCCTGATTCAATTTGGTGATTTACCTGATTTCTTAATTCTTTTTCATTTATTGTTTCGTCAGCATTCATAGGAGTTAATAGAGGTACTATAACTCCTTTTATTTCTACATTTTTCATTTATATTTTCCCCCTTGATCAAATAGTGATTTCTTTTTCAAATTCTTTAGATTCTTCTGGATAGTCCAATCTCATGTGAGTTCCTCTGCTCTCTTTACGTTCAGAAGCAGCTTTCAGCATGAAGTAAATAGACTCTGCTATTTGCAAAGTTTCTGTATCTTTGGCTATTTCATCTTTTTCCAAGATATCAGCAATGATTTTCTTTGCATCTTCTAGTAATTTTCCATCTCTGTATATTCCCAAAGCTTTAACAGCTATTTCTTTTATTTGAGGAACATATTTATTGTATATTTCTTTGTCTGTGTTATATTCAATAGGGAATTCTTTCTTTTCTTCAGCTTTATTTGCAGCAGCTTCAGCAACTGCCTGTCCGCAAAGCAATCCTGAAAGAACTGCCTGACTGGCTGCATTTCCAGCACAACGGCAGGCTCCATGGATTCCGCCGCAAGCCTCACCAATAGCATATAGTCCCTTAACTGTAGATTCATAATTGCCGTCCACTTTGATTCCACCAGAGAAGCTGTGAGCCATAGGACTTACCTCTAGTAATTGCTCATTAAGATCTACTCCATTTTCCATCAAACGATCAAAGAACCATGGATAAGCTTTCAATACTTCTCTGTCTATATGTCTTAAATCAACATAAACTCCTCCATGCTCAGTTCCATTTCCTAGATTAACTTCTTTCCATATTTGTTTGTTCAGCAATGTCTTAGGTGAGCCAGCTTCTCCCTGTGGTCTTACTTTAAGAAGGAATCTTTCACCTTTGGAATTCAGCAGATGAGCTCCCTCTCCAAGCATAGCAGTAGGACAAGGTTCTCCAACTGCTCCAGGAGGATATGCTACAACCATAGGTTCATATTCTAAAAATTCTACATCTATTAAATCTGCTCCAGCTTCTTTAGCTATTGACAGAGTATTTCCTTTGATATCCATTGGATAAGTAGAAGAGCCAAACAGATTTCCTACTCCACCCCATGCAGCTATGACAATTTCAGAATAAACATTTTCTAAATTTCCATTTTTATCTTTAACTGTGATTCCATAGACTTTATTTTTCTCACTTAGAACTTTTACACATTCATATCCTTCATAGAATTTAACTCCTTTTTCTTTTAAAGAAGCTATTAATTTATCAACAATTTCCACTCCGATTAACTCTTTAGTAGAGCACAATGATCTTGGAAAAGTATGTCCAGATACGTGTCTGAGCTTTGTAGTTCCATCAGGATTTTTAGCAAATTTGATTCCCCATCTAGTAAGAAGATCATATCCATTCATTGTATTTTCAGCCATTTCATTTACAAGCTTTCTATTGGCTATCCTATAACCTGCATTGAACATATCCTCTGCATATTTTTCTATGGTATCTCCATAAGGATTGTCAGGTAAAACAAAATTTATTGCAGCTATAACTGGACTTCCGCCATAACCTTTAGTATAAATTGCAATATCCCTTATACCAAGTTCATACATTCTTGCTGCTGATGCCAGAGCTGCTAATCCCATTCCAGCAATAACGACTTTGTGGTGTGTATAATCCATATTTATATCCCCTTTTTTATTATTTTGGTAATTTTAAAACAAGTTTTTTATATCTTGTTGAGAATTCTGTATGTCTTACTGCTTTATGTCCATCATGTGGAAAGCATATATAGAACATTCCAGGAGTTATTTTAATTCTGTTTTCAAGACTGCCGTTCTTATAATAAGTAGCATCTTTTGTTTCATTATATGGTTCTGGATCAAATAATTCTTTATGCTCAGCCCAAGCAAGAACTTCAGACCCTTCTAAGAGGATCTGAATATCTATATACTTGTCATGAGTTTCAAAATTTCCTTCTGTAATTCCTTTAGTAACTCCCTCTTGAACCATGAAGAATCCCCAGTCATATTCATATCTTCCAGTTTCAAAAGTTTTAAATTCATCTAATGTTTTAACTGCTGCTGAAAGATTTTTTACTATTTTTTCATAAAATGATATATTTTCTATTTTATCTATTATCATTTAACTGCTCCTTATGCTTCTACTGGAACTTTTTTCTTTTTAAGAAGACCAGCAGCAATTATATACACTCCAATAACCAATCCAATTATATCTGTTATAGTTTCTGGAGCAATCATACAAAGCGCACCAATAAAGAGGATAGCCCTGTTGAATTTATTGAGTGGTGCTACCATATATCCTGAAATTGCTCCTGCAAGAAGATATGTTCCAAAGAACAGAATAACTGTAGCTTTAGCAATTTCTCCTGGAGTTCCCATTAACAGAAGTTCTGGATTGTAAACAAATACAAATGGCACTAAGAAAGCAACCAGTGCATACATAAAGCCTGTGAATCCTGTTTTCAAGGAATCAGCACCAGCTATTCCTGCTGCAGTATAAGAAGCAAGACATACTGGAGGAGTAATTTGAGCCATTATTCCAAAGTAGAATACAAACATATTTGCAGATAATGGATTTACATTAAGTTTTATCAATACGGGTACAAAAAGTATATTTGATACAAGGTAAGCAGCAACTGTAGGAAGAGCCATACCAAGAAGCATACATCCAAACATCGCTATTATAAGAGCTACACTTAAATGAGAAGTACCTATTTTAGCAATTATATTAGAGAATCTTGTAGCAAGTCCTGACTGAATAACAACACCAATGATTATTCCACAGGCAGCAGTAGGTATAGCGATGTTAGAAGCTTGCTTAACCCCATCTACAGCTGTGTCTGCTGTTGTTCTAAGAGATTGATAATATTTTCCACCTTTGTAGAATTTACTGAATAAGTTGCAAAGGAGAACTGCAAATATACCAACCATTCCACTTCTCATCAATGATTTTCCTGAAATGATATATATAACAAGAACGATTGCAGGAATTATCATATAAACTCTTTCAAGAAGAGGATCTTTTATTTCAATAGTTACAGCTTCTTTGTCAGATACTATAGCTTCTTTTTTAGCCATGAATGTAACAAGGAAGAATACTGAACCATAATATGCAAGAGCTGGAATAATTGCTGCAAAGGCTACTGTCTTATATGGAACTCCAAGCATTTCTGCCATGATGAAAGCTCCCACTCCCATGATTGGAGGCATAATCTGTCCACCTGTAGAAGCAACAGCTTCAATAGCACCAGCCTGATGAGGTTCATATCCTACTTTTTTCATCATAGGAATAGTCATTACCCCAGTAGTTGATACATTGGCAACAGCACTTCCAGATATCATTCCCATAAGACCAGAAGAGATGATGGCAGCTTTTGCTGGTCCTCCAGCACTTTTATTAGAGAATTTCATACCAAAGTCTATAAGCAGCTGACCTCCGCCACATTGAGAGAAGAATGCTCCAAATAGAATAAAATAGAATAAACTTGTTGCAGAAGTATATAGAGGTGTTCCAAATATTCCCCCTGAACCAAGCATCATTGTTTCAGTAAAGCTTCTCATATTTGTACCTTTAAAGTACAATATTCCTGGGCAGTACATTCCAAGCCAGTCATATATTATAAACAGAAGTATAAATATGAAAAGTATTTTTCCAAGAGTTCTACGAACAGCTTCAAGCAGAACCAGTATACAGATAACAGTTGCCATTTTATCCATAGCAGTAACAATATCTACGTATTGCACTCTGATGCTAAGACGAGGAAATTCAACTATTGTATAATAAAGCAGAAAAATGATACCTGCGAAAAATGGGATATCCAATAATTTCATCCATTTTTTTCCTGAATTTTTGTCTGCAGGATTTACTATAAAAATAACCAAAAGAGCCAAAATCAAGTGCATTGGATTTTGAAGCATAGGATCCAATGGCTTTATTAAAGCTAAATATAATTGGAATCCAATGAAAATGACAACAATTGTATTTAGAATATAATTTCGTATACTACTAGAACTTTTTTCCATTTTATCTCCTTTTTATGTAATAGGGTGACTCATAAGTAGAAATATTTCTTATCAATAATTATAGAAGTTAAAGCTGCTAACTGCTTAATTACTGGAAATTTAATCTAGCTTTTTTGTCACCCACTTAGTATTAACAAATTAAGTTAAAGTTAATTTTATTTTAAGTATCCTTTTTCTTTGTAATATCTTTCTGCACCTGGATGCAATTTAACTCCAGTTTGAGCAGGAGTTCCTGCTGTTGCAGGATTGAAGTAAGATAAAGCTGCAAGCTGAGAAGCAAGTTCATCTTTTCCTTCACAAAGAGATTTAGCTAAACTGTAAGCTGTATCATCATCCATATTTTTATGAACAAGGATAACTTGTTGAGAACCAACAGATTTAATAACATTTGTCTGTCCATTCCATGTATTGGCATCGATATCAATGTAGTCAAATCCTGCATGTGCAAGTTTGTCCAGAGTATCTTGACTTAATTGAGGGAAATACATAGCTTTAGTCATACAAAGCTCAGTAGTATTCGCCTGACCAGCTGCAACGTGGTCAATAGTCATATCTGCTTTACCATCTTGAAGATAAATCTTTATAGCATCTCCACCTAGTAAATCAACACTTCCACCCCAAGATCTGATATCATCAAATGTAACACCGAAAGTTTCAAAAAGTTTAACCCCAGCTAGATTTCCAAGAGTACCTATTTTTTTGATAGCTATTCTTACTGGATATTTTTTCTCTACTAATTCTTCTACTGTTGTGATTCCAGTTTTATCAACAAACTCTTTTGTAAATAAAACGTTTAGGAAGTCGTGTCCTAATCCACCAGCAATAGCTGTTGTAGATTTTGTAGGTTCTTTTCCTAATATTCCAGATTCTTCAGACCATTTTGCAGGTCCTGCATTACTCATTATAATGTCGCACTGCTCATTTTCTAAAACTATTGGAGCTCCAACTCCACCAGGAGATTCAGTAGTAAGGTCAATATTTGAACCTTCAGGAAGCCCTTTTAAGAAGATATTAGATATAGCAGATGCATATTGATATGCTCCTGTTCCTACTTCTTGAGTTGCAAATGTTAAGTGGACTTTTTTTCCAGCTGCTGTTGCTGCTGCTGTATCTTCAGATTTTTTCTCACCACAAGCTACAAATGTTCCGCATAAACATAACATTAATAACAATTTTTTCATGATTTACCCCCAATTTTATTTTTATTTTATGTTGTTTTCTGCTAACTTGATTCCATAATCTATTGCATTTATAAGGCTTAATTCATTTGCTGTTCCAGTTCCTGATTGATCAAAGGCTGTTCCATGATCTACAGAGCTTCTTATTATAGGAAGACCTAAAGTTATATTTACGCCAGCAACTGCTTCCCACTTCTGCTCTTTTTGATTATATACAAATCCTATAACTTTTAAAGGAATATGTCCCTGATCATGATACATAGCTACAACAATGTCATACCATCCTCCACGAGCTTTAGAAAAGATAGTGTCAGGAGGAATAGGACCAATTGCATTGATACCTTCCTGCTGAGCTTTATCTATTGCAGGAATGATTTCATCTACTTCTTCTGTACCGAAAAGACCATTTTCACCACAGTGAGGATTAAGTCCTGCCACTCCTATTTTAGGATTTTTTATTCCAAGCTTTTTACAAGCATCATCAGCTATTTTTATAACATCATATACTCTTTCTTTTTTACATCTGTCGCAAGCTTCTCTCAAAGACACATGTGTACTTACATGTACAACTCTTAAATTTTCATGAGCAAGCATCATTGTATATTTCTTTGTTTTTGTGAATTCAGCATAGATTTCAGTATGTCCTGAGTAGTGATGTCCTGCAAGGTTTATAGATTCCTTATTAAGAGCATTTGTAACAGTAGCATCTATTTCATTATTTTGTGCTAGTTCTATTACTTTTTTTACATATTGGAAAGCTGCATTTCCAGCTGCTTTTGAAACCTTTCCAATTTCAAAGTCTTCAGGATTTACAATTCCCATATCATAGACATCTACAGTTCCATGTTGGAATAGAGCCTCTGATATATTTTTGATAGAATGGATTTTTAGATTAGTCAGCCCTGTATATTCAACAGCTTTTTTCATTACTGAAGCATCTCCTATGACAACAGGTCTGCATCTGTCATAGATATCTTTGTTGTTTAAAGCTTTAAGAGATATTTCAGGACCTATACTTGCTGGATCCCCCATAGTGATTCCTATTATAGGCAGTTTATTCAATTTTTTCACCTTCCTAATTTAAAACTTTTAAATAAATATTTTTAATATCATCTAAGCTTAGTTCTTTTAAATTATTTGAAAGCAGCCTAGTTACTTTACTTCCTGCATCAACTAAGAAATCAAGATCATTCATAGTCACTCCAAATTCTTTTAAACTGACAGGTATTTCTGTAACTTCAACAATATTTTTTATTTCATCTATAATGTATTGAGCTTTTTCCTCAGGAGTATTTTTGCTCATATCTGGTCTTAAACGGTCACACATTCTTGAAAATTGCTCTAAGCAGGCATCTTTGTTGAATTCCATTACTGGACTCATCATTATTGCATTAGAGATTCCATGAGGGATATGATATTTTCCTCCTAGGGGATAAGAAAGTGCGTGGACAGCTGTAGTTCCTGATGAAGTTATTGCTATTCCTCCATAAAAGGCTCCCATAAGCATATTAGTTTTTGCTTCCATATCATCTGGATTCAGATAGGCCTTCCTTATATTATTAAATATAAGTTCTCCTCCAGCCAGTGCATACAAGTCACTGAAAGGATTAGCTTTTTTAGAAGTAAGACATTCTACACAGTGAGCAAGAGCATCTACTCCAGTAGAAGCTATAAGCTTCTTAGGAAGCTTTTCTATCATTGCTGGATCCAGTATCACATAATCAGGAATAAGACCATTATTTACAATTCCTACTTTAAGCCCTTCTTCAGGAACAGCAACTATTGAGTTGCATGTTGCTTCTGAACCAGTTCCACAAGTTGTAGGAATCATTAATGATTTTATCTGTTTGCTTCCTTGTGATGGATTTTTTAAAAGATCTTTTACTGTGTAAGAAGCATCTTTTAAGATTGAACATAATTTTGCAATGTCCATTACACTTCCTCCACCTACTGCTATGATAAAATCGCTTTTATATTTGTCCAGTTCTTTCATAACCTTTTCTACATCATGGTAGCTTGGTTCAGTAGCTAGATCATCTATTATGTTGTAATTTACTTTTGTGTTTTCAATCTTTTCAATTATTGCAGAAAAGAAACTGCTTCCTCTAACACCTTTATCGGTAAATACTATAACATTAGAAACTTTTTCTTTATTTAAAATTGTTTCAATGTGCTCTATACTTCCAAATCCTCCATAGACATTAGAAGGGATATTCATATTGTATAATTTCATTTTTCCCCCTTGTAACTTTCAAAGAAAATACTTTTTGTTAAATGTCGACAATCAACTTTCTACTTGAATGATACCCCCAAATTTTTAATTTGTCAATAGAAAAATTTAAAAAAATATTCTGAAAAATTACAAAACGGTTTTTTATCAGTATGTTTGTATTTAAAAATGAATATAAAAAAACAAAAACTGAAAATATAAAAAGGACTAAACCTTGTAAAATACAAGACTTAGTCCTTGATAGTATAACGATTATATTTCATCACTTTTTAAAAGATAATTAATAAGAACTTCTCCAGAAGTCATTATATGATTTTTCATTTCTTTTTCTGCCTTTTCTTTATCCTTTTCTTTGATTAATTCTATGAGGTTGTCATGTACCCCATATTCAATAGAAAGGCTTGAGTTTATCAGCATATTATATTTTGACATTCTCATATAAAGCTGTGTCTGGAGAACAAAATTCTCTATTAATTTTTGAAGTTTTGTATGGTTTGATCTCTGGCAGATAAGATTGTGGAAAGCAACATCACAATTAATGAAGTTTTCTACATCTTGTTTTTTCAAGCTTTCTGTCATAGTCTTAGAAAGAGATACCATAGTTTTTATATCTTCTGGTGTAAAATTATCTATAGCGAGGCTTACCGCCATTCCTTCTAAAAGAGCACGAAGAGAATAAGTTTCCTCTATACTTTTTTTATTCAGTGTGGCAACTGTTGCCCCTTTTTTAGGAATATATTCAACAATTCCCTGAGCTGCAAGTTCTCTTATAGCTTCCCTTATTGGAGCTCTGCTGATATTCATTTCAGTAGCAATAGTCTGCTCGATTATCTTTTCTCCTGATTTGAGTTCTCCTGTGGCAATAGCTGTAATAATGGAATTTATTACTTCAACATATAAATTTGTATTTGATATTGGTTTAAAAGTCCCCATATTCCTCTCCGTCCTTATATATTATAATTATATTATTTTGTTGTTTGTAGAAAGTCGACATTTATTTTCTTTAAAAAAAATTTGAATCATAAAAATATATTCTATTGTAGAAATCATAAATTCTTTAGCTGAAATTAAAAAATACTTTCAGCATCTTAGTATAAATTATTGTAACATTTTTTTTAATATCTATCAACTTAATTAAAAAAAAGGGCTGAATCCTAAGCTCAGTCCCTTTGCAATAATATATTATTTAAAAAAATTAATTTATTTACTATTCTTTTTATCTTCTTTAATTTTTACTAATAAAATTAAAAATAGAAATTGGAACTATGGAGTAATTTTTAAGAATTACCTCTTATTTTTATCCATATCAAATTATTTTTAAATTTAAATAAGTATTTTTATAATTTTTGATATAAAAGATAATATATTATCTAATATTGAAATTTTAGCAATTTTTAGCTAATATATTATATATAGAATTTGATTTATTAAACTTTAAAATGCCTAATGAAATTCAATTGGAAATAGCAAAAAATATAGGGTTAAATTATGATAAAACTAAAAAAAATGCTGAAGAAATGAGAGAAATTATCAAAGAAGATTTAGGAAAAATAATTAAAAGTCAAAAATAAACAATATTAAATTAGGTGTTATTTTTAGGAATAAAAAACAGAAGGCTGATTAATTTCTACCTTCTGTTTTTACTGTTATTTATAAATTTTTATTAAATTCTATATCTTGTTTTTTATCTCTTTTTATAAATAAAACTTCTTCCTTCTCTATATTTTTCTATTAAATTTAATTCTATCATTTCTTTTAAAAGAGTAATAATTCTTGCTTGTCTTAATTTCATATATTTTTCGATTTCTTTACGACTAGCTCCTCCTTTTTCTTCAATTAAATTTAATATTTTTTTATGCTGTTCTTTTATAGTTGGTTTAGAATACTCTTCTTTGGCTGTCTCTTTTATTTCAGAATAATGTACATTAGGAAGTATTACCTGAAATGCTCCTACTTCAGTTTTTATTTGAGGCTTTAGTCCATACTCTCCATAACTTGACATTATCTTTTGTATTCCAGTACCATAAGCTTCAATCAAGTGCAGCCTATAGAATAAATTAGCCAATTTTTCATTTCTTGACTGTGATACTCCCAGCATTATAGCTTCCAAAGAAAGTCCTGACACTATTCCTCCTAAAGATAAAAACTCTATTCGATCTTCATAGATGTTGATTAATGTACTAGCTCCAAAAGAATATTCTCTATGAACTACTGCATTTAAAAGTGATTCTCTAATAGCTTCTACTGGATAATCTCTTTCATCTTTTCTTAAAAGTCCTTCAAATGTAGCAGAAGTTTTATTTAATAAATTGATAAATTCAAATGCATCAGTTACTTGCTTTAACAATGAACCTGTAAATTCTTTTCTATCTTTAAATACTTTTTTTTCTAAACCTTCAAACACTGCTATCTTTAATGTATGAGCACATTGATCTGAAATAAGAAGACCTAAATTAGTATATAGTTCATCTTCTCCTATCAATCCTAATGTTTTCTTTTGAGCTTTTCCAAAAGTTATATCTGCTTTTTTAAATATACTGTCAGCAAAATTAAAAGTAAGTTCCTGATTTAATGAACGTAGTTCCTCATAAGAATCTCCATCTGTTTCTTTTATCATTTGTCTTATATGTTCTTCTGAAGCTGGAACAGATGAACTTCCCTGTCTTACATATACACCTGAAGGTTTAAGTCCTTTGTCAGCTATATAGTATGGTCTTGAAGCTCCTCTTTGTACTCTTACCACTACTACATTCTTTCCTTTAATTAATTCTATATCAGTTGTTACAAACATTGTTACATCAGGCTTTATTGAATTTCTAATCGAAGCAGTTACTTGCTCCAAAGTAGCATCAGGATTGCTTACTCCTAGTATTTCTCCAGAATCATTAACTCCTATGTAAATAATTCCATCATTAGTATTAGCAAAAGCTACTACTTCTTTCTTTATCTCTGGTATAAATATTTCTTTTAGCTCAACACTTGTTCCTTCTTGTAATTTCATAGCTCCTCCTAAAATGGTGATATATTCTAACACTATTCTAACATATTCTAATACTATTAGCAATTGAAAAAATATTAGAATTAAAAAGAAGAACAAAAAAAGGGCTGAATCCTAAGCTCAGTCCCTTTACAATAATATATTATTTTAATAAAAATTTAATTTATTTACTTTCTTCTTATATACTCAGATTTTTAGGCTGAATATACTTGAATACTTTTTTAGAAGGGAGTTCTATCTTCTCACTTGTATAAATATTTTGTACTATTTTTCTTTTTTTATCTGTAAGAGTGAATTTGCCTTTGTTTTTTATTTTTAATTCATTATCCAGTATAACAGCTTCAGCAATACTTTCTATCATCATTTTTATATCTTCTTCAGCTTCATTTAAATTTACTTCCTGATTTTTTAAGATGCTCAATTTTCTGTAATAGTGTAAAAATTCTTTACTATTCATAGTTTACCTCTATGTGTAATTTTCTTAAACTATATCTCTTCCAAAATTCACCTATTATAACAACAAGTATTCCTGTGATTATTCCCCAAAAATTTATCAGTATAAATAGTGATAAAAAACTATTGTTTTTATACATAGATATAGAATCGATTACTACCATATTTTTATATTTTTTTTGAAGTTTCAACCCTGTAAGTATTTTTATTTGTTCCAAATATGCTTCAATAGTTTTTCTTAACTCTTCTGTTTTTGTAGAACTGGTACTATTTGTCATTTCTTGAGAAAAATGTTCAATATTCTCTAAAGCTTTTTTTTCCTCAGCGATAATTATTTTTTCTACTTTATCTGATATGTATTCTTCCATTTCAAAGAATATTTTATCTTTTTCGTTAAATAAACTGTTTCCATCTAGGCTTTCAAGAAAATAAATGTCACTGCTTTCATTTCTTAAATTTCTTATTTCTATAGTATTAGAATTGTATTGGTATTTTATTACATCTTCTGTAATTAAAATATTTCGCTGTACAGCAGATTTTTTTATATATTTTGATATATCTTCTATATCCAAATTAGGGAATGTAAGTCCAGATTTTTGAAATAATCTGTCTTCCAGAAATCTTTCTTTCTCTATATGAAATTCTATACTTAAAATATTTTTATTATTTTCATAATTTAAATATGCTGTTATTATACTTGCAATAAATGCTGCAAGTATAATTGAAAGAAATATTTTCTTCCATTTAAAGAAAATGTGAACTATTTCATATATATTTATTTCATTTTCTATTTCTTCAACTTCATCTTTCCTCATAAACTCCCCTATTCTTTAACTTTTACTCCATCTTTCCATTCTTCCTGAAGAATTACTTTTCCAGATTCATCATATACTTTTATTATTCCATCTGCTTTTCCATCTTTGAATGTTCCTTCTATTTTAGGCTTTCCATCTTCATAATATTGAGTCTGCTTTCCATCTTGTTTTCCATTCTTCCAGCTGCTCTCCAGCATTTTCTTTCCATCTGGATATTTAGCTGTTACTTTTCCTGTAAATGGCTTTTCGGCTCCCTTTTCATAGAAAACTCCACTTTTATTTTCCAATAGAGAAAGGTCTATTTCTTTTAAATTATTTCCACAGCTTATCATTAATAAGGATGCCATTAATATTAATATTTTTTTCATTTATATCTCCTTTTTGTGTAAAGTACAACTGCAGGTAAGTAATTACCTGCAGCTGCTGGGATTTAGTTATGACAAATCTTTACTTTTATAATTAGAATTTGTATCCTGCTCCTAATGTAACTCCAATAGAATCTCTGTCTTCATCATCAAATTCATAAGACAATCCTCCATTGTAGAATACTCCATTTGTTAATTCAACATCTGCCCCTATGTTAAGTTTTAAGCTGTTTTTCTCTAAGTTAGCTCCCTTAACTTTTGCAGTGCTTCCATCATTTCCTGCTCTGCTTATGAAGTTTACTTTGTAGTAGTCATCATCTTTTCCAGCTACATTAGTAGTGAAACTTGCTCCTGCCAGAAGATGCATTTTTCCTGTTTCAAGTGTTATTCCTTTTTTGATTTCCACTCCTAACTCTACATCAGCCATAGTATCTTTAACTTCTTCCTGCTTCATTCTTCCATTATTGATAGAATCCTGTTGGAATCTAGTTACTGTCAATCTAGCTTTTGGTGAAAGTGTTAAGCTTTCTCCAAGTGCATAGTTGTATTTACCTTGAACATATCCACTTAAAGCTGTAGAATCAAATTTATCTTTTCCAATGAAGTTTTCAGCATCTACTCTATCTACCATATATCCCAACCCTGTAGTTAAGTCTATATTGTTGAATTTATCATTTCTATATAGTCCGAAGTAGAATGCGTCTCCATCAGCGCTTGCTCCATTTTTCATATCAAGGTCTTGTTTAGTTCCAGAGAATGCAAATCCTACTGATGAAGTATCAGTCAATCCATATTCCATTGCTCCTAACAATCCTGTGTTTTTAGTTTCTACTTTGTAATCTCTTAATGTACCTTCTCTATCATAATCAGTATTATTGAACAGGAATTTACCTTGAGCTGTAAACTCTCCCTGTCTTGGTCTAACGTTTAGAGATAAAACTGCATCTTCATTCATTTTTAATGTATCTAAAGACATTTTTACAGTTTCAGAATAGATATTATTAGAGTAAAGATCATCTAGTTGAACTGCTCTTAAATCAATATCCTTTGATAATATGTCATGGATAGATTGAGTAGCAATATACATATTATTCAACTCTGCATATTTAAGTCCACTCTCTCCAAGCAAACCATTTTTATTAAACTGTGCATTCCATATTCCATCTGCTCCTTTTACTACATTGTAGTAAATATCACTATTAGCTACAACACTTCCATCTATTAAAAGATGAGCTCCTAAATTGAATGCAGTATTTTCTGTAAGAGTATTAGTCAGCAGAACTACTTTTCCATGTGCTGCATCATTAGGAGAACTTCCATCTAGACTTTGAATACTAACATCAGCTACCTCAGAATTTTGAAGTACATTTTTACCATTTTCTCCTATTTCTACTCCCATATTTCCCTCAACAAGGTCTATTGAAGTTTGCTCATTTGTACTACTAGAAGCTTCTATTACAGAATCTGCCCCAAATGTAAGCATTCCATTATCAGTTACATTAATCTCTTTTATATCAGTAACTGTACCATTTATTTTAGAATTTCCTTTAGCATTTAATGTTCCTTGTAAATTAGAACCACTAAGTTCTCCTTTTATATCAGCATTTACTGTATAATTATCAAGGTTAACTATTCCATTACCTTCTAGCTTTATACCTACTCTGTCTGCTGATGTTGTGTATGTTGTTGTTTCTGGTGCTTGCATATTCATTTCTCCATTAGAAAGCCCAAGAGTACCAGTAACGTCTACTACAATTGCAGCTTCTGTTACTGATGGTCCAGTTGCTGCTGTTATATTTCCTGAATAGTTTAATGTTTTAGAATCTGTTACATTTACCTTTCCAGTTTCTGTGATGTTTATAATTCTATCTGAAGTAGAGTTATCAATTGTTACTGGATTTGTTCCATCTGGAGCTGTAGCTAATGTTCCTTCTAAATTAAGCTGTACATTTGATAAGTTATCAGTTGGATTTTCTGCTTTTAATACAAGGGAATTACTCTCTTTTACACTAAAAGCTCTATCTGCTTCTGATTGTTGAGCTAAAGCTACAGATAAATCTTCTATTGAATGTGACCCATCAAGTGCTGCAGCTGTAGTAAAGTATTTTCCATCACTAAACTTGATGTATCCAACACTTGAGAAACTTCCATTTGAATCACTAGCTATTACATGCATAGTTTTTAACGCTGTTTCTACTTGGACTAGAGTTAAATCCTCTAAACTAGATGCACCAGCTTCCCCTAAAAAGGCATCTGAACTTATAGCTAAATCAATAGTTCCATAGTTTGCTACATTTACTGCTGCCCCTGATGAAATATGTGAACTGTTATCAGGTGTCGCTGTATCAACTGCTTTTAATGTAATTAATCCCTGGTTAGTAAGAGATATAGTATTAGAATTATTACCCACAACTAATTTTCCAGTTCCTGCTATTGTTACAGTTCCTGTATTTTTAACTGAAGCTACATTATCAGCATTAACACTTGATAAGTCTAGAGCTGTTTTTCCTGTTTTTACAGTTAGTCCATCCACTCCTTCTACATTAAGATTTACATTTAAGTGTCCAGCTGTCATAGCTCCTGCTTTAACTATATTTCCATTTCCTGTAATGTCAACATTTTTATTAATATTTACAGTTGCTGTTCCTGCAGCAAGAGCTCCTACATCAACTAAGCTTCCATCTACAACTTTTTGGTCATCAGCATTTAAAACTACATTTACATTTCCAGCTATTGTACCTATATTTACCAAGTTGGCTCCAGATAGTAAGTCAACACTTTTATTGACATTTATATTTACTTCTCCAGCTGTACTATTAGCTACATTTACTAATTTTTTTGTATCAGTTACTTGAAGATTGCTTTGGTTTACATTTACTGTAATAATTCCATCTGCTTTTCCAGCTGTTATATTTACTCCTGTTCCAGATACTTCTGCTTTAGCAACTTTAATATTAGCAGGGGCAGGTTGTGCATTTTCAAGATTTACTGTAATATTATTATTTTTTTCTCCTGCTACTGTTACCCCTGTTCCTGCTGTTGCTCCTAATGTAGTTTTTACAGCTGCAGTAGTAGTACCTGCACCTAAATTTTGTCCAGTTATTGCAATACCAGTAGCATTAGCATTCCCTGTTGAAATACTTCCAGTTGTGATATCAAGAGTACTCTTATCTACAGTTGATATAGCTGCAGTTATTCCAGTAGCACCAGCATTTTCAACAGATATATCCTTTGTTGATATATTAGCTGTTACTGCTCCAACAGTTCCTCCAGTATACTCAATACCTGTTCCTGCACCATTTAAAGTGATAGCTATATCTTCAAGTGTTACATTTCCTACAGCATTAATTCCTTTTCCTGTTCCATTTATTTCAATACTTCCATCAGTTATTGTTGTAGTTCCTGTTCCCTCAACTTTTATTCCAGTTTTCCCATCTGCTACTGTTATTTTTCCAGCTTCTACCTTAACTTTTCCTGCTCCCTCAACTTTTATTCCTACTCCATCTGTTACATCAATTGTTCCTTTATTTATTAAGACGGCTTCTGCTCCCTCTAATAATTCTCCAGTTGCCATACCTATACCTTTTGTTACTGTAATTGTTCCATCATTTGTTAGAGTAGTAGTTTTATCAACTGCTGTATCAGCTAACATACCTATGCTTGTATCAGCGTTTTCACCATTAGAATTTACTGTAATTATCTTGCCGGCATTATTTACAGCTGCCGCTCCTGCTCCTGCTGATAATCCAACAGCAAACTTATTAACTGTAATTGCTCCATTATTTGTTACTGTATCTTCTGCTCCTGCAGCTTTCATTGCTGTTGCTTTATTGCTTGCATTAAATCCAACAGCCTCAATTTCTAAGCTGCTTGCTATAGATTTATGGTCACTATCTGTTTTTAAAAGTGTAATTGCTCCATCATTTGTTGCTGTTGCAGTAACTTTTCCTAATGTATTTGATTGACCTTCTGCTCCAGCAAAAATTGTTTCTCCCTTTTCATTAGTTGTTACTGTTAATAAATTCTCAAGAGCTCCACCTTTTCCTGCCAATTTCTCATACTGTGCTACAGAGATGGAATCTGTAGCTCCTGATACATCGGATGCTCCACCACTATCAACATTAATTGTTACTTTTGGACCATTAGCTGTTGTAAACTCTACAGGTTTTGTAGCCCCAAATGCTACTGTTCCTGCTATTAAGAACCCTACCACTGTTGCTGCTGTTATTGATACTTTTTCCTTTAGACATCTCTTTAGAGATTTCTCTACTTCACTAAAATTGCTAATCATAACTATTTTTCCTCCCATTGTTTTATTTTAACTGCTCTTTTTCCAGACTACTTTACTTTATCCCAGTTTCATCTGTTAAGCTGCAGCTATTTACTTTTTTACTTAGCTTTTTCATAAACCCGTTTTTTACCTTGAACTTCAATGCCGTCCTTTCCTTTGTCATAAACAAAATATTTTTATGAATATCATATATCTTTCTTGGCTTGAGCTTTTTTAATTCAAATACTCCAAAATCTTTTACTATTACTTTTTTGTCTTGTGCAAGTCCTGCAAAAACTGCTTCCCAAAAAAATTCTAATTTTTTCTTTGATTCTTTTATGCTTTTTAATTTTCTCTTCTTCTTGTATAATTTTAGAAATTCGATCTCTGTCATAACACTCTCTTTTCCACTAAAAAATCACACCTAAAAAAATTGTTCTTGTTTATGTATAAATACGAACTTTTTAAATTTTTTTTATTTTTTTTAAAATCATCTTAAATACAAAATTTAACTTACATTTTTTTAAAAGTTCAATGTTTTTAAAAAAATAAAAATTGATTATTTTGGTTTTTTATGGTATATATAATTGATAGGAGTAAAGATTGTTTTAGATAGTTACAAATTCTGAAAGTGTTCGTATTTATACATAAACAAGAACTCCTGATTTTTATTTTTTGGTTTTTTTAATTTTTTTTCTTCCTTTCTGAATTTTTCAATCATTTTTTTCCAGCCTTTAACTCAATATATTTTTTACACAAAAAATATAAAATAAAATGAGGGGTGCAGAATGATTTTTGAGAATTACCTCTTGATTTTTTGCCGTCATTTTAATTTTTAAATAAAAAAACTCAGACGCATTCATCTGAGATTCTTTATATGCTCTCTATTAAATTTTATTCCAGAAGAAAAATCAGGCTTTTTGTGTAGATTACAATACTTGCTCCCATTTTTTTGTGAATAATATCTCCCCCTTCAACTTTGTCATAAATAGTATTTCTGTGTTTGTTGAAATATTCTGCTGTCTTCTTCACTGTAGTCCATTCTCCCAGATTCTCTACCATTTCATCTGCCAGTGCCTTATCTATTGCTGAAAGACTTCCTAGCTTCTTAAAAATATATTCTTCCCTCTCCATATGTAATTCTCCTTTTTTATTTTTTTAAGATATAAATTCAAAGAACTTCTGTTTTGTCATTCCCCTTCTGCTTTTCCCTGTTACCTGTACAGGAAAGCACATATCAATTATCCTATCTCTTATCCTATTCTGCCCCTGTGTTGAAAACTTTTCACTTATCTCGCATTTTTCCTCATCTTCGTTGAAATTTAAATTTGTAGAAATTATCAAAGGCTTCTCGCTTCTGTATCTTGTATCAATGAGATTATATATTTTCTCTGCTCTCCATCCAGTATTATTTCTATCCAGCCCCTTTTCCCCTCCAAAGTCGTCTATCACTAGCAAATCGCATTTTTCCACCTGCTCCAGAATATTCATCTCTGCTTCTGCCCACTGGAGTGTGAGCTTATTGAGATACAGCCCTAAATTCATTACCAGTACTGTTTTTCCCCTTTCCATGAGATAGTTGACTATACAGGCAGTGGTAAAAGTCTTTCCTGTTCCTATTCCTCCATAAAACAACAATCCCTCCTGTTCATCTTTTTTCAGAAAACTTTTCACATATTTCTGTGCCAGCTGCATCTGCTGGTTGTCCATATCAGCATTTTTAAAAGTGCTTTTTATAAATCTGCTGTCCATAACAGAAATATCCTTAAATTTCTTCACTTTGTTTATCATACATTCCTGAACTCTTTTTCTTTCCATTTCCTCCATTTCTCTTTTTTCCTCCTCTTCCAGACAGGGACAGGCAGGTATGTATTCTAATTTTTTTCTGAAAAATTCAGGAAGATTTTTAAGATAACTATCCTCATTCTTTACATACTCTTTCCCGCAATACTTACATTTCTTCATTTTCATTCTCCTCTAATGCTCCATTTAGAATACTGTTAATAAAATCTCCTGTAAAATCTTCGTACTCTGGTTTTTTAAATTTTTTCATAGGATTATTTTTCTCTGCATTCATCTTTCTTTTGTCTTTGAAATTTCCATTAAGAGCCTTTTTTAGATTATCTATTTTGAAAATACTGTTGATGCTCATACTGTTTTTAACAAACTGGGATTTGGACATCTCTGTCAGTGCTTCAAACAGCTTTAAAGTTCCTAACTCCCTCCATACTTTCAAAATCACATAGTTATCTGGACAATAGTTATATGCAGGTAATTTCAGCTCTTTATATTTTTTTAATATATCCTGTATCTCCACAGGAGCATTACTTGATTTTTCTTTCTCAATTTCTTCTTCATGTTTTAGATTATCAACTGCTTTTTCTTCTGCCCTTGTGTGTGTATTATTTATATTTTTATCTTTTATGTTATTATTAATACTGTTATTATTAGTTTCTCCCTGACCGTGTCCGATAAAATCCGTATCGGTTTTTGCCGTGTCCGGTGAAACTATACATTGGTTGATGTTTACAGTATATAGATTTTGTGCAAACTTCCCCTTTTCTTTGTGCTGTATCACTGTTACATACCCTCTGTCTTTTAATTCTCTGACATATTTTATCAATGTGTCTTTGCCTATTCCCAAATCTCCGCATATTAAATTTTGTGATGGAAAAGCATTTTTTCCTTTTCCAGTGTAGCTGCATATATAGGCATATACAGCTTTAGATAAAACATTTAAATCTCTGTCCCTCATCACTTTTTTTGCTATAAATCCATATCCTTCTTTAAATATTCCCTGTCCTTTAATTTTCTCCGTCATCTTCTCTCCTTTTTTGAAATAAAATGTTTTTTTATCTTTTTTCTTTTTTATATTAGTTTTTTAATTGAGTTTTCTTAAAATTTTTTTCCAAGTAATTGATAGTTTTATATCACTATTTCAAAATTTAAAATATTTTTTTCTTGCCTTCTTTAAAATAAGTTGTTATAGTTGTACTCAGACACTTCCAGTAGTGTAAAAAAATTTAAAGGTGGGAAATTAGTGAAAGAAAATTTGGAAATAATTGAAGAAAAAGAAATAGCAGACAGAGAAAAAATTATTGAACTCTTAGAAGTAATTATGGAAGTCTGGCTTGAGATGAGAAAGAGGTCTTGTTAAATTACCATTATTTGTTCTCCTAAAGGTAAACTTTATTTTTTTTAATTTTTTATTTTTGCAGGTTTATCAAAAAACAACATAACATATTGTATCTCTAAAGAGGAACTGTGTCAAGAAATAAAAAACTTTTTATTAATGGAGTATCTCCTCTAATATTTCAATAGAAAAGCTCATATACTTAGAATTCCTTCCTAAAGTTATATGAGCTTGAAAAAAATTTTTGTTATATTTTATCTATTTTTTCTTTTATTTCATCTAATATATTTTTATCTTCTTCTAGTGTTCCTTTTCTGAAGCTAAGTATTTCCAGTCTTTCAATTACCATTCTCAGTATATCTTTCTGTTCCTTTATATCCAATTTTTCAAGGAAGATATTATATAGTTCTATCATAATATTTTCATTATTTATATATGGACTTTTAATTTCTTCTATTACAAAATCAGGGATTGTTTCATTAACATATGCTTTTATTAATTCTTTTTTCTGCAGAGGATATTCTTTTACAAGTTTTTCAAGAATCTCAATATTTATAGGCTTTTCAGACTTCTCTATTTTATCTATATAGGTAAAATATATTCCAGTTTTTCCAGATAAAGCTCTCAAACTGTCCCTCTGCTGTGTTCTTATCTTTTTTAGTACTTCACCAAATCTCATTTTGTACCTCTCTTTGTTTATAGGCTTTTTTTTAGATTATATAATATTTTATAGTAAAAGTAAAAAGATAATTATTCCAGCTGTATCTTTAGAGTGGGACTGTTTTATTTAGTAAAAATAAAACTAAAAAATTTTGATTTTAGATTTTTAAGAAAGATGGTATAATATATAGTCTAAATTTAAAAGGAGGAGAAATATGAATATTTATTATATCTATCACAGCTGTTTTGTAGTTGAAAATTCAGAGTATGTTTTAATCTTTGATTATTATAAAACTCCAAGAAAGAAAAACCCTTTATTTAACATAGAAGATTTTATTGCCGAGATGGATAAAAAAGTAGTAGTTTTTTCTTCTCATGCACATGCAGACCATTTCAATCCTGAAATTTTGAAATGGCAGGAGAAAAATCCGCAGATATCTTATGTACTTAGTAGCGACATTGGGTTAAAAACAATCCCTGAAAGATGCTATATAGTATCAGAAGGAAATGAAACTACAGTAGAAGGGCTTAATATAAAAATATATGGTTCTACTGATGCAGGAGTATCTTTCTGGATAAAAATGGGAGATAAAATTGTATTCCATGCTGGAGATCTCAATTGGTGGTACTGGTCAGATGATACAAAAGAAGAGGAAGATTTTATGAGAAACTCTTTCCAAAAGATAATAAAAGATATAAAAGAAAATACAGAGAAGATAAATGTAGCTTTCTTCCCTGTTGATCCACGTTTGGAAGAAAATACTTTTCTTGGGGGGAAATATTTTGTTCAAGAGCTTCACCCTGAAATTATTATTCCAATGCATTTTGGAAAAAGCTACAATGTAACAAAAGAATTTTGTGAAGCATTGAAAGGAACTGAAACAAAAGGTGTAGTAATAAATGAATGTCTGGAAAAATTACTAATATAATCTTTCTGAAAAAGCGCCAAATAGGAATTGGAAAAAATTAAAACGTTGATAAACCATATATTATTTGATATAATATATGTTAAATAAAATTATAACAAGGAAAATGAGTATGAATTGGGAAAAAATGGATTACAGATTAGATAGCATCTACTTTATGTTAAAAACAGATGAAAAAGGAAAATATATAGTACCAGTTTTTTCTGATGGAACAGTACTAGATAGTCTGGATTTTGTTGAGATAGATGATTATACAGATAAAACACAATCAATTCTTTCTTATATAAAAGGAATAAAGGAAGACAGTTTTTTTATTGATTGGGAAAAAGAGTATCAGGAAGCTTATTTAAGCGAACATTCAAATCTTATTCCACAGCTTATTGATAATGATAAATTTGTTGATGAAAATATGAATAAGATACAATGGGTAAAGGAAAATAATACTCTATCATTAATCATAAAAGAAAAAGAAGAAGATGAAAATATTTTATATACTGAGCTTCTTTTAAATGGAAGTTTCAATGATTTTGAAATAATAAATGAAGAATTAGCTGCAAGAAAAGGAGTATTTTATATTCTGGAGAATGAAGATAATGGACTTCATAGTATAAAGGAATTAATAGGAAATGTTCATAAAAAGGAACTTGAAAATTTTATAACTATAACTATGAAGTATTTTAAAAATATAGAGATAGAATATAAGGATTATAAAATTGTACAGGGAGAAAAAAATATTCCAGTACCTCAGATAATAATAGAAAAAATCTCACAGGACAACAGCTTGTATCTCCAGATAACACTTATGATATCTACGATGGATTATGAATTTTTGAAAAAAAATGAAATAGAACATACAGCAGTGGTAAATAATCTTGAAAAGAAGATATTTATAAGTGAAGTTGATTTGAGCAGACTTCCAGAAGCTATGGAAGAGATAGCTAAAGTATTGGCAAAATTACAAAAAAATATAAAGATAAAAGCAGGTTTCTATATAGATGAAGATAATCTTGTTATTATGCAGGAAAAACTTGCTAAAGAATTTATAATGAAAGAGCTTTTACAGTTTGCCTCAAAATATAAAGTAGTTGGAACAGATAAATTAAGAAAGTATAATATAAAAGCTGTAAAACCAAAAGTAGTTGGGAACTTCAGCCATTCTATAGATTTCCTTGAGGGAGAGATAGAACTGGAAATAGAAGGGGAAAAATTCTCTATATTAGATGTACTTTCATCATATAGAAAAGATTCATATATAATGCTGAGTGATGGGACAAGTGCTCTTATAAATAGAAAATATATAGAAAAATTAGAAAGACTTTTTAAAGACAGCGATAAGAAAAAAGTAAAATTATCATTCTTCGACCTTCCATTAGTTGAAGAACTGATAGAGGACAAGATATTCTCACAGGAGATGAACAGAAGCAGAGATTTCTTTAAGGGGATAAATAATGTAAAAAGTTATGAAATAGATCCCCCTAATGTAAAAGCTCAGCTCAGAGAATATCAAGAGTATGGATTTAAATGGCTGGCATATCTCATGGATAATAATTTAGGAGGATGTCTGGCTGATGATATGGGGCTTGGGAAAACTCTTCAGGCAATAGCGGTTTTGACAAGGCTTCATGAGGAAAAAGGAAAGAAAAGCCTTGTGATAATGCCTAAAAGTTTGATATACAACTGGGAAGGGGAAATAAAAAGATTCAGTCCTAAGCTGAAAGTAGGTATTTATTATGGAAATTTCAGAAATATAGACATCATTAAAAAGAGCAGTGTAATACTAACTACTTATGGAACTATAAGAAATGATATTGAAACTTTAAAAGAGATGAAGTTTGATACAATAATTCTTGATGAATCTCAAAATATAAAAAACATCAATGCACAGACAACAAAAGCAATAATGCTTCTTGAATCAAAAAATAGAATAGCTTTGAGCGGTACTCCAATTGAAAATAATCTTGGAGAGCTCTATTCCCTGTTTAGATTTCTGAATCCAGCTATGTTTGGAACAGCAGAAGAATTTAATAATTATTATGCTGTACCTATACAGAAGGAGAATGATCAGGAAGCTATTGAGGAATTGAAAAAGAAAATTTACCCTTTTATATTGAGAAGAGTAAAGAAAGAAGTACTGAAAGATCTTCCAGATAAAATAGAAAAAACTATGTTTATAGAAATGAATGCAGAACAGAAAAAACTTTATGAAGAAAGAAGAAGCTACTATTATAAAATGGTAAACAGCCAGATAAGAGAAAATGGTATTGGAAAGACACAGTTCTTTATTCTTCAGGCTCTTAATGAACTTAGACAGATAACAAGCTGTCCAGAAGCAAAAAGCAATGGAGTTACTTCAAGCAAGAGAGAAGTTCTGGTAAATAATATAGTGGAAGCTGTAGAGAATGGACATAAGGTGCTTGTATTTACAAACTACATAAATTCAATAGAAAATATATGCGATGATTTAAAAAGATATGGAATAAACTATCTTTCAATGACTGGAAGTACAAAGGACAGACAATCTTTAGTAGATAGATTCCAGAAAGATAATAAATATAAGGTTTTTATTATGACATTGAAAACAGGAGGAGTAGGGTTGAATCTTACTGCTGCTGACACAATATTTATATATGATCCATGGTGGAATAAAACTGTAGAAAACCAAGCAATTGACAGAGCTTACAGATTAGGACAGGATAGAACGGTATTTTCATATAAATTGATACTAAAAGATACAATAGAAGAAAAGATATTGCAGCTGCAGGATACAAAGAGCAAGTTATTAGATAATTTAATATCTGAGGACAGTTCATCAATGAAAATACTTACTGAAAAAGATATTGAGTTTATACTTGGAGAATAGATTACAGGGAGAAAATAAAATGGGAATAAGTAAAGACAGATTTAGAGAAGCACTGAATGAGTTCTACCCTAAAGATATATTGTTTAGATTATACAACAGATATTTTCTGGACTGGATAGCTGAGGGATATATTGGAAGTAATTTAGGACTTTTTGAAATATCTCTGATTTGTGAAAACAGCAACAAACAAACTTTTATGGATTTGATAGAACAGGTATATCTTAAAGAAGAAGTGTTTTGTTCAGTGTTTGCAACATTAGATGAAGAGGTAAAAAAAGTCTTTGAAGAAATAATGTGGAATGAAAAGTTTTTTATTCCAGCAAAAGACAGAGAAAAATATTTGAAACTGGAAAACAACTATGATTTAAATAAGGATTTAAAAGAAGAGTATTTATTTTTCAAAGCAGAGAAGGATAATAAAAGAGGGGAATATTTATATATGGATTATGACTTGATAAGAGTCATAAGAAAATTTATGATAAAACCTCCTGAATATAATATAATTCCTCTGACTAGTATAGAAGAATGTCTTGTAAATAATAATGAAAAGGAATTAGCAGAAAATCTGAAAATATACTTTGATTTCTATAAACAAGGTGGAATAGTTCTTTCTAACAGTGGAAAAATATTAAAAGAGTCAAAAGTTAATATGAAAAAATACTGCAACATAAATGAGTATTATGAAAATTCAAAAGATTTGGACTTTTTAAAGACTGAAACTATAGCTTTATTTTTCTTTTTAGTAAAAGAAAAATATATGAATGAAAGCTATTTTAGAGTTTCTAATATAAAAACAATAGTACAGGATTTCCTTACTGGAGAATTGATACAGGAAGAAAATTATCATTATACCTCTTTATACTTGAACTATTTAAAAGGGGTAAAGAATATATGGAAATCAAAAGAAGAGATAAAAAGAGGACTTATCACTATTAAAAAAATAATTGATGAGATACCTAATGATAAAATTGTAAGTGTAGACAATATAATAAAATCTATACTATATAGAGATGAATTTATAGAGATAATAGATATAAAAGATGCTTATGATTATATATATATAAATGAAGCTAACTATGAAAGAACAAAAATACTTAATTATGAAAGATATCTTGCATATGTTGTTGTTCCATTTATAAAATCAGTTTTATTCCTTCTTGGAACTATGGGAGTATTGGAGCTGTATTATGATTATCCATCTATCAACAACTGCCTATATCTTAAAAATGGATATTTAAGCAAATATGATGGGCTTAAATATATAAAAATAACAGATTTAGGGAAATATTGTCTGGGAAGAATAGATAATTTTGACTTTGATAATACAAAGAATGAAGGAGAAGTAGTCTTAGATGAAGACAGACTTATAGCTACAATAATAGGAGATGTTCCAGTACAAACTATGTTTCTGGAAAGAGTATCTCAAAAAATAGCTGTAAATAAATACAAGTTCACAAAAGAGAATTTTCTTAGGGGATTGAATGGATATCAGGAGCTTGAAGATAGAATAGTTGAGTTTAAAACAAAGATATCTGATAATTTAAATGAATTATGGCAGGGATTCTTTGATGATCTGGTAGAAAAGAGCAGTGCTATAAGAGCTGAACATCAGTTTGTAGTATTAAAACTTAAAAATGACAGAGAACTTATAAGCACAATAACAAAAGATGAAAGATTCAAATCTCTTTTGCTAAAGGGAGAAGACTTTCATGTCCTTGTAAAAAGTGAAAATGTAGGGCAGGTAGTTGATTTATTTAAGGAATATGGCTACTATGTAAATTTTTAAAAAATTCAAGAATAAATAAAAAAAGTGAGTTAAAAAGCTGAATTGAATTTTAGAAATTTGGAAATTAGAAAGGTTTGTGTAATTAATGAAGTAAGTAAAACGTAAAAAAATAGTATGTTTGAGCAAAGCGAGTTTACTATTTTTAGTTTTATGAACAAGATAAATAACAAACCTTTCTACTGGAAAAGGTCTAAAATTATATTTTTATTTTAATTCACTTTTTTTTATTAATTTTCAAATAAAGAGATATAGCTTATCTCGTTATCATTATATTCAGCAAAGATTATAAAATCATTATCGAAATATTCCAATTCTTTTCTCACTTTTAAAGACTGGAGAGATTTTAAAAATTGAGGATTTAAAGTAAGATAATTAAATTTTAGATTTGCCAGTATTTTAAATAAATCAGAGTGAAGCTGAGCCAAAGAAGTGTATTTCTTTTCAATATTTTCTATACACTTAAATGTTTCTGAAAATTTTATTATTTTATTTTTAAATCTATTTTCTGCATAGTTTAAGTCAATTGCCTCTTCAAAAAAGAGTTTAAAGCCATTTTTAGGATAGTGAGCTATACTGTAATTTACATTTTTTATTATATAATCATAACTTTTATCATCCAAAGACTTGAAGACTTTTGTCCAAAGGTCTTTTTTTATATCTGCAACAGAAATTGCTTTTTCAATTTTTTCAATAATACTGTTAGTAAGAGTTGCCTTTTCCTCTTCATTAATATCTTTTATTTCAAGGAGCAAACCTATAATTTTAGAGTTAGAAGAATCTCTGTTCTTAATTTTTGTATATTCAATGTTTTTTTTAGTCACTTTTGATATTTCTTGAAATGCTGGTCTAAGTATCATTTTTTCAAAGTCAAAAAATCTATCATAGGATTCTTCCAATCCCAATAAACTTTTCAATTTATTTATAGAAATCTCAATGGATTTATTCATAGAAATATTAAATTTAAGAAAATTATATAGAGCAATAGCATAATCATTTTGGAAAAAAAGCAGTATATCAAAATCATTTTTTTGAAAGTAAGAATTTTTTTGGAAAATTGATCTGAATTCTTCTGTAAAAATTACCTTGATATAATTTTTTTCTATATGATATGAAGAAATAATAGAGAAAGCTCCCTTTTTTTCAATTAATTCCAGCTTAAAAACTGTATAGATAATTATTTTTTCACTGAGCTTTTGAAATATTTTAAGAATATTTTCCAATTCTCCCAAGAGTAAAAGTTTTTTTATTTTTAATATTGGAACGAGAATATTATTACTTAATATATCTTCTTTATCTTTTAATAGAAAATCAAAGAGAATTTTTTCTTTTTTTGAAAAAACTTTATTAAATTTGATATCTATCTCCTTTTCACTTAAACTGATATAATCATTAAAATTTTTCTTCAAAAAAATTCCTCCTTTTCAAAATTATTTTATACGATATTTTATATTTTTTCTATTTTATAAACGATAAAATTTAAAATTAAAAATCGTCTATAAAGAAATAATAGCATAAAAATTCAATAAAATAAACATATAGTTTGAGAAATTACTTAGACAAATATAGTGCTATATGAAAAATAACGACGAAAATTGAAAATTTGACAAAACAAAATAAAAAATGTATAACTGATAACAAGAGAATGAGGTTGATAAAAAGATTAAATGTTTTAAAATGAAACGGATTTAGGAGGTGGTTTTAAAATTGAAAACTGTTATAAAAAATGGAAGGCTTTTAGATAGTAAGAATAATTTTCATATGACAAGAGCAGACATATTAATAGAAGATGGAATAATAAAAAAGATTGGAGAAAATCTCAATGAAGAGGACAGCAAGGTAATTGATGTAAAAGATAGTATAGTTACCCCAGGATTTATTGATATACATGTTCATTGCTTTCCAAAAGGAACAGCAATAAGTTCTTTACCAGATGAAATAGGAGTGAAAAGAGGAGTAACTTCAATAATTGATGCTGGAACTTCTGGAGCAGATACAATAGATGATTTTTATGAAAACTTTATAAAAAAATCAAAAACAAGAATATTCGCTTATCTAAATATTGCTCATCAAGGATTAAAAACTTTGAGCGAACTTAGTGATATGAAAAATATAGATAAAGAAAAAATAAAAGAATCATTAGAAAAATATCCAGAAACAATAGTAGGCTTAAAAGCAAGAGCAAGTGGTTCAGTAGTAAAAGAAAATGGAGTAAATCCTATAGCTGAAGGGAAGAAAATAGCATCAGAATTTGAAATTCCATTGGTAGTACATATAGGTAATGCTCCTCCAAAAGTAGAAGAAGTATTGAATCTTTTAGGAGAAGGAGATGTGGTTACCCACTGCTACAATAATAAAGCAAATGGATTGATAAGAGAAGGAAAAGTTATTCCTGAAGCTAGAGAAGCAATAAAACGTGGAGTTCTTTTTGATATAGGACATGGTTCAGAAAGCTTCTCTCTGGATACAGCAGAAGAGGGAATAAAAGAAGGTTTTGAAGCTGATATGATAAGCACAGATCTCTATGAGAGAAATATGATTACACCAGTAGGAAGCTTAGAGAATACAATAAACAAAATGATATATCTTGGATGGTCAGTGGAAAAATGTGTAGAAAAAGTTACATATGAACCAGCAAGAGCGTTTAAATTAAAAGGACTTGGAGAACTTAAAGAGGGTTATATGGGAGATCTTACTATATTTGATATAGTGGAAAATGGGAAATTAGAATTAAAAGACAGTGTAAATAAAGTAATAACAGCAGAAAAATATATAAAGACAAAGTATGTTTTTGTAAAAGATGAATTAATTAAAAAGGAGGATATTTAGTGAAAGATTTATTGAAAGATGTTCAAACAAGATTAAAAATGACAGATGAGGAATTTGAAATGTATCTTCCTGATGCTGACCATACAACTAAGATATTGGCAGAAGAAAAAATAGAATTTCTTCCAGATTTTAAACTTGTATTTTATGCACATATGGTAAGCCTTGCAAAGAGATTAAAAGAAGATATTGGATTAGATTGTGGAGATGACTGTCCAGAGGATGAAGTGGAAAAAGAAGCAATAGAGGTTTCAGAAAAAATAATTATGCCTTTGGCAGAAAAATATAAGAGAGACTTAAACAGAATGGAAATAGTTCTTGCAGCTATTCAACTACAGTTAGCTATGGAAATGCAGAAGGAAAATAATTAATTAATGATATAATATACTTTAGGAGGTAAAAAAGATGGAAAAAGAAATCGTAGTAGTAATAGCACACAGACTTGGGAAAGGTCAAAATGTAGCAAAGGGAGTAGAAGCAGCTGGAGGAAAGGCAATAGTTGTACCTGGTATGGCAGCAGATATGAAGCTCGGAGATGTAATGAAAGAAAATAATGCAACATTTGGAATTTCTTTTTGTGGAAGTGGAGGAGCTGGAGCAATAATGGCTCAAACAAAATATGGGTACAAAGCAACTTCTCATTTAAGATCAGTGGAAGCAGGAGTTACAGCTATTAAACAAGGATATGAAGTAGTAGGATTTGGATTTTTAGATACAGAAGAATTAGGAAGAAGATTAGTAGAAGAGTACAAAAGAGTAAATAAAATGTAAAATTTTTTCAGGAGGCATAAAATGAGAGAGGCTAAATTAAATAGCGAAATAAAAACTATGAAAATAAAAGATTCAGGAAAAACAAAAGAGGAAGCTTTGGGGAAAATATTTACCTCTTTCAGAAGGAAAGTCCAAACTGAAATAACAGGAGTTATAGTAAAACTTGAACCTCTTGAAACATATCTTATAGATATAGAAGAGGAAAAGAAAACAGAAAGATTTTTGGAGCTTTTTATGCCAAGAGAAAAAACTATATATCACATAGAGATGGAAATAGAATATGAAGTAAAATATATAAAACTCTAAGAAGGAGGAAAGTATGATATTTATAGTCATCAAGTCATTAATAATCGGATTTATAGGAGGAGCAGCAATAGCAGCAGGGGCAGCTAGAATGTTTCACACTCCTAATTCACAATCAATGGGAGCGTTTCGTACACTGGGAGAGCTTAATGCATGTCAGGGAGATACAATGGCGCACTTCTCATTTGGTTTAGGTTTCTTATTTAATGCAGCAGCAGCAGTAGTTGCAGCAGGAGCACTTACTCAAGATGTTTTTCATAGAGTAGTTCCTAACTTTGCAGCAGCAGCACTATTATCTAAAAATAAAAAAGTTGAAGAAACTTTATATGATCCTTTGAAAATGGGAATAGCAGGAGGATTTATAGGAGCAATTGTAGTTACATTTTTAAATACAGTAGCTTTCCTTATTCCAGCAGCTCTTTCTCAAATAGCTAAAGAAATATTATCTCCAGCAGCAGCTTTAATGATTAATCCAGTAATGCCCATAGTGTTCTGGCTTGCAGCTTTAGATGCAGGTAAAATAACTGGAGTATGGGCAACAGTTCTAGGTGGAATGGCTCATATGATTATGGGAAATGCTGTTCCAGGAATAGTTTTAGGTATTCTTATAGGACAAACTATTGATGAAAATGGATATAATAAATCTGTAAAAGTAATGATTACAATAGTAGTTATTCTATTTGTTGTAATTGCTTACTTTAGAGGGTTTTTCGCTAAATTAGGACTATAGTTAGATTTAGATTAGGAGGCATGAATTATGGAGAATAAAAAAAATAGTTTTTTATTAGCTGATATGTCATTTCCGATACTAGTAGGAATGGCATGTGCAGCAATATTTGCAGGAACTCATATGTATGTAGTGCATAAAGTTGGAGCTTTTAATGAAATATTCGTTGTAAAGATGTTGGATCAGGGACTTAATGGTGGAGATTATGCAGCAGCAGCAGGATTTGCAGCTGGATTCCTTATTGCCAGAGTATTGGAAGGACCATTGGTAGGATTGCTTGATATAGGTGGAGCTTTGATGACAGGAGTTGGAGTTGGACTGCCAGCATTGTTCTTAGCTTCTGGAATAGAAAGTCCTGTAAAAAGTTTCCCACTAGCTTTATTAGTAGGTGGAGCTATTGGAGTTATCATTGGATTTATTATAATTGCTATTAGAAAAGCTATGCCAGATGGAATGTCAGCTGGTGGTACAGGAATAATGATGGGAGCTGGAAATGCTACTGGAAGATTCCTTGGTCCTCTTATTATATTATCTGCTATTCAATATAATATTCCAGCAGGAGTAGGATCATTTTTAGGAGCAGCTCTTTTCTATAAATTTGACAGACACATAGCAGGAGGAGCAATAATAGGAGCTATGCTTATTGGAGGATTAGCTTTACTTTTCTAAATGACATGGAGATGAAATAGTTATGAATATATATGAAAAAATAGGATTGAAAAGAGTTATCAATGGAAGTGGAAAGATGACAGCTTTGGGGGTATCTAAAATAAGCGATACTGTAGCTGAAACAATGAAGGAAGCAGGACAAAACTTTGTAGTCATAGATGACCTTATTGACAGAGTGGGAGAGATGATATCTAAAGTTACAGGAGGAGAAGATACTTGTGTTACATCTAGTGCTTCAGCAGCTATTGCTCTTTCAGTAGCAGGATTGATAACTGGAAAAAGCCTTACTCTTATAGAAAGACTTCCAGATACAACTGGATTGAAAAATAAGGTAGTTCTTCAAAAAGGACATGCTGTAAACTATGGAGCTCCAATCACTACAATGATAAGATTAGGTGGAGGAATACCAGTAGAAGCAGGGTGCAGCAATGAAGTAAAGCCTGAACATGTGGAAGAGGCAATAGATGAAAATACAATAGCTCTTCTATATGTAAAATCACACCATGCAGTACAAAAAGGAATGCTTTCTATAGAAGAGATGTCAGAGATAGCTAAAAAACATTCCCTTCCTTTGATAATAGACGCAGCAGCTGAAGAGGATATACATAGATATCTTAAATTAGGTGGAGATCTGGTAATTTATTCTGGAGCAAAGGCATTATGTGGACCAGCTTCTGGATTTGTTACTGGAAAAAAACAATATATAGATGCAATAAAAATGCAGTATAAAGGTATTGGAAGAGCCATGAAAATAGGGAAAGTATGTATGATGGGTCTGGTAAAAGCTGTAGAAGAATATTCAAAAAGAGATGAAAAAGCAGTTATAGATGAGCAGATGAGATTGGCAGGACTTTTAATGGAAGAATTAAAAGATGAACCAAAAGTAGAAACATCTATAGTACAAGATGAAGCTGGAAGAGAGATATACAGAGTACAGATAAAATTAAATGAAAAACTTACTGATATGTCAGGAAAAGATTTCATGAAACATTTAAGAGAAGGAGAAGCAGAAATTCATGTGAGAAAGCATTATGCTAATCTTGGAATAGTAAATGTTGATATGAGAGCTCTGACAGAAAGTGACATTAAATTTATAGGTGCAAGGATAAAAGAGATTTTAAAATAATCAGGAGGAACAAATGCAGACAAAAATCAAATTTTATAAAGATAGAGTAGCAGTAAACTTTTTAGCTAAAGATAAGAAAAATGGAGCAGATGTATTCAATGCTATTGATGGATATACAGCTGTTGGAGTATTATCAAAACAATTTGATACAGTAGAAGAGGGAATTGAATATGTAAAAGATTACATGAAAGATGTACCAGTTGTATCAGTAGGACTTGGAGCAGGGGACCCAGCTCAATTCCAGAAAGCAGCTTTAATAGCAGCAGCAACTGATCCAGGACATGTAAATCAAGTATTTACAGGGGCAGCATATGCAGCTGGAGCATTAAAAGCAATGAAAGCAGAGAATACAGCAGTAAATGTATTGATGAGCCCAACAGGAATAGTAGGAAAAGTAAAAATTTCAACTGGAGAGTTAAGTTCAAAGGAAGAGCCTGCAATAGTTGATGTAGATACAGCAATGGCAATGGTATTAGATATGAGAGCTCAGGGAATAAAATATTTTCCAATGGGAGGTCTAAAATCAAAAGATGAGCTAAAAGCAGTAGCAGAAGCATGTGCAAGACATGGAGTACCAATGATGGAGCCATCAGGTGGAGTAGATTTAAGCAACTTCAAAGAGATTACTAAAATATGTCTGGATGCAGGAGTAGAAAAAGTTATGCCTCATATCTATGGAGCAGTGATAGATAAAGAGAGCGGAAATACAAAAATTGAAGATGTAAAAGCAGTATATCAAATGGTTAAGGAACTTCTTGATTAATATGAAAGAGATAAAGCTGGTAATCTTTGATATGGATGGACTGCTTTTAGATACAGAAAGACTTTCTAATATTGCCTGGACAGAAGCAGGAAAAAATATGGGAATAGATATCACCTATGATATTTTGAGAAGAATAAAGGGTGGTAATATAAAGAATGCAGAAAGTGTTTTAATGAGTTTTTTAGATGAAGAAAAATGTGAAAAACTTTTTAGAGAGAAAAAAAGAATACAAGTAAGAGTTGTAGAAGAAGAAGGGATAAGGTTAAAAAAGGGAGTATTAGAATTATTGACTTTTTTAAAGGAAAAAGAAATAAAAACAGCAGTGGCAACCTCTACAGGAAAAGAGCTGGCAACAAAGGAGCTACAGGATACAGGTATATATAAATATTTTGATGGATTTGTTTTTGGGGACGAAGTGAAGAATGGGAAACCAAATCCTGAGATATTTTTAGCAGCTTGTAAAAAATTTGATGTTGCTCCAGAAAATGCAGTTGTTCTTGAGGATTCTGTGTTAGGATTGAAAGCGGCTGTTTCAGGAGGAATAAAATGTATAGTGGTAGAAGATACTGTACAGCTTACTGAAGAGGAAAACAGACTGCCATATAGGAAGTATGAAAGTCTGTTGGAAGTGAGAGATTTCTTTAAAGAAGTAATATAAATGGGGAAAGAAAAGAGAGGCAGTTGATTTTAATATCAACTGCCTTCTTTAAATATATTATAATAAATATATTATGAAAATAAGTTTATCAGATATATATTTAAGATTGACAAGAGAATTTTAAATGTAGTAGAATTACACTATAAATATCTATAAGACAAAATTTTAAATAAAATTACTAAAATAACCTACATTGAAGTATTTAAAATATCTAGGGGGAGAAATGATAAAAAAGAATAAATTTTTCAATGTAGACCAGGATTTTATTAAAATCTTGGAGTCTTCATATGATGGAATTTATATAACAGATGGGGAAGCAAATACTTTATATTTAAATGAAGCATATGAAAAAATGACAGGAATAAATAGAGAAGAACTTGTTGGAAAGAACATGAAAGATTTAGTTAAAAATAAATTATATGATTCATCAGGTTCCTTACTTGTACTGCAAACAAAAGATAAGGTTTCATTAAGACAAAAAGTTGTAAAGAGCAACAAGGAGATACTAATAACAAGTACTCCTGTATTTCATGGAGAAGAGATAATTTATATAGTGACTAATGTAAGAGATATCAGTGATCTTTCTAGTTTACAAAAAAGATTAAAAAAAGTAGAAACATTAAATAAAGAGTATGAAGAAGCATTAAAGACTATGAAAAACCAGATGTATGGAATTATAAATAATGATGATGTAAGAAGTGATATAATGCTTCGCCTTGTTGAAAAAATTTTGAAATTGGCAAAGATAGATGTACCATTAATGCTTGGTGGGGAAACAGGAGTAGGAAAAACATATTTTGCTAAATATATACATATGAACAGCCAAAGAAAAGATAGAGAATTTATCTCTTTAAATTGTGGAGCAGTTCCCAAAAATCTTATAGAAACAGAGCTTTTTGGATATGTACAAGGTGCTTATACTGGAGCTTCAAATAAAGGAAAAGTAGGTGTTTTTGAATTGGCTAATGGTTCAACTATATTCTTGGATGAAATAGCTGAATTTGATTTAGAAATGCAGGTAAAACTTTTAAAAGTTTTAGAAGAGGGAGAAATAAGAAGGGTAGGGTCAGATAAAAATATAAAAGTAGATTTTCGATTAATAACAGCAAGTAATAAGGATTTAAAACAAATGGTAAAAGAAGGAAAATTCAGAGAAGATTTATATTATCGAATATCAGCTTTTCCAATAATTATTCCACCATTAAGGGAAAGAAAAGAAGATGTTTTACAAATGGTATTATATTTTTTAGGAATATTTAATGAAAAATATAATATGAATAAATATTTCTCATATTCAGCTTTAGAGGAGTTGAAATCTTATTCATGGCCTGGAAATATAAGAGAATTAAAAAATGTAGTTGAACAGAGTTTAATTTTATCAAATGAAAATGAAATTAAATTTATTATATGGAATGAAAGAGAGGATAAAAAATCATATATAAACCAAGAGAACGAAAAGGAAGATGTATATATTGAAAATATAGAAAGACTGGTAATTGAAGGGGGATATTCCTTAAAAGAAGTAACAGAAAAAATTCAGAGAGATTTGATAAAAAAAATGTTGAAAAAAGAGAAAAAACAAAAAATAGTTGCTAAAATATTAAAAGTAGATGAAGCAACAATATCTAGAAAGATAAAAGATGCATAAATGCAAGAAATTGCAAATATGCATCTTTTGTTTTTTAAAATTGTATTTATGCAAGAAAAAATAAGTTGTGAAAAGAAAAAGTGCAGAATAGTGGGGAAATGAAAAAAATATACATTGGCATAAACTTTGCTTATTAATATGTCATAAAATAAAAATGGAGGAAGAAAATAATGGCATTAAAAAGTGTTGAAGAGTATATTGAAAGTTTAAGAAAATTAAATATGGAAGTATATATGTTTGGAAAAAAAGTGGAAAATCCTGTAGATGATCCAATTATCAGACCATCATTAAATTCAGTAGCAATGACTTATGAATTAGCTCAAAAAGAAGAGTATAGTGAACTTATGACAGCAAAATCTACTCTTACAGGTGAGATGATAAATAGATTCTGTCATATTCATCACAGTACAGATGATCTTATAAAAAAAGTAAAGATGCAAAGATTGATGGGGCAAAAAACAGGAGCCTGCTTTCAAAGATGCGTTGGAATGGATGCAATGAATGCTGTATATAGTACTACATTCGATATGGATAAAGAATTAGGAACTGATTATCATGAAAGATTTTTAAAATTTTTAGAGTATGTTCAAAAAGAAGATTTGGTAGTAGATGGAGCAATGACTGATCCTAAAGGGGATAGAAATCTTTCACCATCTCAACAAAGCGATCCAGATTTATATCTTCGTATTATAGAAAAGAGAGAAGATGGAATTGTAGTAAGAGGAGCTAAAGCACATCAAACAGGAATAGTAAATTCCCATGAAGTTTTAGTTATGCCAACATGTACAATGAGAAAAGAAGATAAAGATTATGCAGTAGCTTTTTCAATTCCAGTAGATACACAAGGAATAAAAATGATTTATGGAAGACAATCTTGTGACACAAGAAAATTAGAAGCAGGAACATTAGATAGAGGAAATCCAAAATTTGGTGGTCATGAAGCTTTAGTAATATTTGATGACGTTTTTGTTCCAAATGACAGAATATTTATGTGCGAAGAATATGAATTTTCAGGATTGTTGGTAGAAAGATTTGCTGGTTTTCATAGACAAAGTTATGGAGGATGTAAAGTAGGAGTAGGAGATGTGTTGATAGGAGCTACTGCATTAGCAGCAGATTATAATGGAATTCCTAAAGCAACACATATCAAAGATAAAATAATAGAAATGCTTCACTTAAATGAAACTCTATATTGTGCAGGAATAGCTTGTTCTTGTGAGGGGCATTCTACAGCATCAGGATCATATGAAATAGATATGCTTTTAGCAAATGTATGCAAACAGAATGTAACAAGATTTCCATATGAAATAGCAAGACTTGCAGAAGATATAGCAGGAGGACTTTTAGTAACAATGCCTTCTGAAGAGGATTTCAAAGATGAAGTTTTAGGAAAATATCTAGATAAATATTTAAGAGGAAAAAATGAAGTTCCAACTCTTGATAGAATGAAAGTTTTAAGACTTATAGAAAATATAACTCTAGGAACAGCAGCAGTAGGATATAGAACAGAATCTATGCATGGAGCTGGATCACCTCAGGCACAAAGAATTATGATAAGCAGACAATCAAATCTTGAAAATAAAAAGCAGCTTGCTAAGGATATACTTGATATAAAATAGTTTAAAACTATTGGGGGAAGGATGAAAAAAGAGAAAATTCAAATGATTATAGATACAGAAATAACTCCATACTTAGAAACTCATAATGGAGGAGTAGAAATTCTGGAATTTGATGAAAAAATAAATAAACTTTCATTAAGGCTCAGTGGAAAATGTTGTACATGTTCAAGTGCTTTGGACACAATAGAAAACTTAATAAAGAAAAAAATATATTCTTACTTCTCAGATATAGATATAGTTGTTGAAACAGGGGTATCTAATGAATTGCTGGAAATAGCCAAGAAGTATTTGAGGGAGAATAAAAATGAATTGGGAAAATAGATATAGTAATAAAATTGTAACAGCAGAAGAAGCATTGAAAAATATAAAAGATGGAAATAGAGTTGTAGTAGGGCATGCAGCAGGAGAACCGCAATATCTCTTAAATGTATTAGCAGATAAAGCTGAAAATTATAAAAATGTAGAAGTGGTACATATGGTATCTCTTACAGAAAGCAGATACGCAGAAAAAATAGAAAATTTTCATCATAATGCTCTATTTGCAGGTAATTCAACAAGAAAATTTATAAGTAAAGGAATAGCAGATTATACACCTAGTTTCTTTTATGAAATACCAAAGCTTTTTGATGAAGTTCTTCCAGTAGATGTAGCGTTAATACAAGTATCCTCTCCTGATGAACATGGGTTTGTAAGTTTGGGAGTATCAGTGGATTATACATTAAAAGCTGCAAAAAGAGCAAAAATATTAATTGCCCAAATCAATAAAAAGATGCCTCGAACTTTAGGAGATAGTTTTCTTCATTTAGATGAAATTGATTTTATAGTAAAAAGAGATGAAGAAATATTAGAAATACCTCTTCCTAAAATAGGAGAAGTGGAAAAGAAAATAGGAGAGTATTGTTCAAGCCTTATCAATGATGGAGATACTCTTCAATTAGGAATAGGAGCAATTCCAGATGCAGTATTAACTTTTCTTGAATTAAAAAAAGACTTAGGAATACATTCTGAAATGATATCAGATGGAATATTGGAGTTAATAAAAAAAGGGGTCATAACTAACAAAAAAAAACAAACATTTGTGGGAAAAACATTGGTTACTTTCATAATGGGGAGCAGAAAACTTTATGATTATGTAGATAATAATCCAAATGTAGTTTTTTATCCAGTAGATTTTGTAAATCATCCAATAGAAATTGGGAAAAATGATAATATGGTATCAATAAACTCAGCTATTCAAATAGATTTAATGGGGCAAGTAAATGCAGAGTCAATAGGTTATGATCAATTTAGTGGAACTGGAGGGCAAGTAGACTTTATAAGAGGAACATCTTTCAGTAAAAATGGAAGATCAATAATAGTTATACCTTCAACTGCTAGAAAAGGAAAAATATCAAGAATAGTACCAATTTTAGATGAGGGAGCAGCTATAACTACAACAAGAAATGATGTAGATTATGTTATAACAGAATATGGAATAGCAAAACTTAAAGGAAAAACTCTTAGAGAGAGAGGAAAAGAACTTATAAATATAGCTCATCCTGACTTTAGAGAAGAACTTTATGAAAAATATAAAAAGAAATTTAAACTAGAAAATTAGGAGGAGATGTGAATTTACAAAAAGAAGTTTTATTTTACAATGAAGAAGCAGTAAATTCATTAGTAGAAGGAATTAAGAAAAAAAGTGTAAAAAAATCAGAAAAAGATGGAGCGCCATTTGGAAACGATGTAAAAGTGGCCCTAGAATATTTTTTAGATCTTGGGAAGAAAATGGGAATGAAAACAACTAACTATGATAATTATATAGGAGAAATAGAATTTGGAGAGGGAGAAGAAACTCTTGGAATATTAGGACACATAGATGTAGTTCCAGAAGGAAATAATTGGACTCATCCCCCATTCGCAGGAAAAATAGTAGATGGAAAAGTATATGGTCGAGGTGCTAGTGATAACAAAGGGCCAGTAATAGCTTGTCTATATGCAATGAAGTGTTTGAAAGATCTCAATATAAAATTAAAGAAAAAAGTGAAACTTTTGATAGGATGTGATGAAGAAAATGATTGGGAATGTATAAAATATTATTTTGATTTTCTCAACAAACCACAGCCTGAGATAGCCTTTACACCAGATGCAATATTTCCTGTTATATTTTCAGAAAAAGGAATTTTTCAATTTGATTTTATAAAAAGATCAGACGAATTCAGGGATATTTATTTGGATGGAGGAGTAGCAACAAATTCAGTACCAGATACAGCTAATATAGTACTTAAAAATATTAATGAATCTAAATTAAAAAGTTCAATAGAAAAATATAATGAAAATAAAGAATATAAAATTTATTATAAGGAAATAGCAGAAGGGAAGATAGAAATATTTTCTCAAGGAAAAGCAGCACATGGAGCTATGGCTGAAATGGGATATAATAGCATCCAAAATTTATTTTGTTTTTTAAAGCAATTTTATACAGCTCAAAATGAAATGAAAAATGTAATAGATTTTTTTGATAAATATTTAAAAATGGATATAGAGGGGAAGGAATTAGGACTTAAATTTGTAGATGAAGAATCAGGAGATTTAAGTATAAATATCGGGAAAATACATATTATAGACAATGAACTTAGAATATCTTTTGATGTGAGATATCCTGTAAAAATGAAATTAAAAACTATTTTAGCTCAAATAAATAAAGTGAAAAAAGAATATGCTTTTGAGATGGAAATAATAAAAAATCAAATGCCTCTCTATAAAGAAAAAGATAGTTACTTAGTATCTACTTTACTTTCAATATATGAAGATGTAACAGGAGAAAGGGGAGTTCAGCCTATTTCATTAAGTGGAGGAACTTATGCAAGAGCACTAAATAATTGTGTTGCATTTGGAGCAAGATTTAAAAATCAAAAGAGTGTGGCTCATCAAGTAGATGAATTTATGGATTTAGAAAACTTTAAGATGCTTTTAAAGATCTATGTTGAAACAATATATAAATTAGCAAATTAAAATAAAACTGGGAGGAAAAAAATGTCTAAAATTAAAAATGAAGGAAAAAATCAAGAAAAGGATGTTCAATTAGTAAGGGGAGCAATAGAACAAAGAGCAGCATGGTTAGGACTTATGTATGAAGAAGCTAAAAAACAAGGTAAAGATATTGAAGATATAGCAAGAAAAGCTATATTTAAATGTGGATGTGTAAGAGGAAAAGGATTTGAATCTGTAATGAAAGATCATTCTATTCAAGAGTTTAAAAAAGCATGGTTAAATGAAAATAATACAAGATTCTTTGAAATGGAAATAGTAGAAGACACAGAAGAAGCATTGAGATTATATTTCCACCATTGTCCATTGGTATCAGGATGGGTAAAACAAGGATTTTCAGATGAAGATATAGAAGTACTTTGTGATATAGCAATGGATGGGGATAGAGGAATGGCCTCACCATTTCAAGATGAATTTACATTTGAATTGGGAAAAACAATAGCTCAAGGAAATTGTGTTTGTGAATTAAACTATATCAAAAATAAAAAATAAAAATATATAAGGGGGAGCAAATGGAGTTTTCTTTAAATTCTAAAATAGTTGAATTTAAAAATTTTGAAGAATTTAATAAAAAATTTTCTCTGGGAAAGAAAGATCTTATTCTAACTAATGAATTTATATATAATCCTTATTTGAAAAAATATAATCTGGAATGTAGTGTAATTTTTCAAGAAAAATATGGAAATGGAGAACCTACAGATACTATGATAGATGCTATATTGAAAGATACAGCAGATAAGGATATTGAAAGAGTAATCGCTATTGGTGGAGGGACTGTAATAGATATTTCAAAAATTATTATTCTAAAAAATAGTGGAATATCAGCGGATCTTTTTATGAAGAAAATTGATATAGTAAAGGAAAAAGAGTTAGTGGTAATACCTACAACTTGTGGAACAGGAAGTGAAGTCACTAATATCTCAATAGCTTTTTTAGAAAAAGAAAATATAAAAATGGGACTTGCCGCACCAGAATTATATCCTGATTATGCAGTTTTAATTCCTGAATTTTTGGAAACACTTCCATATAAATTCTTTTGTACTAGTTCAATAGATGCACTTGTTCATGCAACTGAATCATATCTTTCACCTAAAGCTACAGTTTATTCAGAAATGTTTTCAGAAAAGGCTATAGAACTTTTGATAAATGGATTTAAATATATAGCTGAAAATGGAGAGGAATCTAGAAAAAATAAACTTATTGAATTTTTACAAGGAAGCAACTTTGCAGGAATAGCATTTGGAAATGCAGGATGTGCAGCAGTTCATGCACTTTCTTATCCATTAGGAGGAAGATATCATATTCCACATGGAGAATCAAATCAATTAGTATTTATATCTGTATTTAAAAAGTATAAAGAAAAGCAGCCAAATGGAAAAATAGAAAAATTAGAAGTATTTCTTGGAGAAAAATTAGGGGCGGGAAAGGAAGATTCGCTTAATGCATTGGAAACATTGCTAGAGAAGATATACCCAAAGAAAAAATTAGAAGAATATGGGGTAGAAAAAGAATCATACAGAGAATTTGCAAAGGAAGTACTTGAAAAACAGCAGAGATTATTAGCTAATAATTATGTTGAACTTACAGAAGATGAAATAGTGGCAGTTTATGAAAATATATAATCTGGAGTATTAAAATATTTAGGGAGGAACCATGTGCCAAGCAGCAGCAAAAGCAGATAAAATGAAAAAAGTTAAAAAAGAAAAAGAATTTCCACATACATTTGTTGTTATATTTATCTTAATAATAATAGCAGCAGTATTAACATATATAATTCCAGCTGGAGTTTATGAAAGAGTAAAAGATCCAGCAACAGGAAGAATGATAGTAGATCCAGCAACTTATCACTTAGTGGAAAAAAATCCTACAAAATTATTTGGAATAGTAGAATCTATACCAAAGGGATTGATAGAAGCAGGATGGAATGTATTTTTAGTTATTATAATTGGAGGATCATTTACAGTAGTTGAAAAAACAGGAGCAATAAAAGCTTTATTAGGAAAAGTATTAGGTGGAATTAATGAACAAAATACTTTTAGAGTATTGCCTTTTATCATGTTTACTTTTGCATGCGTTCCAGCATTTACTGGAAACTCTGAGTGTCTACTTGCTTTTGTTCCTTTAGGGATAACAATAGCACGTTCATTGGGATTTGATGCTTTAACAGGAATAGCAATTGTAACAGTTTCTGGAACATCAGGTTTTGCCAGTGGATTATTTAACGCTTTAACTGTAGGAACAGCTCAAAGAATGATAGGTCTTCCTTTATTCTCAGGATTGTGGTTTAGAGTTATTGGATTTGCACTTTTCTTTGGAAGTGTATGTTTCTGGACTATGTGGTATGCTAGAAGAGTAAGAAGCGATATGAAAAATAGTTATTGCTACAATGTAGAACTTACAAATAGTTCAATAGAAAGTGAAGAAATGCCTGAATTAACAAAGAAAAATTTAATGATTATTGCAGTGGTTGTTTGTGGAATAGCAGGACTTATCTATTCAGCTATTAATGGTTATGAAGTAAAAACTACTTATCCATCTATATTTATGATAATGGGAATGGTAGCAGGATTAGTAAGTGGAATGAACGCTAATGATATAGCTAAAGAATTTGTAGTTGGTGCTAAAACAGTTTTAGTAGGAGCTTTAGTAGTTGGATTTGCAAGAGGAATATCAGTTATTCTTGCAGATGCTCATATAATAGATTCAATAGTTTATGGTCTTTCATCAGTTTTAGTAGTATTTCCTAAAACTATTGGAGCAGTATTTATGTATATATGCCAACTTATTATCAACTGTTTTATAATATCAGGAAGTGGACAGGCAGCAGCTACTATTCCTATAATGTCACCATTAGGAGATGTACTTGGAGTAACTCAGCAGACAGTAGTGATGGCATTTACTTATGGAGATGGACTCACAAATATTATACTTCCAATGTCAGCATCTTTAATGGGAGCCTTAGCAATAGGAAATGTTGAATACCCTCAATTTATAAGATTTATATCAAGAATATTTTTTACAAACTTATTAATTGGAGCAGGTCTGATAGCTATTGCTTCAATGATAAATTTAGGACCTTTCTAAATTTAATAAAATTAGAAGCAAGCTCAGTAATTTTTAATATAACTGAGCTTGTTTTTTATAAAAGGAGATAACTTATGAATAAAAAATACTTGGAAAAAATAAAAGAAAAATTATTAAAAAAAGATATAGATGCCATATTTGTAGCACCTTCAGAAGACTTAAAACTTTTATTAGGTTATTCTCCCCTTTCTATATCAAGATTTCAAGGGTTAATAATAAAGAATGATGGTGAAATATTTTATATTTGTAATCTTTTAAATAAAGATGAAATTAGAGAAAAAATTTCAAAAAAAATAAGGATATATTCATGGAATGATGGAGAAGATTATAGTCTTGTAACTAAAGAAATATTTGAAGAGAATGGGCTTTTAGGAAAAAAAATTTTAGTAAATTCTACAACATTAGCAAAACATATAATAGAAATATCTGAAAAAATAAATATAAAATTTGTAAGTGAAGAGAAATTTCTAAATGATCTTAGGATAATAAAAACAGGGGAAGAATTAGAAAAATTAAAAATATCTTCTCAAATAACAGATGAATCCTTTAAAGAAATATTAAAATATATAAAACCTGGATTGACAGAATTAGCAGTAAAAAATAAACTTAAAGAAATAATAACAGAAAAAGGAGGGGTAAGTAGAAATCCTTTGGTATGTTTTGGAAAGAATACAGCTTTTCCACATTATAGTGAAACAAATGGAGTTTTACTAACAAAGGATATTGTTTTAATGGATTTTGGTTGTATTTATAAAGGATATCATTCAGATATGACTAGAACTATTTTTATTGGTGGAATAACTCAAGAAGAAAAAGAAATATATGAAATAGTTTTAAAAGCAAACTTAAAAGGAATAGAAAAAGCAAAAGAAAATGTCAAGATAAAAGAAATAGATAATTGTTCAAGGGAGTATATTACAAGTAAAGGGTATGGAAAATATTTTACTACAAGGTTAGGACATGGACTTGGGCTTTCAGTACATGAAGAGCCTGAAATAAGCTCCAAAAATAATAGAGAATTAGAAAAAGGAATGGTATTTACAATAGAACCAGGGATTTATATAAAGGGTAAATTTGGGATAAGAATAGAGGATGCGATAGCTATAACAGAAAAAGGAGTGGAAGTTTTAAATAATTCTACTAAAAATATAGTTATACTCTAGAGATAAAAAATATGAAAATTGAAAATCTGAATTATATTCAATATTCAGATTTTTTTATATACAGCAGAAAATATAGTTTTAGATATAATTTAAGAAAAAATTAGTAAAATTTGTGGTATAATATATCATTAAGGAAAAATAAACTCTAAAAAAGGAGGAGATATTTTTATGATAAAAAACTTTGTGCATCTTCATCTTCATACTGAGTACAGCCTCCTTGATGGAGTAGGAAAAATAGATGATTATCTGGATAGAGCAAAAGCACTTGGAATGCAGGCGATAGCCATAACAGATCATGGAAATCTTTTTGGAGTACTGGAGCTTTACAAAAAAGCAATGAAAAAAGGGATAAAACCTGTAATTGGTTTGGAAGCCTATGTATCAGAATTTTCTATGCTAGAGAAAGATGGAAGAATATTTCATCTGGTACTTCTTGCTGAAAATAATAAAGGATATCAAAATCTTCTTAAAATAAGCTCTGAAAGTTATATAAAGGGATTCTATTATAAGCCAAGAATTGATAAAGAGTTTTTAAAGACTCACAGTGAAGGAATAATAGCACTTTCAGCCTGTATGCAGGGAGAGATTCCAAGAAGAATGCTGGATAATGAAAGCGAAGAAAAAGTAGATGAGATAGTAAATGAATATATAGATATTTTTGGAAAAGATAATTTTTATATAGAAGTACAGGCAAATGGAGTAAAAGGACAGACAGCTCTCAATGAAAAGCTTTATGATCTGGCTCAAAAACATCAGTTAAAAATGGTAGCAACAAATGATACCCACTATGTAAATGAGGGAGAACATACACTTCAGGATATCCTTATATGTGTTCAAACTGGAACAAAGGTATCTGATGAAAAAAGGATGAGGATAGAAACAGATGAACTTTTTCTTAAAAGCAGAGAGCAGATAATAGATGGACTGGGAGCAAAATATCAGGAAGCAGTGAATAATACTGTTGAGATAGCTGAAAGATGTAATGTAGACATAGAGTTTGGAAAGTTTAAATTTCCAGATTATGAAATACCATCATGTGTAAAAACTATAGAAGAATTTTTAAGAAAACTTGTATACTTTGGTCTTTCAAAAAGATATCCTCATGGATTGACAATGTCAGTATTAGAAAGAGTGGAATATGAACTTTCAGTTATTGAAAAAATGGGATATGCTGCATATTTCGTAGTTGTATGGGATTTTATAGACTATGCAAAAAGAAACAGAATACCAATAGGTCCTGGAAGAGGATCAGCTGCAGGAAGTCTTGTAGCATATGCTCTTGGAATAACAGAACTTGATCCATTGAATTATAATCTTATCTTTGAAAGATTTTTGAATCCTGAAAGAATATCTATGCCAGATATAGATATAGATATATGTCAGGAAAGAAGACAGGAAGTAATAGAATATGTTATCAGAAAATATGGAGAGGATAAAGTAGCACAGATTATAACTTTTGGAACAATGAAGGCAAGAGCTGCAATAAGAGATGTAGGAAGAGTTATGGATACTCCTTTATCTAAAATAGACAGTGTTGCTAAACTGGTTCCATTTAATGCAACTATACAGCAGACTTTAAATAATGTAGAAGAATTTAAAAATATGTATCTCAATGACCCAGACATACAAAAAGTAATTGATATATCAGCAAGGCTGGAAAATAAAGTGAGACATGCTTCTGTTCATGCTGCTGGAATAGTTATAACAAAGGATTCACTGACAGATACAGTTCCTTTATATAGTGACAACAAAAATAAGGTAGTATCTACACAGTATCAAATGAAAGAATTAGAAGATTTAGGGCTGCTTAAAATGGATTTTTTAGGACTTAGAAATCTTACTAACCTTCAAAGGACAATAGATTATATAAAAGAAGATTTAGGGGAAGATATAGAATTATCAGATATTCCTCTTAATTCTAAAAAAGTATATGAAATGCTTTCGAGAGGGGATACCTCTGGAGTTTTCCAGATGGAATCTCAAGGAATAAGAAAAATACTGCTGAAATTAAAACCAGATAGATTTGAAGATATAATAGCACTTTTAGCTTTGTACAGACCGGGACCTTTAGGTTCAGGAATGGTAGATGATTTTATAAATGGAAAAAATGGAATATCAGAGATAAAATATCCTCATTCATCTCTTGAAGCTACATTGAAAGAAACTTATGGAGTAATACTCTATCAAGAACAGGTAATGAAAATAGCTAATATAATGGCAAATTACTCTCTAGGAGAAGCAGATCTGTTAAGAAGAGCCATGGGTAAAAAGAATATCCAGATTATGGAGGAGAACAGAGAGAAATTTGTAGAAAGATCTATGGAAAATGGATATACAAAAGAAAAATCAATAGAGATGTTTGATTTGATAGATAAGTTTGCTGGATATGGATTTAATAAGTCACACTCAGCAGCATATGCTCTTATAGCTTATTGGACGGCATACTTTAAAGCTTATTATATGAAACATTACTATGCCTCTCTTATGACTTCAGAAATGAGCCATGTAGAAGACATAGCTTTTTATATGGAAGATGCTAAAGCTCATAATCTGAAACTGCATCTGCCAGATGTAAATAGAGCAAGTTCAAAATTCCGTGTAGATAAGGAAGGAATAATATTTTCCCTTGCTGCTATCAAGAATGTAGGAGAAGGGGTATCAGCAAAAATACTGGAAGAATGCAATGAAAATGGAGATTATAAAAATTTTGAAGACTTTGTAGTTCGTACAAGAAAACATGGCTTGAATAAGAAGGCCTTGGAATCGCTTATATTGGCAGGAGCATTAGATAGTCTTCCAGGGAACAGAAGACAGAAATTTGAATCAGTAGATAAAATATTAGACTATGCAACAAGAAAAATAAAAGAGGATGAAATACAGCAGATGAATCTTTTTGGAGAAGCTAAATCATCCCTTGGAGTTTTTACTCTTCCACAGGTACCAGAATATTCTTTAGAGGAACTTCTGGCAAGGGAGAAAGAATATCTTGGATTCTATTTCAGCGCCCATCCTTTAGATAATTACAGAAGGCTCATAGAAGTGTATAGGCTTTCTAAAATATCAGAATTGAAAGAACTTAAAGAGGAAAAAAGTGTGCAGATTTTCAGAACATGTGGTATACTTAGAGAGATAAAAAAAATAGTTACCAAAAAAACTGGGCAAATTATGTGTTTATTTGAATTAGAGGATTATTATGATAAAATAAATTGTGTGGTTTTTCCAAAAGATTATGCAGAAAATGCCCATATATTTATGGAAGGAAAAACTGTATATATAGAGGGAACGATCCAAACAGATTATTTTAAGGGAGCAGAAACTAAAAAGCTGATTGTCAGAAATATAAAATTTTTAGATGATATAGTGAGAGATAAAAGACTTACAGCATATATTCTCCTAAAAGAGGAAGATAAAGACAAATTCAGCAGATTGAAGAAAATAATTCTCTCTTATCCTGGAGATACAAAACTGAGCTTTGCAATAAAAACAAAAACAGCTAAAGAAATAAGAGCTACAAAATATAAAATAGCCCCATCAAGACTGTTTATAGATGAAATCATAGATTTGATCGGAATTGATAAGCTCACTATAAAATAACATATGTAATTTTTGTTGAAATAAAAGTCTTGTAGTGGTAAAATATAAAAAAATGAGGAGGTTTTTATGAGGGGAGATATAAAGGCAGTTGAAGAATTGATGAAAGTTCTGCATGAGCAGAAACTTACAGAAATATCATATGAGGATTCTAATTTTAAAGTTACAATTAAAGGACCCCTTACTGCAGCAGTAAAGAAAGAAACAGTAAAAGAAGCTAAAGTTATAGAAAATAAAGAAGCAGTAAAATTTAAAGAGGTACTGTCTGATCATATAGGAAGATATTTCTATATGAAAAAGAATGGAGAACCTGTAATAGAAGTGGGGCAGAAAATAAAAACTGGACAGGAAATTGGATATGTTTCAACAGTTGGAGTAGATACTACTATTACTTCAAGTTATTCTGGAACTATAGAAGAAATATATATCGAGAATGGTAATCCAGTAGATTATGGAAGACCACTATTAAAGATCAAAATTTAATAATCTGAAATGATTTGGATTACCAGGAGGAAAGAAAATATGTTTAAGAAAATACTTATCGCTAATAGAGGAGAGATAGCAGTCAGGATCATAAGAGCAGCAAAAGAACTGGGAATAAAAACAGTTGCTGTATATTCAGAAGCTGATAAAGAAAGTCTTCATGTGACTCTTGCAGATGAGGCTGTATGTATAGGAGGAATATCAAGTTCAGAATCATATCTGAAGATACCAAATATAATAGCAGCAGCAGAGATTACAGGAGCAGATGCTATCCATCCAGGTTATGGATTCCTTTCTGAAAATGCAAGATTTGGAAAGATATGTGAAATGCATAATATTGCTTTCATAGGACCTAGACCTGAATGTATAATAAAAATGGGAGATAAGGCAACAGCTAGAGCAACTGCCATAGAAAATGGTGTTCCTATAACTAATGGAACTGGAATAATCAAGAGTATTGCAGAAGCTAAAAAAGAAGTAAATGAAAGAATAACATACCCTGTAATGATCAAAGCCACTGCTGGTGGTGGAGGGAAAGGTATGAGAATTGCCAGAAATGATGAGGAATTAGCTGCAAATATAGTAGCTGCTCAAAATGAAGCAGAATCTGCATTTGGAAATCCAGATGTATATATAGAAAAATTTGTAGAAGATCCTAGACATATAGAAATTCAGATAATGGGAGATAAACATGGAAATGTTATCTACTTAGGTGAAAGAGACTGTTCTATTCAAAGAAGACATCAAAAGCTTATAGAAGAAGCTCCATCATTTTCGTTACCTTACAATATCAGAAAAGCTATGGGAGAGGCAGCTGTAACTCTTGCTAAAGCTATAAATTATGACTCAGCAGGAACTTTAGAATTCCTTGTTGATAAAAATAATGATTTCTTCTTTATGGAAATGAATACAAGAGTACAGGTAGAGCATACTGTAACTGAGATGGTAACAGGTGTAGATATTATAAAACTTCAAATAAAAGTAGCAGCTGGAGAAAAATTAAACATAGCTCAGGATGATGTTATATTATATGGGCATGCTATTGAGTGTAGAATCAATGCTGAAGATCCTGAAAATGATTTTCTTCCATCACCAGGAGTACTTACAAAATATATAGTTCCTGGAGGAAATGGAATAAGAGTTGACTCGCATTCATATCAAGGATATGAAATCAGTCCATACTATGATTCAATGATTGGAAAATTAATAGCTTTTGGAATAAACAGAGAGGAAGCTATTGCAAAAATGAAAAGAGCTCTAAGCGAGTATATAATTGAAGGAATAGATACTACTATTCCATTTCATTTAGAAGTATTTAACAATGAATTATATCTTGAAGGAAAAACTTCAACTAATTTCATAGAAGAGAATTTTTCTAAAAAAAATAATTAAGTATAGTTTTTTTTAACAAAATTAGATATAATAGAATTACATAATGCATGGAGGTGTTTTCAATGAATGAATTAGGAAATATAAGAATAGCTGATGATGTAGTGAAAACAATAGCTGCAAAAGCTGCAGGGGATGTAGAAGGTATTTATAAACTTGCTGGTGGAGTAGTAGATGAAGTTAGTAAGATGTTAGGTAAAAAAAGACCAACTAATGGAGTTAAAGTAGAAGTAGGAGAAAAAGAGTGCAGCATCGAAGTATTTGTAATCGTAGAATTTGGATATCCAATTTCAGAAGTAGCTCATGAAGTTCAAAAAGCTGTATTGAAAGCAGTATCTGAATTAAGTGGACTAAAAGTTGTTGAAGTAAATGTATATGTTCAAGATGTAAAAATCAGAACAGAAGGAACTTCTGAAGAAGAGGAAGATACAGAAGAAGGATTATAATATAAAGAGGCGTCTCAAAGCGCCTCTAAACTTTTATTAAAGGTGGTATTATTATGACTAATAAATTTCTTTTTTTTCTAGGATGGGTAGGAATATTTATATTATCGATCACTGGAATAGTATGTATTGTAATGCCGGATTTTATTGTAAAATTTAATCCATTAGACTCAACAAAAACTAATGTTGCTATTGTTGTTATATGTGTAGCATATTTCTTGCTTTGTATCTTAAAACTTTTCTCTATGTTTGAAAAAACTGGTGATTATGAAATAAAAACAGAAAATGGAAAAGTAACTATATCAGCAGCTTCTGTTACAAATTTTGTAAAAGAAATGTTATCTAGAGATAAAGATGTAGAAGGTATTAAAGTTTTTACAGGAAAAAGAGGAAGAAAATTCTTTGTGAAAATAAAACTTGATATGCTTACAGATGGAAATATTGCAGAAAAGACTGCTTCTATTCAAGATGGATTGAAAAAAAGATTGGCTGATAAGATGGGATTAGAAGTTGATACTGTTGAAGTACAAATTTCTAAACTGTCAATAAAATCTCAAGATACTTCAGAAGAATAGAGGTGATCATATATGTTAGCTGAAATGCTTGAAAAGTTATTAGTATCCCTTGTAAATAATTGGAAAAAATATTTAGGGTGCTTTATAGGATTTGTTTTAGGAATTCTCCTTGTGGAGTATGGTCTGCCTAAAACAGTTTTTATAATAGTTCTAAGTATTATAGGATATAAAATGGGAGATATGACATTTATAAAAAGAATTAAAAAATTTATATTAGAGAAAATAAAAGAGGATTAGAAAGGAAATTTAATGAGTAGAAGATTAGCGAGGGAAGAGTTATTTAAGTTAGTATTTGAAGGGGAAATAAATGAAGAAAATACTAAAGATATATTAGAAAGTTATTTAAAAAGAGAAGAAATTCTTCAAAATGAAAATGAGATAACTTTTATTAAAAAATATATGAATGGAATAGCTGAAAACAATGATAAGATCCTAAAAACAATAGAAGAAAAAATAACAGGATGGAGTTTTGAAAGAATAGGAAATGTAGAAAAAGCTCTTTTAAAAATTTCTGTTTACGAGATCTTATGTGAAGATACACCTCACGAGATAGTTATAAATGAAGCAGTGGAACTTGCAAAAATGTATGGAGATGAAAAAACATCTGAATTCATAAATGGAGTCCTTGCTAAGGTAGTTAATAACTAAATACTAAAAATGAAATCAAAACAGCCGTTTTTGCGGCTGTTTTTTTTATGCATTATAAAACCATAACCAATATATTAATCTAAAAGATTTAAAGATAAAGAATTAAATAAAAAACTATTGACATTTAGTATAAAAAATAGTAAATTTAAAATATAATACATTCTATAGAATGTATAAAAAATAGGAGGAAAGTATGAAAAATATTGATGACTAAAGCAGTTATGTCAATAGTAGAAATAAATCTTGGAATAAAATAAGGGAAAGAGTTCTTAAAAAGTATCTTTGGAAAAATATAATATTCATCTGGGAGGGATATAATGAAAAATTTTAATATGAAAGAGTATATTACAGAACTAGAAAAAATAGTAAATATAGAAAGTGATAGTAAAAATATAAAAGGTGTTGCTGAAGTAGCAGATTATTTTTATGATAAATATAAAAAATTATTTTTAAATGTGGAGAAAATCCAAAACTATTCAGAGGTAGGTCCTTGTTTAAAAGTAACAAATACAAATGAAGAAAATTATGATGTGCTTTTTTTAGGGCATATGGATACAGTTTTTCCAAAGGGAACAATAGAAGAAAGACCTTTTAAAAAAGAGGGGAATAAAGTATTTGGACCAGGGGTAATAGATATGAAAGGACCATTACTTTCATTGTATTATGCTGTAAAGGAATTAGTTGATAAAGAAAATTTAAAAAAGTTCTGTATTTTATTAAATAGTGAAGAAGAAATTGGTTCAAAACACTATGGAGAATTAATAGAAAGAATAGCAGAAAAAAGCAAATATACTCTGGTGATAGAGCATGCAAGACCAGATGGGGCATTGGTAATAGAAAGAAAAGGTTCTGGAGGATATGATATAGAATTTACTGGAAAAGCTTCCCATGCAGGAAGTGCTCCTGAAAAAGGGAGAAATGCTATAAGTGAAATGGCATATTGGATAAATAAATTGAATGAAGTTACTGATTTTGAAAAGGGGACTACTATTAATTGTGGTATAGCAAATGGGGGAACAGCAAAAAATGTAGTGGCAGAAAAAGCTTATCTTGGAATGGAATTTAGAGTAAAAAAAGTTGAAGCTGTTGAAGAAATAATCAAGAAAATAGAGGATTTGAAAAAACATGCTGAGGAAAAAGAAATAAAATTAAAAATTATAGGAGGACTAAATAGAGGCCCAATGGTTTTTAATGAAAAAAGCAAGAAATTATTTGAAATAATAAAAGAGGCAGGAAAAGAATTAGAAATTGAAATAAAAGGGGTTTCAAGTGGGGGAGGGTCAGATGGAAATATTACATCAAGTGTTGGAAGTCCTACAATAGATGGATTAGGGCCTATTGGAGGTGGACAGCATAGTGTAGATGAATATTTAGAATTAGATTCTGTTGAAGAAAGGATAGAGCTAATAGTAAGAATAATGGAAAAATTAAATTAAAACATATTGGGAGGGGAATTATATGCAAGGAAAAAATAAAGGGTTATTTAACAAATTTTTAGATGGGGTAGAAACAGTTGGGAATAAACTTCCTCATCCTGGAACAATATTTCTTATTTTTGCAATAATGGTAGTTATAATTTCTCATTTTGCATTTTTAAGTGGAGCTGAAGTAACTTTTAAAGCAATAAATAAAGATCATCAATTAGTGGATAAAACTGTGAAAGCAGTTAGTTTATTGACACCAGATGGAATAAGATGGATGTTTAAGTCTATTGTAAAAAACTTTACTGGATTTGCACCTTTAGGAATGGTATTAGTAGCCATGTTTGGAGTAGGAGTAGCAGAAGAAACTGGATTATTGACAGTAATGTTGAGAAAACTTGTTTTGAGCGCTCCTAAATCAATAATTACTGCTGTAATTGTTTTTGCAGGAGTAATGTCAAATATAGCAGCAGATGCAGGATATGTTGTTCTTGTACCATTGGGAGCATTGATATTTTTAAGTTTTGGCCGTCATCCACTAGCTGGGTTGGCAGCAGGTTTTGCTGGGGTATCTGGAGGATTTTCAGCCAATTTGTTGATTGGAACTCTTGACCCACTTTTAGGGGGAATAAGTACAGAAGCTGCAAGATTATTAGATCCTAATTATACTGTATTTCCAACAGCTAACTATTATTTCATGGCAGTATCATGCATTTTAATTACAATAATAGGAACTTTAATAACAGAAAAAATAGTAGAACCAAGATTAGGGAAATATGAAGGAGATCAAAAAGTAGAAATAACTGAAATAACTCCAATAGAACAGAGGGGATTAAAAGCAGCTGGATTATCATTGCTAGCTTTCTTTATATTTATAGGATGTCTAACTATTCCAGAAAGCGGAATTTTAAGAAATCCAATAAATCATTCTTTAACAGATCATTCTCCATTGATGGATAGTATGGTTCCAATAATTAGTTTAGGGTTTATGATACCAGGGATTTTTTATGGAATATTTTCTAAAAAAATAAAGAGTGATAAAGATGTAATTAAAGGAATGAAAAATTCAATGGCTTCAATGTCTGGGTATATCAGTATTGTATTTTTTGCTAGTCAGTTTATTGCATATTTTAAATACTCTAATTTGGGAACTATTTTAGCAGTTAACGGAGCAGATTTTTTAAAGGAAACAGGTTTTACAGGTCTTCCTCTAGTAATGGCATTCATTCTTCTCTCTGCATTTATGAATTTATTTATGGGATCAGCTTCAGCAAAATGGACTATCATGGCTCCCATATTTGTACCTATGTTTATGGGAATAGGGTTTGCACCAGAGTTTACACAAGTTGTATATAGAATAGGGGATTCTACAACTAATATTATCACTCCTTTGATGTCAAATTTTGCAACAGTAATTGCTTTTGGTCAAAGATATAATGATAAACTTGGGATAGGAACACTTATATCTATGATGATTCCTTATACAATTTTATTCATGATTTTCTGGACTATATTGCTGGTAATATGGTATGTGTTTAATTTGCCATTAGGACCAGATGGAGTTATTCACTTAACTAATATGATTTTCTAAATATTGTGATGATTATTAGGCTGTAAGTATAGAAATATATTTACAGTCTTTTTTTATATAATAAAAAAAATCACAGAAAAATATGTGATGGAAAAGTTTTAATTGTATAAAAGATATTTAAAATTTTATATGCTGAATTATAAAACATACTTAAAATTAAATGAATACATAAAGGTCTTTTTTACATATAAATATGAACTTTGAGATTTAAATCAATCTTTATAAAAGCAGGAGTATACATAAAAGCAACTCTTGGTTGATAGATTAATATATTTTTTTATGATAAAATTATAAAATATGAGTAAAATGATAGAGGAAGGGAAAATATGATAGAACTAGAAAAACATCCAGTTGAAACAGAAGCAGGAGATCAATTTAGAGAATGTATTATAATGACAGCTTCAAAAAATCAAAAATTGAAAATGAGAGATCTTTTAGAAATGAGCAGGGAAATTGGTTTTTTAATTGAAGAATCTCAGCATGCAGATTATTTCGATCCTTTTGCTATCATGCTGGCAGAACTTTTTACAGAATATCAGAATTATGGAAGATTTCCTAATTGGATATATAATATGGATGATGTCAAAGAAGTTGTTATAGATGAGAAAACAAAAGACTTGCTTCTACAAGTTCTTGACGATATTTATAATGAGAACAAAGTAGAGGGAAGAGAAAGAAATATCTGTATTCAATGGGAAAAAACTGAAATGAGTGAAATCTGGAAAAAGTATTTGGAGTCTTTGATATATTCTTTAAAAAAAGCTGTTCCTTATAAAGAAACAGAAGAGGAAATAATTGAAAGAAAAAAGAAAGAAGAAAAAGAAAATAAATCTGGAAAGGGAATAATTTTATTTTTTGTATTGATGTTTGGAATCATATTTATAATGGGAGTCTATATATTATATAATTCAGTAATGCTTTTAAGAACAGAAAAAATTCTACAAGGAATAGTAGCTTTATTATTTTCAGCAATAACTTTATTTTTCTCAGGAAAATTGTTTTTTGGTTTTTTTAAGAGTTTATTTAAATAGGAAATAATAACACAAAGGGAGAGGTATGATCAAAAATATACATATAGGAAGAATTTATAGAAAAAAGATTAAATTTAGGATAAGAATAATTACTGCTCTATTGATAGTATCAACAGTAATAATGTTATATTACAGATACAAATAAATTTTATAAAATAACAAGTGGGAAAGAATAAATTCTCCTTACTATTAAAATAATTCAAAATAAAGTATAATATATTCAAAGTAATTTTATAATTAATGGAAAAGAGGGATATAAATGAGAAAAATATTGTTTTCAATATTCATATTTTCTTTAAGTATGATAGCTATGGCTGTCAGTGGAAAAGTAATCAAAGTATCTGATGGAGATACTATTTTGCTTCAATCTGGAAGTCAGAGGATAAAAGTAAGAATGTATGGAATAGATGCTCCTGAATTAAAACAGAACTATGGAGAAGATTCTAAAAATTATTTAGAAAAAAGAATATTGAATAAAAATGTTGATGTAAAAGTGATAAATGAAGATAAGTATGGCCGTAAAGTAGGAAAAGTGTTTTACAAGAATAAAGATATAAATTTAGAAATGATAAAAACAGGAAATGCTTGGTTTTATGAATATCATGCTAAAAAAGAAAAAGAATATAGAAAAGCATCTAAAAGTGCTCAGGAACAAAAATTGGGGCTATGGAAAGATAAAAATCCACAGAATCCAAGGAATTTTAGATTAGAACACAGAAGAGAGGATTAAAAATATGAAAAAAGAGATAAAAAGATTTAGAGAATTAATTAAAGAAAAAAAACTGATAGATTCATCATTGGGAATATTGCAATGGGATTTAGAAACAACTACTCCAAGAAAAGGAAAGGAACTTCTTTCTGAGATGGTAGGATATCTAAGTATGAAAAGCTATGATATAGTTACCTCAGAAGAATTTTTAAATCTTGTGAAATTTTTAAAAGCAAATGAGAAGGAATTAGATGATATTCAAAGAAAAGAAATAGATGATATGGCTGAAGAGATAGAGAAAATAAGTAAAATACCTCCTCATGAATATCAAGAGTATTCAGAACTGACTGCTAAAACTCAAGGTGTGTGGGAAGAGGCAAAGGCTAAAAATGATTTTAATATGTTTAAAGAAAATTTAAAAAAGATATTTGAATTTAATATAAAATTTGCAGAATATCAAGGGAAAAAGGATAAAAAAATATATGATATAATTTTAGATGAGTATGAAAGAGGAATGAATACAGAAAAGCTGGATGAGTTTTTTGGAGCATTGAGAGCAGAGATAGTTCCACTTCTAAAAAAGATAATGGAAAAAAATAAAAACAGTAAGATATCAAGTTTAAAGGCAAAAGTAAATGTTGATGAACAGAAAAAATTCAATAGATTTTTAAGCGAATATTTGGGATTTGATTTTGACAGAGGAGTAACAGCTGAAAGTGAACATCCTTTCACACTGAATCTGGATAAGAATGATGTAAGGCTTACTACTAAATATATAGATGATATGCCTTTTTCTTCAATATTCAGCACTATTCATGAAACAGGGCATGGAATATATGAACAGCAGGTAGGAGATGATTTACAAGGAACTACTTTAGCTACTGGTGGTTCTATGGGGCTTCATGAATCTCAATCGAGATTTTATGAGAATATGATAGGAAGAAGTATGAGTTTCTGGAAGGGAATATATGATAAAAACATAGATATATTTCCACTTCTTAAAGAAATAAAAATAGATGAGCTATACAGGGAGATAAACAGAGTAGAACCTTCTTTTATAAGAACAGAGGCAGATGAGCTTACATATTCACTTCATATAATGATTAGATATGAAATAGAAAAAGGAATAATTAATGGAGAGATAGAGATAGATAATCTTCCAGAAGTGTGGAATGAAAAGATGAAAGAGTATCTAGGAGTAGTACCAGAAACAGATAGAGAGGGAGTACTGCAGGATGTGCATTGGGCATGCGGGCTTATTGGATATTTTCCATCTTATGCACTGGGAAATGTATATGCTGCTCAATTATATAATACTATGAAAAAAGATATGGATGTAAGTTCTCTTCTTGAAAATGGTAAACTAGACAGGATAAAAGGATGGCTGAGAGATAGAATACATATTTATGGAAAACTAAGAGAAACAGCTGAACTTATTCAAGAGATAACTGGAGAAGAGCTTGAACCAAAATACTATATAGAATATTTAAAAGAAAAATATTCAAAAATATATGATCTCGACTAAACAACAGGAGGGGAAACATTTGAAAAGACTAAGGAACATTTATTTGATTATAGCTGTATTTTTCACAATTTTTTCGGTTATATTTTCAGCACCATCATATAAAATAGACAGTCTGGATATAACAGCTAAAATACAGGAAGATGGGTCAGTGATTATCGAAGAGATAGCTCTGTATAATGCCAGTGAAATAAATGGAGTATTATATAATATTGATGCTAAAGGATATGGAAAATTACAGTCATTAGAGGTTTTCTATGAAAAAAATGGAGAATTTGTTTCAGCAGTAAATAGCAGAGGAACTGCTTCAGGAATGTATACTGTATCAACAAGTGATGATCTTTACAAGATAAAACTTTATTCTCCTATGAGAAATGAAAAAAGATATTTTGGATTCAGATATGTTTTGCCAAGAGGTGTAACAGTATATGAGGATATAGCTCAATTTAACAGAAAAATGGTAGGAAGAGGCTGGGAGAACAGTATAAAAGACGTTTCTGTAAAAGTGATACTTCCTAAAGAGGTAGATAAGGATAAAATACATGCTTTTGGACATGGACCACTTACAGGAAATATAGAGATATTAAATGGGAAAGAAATACTTTTTACATTGAAAAATTATAGACCAGGAGAATTTGTTGAAACAAATATACTTTTTCCAAAAGAGATAGTCAGCAAAATAAATCCAAGCTATATAAAAAAAGCAAAAGGTTATGAAAGTATAATGGCTATGGAAAAAAACTTAGCTGAAGAGTCAAACAGAGAAAGAGATAGAGCAGTAAGAGGAATGATTTTAAATAGAGGTGTTTTCTATGGAGGAGTGGCTTGGTGGCTGTTTTTAATGATATTTATTTACTTGAAAAATGGTAAAAAATATAAAGTAACTAATCCTTATGGAGAATATTTCAGAGAGCTTCCAGATGATTATACTCCAGCTGTAGCAGGAACATTAGTATCAAGAAAAATGTATCCAGCTCCAACACATCTTTTTGCCACTGTAATGGACTTGGTAAGAAAAGATTATTTAGAAATGGAAGAAATAAATGAAGTTAATTCAAAGGGAAAAAGTGTTAAAAAAACTATATTGAAAAAAATAAGAGAAGGAACTTCAGAGCTAAAAGATTATGAAAAATTAGTTTTAAAATGGTATATAAATGAACTTGGAGATGGAGAAAAAGTAGTATTGGAAGATGTAGAAAAATATGTTAGTAAAAATCTTACAAATGCTAAAAAATTTAATGCTAATTTTGAGAAATGGAAAACCTTTGTGTATACTGATATGCTTTCTAAGGGATTAAAGCAGGACAAAAGAAATAAATTGGCTGTAGCTCTTGGGGTTATAACAGGAATACTTTTATTTATTGGAGGAATGGTACTCATAGTTATATTCCAAGATCCTAAATTTATGTTATTTAATTTTCTTGGAATCCCATTAATAGTATTTTCAGCAGCAGTGAGCAGACCAAGCAAAGAAAAAGAGGAAGCATACTCAAGATGGAAAGCTTTTAAGAAATTCCTTGTAGACTACAGTAATTTAGAGGAGGCAAAATTAGCTTCAATACATTTATGGGAACATTACTTTGTATATGCAATAGCTCTTGGGGTAGCTGAAAAAGTAGCAGCAGGATATAAGAAAATAGCTGCACTAAGGGGAGAAGAGGATATTAATTTAAGAGTTGGAAGAAATAGAATGACTCTTATGAATACATATCTTTATACTAGAGCTTTTAGAACTATGGAAAGTTCAACAGTAAAGGCTGCATCCCGTTCTATGAGCGAAGTTGCAAAATCTACAAGATCTTCCTCAAGTGGTAGTGGCGGAGGATTCAGCAGAGGCTCTTCTGGCGGTGGAGGAAGCCGTGGCGGAGGGGGAGCTTTCTAGCAAGGGAAGCTTTATAAAATAAAAATATTAAAGGAGTAAAAATATGATAATTCTTATAGTTGTAATTGTTTTATTAGTTCTTTTAACTGTATCTTATCAAAATAAATTTGTTAAACTTCATGAAAGAGTAAAAAATTCTTGGAGCCAAATAGATGTACAGCTTCAAAAGAGAGTGGATTTAATACCTAACTTAGTAGAAACTGTAAAAGGATATGCTACACATGAAAAAGAAACATTAGATGCTGTAATTTCGGCAAGAACTCGTTATACAACAGCTTCTACAGTAGATGAAAAGATGAAAGCCAGTGGAGAATTAAGTGGACTTTTAAGCAGACTGATGGTAGTATCAGAGAGTTATCCTGACCTTAAAGCAAACACTAATTTTATGGACTTACAAAAACAACTGAAAGATATAGAAGATAAAATAGGATATGCACGTCAATTTTACAATGACACTGTTACATCATATAATCAAAGTATAAAAATGATACCTGGAAGCATTTTTGCAGGAATATTTAAATTTACAGAGGAACCTTTATTCAAAGCAGCAGAGGGAGCAAAAGAGGTCCCTAAAGTTAAATTTTAATTTTAAAAATAACTATTGACAATGCTTTCTCTATAGCAAACAGATAAAATTAAAAAAATCTGTTTATTATAGAGGAAGTTTTTTATTTTTTGAAAAAATTAAGAAAATAAATAAAATAACATATAATTTTAGAATAGTTATCATTATAAAGTAAAATGATTTAAAAAATTGACTTTTACAGATAAAAAGAATACAATAAGATATATAGTATTTAAAAATATTTGCTAATTTACTAAAATGGGGAGGGGTTATTATGAAAGAAAAGTTTAAACTTGCAGGCTTGGAAATGAAATATTTTATTCCCATAGTCATAATACTTACAGCAGCAGTAGCTTTAGGAAAACTTCCAAAAGGAATGCTTGGGGCATTTCCTATAATGATAGCTATTGGAGCTATTTTGGATTATATTGGAAACAAAACTCCAATAGTAAAAGATTATCTTGGTGGAGGGCCTATAGTTATAATATTTGCTTCAGCTGCATTGGTTTATTTTAATATACTTCCAAGTAATGAAACAAAGATAATTAAAGACTTTATGACAACACAGAGTTTTCTTGACTTCTATATTGCAGCATTGATAGTTGGAAGTATTATGGGAATGAACAGAAAACTTTTGATAAAGGCTGCAATGGGATATCTTCCTGTTATTATAGGAGGAGTAGTTGTTTCAATACTATTCACTGGGGTAATAGGATATATTTCTGGGTATGGCTTTGTTAATGCAGTTTTCTATATTGCAATTCCTATAATGGGAGGAGGAATGGGAGCTGGAGCAGTACCATTATCACAAATTTTTGGACAGGCTCTTAATAAGCAGCCAACAGAATTATTGGCAGTAATGGTTCCAGCAGTGGCACTGGGAAATGCTCTGGCAATAGTAGCTGCAGGGTTATTGGATAAATTAGGGAAAAGATTTCCAAGTCTTACTGGAAATGGGAAACTTTTAAAAGCTCAAGATGCTGAAATGACAGAAGAGAAAAAACATACACCGCTTCAATATGAAGAGCTTGGAATGGGGCTTCTTATGGCTACATCATTCTTTATTTTTGGAAATATTCTAAGTAAATTTATACCTATTCATGCATATGCTTTAATGATAATTTCAGTAGCAATTGTAAAAATATTAGGAGTAGTAAATGAATATTATGAAGAATGTTGTGCTAAATGGTTTAACTTTATAATGAAAAACTTTACATCAGCTCTTTTAGTAGGAATAGGAATAGCCTATACAAGTTTAAAAGAGGTAATAGAAGCATTCAGCCCAATATATCTTTTATTAGTTGCTGCCACAGTAATTGGAGCAATTGTAGGAACTGCTATTGTAGGACATTTGATAGGGTTCTATGTAATAGAAGGTTCTATAACAGCTGGATTATGTATGGCAAATATGGGTGGAACTGGAGATGTGGCAGTTATGTCAGCAGCTCACAGAATGGAACTTATGCCTTTCTCACAAATTTCATCAAGAATAGGGGGAGCTTTCATGCTTCTGCTTACCTCAATCTTGATAAATTTATTGAATTAGATTTATTTGATTATAAATAAATGATAAATGGGGAGAATCTTGATGGATGTATATGGATTTCTCTCCATTTTTTTATTTTAAAAGATAATTTATGTGTAGAATAAAGATTAAAAATAAAGTTAATTATATGTTGATTTTTTTAGAAAAATGTTTTATTATGTAAAAATATATATATCTAAAAAATTAATAAAAAGATTTAAAGTAAAGTCATTAATCATAAGGAAGGAGGTAAATTGGATGAATGATAATTTTACTATGAACCTTAGTGTTTATGAGATAGGCTTGAGAATAGGAATGGCTATCATTATAGGTGGTATGATAGGTTATGAAAGAGGTCATAATAACAGACCTGCTGGATTTAGGACTCATATACTTGTATGTTTGGGAGCAGCAGTAGTTTCTATGGTGCAGGATCATTTGAGAATAAACATAGTCAGATTTGCTATGGAAAATGGAAATGTAGCTCAGGTTATAAAAACTGACTTAGGAAGAATAGGTGCTCAGGTAGTAAGTGGGATAGGTTTTCTAGGAGCGGGAACTATAATGAGAGATAAGGGAACTATAGGTGGACTTACAACAGCAGCTTCTATCTGGGTAACTGGATGTATAGGATTGGGAGTAGGATGGGGATTCTATAGTATGTCTTTTCTTTCAGGGCTTGCAGTTCTTTTAGTTCTTATAACATTGAAGAAAGTAGAAAGAAGATTTATTGATGATAGGACAATTTCAAAAATAGAAATAGAATATGATGCTGAAATTAATAATGGAATGTATTATTCCAACACTAATGAAATATTTAAAGAGTTTAGTATAAGAGTGAGAAGTATGAAAAAAGATCCTAATGAAAATAGAATATTATATACCCTTGTTATTCCAAGACAGTATAGTATTTTAGATCTTACATCTGAATTCTCCAAGAATAAAGAAGTAACTTCAATAAAAATAATTAAATAAAAAATGAGGGCCAGATTCAAAATTATATCTATTTGAAATAAGACCCTCTTTTTATTACATCAGTATTGAAGCTATAGGATATCCCACAAAGATAGTAACTATTACTGCAACTGCCATAAAGATAAATCCATATTTAAACATATCAGTAGACTCTACCCATTCTGATCCAATAGCTATGGCAATGTGCGGCATAGCTGGAGGAGTAGCAAAAGCAAAAGCAGACATCATTCCAATAATAGAAACAATTGCTGGAGCTGATACTGCTCCATTAGTTGCCTGCACCAAAGGAATAGCAACAGTAGTGACAACTGTAACAGTAACCATATTAGAAGAGAAGTTTGTCTGAATACAAGCCCATAGAGTAAATATGAGAACAAGAAGCATAGGACTTACTTCTTTTAATATAGGAGTCAAAGTTTCTACAAGATATTGAGCCAATCCTACATGTTGATTTGTCATAGCACTTCCTAAAGCCAGTGTACCAGCAGCCATTATAATACTTGACCATTGTACCCCTTTTCTCATTCCTTCAGCAAAATTCAATACTGGTTTTTCATCAAAAGACATTATAGAATAGCAGATAACTCCAAGCATAGGAGGCATAGCAGTTCCCATAGATGAGATTTTTTTGCATATTACAGGAAAATAAGGCTTCAATATACTAGGAAGTACCCATAGGGCAACTATTATACAAAATACTCCAAGGATAGCTTTTTCCTTTTTCTCCATTGGTTTTATTTCACTCTTTAAAGAAGAAACATCTATATTTTTTATTTTTGTCATGTCGGGATTAAGAATAAATCTGAATATAAGAATTAGGAAAACTGTGCATATAATTCCTACAGGAACAGCAAAAGCCATATATTCAGCATAGCCTATAGTCAATCCAGTAGCAGTAGTATAAAATCCCATAGCCATAATACTGAAGACATGAGCTATAGGAGTCATTCCAGCAGCAACAGATACACAAAATGCAAGGCTGATCATGAGCATTTTTCCTATTTTATCACCTTTTTTTAGCCCTAATATTTCATTGATTTTTTCTAGTATAGGAAGAAAAACAACAAACAATACAGATGGAGATACAAAACATCCAATAAATATTATTGCTGAAATAAAAGATATAACAAAAAGCCATGGACCTTTTTTAGCTATTGGGCTTGTTATGAATGAAACAGCACATCTTTTTAAAAATGGAGTTTCTGCTAAAACATAAGTACATAGAAATGTACACATTAAAAAAGCAAAGGTATCATTTCCAAAAGAACTTAGAAAAACATTTTTAAATCCAATTTCTGGAATTAATCCTATTGCAGTTATGCAAAGCAAACTAGGCCAGTCAATGGCAACAGTAAGCCATAGTAATAAACTTCCAAGAAATATTCCTATTACATTCATTCCAAGTGGTTTCATTCCAACTGGAAGTGGAAGATGTTTTATAAACAAAATTAAAAGTAATGCAAGAAAGATACAAGAATATCTTTTTACACTTTTAGCAGACATAAATTTTCCCCCTCTGTTTTACAGCAATATTATTCTCTATAAATAATTTCAATAATTCATAGAGTTGTTGAAAATTATATCCTTATAAGACCTCTTTGTCAATTTAAATCAAAAAATCAGGAGTATTTTACTCCTGATAGTTCTAAAATTGTTGTTATTATTCAAATAATATAAAAAAATATAAAATAGTGTACACAATATAGTGAAATAAATATGGAATAATGATAAAATGTTAAAAAATAAAATCTTATTCTTGAATGATTTCTAAAATTTTTCCATTATCGTATTTTATTTCTTTGATTTTTTCTCCCTCTTTTGAGTATTCCAAGTAGATTCCATTAGGTTCTCCAGAAACATAATTTGTTTCTAAAACAATCTGTCCATTGAAGTGATATTTATTATATGGACCATTGAGTTTTCCATCTTTATATTCACTGTCTATGTATATTTGTCCATTTCTATAGAAATGCACATATTTTCCATCAAGTTTCCCATTTTTATAACTCATTAAAAGAAGTATTTGTCCATTGTCATATTTTCTTAAAATTTTACCAGAATAGGGCTTACTTTCATTAATTATATAAACTATTCCATTTCTTTCCTGTTTTTTAGAGATGTCTACTTCCCTTTCTTTTTCGTAGCAGCTGCTAAGTAATATTATTGAAAAAATAAGCAGTAAAAGTTTCTTCATTTAGCTTCCTCCATAGATGTAAATTATTATAATTATAGCATAAACATATGATTTTTACCAATCAAAAAGAGGAGATATAATCTCCCCTATTAAAATTTATAGATTAATCCTCATACCCTTCTGGATGATTTTTATGCCATGTCCATGCTGTATCAATTATTTTTTCAAGAGTATTATATTTAGGTTTCCATTTTAATTCTTTCATAGCTTTGTCAGAACTTGCTACAAGTTTAGCAGGATCTCCAGCTCTTCTAGGTGAAACTATTGCTGGAATAGGATGATTAGTTACTTTTCTGGCAACTTCAATAACTTCTTTTACAGAGAATCCCTCTCCATTTCCTAAGTTGAATATTTCGCTTTCTCCTCCATTGTTTAATCTTTTAAGAGCAAGGATATGTGCATCAGCAAGGTCCATTACATGAATATAATCTCTGATACAAGTACCATCAGCAGTAGGATAGTCATCTCCATATATTCCAATATGTTCTCTTTTACCAAGAGCTACTTGAAGTATAATTGGGATAAGATGGCTCTCAGGGCTGTGATCTTCTCCTATTTCACCAGAGGGATGAGCACCAGCGACATTGAAATATCTTAAAGCTGTATATTTTATTCCATAAGCCTTATCACACCATTTAAGCATTTTTTCAACAGCAAGCTTGCTTTCTCCATATGGATTAGTAGGGAAAGTTGTATCACTTTCAAGGATGGGTACATTTTCAGGTTCTCCATATGTAGCAGCAGTTGATGAGAAAACTATTTTATTAACATTATGTTTTTTCATAGCTTTTAGTAAACATAAAGTTCCATAAAAATTATTTTCAAAATATTTTAAAGGTTCTTCTACACTTTCACCAACTAAAGAGAAAGCAGCAAAATCAATTACACCATCTATCTTATTATCTTTAAAAACTCTTTCCATAAACTCATCATCTCTTAAATCTCCAAGAACAAGTTTTGCTTTTTCATGAACTGCATCAACATGACCAGTTTGAAGATTATCAAGCACAATTACCTCTTCTCCACTGTCAATAAGAGCTCTAGTAACATGACTTCCAATATACCCAGCTCCACCACAAACTAAAATTGCCATTTTATCCTCCTTAGAAAATATTTTTCTATATTATACATCATATTTTTAAAAATATTAACCTAATTCATGTTAATATATTGAACAAATCTTAATAAACCTTTTTCTCCCTCTAGGTTTCTTTTGTACACCCCAGCATCTTCAAGAACTTTGGAGAAAGTCATTCCTACTTCATCTTTTAAGATACTTTCTACATTTTTAGAAGTTATTTCAAAATATTTCTTCTTAATATTAACAGCCCAGTTTAAATGCTTCTCAACTTTAGGGTCATTTTTAATTTTAGTTTCAAAATCAGCTTCTGTAAGATATTTTCCAAGTATTTCAAGTTCTTCTTTCAGTCTTCCTGGAAGTACAGCAAGTCCCATAACTTCAATAAGACCTATATTTTCCTTTTTTATATTATGCACATCTTCATGTGGATGAAATATTCCTAAAGGATGTTCTTCACTTGTTCTGTTATTTCTAAGAACAAGGTCAAGCTCAAAATCTTTTTCTCTCCTTCTTCCAATAGGAGTAACAGTATTATGAGGTGTATCTTCAGAGAATGCGTATATTCCTAGAGATTCATCACTATATCTTCTCCAGTTATCAAGTATTTTTACTGCAAGCTCTACCAGTTTTTTTCTATCAGGACTTTTTATTCTTATAACTGACATAGGCCATTTAACTATACCAGCTTCAACATCTTCAAATCCTTTAAAAATTATGGTTTTTTCTATAGGAGATTTTGCCATTGGAAATTCATGGTGTCCTCCTTGATAATGGTCATGGCTTAAAATTGATCCTCCAACAATAGGAAGGTCAGCATTTGATCCTACAAAATAATGAGGAACCTGTTCAATAAAAGCTGTTATTCTATTAAAAGCATCTTTGTTTATTTTCATAGGTCTGTGTTCACCAGAAAAAATAATGGCATGTTCATTATAATAAACATATGGAGAATATTGAAGAAACCATTGTTCTCCTTCTAAGAAAAATGGAAGAACTCTGTGATTTTGTCTGGCTGGGTGATTTAATCTTCCAGCATATCCAACATTTTCATAACATAAAAGACATTTAGGATATGATGATGGAGGAAGAAGTCTTTCTTTAGCTATATCTCTTGGATCTTTTTCTGGTTTTGAAAGATTTACAGTTATCTCCATATCACCATATTCTGTATTTGAATACCAGTGCATATTTTTTGCTATTCTGTCTGTTCTTATATAGTTAGTCTTTTGAGCAAATTCATAGTAATTATCAGTAGCCTTTTCTATTCCTCCAAGACTTGATATTTTTATAAATTTATCTATTACATGAGTGGCAGATGGAGTTATTTTCCCCATTATTTCTGTATCGAAAAGATCTTTTACAACAATACTATCTTCAATTATGCCTTTTTCTACAGCCCAGTTACATATATTTTCCAGTATTTCATTTGGATATTGAGGTATAGTTTTAGAAGAGATATCCACATCTTCCCAGTCTTTAAGTTTTAAAAGAGACATAATTTCATTTCTGGATATAATTTCATCATATTTTCCTATAAGATCATTTTTTAATCCATAAGCTAACAGCAATTTTACTTCTTCAAATATATTCATTAAAAATCACCTAACTTTCTGCTTCCATCACCAATTTTAGCAACATAGAAATCAGCAGTTAATCCAGTTTTACCTTTATATTTTTCTCCAACAGATTTTATAAATTCATCAATAAATTCATCTTTTACAATACTTACAGTACAACCTCCAAAACCAGCACCAGTCATACGAGAACCTATTACACCTTTTGCTTCCCATGCAGCTTCTACTAGAGAATCAAGCTCAAACCCTGTTACCTCATAGTCATCTCTTAAAGAAATATGAGATTGATTCATAAGTTTTCCAAAAGCGTCAACGTCTCCAGAGTTTAATTTTTCAACAGCTATTTTAGTTCTTTCATTTTCAGTTACAGCATGAGTTGCTCTTTTTAGTTGTTCTTCATCAGTTATGAAATGTTTCGCTTTATTAAATTTTTCTACTGAAAGTTCTCCAAGATTTCTTATGTTAATTCCATTTTCATTTAAGACTTTAACAGCTGCTTCACAAGAATTTCTTCTTTCATTATATTTAGAATCAGCAAGACCTCTTTTCTTATTTGTATTAGCTATAACTATTGAAGCACCATTTAATTCTACAGGAGCATAGTGATATTCAAGAGTGTTGCAGTCTAAAAGAATAGCATTATCTTTTTTACCCATTCCAATAGCAAACTGATCCATTATTCCACAATTTACTCCTATAAATTCATTTTCAGATTTTTGAGAAAGTTTTACCATTTCTATCATATCTATATCAAGATTAAAGATTTCTTTTAAGATAACTGATGTAAGAAGTTCTATTGAAGCTGAAGAAGAAAGTCCAGCACCATTTGGAATATTTCCAAAGAACAATACATCAAATCCTTTGTCTATTTTATATCCAGCATTTATGAAAGTTTTTATTACCCCTTTAGGATAATTAGCCCAATTATCTGATGGAGTATTTATAAGTTTATCTAAAGAAAATTCTTTTGTTCCTAATTTATTAAAGTTTTTAGAATACATTCTAAAAACATTATCTTCTCTTCTTTTTACAACAGCATAAGTACCAAAATCTAATGCACAAGGAAATACGAATCCACCATTATAGTCAGTATGTTCTCCAATAAGATTTACTCTTCCAGGAGAAAAGAATACTTCAACAGCTCCTGAATAATTAAATAGAGTTTTAAAATCTTGTACTAATCCTTTTATCATAATTATATTCAACCTCCGCAAATTCTTTTCTAAAAATCTAGCCTACCTTAATATAAGTATATAGTATAAATTGATTTTAACAACTAAAATTATGAAAAAACACCACAACTTTATAAACTAAGTAAAATAAGATTTTGGAGTTTTGTTAAAAATATTGTATAATATAGTATACAGAAAAAAGGGGGTAGAATATGAAATCAACAAGTGTAAAAATGAAAGCTTTAGAACTCATAAAAAATGCAGATGGAATTTCTAGAATAGAGTTGGCTAAAGAATTAGATATTACCCCAGCAGGAATTGGAAAAATTGTAAATGGATTTTTAAATAAAGGTATTATAAAAGAATACAGTGAAGGAATTTCTACTGGAGGAAGAAAACCCCTTATATTAAGAATAAATGAAGAAAATATAGGGAAAATATTAGGAATATCATTAGCACCAAGATTTATTCAAATATCAGTAGGGGATATAAATGGAAAAATATTAAAAACTAAAAGATATTCATTGAAAAAAAGACTGGCTCAAAAAGAAAATAATATATTTAAAGCTGTTGAAGTTCTTATAAAAAGAGAATTAAGAAATGAAGAGATAACTATAATATCTGTTATAATAAATGGAATGGTGGATAGTGAAGCTGGGATATCAATATTTTCTCCACATTATAATTGGAAAAATATAAAGCTTAAAGAATTATTGGAGAAGAAATTTAATAAAAGAGTTTTTATAGAGAATGATGTAAGAGGTATGGCTCTTACTGAAAAAATATTTGGTTCTTGCAGGGAAAAGCATAATTTTGTTGTACTGAATATTGGTGATGGAGTAGGAGGAAGTATCTTTCTTAATGATTCTCTTTATCAAGGGTATGGATCTATGTCAGGAGAATTAGGACATATGGTGGTAAAAAGAAATAGCTCTGAAAAATGTTCGTGTGGAAAGAGGGGATGTCTTGAAACAGAGGTATCCAATGTAGCAGTTATTAAAAAAGTAATATCTCAGATAAAATTGAACAATTATAGCAGCCTTAAAAATATTCTTAATGAAAAGGGAAGCTTGGATATAGGAGATATAATAAATGCTGTAAAAGAAAAGGATATGCTTACTTTAAATATAATGAACGAAGCAATCTATCTCACTGCTCATGCTATTGATGGAATAATTTCAGTAATTAATCCTGAAAAAATAATTCTTTTTGGTGCAGTGTTCAAAAGCAGTTTTTTATTCAAAACCCTTGTCAATGAAGTGAAAAAAGTAACTTTAGATGAACAAAATTATGAAATAAAAGTATCAGAATTTTCAGATAATATTTATGAAGTATCACCATTTGCAGTGGTTAATTATAATATATTTAAAGAGTTATAAAAATAAGGGGAAGTATAATGGGAATTAGCAATGTAGGTTATTCAATAAAGAGAAAAAATAGATTAGCTGCATTTCTTTTTATAATGGGAGCAATATTAATTTTTTTAGGATATGTATCTTACTTTGGAGGCTCTGTATCAGTAGCTATAGATATTACAGTAATGTGGCTATTGACTGGTCTTTCTTTTTTCTTGGTGACAGCAGCATCTTGTTTAATAATAAAATCAGAAAAAGATAGTTATTTAGGTTATTTAAAAGATTATTGTGAAAAATCTTCAAATTATGAATATACTTGGCAGAAAATAAATGAACTATGCAGTGAAAAACCATTGATAAAAAATGTTTGGATAAATGAAAAATGGATGCTTTTTAGAATTGAAAAATATTTATATATCATAGATATTGATAATATAGTATGGATCTATTTGGAAGAAGCGAGAAGTAATTACAGCAGAAAACCTATCTATGGACTGTGTATTGCAGAAGAAACAAAAAATAAGTATTGTATTCCTGTCAATGAAAATGAAATATGGATTATAGACTATTTATTTAAAATACATAAACGATCTTTATTTGGGTATAATGAAGAATGGCAGCAGTTATTTGAAAATGATTTTGAAAAATTTAAACGATTTGCAAGAAAAGTAAGTTAGAGAATAGAATAAATTGAAAAAATATTTATAATTAAAAAATGCTGTAAGATTCTGAAGAAAAAATTTGATAAATAAAAAACTGACAAGAAGAAAAACTTCAAGTCAGTTTTTAAGTTATTAGACTATTTTTAAATTACAGAAGCTAATCTTATTATTTTTTCAAAGCGTCAGCTACAGCTTCTTTGAATCCTTGAGAAGTATAAGTAGCACCTGCTACATCATCGACTTCAACAGATTGTTTAGCTATAATTTCAGAAGTTAGTTTTTCAATAGCTGGTTCAGCTATTCTTTTAGTGTCTTTCATTTCTAAAACTTTGATGGCAACAATTTTGTCTCCATCTTTTTCCACAGAAACTTTAATTTCATCTTTATATCCAAATCCTATTCCTTCTGATGTTGCAAAAACAGCAACTGAAGATATAACTATTAAAGCAGAAATAAGTAATTTTTTCATTTTGTTCCTCCTATAAATTTAAGTAATTTTTAAGATAAAGAAGCTTGACAAAGACCACAACCAGAACAAACATGACCAGCAAAAGCTACTTTATTAGCAGCTGCTTTTTGAGCTTTTCTGACTTCAATTAAAGGACCCTCTCCTTCTCCAGTAACATGTTGTTTTAGCATTTCAACTAAGTTATCCATGCATGAAGTATATCCTGCCAAAGGAGCTCCAGAACAATAATTATCATCTAAAAGTTCAATTACTTTAGTTACTTCCATACCAGGCAGCAGTTTCCCAATTGCAGCAAGGTTTCCAGGACACCCTTTTACAGCAGAAAATGATTCAATTTTACCATCTTTAACAGAAACAGTCATTTCAGTAGAACATACTCCATAAGTTTTTTCAGTAAAAGTTACATCTTTGTTAATAACTTCAGAAAGAGATATTTGTTGAATCAACAAAACTCCTGCAAGAATTACAATAGATTTTTTCATTATTAATACATTCCTCCCAAGAAAAAAGTTAAAATAATAGATAACATATAGATATTATATACAATAAATTCTGAAAAAAAGCAATAAAAAAATATTTTATATGCACTTAAATACTATGAAAAAAATTTGTACAGTTCCTCTTTTTTCTTTTTTATAATATTCAAATATTAACAGATTCTTTTCTAAGTCTCTGGTTGTCATGATGTATTTATTTTTTTGCTTTTTTAATTAATTTTAAAGTATTTTTAAAATATTCAAAAAAATTCTGAAAAACTTTTTAAATATAAATTATAAATTCAAAATAAATTTTAAATAAAATTGTTTATATGTCCGAATATAGCGTAAAAATAATAAGATAATTTGTTATAATGTATTATCAAATTTAATGAAGGAGGATACATTATGAGTATAAATATAATTTCTAGTATAGATATTATGAATATTGATATGAATAAATGTTATTTTAATCCTGGATGTGCATTAAGTATACATAGTTCAAATTCAGAATTAAAAATTCTTAAATTTTTAAATAAGTATTTTGGAGAAGTAAAAATGCATAATGTTTGTTGTCGTCATAATCCAAAATTGCCTCATGGATCAACTATCATAAATAATTGTGCAGGGTGTGATCGACGTTTCCGTTCATTATATGAAGGAATTCAGACAATTAGTTTATGGGAAATTATTGATAGTATCAAAGATTTGCCACTTCCTGTTTATGATAATTTAATTGTTTCTGTCCAAGATTCTTGCTCTTTTAGATGTAAACCTCAAGTTCATACAGCTGTACGAAATCTACTTCAAAAAATGAATATAAAAATTATTGAATCTAAATTCAATGGAACAAAATCTATTTGTTGTGGAGATACTTTTTATTCAAAGCTTTCAATAAAGGAAGTCAATAAACTACAGAAAAAAAGAGCTGATCAAATGCCTTGTCAAAATGTTGTTGTTTATTGTGTTTCTTGCATTAAGTCTATGGCAATTGGAGGGAAAATACCACACCATATGATTGATTTGATTTTAAATGAACCAACAGAACCAAAAGAAATAAATTTGGATCTTTATCATGATGCACTTTCGAAATATATAAATTTACATTAACTAAAATATCTCAAAGCACATAAATAACTTTATACCTTTATTTCAAAATAGCAAATTAATGTGATTTTAAATTTTATTTAAGAAGAGCTAGAGATAATACTAGCTCTTTTTTCTATTTTTTGAAATTTTTTTATGATTTTATAAACTGATTTTAAAGACTTTTATTTATTGAAAAGGTATTAGATTCAAACTTTGGTTAATATTTAAAATGGTAGATATCTACTTGCTAGAATTTGTAAGAGAAGGTATAAATTATACCTTTTAGTAGTAACCAAGTAGCACCCGCTGAAAATATTCAATAGAGATAAGTACAGATAAACAGAGAGCTTGAAAAAAACTTGTAAAAAGATATAAATTAAGGTAAAATATATTGATAGTAAATTTGATATATAATCGGGAGTGAAAATAAGATGTTTATAGATGAGGTAATAGTAACGGTCAAAGCCGGTAATGGAGGAGATGGATCAGCAGCTTTCAGAAGAGAGAAGTACATCCAGTTTGGTGGACCAGATGGAGGAGATGGAGGAAATGGAGGGAGTGTAATATTTATTGCAGATCCCAACATAAATACTCTTATTGACTTTAAATTTAAAAAAGTATTTAAAGCTGAAAATGGAGAAAATGGACAAAAAAAACAAATGTATGGAAAAACAGGAGAAGATCTTGTTATAAAAGTTCCAGTTGGAACTCAGGTAAGAGATATAGAAACTGGAAAACTTCTTTTAGATATGAATGTAGAGGGAGAACCTAGAACACTTTTAAAAGGTGGAAGAGGAGGGGCAGGAAATGTTCATTTTAAATCTTCTACAAGAAAAACTCCAAGAATTGCTGGAAAAGGTAGAGAGGGAGCAGAGATAAAAGTAAAACTTGAGTTGAAACTTTTAGCAGATGTGGCTCTTGTAGGATATCCATCAGTTGGAAAATCAAGTTTTATCAACAAGGTATCAGCTGCCAACTCTAAAGTAGGAAGTTATCATTTCACTACTCTTGAACCAAAACTAGGAGTAGTAAGACTTGAAGAAGGAAAATCATTTGTAATAGCAGATATACCAGGGCTTATTGAGGGAGCTCATGAAGGAGTAGGACTTGGGGATAAATTCCTTAGACATATAGAAAGATGTAAAATGATATATCATCTTGTAGATGTGGCTGAAATAGAAGGAAGAGATGCTATTGAAGATTATGAGAAAATAAATGAGGAATTAAAAAAATTCAGTGAGAAACTTTCAACTAAAAAACAGATAGTTCTTGCGAATAAAATGGATCTATTATGGGATATGGAAAAATATGAAAAATTTAAAGCTCATGTGGAAGCTCAAGGACATGAAGTTTTTCCAGTTTCTGTTATCTTAAATGAAGGAATCAAAGAGGTGCTTTATAGAAGTTACTCAATGCTTCAAGAAATAGAGAGAGAACCATTGGAAGATGAAGTTAATGTAAATGAAGTATTGAGAGAAATAAAAGGAGATATGGAAGATTTTGTAATAACTCAAGATGAAGAGGGAACATATGTAATAGAAGGAAGAATTTTAGATGAAGTTCTTGCTAAATATGTTATTACTATGGAAGAGGAATCTATCATTAATTTCCTTCATATGATGAGATCACTTGGATTGGAAGAAGCTATGAGAGAAGCTGGAATTCAAGATGGAGATAATGTAAGAATAGCAGATGTAGAGTTTGAATATGTAGAGTAATAAATATATAAAAACATGAAAGCTGAATTTACATTATTCAGCTTTTTTGTGATTTAGAAAGGAAAATAGATGTTGAAGGGACTAGTCATTGCAGGGCCTACAGGGGTAGGGAAGACAGATTTATCTATTAAACTGGCCAAGTTGATGAAGGCAGATATATTTTCAGCAGATTCAGCTCAGGTATATAAGGGAATGAATATAGGAACAGCTAAAATTACTGCTGAAGAGATGCAGGGAATAAAACACTATATGCTTGATATAGTAGAACCTGTAAAAAAATATAATGTTGGAGATTATCAAAAAGATGTGGATAACATTTTAAAAGGAAAAGAAGCAGAGGGGAAAAATATTATTCTTACAGGGGGAACAGGACTGTATATAAGTTCTATAACTGAGGGATTATCCTCTTTACCAGCGGGGAATCCAATACTTCGAGAAGAGCTTTTAAAAAAAGATATAGATGAACTTTATAATGAACTTACAGCTGTAGATCCAGAAGCAGCACTTGAGATACATAAAAATAATAGAAGAAGAGTAGAACGAGCCCTTGAAGTTTTTAAACTGACAGGAGAAAAATTTTCTGTTCTGTCTAAGAAAAATATCAAAGGAAATAATTATAATTTTTTAAAAGTAGCTTTAGAAAGAAACAGAGATATTCTCTATGAGAGAATAAATATAAGAGTAGATATAATGCTGGAAAAAGGTCTTCTGGAAGAAGTAGAAGAATTATATAAAAAGTATGGAGAAAATTTAAAAAAAATAAATATTATAGGTTATACACAATTAATAGACTATTTTAACAATAACTGTACCTTTGAAGAGGCAGTTGAAAATATCAAAAGAGATTCAAGAAGATATGCAAAAAGACAGTTTACTTGGTTTAAAAATGACCCTTCATATACCTGGTATGATCTAGACAAGATGAATGAAGAGGAAATAGTAAATAAAATAACAACTGAATTAAAGTTATGATTAACTGCAATCAAGTGTAATTAAATTCTTGATAAAAACATAGTGATATGGTATTATTAATAGTAATAGGGATTAGGTGTATGTAATTATGAGAAAGATTTTTATTTGGATAATTTCAATCTTTTTTTTGACAGGATGTTCTAATTTGATAAATAAAAAAGTTGAAAATGAGTATGAAAAACAATATGTATACTTATATGAAAACTGGGAATTGGAAAATCTTAAAAAACAACTTAATGAGAACAAAATGACTCAAGGGGAAAATTCCTTGATTATTAAGTATCAAAAGTTATTAACTGAAAGAGAAAAAGATAAAATCGCTCTAGAAACATTGATAGAGAAGATAAAGATAGATTTACAAAAGGGTGATACAGAAAGTTTACAGAAAACGCTTAATTTTTCTTTGAAGAATGTTTTTTTAGGGAATGAAATAGAAAAAATAGATTTTTCCCAAATGAATATATTTGTTACTAAGCCAAAATTTTATAAGAAAAACGCTAGTAATATAACTGCATTTAATTTTGAAGATAGAACTATATACTTTGATGTAAAATTTTTATTAGAAAAAGGGGAATGGAAAATAACAGAATTTAAAGAGAGAAGGTGATAGGAGAGTGAAAAATATCATTAGGATGTCAATCCCATCTTCTTTAGAGAATTTATCTCTTATTAGAGCTTTGGTAAAAACTTATTTAGAAGTTCAACATATAAATGAGAAAGATATATTTCAGCTGTTGTCTGTGGTAGATGAACTTTCAACAAATGTGGTGGAACATGGATATAAGTATAAGCCAGGAGACATTATTCTAGAAATACAGAAATCAAATGATGTAATACAATTGATAGTGGAAGATAATGGAATCGGTTTTGATGAGGAAAAATTGAGTAAAGAAGAAGGCGGGATGGGGCTGTATATAGCAAGAGCCATAGCTGACAATTTTAAAATTGAAAAAAAATTGAATGGAACACTTTTTAAGATAGAAAAGAGAATTAAGGAGGCTGTATAAAAAATGGTAGAAAATTTTGATATAATCGAAAAAAATGTTGGGGATATAAAAGTTATAAAAGTAGTTGGAGAATTAGATGCTTTAGTAGCTCCAAAATTAAAAGAAAGAATAACAAAGCTTGTTGAGATGGACACAATAAAATTCATAATCGATTTTGAAGAATTAGTTCACATAAACAGTCTGGCTATGGGAATCCTAAGAGGAAAATTAAGAGTAGTAAAAGAAATAGGTGGGGACATCAAACTTATAAAATTAAACGAGAATATTAAGACTATATTTGAAATGATAGGATTAGACGAAATATTCGAAATATACGAAACAGAAGATGAGGCAGTAGAAAGCTTCAAATAAAAATAAAAAAATGGAGAAAGGATAAATTATGAATATAGGAATAAGTATAGGATTGGCGATAATCGGACTTAGTATCATCATTTCACTGATGTATAAAAAGTCTGTTATAGATAAAAAAATAAATGAGTTAAATGACTTAGAAGATGAGGTTACAAAATCAAAAATAAAAGCTAAAGAAATAATAGAATTAGCTGAAAAAGAAGCATTAGCAAAGGGAAAAGAGATAGAGTTAAAAGCTAAAGAGCATGTGTATCAATTAAAAGAGGAAGCTGAAAGAGAGATAAAAAACTCTAAGAATGAACTTCTTCAAAAGGAAGCAAGACTTACTAAAAAAGAGGAAACTCTTGATAATAAGATAGAAAAATTAGAAGTTAAGAGTCAGGAACTTGAAAAAACAACTGAAGAACTTGAGTTAAAAAGAGAAGAAATAGATAAAATAAGATTACAGCAGGAAAATGAACTTGAAAGAATATCAGGACTTTCAAAAGTGGAAGCAAGAGATATCCTTATAGCAAAATTGAGAGATGATCTTACTCATGAAACTGCAGTAGCTATTAAAGAGTATGAGTGTAAACTTGAAGATGAAAAAGACAGAATATCTAGAAGAATACTTTCAACTTCTATTGGTAAAGCATCAGCTGATTATGTGGTAGATGCAACTGTTTCAGTTGTAAACCTTCCTAATGATGAAATGAAAGGAAGAATAATTGGAAGAGAAGGAAGAAATATTAGAGCTATTGAAGCTTTAACAGGTGTAGATATTATAATAGATGATACTCCAGAAGCAGTAGTACTTTCTAGTTTTGATGGAGTAAAAAGAGAAATAGCAAGAATAGCTATAGAAAAACTTATTACTGATGGAAGAATTCATCCTGGTAAAATTGAAGAAGTAGTAAATAAAGCTAAAAAAGAAATAGAGAAAGAAATAGTGGATGCTGGAGAAGAAGCATTAATCGAATTAGGAATACCAGCAATGCACCCTGAAGTAATAAGAACTTTAGGAAGATTGAAATTCAGAACAAGTTATGGACAAAATGTACTTACTCATTCAATCGAGGTAGCTAAATTATCAGCTAACCTAGCAGCTGAGATAGGTGCAGATACAGAATTGGCAAAAAGAGCAGGACTTTTACACGATATAGGAAAAGTTCTTGAAAATGATATAGAAGCTTCTCATGCTATTATTGGTGGAGAATTTTTAAGAAAATTTGGAGAGAAATCAGATGTAATAAATGCTGTTATGGCTCATCATAATGAAGTAGAGTTTGAAACTGTTGAAGCTATACTTGTACAAGCAGCAGATGCTATATCAGCATCAAGACCAGGAGCAAGAAGAGAAACTCTTACTGCTTATCTAAAAAGACTGGAAAATTTAGAAGAAATAGCAAATTCATTTAATGGAGTTGAATCATCTTATGCTATACAAGCTGGAAGAGAAATCAGAATAATAATTAATCCAGATTCTATAAGTGATGATGCAGCAACTAAAATGTCTAGAGATGTAGCTAAGAAAATTGAGGAAACAATGCAGTATCCTGGACAAATAAAAGTAACTATTGTTAGAGAAACTAGAGCAGTAGAATACGCTAAATAAGAAAAAAATGTAATAGAAAATAATCGCCCCACTGAAATATATGTTTAATATTTTAGTGGGGTTTTAAAATTAGAGAAAAAATGATATAATTTGTGTTGGATAAAACGTTATAGAAAGAAGGACGAAAATGAAAGTTTTAATAGTTGGAGATATAGTAGGAAATCCAGGAAGAGAAACATTAAAAACATATTTAGAAAGAAAGAAAAAAGATTATGATTTAGTTATAGTAAATGGAGAAAACTCAGCAGCAGGATTTGGAATAACAGGTAAACTGGCAGATCAATTATTTGGCTGGGGTTGTGATGTTATAACTGGAGGAAATCATATCTGGGATAAAAAAGAATTCTATGATTACCTTGATAAAACAGATAAGGTATTAAGACCAGCAAATTACCCAGATGGAGTACCAGGAGTAGGACACACTATAGTAAAGGATAGAAATGGAAATAAAGTTGGGATTATATCTCTTCAAGGAAGAGTTTTTATGCCGCCTATTGACTGTCCATTTAAAAAAGCAAAAGAACTGATAGAAGAGATAAAAAAAGAAACAAAAATTATCATAATAGATTTTCATGCTGAAGCTACATCAGAAAAAATAGCTATGGGATGGCATGTAGATGGATATGCTTCAGTAATATATGGAACACATACACATATTCAGACAGCAGATAATAAGATACTTCCAGAAGGAACAGGATACATAACTGATGTAGGTATGACTGGTTCAGATAATGGAGTTATAGGAATGTCTGTTGAGTCAATACTTCCAAAGTTTTTAAATGCACTTCCTCAGAGATTTGAAATAGCTGAAGGAAACGAAAGATTAAATGGAATAGAAGTAGAGATAGATATGGAAACAGGAGAATGTAAAAGTATAGAGAGAATAAATAAATCACTTACTGAAATAAGTTTTAGTTAATGGAGATGAGAATGAAAGTAGTAGAAATAAAAGTAATTTATGAAAGTGACAATATAGAAAAAGCTACAAAAGAAATATCAGATATATTTTATGATTTTGGAGTTACAGGATTAAAGATAGAGGAACCTCTTTCTCATAAAAATCCATTAGACTTTTATAAAAATGAAAAAGATTTTTTAATGGTGGATCATGCTATATCAGCTTATTTTCCATTGAATCCATATTCTGAAAAAAGAAAAATTGCTATATTAGAAAGATTTCAAGAGCAATTTTCAGAAAGAGATGATATAATATATACTGTTGATTTTTATGAATATGATGAGGAAGATTATCAAAACAGCTGGAAGAAATATCTTTTTCCTGAAAAAGTGAGTGAAAAGTTTGTAGTTAAACCTACTTGGAGAGAGTATGAACCAGAAAGTGATGAACTTATAATAGAACTTGATCCAGGAAGAGCCTTTGGAACAGGATCACACCCTACAACATCTCTTTGTCTTAAATTAATGGAAGAAAACATTAAAGAGGGGGACAGTGTTATAGATGTAGGAACAGGGTCAGGGATATTGATGATAGCAGCTGACAGACTTGGGGCTTCTGAGATATATGGAACAGATATTGATGAACTAGCTGTAGAATCAGCAAAAGAAAATCTTGAACTTAATAAAATAGATGAAAATAAAGCTAAAGTATTTAAAGGTGATCTCATATCTGTAGTTGAAGATAAAAAATTTGATGTAGTAGTAGCTAATATATTGGCAGATGTACTTTTAATTCTGCTGAATGATATATCTAAAGTAGTAAAAAAAGATGGATTAATAATTTTTTCTGGTATTATTGAAGATAAATGCGAAATTTTGAAAAAAGAAGTAGAGGCATTAGGATTTAAGGTATTGGAAATAAAAGCTGATAAAGAATGGAGAGCAATGCTTATAAAAGCTAATTAATAATCAGGGGGAAAAATGGAAGAATTCATAGTAACAGTAGATGGACCAGCAGGAAGCGGGAAAAGTACAATAGCTAAAATAGTTGCAGCTAAATATGGACTTACATATTTAGATACAGGAGCAATGTACAGAATGATTGCTCTTTATGCTTTGGAAAACGGTGTAAATCTTGAAGATGAAAAAAGTGTAGAGGCAATGCTGGAAAATACAAAACTGGATATTGTAGGAAATAAATTTTTTCTTAATGGAAAAGATGTGTCAGAAGAAATAAGAACTCCTGAAGTGAGTGGAATAGTTTCTCCAGTGGCAGCAATAAAAGCTGTAAGAGTAAAACTGGTAGAATTGCAAAGAGAAATAAGCAAAGGAAAGAAAACTATTTTAGATGGAAGAGATATTGGAACTGTGGTTTTCCCAAATGCACAAGTGAAGATATTTTTAGTTGCTTCACCAGAAGAGAGAGCAAGAAGAAGACTTAATGAATATAAAGAAAAAGGGATAGAAGCTGATTTTGAATCTGTGATAACTTCTATAAAAGAAAGAGATCATATAGATTCTACAAGAAAAGAAAGCCCTCTTATGAAAGCAGATGATGCTGTGGAAATAGACAGCAGTGTAATGACAATAGATGAAGTAGTTCAAGCTATATCTGAATGCATAGACAAGAAGGTAAATTAAATGTTGTACAATATTTTAAGAGCTTTAATTATGCCGTTTTTATATGTGTATATGCTTGTAAATAAAGAAAAAAAAGAATTTTTTCATAAGAGAATAAATCAGAATATAGATATATTAAAAAAAGAGGAATATATTTGGGTGCATTGTTCTTCAGTAGGAGAAGTGAATCTTTCAGAAGCATTAGTAAAAAAAATACTATCTGAAAGAAAAGAAAGAATATTTCTTACAGTAATGACAGATACTGGGATGGGAACAGCAAAAGAGAAATATAAAAACAGTGAAAGAGTAGATATACTATATTTTCCTTTAGATGATAAAAAAATCATAAAAAATATACTTGAAAGAATAAAAATGAGAATACTTATTCTTATTGAAACTGAAATATGGCCAAATCTTATCAATGAATGTCATAAAAAAGGGAAAGTAATAGTAGTTAATGGAAGAATATCAGATAGAAGTTTTGGAAGATATGAAAAATTAAGTTTTTATCTTAGAGGACTTTTTGAAAATGTAGATGGATTCTATATGCAGTCAAAACTTGATAGTGAAAGAATAATTAAGATAGGAGCAGTTGCAAATAAAGTAGAAACTCTTGGAAATCTGAAATTTGATATAGACCTTGAAAGGTTTGATAAAAAGACTAAAGATGAATTGAAAAACTTTTTAGGGGTATCTGGAAGAAAAGTTTTTACTGCAGGAAGTACAAGAACTGGAGAGAATGAAGTCATTCTTGAAGTGTTCAAGAAACTTACAAACACAATACTTATACTAGTGCCAAGACATATTGAAAGAGTCCCTGTAATAGAGGAATTGATAAAAAAAGAGGGATTGACATACAAGAAATATAGCAAAATAGATAGTGACAATTTTGAAAAAACTGATATAATACTTGTGGATAAAATTGGAGTATTGAGAAAGTTATACTCAATTGCTGATATAGCATTTGTTGGAGGAACGCTTGTAGATATAGGAGGACATAGTCTTTTAGAGCCGCTTTTCTATGAAAAGACACCAATATTTGGACCATACCTGCAAAATGTAAAGGATATTTCAAAAGAAATATTAAAGAAAAACATAGGTTATAAAGTGGAAAATATAGATGAGTTTTTGGAAGCTATAAATAAAATAGAAAAAAATACTGATATGTATAAAAAAAATATAGAGGCTTTTTTTAAAGAAAACAGCAGAACAGCTGATAAAATTTTAAAAAAAATAGATAAACTTTTAGAAGTGGAGGATTAATGGTAAACGATAGCATAAAAGATGATTTATGGAAACATTTTTTCAAAAATCCAAGAAAAAATTATAATCCATATATATTAAGACTTCTTGACTATCCAGAGTATATTATTTTTGATAAAGAAATCATGGATTCATACAAGGGAAGATGGAAAGAGTTTTTTAAAAATGATAATCCTGTTTATCTTGAGATAGGTTCTGGAAGTGGAAACTTTGCTCAAGGTATGGCAATGAGATATCCAGAAAGAAACCATATAGGGCTTGAACTTAGATTCAAGAGGCTTGTACTTTCTGCAACTAAAGTAAAAAGAGATAACTCTAAAAATGTTTTATTTTTGAGAAGAAGAGGAGAAGAGGTACTTTCTCTTATTGCTGAAAATGAAATAGAAGGAGTATATGTAAATTTTCCTGATCCATGGGAAGAAAATGAAAAGAATAGAGTAGTACAGGAAAGTTTCTTTAAAATACTTGATGTAGTGTTAAAAAAAGGTGGGAAATTTTTCTTTAAGACTGACCATGATAAATATTATCAAGATGTCATTGATCTTGTAAATATAATAGATGGATATGAAGTAATATATCATACACCAGATCTTCATAATAGTGAAAAAGCGGCAGATAATATTAAAACTGAATTTGAACAGCTGTTTTTATGCAAGCATAACAAAAACATCAATTATATTGAGATAGAAAAAACAAAATAACCGTAATAGGAGGTCTATATGGCAGGATATGTAGTAGTTGGTACCCAATGGGGAGATGAAGGAAAAGGAAAAATAATAGACGTTTTGGCAAACAAAGCTGATTATGTAGTTAGATTTCAAGGTGGAAATAATGCAGGACATACAGTAGTAGTAAATGGAGAAAAATTTGTATTACATTTATTACCATCTGGAATGCTTCATGGAAATGGAAAATGTATAATAGGACCAGGAGTTGTTATTGACCCTAAAGTTTTATTACAAGAATTGGATACACTTGAAGCTAAAGGAGCAAAGGTAGATCACCTATTTATTAGTGACAGAGCTCATATAATAATGCCTTATCATGTAAGAATGGATGAACTGTGTGAAGAAAACAGTGGAGAGCATAAAATAGGAACTACTAAAAGAGGGATTGGACCTTGCTATGCTGATAAAATCAACAGAGTAGGAATAAGAGCAGTAGATCTTTTAGATATGAATATTTTTGCAGATAAATTAAAAAGAGGTCTTGAAGCTAAAAATTTAGTATTTACTAAAATATATGGAGCAGAGCCTTTGTCATTTGATGCTATTCTTGAAGAATATAGAGGGTATGCGGATAGACTTAAACATAGAATAATAGATTCTATTCCTGAAATAAATAAAGCTTTAGATGATGATAAATTAGTTCTTTTTGAAGGAGCACAAGCTATGATGCTTGATATTAACTATGGAACATACCCATATGTTACATCATCTTCACCTACTACTGGAGGAGTAACTACAGGAGCAGGAGTATCTCCTAGAAAAATAACTAAAGGTATAGGGGTAATGAAAGCATATACAACAAGAGTTGGAGAAGGACCATTTGTAACTGAGCTTACAGATGAACTTGGAGAACAGTTAAGAAAGACTGGATTTGAATATGGAGCAACTACTGGAAGACCTAGAAGATGTGGATGGTTAGACCTTGTAGTAGGAAAATATGCTGTAGATATCAATGGACTTACAGATATAGTTATTACTAAGATAGATGTTCTTAGCGGACTTGATACTGTAAAAATATGTGTAGCATATGATATAGATGGTAAAAGATATACATCTGTTCCAGCATCTACAGAAATATTGAGCAGAGCAATTCCTGTATATGAAGAATTACCAGGATGGAAAGAAGATATTACTCAAATGAAAAATTATGATGAGCTTCCAGAAAATTGTAAGAAATATATTAAGAGAATGGAAGAGTTCTTGGGATGTCCTGTAAGTGTTGTATCAGTAGGACCAGACAGAACACAAAATATTCATATAAGAGAAATTTAATATTATATCTATAGAAGAGGTTGATTCAGAAGAGAATTTTAGAACTTTAATCAACCTCTTTTCTATAACTTACAAAAAATAATAATGTAAAGAAAAAACACTTGACATAAATTATAAAATTTTATATAATACATTGGTGATATGATGGAGTTAGATGAGTTTTTAGAAGTTTCAACTCTTTTAGATTATTATAAAAATCTTCTTAGTGACAAACAGAGAGAATATCTTATAAATCATTTTGAAGATGATCTTTCGCTGTCTGAGATTGCTAAAAATAATGATGTGAGCAGACAGGCTGTTTATGATAATATCAAAAGAGGGATCAAATTATTGAAAGATTATGAAGAAAAACTAGGTTTTCATGAAAGAGAAAAACAGGTTTATCAAGAACTTTTGGAACTAAAAAAAGATTTCAAAAAAGAAAAATTGAACGATATAATTGAAAAGCTATTTTAGGTAGAGGTGGATATGTTAGATAATTTAGGTTCTAGATTTCAGGAAATTTTTAAAAAAGTAAGAGGTCATGGAAAACTAAGTGAAAGTAATATAAAAGAAGCTTTGAAAGAAGTAAGAATGTCATTACTGGAAGCTGACGTCAATTACAAAGTTGTAAAGGATTTTACAAATAAGATACTTGAAAAATCTGTGGGAACAGATGTATTGAAAGGTATAAATCCAGGTCAGCAGTTTATCAAAGTTGTTAATGATGAGCTTGTTGAACTTCTTGGAGGAACAAATTCAAGACTTACTAAGGGAGTAAGAAATCCCACTGTATTGATGCTTTCTGGATTACAAGGGGCAGGAAAAACTACTTTTGCAGCAAAATTAGCTAACTATTTGAAGAAACAGGGTGAATCTGTTTTGATGGTAGGGGCTGATGTATACAGACCAGCAGCTATAAAACAGCTTCAGGTATTAGGAGAACAGATAGATGTTCCTGTATATGCAGAAGAGGACAATAAAGATGCAGTAGCTATCTGTGAACATGGACTGGCTAGGGCAAAAGAATTGAACTCAACATACATGATAATAGATACAGCTGGAAGACTTCATATAGATGAAAAACTTATGGATGAACTTAGAAATATAAAGAAAGCTGTAAGACCTCAGGAAATATTATTGGTAGTAGATGCTATGATAGGACAGGATGCTGTTAATCTGGCAGAATCTTTCAACAATGTACTTAGTATAGATGGAATAGTACTTACAAAACTAGATGGAGATACAAGAGGAGGAGCAGCCCTTTCTATAAAATCTGTTGTAGGTAAGCCTATTAAATTTGTAGGAGTTGGAGAAAGAATAGACGATATAGAACTTTTCCATCCAGAAAGACTTGTATCAAGAATCTTAGGAATGGGAGATGTAGTATCATTAGTTGAAAAGGCACAAAGTGCTATAGATGAAGAAGATGCAAAGTCGCTGGAAGAGAAGATAAGAACACAGAAGTTTGACTTAAATGACTTCTTGAAACAGCTTCAAAATATAAAAAAATTAGGTTCTCTTGGAAGTATCTTGAAAATGATACCAGGAATGGGACAGATTGGAGATTTAGCTCCTGCTGAAAAAGAAATGAAAAAAGTAGAAGCGATAATTCAATCAATGACTAAAGAGGAAAGAAAGAAACCTGATATACTTAAAGCAAACAGAAAGAAAAGAATAGCTTTAGGAAGTGGTACAGAAGTTGCTGATATCAACAGACTCTTAAAACAGTTTGAGCAGATGAAAGGCATGATGAAGATGTTTAGTGGTGGAAAAATGCCACAGTTCCCTGGAATGAAAGGTGGAAAGGGAGGAAAATTCCCTTTTTAAAAAATAAATAAAATTCAAAGAAATAAAAGGAGATGTGAAACAATGTTAAAATTAAGACTTACAAGATTAGGAGACAAAAAAAGACCTTCTTATAGAATCGTAGCTATGGAAGCTTTATCAAAAAGAGATGGGCAGGCTATCGCTTACTTAGGAAACTATTTCCCATTAGAAGATTCTAGAGTAGTATTAAAAGAAGAGGAAATCATTAAATTCCTAAGCAATGGAGCACAACCTACTAGAACTGTAAAATCAATTTTAGTTAAGGCTGGAGTATGGACAAAATTCGAAGAAACTAAAAGAAAATAGTCTAAAAATATTATAAAGGGAGGCTTTATACCAAGGTGTAGAGCCTCTTTTTCTAATCTTTAGTTAGACAATAATTAAAAGATTTGGTATAATATAGAGAAATTCGTGTGAAAATTTATAATAATTTTAAGAAGGGGAAATATGGAAAAAATATATAATGTAGTAGCCAAAAACTTAGGTCTAAAAATATCTCAAGTTACTAATACAATGCAGCTTTTAGATGAAGGAGCAACAGTACCCTTCATTTCAAGATATAGAAAAGAAGTGACTGAAAATTTAGATGAGATAGAAATAGGAAAAATACTTGAAACTGTAACTTATCTTAGAAATCTAGAAAAAAGAAAAGAAGAGGTAATCAGATTAATTGAAGAGCAGGGAAAACTTACTGAAGAGATACAAAAAAGTATTGAAGCTGCTGAAAAACTTCAAGAAGTAGAAGATATATACTTCCCTTATAGAAAGAAAAGAAAAACTAAAGCAGATATAGCTAAAGAAAGAGGATTAGAACCTCTTGCTGATGAAATGATGAAGCTTCCATCTATGGAAAAAGTAATGGAAAAAGCTCATGAATTTATAACAGAAGAAGTTCCAGCAGCAGAGGATGCTGTAGAAGGGGCTATGCTTATAATTGCTCAAAATATATCTGAAACTCCAGTATATAGAGAGCAGATCAGAGAGATAATGCTTAAATCTGGAATTTTAGTTACAAAAGAAACAAAAAAAGCTAAAGAGCTAGATGTAAAAAAAGTATATGGAGATTATTATGAATACAGAGAACCTGTATCAAAAATGCCTCCACATAGAATCCTTGCTGTAAATAGAGGAGAAAAGGAAGATATTCTTTCAGTTTCTGTAACTCTTGATGAAATGAGCAGAAGCAGAGTAGAAACTCTTATTCTTAGAGATTTTCTTAATAAGAATCTAAAGGAAACTTATCTTAAAATAATAGGAGATTCTTTAGACAGACTTATTCTTCCATCAATAGAAAGAGAAGTAAGAAATATACTTACTGACAAAGCTGAACTTGAAGCAATAGCTGTATTTAAAGAAAATCTTAAAAATCTTTTAATGCAGGCACCTCTGAAAGAGAAAAGCGTACTGGCTCTTGATCCAGGATATAGAACAGGGTGTAAAGTGGCAGTAATAGATAAAAATGGTTTTTACAGAGAAAAAGATGTTTTCTTCCTTGTTGAAGAAATGCACTCTCCAAAACAGTTAGCTGATGCTGAAAAAAGAATAGTAGATTATGTAAAAAAATATGAAATAGATATAATTGTTATAGGAAATGGAACTGCTTCAAGAGAAACAGAAAGTTTTGTTGCTGATGTAATAAAGAAAAACCATCTTTCTGCAAAGTACCTTATAGCAAATGAAGCAGGAGCCTCAATATATTCTGCATCTAAAATAGCAGCAGAAGAATTTCCTGATTTAGATGTTACAGTAAGAGGGGCTATTTCAATTGGTAGAAGAGTACAGGATCCACTTGCTGAACTTGTAAAAATAGATCCTAAATCAATAGGTGTAGGAATGTATCAGCATGATGTTAATCAAGGACGTCTTGATGAATCACTTGATTCTGTAATAACTTATGTGGTAAATAATGTAGGAGCTAATCTTAATACTGCTTCTTGGGCGTTGTTATCTCATATATCAGGAATAAAAAAGAATATAGCAAAAAATATTGTTGATTACAGAAAAGAGAATGGAAACTTTGGAAATAGAAAACAACTTCTAAAGGTAAAGGGAGTAGGAGCAAAAGCTTATGAGCAAATGGCTGGATTCCTTGTTATACCTGATGGGGAAAATGTCCTTGATAATACAATAATTCACCCAGAATCATATCATATAGCAAAAGAAATATTGGAAAAAGTAGGATTTACATTGGAAAACTATAGAGAAGATTTAAATGGTGCAAGAGAAAAGCTTAAATCTTTTGACTATACTTCATTTGCAAAAGAAAAAGAATATGGAGTAGAAACTGTAAAGGATATATACCAATCTCTTATTAGAGATAGGAGAGATCCTAGAGATAGTTTTGAAAAACCTTTATTAAAATCAGATATACTTAAAATAGAAAATTTACAAGTAGGAATGGAAATAGAAGGAACAGTAAGAAACGTTGTTAAATTCGGGGCTTTTGTGGATATTGGGCTAAAGAATGATGCACTGCTTCATATTTCTGAAATATCTAATAAATTCATAGATGATCCAAGCAAAGTTCTTTCAGTGGGACAAATTATAAAAGTAAGGATTAAAGATATAGATAAAGAAAGGGAAAGAGTTGCATTAACTAAAAAGGAGATTTAATTGATGAGAATAAAAAAGAATTCTCTTCTTATTAAAATAATATTTTATAATGATATAGCAATAATGATAACTTCTGTTACTATTGCTCTTTTTCTGATTTTCATTTCTTTTGAAAGTCTTGAAAAAAAAATAGTGGATTCAGGAAGAGATAAAATAATTCTTTTGAGTAGAGGGTATAATGCTGCTATTATAAATGCAAAAGATGATCTTTTTCAAGTATCCAGAAATATAAATGTACTTGCAGGAAAAAATCTGAATAACACACTTACATATAATACAGTAGCTAAACTCATAAGAAATCAGCTTACAAAGAAAAATCTCAAGATGTATTCTGAAAGTTTAATTACAATAGTTTCTGCTGATGGAACTACATTGGGAGAATCAGGAAATGGAAAAGATTACTTCAGAATAGATGAAAGAAGCAGACATATACTTGAAAGGAATCTTTCAAGAAGTGAAAGCGAAATGAGTAATTATTATTTTTCAAAAGTTGGGAAGGATATATATGCAAGAATACTTTTACCTTTTTCTTCTGAAAGAAATAATAATGATAAGAAAAAGTTTATAGTAATGACTATGCCTATAAATGATAATGTTTTAAATGAACTTAGAAATTTTGTAGGTTTGACTGATGAAGATAAAATATTTCTTGTAGTTGATAATACATATCAATTAGGGGATATGGATCTGAAAAAAGGTGAAAGATTTTTTAAGAAAAAGCTAAATTTAGAGTATGACTATTTTTATGGAAGAAAAACTATAAATAATAATTCATATTATCTATCAATGTATAATATCCATAATTATAATAAACAATATATAGGAAATATAGGAATAGCTCTCTCAGGAGAAAGTATACTTAAAACAAAAGTTAAAGTTTCTTTTTCAATATTACTGATAGTAGTAGGACTTATAGTTACAAGTACAACTATTTGTGCACGTATATTCTATGAACTTTTGTCTCCTCTTAATGAAATTATAGATGCTGCTGAAGGGATAAGCAAAGGAAATTATGATTTTACATTGAAAAATGAAGATGTTGAAGAAATAAGAACACTTTCTAAATCTTTTGAACAGATGGCTGAAAGCATTAGAAATAATGAAAAAATGATGAAGGAAAAAAATATAAAACTGCAGGAAAATCTTAATAGAATTGATGCTATTGAAAAAATACTTATGGGATTGCAGATAGAAGATGACATAACTCTAACTGTACGAAGTCTGCAGGCAGCATTTACTTCTGAAATGGGACTAGGTTACAGCAGAGCTATGTATTTCAGATATAGCAGAGAGATAGATACTCTTGTGGGAGAATGTTCTCATGTAAATAATGTAGTAAAAACTAATATGATGAAAACTGAAAAAGAGGAAAGTGATGGATTTGAATTCCAAATAAGCACTTTAACTAAATTAGTTGCTCTTATTAAGATTCCATTTAAAGATGACAATCTTTTAGGAAAAGCTTTGAAAGAGAAAAGAATTATTTATCATAATGATAAAGGATATAAATATAATCTTGGAAATGACTTGTTTAAAAGTTTGGGAATTAATAATTTCCTGATATTTCCTATATACAGTGAATCTAGAAATTATGGATGTATTCTTGTAGATTATTTTGGAAAAGATAATGTAATTTCTCAGGAAGAAGCAGAACTTATGACATTGTTATGTATAAATACTTCTATTAGAATTGGAAATAAAATGCTGGAAGAAGAAAAAATAGACTATGAAAGAACTGCTACTATTGGAAAACTTGCAGATAGATTTTTTGGCAGAAGAGAAGATTCTTTGAAAAAAGTAATTTCTATTGTTGAAAGAATGGCAGAATGCGACTATAATAATAGTTGTCTTAGAAATGGAATAAATTCTATTAGAGAAGAAGTGATTAAAATAAAACATGAAAATGCTATATTGAAAGAATATTCTAAGAGTTATGAAAATAATATGGAAGTAATAGAATTTGAGAAATTTTTATATGATGTTACAGAAAAAATGCAGCCTGATTTAGAGGCAAATAATATAACTCTTTCTATGTTTATTAACTATAATGGAAAGATAATGGGAGATAAAAAGCAGCTTGAAAAGGTTTTCCATGAGTTAATAAAAAATGCTAAGCAAGCTGTTATAAATAAAAATACAAGTAGTAAAAAAATTAATTTAATTGTAACAAAAGATAAAAATATAGATAAAATAAGGATAAATATAATAGATAATGGAATAGGTATGACTGAAGAACAGCTTTCTAATGTATTTGATCCATTTATAAGTTTTAATGAAAATACTCCAGGATTAGGGCTTGCAATAGTACAGAGAATTATAAAAGATCATCATGGAGTAATCAAATTCTCATCTAAGATAGATGAGGGAACAGATGTAAAAATAACTTTAAATGTATATAAGGAGGAGATTTAACAATGAGCGAAAAAGATTATGGTGCTACATTGAACCTTCCGAAGACGAGCTTTCAAATGAAAGCTAATCTTCCGAACAAGGAACCAAAATTTATAAAAATGTGGCAGGAAAAGGATATTTATTCAAAAGGCTTGAAGAAAGGCACTCAAACTTTCATTCTGCATGATGGACCGCCATATGCAAATGGTGAAATTCACATAGGGCATGCTTTGAATAAAATTCTTAAAGATATAATCTTGAAATATAAAAGATTGAGAGGGTACAAAGTACCATATGTACCTGGATGGGATACACATGGACTTCCTATTGAATTAAAAGTTACAGAGAAATTGGGTTCAAAAGCAAAAGAGATGTCAGCAGTAGAAATCAGAGAATTATGTGCTGAATATGCTAAAAAATGGGTTGGAATCCAAAAAGAAGGATTTGTTAGATTAGGAATATTAGGAGATTGGGAAAATCCATATCTTACATTAAATCCTGAATATGAAGCAAAACAATTAGAAGTATTTGGAGAGCTTTATGAAAATGGATATATATTCAAAGGGTTGAAACCTATATACTGGTCACCAGTAACAGAAACAGCTCTTGCAGAAGCAGAGATAGAATATAAAAATGTATCATCACCTTCAATATATGTAAGAATGAAGGCTAACGCTGATCTTTTAGAAAGATTAGGACTTACTGAAGAAGCATGGGTAGTAATATGGACAACTACTCCTTGGACTTTGCCTGCAAATGTTGCTATAAGTTTAAATCCAGATTTTGAGTATGGTGTATATAAAACTGAAAAAGGAAATCTGATATTAGGAAAAGATCTTGCAGAAAAAGCATTTACTGAAATGGATCTTGAGCAGTTTGAATTAATAAAAGAATTCCAAGGAAAAGATTTAGAAAGAACTACATATCAGCATCCATTCCTTGATAGAACAGGAATGATTATACTTGGTACTCATGTAACTGCTGATGCAGGAACAGGTTGTGTTCATACAGCCCCTGGGCATGGACAAGATGACTATGTAGTAGGAACTAGATATGGACTTCCAGTTATTTCTCCAATCAATAATAAAGGAGTACTAACAGAGGAAGCAGGAGAGTTTGCTGGATTATTCTATGCACAAGCTAATAAAGCAATTTGTGCTCACTTAGAAAAATCAGGGCATTTAATGAAATTAAAAATGATAGAACACTCTTATCCACATGACTGGAGATCAAAAACTCCTGTTATATTCAGAGCTACTGAGCAATGGTTCGTAAATGTAGAAGGATCAGATATAAGAGAGAGAGCTTTAAAAGCCTTAGATGATGTAGAATTCATACCAGCATGGGGAAGAAACAGAATTGGTTCTATGCTTGAAACAAGACCTGACTGGTGTATCTCAAGACAAAGAGTATGGGGAGTGCCAATTCCAGTATTCTTTAATGAAGCAAATGGAAAAGAGATATTCAATAAAGAAATACTTGCAAGAGTAGTTGAAATAGTTAAAAAAGAGGGAACAGCAGCTTGGCTTAAATATACAGCTGAAGAACTTATTGGTGAAGAACTGATGGAAAAATATGAACTTAAAGGTTTAGAACTTAGAAAAGAAACAAATATTATGGACGTTTGGTTTGACTCAGGAGTATCTCATAGAGCAGTGCTTGAAACAAGAGGAGATCTTTTACATAGACCAGCAGATATGTATTTAGAAGGATCAGACCAGCACAGAGGATGGTTCCAGACATCACTTCTGACTTCTATAGGTTCTACACATGATGCTCCATTCAAAAAGATACTGACTCACGGATTTGTAAATGATGGAGAAGGTAAGAAAATGTCTAAATCAGTTGGAAATACAGTAGTTCCATCTGATGTAATAAAACTATATGGAGCAGATATACTTAGATTATGGTGTGCTTCAGTAGATTACAGAGAAGATGTAAAAATATCTGACAATATCTTAAAACAAATGGCTGAAGCTTACAGAAGAGTAAGAAATACAGCAAGATATATATTAGGAAACAGCAATGACTTTGATCCTAATACAGATAAAGTTCCATATGAGCAACTAATGGAAATAGACAAATGGGCATTAAATAAGTTAGAGATATTAAAAAGAAAAGTTACTGAAAATTATGATAGATATGAATTTTACAATCTTTTTCAAGAGATTCATTATTTTGCTGGAATAGATATGTCTGCATTTTATCTTGACATAATAAAAGATAGATTATACACTGAAGGAACTAATTCAATAGAGAGAAGAGCAGCTCAAACTGTTATGACAGAAATTTTAGTTACTCTTACTAAGATGATAACTCCTATACTTTCATTCACTTCAGAAGAAATATGGGAAACTTTACCAGAAGTATTGAAAGACAGTGAATCAGTTTTATTGACAGACTGGTATGAAGAAAATGATCAATATCTAAATCCAGAGATAGAAAATAAATGGGTAGAGATAATTAAAGTAAGAAAAGAAGCTAATAAAATACTTGAAAAAGCAAGACAAGGAGAAAATAGAATAATTGGAAATTCACTGGATGCTAAAGTGATACTTCATTCAACAGATGCAGAAGTACAAAAGTTCTTAGTTGAAAATAGAGAGAAACTTGAACTTGCTCTTATCGTTTCAGAAGTAGAAATTGCAGAAAATGTAGATGATACTTTTGTAAGAGGAGAAGAGGCTCAAGATCTTTACATCAAAGTACTTCATGCTGATGGAGAAAAGTGTGAAAGATGCTGGAAATATTCTACTGAACTTGGAAAAGACCCTGAACATCCAACTCTTTGTCCAAGATGTGCAAGCGTACTAAAGAATAGCTAGGAGAAAATATGATCTATATAATTTTAGTCTTTATACTGGTTCTATTAGACCAAATATCTAAATACATTGTGGATAAGAACTTTTTTGAGGGAGATACTATTGGTGTACTGACTGATTTTTTCCACTTTACATATGTGAAAAATAGAGGGATAGCCTTTGGAATGTTTCAAGGGAAGCTTGATATAATAAGCATAGCTACAGTTATAGCAATTGTAGCTATTGCATATTATTTGTATAAGGGCAGAAATAAAATGTCTTTATTAGAAAAATTAGGATTTACTTTTGTTTTGGCTGGAGCAATAGGAAATATGATAGATAGAATATGGAGAGGATTTGTCATTGATATGATAGACTTTAGAGGTATTTGGTCTTTTGTTTTCAATCTAGCTGATGTATGGATAAATATAGGAGTTGTATTGATACTTCTAGATTACTTTTTTGCAGAAAAAAAGAAGAAAAAATAGAGGAGGATTAAAAATGACATTTCAAGAGATAATTTTTGCTCTTCAAAAATACTGGAGTTCTAAAGGATGCGTATTAGGAAATCCTTATGACATCGAAAAAGGTGCAGGAACATTTAACCCTAACACATTCTTAATGTCTTTAGGACCTGAACCATGGAATGTTGCTTATGTAGAGCCATCAAGAAGACCAAAAGATGGAAGATATGGAGAAAACCCTAACAGAGTTTATCAACATCATCAATTTCAGGTTATAATGAAGCCATCTCCATTAAATATTCAGGAACTTTATCTTGAAAGTTTAAGAGTATTGGGAATTGACCCTGAAAAACATGATATTCGTTTTGTTGAAGATGACTGGGAATCACCAACTCTTGGAGCTTGGGGACTTGGTTGGGAAGTATGGCTTGATGGTATGGAAGTTACTCAGTTTACATATTTCCAACAAGTAGGAGGATTAGAATTAGATCCTATACCTGTAGAAATAACTTATGGATTAGAAAGACTTGCTCTTTATATCCAAAATAAAGAAAATGTATACGATCTTGAATGGGCACCTGGAGTAAAATATGGAGATATGAGATTCCAGTTTGAATATGAAAACTCAAAATATTCATTTGAATTAGCAGACTTAGAAAGTCATTTCAAATGGTTTGATGAATATGAAAAAGAAGCAGCTAAAATTTTAGATGCAGGATTGGTTCTGCCAGCTTATGATTATGTATTAAAATGCTCTCATACATTCAACGTTTTAGATTCAAGAGGAGCTATATCTACAACTGAGAGAATGGCTTACATCTTAAGAGTTAGAAACTTAGCAAGAAGATGTGCTGAGGTTTATGTACAAAATAGAAAGGATCTAGGTTACCCTCTTTTAAAAAAATAGTTGATTTTTGAGAAAATTATTTTATTAGAGTGGATTGAAATGGAAGAGGAGGAAGAACATTGAGATTACTATTTGAAATTGGAATGGAAGAACTGCCTGCAAGGTTTCTAAATCAGGCATTGAAAGATTTAAAAAATAATTTAGAAGCAAAACTTAAAGATGGAAGAATTAGCTTTAAAGATATAAAAACTTATGGAACTCCTAGAAGATTGGTTTTAGATGTTCACGAATTAGGGGAACAACAGGAAGATCTAAATATAGTTAATATGGGACCAGCTAAAAATGTAGCTTATGGAAGTAATGGAGAAATATCAAGAGCAGGGCTTGGATTTGCTAAATCACAAGGAATAGAAGCAGAAGATCTTGAAATAGTAAGCACTCCAAAAGGTGAATATATAGCTGCAAGAAAATTTATGAAAGGAAAAGAAACTAAAGAGCTTCTTCCTGAAATATTAAAAAGTCTTGTATTAGAATTAAACTTCCAAAAATCTATGACTTGGTCAGATAAAAAATTAAGATTTGCAAGACCTGTACAATGGTTCTTAGCACTTTGTGATAACGAAGTGGTAAAATTTGAAATTGAAGGAATGGAAAGTGGAAATAAATCTAGAGGACATAGATTCTTTGGGAAAGAGTTTGAAGTAAATACCATAGATGAATATTTTGAAAAAATAAGAGAAAATAATGTAATAATAGACATTGAAGAAAGAAAAGCTCTTATTAAAAAGCTTATCAATGAAAATTGCACAAACTCTGGAGAACAAGTACTTATAGAAGATGAGCTTTTAGATGAAGTAACTAATCTAATAGAATATCCATGTCCTATAGTTGGAAGCTTTAACTCAGATTTCTTGGAAGTACCACAGGAAGTACTTATAATATCAATGGAAGTACATCAAAGATATTTCCCTATACTTGATTCAAATGGAAAACTTCTGCCTAAATTTGTAGTTGTTAGAAATGGTGTAGAAACTTCTGAACAAGTAAGAAAAGGAAATGAAAAAGTATTATCTGCAAGACTTGCTGATGCTAGATTCTTCTATCAGGAAGATTTAAAATCACCTCTTGCTGACAATGTAGAAAAATTAAAAACAGTAGTATTCCAAAAAGATCTTGGAACTATCTATTCTAAAATAGAAAGAGCAACTGAAATAGCTAAATATTTAATAGATACTCTTGGATATAATGACAGAAAAGACAGTATTTTAAGAACTGTATTACTGGCTAAAGCTGACCTTGTTTCTAATATGATAGGAGAAAAGGAATTTACTAAACTTCAAGGATTTATGGGAGCAGACTATGCACTGAAATCTGGAGAGGGAGAAAAAGTTTCTCTTGGTATAAAAGAACACTATTACCCAAGATTTCAAGGAGATAATCTTCCTACAGAATTAGAAGGAATAGTAGCAGGAATATCTGACAGAATAGATACATTAGTGGGATGTTTTGGTGTAGGAGTTATACCAAGTGGATCTAAAGACCCATTTGCTCTGAGAAGAGCGGCTCTTGGAATAGTAAATGTAATACTTAATTCAGGATTGGATATTTCTTTAAAAGCTTTAACTGAAAAAACACTAGACGCTCTTCAAGGATGTGGAGTATTAAAAAGAGATAGAGAAACTGTACTTGCAGAAGTACTAGAATTCTTTAAACAAAGAGAAATGAATATATTTACTGAAATGAAATACAGTAAAGACATAGTTACAGCAGTTCTTAATACTGATAGTGATAATGCTGTAGAAGCTCTTGAAAAAATAAAAACTTTAGAGTCTTTTGTTAAAGAAGAAGTATTTAAAACACTTCTTCCAGTATTGAAAAGAGTTGGAAATATTTCTAAAGATCATGAAAAAGGTATTATAAATCAAGACTTGTTTAAAGAGCCAATAGAAACTGAACTATATAATTTCTCATTGGAATTAAATTCAAAAGTAATAGATGCTTTGAATAATAAAGACTATAATAGATATCTTCAAGCTATAGTTTCTGGAAAAGATATCATCAATAGATACTTTAATGAAGTAATGGTAATGGATAAAGATGAGGATGTTAAAAATAACAGACTTTCTCAACTTAAATTCCTAGCTGATCTGTTTATAAAAATGGCTGATCTTAATCAGATAGAAGAAAGATAATAAAATACTTGAAGAGCCTGAGAAATCAGGCTCTTCTCATAAAGAATATAAAGGGGAAGAAAGTGGAATCATTAAAAAATTTTTTTAAAAGGAAAAATATTGAGATAACAGTAAAAAGATACTGTATAGATGCTTTTAGCCACATGGCTTTGGGACTTTTTTCAACACTTCTAATAGGAACGATACTTAATACAATAGGTGGAAAATTGGGAATAACTTTTCTTACAGATGTTATCTGGAAAATAGCAAGAGATATGACAGGGCCAGCTATTGGAGTAGCAGTTGCCTATGGACTTCAAGCACCTCATCTTGTATTGTTTTCATCTACAATAACTGGAGCAGCAGGAGCTATTTATGGAGGACCAGTAGGAGCTTTCATAGGAGCAGTAGTTGGAGCAGAATTTGGAAAAATGGTATCTAAAGAAACAAAAATAGATATAATAGTGACTCCAGCAGTTACTATTCTTACAGGAGCATTAGTTGTATATTATGTAGGTCCTGGAGTAGCAAGATTTATGGAGGCATTTGGAGCTTTCATAATGTATGCAACAGAGCTTCAGCCATTCTATATGGGAATAATAGTATCAGTAGTAGTAGGGATAGCATTGACACTTCCTATTAGCAGTGCAGCACTATGTATGATGGTAGGGCTGAGTGGATTGGCAGCAGGAGCTTCCACAGTAGGTTGTTCAGCACAGATGGTAGGATTTGCAGTGATGAGTTTTAAGGAAAATGGATGGGGAGGTCTTGTAGCTCAAGGACTGGGAACATCTATGCTGCAAATAGGGAACATAGTTAAAAACTGGAAAATATGGATACCTCCTACATTGGCTTCAGCTATATTAGGACCAGTATCAACTGTAATATTGAAATATCAAAATATTCCAATAGCAGCAGGAATGGGAACAAGTGGGTTAGTAGGACAATTTGGTACTCTTTCTACTATGGAAGGGTTAGGAAGAGGAGGAGCATCTCTTTATATAGGGATCCTAATGCTTCATTTTATTCTTCCAGCTGTACTTACACTTCTCATAGCTAATTTTATGAGAAAGAAAAATTGGATAAAAGATGGAGATTTGAAATTGGATCTATAATTTCAAAGGAGAAAAATGAAAAAAATAGATATAGATAAGATAGAAAATGCTTTTAGAGATATACTAGATGCTTTAGGAGAAAATGCAAAAAGAGAAGGATTGGAAGATACACCAAAAAGAGTGGCACAAAGTTATGGAGAGCTTTTTTCTGGATTGCTTCAAAATCCTGAAGATGTGCTTAAAAGAACATTTGAAGTGGAAAAGAATGATCTCATAGTAGAAAAAAATATAGACTTCTATTCTATGTGTGAACATCATTTTCTACCTATATTTGGGAAAATAGATATTGCATATATTCCAAATGGAAAAATAGTTGGATTTGGTGATATAATAAAAGTAATAGATATACTTTCTAAAAGGCCTCAAATACAAGAAAGATTAGGAGCTCAAATAGCTGATGCAATATATGAGACTCTTAATTGTCAAGGGGTAATGATAGTCATAAAAGCTAAGCATATGTGTATGACTATGAGGGGAGAAAAGAGAGTAAACAGTGAGATAATAACCACTTCTTACAGAGGGGTATTTGAAGATGATGCTGTGAGAAGAATGGAAATTCTTTCACTGCTAAAATAAAATTTTATGGAGAATGTCATGGATAAAATATATATCAACAACCTTGAATTCATAGCATATCATGGAGTATTTCCAGAAGAAAAGAAACTGGGGCAGAAGTTTCTTGTTTCAGCAGAGATGACAACATCAACAAGAGAAGCTGGGAAGACTGGTAATTTGAAAAAGTCTACTCATTATGGACTTGTAGCTAATGATATAGGAGAAATATTTACTGGGAAAAGCATAGATTTAATTGAAACTTGTGCTGAAGATATAGCAGAGATGATATTAAGTAAATATCCTTTGATTTCTGAAGTAAAAGTAACAGTGAAGAAACCTTGGGCACCTTTGCAGATGCATTTTGAAAATGTAGCTGTAGAAATAACAAGAAAAAGACATACTGTATATCTTTCTATTGGCTCAAATATGGGAGATAAGAAACAAAATCTTCTTACTGCTGTAGAAAAGATAAAAGAACTTAAAAATACAAGTGTTACAAAAATAAGTACTATCATTGAAACAGAACCTTTTGGAGTAATGGAACAGGATGATTTTCTCAATGCCTGTCTTGAAGTAAAAACACTTCTATCCCCTCATGAGCTTTTAGAAAAACTTTTGGAAATAGAAGAAGAGATGGGAAGAAAGAGAATAAAAAAATGGGGACCTAGAATTATTGATATTGATATACTCCTTTTTGATAAAGAGATAATAGAAGATGATGATCTAGCCGTACCTCACCCATGGATGTGTGACAGAAGCTTTGTTCTTGATCCATTATGTGAAATAGCTCCAAATGTAGTTCATCCTTTAGAGAGAAAAAGCATTTTTAATCTGAAGAGAGCTTTAGATGAAGCCAAAGATGAGAAGGAAAATGAAATATTGAGTTAAAATAAAAAAGAGAGCTGTTCCAAGCTTAGAATAGTTCGATTATTATCATTAAAAAAGCTGACTTGAAGTTTTTCATGTCAGCTTTTTCTATTAAAGTAAAAGTTGGTAGAAATCTATAAAAGATTTCTATTTTTTATATTAAATAATACTTTTTATATTTAAATTTTCTAATTCTTTTGAAATTAATAATGAATGTTCTTTTAAAAGATTTTTTATTTTTAAAATATCTTCTTGATTAGCTCTAAAAATTGGCAGACTGACACCCATAGCAGCATTTATTTTATTATTTATCATTATAGGAACAGCTATGCAGCATGCATCAGAAGTAACCTCTCCAAATTCTTCAGCAAATTTATTAATTTTAGCTTTTTTTACAATTTCAAGCAGTTCTTCTATATCTGTGACAGTATTTTCTGTAAATTGATTCATTCCATTGGAATATAAATTTCTTATCTCATCTTCTGAATACTCACAAAGAAGTACTCTTCCAAGTCCTGTACAATATAAAGGAAGATTTCTTCCAATAGAGGACATTAATTTTATAGGAAGGGAACATTCAACTTTTGTTAAATAAAGAACTTCATTATTATGATTTATTCCTATTTGACAAGTTTCATTACATTGAGCAACTATTGATCTCATATGGGATTTTATAATTTCAAGACCATTTACATTTTCTAAATAAGCTTGTCCTATCTGAAAAGTAGCTAAACCAATAGAATAAGTTTGAGAAATAGGATCTAAAACTAGAAATTCAAGTTCAACTAAAGTTTTTAAAATTGGAGATAAGGTACTTTTAGGCATATTAGTTAATTTTGAAATGCTTGAAAAATTTAATTTGTCAGAATTTTTAGCTATAATTTTTAAAATATTAGTGACCCTCTCTGTAGGATTATGTAATAAAGTTTCCATCTTTTCCTTCTTTCTTAAAAATAATTCTATTTAATATCTTAACAAAAAAAATAAGAAAAAGCTATTAAAATTTAAAGTCTAAAAACTCATATAGAATTTTTGTGTTTTTATAGAACTTAAAATTCGTAATATGATGAAAAAAAATAAAAATAATACTTGACTTATTAAAAAACTTAATGTATATTTTATTTATACTTATTTACGAACTTGTTCGTAAATAAGAACAAAACTGAGAAATAAATTCAGAGGGGGCTCACAAATGAAAAAAATATTATTTGCAGGAAGTTTGCTGCTTATAGGGATGTTTATTGGATGTTCAAAGGAAAAAGAAACTGCAGCTGAAGAAAAAGTTAAAACTCAAGTTTTAAAAGTTGCTTTTAATCAATCAGAAAACCATCCTCAATATAAAGCATTAACAAAATTCAGCAATCAATTGGAAGAACAGACAAAAGGAGCTTATAAATTAGAAATATCTCCAAATGCTTTATTGGGAGATCAAAGAGCAACAGCTGAACTGGTGCAAAATGGAGTTATTCAAATGTCAGTAGTAGGGAATCCAGTTGTTGAAAGTTTTAATAAAGATTTTAGTGTTATAGGGCTGCCATATTTATATGATAATTTAGAGCATCAAAAAAAAGTTTTTTTATCAGATGTATTAGAACCATTATTTAAATCTGTTTCTTCAAGCGGATTTGAGGTAATAGGGGCATTTACAGCAGGAGCTAGATGTCTTTATACAGATAAACCAATGATGAAACCAGAAGATTTAAAAGGATATAAATTTAGAGTAATGCAGTCAGATACAATGAAGAAAATGATAGATTATATGGGAGGAATAGGAACTCCTATGGGACAGGGAGAAGTTTATACAGCAGTTCAGCAGGGAGTTATAGAAGGTGGAGAAAATAATGAAGTAACTTATGTAGATTTAAAACACTATGAAATAGCACCTTATTTTTCTTATACTAATCATTTGATGGTTCCAGATTTAATTATTATTAATGAAAAATTATATAATGGAATGTCTTCAGAAAATAGAAAAATATTTGATGATTTAATGAAACAAACTATTGAAAATGAATTTGAAGTATGGAATGAAAATGTAGAAGCAGCTAAAAAAATTGCAATAGAAAATGGAGCAAAATTTATTGAAGTAGATATTAAACCATTTCAAGAAAGGGTAAAACCTTTACAGGAAGAAGTGGCTAATTCTTCTGAACTGACTAAAGAGATATATGCTAAAGTAAGAGAATTAGCAAAATAATCTTATTTAAGTAAGGAGATAAAATGATGAAAAGAATAAAAAATGTTCTTGATAAGATTATAGAAATTTTTTGTATTGCGATAATGGGAATAATGACACTGTTGGTAACATGGCAGGTTATAACTAGATATGTTTTTAATAAACCCAGTGTTTTTACAGAACAGACATCTCAGTATCTATTTGTTTGGCTAGTAATGTATGGATCAGCTTACGTTTTTGGAAAAAGAGAGCATATGCAGATTTCTTTTATAAGAGATATGGCACCTGAAAATATAAAAAGAATAATTGATGTTATTCAAGAAATAATAATATCAATATTTGTTTTGGGAGTAATGATATATGGAGGTTATTTTTCTTCTTTGAAGCAAATGGCACAGGTAGATGCAGTATTGCAAATGCCAATAGGGATTATTTATTCTGCAATTCCAATTAGTGGAATCTTTATAGTCTTCTATGTAATATATAATATTAAGAAAATAATTTTTAATAAAGAGGAAGAATAAAAAAGGAGAAATTATGGATTTAGCTTTGCAAATAGGAGTATTTATATTTGTTTCACTAGTTATCTTTTTAGCAATAGGAGTTCCAATAAGTATAAGTATAGGACTTTCTTCAACAATAGCTATGCTGGTTATACTGCCATTTGATGGGGCAATGGTAACATCTGCTCAAAGAGTATTTATAGGAACTAATTCTTTTTCATTATTGGCAATTCCATTTTTTATTCTAGCTGGAAATATAATGAATACTGGTGGAATTGCAATAAGACTTATTAATTGTGCAAAACTTTTTGGAAGAAGATTCTATGGGCCGCTGGCCCAGGCTAATGTTGTTGCAAATATGCTTTTTGGGGCTATAAGTGGTTCAGGAGTAGCTGCAGCTGCAGCAGTAGGGGGAACAATTTCTCCAATAGAAGAAAAAGAAGGATATGATAAAAGATTTAGTTCAGCAGTAAATATATCTTCAGCTCCAACAGGAATGCTAATTCCTCCAAGCAATACATTGATTGTATATTCAACAGTAGCAGGGAGCGTTTCAATTTCAGCTCTATTTATAGCAGGGTATCTCCCTGGAATACTATGGGGATTGGGAGTAATGGCAGTTGCTGGAATTATGGCTAAAAAGTTAAAATATAAATCAGAAGGAAATATAAATGTAAAACAAGTAGTAAAAACAATATTAGATGCTGTTCCAAGCTTATTATTAATAATAATTGTAATAGGTGGGATTTTAAAAGGGGTTTTTACAGCAACAGAAGGTTCAGCAATAGCTGTTGTATATTCATTGATTCTTTCTTTGATATATAGAGAAATGAAACTTAGTGATTTGCCTAAAATATTTTTAAGTTCTGCTCAAATGACAGCAATAGTAATATTTATGATAGGAGTATCATCTATAATGTCATGGGTAATGGCTTTTGCAAATATCCCTCAAAAGATAGCTGAACTGCTTTTAGGGGTAACTGACAGCAAAGTAATAATATTAATAATTATGAATATAATACTTCTGGTAATAGGAACATTTATGGATCCTACACCTGCAGTTTTAATATTTACTCCAATATTTTTACCAATAGTAGAAAAATTTGGAATGACACCTGTTCATTTTGGAATAATGTTGGTATTTAATCTATGTATAGGAACAATAACACCACCAGTTGGACCAATTTTATTTACAGGATGCAAGGTAGGGCGAGTTAGTATTGAAGAGGTATTTAAATGGCTGCTGCCATTTTATACAGTAACAATCCTTATATTATTTTTGGTAACTTTTATACCAGGATTTTCATTGGTATTACCACAAATGTTTGGATTAATAAAATAATAAGATTTAGGTCAATATAATTTTAGGAGGAGAAATGGAAATTCGTTATGCTTCAAGTAATAAAGATGCAAAACATTATGATACAGAGAGATTGAGGGAGGAATACTTAATAGAAGATTTATTTGCAGCAGATAATATAAAATTAGTATATTCTCATATAGACAGAATTATAGTAGGAGGAGTTTGTCCTCATGAAGATGTATTAAAACTGGAAGGAAGCAAGGAATTAGGTTCTAACTTTTTCTTAGAAAGAAGAGAACTTGGAATTATCAATGTAGGAGGAGCTGGAGTAGTTGTTTTAGATGGAGAAGAATTTTCATTGAATAATAAAGATGCTATGTATGTAAGCATGGGTACTAAAGAAGTATTCTTTAAATCTGTAGACTGTGAAAATCCTGCAAAATTTTATCTAAACTCAGCACCTGCACACCATAAATATCCAACAGTAAAAATAAGTTTAGAAGATGCTAGAAAAGTAAAGCTAGGAAGTATAGAAACTTCAAATAAAAGAACAATAAATCAATATATTCACCCAGATGTATGTCAATCTTGCCAATTAGTTATGGGAATGACAATGCTGGAAGATGGGTCAGTATGGAATAGTATGCCAACTCATACTCATGATAGAAGAATGGAAGTATATTTTTATTTTGATATGAAGGAAGATACAAGAATATTTCATTTAATGGGAGAACCAAAAGAAACAAGACACATTGTAATGAAAAATGAAGAAGCAGTAATATCACCATCTTGGTCAATTCATAGTGGCGTAGGAACAGCAAGCTATACATTTATCTGGGGAATGGTAGGAGAAAATCAAACATTTACAGATATGGATCATGTAGCAATGGAAGATATAAGATAAAGGCAGAATATATATTTTATTAGGAGGCAGAAAATGTTAAGTGAATTTTCAATGGACTTTTTCTCATTGAAAGGAAAAGTAGTGATTGTAACAGGGGGAAACACAGGGCTTGGACAGGCATATGTTGTAGCATTTGCTAAAGCAGGAGCAGATCTCTTTGTTACCACTTATGATAAAGAATGGGAAGAAACAAGAAAACTTGTGGAAACTGAAGGGAGAAAAATTCATTTTTTTCAAGCAGATTTAACAGATAGAGCCCAAGTTAGTGCAGCAGTAGAGGAATGTATAAGAGTCTATGGGAAAATAGATGTTTTAGTAAATAATGCTGGAACTATAAGAAGAGCTCCTTTGCTGGAATATAAAGATTCTGACTGGGAAGCTGTAATGAACATTAATCTGAATGCAGTTTACTATATGAGTCAGGATGTAGCTAAAATAATGGCAGCTCAAGAAAGTGGGAAAATAATAAATGTAGCTTCAATGCTTTCATTTCAAGGTGGAAAATTTGTACCTCCATATACTGCAAGTAAGCATGGAGTTGCTGGTTTGACTAAGGCTTTTGCTAATGAACTTGCTTGTAAAAATATTCAGGTAAATGCAATAGCTCCTGGGTATATAAAAACAGCAAATACAGCACCTATAAGAGCAGATGAAAAAAGAAATGCTGAAATACTAAGTAGAATACCAGCAGACAAATGGGCAGAACCATCTGATCTAATGGGAGCAATAGTATTTTTAGCAAGCAGAGCTTCAGATTATGTAAATGGACATATATTAGCAGTAGATGGTGGTTGGTTAGTTAGATAAAATTTAAAAAGAGCAGTCTTATTCAGATTGCTCTTTTTAAATATCATTTATTTTAATACTTCAATTACTTCATCTATATTTTTCTGTCCAAAGAAGATATCTTTGTCATTGATTATCATAGCTGGAACACTCATAATATCATATTTTTCTTTGAAGTCTGGGAATGTGAATACATCAATAACTTCAACATTTACATTCTTGTTTTCTATAGCTATCTTCTGTGCTGCCTGAACAGTTTCTGGGCACTTAGTACAGCTGAGTGATATACCTATTTTTATATTTACAGGGGAAGAGATATTCTGAATATTCTTCATAGTATTATCAGATATTTTCTGTCCTGGTCCAGCTATATTATACATAGCAAGAATAAAAGAGTTCAGTTCATGTCCACTTGGAAGAGATGAGAATTTTATTCCAGAGAAATCTCTATTTTTATCTAAAATAGCTATTGTTGGGAATCTATCTGCTTTTATTTTCTTTTCAAGTTCAGGATTTTCACCTTTTTCAAAAGAGCTGAATTTCAATTTATCAGAAACAGAAGATATTTCTTTCACCATAGCTTCAATCATTGAAGATTTTTCCACAGCAGAATCTTTTATAACAACAAGCTCAATATTGTTTTCAAATCTTGAAACAATATCTCCAAGCTGTTCTTTCAGACTGCTGTCAAGTAATTCTACATCTTTAATTTGAGCTTGAGAAGTATTTTCATTTTCTTTCTCCTCTTTTGCTAATCCAAGTTTTTCTCTCAAATCATGTACATATTTTTCAATATTTACAGCAGCAACAGCACCATCTGATACAGCAGTTACAAGTTGTCTAAGCTTTTTAGGTCTGATATCTCCAGCTGCATATACACCTTTTACATTAGTTTGTAAATCTTCATCAGTAGGAATAAATCCATATTGATCAAGCTCTATATGATTTTTGAAAAGTTTGCTTTGAGGCTCATATCCTACAAAGATAAATATTCCAAAAGATTTTCCATCTTTAGCTTTATACTCAGATATTTCTCCAGTTACATTGTTTTTGAACACAGCACTTCTTAACTGGATATCTCCTTTAGCTTCAAGGAGTTCAGTGTTGAATCTCACTTCTATTTTAGGGTGATTTAAAACCTTTTCAGCTATTGATTTAGCACAAGTAAATTCAGGTTCTCTTGCAATTATAGTAACTTTTGTAGCATATTTTGTAAGAAATATAGCTTCTTCAGCAGCAGCAAAGCCAGCTCCTACCACAAAAACTTCCATTCCAGTAAAAAATTCTCCATCACAAGTAGCACAATATGCTACACCTCTTCCAGTATATTCTTCTTCTCCTGGGAAATTTAGCTTTCTAGGAGAAGCACCAGTAGCAAGGACCACTGAAAGAGCTTTATATTCACCAGAAGATGTTTTTATAGTTTTTATATCTTGGGAAAAATCCATATCTTTTACTTCATCAGAAACAAATTCCACTCCAAAGTTTTCAGCTTGTTTTTTCAGCTGAGTTCCAAATTCACTTCCTGATATTTCAGTTATTCCAGGATAATTAACTATTTCATTAGTTAGACATATTTGTCCCCCAGCTTTATCCTTTTCTATGATAAGAACATCTAACATGGCTCTTCCAGCATATATACCTGCAGATAATCCAGAAGGACCTCCGCCTATTACTATTAAATCATAAATTTTTTCCATATTTTTTCCTTTCTATATATTAAAAAATTATATCTAAAAAAAGAGGAGACTTCTGAATAAATCTCTATCAGTCTTCCTCTTTTATATTTTTAAAGTTTTCCAACAAGGTCAATAGTTGGTTTTATAGTGTCACTACCAGGCTTCCATTTTGCAGGACAAACTTCTCCATGCTCAGCTACAAATTTAGCAGCTTGAAGTTTTCTAAGTAGTTCTCCAGCTTCTCTTCCAATACCATTATCATGTACTTCATAAGCAACGATAACTCCTTCTGGATTGATGATAAAGCTTCCTCTTAAAGCTAAACCTTCTTCTTCTATCATAACTTCAAAATCTCTAGCTAATTTTCCAGTAGGATCAGCAAGCATAGGATACTGAACTTTTTTTATTCTATCTGATGTATCATGCCATGCTTTATGTACGAAGTGAGTATCTGTAGAAACTGAATATACTTCACATCCCTCAGCTTTAAATTGCTCATAATGTTCTGCCAGATCCTCAAGCTCTGTAGGACATACAAATGTAAAGTCTGCTGGATAAAATACTACAGCTGCCCATTTCCCCTTCATAGATTCATTAGTTATTTCTTTAAAGTCTCCCATATGGTAGGCCATTGTTTTAAATTCTGATACTTTTTTTCCAATTAACGACATAATTTTCTTCCTCCTTAATTAATTTGAATTACTTTATTTTGTAATTACTTTTAATTTGTAATTATTATATTTTGATTATATAATTAATTACTTGCTATGTCAAGAATTTTTTTTAGTATTTTCTTGTTTTTATTTTCTTTGTATATTAAAATCTATATGCAGAGGGAAAATTATTTTAAAAAACATTTAAAAGAAAGGAGAAAAATGTTACTAAAATGCAGAGATAAAAAAATTGAACTTGGAAAAAGAACTTTAATAATGGGAATACTTAATGTAACACCAGATTCTTTTTCAGATGGAGGGAAATACAATAATATAGAGATAGCTGTAAAACAGGCTGAAAAATTAATAAAAGATGGAGCAGATATAATAGACATAGGCGGTGAGTCAACAAGACCAGGACATGAGCAGATATCTGAGGAAGAGGAAATAGCAAGGGTAGTTCCAGTTATAGAAAAGATAAGTTCTGAACTTGATACAGTGATTTCTATAGATACATATAAGCATAAAGTGGCAGAAGCAGCATTGAAAGCTGGAGCACATATAGTCAATGATATATGGGGATTGCAGTATGATAAGGGAGAAATGGCTGCTCTTGTAAAGAAATATGATGTTCCTCTCATAGCTATGCACAATCAAAATAATAAGGTATATGAGGAAGATATAATTTTAAGTATGAGAAAATTTTTTAAGAGAACATATGAAATAGCAGATAAGTATGAGATAGACAGAAAGAAAATAATACTTGACCCAGGGATAGGCTTTGGAAAGGATATAAATTTAAATTTAGAGGTTTTAGGCAGAATGGAAGAATTAAGAGATATGGGAAGGATACTTTTGGGAGCTTCAAGAAAGAGATTTATTGGAACTATATTAAATGATGCTCCTGTAGATCAGAGAGTGGAAGGAACTATTGCCACAACTGTAATAGGAATAGAAAAAGGAGCAGATATAGTGAGAGTGCATGATGTTCTTGAAAACAAAAGGGCTGCCATGGTAGCTGATAGAATTGTAAGAAGATAAAGTAAAAGCAATGGTCTAAAAAATATTAGACAAAATAAATAATTCTATATATTTATTATTTCTTAATTAGTAATTTTTAAATAGTTTATAAGGCTGGAAGGGTTAAAATCCTCTCAGCCTTTCTTATATAGAATTTTAAATTATGATATTTTTGAATAAAATATTAAATTTATTCCATTAAAGTTTTAGTTTTGCTATAGAGGTTATCATAAATTTTTCGATATTTCCTATATTTTTTATGAACTTTAATATCTGGATAAAATATTTTTTCTATTTTTATTATACTTTTTAATTCTTTGAAATTTTTAAAATGCCCTGTTCCTATTCCAGCCATTAAAGCATCTCCATAAGAAGCACCTATAGATTCTTTCATCAAGTAAAGAGGTTCATTAATAATATTAGATATCATCTGCATCCATTGGGTATTTTTTGTTCCTCCTCCTGCAATCATTATTTTATTTAGTTTTAAATTATTTTCTTTAAATATATCTATATGCTGTCCAATTGAATAGCCAATTGATTCCAGCATTGAACGATAAAGATGTTTTTTAGTATGATTTAATGTTAAACCAAATAATACTCCTTTAGCTTTGGGATTATTTATAGGAGTTCTTTCTCCAGCAAAGTATGGAAGTGTTATTAATCCATCACTTCCAGGAGGAATTTTATCTATACCATCCATTAAAAATTCAAAAACATTTCTTCCATTTTTTTCTTGAGTAAAAATATCAAATATTTGTTCTTTATACCAATTCAATAATGTGCCACAATTATTTGTACCAGCTGCAACACTATAAGTTTCAGGAATAAGAAAGTTATTTCCTCGTACTCGAGTATCTTTGATTAGCTGTTCTGTACAGAGATAAATAAAAACAGATGAACCTAACTGAATCATCATATCTCCAGCTTCTAGAACTCCTACACTTATAGCTTCTGCTGCTGAATCTCCAGTTCCTGTTATTACTGGAGTTCCAGCAGGAATACCAGTTTCAAATTCAGCTTTTAAAGTTACATATCCAGCTATTTCTGTTACAAGCTTTCCTTGAGCAAGCTGTTCTGGTAGGCAAAAATCTTTGCAAATATCATTATTAATATTTCCATCAGTGTAATAAAGAGGTCTAAAAGATGCAATTCCTAAAAAACTGTCTATTATATAGTTGTCAGTCAATTTAGCCGTAATATAGGAGGAACCAGTTAGAAATTTATAAGTATTTTTATAAATCTCAGGTTCATTATTTTTAATCCAAAGTATTTTTGCAACAACATCTCCAGAGCATACAGGACGTCCAAAAAGTTTGTCTATTTTTTCATTACCATACATTTGTGTTATTTCATCTATTTCAGCTTGACATCTAGCATCTATTCCATAGAGAATGGCTTTTCTTAAAGGATTACATTTTTTATCAACAGGGAGACAGTCAGCACCAAGTGTGCTTGCTCCCACTCCAGAAATTTTAGTTTTATCTATTTTGCTTCTATTGAGTAGTTCATTTGAAATTTTACAAAAATCATACCACCAAACTTTTTCTGCATCATGTTCAAAATAATTTTGTTTTGGATTTTCCATTTCATGAGAAGTTTGGCTGGAAATAATAATTTCCCCTTTACTGTTTATAATAACACCTTTACTTGAAAAAGTTCCAATATCTATTCCAATAAAATATTTTTCTTCTGTCATATAATACCATCCTTACAGAGTTTTACGATATTCAAAAACAACTTCCATAAATTCTCTTACTCTTTTCTTTTCAATAAAGTTTTCAAATTTACCTTCTTTTTTAAAGGCTGTACCCACACAAGCTCCATCAGAATAAGAAAGTTTTTCAATTATGTTCTCTTTTGTACAACCTGTATTACAAAAAACAGGAGTATTATTTACTACACTTTTTACTCTTGTAATTAAGGAAGAATCTGTCTCAACCCCTGCAGAATTTCCTGAAACACATAAACCATCAGGAAAGCAATGAAAAATAAGAGATTTAGTTGTTTTTTCTATGCTGCGTTCAGCTAAATAAATATCTGATTCAGGATTTACTTTATAAAAGAGTTTTAATTTGTTTAATCCAAGAGCTTTTTTTCTTCTTAATGTTTCAGGTATATTTGTATCAGTTATTCCATTTTCTCCAACATATGCTCCAGTGAATGTACTTCTTACAAAATCAGCTCCAGTTGCAGCAGCTAGATCAATAGTTGCAAGAGGATTAGAAACAATATTTACACCAAAAGGAATCAAAATATCTTTTTTTAGTTCTCCAATTATTCTTCCCATAGCAGCCACAGTAACATAAGAAACATTTTTTTCATAAGGAAGACTAAATTCATTAGCTATGAGAATACCATCTACTCCTCCTTCTTGAAGGGAAACTAATTCAAATCTAGCTTGTTCAATAATTTTCTCCATAGAACTTTCTTCTGAAAAAAGAGGATCTCCGGGGAGAGCACGCAAATGTAATAATGCAATTATAGGTTTTTTAACTTTAAACATTTCTTTTATCCAATTCATAATTTCCTCCATAATTTATAATAAAAGAGAGAGTCAAAGCTGTTAAAATTGAACTCTCTCTTATTAATTTAAAAGTTAAGCATCTTGTGATTCATCATATACTGCTTTTGGATGGGGATGCCACCATTTGAAAATAAAAGGTATAATAATAAGAGCAGCCAAATACAACAGAACAGGGATTACTGCTATTAACCAGTTTCCTTGAACACAAGCTACAGGTATTGTAGCTAAGGCAAAAATTTCAATAATTGATTCTAATGGAGTTATTATTGCAGCATCATCCAGAGTACAGCTTTTATTTTCGGGATCAACTATACGAAGCAAGGCCATACCTATTGCAGTTACTCCTGTAGAATAACCATAGACATATATTCCTCTTTCAAACCATTCTTGTTTCAGTAATCTTGGAGCTAATACTGTGAAATGGAATACTACCCATATCATTCCAAAAATCATAAGCAATCCAAATGGAACAGCATATTCAATAACAACAGGTATTTTAATAGAAGCTACACCAAAGAATACAAGAAAATCTGTACAGCAGCTTCCTATTCTTGAAATAACTTTAGTATCCACATATTTTTCAGCACCCATTCCTTTTAAAATGAAATGGAAGATTATTGCTACAAGGAACCCTACTGAGAAACTAGGAACCCTACTGAGAAACTAGGAACCCCAAGTCCTGTTATATTTTGTATCCAATTTGTAAGCAGATATCCGATTCCAGTAGGAATTAAAACTATCATTAAATGCCATGCTAAAGGATCAATTGCCATTGGAGATACAGTTTCCATTCCCATAGGTTCTCTTTTATTAGGTTCAATAAGCCCAGTTTTCATATCAACAGGCAATTCTGTAAAATCTGTTACATATTTTGTATAATGCTTTTTTGTTCCAAGTTTAATAAGAATAATTCCACCAAAAATTCCCATAAGTATTCCCATAGTTGCAGATGTCATAGCAAGATCTTGTGCATCAGCCCATCCTAATGATTCAAGAGTTGCCCCAAGAGCTGCAGCCGTTCCATGTCCTCCTTGGAATCCAGCAGGTATCAACATACCAAATGCAGGATTAAGTTCAGGAACTAAAAATTTTAAAAATAACATAGAAAAGACTATTGGCATTGCGTATTGGAAAGCCCACCCAATATTCCTGAAACAATAATAGCTTCCAATTCTATCTATATTTGTTTTAAATCCACCTTTTGAAAAATTGAACCCTCTTAAACCAATAGAAACAAATACTGCTATGATAAGTAATCCAGCATATGAACCAAATTTATCAGAAAATTGAATAATATTAAATCCATTTTGTCCAAAAGCCAACCCTAAAAATCCACCTAAAAGGCTGACAGGTACAAACATACTTTGTAAAAATTTGATCCTTTCCCTTAAAAATTTTGCAGCAAAAAGAAAGATACTTGCTAACATAAAATCAACTAATAGTGTATATGCATCAAATCCCATATAATTCTCCTTTTTTATATTTTATATTGTATTCCCTTTTTTATAATTTTATTAATTAGCTAATTGTATTGCTGCAGCAATTTTTATTTTAAAATCTAGATTTAAATTATAAATTTATTTAAATTAATATTCTACTTTCCACATATATCTTCTTTCATCCATAGAATGATTTCTTATTTCAGCCATTTGAGCTACATAATGACGTTCAATTGGAATCATTATTACTGGATTAAAAAATTCTACTACACTGCTATCTATTTTATTAATTCCAAGTTCTCTTGGGTCAATTACTATAAAGTTTTCAGCATATTTTTCTAAGAATGTTCTGCATCTTTCATCTAAAGCTCGAGTACGTCCCTCACTCATAAGTAAGATCATAGGAAGTTCTTTGGTTGTTGTTTCAAATGGTCCATGAAAATATTCACCAGTATGAATACAAATAGCATGTTTCCACTGCATTTCCATAAAATGGCAGAAAGTCATTGAATAAGCGACCCCATAGTTAGAGCCAGAAGCCAATACATAGAATATGGGACAATCTTTATTTTTTTTAGCCCATTTTTGAGCTTCTAACAATACTTTTTCCTTAGCCTCAGCAATTATTTGATCAATATAATCATAAGCCTTCATTGCAGCATTATAATTTTCATAATTTTCAAATTGTTTTAGAATTTCAAATCCTATTCTTAAAGAATTCGATTGATTTGAATCGCTGTAAATTTGATTGTCTCCATTAGAATAAACAACTACATATTGTCCCACTTCAGCCATTCCTGTTTTTGAAGAACCAGTCATAGAAATTGTAACTGCTCCAGCAGCATTTGCTGTTTTTACTGCTTCAACAGTTTCAGGGGTAGCTTTTAATGAACATATAACTGCTATACATCTTTCATCTAGTTCCTTAGGTGTAGCGTGAACAAATTCATTACTAGTATATGTTGTGGCTCCAAATGTTTTTGCTTCACTCTGTAATAGGTAAAGTCCAGGAAAGATAGCTGCTTTGGATCCACCACATGCTATAAAATATACATGTTTCAATCCACCAGCTTTATCCATTTTTGTTTTAATTTCACTTATTATTTCTTTTACTTTTGATGCTTCCATCTTGATACTCCTCCTCAATTTGTAACTATTTTTAAATTTTATTTTTTTATTTTTTCTAGTTTTTTAATAATTCTTCAGTCCTTTTTCTTAAGTCAGTCAGTTCTTTTTCTGTCATATTTATATACTCACTATTACCAGGTTCACCATTAGTTCCAGCATCTTGTACATAGATAAGTTTTGTATCTTTTTCTGTAATAGTATTAAACCATGTTCCTTGTGGAATATTATACACTTTCATTGGTTCCATTTTGATTATATCTATTTGAAATGAATTATTTTCTCTGGTTGCTGCAAGTAAGATTGCATTTCCTTTTAAAAGAATAAATTGCTCATCAGTTTTATAATGTACTTCAAGATATTGAATATTTTTTATATCGTTATTAGGTTTCCAATTTTTAATACATACCACCCATTTTTTATTGTTGTAGATACAATTAATTCCTTCACCCTCAAAAGAAAATACTTCAGCTTTCATAAAATCCTCCTTTGTAAAATTCATTATATAACATATTATAACATTATAATAAAATATATAAAAATAAATGTCAAGAATTTTTTTGAAAATATTGAAAATAATTTAAAATTAGTTTTAAAATTATAGTTAAAGTTAATAAAAAGAACATTAAAAATTATAAACGTATATTTAAAATAAAAAAAATTGACTTAAAATTTTCTCTCCTATATAATAAAATCAACAATGATATAATGTTATATAATGAGTTTTAAGGAGGATATTTTTATGGTAAAAGTATTAGGAATTGGAGATAATGTTTGTGATAAATATATTCATTCAGGGATAATGTATCCAGGAGGTCAGGCACTAAATTTTTCAGTCTATACAAAAATGCTAGGAGCAAATTCATCATATATGGGAGTATTTGGCAGTGATAAAGTAGCAGCACATATTATAAAAACATTGGATGAACTACAAGTTGAGCACAGTAGATGCCGTCAATATGAAGGAGAAAATGGCTATGCTAGAGTTAATTTAGTAAATGGAGACAGAGTTTTTCTAAATAGTAATAAGGGAGGAGTATTAAATAAATATCCTATTCAATTAGATGGAGAAGATATAAAGTATATAAAAGAATTTTCTCTTGTTCATACAAGTAATAATAGTTATTTCAATTCACAGTTGCCCAAGTTAAAAGAATTGGGAATCGCAGTTTCTTATGATTTTTCTAATCGTTGGAATCAATTAGAATTGATAGAAGAAGTAGCTCCGTTTATAACATATGCTTTTCTTTCTTGTGGTTCTACTAAAGAAGATGAGGTAAAAAAAATATGTAAAAAGATTTTTTCTTATGGATGTAAACTAGTAATAGCAACAAGAGGGAGTTTAGGAGCAGTGGTATATGATGGAGAAAAGTTTTATTTTCAAAGCTCAAAATTAGTGGAAGCTATAGATACTTTAGGAGCTGGAGATTCTTTTGCCTCAGCATTTCTTTTATCTATAACTGAGGATATTATAGAAAATTCTTATAATAGTTTATCTATAAAAAAAGCAATGGAAAAAGGGGTGGAGTTTGCTTCAAAAATTTGTATGAAAAGAGGAGCTTTTGGATATGGAATTTCTTTTTCTGAATAAAAAAGGAAAGTTATCTTTAAAATAATATTTTTTCCATAAAGTTAGCTATTAAATTAAAAAATAGGTTATTTCTTTTTCTGAATAAAAAAGGAAAGTTATCTTTAAAATAATATTTTTTCCATAAAGTTAGCTATTAAATTAAAAAATAGGTTATTTCTTTTTTTGAAGTATTATTATATAATATAAGTACGTTTTAAATTATAGATATGGTAAAAACAAAGGAAGGGAAATATATGTTAGATGCACAGGCTGTAACACCACTGTATGTTCAGTTGATGAATAATATAGAAGAAAATATAAATAATAGAGTATTTCTTCCTGGTGAAAAGTTAAAATCAGAAAATGAAATGGCTAAAGAATATGGAGTAAGTATAATCACTGTACGTAATGCTATTGGAGCCTTGATAAAAAAAGGACTTGTAGAAAGAAAGCAAGGAAAAGGGACTTTTATCAGTAAGCCTAAATATACAAGAAACATGAAAAAATTACAAAGTTTTAGTGATATGTGTCATCAAATGGGAGTAGTACCAGGAGCTAAGACACTGGAAAATAAACTTATTATTCCTGATGAAAAGATTTCTAAAATGTTGGAGATCCCAGCAGGAACACAAATTGTATTTATTTCAAGAGTTAGATATGCTGATAATGAACCAATAGCCATTGAAAACAACTATTTTTCTCCAAAATATTCTTTTCTTTTAGGAGAAAAATTTGATGATAATTCATTGTTTGAATTTATAAAAAAGAAATTAAGAACTTCAGTAGCAGTTTCCACTTCTGAAAAAAGAATAGAGATATGCAAAGCAAATCAAAAAGAAGCAGATTTGTTAAATGTAAAAAGAAATTCCTCGATGCTTTTTGTCAAAAGTATAGCTTATGATAATGAGAATGAACCTATGTATGTTGGAATACAGATAATAAATGGGGAACGCTTTTCTTTATATGTATATGAATCAGCTAATGAATAATCACAAAAAGGCAGTTAGAAAATTTTAAACTGCCTTTTATTATAATACTAAATATTATATTTTAGTTTATTCACTTTTTTAGTTATTTTATTTTTTTTATCATGTCAAAAGAGCAAACTAAAGTTACAGAAATTTTAAAATCCTGAGCTACTGAAATAGGAATAGGAGCTTCGCTTTTACTCATTGATTCAGTGTTTTTAGCCCTCATATTGAAGTTTGCAATTCTGTTTTCAACTCTGTTAACAGAGGCACCTTTATTTTCATAAATATTTCTAAGATCTCCAAGCTGGCTGTTTCCAGTTTTAGTAAGTATTTTAGCCTGATTGACAGCATCTTCCATAGCTATTTCATAAGCTTTTAATTTTGCCTCTTTTTTAGTCTTTTCTGATACTCCATAAACTATATCACCAATATATCTTATATCAGTAGGTTCAATTTTTTTTAGAACTGCTCCAACATCTGTTGAAATATCAAATTTTACTTTTATCTCATGGTTAACACTTGCTGATTGAGATACCACTGATTTAGAAGCAGTATTAGAAGTGTATCTAGTTGTTGTTATATTTTCTGGTTTTACTCCAATTGAGATAAGATAATCTTTAAATTCTTTAATAGTTTTAGCATTTTCTTCAGAAGCTTTTATTTTATTCTCTTTGTCATTTCCAAAGGCTACTGAGCTTTCTTCAGTTTTTAGAGCGAAATTCATTGTGAAAAATTCTGGGTTTAAATTGACTGTTCCCTCTCCAATAATGTCGTTAAGTCTGCCAGTAATAACGTATTCACCTTTGTACTGCTCTTTTTCAATTTCATATTTTAACTTTTCTAATTGGTATAGAGAGTTGCTGTCTTCCCCATATGCTGTACTGCCTATGATGATAATCAGTAATAAGAACCAGTATTTTTTTATCATTAAATTATTCCTCCTTATTCTATGATCAAATTGTCTTTTGCATCTTCCACATCCAGTAATATTTTGATATTATCTAAGAGGCACTTTCTTTTTTCCTTCAGAGTTTTATAACCTGCATATTCCTGAGAAAAATAGATTTTTTGAGATTTTACTTTTGATAGTAATTCAATAACATCACCAACATAATATTCATCTTTTATTTCTTCTAACTCTAAAAAGTTAAGATTAAAAAACTTTTCCAGTTCATAGAATATATTTTCTAATTCGTATTCCTGAAGTTCTTTTTCTGATTTTAAAACTTCATTTTGAAGAACCAAACTTTCTCTGAATCCATATTTAAAACTATATGCCATAATCATACCTCCAATCAGTGCTTTATAAGATTATACTTTGTTTTGCAAAGGGCAGTCAATCATATTATTTTCTCAGAAGTGATTTCTTTCTAAAATTGTAAGATAATTTATAAAAAATAAAATTTGCCTAATAGGCATTTTATTTTTTACTATATGGAATCAACAAAAGAAATTACAAGAATAAAAAAATCAGATATGGTATACTTAAGTAAATATATTAAAGTAAAAGGAGGAAAATATGGAATGTAAAAGTATTGAGGAAAAATTAAAAAAATTGATAGAATTAGATAAAGATTTTTCTATTTTTGGTTCAGAATCACATGAATATATAATAAACTCAAAGCTTACAGAGGAAGAAATTCAAAATTTTGAAGCGAAAAATCAACTAACTTTGCCAAGTGAATATAGAGAATATTTAAAAAATATAGGAAATGGAGGAGCAGGACCGTTTTATGGACTCCTTGAATTAGAAGATAATGATAATAACTTAACAGATTTATCTATGGAATTTCCATATACATATGATAAACCTTTAAAATTGGTTGAAGTATATGAAACAATGGATGAGATGGGTGATGAAAATGAAGAGGAACAGGAACAATTTCTGAATGAGATATATGAAAAATCTGTAAGAGGAATTATTTTTCTGGCACATGAAGGATGTGGAATGTATAGTGTTCTTGTAGTAAAAGGAGAAGAATATGGAAATGTATGGTATTTTGATTTTGCTAATGATGCAGGAACCTATCCTTTAACAAGTGAAAAAACTGGAAAAAGTATGAAGTTTTTTGAGTGGATGGAATTATGGATTGATAAATCTCTAGCTTGTATAGAAAAGGAAGAAGAGGAACTCAAAGGATATGCATTTATATAAAAGATATTGGGGAAGAATAATAAAAATGAGGATGTTTTTTAATCATCCTCATTATTTATTTTATTAGTTTTTAAGATTGACTTGCTGTTTCAGCATCAACAGTTTTGTTAAGAGATTCTTCAGTTTTTTGGAGAGCTTTTTCTTTTAGTTCATCTAATTTTTTAGAAGCAGCATCTTTAGTTTCTTCTACTTTTTGATCAGCTTTCTCAGCAGTTTCTTTAACAGCTGTTTTAGCTTCTTCTACTTTTTTATCAGTTTCAGATTTTAAAGCTTCAGTTTTTTTAGAAGCGGCCTCTTTAGTTTCTTCCACTTTCTGAACAGCCTCATTTTTTAGAGTTTCAGCTTTTTCACTAGCTTCAGTTTTTATTTCCTCAGCTTTTTTAGAAGCAGCATCTTTAGTTTCCTCGATTTTCTGCTCAACTTTATCAGTTTTTTCAGAAACATTTTCTTTAGTTTCCTCGATTTTTTTATTAGCTTCAGTTTTAACTTCCTCTACTTTTTTATCAGTTTCAGTCTTAACCTCTTCCACTTTTTGATTGGCTTCATTTTTAGCACTTTCTATAGTTTTTTCACCACAACTTGCTAATAAAACTGTAGTTAAAAGTGCTAATGTAAAAATTGATATTTTTTTCATGATTGATTCCTCCTTATTTTTCATATATTACATATTACAAGTGTATTATTGTATTTCCTTTAAAAAATAGATGTTTTTATAAAGAGAATGTTTTTTTATTTTGTAATCATATTTATTATAAATCATTTTTTTAAGATTTAAGAGGATGAAAAGAAAACAGAAAAGACTATCAGAAAATATTGGCAAAAAACCAAAGGTTATAAAGAGAAAATATTCTCTAAAAAGGAAAAAAATGCCAAAATATAGAAGTTTTTTTTTATAAAATGTGATATAATAAAAGACAATGGCTGTTTTATATTGTGTATATAAAATTAGATAACTATAATATAAATAATTAAATACCTTTCTATTATAGAAAGAGCAGTGGATAAAATTTATAAACCCAAAGAATAGATGAAGAAAATAGGCAATATTATTTATTAAAAAGATTATTGAAAAAATAGTTTTATTTTAAGAAATATTATAAAAATAAATATTAAATAAAGGTTATCCTTTAACAGAATAGAATATTTTAATAAAGATATACTATAATAAATAGAAAAATATTGTTAAAAAATAAATTTTCTAAAAGAAAAATATATGTTACAATAAAAACAAAAAGGTTTAAATAATAAAAAAAGAAAATACTAACAAATATCATTTACGATATTGAGAACATTAATATAAAAAATATAATAAAAAATAATAGAGATAGAAAGGTTCTTGAAGAAGGAGGATCATGAAGACAGAAAAAATTGCCAAGAAGGAAGCAGTAAAAAAGAAGGGAAAAACAAAAAAATATCGTTTCATGGATAGTAAATATAAAAAAGAAGATTACGAATTTATGGAAAAATATTTTAAAATTTTGAAAAAAAAGTATAAAACCAATGGAGGAGTTATAGTAAAACTTCTTGAATTTTATGAGAAACATGTAGCTGATAAAAATAAGAAAAAATGAGGTAAAGAACTTATTTAAAACTATAAAAGGAATGGTAATATATGGTGGATAAAGCTAAAAAAACAGAGAAAGCAGAAACTAAATCAAAAAGCAAAGCTTCTTCAAAAATAAATACTAATTCTAAAACAAAAACAAGTACAAAAACAAAAACTAAATCTCAAATAGCAGGAAAAAAGAACAGAAAACCAGTTGATGAAGTGAGAAAATATAGAATACTTGGAAGTCGTTTTACAGCAGAAGAATATGAATATGTAAAAAAGATGGTAAAAGAATTAAAAACTGTATATAAAAGCCAAAATAAAATATTATTAGAAATTACAAAAGAATTTGTAAATAGTCCTCTAAATAATAAAATATTAAATAGATCTGGAAAAATATTTCTTGGGAAATGGTCAACTATATTTGGAGGCAATGATATAAAGAAAGTACTGACAGCATATCTTCAATTGACAAGAAATCTTTTTCCTGCACCTAGCAAAAAATGCAGTAAATATAATTTTGTAGATTTTGAAATGATTAATAAAGAGGGAGAAAGATTTGCCATTATAGTTAAAAGTGAAAATGATACAATAAATTTAGAAGATTTTGATAATATGATGAAAAAAGTAAAGGTAAAGCTAAAAACATATTTATTTACAACTAATGGAGAAAATCAGGAGTTTGGAGATCGTGATATAGAGCATATTCCTTTAAAAGATGTCTTTAAACTTATAGAAAAATATAAAGTTATTCTTCCTGTTTCCATAATAAAAAAAATTAAAATGATAGATGGAATAAAATAAGGTTGATAATAAAAAAGGGATAAAATACTAAAAATTTTTTTGAGTAAATCAACCCAAACTTTTTAATTTTTTATAATATGACAATTTTCTTGAAACACATTTATATCTTTTTAATTTAAATTTTCAAATACTCAAAGATAAAGGTAGAGAAAAGTGAAAATCTAAAGAGTAAAAGTATTTAAAGTTATGAGCAACACTTTATTTCTTAAAAATGGTTTGGATAAATAAAAAATCATTTACTTCTTTATTACTGCTTAAAAATAAATATCAAAGTATAAATTAGTAAAAATCTATAATATAGAAAGAGGCTGTGCAAATTAGTTTATAAGTCACTAATTTGCACAGCCTCAATGTTTTAAAATAATGAATCTACTATTGGAAATATAGCAGCTCCAATAAGACTTGAATTTTCTTCGAAAGAAGAGAACATTATAGTTTCTTTTCCACGATAGAAAATATGATCAGTGTATATTTCTTCTAAAAGTTTTTCTTTAATATATTTTTGCTGAAGACATATCTTACCTGATATTATAAGTTTTTCGGGGTTAGAAAAAAATAACAAATTTTTTATACCAATAGCAAGATATTTGATGTATTCATCTAATATTTTTTTACCTTCTTCAGTTTCCAGATATTCCTCTTGGAAAATATTCTCATATTTCTTTATTTTCTTAAATACTTTATGGAATTCTTCAACTAAAGCTTTGTTTGAAACATATGCTCCCCAACATCCTTTTGAAGCACAGCTGCAAGATCTTCCTTCTGGATTTACTATCATATGATGCATTCTTCCAGCTTTAAAGTGAAAATCATTTTGATTTTTTTCTTTAGTAAAAGAACTTATTCCAACATAGTCATTAAGAGTAAGAGCTGTAAAATTTGATAAAAGTGAATTTTCACTTAAAAAAGCTTCAGCAATTGCAGAAAGATTTGATTCATTTTCTACAAGAACAGGAATATCAAATCTTTTTGTAATTTTTTCTATTATAGAGATATTAGTCTTGTTTTTAGAATTAAACTCTATAAATTTTCCCTCTTCATTTACTATGCCTGGAACAGATATTCCAATTCCAATAATACTTTTAAAAATAGATTTAGACAGTCTGCTGAGGAAAAATTCTAATTCATCCATAAGAACTTCTGTAACAGATACATTGCTTTTTTGAAATGTTTTAGAATGTTTTTTTATTACAATTCCTTTAGCATTAGTAAGTATAATTTTAATTTTTTCTTCTGAAATCTGTACCCCTACAGAATGGCAGAAAAAATCATTAAAGGAATATTCTCTGGCTTTTCTTCCTACTCCACTACCTACTTTGTCTTCTTCAATTACAATGTTTTTTTCCAGAAAAAAAGTTATTATTCTTTTTACTGTTGGAAAACTCATATCCATTTTTTCAGCAATTTCGTTGATAACAAAATTGTGATTAGAGTTGAAAACGTATTCAAATATTTTGTTTTCATTGTTCTCTTTAATGTTTTTTTGATACATAGTGACTCCCCCTTTATATTCCCCCGTTAAAAATTTGTTATAAGTTATTATATAATATTTGTCTGTAAAAACAAAATAATAGTTTTTAAATTTAGCATTTTATTTTGAAAATGGATTTTATGATAGGAAAATTAGAGTTATATATTTAATATATTTGAGTTTTTCGTGTTAGAATAGTATATTTTAACATATGATAAAAATGTTTCAAAAAAATATTTTTTAAAAATAAAATTGTATGTTTTCTGAGGAAAATACTGAGAAATTTAGCACAACAAGGAGGAAAGTAAGTGGGGAAAGTTGAAAAAAATGGAAAAAATTCAGAGGTAAAAACTCTGGATAAAATTTTAAATTATTTTGAAGTGATTGGAAATAAGCTTCCAGATCCAGTATCAATATTTTTAATTTTATGTATAGCAATTTTAATAATATCTTTTATATGTAGTAAGGTTGGGGTAGCAGTGGAACATCCTCTTACTCACAATATGATAATAGCAGAAAATCTATTGAGCAAAGAAAATCTCAAACAAATGCTTATGAGCATGGTAATGGTATTTCAGACATATCCACCTTTAGGAGTTGTACTTGTAGCAATGATAGGAATAGGACTTGCTGATAAAAGTGGCTTTTTAGAATGTCTTCTTACTGTTGTAGTAAAAAAAGTACCAAGCAATCTGATATATTTTACAGTTATATTAATGGGACTGATATTTACAGGAGTAGGAGATGCTGGATTTATAGTGCTTCCTCCTTTAGCAGCATTAATATTCCTTAATCTTGGAAAAAATCCAATAGTAGGAATGCTTTTATCATTTGCTGGAGCAGCCATAGGATTTTGCTCAGGATTGTTTGTAAGTTTAAATGATATACTTCTTACATCTTTTACTATACCAGCAGCACAGCTTTTATCTTCAACATTTACTAAAAGTCCTGCAATGACTCTTTACTTTAATATAACAAATTCTATACTTCAAATGTTTGTTATTGCATGGGTAACAGTAAAATTTGTAGAACCTAGATTTCCTGTTCCAGAGAAAAAGCAGGGAGAAAATGAAGAAAAGGAAATGCTGGAGGTTGAAAAAAAGGGGCTTAGATATGCAGGAATTTCCTTTGCTTTGTATATGATGCTGATTATATTTTTAGCAGTAGGAAAAGGAGCTTTTTTGAAAGATGCTGCAGGTTCTCTTGTATCAACAAAATCTCCATTGATGGGAGGACTTATTCCTATAATGGCATTAGCATTTTTTATACCAGGACTTGTTTTTGGAAAAATTACTGGAAAGATAAAAAGTGATAAAGATGTTGTAAAAATGATATCTCAGACTTTAGGAGAAATGGGTGGATATATATTTATAGTTTTTGTATCAGCTCAATTTTTAAGTTTTTTTTCAAAAAGTAATTTAGGAATAATTATGGCAATAAAAGGTGCAGATGGAATAAAAAGTCTGGGACTTGCAGGAATGCCTCTTCTTGTGGCATATATTCTTTTAGTGGCCTTTATAAATATATTTATAGGAAGTGCTTCTGCTAAATGGGCTATTCTTTCACCAGTATTTGTGCCAATGTTTATGCTGTTGGGATATGATCCAGCACTTACACAGATGGCATATAGAATAGGGGATGCTTCAACAAATATGCTGTCGCCGTTGTTCCCATATCTTCCATTGGTATTAGCAGTAGCAAGAAAATATGATAAAAACTTTGGAATAGGAACTTTAATAGCAAATATGATTCCTTATTCAATAATAACACTTATAGCAAGTATTGTTCTTCTTGCAGTTTTCTTTACTTGTGGACTTCCATTTGGACTATAATACTAATATATCAGGAGGAAATAGAATGAAAGAAAAAATTGAACAGTTAGCAGAAAAGCATCTGGAAAGAATAATGGAGATGAGAAGAGAGCTTCATAAAGTACCAGAACTTGGATTTAAAGAATTCAAAACAGCAGAAATAATAAAAAAAGAATTGGAAAGAATTGGAATTCCGTATGAAAGTGAGATAGCTGTAACAGGAATAGTGGGATTGATAAAGGGAAAAAAAGAGGGAAAAACAGTTTTACTGAGAGCAGATATAGATGCACTTCCTATTGATGAAGAGAGCAGATGTGAATTTAAATCTGAAATAGCAGGAAATATGCATGCATGTGGACATGATGGACATGCAGCAGGGCTTTTAGGAGCAGCAATGATACTAAATGAATTAAAAGATGAAATAGCAGGTAATATAAAGCTTGTATTTCAGCCAGCAGAAGAAGGACCAGGAGGAGCAGACCCTATGATTAAAGCTGGCATACTTGAAAACCCAAAAGTAGATGCAGCATTTGGATGTCATATCTGGCCAGCATATAAAGCAGGGCAGATATTAGTGAAAGATGGGGATATGATGTCACACACAACTTCTTTTGATATTATGATACAAGGAGTAGGAGGGCATGGTTCACAGCCAGAAAAAACAGTTGATCCTATTATAATAGGAAGTCAGATAGTAACTAATTTTCAAAATATAATAAGCAGAAATATATCTACACTTAAGCCAGCAGTTTTATCTTGCTGCAGTATAAAGGCAGGAGAAACATATAATGTAATTCCTGATAAATTAACTATAAAGGGAACAATAAGAACATTTGATGAAGAACTGACGAATGAGATTGTGGAAAGAATGGAAGGTATTATAAAAGGAATCACAAGTTCTTATGGAGCTTCTTATATATTTGATGTAAAAAGAATGTATCCAGCAGTAAAAAATGATCATGAGATGTTTGAGTTTTCAAAGGAAACATTAGGAAAAGTAGTAGGAGAGGAAAATATAATAGTAATGAAAGAACCATTAATGGGTTCAGAGGACTTTTCTTATTTTGGAAAAAAAGTACCTTCTAATTTTTTCTTAGTGGGAGTGAGAGATACTCAGGAGGATATTGAGTCTATGCTTCATCATCCAAGATTGTTGTGGGATGAAAAGCACTTGAAAATAAGTGCAAAAGCCCTTTCACAACTGGCAGTAGATTTTTTAAATAAATAGAATAAATTAAGCTGTGAAAAAAGAGAACCTAAAAAATTACTATGAGGTTCTCTTTTTTATAATTAAGAAAAAAATATAAAAAAGGAAAGATAAATTTGACCTAGAACTATATTAATAATCAAAAACATGGAGGTGGAAATTATGAAAAAAATAAATGAGGATTTAAAAGAAGATTTAAAAGAAGTAAAAAAAGTAGTGAAGAAAACTAAAGATGATTTAAAAGAGGCAACAAAAGAGAAAGTTTCTGAAAAGAAAAAAGATATAAAAGAAGGAGCTGATTATCTCAAAGAAGATGTAAAGAATACAACTGAGGAGATAAAGAAAGACTTAAAAGAAAAAACAGAAAAAGTAAAAAGCAAGGTAAAAGAAAAGGTAGAAAAAGATAAAGAGAAATTAAAAGAAATAAAAGAAGTTATAAAAAAATAAAGAGTTATTAGAATAGCCTTCTATGATAAAGTTAAAAATCATAGGAGGCTATTTTTATTATAAAATACTAATATTTTAGAAATCAATAATTTTTTATCATTAAAAGTTATGATTTAAAGTTTTTTTCACACTTTTGGTTTTTCGTCTTCTAGTTTTTTAACAGATTTTTCATCTTCTAATTTTTCATAAAGCACTTTTTGAATATTTGTTTTTAGTTTTGCTTCAAGAAGAGCTATTTTTTCATTTTCTTCTTGGATTTTCTCCCAATTTACAGGTTTTTCTAAAAAAATTCTTTTAATTTTTAACTCTATTTCTTCTATATCAATTTCTATTTTTTTTATCTTTTTTTGTTGTTCTTTATTTGCCATATCTAAAACTTTATCTAATTCATGTTTTTTCAAATTTGGGTTTATTAAATTTATAGATGTCAAGTCTATTGGTTTTAACTTAGGAGAATGCAAGGGTTCTGCTCCTGCTATTTTAAATAAAGATACTAATATTAATGTAAATATTATTTTTGTACTTTTCATATTTTCCTCCTGTAAGAATTTATTTTAGATAAAAACTAATATATATTTATTGTAACATATTTAAATACTAAGCATCAATTTTTTTTATCGTTACATTTTCTATTTTTCAACTTATAAATGTTGTTTTTTATTGTTTTTTCATCTATTCCTAGTTATATTTAAGAAATATAGATTTTTTTTATCTTTGTGTACTGAAAAATATGAATTTTTTAGAATATTTGTTATTAATTTTAGATATAAAAACCCCTCTTAGTTAGATATTACAACACTATTATATATGTTTTTTTATGACTACCTAAAGAGAATTATATTACTTTTAAAAAAGGGTTCTTTTTTATTTTATATTCAGAATTTTTTATATTTTAAGTTATCTATCAAATTATATAGTTCTCCTATTATTATATAAAGTTATTCATTATAAATTGCAAATTATATAAAGCAGTTAAAATTTATTCTGCAGCTATATTTTTTATTTTATTATTAAAAAAAGAAAGAATTAATAGTAAAAATAAAAGTGAAAAAATATAAAAAATGAAAATAAAAAACAAGAGTTCTCCTTTATGTATAAAGGCGAACTCTTATAAAATTTTACTTTGTCTAAAATAATCTTTATTTCTATATAATTATATATATCATAAAAAAATAAAATAAGCAATTTTTATTTAAATAAAAACCTTTAATTCTAAAAAATATGAGGTGGAAACTTTGCATTTAAGATGATTTTAAAAAAAATAAAAAAATTACGAAAAGTTCTCTTTTATACATAAAGAAGAACACTTTTTTGAATGCTTGTTTTTATATGGAATAGAGGTTATTATGACAGAGGTAAAATTTTTTAAAATCTATAAAAAAAGAAGAAATTTAAAAAGTATGTATGAATCAAAAGAAAAATTAGAACTTTTTTGAAAAGTAGTTTTTGCAGGACTTACACAGGAAAAAAAGTAATAATAAAAAATTTAGGAACTTTTGAAATGAAAGAACTTAAACCAAGAAAATATATGATATTTATCAAAATAATCTCTGCATGACAAAAGAAAGAACAGTAGTGAAATTCAGAGTAAAAAATAATTTTACAGAAAAAGTAAATAACTGTAACTTATCAGATGAAACTGGGATGAAGTAAAGTAGTCTGACAAAAAGTGCAGTTAAAATAAAATAATGGGAGGAATATAGTTATGATTAGCAATTTTAATGAGGTAGAGAAATCTCTAAAGAGATGTCTAAAAGAAAAGGTATCAATAACCACAGCTACAGTTGTAGGGTTTTTGATAGCAGGTACAGTAGCATTTGGAAGAGAGGCTACAGTAACTAAAGAATACACTAATGAGAACTTTTCAACTGCAATAACTGAAAAGGTAATGAATAATCAATATGGATTAATGTTAAAAGATAATACAGGATTTAAAGGGGTTATATATGAATTTAAATTTGGTGAAGAAAAGCCTTCAGCCATTGAACGTCTTATAACAGTTAGTAAAGGAAAAACAACACTGGATAAAGGTACAAATCTTTCAACAAGTGAAGGAATGACTTTATTAAATATAGTTGGAGAAGATAAAAATGGTATTACAGAGGTAATTAGTGAAGCAACTTTAATAAATAATAACTCTTCTTTAGAAGAAGAAAATGATCGTTTTTGGAGACCAACAGTTATTGTAAATAGTTTTCAAGGTAATACTTCTTTTACAAATTCTGGAACAATAACTAAAACAGGACATCCAACATATAATTGTGCAGTTGATTTATCTGCTGGTAAAGATTATACAACAACTTTCACAAACAGCGGAATAATTAATGGACTTATAAAGTCAGATGCTGATAACAGACAATTAGGTAATATTGTTATAAACCTAAAAGATAATTCAAAAATAAATGGAGAGTTCTCTTTTGCTGGTGGTGGAACAAGAACAATAAATATTGACAATAACACAGATGATTTAACAATAAATAATACATCTGATAATGAAACTTTTGTAAGAACTAATAATAGTGATATTACATTAAGAGGAGAAATACATTCAAAAGGAACAACAGTTGAATTAAATAATAAAGATGGAATTAGCTGGGATGTTACTATTACGGCTGGAAGCAATATTTTAACAAACAAAGGGCATATATTTGGAAAAATAGGAATAGGGGTAGAAGATGACTATCCGGATGTAGGTAGTGGTACTGGTTATAATGTTAGAGAAATAAGAATAATAAATAATGGAAAAATCACAGCTTCATCTCGAGGAATATATAATGGAGATAGACTAAAATATAATAAAACATATATAGAAAATGCTAAAGATGGAGAGATTCTAGTAAATCATTTGGAGGAAACTGCTGGTTGGGGTAAGCCTTATTACTATAATACAGGAATATATTCAACATCAGTACCAGGCACTGAAACTCCTGGAAAAGTAATTAATAATGGAAAAGTAACTATTGATTTAACAAAACAACAGGAAGAATTAAAAGGAAAATACCAAAGTACAAATGGAGATATGTATATTGAGATACACGGATTAAAACTTAATGAACATACATGGGGATATAACAATGGAACAATTCTTGTAAATTCTTTTGGTGGTGTAGGAGTTGTACTTTCTAATGGACAGGAAAATGCAAATAATTTTAAAGGTAAATATGGATATTTTGAAAATAATGGAACTGTTGAAGTAAATGGGGATAAAGGAATAGGATTACAACTTATCACTAGTGGAGAAATAAATGCTGCAAAAGAAGCAATAAATACAAAAGAAGGAAACATTATAGTTTCTGGAGAGGGTGTTACAGGTGTAAAAGTAGATGGAGCAACAACAACTTTCACAAATGATGGAACAATCACATTAAAAGAAGGAACAACTAATGGAGTAGGAATCTCTGTTGTTAGAGGAACTGCTACAAATAATGGAACAATTGCATTAGGGTTAGGAACAGAGAATACTTCTGGAAATATTGCTATTGCAAATGCAAATGGAACAGCTAAAAATACTGGTAAAATAAAAATAACAGATAAAACAGCTGAAGAATTAAAAGGATTTGATATTTCAACTCTATTTGCTGGAAACTATATTAACTCTGGAATGCTTGTAGATAAAAATGGAATAGCAATAGAAAAAGAAAATGATGCTCAAATTAGTGGTGATGTAAATACAGGTGATATAAATGAAGCTGGGAACCCAGAAAGCAGTATAGTTATTAAAGATAATACTACAATTAGTGGTTCTGATACAGCTATCGAAGTAGGATCTTTAAATGTTACAGGAACTGCCACTATTGCAAATGGAGATGACTCTGCACCTGTAGAAATAAAAGGAACTACAACTAACCTAGATGCTACTGGAAGTCTAGCAATAGGTGGAGAGAGTAAAGCTGACTTAGTAATTACAGGCGGAACAGTAAATGGAGATAAAGAAGGAACAGCAGTAACATTTGAGAATACAGAATCAACTTTAACATTAGAGGGAACAAGCTTCAATGGAAATATAGGAGTTAATACTGACAATGGAACATTAAAAACAACAGGAACAGATGCAACAGTAATAACAGGAAATGTTAAAGCTAAAGAACTAGAACTAGCAGGAACAACAGCAATAACAGGAAATATTGAAACTAAATCAATGGCTGTAACAGCTGGAGAGACTAAAATAGCTGGAAAAATAACTGGAGCTACAACAATTAATATAGGAACTACTCCTGTTCCAGTGGCAAGGATGGCTTTCTCTTTAGCAAATAATATAGCAACAGCCACTGATAATGTACCAAAAAATGCAACAGTTACATATTCAGCAGATTCAGCAATAATAGGAAATGCACAATCATCAAGTACTTTTAATAATACTTTTACTGGAACAACAGTAACTATTGCTGAGAATGGAGTACTTAAAGCTGAAGTGGATAATGATGGAAATAATCTATTTGGAAATTCTAAAAATGTAAACGTAACTGGAACTGGAACAGTTGAATATCTTACTTCAAATATAGACAAACAAACAGTGACATTAGCCTTAGGTAACAATGTAAATTTAGCAAATGAGATTAACTTTACTACAAATAGTGATTTCTATTCATATAATAATGGAACTTTAACATATAAATTAGATAATGTAAATAATAAAATATTATCTGATATTTCTAACAAAGCTTTTGTAGTAAATACTGTACTTAGTCAAGACCTAGATGAAAGAGAAGCTCAGTTAGATAATATTTATTCAAATAATGTGTACTCAGAAACAGTAAAAATGGCTATGGATACTTTGAGAATGAATGAAGATGCAGTATTATCATTAGGTGGAAAACCAGAGGAAGGAAGATGGACAGCTCAAGGTAAAATGTTGTTCAGCAGAACTGAGTATGACAGAACTGGAGTAATAAGAGATTTTGGTGTAGAAACAAAAACAGCAGGTCTTTTAGGAACATTGGAATATGGAATTTCTGAAAAGTCATCAGTAGGATTTGCTTTCTCAGGAAGTAAACAAGAACTTGATATGAAAAATGCAAGCGCAGATGGAGATGCTTTCTATTTTGGAGTATATGGAAAACAAGATGTAAATAATTTCAAATTAACAGCAGGATTAGGATATCAATTAGATAAAATAGATGCTGATAATAATGTAATGGTTTCTACAGGAGATAAATATGATTCAAAAGCATTCAGTGGATATGCTCAAGGAAAATATATAATAAATGCTGGAAATGATGTAACAGTAGAACCAAAATTAAAATTAGCATTAACAAGATTGACTCAAGAATCTGCAAAAGACAAACACTTTGAAATGGAAAAAGTAGAAGCAACAACATTTGATACAGAAGTAGGAGTAGACCTAGTAAAAACTGTAAAACTAGAAAGTGGAAAAATGAATCTATTAGCAGGAATCAGCTATACAAGAAGTATGGGAGATACTGATAATAAATTTAAAGGAAACTTTGTTGGAACAGATGGAACTAAGGGAGAAAGATTTGATGTACTAGGAGGAAACTTAGGAGAAAATACTCTAAAAATTAATATAGGAGCTGAAGTAGAAAAAGATAATGGATTCTTCTATAATGGTGGATTAAACTATAAGTTTGATAATGAAGACAGAGAAACATTTGGAGCAACAATAGGTGCAGGATACAAATTCTAATTATAAAAGTAAAGTTTTATCATAACTAAATCCCAGCAGCTGCAGGTAATTACTTACCTGCAGTTGTACTTTGCACAAAAGGAGATATAAATGAAAAAAATATTAATATTAGTGGCAGCTCTATTAATAATAAGCTGTGGAAATAATTCCAAAGAAATAGACCTTTCTCTATTGGAAAATAAAAATGGAGTTTTCTATGAAAAGGGAGCTGAAAAGCCATTTACAGGAAAAGTAACAGTTAAATATCCAGATGGAAAAAAAATGATGGAGAGCAGCTGGAAGAATGGAAAACAAGATGGAAAGCAGACTCAATATTATGAAGATGGAGCAATAAAAATAGAGGGAATATTTAAAGATGGAAAGGCAGATGGAACAATAAAAGTATATGATCCATCAGGGAAAATAATTCTTCAGGAAGATTGGAAAGATGGAGAGAGAGTAAATAAATAGGAGCAGAGAAAAATAGAAAATTTTCTAGCAAGAGAATAATAATAGTTTACTCTAAGAAATAGTAAAAATCAGAGCAACAAAAATATAGTAAAGCAATTAAAGCAAGAGGCAGGAATTATTCCTGCCTCTTTTGTTTTATAAATTAAAATATTTAAAAAATATTTTTTGTTTAAAAAATTATTTTATATCTATTTCTGAAATACTTTCTTCAAAGCTTTTATCTAAAGGGAGTATCTGATATTTTGTCTTTGAAAAATCTATTTTTTTCAAATCTATCTTTCTTATTTGACTGTTAGACATAGTTTTATAGTAAATTTCTTTATCATTTAAACTGCATACTGATGTCCATTGAGTTGCAGTTAAAAGATTATCAGGAATATCTTTTTTATATTCTGAAGGATATTCAGCTCCAATAGGAATATCAAAATTATTTAAAATATGAAAAGCTTCTTGTATTCCTTCTAGGGAAGTATTTGCAGGTTTCATTGTATTTAAATAATAAAAAGCTCTGATGAATCTAGAAGGAGGTGTTACATCTCCTGGTAATCCTAAAGCTCCTGTTCCAGCTCCAAATGAAAATATTTTGTGATTGTTCATAGTATAATCTTTTGCATTTCCTGAATAAAGATTGATATAATTATTTAAATTTTTTAAATGCCATTCATAATCAGGGGAATTTGTTAAAACTCCTATTTCATTATCATATATCTTAACCTCTCCATTATTAATTATTTCAAGAACTATATTTTTACCAGAAGCATCTGCAATTCTCCAGTGTGCTGTAGGCAGAGGAAGACCATTTTTATCATTTCCTATATTTACCACTTTAATTTTTTTTAATCCTTCTTTTACTTCATCAACAGTTGAAAAATTGGAAAGTATCCAGGTTACTAGCTGCATATCTGTTACAGATTCTTTTGAAATTTTTTCATTGTATTTTGTAAGGCTTCCATAATGTGGAAAATAAAAAAGTCCTGCATTGAGTCCAGCTTCATTGATACCTTCTCCAATAAATAAATCTGAGATAATAGCAATTCCAACAAATCCATATTTTGCTTTCCATTTGTGTCCATTCATTTTTCCATCAGAAGTTAAAGATTGAAACTCTTTTTCTTTAGGTGATATGACGATCTTACTATTCAAATCTCCCTCTCCATACTCTATTGTTCTGGCTTGAATCATTTTATCATCATTAGTTTTTATAGTTATTCCTGTACAGGCATAAGAAAATGTAGAAATCAGCATAAAAATGATTCCAAACATTATGATACTTATTCTCATGATTTCCTCCTTAAATATTTATGATTTTTATGAGTTGAATATATAAAATAATATATTTATTATATCATCTTTTTATTTCTAAAAAAAGGCATACTTTAAATGATTTTTATTATAAAATGAATATTTTGTTTTAACATTCTAAATTTATTTTAATTTTTTTCTATTCTTTTTTATATTCTCATATATTTCACAATTTCTGATATGTAATAAAATGCTAGAATATTTTCTTTTTGTTATCTATAAAATATCTTTTTAGTAAGTTTAGGCTTATCATATAAAAATTTTCTAGAAACTTTTTTATAAAATTTACTTAAAAAATTACTATATTCAACTTAAAAATTTGAGTTTGTTTTTACCAAATGTATAGTACTAAGCAGATTTTATTAAAACCTGAAATTGAAAAAATAAAATTAAATAAATTTATTAGGTTTTAATAAAAAATATATTGAATACAATCGAATTTATTTTATCAAGCATAAAAAATACAAATTTATTGTGTTGTAAAAGTGTAAATTGCGTGATATTATCTGTTGTATTTTACAAATATATAAAAAACAAATATAAAAATATACTTTTTATATTGATAAAATTTTATAGAATTATAGAAAATAATCGATTTTTTATATGCTGATGTAATATGTCTTGTTTGAAAAAATAAGAACTAATTTTCTAAAAAGTATTCTCTAAAAAAGACAACAAAATATTTGATAATAACCTATAACATTATAAATATATAAGCTGTAACAAACTATTTATTACAGATAAAAATATAAAAAAAATATACATAAAATAGAACTTAAAAATTAGGATTTACCTGTATTATTAAAAACTGTAATATGCAGTATAATAATAATATTAAAACTTTAAAAGTTTCATTTTGAAAATAAGTTTTATTTTATGATCTGGGAGGAAAATTTTGAAAGAAAAAATTAAAGTTGCAGTTCCTGAGTTCGTATTAAAGACTTTAAAGGAGGATCAAAAACATTTTGATATCACTAAAGAGAAACTTTGTAATGAAATTTTGTTGAAATTCTCAAGAGAAAATTTAAATTGTTATTGCGATATTCAGTTTAACAAAAATGAGTATCTCCAATTTAATTTAAATAAGACAAACAAAATTTATTATGAAGAATTAAGTAAAAAAATAAATGGAAAAAATGATTCTGAAAAAATTAGAAAAATATTTTCTGAATATGCTATTCTTCAACCATTTGTCAGAGAGGCTATTTTATTTCGAGAAAATATTATATGTATAAATTCTTTTGAAAAAAGTAAAAGGAGTTTAAAAGTATGTACAAATGGTGAAATATATGAAGGGAAAGTAGAAAAAATATTTATAGATGAAGTGAAAGGATATTTAATGGCAACAATAAATAAATCTAGTCATTATATTAGTGAAATAAAAATTTTAAATTAAAGATATTTAAGAATGAAACAAAGGGAGGATTTATGAGAAAAATAATGATAGGAGTTTTTCTTTTATCTAGTTTAGGATCTGTTCTTTATTCACAGGAAATAAATGAAAAAGAAGGGATGAAAGTTTTAGAACAGATAAGAAAAGAAATTCAAGCTGAGGAAAAGGCTAAACAAAAAGCTATTGAGGAAGCTGAAAAAGCAAAAAAAGAAGAAGAGAAAGCAAGAATAGTAGAAGAAAAAAACAAAGAGAAAAAGGGGAAAAAAATAATTGAAGAAATAAAAAGAGATATGAATGAATCTCTTGAAGAGAAGGTATTCAGAAGTGAAAATAGTCCTGAAGCTAGAATAGCGGCAGCTGGAGCAGCTTTTGAAATAGGAAAAGAGAGAATAGCATTTTTAAAAGTTGAAGAAGAGGAAATTATAAAACTTGAAGAATCTTTGGGGATAGAAGCTAATGAAAATAGGATATTTTTAGGACAAAAATTTGATGAAGTATATGACAAATTTAATTCAAATAATAATGAAATTGAATTACTTTTATTAGAGAATGAAAAGTTAAAAGAATATTTAACTAGATTAGACAAAATGGAACAAAAAGTAAAAGCAGGAAACTAAAGGGGAGAAGATGTATGAGAAAAAATGATATTGAAAAATCTTTAAAAAGATTTTTAAAAAGAAAAGTTAGTTATTCTCTTTCACTTTTGATAGCCTTCATGATAACAGGAGGAATATCTTTTGGTGAAGGAATAACAGCAGAGGAGATACAGGAAACTAGAGGAGATCTTTTAACTAGAATACAAACAGAGCGTGAAGAAATAAAAAGAAAAATAGCAGAAAATGAAAGACTTATAAAAGAATATAATTCAGACTTTGTAGAACTTGTAAGAAAGGGAGATTTTTATTCTAAACCTCTAATTCCAAGTACACAAGTTTTTTTTAGTTATCAATATTTAGATAATGGAAAAATGAAAGATAGAACAGAGAAAGAATTTAAAGAAACTATAGATGCTGTTAATAAACATTATGGAATAACAAGTGGAGAAAGTTTATTAAAATCTACAGGAAATGTTGGAAAAGATAAAGTGATGGCTGGAAATGGGGTAGTAGTTGATAATGAAGTATTTAGAGAAACAATAGAAGTTGGAGCTAATATTAAACCTGTTGAACCTGAACTTCCTTCAATTAATCCAAATGTATCAGTAAATGTGTCAGCACCAGTGGTAAGTCTTGGAGCATTACCTGGAACAGTAAGTCCTACAATGCCGTCAATATCAACAGTAACAGCACCAGTGGTAGCACCACCAACAGCACCAGGAAATTTAAGTGTAAATGTATCAACTCCATTAGCAGTTGATAAAATAACAGTAACACCACCATCAATACCAACAATAGCAGCACCTGCAGAAAAAAGGATAGAAGTAAATACACCAACAGCACCAGGAGGATTTGAACCAACTACAGTAACAGCACCAACAGCACCAGAAACTCCAACTGTAATAATACCTGATATACCTGATATGATAATAGGTTCTAGTACAACAGGAACTGGAGATAATGCTTGGTACTGGAAATCTGATGGAGATCTAGGGCCAATCAATCAAATTAACTTAACAGGAGGAACTTTCTCTGCAAGGAGTGCTTCATCTATAGATAATATTTATATTACTAACTATGCAGGAACAACAACTACTACTAATGGAACAACAAATTATACTTCAGATGCTGGAGATACAAGAGATGTGGTAAATGGAACAGCAACTTCAAGTGTAGGATTTTATAAGTGGTGTGGTGCACCTATTATAAGAATGGGAAGTGCAGTTACTATAAACTGGGAAGGAGCTGGCTCAAACAGAAGGGCCTTATTAAAAAATGATGTTCATGGAGATAATGCTACAGCATTAAATACTCTAAAAAACGGAAGTTCAGCTCAAACAATAACAACTGCTGAATATAACTATATTGCAAGTAATATTTATCCATATCATAACCATACTAATGCTGGAAATACTGATGGTAATGGTTCGCTTACAGCAACTAAAATTATGTATGGAGCTAACTATGGAACATGGAACTTATCAGGAGATTATATCAATGGTTATGAAGCTGATGGACATGCTGATTCTTCTAATAACCGTGCTACTGTTTTTCAGAATTATGGAACAATTCAAACATTAGCAAATAGTTCAAGAATTGCTTTGCTAGCCTATGGAAGTGAGAATAGTGGCTATCGTACTTTTACAAGTGTAAACTCAGGAACTATGATAATTAATGGAAAGACAAGTGCTATATTTGCTCCTAATAGATCAGGAACAAATCATGAAATAAATTTTTTGAATTATGGAAAATTAGTAATTAATGGAGGAAATAATGTAGGATTATACATTAATGGATCTTCAGATGGTGGATCAACTTTATTTATGGATAAACCTTTAGAAATATATGGTGATAATAATATAGGAGCTTATTTTCTTACAAGTGGTTTTAACCTTAATGGAACTAATAGTGAGCTGAAAATAAATATTGGAGTAAGCGATACAAATGTTACTAATATTGGTCAAAGTACAATAGGAACAGGAAATAACACTATATTAGGACAAGTTTCTGCTTTAATAGAGGGAAATGTTGGTATTTCTTCTAAATTTGCAAAAGCATTAAAAAACCATGAGATAAAAATAGGAACAGAAACTAAATCTAATATTGGATTTTATGGTGGACATACAACTGGAATTTTTTCTCTTGGAACAGGAAATATTACAATCTATGGTGGAAAGAGTAATATAGGAATATATACTGATAAGGGAGACATAACATCATCTGGAGATATAACATTGTCAGGTGGTATAGGAAATATGGCTGTTTATTCTACAGCAGCTGGAAAAACTGTTCAAGTAAATAAAATAAATACTGCAGATATAGAAGATTCAGTAGTTGTTTATGGGGAAAATGGAGCTAAAATTATAGCAAAGGAATTAAATGTAGTTTCAAAGATAGGAGATAATCCTACAGCTGCAGATAAGAACGATACAGGAGCTGCCTTTGCAAAAGGAGCAGGAACAACTATCACAATAACTAGAGTATCACCTGCTATTGAAGCCAATATAAATATAACTGGGGCAAAGTTAACTGATGCAGACAGATATGTTGGATTTGGATTAATGGCAGCAGAAGGTGGAGTTATTAATGCTAAAAATAACTATATAAAAGTAACTGATGGTTCAACAGCAGCAGCCTCTATAGGAACAAACTCTAATATAGATTTATCAGGAGGGACAGTAGAATTCAATGGTTCAGGATATGCTGTTTATTCAGATGGAGTAGGAAAAATAAATTTAAGTAATTCTAATATTATTCTAAAAGGAAAATCTACAGCATTTGATCTTACCCTTGGAGCAACCTCTCCAATCACATTAGATTCAAATTCAAGAATACATGTAGAATCTAATGATGTTGTTGTATTTAATTTAAAAAATGCAACAGGATTAAATACAAATAATTTGGAGGCTAGTATAACCACAGCTCTTGGATCAGCTTTGGGAGGAACAAGTCTTTCATCTCTTATAGTTGCAGGAGAGGGAATTGATAAATATAAAACTGCAGCTGTTGATGGTGGAACAATTATTATTGGAAATTTAGATAAAACTGGAATAGGGGCAGCTGGTGAAACTCAAGAACAGAAAGATGGGAATTTCTACTATAATAGATTCTTGGGGCAAAGACTTGTAGCCACAGCTACAAACAGTACTGTTTCTGCAGTTCTTAATAATACTCAGGCTTCTAAATTTAATAATCAAGTAGTTGGATTAGAAATGAATTCAAGTAAATTAGCTGCTTCTAATGCAGAAGCAGGAATAAATTTAGTTAATTCAACTATTATAGCTGATAGAGATGGAGCAGGTGCAGGAGCAATAGGAGCTTTTATAAACTATGGAGTTGTAAATATAGATGGAACTAGCTTGATAAAAGTTGAAAAAGAAAATAATACAGTAAATGATAAGGCAGTAGGTATTTATGCAGTAAATGGAAGCAAAGTTTCCAATAATGGGGATATTGAAGTAGGAGGAAAAGAATCTATTGGAATTCTTGGAATGGCATATAGAGAAACTGTTGATGGAACAGTAGTAGTAGCTGAATATGGCTCATCAGCACAAGATCAGGGGAAAATTGATATAACTAATAGTAAAAATATAACACTTGATGGAGAGGGAAGTATTGGTATATATGCATATAATAATAATCCTTCTGGAACAAATGCAGATGCAAATGTAAGCAATACAGCAAATATAACAGTTGGAAATTCAGGAGATTCTGCAGCTATAGGTATATATGGAAAAAAAGCTAAAATTTCAAATACTGGTAATATAACAGTAGGAAATGGTGGAGTAGCTATATATGCAACTAAAAAAAGTGAAATAACAAATCTTGGGACTTTAAATCTTAGTTCAAATGGAATAGGAGTTATAATTGATGGAACATCAACTATTGCAACTACAGTTACTAATATTGTTTTAAACAGTGTTGGAGAAGCAGATACTAGTGGGAAAACTGGTATCTTCTATAAAGGGGATTCAGGGACAGAAAGTAAAACTATAGGTGTAGCAGTAAATGCTTCGGCTCTTGATAAAGGAACTGCTATATATGTTGAAAATATGAATGTCACTTCTTCTGGAACTTTAAATGTAGGTAAAGAAGGGGTAGGTATTTTTGTAAAAGGAAATTCAACTCAGACAGGTACAAATACAGGAAATATTGATCTTACATCTGGAAAAACAGGTGCAGTAGGTATGTATACAAAAACTGCCAATATTCTTAATGGTACAGGTGGGGTTATAAATGTAAACGATGTTTCTCAAATAGGGATGTATGCAGAAGGAGCAGGTAGTAAAGCAACAAATAAAGGAAAAATAAATCTAAATGTAGATAAAACAATAGGTATCTATGTAAAATCAGGTGCTGTTACAGAGCTTGATGTAGGAAATACTATAGTATTTAATGGAAAATCAAGTGTAGGAGTTTTTGCTGAAAATGCAGCAGTAAAGTTTAAAGATAATTTGACTTTTAAAAATAATAATGAAAATAAAAATATCTATATTTATGGTAAAGGTACAACAGTTGGAATAGAAGCAGGTAAAGTAGTAACAGTAGATGGTGGAACTTTAACAACAACAGGAAATAAGACTGTAGGAATTTATCTTCAAAATGAAGGTACTGGAAGTACATTTACAAGTAATACAACAGGGCAATTAAATGTTGTAAATGGAGCAATAGGTATTTACTCAAAGGGGAATAATACTTTAAATGTAAATGCAAATGTAACAGCAGCAGGAGAAAAAACTACAGGAGTGTTTATTGAAGATGGATCAACTATAGCGGGAACTGTAACTATCGTAGGGGCATCAGGAGTAGGAGCAGTAGGAGTATATGGAAGCGGAGGAGCTGTAACAATAGGTGCAGGAGAACTAGCTCTTAATACAAATACAGATGAAGGAACAGGAATGTATCTTACTGATGGAGCTTATGCATCAGGAGGAAAAATCACTGTAAATAATACAGCAGCAGCTGAGAACATAGGAGTATACTACAGTAAGGGAACAGCTTTAAAAACTATAACAAATGAATCTGAAATTGAGCTTGCAGGAAATAAAAGTATAGGAATATATGCAGCAGATGGAATAAATCTTGTAAATACTAAAAATATAACATCTACAGGATTAAATAATAATATAGCTTCATATGTAGGAGAAAACTCAGCACTGACTTCAAATGGAGACATAACTATGACAGGAACAGACAACATAGGTATATATACAGGAAAAGGAAGTGGAGTAAATAATGGAACTATTAATTTAATTGGGGCTACAGGAATATCATCAGCAGGAATGGTAGCTAAAACTGATACAGCATCAGATACAGCTTCTGTAGAAAATAAGAATACAATAACTGTAGGAAATAATCTTGGAATGTATATAAAAGGTGATGGAGCAAGTTCAGGAAAAAATACAGGAAGTATAGTTGCTACAGGAGGAACAGGAGTATATGTAGATGGTGGAGGAAACAGCTTTGATGGAACAGGAGGAAGTATCACATCAAATGCAGTAGGAATCTATCTAAAAGATACAGATGCTTATAAAATTACTGCTGGAACTTTGAATATAGGTTCAGGAGGAGTAGGAGTATTTGGAGAGAATGCTAAGATAGACTTTGCAGTAAATGTTGTAGGAACAGGAGCAGTAGGAGTTGCAGCTAAAAGAGGAACAGTAATATCAGGAAATATAACAACAGGACAGGGTTCTGTAGGGGCATATGTATTAGATAATACAGTATCATTTAATGGTGTTGATATAACAACAGGTACAAATTCAACAAATAGTTCAATTGGAATTCTTTTAAACAGTGCAGTAGGGACATATACAATGAGTAATGTAACTGTAAGTGCTCAAGATGGAGTAGGAATTTATTTAGATGGAACTACCCCAGGAATAAATCTTACTCATAATGGAACTATAAATACAACAGGTGGAATAGGAATCTATGTAGATGCTGGAACTACTCTTACAACTGGAATAAGTGAATTCAATATAAATGGGGGAACAGGAGTATATATAGATGGAGGAACTGCTAACCTTGGAACAACAGGAAACCTTACATTCAATTTCCTTGTAGGTGGAATAGGAATTTATAACAATGGAGGAACTCTTAATCTTGGAAATAATACAACTGCAACAGGTCCAGGTTCTGTTGCAGCAACAGTAAATGGAGACTTAAATTCATCTGGAAATTTAAATATAAGTTCAGGCGGAACAGGATTTCTTGGAATATATGATAATGGAACTACAACAGCTAAGAGTATAAGCAATACTGGAAATATTACAGCTGTATCAGGCGGAATAGGACTGGCAGCTATAAAAGGAACAAGTGATCCAACAGGCGCAATTACAATAAATAATGGAGGAACTATTATTGTTAGTGGAAAAGCAAGCGTATCTCCTTTTGCTCCTTCTATTGGAATATATACAGATATAGCTAATGTAGTAAATACTGGAAATATCAGTGTAGGAAGTAGTGGAATAGGAATTTATTCTAATTATAATGGAGTTCTTACATCAGTCCAAAATGATAATATGAAAATAACAGGAACAGATGGAATAGGAGTATATCTAAAAGGTGCAACAAGTGGAATTGTATCAAATAACATAACTTCAACAGGAGGAAAAGGAAACACAGGATTGGTTCTTGATGGAGTTAATTCAGTAAATATAAATGCAGGAAGTATTACTCTAGGAGATGAAAGTGTAGGAATATTAACAACAAATGGAACAGCTTCTCTAATAGATGGAATTATTTCAATTGGAACTTCAAGTGATACTAAGAGTGCAATTGGAATAGTTGTGAATGCAGGTTCTAATGTAACTGTTGCAGGAACAGCAACTATTACAACTGGAAATAGAGGAATAGGAGTATATTCTGATGGAGCTGGAACAACAGTTACAGTTGCAAATGCAGGAAATATTTCAGTAGGAACAGATGGAATATATATGTACTCTAAAGGAGCTGCTTTGACTTTCACAGGAGATATTACAGCAGATAATCAAATAGGAATAGTAGCAGATAGTGGAAGTGTGACTGCTAATGGAAGTTCAACTATAACAGTTAAGAATGGCGGAATAGGAGCATATATAAAAAATGCAGCACCATCATTTACAGGTTTAAGTATTGTAGTTCAAGCTGGTATTTCTGAAACAAGCTCTAATCAAGCAAAATATTCTGTGGGAGTCTATTATGAGGCTGCAGGAAATATAGGAACACTGCCAACAGTAACACAAACAGGAAGCTATACAATAGGAACAGTATTAAATAAATCAACAGGAACTACAGCTACTGGAATTAATATTGGAACTTCTGAAAGTAATCAGGTAGGAGTAATGGTAAAAGGAGGTTCTACTCTTAATGTAACATCAGGAGGAATTGCAGTAGGAAATGGAGACAGCAATATTGGTATATATGGAGAAAACAGCACAATTAATGTAACTGGAAATATACTAGTTGGCGCAGCTAGTTCACTTAAAAATTCATCAATAGGAGTTTCTTTAAAAGGAGGTTCACATACAGGAACTACAGGAAATCTTTTAGTAGGAAGTAACAGTATAGGAATCTATGGAACAACTATGACTGAAAATATTAGTCAAAATGGAACAACTATGACTGTAGGAGATAATGGAGTAGGTATCTATGGTTCTGGAACTGGGAATATCAACCTAAATATGGCAACAATAGGTCTTGGGAATAACAATTCTGTAGGAATATACGCTAAAGGAATGAATGCGTCAATAACAGGAGACATAGGAGTTGGCACAAATACAAGTATAGGAATAGTAAGTGAAGGAAATGGAAATGTAACATATACAGGGGATATGACTATTGCAGACAAAGGAACTAACAAAGGAGATACAGGCTCAGTAGGAATCTATAAACTGAATGGGACAGGAACTATAACAACTACATCAATGAATAACTGGACTGTAGGAAATAATGGGTATGGAATCTTTGTGAAGCAAGAAAAAGAACAAATAGCAACAATCAATAATGGTGCTGATATGAATCTGGGAACAGCAGCAGTAGGAATTTATTCAAGTGGAGCAAACATAATAAATAATACAGGAAATATAACAGTAGGAGCTACAGATGTAAAAGGTGATCATGATAAGGTAGAAAATCATCTTAACTCAATAGGAATGTATGCAACAGCTGGAACTACTGTAAATAATACAGGAAATATAACTGTAAATTATGACCACTCAGTAGGAATGTATGGAGAAGGAACTGAAACAAAGATTAAAAATACTGGAACTATCAGTGTTGATGGTGGAGGGGTAGGAATCCTTGTAAGAGATGGAGCAGTAGCTGTAAATGCTGTTGGAGGAAATATCATATTAGGAAGTACATTAACCCCAGATCCTTGTACAGCAACAACAGTAGGAATGGCAGCATATTCAGGGGCTAGAATAGAGAATGCAGGAACAATAACTGTTAATGAAGGTATTGGAATGCTCATAGGACAAGGAGCAACATTTGCTAATAGTGGAACTATTTATTTAAAAAATGGAATAGGAATAGAAGGACCAGGAGCAGTAAATAACTATGGAAATATAATTATTATTTCAGGAGGAAGTGGAACTCCAGGAGCAAATGTAGGTTTATCTAATGCTGAAGTAGGAAGTGTAAAAATTGAATCAAATGGAACAATAACAATTAATGATAAATATGTATCTATTGGAGGAACACTTTCAACAGCAGGTAATATAGTAGTAAATGGAGCACTTGTAGATGTAACAACAGGAACACCTTTGTTTAATGCAAACAGTGTAAGTGGAGAGGTAAGAATTCTTCCTAACTTTGCAACAACAGGAAATGGAATTTCATATGAGATAGAAGGTTTTGTTAATACTGCAATGGGAACAATAACAGGAAATAAATTGACTCCTGTAACCTCTCCTCTATTTATTGCAAAAGTAACAGATAATGGAAACCTTGTTATAGCTAAAAGACCATATGCAGATATTACAGTAGGAGAACAATTTGATGCATTGGATAAAGGATTGGATAATATTCTGAAAAATAGTGGGGGAGTAGGAAAAGATGCTGATATCTTAAAAGGATTGAATAAGTACTTGGAAGGGCTGCCATCAGATCAGTTTGAAAGAGAAGCATCATTAAAACTAGCTGAAACAAGAGGAGATATTTATGCAACTATTCAAGGAAGAATGCAGGATATCAACAGAGCTTTTGATAATTCATTCTATGAACTTGAATCTTCATATAATCTGACTAAAGACAGCAGCAAATACAGTGTTATCTATACTGATGGAAACTATAAAGATTCTACATTAGGAATAGATGACTATGATTACAAAGTAATGGGGCTTCTTTATATGAAAGAAAAAGAAGGAACAGAATATGGAAGCAAGTATGGATATACATTAGGATTTACTGGATCAAAATTTGATTTTGATGATGGTGGATCAAAAGAAGATGTATACTCATTGAGAGTAGGAACACATAGAGTTAAAAATCTAAGTGAAGAGCATAAAGTATCATGGCTGTCAAGAATAGAACTTGGATATAACAGACATATTGCTAAGAGAAAGCTTAATCTTCAAGAAACTTATGAGAATAAGGGAGAGTACAATACTTACTCTGTAGCACTTGATAACAGACTTACAAAAGTAATCTATACAGACTTGTCTAGACAGTTGGATGTATATGCTGATTTAGATTTAGAATATGGAAAAGTAGATGACTTTAAAGAAAGCGCTGGAAGTAAAGGTGGACTTGAAGTACAGATTAAAGATAATGACTACTTAAGTACACAGGTAGGAGCAGGAGTGAAAGCATCTCAAAGAATCTATGCAGGAAATGATATATCAGTAAAAGTAACAGCAGATGTAAAATATGCATATGAATTTGGAGATAACTATGATGGTAATAAAGCAAGACTTAAAAATGGAGAAGAGGGATATTACAGCTTGATAACTCCAGAAGAGAGGGAAGGAAAATTAACAGGAAAAGCCGGACTTACAGTAGAAAAAGCTAACTACATGGGAGTAACATTTGAAGTGGAAGCAGCAGATGAGGGAAGTAGAAAAGGTTCATCAATTAAATATGGAATGAGATTCAATTATAAATTTTAATTTAGGAAAGCTGTCCCTGAAAAGGGACAGTTTATTAAACTAAAGGTGGAAAGAATATGGAAGAAAAGACAGAAAGAAGAGGTAGACCTTTAGGAAGTGGAAATAAAAAAGATGTTATCTTAGGTATAAGAGTAAGTAATGAAGAATTTAATATAATAAAAGAAGGTCTTGCTAAATTAAAAAATAAATATAAAACAAATAAAAAAATAATTTTGTATCTATTTGAGAAATATAATATTTCTGAAGAAAACAAGAAAAAATCAAATAAAGCATTTCTTAAAACAGTAATTGAAGAAATGAAAAAGAAAAAATATACAAAGGAAGAAAAAGAGCAGTTAATAAAAGAAATATATAAAACTATGGAAGAGAAAAATAAATAATATTTTTTAAAAGTATTTAACTAAGGAGAAAGTATGCAAATTAAATTAACTAAGGAAGAGATAGAAAAATTAGGTGGAAATAAAGATGGAATAGCTCAACTTTTAGTAAGAAAGGCTATTCTTGCAGAAATGGAAAAGAAAAAATATACAGAAGAAGAAAAAAAATATCTTGAAGAAATGAAAATAAATATAGAAGTTGAATTTTATCTTAATTCAATAGCACAAAAATCAGTTCAAATATATGATTATGAACTATTAGAAATATATAAAAACAATACTGAGGTATTGAAGGATAAAAATACAGTGGAAATATATCCACAACTTCAACAAGCTTTATTCAATCAGAAACTTGGAGAAGAAAAAGTAAAAGTAATAAATGAAATAGTTGAAAAATATAAAATAAATAATATATTAAAAGAGTATATAAAACCAGAAGAGGAAAGAAACTAGGGGGAAAAATGAAAAAAATATTAATAGGATGTATTTTAGCAGTATCAGCAGTATCATATTCAGCAACAGATGTAATGTCAACATTTGAACAGCTTGAACTTAATCTTCAACAGTTAGAAGCTGAAGAAAGAGCTATGTATAATCAAAGAAAAGCAGAGGCTGAAGAAGCTGAAAAAACTCTGGCAGCTCAAAGAAAAATGTATGCAGAGATTTCAGAAAAAGAAAAGAGAATAATAAGTGTGAAAGATAATAAATTTTATAAAGATCAATATCAAGAATTAGCAAGAAAATATGGAGAGGCTAAAAAAGAATTGGAAATAGATATGGGGAAACAGGAAGAAATAATAAAAATGTTTGAAGTTATAAAATAAAAAATATTGGAGATAAAAAAGGGAAAAAGATGAATACAAAAGATTATAGAATATATGGATGCCATTTTACAAAAGAGGAATATAGTTTTATAAAAAGAAAGTTAAAAAAATTATGTAGCCAAACAGATGAAACAAAAAAAACTAACACTGAAGTATTATTAGACCTTTTTAAACTTGCATTAAAAGAAGAAAAAAATAGAAAAAATACCAAAAATGAATAAAATAGTATTTAAACAAGGAAAAGCATTAAAACAAAAATTTAATGAAGAAATATAAAAAGAATAGAAATTTTATAAATAATGGGGCAGAGAATTTTTTCTGTCCCATTATTTTAAAGAATAAACTTTCTCTTATTTAATCTAAATGAGGAATGTTAAAATTTTTTTGTTATATATAATATATTTTATTTAATAATTTTAGTACATGGAATATATTCATAGATTTTAAACTATGATACAATTCATTAAAATAGTTAGTTTCGTTTTACAATAAGTGCATTTGTACTAAATATAGATATGAAATATATTGTTTATAGTGTTATAACAGTAATTTCGAAAATAACCAAAGGAGTGAGTATAGTGGTAGAAGAGAATTTCCAAACCGCATCAGATATAGCTTATAGAATAATTTCACAAAAAATTTTAGATGGAGAATTTTCTCCTGGAATGAAATTATCAAGGAGAAAAATGGCAGAAGTAGCAGGAGTTAGTGTAATTCCTGTAATAGAAGCTTTAAAAAAATTGGAAGAAAACTATTTGGTTGAATCAAAACCTCAATGGGGATCTTATGTTATAGTTCCAACAAAAGAAAAAATTATAGAAAATTATCAGCTTAGAGAAGCAATAGAATGTCAATCAGCAAGAATATTATCTAAGACTATGACTAAAGAACAGTGTGAAGAATTAATGATAATAGCTACAGAATTAGATACTATACCCTATACTGCAGAAACAGTTTTTGATAGCAGAAATTCTCACATTTTATTTCATGCAAAACTTACTGAATTTACAGGAAATAGTTTGTTGATAAATACTTTAAAAAAAATAAATATGTTCTGGATTTTATGTAAAGCAATAGGAACAAATGCACCTAAGGCTACTTATCCAAGATATTGGCATAGATATTTAATTGATACTATTGCAAAAGGAAATCCTGATGAAGCAGAAAAATTAATGAGAGTACATGTGAATGATTCTTTAGAATTGATAATAGCAAATTTGTAAAAATGGGTTTAAATGGTTATCAAATTTTATTTAACATAAGTGTTATAACAGTTATATTATCTAATGAAAGTGGAGGTATTTTATGAAAAACTTTAAAGTTTCAAAGGTCGTTAGCAGTTTTGTTTTATTGTTAGTATTGGGAATATCTACATATGCAGCTGGGGTGAAATATATTTCTATTGCCACATCAAGTGCAGGGGGAGCTTTTTCTATTATTGGAACAGCAATGTCTGATATCATAAATAAAAATGATTCAAATGTTTCTGCTAATATAGAAATAACTGGAGGCTCATCAGAGAATATTTTACTGGCTAGAAATAAAAATGTGGAGTTAGCTATGACAGCTTCAGATGTATTGGCTCTTGCATTGGAAGGTAAGGGAAGTTTTGAAGGTAAAAAAATAGATAAAGATGATCTAAGAGGTGTAATGGGTGGACATATGACAACATTACAGGTATATACACTAAGAGATGGGAAAATAAAAAGTTTTAAAGATTTGAAAGGAAAGAAAATAGCTGTAGGTCCTGCAGGAAGTGTTGCTGGAGATGCAATGAAAACTATAATGGATGCTTATGGATATGAAATAAATAAAGATTGGAAACCAGAGTATCTATCTCATGGGGATGGGGCAGAGGCTTTAACAGATGGAAATGTAGATGCAGTATGTATAATGAGTACTTTACCTGCTTCACCAGTTACAACAGCAGCAGCTTCAAGACCTATTCGTTTGCTAGGATTAGAAAAAGAATATTTTGATAAAATAATGACAGAATGCCCATATTATATTCCAGCTAAAATAGCTGCTAATGTATATAATGGACAAGATGAAGAAATAGAATATACTTTTGGAAGTGCAAGTATTTTAATAACTTACAGAGATATGCCAGAAGAAGATATTTATAATATGGCAAAAGCTTTATTTGAAAACAATGAGCTATTAGTGGCAGCTTATCCTCAATGTAATGAGTGGAACATTGAGAATGCTACTAGAGGGTTAGAAGGATTGGTAGAAATGCATCCAGGAGTTATAAAATATCTGAAAGAAAAAGGGATTATGAATTAAAGTATATAAAGGGGTGTAAAAATGGAGGGGAAAAACAAAAATAGTCAATTCAGTAAAATATTGTTTTTTATAATTGGGTTAGCACTAGCATTATTTCATATATATACTTCATATTTTGGAGCATTGCCATCTTATCAGCATAGAGTAGTACATTTGGCACTTAGTATGATGTTAGTACCATTATGTTATAATCTATTAAATATGAAAAATGAGAAAATAAAAAATGTAATTTCTATTGGAATAATTGCTGTAGTGTCAGTTATTGGGCTATATTCATATTCTATAGCAGATACCATGTGGAAATCAAGTGGAACTATGTCTAGTTTAGAAATTGTATTGGCAACAATCCTTTTAATTCTATTACTTTCTTTTACATGGAAAACAGTTGGAGCAGCAATGCCTATAATAGCTATTTTATGTATTCTGTATGCACTTTTTGGACCTAATCTTCCTAGAAGTATTGCACACAGAGGATATACATGGATAAGAATTACAGAGGTTTTGTTTAAGGGAACAAATGGAATATTTAATACACCTTTAGGGGTTTCTTCAATATATGTATCTATCTTTGTAATATTTGCAGGGGTTTTGGAAGCTTCAGGAGCAGGGGATATATTTATAAGATTGACTCAGTCACTGCTTGGAGGATTTAGAGGAGGACCAGCTAAGGTAGCAGTAGTTGCCAGCAGTTTGTTTGGAACTATCTCTGGAAGTGCTGTAGCAAATGTTGTGGGAACAGGTTCATTTACTATTCCCTTAATGAAGAAAAGTGGATTTGATCCAGAATTTTCTGGTGCTGTAGAAACTGCTGCATCTAGTGGAGGACAACTTATGCCACCAGTTATGGGAGCTGCAGCCTTTATTATGGCTGATTATATTGGTTCATATCAAGAGGTGTTGACAGCTGCTATAATTCCAGCAATCTTATTCTATATTGCACTATTTATAATGATTGATTTAGAAGCATTGAAAAAGGATTTAAAAGGACAAAATAAAGATGAATTGCCTAATTTTATGGAAGAGCTGAAAAAAGGATGGCTTCTTTTGATGCCATTAGTACTGCTGGTGTTTCTATTAGTTGGAGTAAGATATTCAGCTCAGAAATCAGCTTTCTTTTCTATAATATTTTTGGTTATAATAATGCTGGTATATCCAGGGAAAAAAAGATCTGTTTCTGAAATACTGCATCTTATTGCGGGGTCATCAAAAGGAATGGTAAGTGTTGCTCTTACAACAGGTACTGCTGGTATAATAGTTGGAATGCTTATGCTTACAGGGATAGGGTATAAATTATCTTCTCTTCTTATAAGTTTATCTCAAGGAAATGTAATGCTGTTGCTAGTTCTTACTATGGTGACATCTGTAATATTGGGAATGGGAATGCCTACATCAGCAGCTTATGTTTTACTAGCTACTTTGATTGTTCCAGCATTGGAAAATCTTGGAATAGCTAAGATTGCTGCTCACTTCTTTGTATTTTATTTTGGAATCATGGCGAATGTTACTCCACCAGTGGCAGTAGCAGCGTATACAGCAGCTGGAATTGCAAATGGAGATGCCATGAAGACAGGATTTGTAGCATGGCGTCTCAGTTTGGCAGGATTCCTAATGCCATTTATGTTCTGCCTGAATCCAGCACTACTTGGAAAAGGGACAAATGGAGAAATTATTCTTGCTATTATAAGTGCCTTAATAGGAGCTTATGGATTGGCAACAGCAGTTCAAAGATACTTTAAAGGAAATTTATCTTGGCCAAAAACAATAGTTGTTCTTTTAGGAAGTGTTGCTACAATGATGCCAGGAATTAAATCAGACATATTTGGACTTGTGTGTCTAGGAACAATATATGCTCTTCAAATAATAAAATCTAAAAAAAGCTATAGTAAGGGTGAAGTAAATGTCATATAAAGTATTAATACCACAAGCAGTGGCAAAAGAGGGAGTAGAGATACTAAAAAACTCAGGCTTTGAAGTAAAATATGGTTCAGGAGCAACAGAAGAAGACCTGATAAAGGATGTAGTAGATTGTGAAGCTATTTTGTTAAGAACAGCTCCATGTACAGAAGCGGTACTAAAAGCAGGTAAAAATTTAAAAATTGTAGCAAGGCATGGTGCAGGATACAATAATGTTGATTTAGAAGCAGCAGCTAAACTAGGAATTTGGGTGACTAATGCACCAGATTCTACCACTAATACAGTAGCAGAGTTTGTATTGGGAGCTATCTTGTCAATTTCTAAAAGAATCTTTTTAATGAATAAAAAGATAAAAGATGGAGATTTTTTCTTTAAAAATAATCATAAAGGAATAGATTTAGCAGGGAAAAAATTGGGAGTTGTTGGATTTGGTCGTATAGGAAGAAAAGTAGCTTATAAAGCTTTTCATGGATTAGAAATGGAAATACTTGCTTATGACCCATTTTTATCAGAAGAAAATTGTCCTGACTATGTAGCTATTTGTGATTGGGAAAATATATTTAAAGAAGCAGATATTATATCATTGCATATGCCTCTTATTAAAGAAAATATTGGATGTGTAGGTAAGAAAGAATTTGATAATATGAAAAAATCAGCTTATCTTATAAACTGTGCTCGTGGAGAAGTAGTAAATGAGAAAGAACTTATTGAAACATTAGAAAAACAGAATATTGCTGGAGCATTTTTAGATGTATTTGAACAAGAGCCACCATCAAAAGATAATCCACTCTTATCAATGGAGAATGTAATTGTCACTCCACATATGGCTTCAAATACAGAAGAGTGCATGATACTCATGGCAGTACAGGCAGCTTCTGAAATTGTTAAAGTTTTATCAAATGAAAAACCTTGCTGGCCAGTTAATAACCCAATAAAAAATAAGTAAAGAAGCATGGGCAGGGAATTTTCTCTGCCCATATTTATATTATAGAGCCTCAAAAATGTTTTTTAAAATTTATGAATAAAAATAAAATTTAATGTATAAATAAAGGAATAAAAAAGTAGAAATAAAACATGTTATAAAAATTGTATATTAGATTATATATTTATTATATTAGACTTTTAATAAATTAACATGCTAATCTATTATTAGATAAAATATTATTAAAATGTTTTTAATAATTATTTTTGAAAAAATCAAAAAATTATTATTTTATTTTAACAAATTATTAAAATGTTTTTAATAATTTGAAATAAAGTTTTTTATAAAAACCTAGGTTCAAGTTTTATTTTATGTCGCGATATCACAAAACAATATTAAGAAGGAAAATTGATATTTCATTAAGATTATTCTAACATGTAAAATAAGATTTTATAACTTAGGAGGTTTTTTTATGCTGCTTAATCCAGTAATACTTTCCGTTTTAACTATGATAATTCTTTGTTTATTAAAATTAAATGTAATTTTTTCTATGCTCATAGCGGCTTTGATAGCAGGAATAACTTCTGGGATAGGAATGCCTGGAACTATGAAAATTTTGATAAGTGGTATGGGAGGGAACTCTGAAACTGCACTCAGCTATCTCTTGCTTGGAACATTGGCAGTAGCCATAAACAGTACAGGAGTAGCCAGTATAATTTCTAAAAAAATAGCAGGTATAGTAAGTGGAAGAAAACAGGTACTTCTTTTATTAATAGCAGGTTTAGCTTGTTTCTCACAAAATCTTATACCAGTCCACATAGCATTTATTCCTATATTAATTCCACCTTTATTAAAGTTAATGAACAAACTGAAGTTGGACAGAAGGGCAATGGCATGTTCGCTGACATTTGGATTAAAAACTCCATATGTTGTTTTACCAGTAGGATTTGGATTGATATTTCATACAATAGTAAAAGATCAGATATCAGCCAATGGCTATAATATAGAACTTGGAGAAGTCTGGAGATCTACATGGATATTAGGATTAGCTATGGTTATAGGATTACTTACAGCAATATTTATCACTTACAGAAAGGATAGAGAATATCAAGATCTTCCTTTAAAAGGAATGGAAGAAATAGACAGTGAAAAAATGGAAAAAAAACACTGGATAACTTTGATTGCAGCACTAACAGCTTTTGGGATACAACTATATAGTGGTTCTCTTCCATTAGGAGCTTTGGCAGCTCTTGGTATAATGATAATTTTTAAAGTAGTAAAATGGAATGAATTAGATAGTGTTTTAAATGATGGATTGCTCATAATGGGACTGATAGCATTTATCATGCTTGTAGCAGCGGGATATGGGAGAGTAATCAGAGAAACTGGAGCCATAGAAACTCTTGTTACAGGAGTAGTTGGAATATGTGGAGGAAATAAAGTAATTGCTTCTTTAGCAATGCTTACAGTAGGTCTTTTTATTACAATGGGGATTGGGACATCTTTTGGAACTGTACCTATACTTGCTACAATCTATGTTCCTCTTACAATAGAAATGGGATATTCTCCAGCAGCCATGATAGTTTTAATTACAGCAGCTTCCATCATAGGAGATGCAGGATCACCAGCTTCAGATTCAACGTTGGGACCAACATCAGGATTAAATGCAGATGGACAGCATGAACATATAAGAAATACCTGTATGGCAACATTTTTACATTTCTGTATACCATTATTTATAGCAGGATTTATAGGAAGTTTAATATTTTAAAAAATAGATATAAAATAACTTAGGAGGCGATTTTTAATGAGATTGGTAATAGGAGATAGAAGACTTACATTAGAAGATCTGATTAATGTTACAAGAAAAGGATATAAGGTAGAAATCTCAAAAGAAGCATATAAAAAGGTAGCAGAAGCTAGAGAGCTTGTAGATAGATATGTAAAAGAAAAGAAGGTATCTTATGGAATAACAACAGGATTTGGAAAATTTTCTGATACAGTTATTTCAGAAGAGCAGACTGGATTGCTTCAAAAAAATCTAATAATGAGTCATTCATGTGGAGTTGGAAATCCTCTTCCAGTAGATATGGCAAAAGGAATAATGCTTCTTAGAGTAGTAAATTTATCAAAGGGATATTCAGGAGTAAGAAAAATAGTTTTAGATACATTAGTGGATATGCTTAATAAAGATATAACTCCATTTATTCCAGAAAAAGGATCATTGGGAGCTTCAGGAGATTTGGCACCATTATCACATATGGTATTGGTAATGCTTGGAATGGGAAAAGCATATGTAAATGGAGAACTTTTAGATGGAGCAGAGGCTATGGAAAAAGCTGGAGTTCCTGTTCTTGAAGAGCTTTCGTCAAAAGAGGGACTAGCACTTATTAATGGGACACAGGTAATGACATCAATTGGGGCTCATGTAACATATGATGCAATCAATCTTATGAAACATTTGGATATAGCTGGGGCACTTACTATGGAAGCTTTGAATGGAATAACTTGTGCATTTGATCCTAGAGTTCATGAAGTGAGAGGACATCAAGGGCAGATAAGAACTGCTGAAAATTTCAGAAATATTCTTAAGGAAAGTAAATGTACAACTAAACAAGGAAAAATGAGAACTCAAGACCCATATACATTGAGATGTATACCTCAAATACATGGAGCTAGTAAAGATGCACTTGAATATATAAGAGAAAAAGTGGAAATAGAAATGGATGCAGTAACTGATAATCCAATAATTTTCTGTGACACTGATGATGTTATTTCAGGAGGAAACTTTCATGGACAGCCTATGGCACTTCCATTTGACTTCTTAGGAATAGCAATATCAGAAATGGCAAATGTTTCTGAAAGAAGAATAGAAAGACTTGTAAATCCTCATCTTAATTGTGGACTTCCAGCATTTCTAGTTGAGAATGGAGGAGTAAATTCAGGGTTTATGATAGTACAATATAGTGCTGCATCTCTTGTATCTGAGAATAAAGTTTTGGCTCATCCAGCTTCTGTGGATTCTATACCTTCATCAGCAAATCAGGAAGATCATGTATCTATGGGAACTATAGCAGCAAGAAAAGCAGGAGAAATATTGAAAAATGCAAGAAAAGTGATAGCTATGGAAATATTATCAGCTTGTCAGGGAATTGATCTTAAAAAAGTAAATAAAGTTCTAGGAATTGGAACTGAAAAAGCCTATACTGTAGTGAGAGAATCAGTATCATATTATGATAAAGATAGAGTGATGAATCTTGATATTAATGCAGTGGAAGAATTAATTGAAAGAAATAGCATAGTAGAAAATGTAGAAAAAGTTATAGGGGAATTAAAGATATAAGGGGGATGTAAAATGAAAAACAAAGATATATTTAATGCAATGACAATAAAACTGACAGCTCAGGATATACCAGAAAAAATGCCTGAAATGGACTTAAAGATAAGAAGAGCTCCTAAAAGGGTGGTTCATCTGGAGAAGGATGAAATTGAACTAGCATTAAAAAATGCTTTGAGGTATATACCAGAAGAGTATCATGAAATGCTGGCACCAGAATTTTTAAATGAATTGATGGAGCATGGAAGAATATATGGATATAGATTCAGACCAGAGGGAAGAATTTATGGAAAACCTATAGATGAATATACAGGAAGATGTACAGAAGCTAAAGCCATGCAGGTAATGATAGACAATAATTTAGACTTTGAAATAGCACTTTATCCTTATGAATTAGTAACTTATGGAGAAACAGGACAGGTATGTCAAAACTGGATGCAGTACAGGCTTATAAAAAAATATCTTGAAAATCTTACTCAAGATCAGACTTTGGTAGTAGCGTCAGGACACCCTACAGGATTATTCAGATCAAATCCATATGCACCAAGAGCTATTATAACTAATGCGCTTATGGTTGGAGCATTTGATGATTATGATAACTGGGCAAGAGCAGCAGCTATTGGAGTAGCTAACTATGGACAGATGACTGCTGGGGGATGGATGTATATTGGACCTCAAGGAATAGTTCATGGAACTTATTCAACAATACTTAATGCTGCAAGACTTTTCTGTGGAGTGCCTAAAGATGGAGATCTTACAGGAAAACTATTTGTTACTTCTGGACTTGGAGGAATGAGCGGAGCTCAAGGGAAAGCCACTGTAATAGCTAAAGGGGTAGGAATAGTAGCAGAAGTAGATATTTCTAGAATTCATACAAGACTTGAACAAGGGTGGGTAGATAAAATAGCTTGGACTCCAGAAGAAGCATTTAACATAGCAAAGAAAAAACAGGAAGCTAAAGTTCCATATGCAATAGCATTTCATGGAAATATTGTTGATCTTCTTGAGTATGCAGATAAGAATAATGTGCATATAGATCTTCTTTCAGATCAAACATCTTGTCATGCTGTGTATGATGGAGGATACTGTCCAGCAGGAATAACTTTTGAAGAAAGAACAAGATTACTGGCTGAGGACAGAGAAACTTTTAATAAACTTATAGATAAAACATTAAGAAGACACTATGAAGTTATCAAGAAGCTTACATCTAAAGGAGTATATTTCTTTGATTATGGAAACAGTTTCCTTAAAGCTATATATGATATAGGAGTTAAAGAAATTTCTAAGAATGGGAGAGATGATAAAGGTGGATTTATATTCCCTTCATATGTAGAGGATATATTAGGACCAGAATTATTTGACTATGGGTATGGACCATTCAGATGGGTATGTTTGTCTGGTAAAAAAGAAGATTTATTAAAAACTGACCATGCAGCTCTTGAACTTGTAGATCCAGAAAGAAGATACCAAGACAGAGATAATTATATGTGGATAAAAGATGCTGATAAAAATGGACTTGTAGTGGGAACACAGGCAAGAATATTCTATCAAGATGCAATGAGCAGAACAAGAGTAGCTTTAAAATTTAATGAAATGGTAAGAAATGGAGAAATAGGACCAGTTATGCTGGGAAGAGATCATCATGATGTATCAGGAACTGACTCACCATTTAGAGAAACATCAAATATAAAAGATGGAAGTAATATAATGGCAGATATGGCAACTCAATGTTTTGCAGGAAATGCAGCAAGAGGAATGACTATGATAGCTCTTCATAATGGTGGAGGAGTGGGAATAGGAAAATCTATCAATGGAGGATTTGGAATGGTTCTTGATGGGAGTCATAGGGTAGACGAAATACTTATGCAGGCAATGCCTTGGGACGTAATGGGAGGCGTAGCAAGAAGAGCATGGGCTAGAAATCCTCATTCAATAGAAACAGTAATTGAGTATAACAACAATAATAAAGGAACAGATCATATTACACTTCCATATATAGCCAGTGATGAATTAATAAAAAAACTTGTTGCTGAAAAAATAAAATAGAAAGTCATACAAGGTGGAGGAAAAAATGAAAGCAGATTTGCTATTATATAATATTGGAACTCTGGTAACTTCCAGAGAATTAGACAAAAAAGACTTTGGTAATACTATGGAAAATATAGAAATATTAAAAAATGCTTATCTGGCTGTAGAAGATGGAAAAATACTTCAAATTGGAATAGGAGATGTTCCCCAAAATTTAAAATCAGAATGGACAAGAGTTATAGATGCAGAAGGAAAAGTAGTAACTCCTGGAATAATAGATTCACACACACATCTTGTACATTATGGGTCTAGAGAAAATGAACTTCCTATGAAATTAAAAGGAGTGCCTTATCTTGAAATATTGAGAAATGGTGGTGGAATTCTCAGTACAGTAAAGGCTACAAGAAAGGCTACAAGATATGAACTTTTTGATAAAGCATATGAAGTGTTAGACAGAATGCTTTGTTTTGGAGTAACTACAGTAGAAGCAAAAAGTGGATATGGACTTGATTTGGAAAATGAAATAAAGCAATTGGAAGTAAATAAAAAGCTTGATGAAAAACACCCTATTGATATAGTTTCAACATTTATGGGGGCACATGCTATACCAGAAGAATTTAAAGGAAATACAGAAGGTTATATTGAAGAAATAATAAAAATGTTTCCTGTAATAAAGGAAAAGAAACTTGCAGAATTTTGTGATATTTTTTGTGAAGATGAAGTATTTTCAGTAGAAGAAAGCAGAAAAATATTGAATGAAGCTAAAAAACAGGGGTTTATGTTGAAAATACATGCTGATGAAATAGTATCTCTTGGTGGAGGAGAGCTAGCAGGAGAGGTTGGAGCTGTTTCTTCAGAGCATCTTATGGCAGTAAGTGATGAAGGAATAAAAAGTTTGGAAAAAAATGGTGTAATTGCTGATATTCTTCCTGCTACATCTTTTAATCTAGGAAAAGCCTATGCTCCAGTAAGAAAGATGATTAATGAAGGAGTGAATGTAGCTGTTTCAACTGATTATAATCCAGGTTCATGTCCTTGTGAAAATATGCAGCTGGTAATGCAGATATGCTCTTCCCAACTTAGAATGACTCCACCTGAAATATTTAAAGCTGTAACTCTTAATGGAGCAAGGGCAGTAAAAAGAGAAGACAGTATAGGGAGTCTTGAAATTGGAAAAAAGGCAGATTTTGTAATATTTGATACAAATAACCTAAATTATATATTCTATAATTTTGGAATAAATCATGTGAAGGATGTATTTAAAGAAGGGAAACAAGTAGTAAAAAACAGACATATCTGCTATAAATAAAAAAAATTTTTTATTGTAGAATATCTTTAAAACAAAAAAATATCCATTATAATAAAAAAGGAGAATCAAAAGTTATTGGTTCTCCTTTTATTTTAGTGTAAAATAGAGAAGGGAGGAACAATATCAAGGGGATGATTATATGTGGATATTTATTTTAATAATAAGTAATATGATAAATTTAGTACTGGGGTTTATTCTGCAGCCTTGGATGGAACTTTCATTTAGAACTATTAATGGAAAGGCTATAGGAAATTATGAAATACTAGAATCAGAAATAAAAACATACATGGCATTAGGTTGGGCGACTGTGGTTGTATATATTGCTATATTTATTCTTTTTAATATAATATTTTTGAAACTGAGTAAATTAAAATTTTTTAAATATATAAAATATAACTGGATAGCTTTTGCTGTAGGAATTATAGTTTCTGTTATTGGAAGAATGCTTTAATAAAAATATTAAAGAGAAGATAAAAACCAAATAATTGTTTTTAAATCTTCTCCTTATTTTCTTATAGAGTTATTTTGTATTCTTCATATTCCATTGTGATAGTAGCTTCTTTAAAAGAAATTTCATATAAGACAAGTTTATCTGCAAAGTTATCTATTATTTCTTTGTAATCAGGTATTTTTTCACAAATTACCTGTTCAAAATCAGACATAGAGAGATCACTTTTTTTAACTATTCCACAATTTGTACGTACAAATTTTTCACTTTCTTTTGGAATAGTTGTAAAAGATACTTTATTGTTTTTTTCAAATTCTTTTGTTTTTACTTCATCTTTAAAAGTACCAAAATATAGAATATTTTTATCTGGACAGAAATAAAAACTTACTATTCTGACATTTGGTATATCATTTACACTTGTAGCTAATGCAATATCAACCTGTTTTTCCATTATTTCATAAAATTCTTTAAGCAAATCCATTTTTTACCTCCATAAATTTTTTGTTTCAATAGATCTATTGTTACTTAAGTATAGCATTAAAAAGCTGACATCAGTATGTCATAGTTTAAAAATAAAATTTAGGAAGTGATAAAATTTGAAAATTGACAGACTCCTTTCTATTGTAATAGTACTTCTTGAGCAAAATAAAATAAGTGCAGCTAAATTAGCTGAGATGTTTGAAGTAACTCCAAGGACTATTTATAGGGATATAGAAGCAATACAGGCAGCAGGAATACCCATTGTTACTTATGCTGGTGTCAATGGAGGTATTGGTATTTTAGAAAAATATAAAATAGATAAAAAATTTTTTACTAAAGAAGATATAACTACCCTTATGACAGGATTAGGAAGTATATCTTCATCAGTTTCCAATGTTGAATTAAATAAAGTGCTTACAAAATTACAAAGCCTTATTCCAGAAGAGCATATTCAGGAGATAAAGCTGAAATCAGGGCAGATAATAATTGATTTGACTACATGGAGCGGGAATAAGAAGCTCCAAAGTAATCTTAATAAAATAAAAGAAGCTTTAAATGAAAGAAAATATCTCGAGTTCCATTATTTAGATGGAAATGGAAGAAGTTCAAAAAGAAAAGTAGAACCTTATCAGCTTTTATGGAAAGAGGAAAAATGGTATATGAATAGTTATTGTATTTTAAGAAATGACTTTCGGCTTTTTAAACTGGCAAGGATTTCTCATTTGAAAGTACTTGAAGAAACGTTTTCTTTAAGAAAATTTGATATAAAGGATTTGGAAATGAACTGGATAGAAAAAAGGATAATAAATATAAAACTTCTTGCTGATATTTCTCTAAAAGAAAGGATACTTGAAAGATGTGAAGAAGATAGAATAATTTATTGCAATGAAAATAAAATGATAGTTGACTTTCCCTTTGTAGATGATGATTTTGATTATGAGGAACTTCTTAGTTATGGAAATAGATGTGAATGTCTGGAACCAGCAGAAGTACGAGAAAAACTTATAAAAATGATAAAAGATATGATGAAGGTGTATGAATAAAAAAGGAGAATGACTTATTTCTAAGATTTACTTTAGTTTTTAGTCATTCTCATTTTTTTAGCTATAAATTAAAAGAAAATTTTTTGTCCAATAAAAGACCAAAGGAAAATATATACAAGAATAATCATAGAAACACACCAGCCTGAAATAAGCATAGCTTTAATATTTTTTGAACGTGCTATTCCCATTTGTCCAACCATGTTAGCAGTAGGATAAACATTTGTAGTTATTCTTGAAGCTGCAATAAGAGCAATAGCCCACATTTCCATAGGCAATCCTATTCTGTTTACAAGGTCTATAAACAGATCATTTGTGATTTTAAGCTGAGCAACAACAGCACCATCTACTCCAAATCCTCCTACTAAACTTCCCATCATCATAACAGTTAAAGAATTAGGATTAGGAAAAATGTTCAATAAGAATTTAGAAAGGGCTTCAAACCCACCACTTACAACTATCAAATTAATAAAAGGTTCAAGAAGTATAAATAGTAAATACATTTCTGTCATTTTTCCCATTCCCTGTGCCATTTCTCCAATTATTGCATCTAATTTCATTTTTGAAGATATACCTAAAATAAGAGCAAGAAGGATAATAAAAAGTATTACATAATTAGTTCCCTGTTTAGTAATTATTCCATATATTATAAATAAAAGAAAACTTACAAGGAAAATAACAGTAGTTCGTTTTTGAGCAGCGCTAGGAGTAAATTCTTCCACTACTTCTATATTTTCATATTTTTCTCCTTTTGCTTTAGTACTTTTTTGTATTCTTTGTGCTACAAAATATGTAACTATTATCCAAATAATTCCATAAGGAATAGCAGCCCAGATCATCATTTTTCCATATGATAATCCAGTAATAGCCATAAGACCTATAACAGGTGGAGTAAAAGGTCCCCAAATTAAACCAGTTTCTCCCATTGCCTGAAATATCACTCCTACAGTACTTGGAGTAATTCCAACAGCAGCAACAACTGGTATTATAATTGGAGCAATTATAGCATTACCACCTGCTAGTGTGCCTAGCAAAGCAACTATTACAAGAGAACAGATCATAGTAACAACTATACCTTTTTTCTCACTATTTACTCCTATTTTGTTTACAATCCAATAAACAATTGTTTTAGCAACTCCACTTTTTGTCATTACATAACCAAGTCCACTTCCTAACATGATTATAAGTCCTATTATTCCAAGGAAAGAACCAGTAGCTTTAGCAATCATAGTAGAAATGCTTGAAATAGACTGACCAGTGAGTATACATCCAGCAGTTAATCCAACAGCAACAGCAGTAGTGGCTTTATAACCTCTGAAAACAAGAAATAGATAAAGAACAAGAGGGATTAATCCCAAAAGTGATGGTGAATCAATAAGTGACCAGCTTCCCATAAAATCTCCTCCTAATTAAATTATTTTTCCATTAGTTACTTGATTGTAAATTCCATTTGCTACAGTTATTTTTCCATTAACTATTACATATTCTATTCCAGAAGGCTTTTCAAAAGGATTAGTAAAAGTAGAGTTATCTTTTACTTTTTCAAAATCAAATATAGTTATATCAGCAAAAGCTTCCTCTTTAATTATACCTCTATTCTTTATATTAAAGACTTTAGATGGAAGTAATGTTATTTTTTTAAGAGCATCTTCAAGAGAAAGAATATTTTGTTCTCTTACTATTTCTAAAAATTTTGGAAAAGTACCAAAATTTCTAGGATGAGGAAAACCAAATCCTTCTGGAGTTTCTACTGGATAAGAATACCCATCACTTGCTATTATTCCATACTTTTGCTTCATTATATTTTCTACATCATTTTCACTCATTGAGAAATAAATAGCACTGATTTTTCCAGTAGATTCTTTTATAAGTTTGACAACACACTGTTCTGGAGAAATGTTCCACATTTTACTTATTTCTAATAGATTTTTTCCTTCAGCCTCTTTAAATTTTTCTATAACAGAAGCTACAACAACCCTATCAGCTCCACCTCTTTTTTCTATTTTATCATTAATTTGACCAAGAAGAGATTTATCATTAATATCTAATCCTTCAATCATAGCTTCCAGTCCAACTACAAATAAGTTAGAAGGGATAAGTACAAATAAGCTTGTAGCAGAAGCAATATAAGGATATTGGTCAAAAGATATTTGAATGCCATTTTTTCTAGCTTCATCTAACATTTCTATCAATTTATCAGAAGTATTCCATAGTGGTTTATACATTATTTTAAAATGAGATATTTCAACTTTTGCACCGCTTTCTTTAGCAATAAGAAGGATTTCTTTAACTGATTCCAGAATCTTTTCTCCTTCATTTCTCATATGAAAAACAGCTATTTTGTCATATTTTTTTATAACTTTCAGCATTTCTATTATTTCTTTAGTATAAGTAAAGGAACCAGGTGGATAAATAAGTCCAAAGGAAATTCCATATGCACCAGATTTTAATTCTTCTTCTAAAAGAAGCTGCATTTTTTTTATTTCTTCAAAAGAGGCTTCTCTGTCATCAAATCCCATGACAGCTATTCTAACAGCACCCCCTCCAATAAGATATCCTTGATTTATATTGAAAGGATAATCTTTCATTAAATTTTTTAATTTGCTGAGTGAATTGATATTTTCAAAATCAAAATTTCTGTTTGTTACAGAAAGATTATCATTCATATATTTTCTTGTAAGTTCTACAGTTTCTTTTGAAGAAGGAACAGGACCAATTCCGCAGTTTCCATTTATTTCAGTAGTAACCCCCTGATAAAGTTTACTATTATAATTTCTCCCTAATAAAGGAATAAGATCAGAATGTCCATGAATATCAATAAAACCAGGAGATACGTATTTATTAGAAGCATCAATGATTTTTTTACCTGTAATAGGTAATTCAGTTATGATAGAAATTTTGTCATTGGTAATACCAATATTTGCTTTTTTAATAATCCCATCACTGCCACTAAAAACTTTCCCATTTAAAATTACTAAATCATACATAGAGCATTCCCCCTTATAAAAATAAAAAAATCCAAAATCCAACCTAGTACAATTTACAGGTGGAATTTCGGACCTCATTTGCGTGAACAAGTAAGTGTATAAAATTCTCAATGAATATTTTCATATTTTTTTAAAGCGTCTTTATAAGCTATAATAAGTGCTTTTTGTGATCTTCCAAAATATTTATTTTCAAATTCTTTAATAATAACATCTTGATCTTTTATAAAATTTTTTCCTATGAGTAAAGATTTGATAAATCTATTACTTAATTCTAGAATCATTGTTACTTCTACATCAACTATTTCATTTGTATTTTTATCAAGAAGAAACCCAACAAATAACATATTGTAATTTTTAGTTATAGCATTATCAAAGTTTGTTTTAGAAACACCTAAAATATATATACAATTATTATTTATCATAATTGATTCAACTCCAGTAATTATATTTTAAATTAATTATTTTTTAAAAACCTATAAAGAGCTTATATACTTTTTTCTAATCTAATTATATAACATTTTTTTTGTTTGTCAATGAAATAATAAAAAAATGGAGGAAATCCAACTGTTGAATTTCTCCCCATTTTAATCATATATCACTATTTTACAGCAATAACTTCTATTTCAACTTTTACATCTTTTGGAAGTCTAGCAACTTCTACACATGCTCTTGCAGGTTTTACATCTCCAAGATATTCAGCATAAACTTCATTTACAGCTGCGAAATCATTCATATCTTTAATAAATACTCCAGCTCTTACTACATCTTTAAAAGTATATCCAGCAGCTTCAAGTATAGCTTTAATATTTTCTAGAGATTGTTTAGTTTGAGCTTTTACACAGTCAGAAACTAGAGTCATTGTTTCAGGAACAAATGGAATTTGTCCAGATACATAAAGAGTTCCATTAACTTCAATAGCTTGTGAGTATGGTCCTAAAGCAGCAGGTGCTTTTTCAGTGTGAATTATTTTTTTCATTAATTTTTCCTCCTAGATTTTATATTCTTTTTATAAACTTACCTGATGATTTCTTAATAAGTTTATTGTTTCTTATTATTATATCTCCTCTCAAGATAACAGTGTCTATTACTACTGAAAGAGGAAAATCTTCATAGCAGCTATATCCAGCAGCAGTATGCATATTTTCTATTTTTGAATCTTTTTTATCAAATATTACTATATCAGCATCACTACCTTTTTCTAATATACCTTTTTTAGGGAACAATCCAAAGATTTTAGCTGGATTTTCACAGACTGTTTTTAAAAATATCTCTACAGAAAGTCTTCCGTTAATAACTTCATTAAACAGCAGAAGTATTCTCTCTTCTACTCCAGGAATACCATTGGGACATAGCTTAAAATCATTTTTTCCTTTTAATTTGTCCTCTAAAGTAAAAGAGCAGTGGTCAGTTGCTATAACATCTATCTTGTTGTTTATTAAAGCTTTTTTCATATATTCAGTATCCTCTTTTTTTCTTAAAGGAGGGCTTAGTATATAGTCAAGAGCATTTTTCTCTTCATATTTTTCTTCTGTAAGGAAAAGATATTGAGGACAAGATTCTACAAAAAATTTTACTCCTCTTCTTCTGAAATCTTCAATTATTTCCATTGATTCTCTTGATGAAATATGCACCAGATACAATTTTTCAAAACCAGTTATTTCAGCATAAGAGAGAAGCTTGTATACAGAACATCCTTCAATAAAATCAGGTCTTGATTCAGCATGATATATAGGAGAAAGTTTATTTTCTTTAGTAAACTTACCTCTTAAGAATTCTATTCCTTTATCATCTTCAGAATGTACACATACAACCATATCTAATTTTTTAGCATATTCAAACATTCTTAAAACATCATCATCAGTCATCTTATAAGCATATGTCATATATATTTTGACACTGTTGATGCCTCTTTTTTTCAAATCTTCCATCTGTGAAAATATATCACTGTATACTTCCTGTACTACCCCATGAAAAGAATAATCAATATTAGAATTTTCAGCATCTTTCAAATATTTATCTATCTGATAATCCAGTCCACATCCCTTTGGACCAAATCCTGGGTGGTCCACAATAGTTGTTGTTCCACCAAAAGCTGCCGCTGCACTTCCAGAATAAAAATCATCAGCTGACATTATCCCTACATCAATATTAAAATGAGTATGAACATCAACTCCACCAGGAATAATATATTTTCCTTCAGCATCAAATATATTATCACAAATATCTTTAGAAATATTTTTATCTATTTTTTTTATTTTTTCATTTTCTATTAAAATGTCTAGCTTCTCAATTTTGTTTCCTATTAATATATTTCCATTTTTTATCAACAGCATAAAAATACTCCTTCTTAAAGAAAATAGAATCTATTTTGTTAAATAAGCTTTTAAAATTGCATAATATCCTTCAGTTACATTATATAGACTATCTAGTTCTATGTATTCATCTATTGTATGTGCTAAGTTTTCTCTTGATGGTCCATATCCTATTGTTTTTATTCCTGCTTCTCCTGCATAATGAGATCCATTTGTACAGAAATTATAATGAGTGATTGTAGGAGTCTGTCCTATTTCTTTTAAAGCTTTCAATGCTTTTTGTACATATTCATCTTTTTCTTCAAACAGCCATCCTGGGAAGAATCTTTCTCCTTCTATTGTTGCTCCTGTCCAGCATTTTTCCACTCCTTTTGCATATGATACTTTTGCTTTGAGAGTGTCATCTTCTTTTGACATTTCATCTAATAGTTTTTGAATAGGTGCTAGTACACTTTCAGGAGTTTCTCCTACTAAAAGTCTTCTGTCATAAGTTGCTCTGCAGTAATCAGGTACTACTGATGCTCCTGGGTATGGAGATGATTTTACATCTGTTAATTCAAGTATTCCATATCCTAATGTATCATGATGAGTCATTGGAAGTTTTTGAATATTTTCAATTATCTTCATCATTTTATATACTGCATTTATTCCTTTTTCAGGGTTAGCTGAGTGAGCTGGTTTTCCAAAAGTTTCTACTACTATTTCCCCTCTTCCTCTTTGCCCTATTTTAAGGTTAAGCTGAGAAGCTTCTCCTATTATTACATAATCAGGTTTTACATATTTGCTGATTTCTCTTGCTGCTACTCCTTCAAAACACTCTTCATGAACTACACCAGCTATGAATATTTCTCCAGCGAATTCTTTTTTTAGGTCTTGAGCTAAATATGCCCCTGCTAAAAGCATTGCGCACACAGCACCCTTCATATCAGTAGTTCCTCTACCATATAGTTTGCCATCTTCTATATTTCCAGCAAAAGGCTTCTTAGTCCATTTTTCCTCATCTACTGGAACAGTATCTATATGACCATCCATAAGTACTTTTGGTCCTTCATATTTTCCCTTTACAGAACCAATAACATTTCCATATTTATCTATATGTACAGTATCATATCCTACTTCAAGACATAACTTTTTAATATATTCTGCTACTTCTTTCTCTTCTCCTGAATAACTTCTTCTTTGAATAAGGTTTTGAAGTACTTCTACTATCTGTTCTTTTCTTTCATTAGTCAACATTTAAATTCCTCCTGAATTTTTTATTTAAAATATTATTTATTTGGATAAGCTCCATTCCACACCACATTTTTGAACCCTTCTACATCTGTATCTCCTTCAGTGCTGATACATAATATTCTTGAGTTTTCATCAATTTTAAGTTCATTCATAAGTTCTTTGTATTCTTCTTTCTTTTCTGAAAGAATAGTAAACAGTCCTAACCCTACAGCTCCAGATTCTCCAGAGATAACTCTTGCATCATTTCCAAGAGGACTTGAAAGTACTCTCATTCCTCTAGCTGCAACCTGGTCATCACATGACACAGAGAAATCTGCATTATCTCTTAATATTTTCCAGCTGATAGTATTTGGCTCTCCACAAGCAAGGCCAGCCATTATAGTAGTAAGATCTCCAGTTACATTATGAGGATTTCCATCATCAGCTTCCATAGATTTATATATGCAGTTAGCTCCATGAGGTTCACAAATAACTGTTACTGGTCTGTCATCTCCATAAAGATGAGCTAAATATCCCTGTACTGCTCCTGCAAATGATCCTACTCCAGCTTGGAGAAATACATGAGTCGGTTTTTCTTCTTTAGCTGCTTCAAGCTGTTCTACAACCTCATTTATTATTGTTGAATATCCCTGCATTATCCATAGAGGTATCTCTTCATATCCGTCCCATGCAGTATCTTGTACCATTATCCAACCATGATCCTGCGCACCTTTGTTAGCAAGTCTTACAGCATCATCATAGTTAAGATCAGTTATACTTACATCTGCTCCTTCTCTGGCTATTGCATCAAATCTCATTTGAGCAGAACCTTTAGGCATATATACAACAGATTTCTGCCTAAGTCTTGCAGCCATCCATGCTACACCTCTACCATGATTACCATCAGTAGCAGTAACAAAAGTAACATCTCCAAGCTGTTTTTTTACTTCATCAGAGATAAGAACATTAAAAGGAAGATCCTTCATATCTCTATTAAGTTTTTTACTAAGATATTTACCAATAGCATATGAACCTCCAAGTACTTTGAAAGCATTAAGTCCAAATCTTTTAGATTCGTCTTTCAGCCATACTTTTTTAACTCCATAGTATGAAGCAAGAGTTTTCAAATCAACTAAAGGAGTAGCACAATAGTCAGGGAGACTTTTATGAAAGTCGTAAACCTCTCTCATTTCTTCAGAGCTAAATCCTGAAAGTTCAGATTTTTTATATTCAGCATCTCTGCTTTTTTTATTATGTACCCATTTTAATAATTCCACTTTAAAATCCTCCTCAATATATTATTTTTTATTTTAACTATATAATAAGCAATTTTTATGCCAGAACCAAAATTTTTTAAAAGTATTTATTTCTAAAGAAAAAGTGATTTTTTATATAAAAATTTGATTATTAAAAAAAATATTATCATTCTGATAATTTCAATATCATAATGATAATAAATATAGTATGCTAATTAAGGGAAAAATTTTATAGTAATTTAAATATTATAATTAAAAAATAGGATGACACAGAAGCAGAGGTATAATTTTAAAACTTCTAAAATTTAATCTAGCTTTTTAGCCATCCTTTAGAATATTTACTCCTCATTTAATTTATATTTATCTATTTTTCTATAAAGAGTAGCAATTCCTATTCCAAGTTTGTTGGCAGCTTTATTTTTACAATTTGAATCATCTTTATATAAATCTAAAGCTTTTTTTATAAGAATTTTTTCCATTTCTTCAATAGTACATATATCTTCACTATCATTTAAAGATATAGGTTTATCATTTTTTATATTCTGCTTAGTTTTTAAAATATTATCATAAAGCATATTCTTAGTTATTCTTCCTGAATCATCAGCCATATTTACCATGAACTCTATTATGTTTTCAAGTTCTCTGACATTTCCAGGCCATGAATAATTTTTTAATATTTCTTTTACATCATCATCTATTGTATGAACATATTTATTGAAAATGTTGTTGTATTTTTCTATAAGCTTATCAATAATAAGGAAAAGATCATATTCTCTTTCACAAAGAGGAGGAATTTCAATAGGAATTACATTTAATCTATAATAAAGATCTTCTCTGAATTTATTTTCCTCTACCATTTTTTTTAAATCCATATTGGTAGCAGCTATTACTCTAAGATCAAGATTAATAAGTTTATTTGATCCTATTCTTACTAGGGTCCTTTCCTGCAATACTCTTAAAAGTTTTACCTGGAGAGAGTAAGGCATTTCTCCAATTTCATCCAAGAATATATCCCCAGTATTTGCAAGTTCAAACTTTCCTACTCTACCTTCTGAACTGGCACCGCTAAATGCACCTTTTACATAACCAAAGAGTTCACTTTCTAAAAGAGAGTCAGGAATAGCACCGCAGTTGATTGCTATAAAAGGTCTGTTTCTTCTTTCACCACTGTCATGAATGGCTCTGGCTACTAATTCTTTCCCCGTTCCACTTTTTCCAGTGATAAGGACAGTAGATTTAGTATCTGCCACTTTTCTTATTTTATTTTTCAAACTTTGCATAACTTCGGATTCCCCAATTATAGCATCTAAAGCTGATGATTCATTGTTTCCCTTTGTACTTTTTGGAATATCAGTATTTACATTATCAAAGATAAATATAGTATAAACTTTTTCATTTATTGAAGATATTGGGATAGAAACTCCTACCATATTGAAGTATTTATCATCAATTGTTATTTCAAATATATCTTTTCCCAGAATAGTGAGTTTTTTAGATACAATATTTACCTGCTTAGAGATATAATCTGCTCCTAATTTCAAAGTTTTCATTGCAGATTTATTTGCATTGACAATATAATTATTAGCATCTAAAGAAAGGACACATTTATCCATATTATTTAATATTTGCTTAAAAATATCATTTACTTCCTGAGTTTTTATTTCATTTTGATATTCATATACTTTTCCAGATATAAAATCTCCTATTTGTTCAAGAAATTTAAGATAAGAGTCAAGGTTGTTGAGAACTTTGTTCTTTTGTGGATCTGTAGTACAGATAAGACCAATTACACCAATTACTTCTTCCTTATATAATATAGGAGAAGAGAGCTCAAGTTTTTCTTTACATTCTTTTTTATAATCACATTTTTTGCAAAGATTATGTTTTCTTGGCTCAGTAATCAAAAGGCTTTTTTTAGTTTTAATTACTTCTTTATATACAACACCACTTACTATTTCATTATTTTTATCTTGAAATAAACCAGTTCCAGCTATTCTTACAAGATCAGCATCAACTATTTCTACTTCTGCCTCAATGACATTAGCTATTATATTGGCATATTTTTTCACATGATTTTCTATGTTTTTCAGTTTAGACATCTAGGACCTCCATAAAAGATCATTCAATTATAATGATCGTTTTAAACAATTATACCATATAACTTAAAAAACTGAAACGGAAGTTTATCAAAATGATATTTATTTTTTATCATTATGATAATGAGAAAGAATTTATTGATTAAATTTTATAAAATTTAAATGATTTTTATATTAATATTGAAAAATAAAGTGGCTGTGAAGGAATTTGTATATTTTTATAGTATTGGCATACATATTGCTTTTAAAGTTAACAAGTAAATAAAACAGGAGGGAATATTTTGATATTAATCAATGGAAGAATAATAACTCAGGATATTGAAAGACCATACATAGAAAATGGAAGTATAGTTATAAGGGGAGAAAAAATAGTAGATTTAGGTAATACTGAAGATATGATGAAAAAATATCCCACTGAAGAAATTGAAGATGTCAAAGGAAAAATAATAATGCCTGGACTGATAAATACTCATCATCACATTTACAGTGCATTTGCTAGAGGAATGAAATCTAATGGAAAGCCTTCAAAAGATTTTGTAGAGATACTTGAAAATCTTTGGTGGAAACTGGATAAGAAACTAAATCTGGAAGATGTTGAATACAGTGCTCTTACAACATATATAGATTGTATAAAAAATGGAGTAACAACAGTATTTGATCATCATGCAAGTCCTTATTCTATAACTGGAAGTCTGGAAACGATAGCAGAGGCAGCAAATAAATTAGGAGTAAGAACATGCCTTTGTTATGAAGTTTCTGATAGAGATGGAATAGAAATAATGGAAGAGGGAATAAAGGAGAATATAGACTTTATAAAAAAATATAACACAGATTCTCAAAATATGATAAAAGGAATGTTTGGACTTCATGCTTCTTTCACACTGTCAGATGCAACTTTAAAAAGATGTAATAAAGAAATGGAAGGACTTAATGCTGGATATCATGTACATACAGCAGAGGGAAAAGCTGATTTGGAAGATTCATTGAAAAAATATAATAAGAGAGTAGTTGAAAGATTGAGAGATTTCAATATTCTTGGAGATAAAACCATAACAGTTCACTGTATACATGTAGATGAAAATGAAATGAATATCCTTAGAGATACTGAAACAAATGTGGTACATAATGCAGAATCTAATATGGGAAATGCAGTAGGATGTTCACCATTTTTGGAAATGTTCGCTAAAGGAATAAATATAGGAATAGGAACAGATGGATATACAAGTGATATGTTTGAGTCTATGAAAGTAGCTAATATATTACATAAACATGAAAAGAAAGATCCATCAGCTGCATGGGGAGAAGTACCAGCAGCACTGTTTGAAAATAATAGAAAAATAGCTGAAAAATATTTCAAAGGAGCTATTGGAATAATCAAACCAGGAGCTTTGGCTGATGTTATAGTAGTAGATTATGATCCTCTTACTCCAATGGATGGAAATAATATTAATGGACACATACTTTTTGGAATGATGGGAAGAAGTGTTGTGACAACTATAATTAATGGAAAAATAATAATGAAAGATAGAAAATTATTTACAGCAGATGAAAAAAGAATATTTGGACATTCAAGGGAAACAGCACAGAAATTATGGAATAGAATGTAATATAAATTATGGGTTGGGGGTATTTTAATGATGGACATCAAAACAGCAAATATAGGACAAATTAGCTTGACAGATGTGATGCTGAGCCCAAAAGAGCTTTTTCTTTTTGGAATGCAGCATATAGCAGCAATGTGTGCAGGAGCTATGGCAGTTCCTATCATTTTAGGAAATTCTTTAGGAATGACATATGATCAAATCAGTATATTGGTAGCAGCATCTTTTATGATGGCAGGATTGGGAACTATCATACAGACCTTAGGTATTGGAAAAAATATAGGTTCAAAACTTCCAATGGTGGAAGGAGTGAGTTTTGCAGGAGTAGCAGCTCTTTCAGCTGTAGGAGTTGCCTATAGAGATGCAGATCCTGTAATGGGAATACAGGTGATGATGGGAGCAACTATTATTTCAGGAGTATTCTGTATAGTTGTAGCTCCAGTATTTGGAAAATTATTGAAATTTTTTCCACCTCTTGTATCAGGAGTAGTAGTTACATGTATGGGATTATCTCTTATACCTGTAGCTATAAAATGGATAGGAGGAGGAAATCCTTCAGCAGAGAATTTTGGAAACTTTAAAAATATTCTTCTGGCTGGAATAACTTTGATAATAATAGTGGGAATTCAAAAAATATCAAAGGGATTTCTAGGAAATATAGCTATTCTTTTGGGAATAATTGCAGGGACATTAATAGCTATCCCTATGGGCATGGTAGACTTTTCAAATGTTTCTGAAGTAGGAATTTTTAATCTCAATACACCATTGTATTTTGGTATGCCAAAGTTTGATATAACAGCAGTACTGTCATTGTTTTTGGTACAGTTGGTAATTATGACAGATGCAACTGGAAATCAGCTGAATCTAAGTAATATTTGTAAGGTTGATGAAAAAGATGAAGGAAGACTGGTAGCTGGATTGAGAGCCCATGGACTTTCTTCAGTATTAGGTGGAATATTTAATACATTTCCACACTCACTTTTTGGTCAGAATGTAGGAATAGCTGCAATAACAGGAGTATCAAGCCGTTTTGTAGGAACAGCAGCAGGAGTAATGCTTCTGGCAGTGAGCTTTTTTCCTAAACTTATAAATATACTTACATCTATTCCAGAACCAGTATTAGGGGGAGCAGGAATAATAATGTTTGGTATAGTTGCAGCTAATGGAATAAAAAGACTGGGAGAAGTAAACTACAATGGAAATAAAAATCTTATGATAGTTGCTGCTAGTATAGGAATAGCTCTTATACCAATAGCAGTACCAGAGTTTTTTAAACATTTTCCAGGATGGGGAAAAATTCTTTTTCAAAGTCCTGTAACTTTAGGATGTCTTTCAGTATTGATACTGAATATAGTTTTTAATGAACTAGGGAAGAGCGAAAAGTAAGAAAGAATTAGGAAGTAAAGAATAGAAAAGTAAAAAATTAGAGAAAATAAAAAAATTAAAATATAAAAATTAAAATGTAATTTTAGGAGGAAAAATGGCAGATATAAGAGTTAAAATAGCAGGTTTAGAATATGAGAATCCAGTGATAGTGGCAGCAGGACCACCTTCAAAAGATGCAGAAGCATGTAGAGCATGTGTAGAAAATGGAGCAGCAGGAGTAGTTGCAAAAACTGTATCAGCAGTTCCAGCAAATGTGCCAAAACCATGTATGCATGATTTTAAAGGGAAACTATTTCTTAATACAGAATTATGGTCTGAGCTTTCAGTGGAACATTGGGTGGCAGAAGAATATGAAAAATGTAAAGTGAATAATGAACCATTAATAATAGGAATGGGATATGTAGAATCTGATATTAGAACCCTTATACCTATGCTTGATAAATATGCAGATGCTTATGAAATTTCAAGTCATTATGTAGGAAGAGATCTTACTCCTATGCTGAATACATTGAGAGCAGCAAAGGAACTTACTAAAAAACCAGTATTTATGAAAGTATCTCCAGGAGTAGAGAATTTAGGAGAAGTAGGAAGAATTTTAGAAGAAAATGGAGCAGATGGATTAGTAGCTATTAACTCAGTAGGTCCTTGTCTGTCAATAGATATAGAAACTGGAAAACCATTTATGGGAAGTGCAACAGGGTATGGTTGGATGTCAGGGGCAGCTATAAAACCAATAGCATTAAGAGTTGTATATGAACTTGCAAAAGCAGTAAAAATCCCAGTATTTGGTGTAGGTGGAGTTACTTGTGGAGCAGATGTTATAGAGATGGTAATGGCAGGAGCAGCAGCAGTTCAAGTATGTACTCAGGGAATAATTGAAGGACCTAAAGCTTTTGGAAGAATAGCAAAAGAAACAAATGAGTGGCTTGATAAACATGGATATAATTCTTTAGATGAAATAAGAGGAGTAACAATAAAATACTTAGCTGAAAGAGAAAAAGCTAACTATATTACAAATCCTCCAGTTGTATCAGCAGATAAATGTATAGGATGTGGAGTCTGTAAAACTGTGTGTGGATATAAAGCAATAGAAATAATTGAGAAAAAAGCTGTTATTAATAAGGATAAATGTTTTGGATGCGGAGTATGCGTTTCTAAATGTCCTACAAAAGCTATGGATATAGCTAGATAAAAATAATGGAGGGAAATATGGGAGAGGTATACACTTTTATAGTAAATGGGCAGAAGATAGAAACTTCCCAAGATAAAAATTTATTAGACTTCCTTAGGGACGATTTGGGACTTATTTCAGTGAAAAATGGATGTAAAGAAGGTGCCTGTGGTACTTGTACAGTACTTATAGATGGAAAGGCAATGAAATCATGTATATTTACCACTAAGAAAATAGATGGTAAAGAGATAGGAACTATAGAAGGGTTTTCAGAAAGAGATAAATCAGTTTTTGCCTATGCTTTCACTGAGTGTGGAGCAGTGCAGTGTGGATTTTGTATTCCAGGAATGGTTATAGCAGCAAAAAGTCTTTTTCTAAAGACACTTGCTCCTACCAGAGAGGAAGTAAAAAAAGCTCTGGTTGGAAATATCTGCAGATGTACAGGATATGTTAAGATAGAGGAAGCAATACTTTTAGCAGCAGAATTGTTCAGAGAAAATAAAGAAGTTCCAGAAACACAGTGTGCAGGCTTAGTAGGAACACATGTACCAAGGGTAGATGGAGCTGTAAAAACATTAGGAACAGCAAAATATGCTGAGGACTACAAAGAAGATGGAATGTACTATGGAAGTGCAGTGAGAACAAAATATCCTAGAGCAAAGGTACTGTCTATCGACTACAGTGAAGCTTTGAAATTAGATGGAGTTCTTGGTGTACTCACAGCAGCAGATGTTCCAGGAAAAAATAATATAGGACATTTGGAATTTATCTCTGACTGGGATGCCCTCATACCAGTTGGAGGTATAACAAGATATATTGGTGATGCAGTAGCATTGGTTGCTGCCAAAGATAAGAAAATATTGGAAGAAGCTAAAAAACTTGTAAAAGTAGAGTATGAAGAACTTGAGGGATTGTTCACAATAGAAGATGCCATGGCTGACGGAGCTCCTCTTATCCATTCTAAACCTAATAATGTTTTGGTAAGAGAGGTATTGAAAAGAGGGGATTATGAAGGGGCTCTGTTAAATTCAAAATATAAGGTAACAAATGTATATGAAACACCTGCAACAGAACATGCTTATTTGGAGCCTGAGTCAGCTCTTGCTATGCCATATGGAAATGGAGGTATAGAAATACATACTTCCAGCCAATCAGTATATGATGAACAAAGAGAAATAGCAAGACTTCTAGGATTGGAAAGAGATCAGGTAAGAGTAAAATCAGCATATGTAGGTGGAGGATTTGGTGGAAAAGAAGATATGTCTGTACAACATCATGCAGCTCTTCTTGCATATGTTTTGAAAAAACCTGTTCAGGTAACTTTGAGTAGACAGGAAAGCATAAATATAAGTACTAAAAGACATCCTATGAAAATAGAAATGACTACATGCTGTGATGAAAATGGTATACTTACAGGAATGAAATGTAAGATATATGCTGATACAGGAGCTTATGCTTCATTGGGAGGTCCTGTACTGCAAAGAGCCTGTACTCATGCAGCTGGACCATATAATTATCAGAATATTGATATAGAAGGAATAGCTGTTTATACAAATAATCCTGTAGGAGGAGCATTCAGAGGATTTGGAGTTACCCAATCAGCTTTCGCTATAGAGGCAAATATAAATCAGCTGGCAGAACTTACAGGACTTTCTCCATGGGAAATAAGATACAGAAACGCTATCAGACCAGGACAGGTACTTCCAAATGGACAGATAGCTGATGAGGGAACAGCTCTGGTAGAAACTCTTGAAGCTGTAAAGGATGAATATTTTAATAATAAGATAGTAGGAATTGCATGTGCAATGAAAAATGCAGGAGTAGGAGTAGGACTTCCAGACATTGGAAAATGCAGACTTACTATAGAAAAGGGAAAAGTAAGAATAAGAACATCAGCAGCTTGCATAGGGCAGGGAATGGCAACAGTTTGTCTGCAGATGTTGTGTGAAACTACAGGACTTACAGCAGATAAGGTAGTAGTTGATTCTCCAGACACGGGAATAACTCCTAACAGTGGAACGACAACAGCTTCAAGGCAGACAGTATTTACAGGGGAGGCAACAAGGGTAGCTTCTCTTGAACTAAAGAAACAGCTTGAAACAAAAACATTGGAAGAACTAGAAGGCTGGGATTATGAAGGACAGTATTCAGGAATTACAGATAAAATGGGATCAGATAAGCCTAATCCTGTAAGTCATGTGGCTTATGGATATGCTACTCAAATAGTGATATTGGATGAAAATGGAAAAGTTCAGAAAGTGACCGCAGCTCATGATGTAGGCCGTGCTATCAATCCAAAAGCTTTAGAAGGACAGATAGAAGGTGGAGTAGTTATGGGACTTGGATATGGACTTACTGAAATTATGCCTGTGGAAAAAGGAGTACCTAAAGTAAAATTTGGAACTCTTGGATTATTCAGAGCTACAAATACTCCAGAAATTGAAGCTGTAATAGTAGAAAAAAATAGAGCAGAATTAGCTTATGGAGCAAAGGGTGTAGGAGAAATAGTTGTTATCCCTACAGCACCAGCTGTTCAAAATGCTTATTTTAAGTATGATGGAGAGTTTAGAACTTCTCTTCCTCTACAAAAAACAGCATACAGAAAATAAAAATTAAAAATGAACTGCACCTGAAATCTTAGATGGTAAGAAGAAAGGTGCAGTTTATTTTTGTATATATAATTGAAAAAATATGAATCTCAAAATAAAAACACTCTCTAGCTTAGTTGTCTAAGATTTTGGGTGAGTATATTTTATTATTAATTGGATGAAATTATTTTTTTAATAATGCTATTTCCTTTTTCAGTTAAATAAGTTCCACTTCTTCCCTTATTTACTTTTACATATTTTTCTTTTTGAAATTTTTTTAATATTTCACGAACTTCATGCTCAGTGATAAGACAGCCTATTTCTTCACATGCTTTTATAATTCCTTTTCTTCCAAATCCTTTTCCATATGAATAACGATTTTCTAAGACTTGTAAAACAGCCAGTTCTTGAGGAAGAAGTTTTAAATTGGAACTGCTGTTTCCTGATTTTTTAACATTTACTTTTATATGATTTTGGATTAAGCTGTTTTGAAATGCTTCTGGCAAATGAGAATAATCTATCTTAGGAATATTTAAACAAGAAAAATATTCAATTAAATTTCGCAGTTCTCTCACATTACCCTGCCATGGATAATTTAAAAATATAGATTTAACTGTATCAGTTAATTCAAAGCTTGTATTTAATTCATTTTGAAAGTATTTGATAAGTGAAAAAATATCCTCTTTTCGTTCTTTCAATGATGGAATGCGAATTGGGATTACATTTAAACGATAATATAAATCTTTTCTGAATTTTGACTGCATAATTTTTTCAACTATATTTTCATTGGTAGATGAGATTATTCTTACATCTATACTGATTGGTTCTGTAGCTCCTATTTTAACTATTTCTTTTTCTTGTAAAACTCTCAATAATTTTACCTGCATCATAGGGCTCATTGATTCAATTTCATCTAAGAATAATGTTCCTCCATTTGCAAATTCAAAAAGTCCAATTTTTCCTCCTTTTTTTGCTCCTGTAAAAGAACCTTCAGTATATCCAAAAAGTTCACTTTCCAGAAGGGTTTCAGGAAGAGCAGCACAATTTATTGCAACAAAAGCTGCATTTTTTCTGGGAGAAGCATTGTGGATAGCCTGAGCAAACATTTCTTTTCCTACACCACTATCTCCTTCGAGAATTATAGAGCCATTATTAGCAGCCATTCGTATAGCTATTTCTTTTATTGACTGGATAGCAGGACTTGTTCCAATAATATCATCAAATGTAAATCTAGCATAAGATTTTTTTTTGATTTTTTGAATCCGCAAAGCATTTTGCTTTTTTTCAGAAATATCAAATTTTTCTAATAAAACAAAATTACCAAGAATTTGATTTTTTAAAAGGAGGGGCATTATAGACACACTGATCTCATTATTTTCTATTTTGATAAGCTTTGAATTTTCATCAATAAGTACAGGTAAAGGGTCAGTTGTAAGCCACGGAAAAACTTCTTTGATAGATTTTCCAATAATATTAGAATTAAGTTGTAAAAGATTTTTTGCTGTTTCATTTATCATAGAAATATCATTTTTTTCATCCATAACAATTACTCCTGAATCTAAGGAGTTAAGTATAGCCTCAAGTTTCAATTCAGTAGTAAGATTGTTGTATGAAATCTTTTGAAGGGAATAATCTTTTACAGCCAAAGAATTGACATAGTTTTCAAACTCTCTACCCTTTAATACAAAATTAAGATTTAATTTTAGAGCTATTTCATAAATAGTATTGATTGATAATTTTCTGCATCCTAAATCTACACAATTAGTTATTTTAGCTGGAATAAGTTCCTTTTCACCAGTAGCAAAAGCAAGATCAACTGGAGGTACTTTTTTCATTTTGGGATAGTAGAGAAAAAATTCGATGTTGGATATTCCCAGATGAGTTAACTGAGATAGACTTTCCATTGTCATATGTTTATTCTGATTTACTATTAATGCTTTTGTACCAATAGGATATTTTCTTAAAATATCAACTGCCTTTTTGGAGAAAACAATATCAGCTCTAACAGTTTTAGATTCTGGAGGTAAAAATGGTTCTGCCCATTTATTTTTTTTAATATCATCACTAGTAGCTGATAAAAGATATAAATCACAGTTATGAATCATTCTCAAAGTTTTTTCTTCAATACTGTAAGTATATATATCAATATTATCAGTAAAAACCTGAGATAAGATATCTTTATAAAAGTTGGCAATAGAACTAGCTTTAGAAATTATACCTATTGATTTTTTCATTAGTATATCCTCCCCATCTTAATGAAGAACTTCTCCATATTTTCCAATTAACTTTTCATCTTTCCATGTAATTTCTCCATTAACAAGGACATAATTCATTCCTGTAGAAAGATGATTAGAATTGTCAAAAGTTGCATTATCTCCAAGTTTATCAATATCAAAAATAAGTATGTCAGCAAAATTTCCTTCAGCTAAGACTCCACGTTTTTCATAACCTAGCCTTTTAGCAGGCATTTGTGTAATTTTATGTATACCTTCTTGTAATGAAAGAATTTTTAAATCTTTAATATAGTATTTAAGAAAATGAGTAAAAGCAGCCATTTTTCTAGGATGAGGAGTATCACTCTCATCATACAAAGCATCTGAAATTACAATTGAGTAAGGAAGTTTAGCAATTTTTATGATGTCATCTGGAGAAATATTAAAACCAACAATTCCTACTTTTCCATTTTCACTTTCAAGTAAACAAGATATAAATTCTATCTCATCTTTAAAGCCAGATTCAACAGTACATTGATGAATAGTTTTTCCTATATATTTTTTATTTTCTATTTTAGAAAGACTACTGATCATAGAATGTGACCAACGAAAATCAGGGTTGATATTCTCATCATTTGGACCTGGATTTTGATAGCAATAACGCATCTTTTCCATGCTTTCTTTTGAGGTAATATTTTTTAAAATATCATCAAAATTTCTATCAAGAAAAGAAACTGGAAGAATTGCTGCTAATGTAGTGGCTGTTCCATGATAAGGATAAAAATCCACTGTAATATCCATTCCATTCTTTTGAGCATTTTCTATTAAATTAATTGCTTTAGTAAGTATTGTATTCCAGTTTTCTGGTCCCAATGCTTTTAAATGACTTATATGAAGAGCCATATCATTTTCCTGTGCAATCTCAATACTTTCTTTAACTGCTTCTACAAGCTTGGAAGCTTCATCACGCATATGAGGCATGTAAATCATATTTTTTCCTTTGCATGGAGCAAAAAGCCTTTTCATTTCTTCAGTAGTATTATAGACTTCAGGGAGATATACTAAACCAGATGAAACCCCCTTTATTCCAAGATCAACAGCTTCTTTTATATATTCCTGAGCTTTAAGCATTTCTGTTTCAGTAAAAGGAGAAGTATCATATCCTTTTACTGCAAGCCTCACAGCTCCAGTACCTTGCAGTGTTGAAATATTAACAGGTTTGTCTATAGACTTCAAGTCACTGATGTAGTCACTTAATTTTGAATATTTTGTATCCTTAACTGGATAGCCATGTGTTGGGACAGAATAATCGTATAAACCTTTAGATTTTTCTGTATATGGAGCAAAGGAAAAGCCACAGACACCAGTTCCAATAGTGGTTATTCCTTGAGCTAGTTCAATTTTTCCAAAATCTTCCTTGAAAATTGCTAAGTCACAATGTCTGTGAATATCAATAAATCCTGGAGTGACAATTTTATTTTTCGCATTTATGATTTCAGCATTTTCAAACTCTATATCTTTATCTATTTTTTCAATAATATTATCTTTAATGAGAATATCTCCAATAAAAGGTTTATTTTCCAGTGTTCCATCATAAATTAAACCATTTTTAATTAGTTTATACATAGCAACACCCCTTATAATTTCATAACTGTCACATGATCTTTTTCTTCATCTGACCATAATAATTTTTGTAAAGAATCACAATGTTCTTTTCCAAATAAACCAGGAGCACCTCCAGAATGAAGTAATACAGCATTTTCATTTGCTGGAATTATTTCTTTTTCTATTAAATCCACAAATCCTCTGAAAACTTTTCCAGTATAGCAAGGGTCAAGTATAATTGCTTCAGTAGAAGCCATAAGTTCTATATTTTTTTGAGTTTCTATATCAGGTTCATTGTAATTAGTACCCCCATAAGGAATTGCCTCATTACCTATTTCGAGATGAATATCTTCTTTTTTACATGTGAATCCCATATCAAAGAATTTACTGATTTCATTGATTGATTTTGCAGTATCTTCTATAGGAGTATAATCAGGTTCTATTGGAATACCAATAACCTCAAAAGGAGCATTGAAATATTTTGCTCCAGCCCATAAACCAGCAAAGGTACCTGTTGAACCATAGCCACATACAAGATATTTAGCAGTGATATCCTGCTCTTTCATCTGTTTCATGATTTCAGGGACAAACATTGCATATCCTGCAGAGCCAATAACTCCTTGACCTCCTACAGGAATGCTCAATATTTTTTCTCCCTGCATTTCATATTTTTTTACAATTTTATCTGCACATTCCTGTAAGAATTTTTTTTCAGCAAAGTGACGTTCATCTTTTGGCAGATTTTCAGCAGATGAGTAATCAACAAAATAAATATCTGCTCCCATCAATCTATCAAGCAAAAGATTTCCTGACAGATAATCAGGTTTCTTACCTTTTAAAACCAAAATAGGTTTTAGTCCATATTTCACAGCTGCTGCAACAGTAAGCCTTCCATGATTTGTTTGAACACCACCAAATGTCATAAGTGCTGTATATCCATTATCAATAGCATACTGAACCAGATATTCAAGCTTTCTGGTTTTGTTTCCTCCTAAAGCAAGTCCAGACATATCATCACGTTTAATATATAAGTTTCCTTTGCCAAGTTTTTTAGAAAGTTTTTCCATAAATTCAAGAGGAGTATTAGTATACCCAACATTAGCTTTTTTTAAATTTTCTATTTTCATTATAATCATCCGCCTTTAAAAAAATATTAAGGCAAATATTTAAGTTTATGTTCAACTGTATTATAAGTGGGAAAAAATAACATGTCAAGGGTATTTTATTATACAGGTTAAATATCCTGTTTAATTTTATTTTATCCTATTTATATCCTTATTACTCCAATTTATATTTTTATAATCCTTATTTTTGAAGATACAGTTATATATTTTTGGAAAAAAATAGATTGTTGATTTTAATTTAATTTTTAATTTCTTCTTTAATTGAGAAATCTAATAAATTTTGGCATAAGAGTTGCTTATATAATAGACAAATGGTAAATAGAAAGTTTATGTTCAAAATTTTCTAACAAAGTAAAAGAATTATATAAAACATATAAAAGGAGAGATATTTATGAAAGAAAAGAAATTAGGGGGTTCTGCTTTTATTCCTATGTTGGTTTTCCTTATTCTTTACTTGGGAAGTGGATGCTATTTTACAATAACTGGTGTAAGTAATGCATGGAATCTATTTCCACGTCATGCTGCAATATTTATTGGAATTATAGTAGCCTGTTTAATGTATAGACAGATGCCTTTCGAAACTAAAATGAAAAAGTTTTGCGTTGCAGCAGGTAATGATGGTGTAGTAATGATGTGTATGATTTTCTTGGTTGCAGGAGCTTTTGCAGGGGTTGCAAAACAAATGGGGGGAGTAGCTAGTGTTGTAAATATGGGGCTTTCTTTTATACCAACAAGCTTTGTGCTTCCAGGAATATTTATAATTTCATCACTTGTTGCAACTGCTATTGGAACATCTTCAGGGACTCTTGTTGCAATAGCTCCAATTGCTTTAGCAATTGCAGAAACAACAGGAACAAGTATTCCAATGTTTTTTGGAGCTGTTTATAGTGGAGCATTATTTGGAGATAACTTATCTATTATTTCAGATACAACCATAGCAGCAACTAAAGGTGCTGGATGTGAAATGAAAGATAAATTTAAAATGAACTTTACTATTGCTTTACCTGCAGCTATAGTTTCTGCAATACTTTACTATATGGTGGGAAGTCATGTAACAATAAGTTCAGAAACACTTCCATATAATATATTGCTTATTTTGCCTTATATTTATGTAATAGCAGCAGCAGTTAAGGGAATGGATGTATTTGTTGTTCTTGTTTCAGGAACATTCTTTGCAGGAATTGTTGGTATGTTTGCTGGAACTATGACAATGATAACATTTGTTCAGTCTATTGGGACAGGAATGTCTGGAATGATGTCTACTGCAATAGTGGCAATGCTTTTAAGAGGTCTTATTGGATTGATTGAGGAATATGGAGGAATTGAATGGCTTATAAAAGTACTTCGCAGAAATGTTAAAACTCGTAAAGGGGCGGAATATTGTATTGGAGCTATGGCAGGAATATTGGACTTTGCACTTATTAATAATACAATTGCAATAATGATAACAGCACCTATAGCAAAAGATATTGCAGATGAGCATCATATTTCTCCTAAACGTAATGCAAGTTTGATGGATATATTTGCCTGTGCAGTTCATGGACTTGCTCCACATGCTGGAGGTATGCTGACATTATCTGGATTCTATGCAGCATTGAATCCACTTGAAGTTGTTAAGTATAATTTCTATTGTTACTTCTTACTTTTAGCAGTAATTATTACAATACAGTTTGGACTTCTTCGTACTAAGGAAGAGAAGGAATATATAAAAAGTCAGGCAGGAGTTTAACAGTTAGGATAATATAAAATATTGTAAAAAGTTTTAATTTTACTTATACAAGTGTTGATAATATAAAAAATGGTGACAAAAAGATAAATTAATTTGTCACCATTTTCTTATTAAAATTTTATTTTAGTATAAAGCAATATGTCCATCTGTTCTAGGTTCAGTTCCTCCTACAAGAACTCCATTTTCCATTCTCCAGATGATCTCTCCTCTTCCCATCATAAGTGGATCATAAAGAACTTTTATATCATGTCCCATAGCCGCAAGCTCATATGCTATATGCTCAGGAACTCCATGTTCAAGTTCTATATTTTTCTTTCCTACCCATTGCCATCTTGGTGCATCTAATGCTGCCTGTGGATTCATTAGGAAATCTACTGTATTAGTTACTACCTGTACATGTCCTTGCGGCTGCATAAATCCTCCCATTACTCCAAATGGGCCTACAGCTTTTCCATCTTTTCCAAGGAATCCAGGAATTATTGTATGATATGGTCTTTTTGCTGGTCCTACACAGTTTGCACTTTCAAGGTCAAGGTTAAAGTTATTTCCTCTGTTATGAAGAGCTATTCCTGTTCCTGGTACTACCATTCCAGAACCAAATCCCATATAGTTGCTTTGAATATATGATATCATATTTCCTTCATTATCTGCTGCTGCAAGATATACAGTTCCTCCACAGAATGGATCTCCTGCTTCTGGCATTATTGCTGTATTTCCTATAAGTTTTGCTCTATCCTCTGCATATGCTTTAGATAGCAGCTGCTCAACTGTTACTTTCATAAATCTAGGATCAGCTACATATTTTTGTACATCTACAAATGCAAGTTTCATTGCTTCTATCATTGTATGATATGATCTTACTGTTTCTCTCGCTTCAAACTGGAATCTATCAAGAATATTAAGTGCCATAAGAGCGCTTATTCCATGTCCATTTGGTGGAAGTTCATAAACATCATATCCATGATATTTTACAGAAATAGGTTCTACCCATTCTGCTTCAAACTCCTCTAAGTCATCTTTTCTAAGGTATCCATTATATTTTTTAGAGAATGCATCTATTTTATCTGCAAGCTCTCCTTTGTAGAAAGCATCTGCATAAGTATCACCTATCATTTCCAAAGTATCTGCATGATCAGGAAGTCTTACTATATCTCCTATCTCAGGACATTTTCCATCTTGAGTAAAAGTATCAAACCAAGGTTTAAATTCTTCTCCCTCTTCTTTTCCAAAGTTAACAGCTGCTTTCTTCCAAAGTTTAGCAACATTTACAGGTACAGCATACCCTTCTCTTGCTAACTTTACAGCTGGAGCTACAACTTCACTTAAAGGAAGTTTTCCAAATTTCTTGCTTAATTCTGCCCAAGCTTTAGGTATTCCAGGTACATTTACAGGAATAAATCCATATTTAGGCATCTCTTTCAATCCTTTGTTTAAAAGGTCTTGAGCTTCAATAAGCTTTGGTGAAGGACCGCTGGCATTAAGTCCATACATTTTATTATTTACACTAAGGATAGCAAATCCATCTCCACCTATTCCATTACCTGTAGGCTCTACAACAGTAAGAGCAGCAGCAGTGGCAATAGCAGCATCGATTGCGTTTCCTCCTTTTTTTAGTATTTCAAGTCCAGCCTGTGCAGCAAGTGGAGATCCAGTTGCCACCATACCATTTTTAGCATACATCACATTTCTTCTTGATGGATATGGATAAATAGTAGAATCAAATTTTAACATCTTATTCCTCCTAGAGATTAATTTTAAAGTTTATATGAAGATATGTTTTTATTAAAGAAGCTCAACAAATATTCCTGCAATAATTATAGAAATAGTGGTTACTGAAGCAAGTCCTGCAACAACATATGCTGGAATTATTCTTTTAAGTATAGCATTTTTTTCCTCTTCATCATCTGTAAGAGCAGTAGCTATTTCATTAGCAATAAGATAAGTAGCTGGGAATCCAAGAAGTTGTGCCATTGCAATACCCATTGCAAGATCTCTTGATCCAACTATTTTCCATGTAGGAAGTAAATAAATAAGTAGATATGTTCCTACAACAAATGCAGCAAAGATTATTAATAATTGGAATCCTAAAGTAGTAAGATCTCCAAAAGATATTTTAGCAAGAGATGGAATCAAACTTGCAAAAACAGCAAATGAAAGGAATCCAGAAACTTTTGCTTTATCAAGAATAGCATTAGGAACAGCTCCACTGTATGAAAGTATAGTTCCTAATAAAAGTGCAGTGATACTTGCATTAAGTCCAGTTTTTTCCTGAACTAGTCTTGAAATGAAAGCAGCAGCAGCAGCAATAGCCATGCAAGTAAAAGAAGTAAAATATTTTTCATTCTTTTTAGCAAAAGTTATTCTAGCTTCTTTAACAGGAGCTTTTTTTTCATCAGTTGCAGCTTGAATTTTTCCTGCTCTGAATTGCTCAAGAACTTTTCTTCCTTCTCTCATACCAAAATATGACGCAGGAGGAGTTCCAACAAATTTTTGAATAGCATATACCAAAGTACCAAGTGCAGCAACAGTTTGGAATCCTTTTTCCATAGCAGCACCAGTCATTATTTGAGTAGCAATAATTCCACCATTGATAATAGGAATAGAAACAACAGCAGCTTCTTTTCCTACCAGAGGAACAACAGCAAAGACAGCAATAATTCCAACTATCATGGAAATAATAGCCATAACTACAGTTCTCCATTCATCAATAAGTTCTTTTATATTGATCATAGTTCCCATATGGAAAATAAGTAAAGGAGCACTCCAAGCAGCTGATTGAGATAAACCTGCTTTTTGAATCATATCAGCTGGAATCATTTTAGTCATAAATCCTACTAAGAATAAAAACATTGCAACAAAAACTGATGAAAGCTTAGCTTTTGTAAAAACTCCTAAAAAGTCACCTATTGCAAAGAATAGTACCGTTAAAAATAAAAATAAAAACATGTAACCTGCGTTCGTCATAAATTTTCCCCCTTAATCGCATTTTTTATTTAATTAAAATTCAATGTCTTTTATAACATGGAAATATGTAGATCTAAATTTAAAGTTTTTGATATTTTTTCTCATAACCATATTATCCATTGAATAATAAAGTGGGACACAAGCAATATCATCTTGAATCATTTGTTGAGCTATTTCATAGTTATGTTTTCTTTCTGCTGGGTCAGAAGTAGCTCTTCCAGCTTCTATATATTTATCAAGTTCAGGATTTTTATATCTTCCATGGTTACCAGCTGCTCCAGCTGAACTACTGTGATATAGTGGGAAAAGGATATTATCAGAATCTCCAGTTCCTCCGCTCCAACCCCCAAGTTTCATCTCAAAGTTTGCATTAGCAAGATCTTGAAGATAAGTAGCCCATGCTACAACTTCTATTTCAAGTTCTAATCCTATTTCTTTAAGATTTGATTGAATAATTTGTGCTACTTGTACTCTTGATGGATTATCATTAGTTATTATTTTTAATTTAGTTCCAGTTAAACCATTTTCTTCAACTATCTGTTTAGCTTTTTCCATATCCCTAGGAAGACCAGTTACTTTATCTGAATATCCAAAAGCCACATTACTAACTGGTGAGTTTGCTTCAATAGCAAGACCATTATAGATGGCATCTATAATCCCCTTTTTATCTATAGCCATAGCAATAGCTTCTCTAAGAGCTTTGTTATGGAATTTTTCTTTATCAAAGTTAAATGTAATTGCTTCAGTAAGAACTACAGGTTTACTTATAATTACTAAATCAGGATTATTTTTAAGATTTTCTAAATCAATAGGTGCAACTGTATAAGCAATGTCTATATCTTTTGCTTCTAGTGCCATAGCTCTCGCAGTATTTTCTGTTATAGTTTTAACTAGAAGCTTGTCAAATTTAGGTGCTCCTTGGAAATGATCTTTGAAAGATTCTAAAGTAATCTGTTCCCCAGTTCCCCATTCAATAAGCTTGAAAGGTCCAGTTCCAATACCAGCTATAGAAAGATCATCATTTTGTTCTTTTACACTTCTCTCATTCAATATAGAAGTTCTTGGATGAGCAAGATTATACAATATTGATGAGAAAGGTTTTGACAGAGTAATTTTTACAGTATAGTCATCAAGTGCCTCTACTCCTGAAATAGGATCAACCATAACCATACTTGCTGGTTTATTTTTCATTCTATTAATACTGAATACCACATCTGAAGCTTTTAATTCATCACCATTGTGAAATTTAACTCCTTTTTGCAATTTGAATATAAGTGTAGTAGGATCTTTAAATTCCCAGCTTTCAGCTAATTCAGGAACTATGTTTCCATTTTCATCTATCTCTACCAGACTGTTAAAAATCTGTTGAGACATTATTCCCCCAATTACTTCTGAATACATGTGTGGATCAACACCTTTTGGTTTTCCATTTAATCCGACTCTTAAAACTTGTTCCTTTTTAGGTTTTTCAGTTCCTGCTGTTTTTTCTGCTTTATCAGAACATCCTATGAGTCCCAACATCACCAGAAAGATAAAAAATATTTTTTTCATTTTCTCCCCCTTAAAAAAATTTAATAAAAAAGCTTAGGTCTATAAATATAGAATAGGCCTAAGCTTTAACCCCTTTTTAATCCCAAGCCTCTTTGTATTTTGTATACTGAAAACAGGCTTGATTAACATAAGAAATATTATGTGAAAAATCAACCCTTTAAATCATGATATGAGTAGTGTATGTATATATATTATGACTTTTTTTAAAGTGTTGCTTAACATAAAATATCTCCTTTTTCAATTGAATTTTTGTTTATGGTATTAATAGTACTACTTTTTTTTTCATGTGTCAATATTTTTTTATTGTAGTACTAAAAAAATGATATGATAACTTTATATATAATAGGAATGAATAATGCTGGCATAAGATTTCCTATTTTTATATCTTTATTGAATAAAAGATTTATTCCTAACCCTATCATCATAAGACCTCCCACAACAGATATCTGATTGATGACAGCATCATCTAATCCACTTTTTATAAAAAAAGCAAAAAGAAATATGGACCCTTGATATACAAATACAGTAACTGCAGAGAATAAAACTCCTATTCCATATTTTGATGAAAAAATAAGTGAGGCAACTCCATCAAGAAGTGCTTTTATGAAGAGGATTTCATTATTACCAGAAAGTCCACTTTTTATAGAACCAACAATAGCCATTGCTCCTACATTAAACATAATACTGGTGGTAACAAAACCCTTAACTATATCATTTCCACCATTTTTAGAAAATCTTTTTTCTAAATAAACGCCAAGCATAGTAAGTCTTTCATCTATTCTCAAAAGTTCTCCAATGATTCCACCAATAACCATAAATAATATTATGAGCATACCATTATCAAAGTTTATTCCATCTTTAATTCCTAAAGTTAATATGGAAAGTCCCATAGAAGTCATTATTATATCTTTTATTCTGTCAGGAATACCTTTTTTCAGCCACATACCAAGTAGGCTTCCAAGAATGACAGCAGCTGTATTTACAATATTTCCCAGCATTTTATTCCCCCCTGATATTTTGTTTTAAAGTTTAAAAAACTTTTCTAAATATAAAGCTACACCATTTTCAATATTTTTAGGTGCAGTATTATTTATCTCCCTTTTTACTATTTCCTGAGCATTTTCCATAACTACTGGATGACCAACTTTTCTAAGCATATCAAGATCATTTTCTCCATCACCAAAAGCCATGATTTTATTCATATCTATTCCAAGCTGTTGAGCTATAACTTTAAGTGCATTTCCTTTACTGCACTCCTTAGGAACTATATCAATACATTCAGGATCAGAAATAGTTATTTCAACTACATCAGAAAATTTTTCTCTCAGCTCTTTGTTTACTTTAAGAATGATATCAGCATCTTCTACTATTATTATTTTATGAAGGGCAGGACAATCTTCAATATCACCAAGAATGTGTTCTACAAAGTCAAGTCTTCTGCTGTAATCATTTTTATCATATTCATCTCGGTAGAAATCATCATCAATAAATCCATTATATGCTATTTTTCTTTCTCTTAAAAGTTTTATTATTTCTTGAGATGTTTTTTTATCAATAATTTTTTCAAATATACTTTTTTCTTCTTTATCATATATGTTGGCACCATTGTTACAGATAAGATAAATATCTAATCCTATATCTTTTTTCAATCTTATAGCAGAGGCTCTTCCTCTTCCAGTAGCTATAGCGAACTCAACACCATTATTGACTAGTTTTTTTACAGCTGTTTTTGTATAATCAGTGATCTGACTTTCCATATTTAAAAGAGTTCCGTCTAGATCTGATACAACTAATTTCATTTTTTGTTTCCCCCTGTCCTATATCTGATTTATTTTTTTCAAGTATTATTTTTATATTTTAACCTATTATGATAGTGAAAGTAAAGAGAACAATTAATTAAAGAAATGAAAAAGAGACTCAAAATGTTTTTGAGCCCCTTGATATTTTTTAATGGTTGGAAGTTATTATTTTTATCTTAATTATTGTGGTTTGTTTACAAGATTTTGGTCGTATTCAACTCTTGTTCTCATTGCTGCTGTTCTCATTCTTCCTTGTTCATTTGCAATTTCTGTATTTAGTTTCTCAACTTTGTTCCAATCAGGTTTATCTTTGATAAGTTCTTTTCTGATTTCTAATCTTTTTTCATCCATAACAAGTCTTGATCTTTCCATTTCAGGACTTCTCTTAAATCCATTTTGATTAGTTCCAATACCACCACAGTATGAACCAGAGTGATGTCCTCTTTTCATCATATTATTTCCATCCCAGTTTTGGTGTCCTCTTGCAAATGCAGTAGCTCCTAAAGCTAATAACATAATTCCTACTATTGTAAATTTTTTCATATTTATCATCCTCCATGTATTTTGTTTATCTTTATGTAAGAAAATAATATCATGTGATTATGACCTCAATATGTCAAACCAAAAAGTAAATTTTTTATTCTTTAAATTTATACCACAGGCAATTTTATTTAACTCCATAATTTTTTTTACAATAGAAAGTCCCAATCCATTTCCTTCTATACTTAATTCATTAGCATTGCTCCCACGGGAAAAGGGTTCCCATAGTTTGGAAATATCTCCAGTACTTTCTCCAGCTATACTGTTTTCAATACATATTTTTCCATTATCTTCATAGACAGAGATGATGTTATTTTCTTTAGAATATTTTAAGGCATTTTGAATAATATTATCAAAAGCTATTTTAAATATTTTTATATCACAGAAAACTTTTTGATCTTTGATTTCTATATCCCATTCTATATCTTTTTCTAATTCAAGCATTTCATATTTTTCAATACTTTGTTTTAAAATCTCCAGAATTACAATTTCTTTCATTTCTAATTTTATTCCTGGAGAAGAAAGTCTTGAAATAGTGAGAAGATTTCCAACTAGTTCATTCATATCCATACTTTCTTTTGCTATTGCTCTATAGTACTGAGATTTTTCCTGATCAGTCTTAACTATTCCATTAATAAGAGCTTGTGCATAAGTGCTTATAACTGTAATGGGTGTTCTTAATTCATGTGAAGCATTAGAAGCAAAAGCTTTTAAATTTTCAATGGAAAGAGAAAGATTATCAGACATTTTATCAATGCTTTGACTTAATTCTCCTATTTCATCTCCACTTTTAATTTCAGTTTTTTCAGAAAAATCCAGCAGAGATATTTTTCCAGCTACTCTATTTAGTTTTTTGATATTTTTAGTTATCTGTTTAGAAAAAACTCTTCCTATTACCATACTTAGAAGTACTGATGTTATAGTAGTAAGCAAATTAAATATATACATTTCATGCTTGTGTGCACTCATAACAGACAGAGAAGTTCTTAAACCAAGTATACGCCCATCAGGGAGTACTTCATTATATACAAGGAGCTTTATATTTGTTCTTGAAATATTTGTAACATTAAAACCCGTAGGAGGAAGTGAATTATTATGCATATCTTCTCTTTTACCTCTCATCATTTTATGCATATTATTTCTTTTAATTATGGCTATATCTATACCTTCCTTATCTCTGAGGTCTTCTGCATATTCTTTGAAAATCTCATCATCATTTATAAAAGATTTAGAAATATTAACTGCTTCCATCATTTTTTCTTTTTTTCTATATACATAGAAATCATCCAAGAAAAATATATTGAGGATATATCCAGTTAAAACAGTAAATATAACTATAAAAATTGAAAAGATAAAAATTTTTTGGAAAAAATTAACTTTTATTTTCATCAAATATGTACCCCATTCCTCTTACAGTCTTAATCATCTCACTATAGTTTCCAAGCTTTTTTCTAAGCCTTTTTACTAAAGTGTCCACCACTCTGTCATCACCTTCAAAATCAAATCCCCAGACTTCATTTAAAAGAACATCTCTGGAAAAAATTATTCCTTTATTTTTTATGAGGTATTCTAAAAATTGAATTTCTCTTCTTGTGAGTTCAATACTTTCACCATTTACTGTAAGTTCTCCACTTCTAAAATCAAAAGAAAGATCATTAAATTTATAAGAGCTGTTTTCATCTATTTTAAGCATTTTTTTAATTTTTACACTTAAAACTTTTAAACTAAAAGGTTTTGTTATATAATCATCAGCTCCAATACTCAAACCTTTTAACTCATCAATTTCAGAATCTCTTGCAGTCATCATTATTATAGGAATATTTGATTCTTTTCTTATGTTCTGGCAGACTTCCCATCCATTCATCTTAGGAAGATTTATATCAAGTAATATAAGATCAGGATTATGTTCATAAAACATATCTAGAGCAGTTTCTCCATCTAATGCTTTATAAGTAAGAAAAGATTCTTCCAGTAAAGTATCTTCTATTACTTTAATTAAATTTTTTTCATCTTCTACTATCAAAATTTTTTTTGTCATATTTTATCTCCATATTATTTTAATTTTTTATTATCAGTATGGGCAGAAATATGATTTAAATCATATAAAATATCTGATAAAATTCTGTTAGGTATTTTTGAGAATGGTTCAGCTTTATTTTCTTTAATATTAAGAAAATCTACAGATGAAATATATGCTGTTTTATTATCATCCTTAGAAGTAGAATACCCGATTTCTAATTTAATAGCCAGATTATCTTGAGGATATGGTTTAATAAAAATATTTTCATTAATTTTTTCCCATCTATTATTAATAAGAAATTCATATATAGTATTATAACAAAGGTATTTGTCAAGAAAATGACTTATCTCTTTTTTATAAGTATCTTTGTTTTTTAGTTTGTATACTTCTATATCAAGCTGTTTGAACTCTTGGACAATACCGTTTTCTTTAAAATAATTTTTGAAATTTTTTAAAATTTCTCGAGGCATTTCCATAGGATGAGCTATTTTAACTTTATTTGATTTTAAAATAGAAATCATTTTACCTTCCAATGTGAGAAAAGAGTTAGCACGTGTAAATCCATAATTATGCTTATCTATTTCAAATATAATATTTTTTGTAATAAAAGATGTAAGAGGATTTTTGCCTAAAGAAAATATTTCAGAATGTATTAATTCTTTTCTCGTATTCATAGCATATTTTAGATATTCTATTAAATCTTTTATAAGGATATTATAGTTTCTAACAGCTTCATAAGCCTTCATTATATATTTTTCCCTTTGAAAACTCTGTAATTCTCCAGCATTATATTTTTTTAAAACAAGTTTATCTGGAGGAATAAAAGTAATATATGCTGCAGTGATACCATCATCTTTTGTAAAATTTCTCAATAATGGCTGATGTTCTTTATCCAATTTCAATTCTAAAAATATTCTTGAAGAGAATCCAATGTTGTCTAAAAAATTGTTTAATGCAATATTAGTTATTTCAGACTGAGTTCTTGTCATCAAATCATCAGTTTTAGCATGATATCTTATAGTATCATAAACATTTTCAATAGATTTATCTAAAATTTTTCCATAAGGGAGAAGAGAATAGCAAAGCAAAGCTTTTTTATTCTGTTTTTTTATCTCCTTTTCTAAAGAATCAATATCTTTAAAGTTAAAAATACCAGCTAAAGAGGCTACAAATCTTTCTAAAACTTCAGATTTTGGAAGACTGTTTTTATAAGAGTCATAAATTTGTTCGAACTCTAATTCTCCTAATAAATTTTGAAGTTGTTTAAACCAATTTATATCAAATCTTCCTTTTTCAAACTCTTCAGGTCTTATAGAAGTATACTTTAAAATATTCATTCTATTCTCAAGATTTTTTTCATAATTTAAATGAGCTTTGAAAAACCAGTATACTTCATCTAAATATGGATAATTAAGATATTCAGATAACAATGGTCTCCATTTAGGAAAATGAACTGCTGTAAATAATAGAGATTTTTTAAGTGAATAAGGATTATCTAATAAAGAAGCCAGCTCTCTTATAGTTTCCACTGTATCGTTTTTAAGTGGAGATGAGATAGATAAAAAATAATTTAAAGTGTCTTTTTTAGATGAAGGTTTTGATGAAAAACTAGTTGAAATATCAATTCTTTCATATTCCATCAATTCTAATATAGAGAAAAGGAGAGAAGCTCCTTTTATCTCTTTTATTGCAGGAACTAGATGAGTGAGATCACTTTTTCTTATTTCATTTTTTCTGCTTATTTCAGATTTTACTATGGTTGAAATTATTTTTGTTTTTGCATTAGGGTCAAAAGAATATTTTCTTCTTTCTTCAGGAGACATATCAAAAAAATCTGAAAGCAGATTAAAGCTATTTTCTTTTTCAATAAGCTCTTTATATACCCCATCTGTTGAAATAAGCTTCATATCAAAAGCTCTTAAGAAATGAGTTATATTTAATCTTTTTGTTTCATAAAGCTCAACAGTATGAGAAAAAATGTAATAACTATAGAAAAAGACTCTGAACATATTTATATTTTTCAAATCTTTTTCAGATATAAGATCAAATAAGGCTTCCATAAAATGAAGTATTTGAATATTTTGGAAATCTTCTTCAGACAAAGTTTTAAAGAAACAATTTATTATATCCATTTTTACATTAAATATTTCTTTAGAATCAAACTTAGAATAGAGTTTATTCATTTTTTCTAATATTTTTTCAGAAGTAATATCTTTTTTTCTTGTGAGAGCAGAAATTTTTTTCATTTTTTTTAAATTAAAGTTATTAGACATTAAAAAGTAAAAAGCAGAAGAATCATCATCAACTGATTTAGGATTTAAGTCAAAAAAATTTTCAAAATTTAAGGCAAAATCTATCTCCAATAGATTCTTTAATGAAAAAATTTTTGAAAAATTCCTAGATGAAAAATTATTTAATTCAGCTTCCCATTTTTTTAAATCTATATTAAAAAATTCTTTAATGGAAGAAATTTCACTAGTAATTACACTTGATGGATCAAAAAGAAAGGGTGTTTTTTGTGAATTATATATTCCAAATCCACCTTTTCTTGCTAATCTTTTTAAGAAATTTTTTTCTTTTTCAGTTGCTTCTTCATAATCTTTAAATTCATGATTATTATTTATTTTTTTTCTATTTAGAATAGCATCTTTTTTTCTCTTATATTCTTGAAGATAAGAATTGAAAGTGTTGTCATTACGAAGACGTTTTAAAAATATTTCAGCTGCAATTTTTTTTAGAGAATCATTTCTAGTAAGAACAATTTCACTTACAATTTCCATCATTAAATCTTTTTGAAATCCTAGAATATGTGTGGCAATAAATACTCTATGTGAAGTTCTTAAAGGAGTACTGAAGATATTTATAATAACTTCTTTTTCTTCAGAAGTAAGATTCCTTTTAGACTTTTTTATAGTAAATACTGCTCTTTCTTTTAAGAGAGAAGATCCCTCTTTTAAAAGAAAAAGAATGAATTGTTTTTGTCTTTCACTTCTTCCTTCTTTTACAAAATTAATGAAAAAGAAATAAATTGTTTCATCAGTTGAATGCATTACAATATCACATAATCTATCAATTTTTTCTTCAGAAAATCCATCATAAGCGATAATATCAAAAAGCTTATAAAATATAGTATTGGGATCTTTTATATATTCAGACCAGCAAAATGGTTTTTCATAAGAGTATATATATTGATTCATATCAATTGCTAAATTATAAAGTGCTTCAAAGTGCTGTTCTAAAGATGCCTTATCCTGTAAAAACATATTTTCAGAGAGAATTGTTGCATCTCTTTGCTCTTTAATTGAAAATTTTAGAACTATTTGTTGTTTTGGATAAGTAACTGAGGTTATATAGTTTTGAATAACATAATAAGCATATAGAGGTTCTATTTTCTTTTTTAATCTGTATACAGCAGCTTCCATTCTCTCATCTTCAGTTCCTACTAAATAAAGATAGTGAAGAGCATTTAAAACTTCTGTATTATTTCTACTTTTGTTTAAAAGAAACAGTTTTTCCTTCATCAAAGAAAAATCTTTTAAACCTTCAGCCCATAAAGAAAAAAATATATATTCTGATTCGTTTCCATAAGAATAGATTATATTTTTTTTACTTCCATCAGTAAGAACATCATTTATTGTAGTAAAAAATAATTTTATTTCTTCAGTATATAAAAATATTAATTTAACACCAGTCCAGCCGTATATAGAGTCTACAACTTCATTAGAAGAGTATAAACCATTTTCAAGAATAAAACTTATTAAGATTTTAAAGGCTTCAATATTTCCACATGAAGCATTCAATAGAATAGATTTTTTTAATTCAGGGAGTATATCTTCATTGAGGATAAGAGCAAATAATTTTAATTGAAGAGAAGAGTCAGAACTTTTTACTATTCCTCTCACTATATCATTTGTAATATCAGAATTACTTTCCTCAATATATTCTGATAAAAGAGATAAAAGCTTTTCATTGCCATTATCAATTTCATAGGCTATTATGTCCTCAAGAGTACAGCCATGAGGAACACTTTTTGATATGATAAAATTTAAAATGTTAAATTTATCATTCCATAATTTCAAAAGATTCCAAAGTTTAGATATTGCAGGATAAAGATAAAGTTCTGTATTTTTAGCATCTCTAAAAGCAGGTTTTAGAGGATCTGATTCATAAGTGAAATTTAAAGTATCTTCCCATATTTTAGTTAATATTTTTATAAATTTATCTCCATATATTATTTCAAGCTGTTTAAAAAGATTACTGTCAATTATGTCTAATAGGGAAGTGTGTTTATCCTTAAGTATCAATTTTTTTATAAAATCGAAAAATTTATTTTTATTTTCTAATTTTTGGTTTAATTCAAGCTGCAATTTATTAGTATTCACATTTCCCTCCAAAATTATTCTGTAAGTATCTTATTATATGAAATATTATAACATAGAATAGTTTATCCATAAATAAAAAATAAGAATGTTCTGAACTGTTTAATATTCAGAACATTCTCATTTAAAGTTATTAAAAATTTAATTTATATTTTTTAGAAGGTCTTCCAATAGAACCTTCTTCTAAAGTCATATCAGCTAAATTATTTTCTCTAAGTTTTGTCAATATTCTGCTGGCAGTTCTTCTGCTGAGCCCGATATATTCAGCTAGCTCTTCTGCTGTTATCCAGATATTTTTTTCATAGATTTTTAAAAGGGTTTCAAAGAGAGCTTTGGAAATATTTAATTTTCTTAATTTTTCATATATTCCAAAATCCCTGACATCTTTTTTTCTTAATCTTTTTAAAGCTGTAAACTTTCCTTTTTCAAGAAAATAACTGATTTCTTCCCCATATATTTCACTTTTTTCATAGGCTTTTTCTGCATTCAGTCTAGCTTCTGAGATACTATCCCCACATCCCCAGCCTACTGTTATCATACCTATTGTTGAAAAAATTTTTCCAGATAGATTTTCTGTAAAATCAGTGAAATCTTTTTTAATCATTATTATCTCGATTTCATTTCCTAGTTCATAAATTATTGAATTTTTAACATATTTTTCTAATATAGATTTATAATTTTTGTTGGTATCAAAATGTTTTAATTTTCCAACCACTATTTTTTTATCATCTAACCCTGCTATTTTTATTTCAGATATCATATGTTCTATGGTATCTTTTATATTATCTTCAGAAGGAAAAAGAAATATAAATGGAATTTTTTCCTTTTCAAGTTTTTCTGTTAGATTACTTAGTCTGGTAATAGAAAGCTGTATTTTCTTTTCTTTATGGAGAATAAAATGATTATGGAGTATTCTTTCATAAAGAATAGGATCTTCAATATTGAATTCAGTAGTAAAAGGCTCATCCCCATCAAATATATTTTTAAAATAAAAATCTTTGTTGCTTTTATCTATAAAATCAATATATACTTTTGAAAAATCTATATCATGTTTATTTTTCAGAATTTTAAAAAGTATTTGATAAAGCTCCTCTCTTTTTATTTCTAGAGAATATATAGGTTTAATAATTTTTTTTAATTTTCCCTCAAGAAATGTCTTTCCCAATTCACCACTTGTAAGGAAAACATCAAATTTGTGGAAATTTTTTTTATAGATATCCACAGTTTCTTCTAATTTTTCATAGATAAAGTATTCTACACAATATTTATCTGATTTATTTATTCCTTTCTTTATAAAAGGAAGAGAATTTTCAGGAGAAATTACTCCAATTTTTATCATGCGGTCTTTCCTTTTTTGTCCAGTCCAACTATGATTCCAAAGAATATTATTATTAGTCCAAGATTCAATAATACAGGAATCAGAGGACCATAAGCCAGACTGAGAGTGATACATGTTACCATAAGGATTGGTCCCATTAATGCTGTAAGAGAGAATCCAAGTGAATAATCTCCTAGTACAGGTGTAGAAAATTCTGGATCACATATCCTTAATAACAAAAGACCAGTAAGAAATACTCCAAGACAAGTTCCAAGCATTGCAACTGCTCTTTCAAAAGCATAGTTTCCTTTATAATATTTATATGAGAAGTATTTTATACACCACCATGTAGCTATGAATCCAAGTATCATCATTGCCATTATTGGAATAAAGTATGAAAATACTGCTCTTAAAGGAAGAGTAGCCACAGCACTTACAACTGCAAATTCAGTAAGCATACTTGTTATTTTACTTTTAACTTTAGTATCAACACACCATTCTAAGCCCCATTTTTTAATTACCTTCCATACAAGTATCATTATTACCATTGCAAATGCCCAAACAGAAAATGATGAAAGTACAGGAATTTTATATTTTTTTACAAGTGTAAGAATTATATATGAAACCCCACATACTGAAAATATTATTGCCACATGAAAAGCAAGAACATCAATTGATGAAGAAAGCATAGTTTCTCTTCCAATACTTGCTTGTTTGCTGATATCTGTATAGTAACCTCTTTTTAATTCCATAGGTATATCAGAAGGCTTTCTTAAAAGAGAAGTTTCTCCTTTACGGCATGCTCTATTGATTAGAAATATTCCAAATAATATTCCTCCAATAAGGCCAAAAGTAGCAGTAGTAGTAGCAATCCCTTGTGCTAAAGCCCAGTATTCCATATTCATTTCTTGGAGAGTTCTTCCTATCATACCAGCTGTTCCATGTCCTCCAGAGAATCCAGCATTCAATTCAACTCCAAAAGAACCATACAAATCAATATTGAAAAATCTTGTACACACAAAATTTACAAAATATCCTACTATCTCTTGCAAAAACGTTACAATAAAAAGTATTCCTCCCATTATCCCTACATCTCTTACCACGCCTTTTCCATTGCTACCTTTGAATTCCAGCCCTAAAGGAACTGCAGCAACTACTGGAACTATTAACAATCCAGGAAGAAGAGCCATCTCTTTTAACCAGGCAGCAGGAAGAGAGAAAGAAAATACTCTTCCTAAAACTTCTGGACCAAATATCAATCCAATAAATCCTCCTATAACAGAAGCAGGAATAAAGAGATTTTGGAATATTTTTACTTTAGATTTAATAAAAACTCCTAGGATAAGAAGAAAACTTAAATAACATAATACATAAAATATTTGCTGCATTATAACCCCCCTTTTTAAATTTTATAGTTCTATTGGCACTTTATCATACTTTAAAGGTGAAACATATTCCTCGTAATTTTCATCAAATTCTTTTTTAATTTTTTCATAAAGATCAGGATTTTCAAAAATATCAATAGCAGTTTGACCTAGTACCTGCCCTGCATATTTCATTCCTTTCATAGCAATACTATTTTTTCCTTGAGCTACCATCTGCCAAGAATGAGAAGGAGTCCCAAGGGCATAACATGCTGTGAATATCTGCCCTGTAGGCATTTTTTTACTTACATCTCCTACATCAGTAGAACCTGATAAAAGATAATTGAAGTTTTCATCATAAGGAATATTTCCTTTAAAAATGTATTCATTTAACATCATATCTTTAATATTTTTCCACTCTTTTCCACTAGCTTTTTCTATCCATCCAAATTCAGAAGTTATTTCTTTTTCAGAAAGGGTATCTTTAAATTTTTTAGCATAAGCAAGTTCTTCTTCAGTGTATTCTATATTTTCAAATTTTTTCAAATTTTTGAACATTATTTTTTCTATCTCTTTATTTCCTTTGTATTCATTAGTTCCTCTGTCAAAAACCATTTTTACTTTAGTTTCTGTCATTAAGGCAGCTCCTCTTGCAATGTTACATATTCTTTGAAATATATCTTCCACTTGATTTAATTTTGGAGCTCTTATAAGATATAATACTTCAGCATCAGGCTGTACAACATTTGGAGATATTCCACCAGTATTAGTCACAGCATAGTGGAATCTTGCTTCTTGTATTACATGTTCTCTTAAATAGTTAGCTCCTACATTCATCAACTCTACAGCATCAAGAGCACTTCTTCCAAGCTGAGGACTTGCTGCAGCATGAGAACCTCTTCCTTCAAATCTGAAATAAACCTGATAATTTGCCAATGTAGCTAGAGAAAAAACTCCATTATATGGAAATGGATGCCATGTAAGAGCTAAGTCTACACCTTCAAAAGCTCCATTCTTCATCATCCATGTTTTTCCTGAACCTCCCTCTTCAGCAGGACAACCATAAAATACAATAGTTCCATTTAAATTATTTTCTTTTAAATAATTTTTTACTATTTCTGCTCCATAAAGGGCACCAGCACCTAATAAATGATGTCCACATCCATGACCATTCATTTCCTGCTTCCCTTTTTCTTTGTGAGTAGAATCTTCAGCTTGTGAGAGTCCTTGAAGAGCATCATATTCCCCAAGAATTGCTATCACAGGATGTCCATTGCCATAAGTAGCTTTAAAAGCAGTTTCTAATCCTCCTACACCCATTTCAACTTGAAATCCTGCTTCTCTGGCATATTGAGCTAATTCTTCTGCTGATTTATATTCCTTAAATCTTATTTCAGCATATTCCCAGATATTTTTTGCAACATCTTCAATAGTTTTTTTACTCATTTTTACCCCCTATATTTTGGACATTATTTTGGTCAAAATAACACTTTGTTTATTTCAAAAGAAGTATACTATATTTTTTTCTAATGTCAATTATATTATTTTAATTAAAATAATATAATTAATATATTTTTGTTCATATAATTATATTTTTTTAATATATATTTCTTTGTTATTAATATCTTTTTTGAGTTAATCTAAAAATATGATATAATATAAAACAAAGTAAAATTCAGGGGGCATAAAGTAAATGAGCACCAGAAGAGAATACTATGAAAAAGAGAAAAGTAAACTTAAAGAACTTATGATAACACTTCACTCTATTATAATTAAATCTCCTTATGCAGTTTCAGTAAAAGGAGCAGAGATAAATGTGAGTATAGCTTATGGAGTTTGTTTAAAATTTATAAAAAATATATTAAAAGAAAATGATGAAGTAGATTATATCAAAGTAGTAGATATAATAGATTTTGTCAAAAGAACAGCACTTTATCCAATGGTAGATAAAAGCAGTATAGATGAGAAAAAATTTGATATAGTGATAAAAGATATTGAAACTATTTTAAAAAATTGCAAATATATATCTGAATTTAGCCAAAAACAAATTAGGAGGGAAAAATGATTAATTCAGAAAATGAAAGATTTTTTTCTGAGTCATTTCCATTTTGGAAGGAGCTTTCTTCTTCTGAAAAAAAACTTGTAAAGAACAATACAGAATTAAAATTATATAAGGCTGGAAGTACTATTCATGATTCTACAGAATGTACAGGAGTTCTTTTAATAAAGACAGGTGAATTAAGAGTATATATTCTCTCTCCAGAAGGAAGAGAAGTTACCTTGTATAGATTGGGAGCAGGGGAAACATGTCTTTTAACTGCATCATGTATTTTAAAAAATATTACATTTAGTGTTATGGTGGATGCTGAGGTAGACAGTGAAGTATTTCTTATAAGTTCTTCTGCATTTAAAGAACTGAAAAATAATAATATACAAGTAGAAAGCTTCAGCAATGATATAATAAATTGTCATTTCTCTGAAACTATGTGGGCAATGGAGCAGATACTTTTTATGAGTTTTGATAAAAGACTGGCTCTTTTTCTTTTAGAGCAGAGTAAGGAAAAAGGAAGCGAAATTCTTAATTTTACTCATGAATATATTGCTAAAAATCTTGGAAGTGCAAGAGAGGTTGTTTCTCGTATGCTGAAATATTTTCAGACAGAAGGAATAGTATCTTTGTCCAGAGGAAGTATTATTATAAAAGACAAAAGTAAATTAGAAAAGCTAAAATAAAAAAAGGAGGCATTGTACCTCCTTTTTGATTATATTATTTTTTTCCTAATTCAATAACTTTATCTTTTGATACAAGTCCTACAGACTTTTCAACTGGCTGTCCATTTTTGAAAAGTAATAATGTAGGGATACTCATTACTCTAAATTGAGCAGCTAATTCTTCTTGTTCATCTATATTTATTTTAGCTATTTTTACTCCTGGAGCTAATTCACTTTCTACTTCTTCAAGGATAGGTCCCAAAGCTTTACAAGGTCCACACCAAGCTGCCCAGAAATCAACTAATACAGGCACTTCTGATTTTAAAACCTCTTTTTCAAAATTTTCTTTTGTTATATGTAAAATTGCCATACCATTTCCTCCTTTAATATATTTTTTCTTATTTATGTTTTAATTATACACCATATTTTAAAATTTGTCTGTGACTAAATCACATTAAATTAAAATTATATTTGAAATTTTTACATGAATAGGATATAAATTAATAATCAGAACTTTTTAAGGAGGAAATTATGAAAATCGTTATTTTAGATGGGTACACAGAAAATCCTGGTGATCTTTCTTGGGATATGTTCAAAGAGCTGGGGGATGTAACAATATATGACAGAACTCCACAGGAGGAAGTACTGAAAAGGATAGGAGATGCCGAAATTGTAATTACTAATAAAGTTCCTTTTGACAGAGAAAGAATGCTGCAGCTTCCTAATTTAAAGCATATAGCTGTAACAGCAGCAGGATATAATATTATAGATATAGAAGCAGCAAAAGAATTAGGAATAATAGTAACAAATACCCCTAATTATGGATCAAGTGGAGTGGCACAAATGACATTTGCTCATATACTGGAGATAACTAATAATGTTGCTCTTCATAGTGAGTCAGTAAAAAGAGGAGAATGGGCAAATAATATAGAATGGTGCTACTGGTATAAACCAATTATTGGATTAAATGGAAAAAGAATAGGAATAATAGGTTATGGGAATATTGGTAAAGAGGTAGGAAATATAGCAAAAGCTTTTGGAATGGATGTAGCTGTTTATGATAAAAATACTCATCCAGATGTAATTAATTTATCTCTTGATGAAATTTTTAAAACATCAGATATAATTACTCTTCATTGTCCTCTTCTGCCAGAAACTAAAAATCTTATCTGCAGAGAAAATATAGAGAAGATGAAGGATGGGGTAATAATAATTAATACATCAAGAGGACCATTAGTAAATGGAGAAGACCTTGCAGAAGCTGTCAAAAAAGGAAAAGTATATGCAGCTGGAGTAGATGTCCTGAGCAATGAGCCTCCTGCTTTAAATGATCCAATGGCAAACTGTGAAGGGATAAATGTAACACCTCATATAGCATGGGCAGCTATAGAATCAAGACAAAATATAATGGATATCTGCTTTGATAATTTAAAATCATATTTAGAAGGAAATTCCAAAAATGTTGTAAATAAGTAATATAAAAAGAGGATAAGTGAAAAGTTAATCTAACCTTCACTATCCTCTTTTGCATTAATTTAATTTTTTTTACTGTAATCTCTCAATCTTTTATACAGCATAGTTGCTGCTCCCTCTACCAGTCTTTCTTTTATAAAGTCATCTGATACATCTTTGAAATAATTAGTAGCTATCAATGTAGAAAAACCATGAGCATACATCCAGCAGTCTAGGAAAAGTTTTGTCTTAAACTCTTCATCCAGTTTATCAAATCTGCTGTCTTTAGACATTTCAACTTTTATCAGATCTCTAAATTCTCTCACAAGTCCACTGTATGAACTGTCTTTTAGGAAAATCGTATGGAAAAGCTGTTTTTCCTCTCTTGCAAACATACATACACCTATTCCTATATTGAGAAATATATATTCTGTATTAGGCTTTTTTACATATTCCATGAATACATCTTTAGCTTTATTTATCAGATCTTTTTTTAAGATATCCAATGAAGTATAAAAACTGTATATTGGAGCTGGAGAGGAATTCAGAGATTTTGCCAGATTTCTAGCAGTTATAGCTTCCAATCCATTCTGCTTGAACACCTCAAAGGCTTTCTTAAATATTTGTTCTTTTGTAAATATGGCTTTTTTAGGCACTGTATTCCTCCTCCATTTTTAATTAAAATTTCTTAGTAAATCCTAGTCCAACAGCACTTATGCTCTTATCATATTTTTGTTCAACAACTTGTGTTTTACCAGGGTATTTTTCTACATAGTTACCAGTTTTTCCATCATAGAAGAAGTGAGAAACTGTAGCCACCCATTCCATGGTATCATTTGGTTTATACTTTAATCCTGTACCTACCATGATAGAGTTTAAAGCATATTCTATATCATCATATGAATTTTTTTTAGCTCCAGTATCGGCATAGTTGACACTTCCTATCCAAGTCCATTTATCAGTCAGCTTATATTCTGTTCCAACTGCAATTTCCCAACCATTATCATATTCAGGGTCAAAGTGTTTAGAACCAAGAGTAGCTAGAACAGTACTTCCTTTAGTTTTATCCATTTTAGCATCTTTATTAAAATAGTAGTTTCCACTTAGAGCCATAGTCCATCTGTCAGTTACTTTATATGAAGCACCAGCTGCTAAAATAGCGGGTAAATCTCTTCTATATTTTGCTCCATCAGCATATTCAGGATAAAAATCAGAAAAACCAAGATTTCCTAAATTAGGAAATGAGGGATTAAGAGTAGAAAAATTTAGGTCAGCTTTATTTTCTGTGCCAGAAGCTTTAAAATTCATTTTTATTCTTGTATCATATCTTAAAGCTAGATTTAATCTGTCAGAAGCTTTATAGTTGAATCCAATCTGTCCCCCAAATCCCCAGGCAGTTCTTTCAGAATCAATATCAGCATGAAGAAGTCCATTGTTAAAATTAGTATTACCATGAGATACATTTAAATCTCCTTTAAGATTTCTCATTCCTAATACAGCTCTTGCAGCTATAGACATAGATAGTTTATCATTTATCATCCAAGCTCTACCTAAAGTATTTTGTACATACATATTTGTTCCTTCAGCTGAAGATCCTATATCTTTAGTATTTGGCAATAAACTATTCAGAGGAGAAGTACTTCCAATAATATCTGGAACTACAGCAATTCCTGCAACTCCATCTTTATACTCAAGATCTCCACCTCCACCTATTGCACCAAATGTCCAGAATATAGCTCTCTCATCTCTTACACTATATAATGCAAAGTTTGGAATAGGTTGGAATAAATCGGCTTCATAAGTTTTTCCTTTATATTTCATTTCTTCAGTACCAAATGCAATCTGCATTCCAGCATGAAAATATGCTCCTCTTTCTAATTGCATAAGACCAGCAGGGTTATAGTAAACTGAAACATTGTTAATCATACCGTTTTGTGCTTGGTTACCTAAATATTCAGGGGTATAAGTCTGAATATGGTCAATTGATGCAGCGTAAGCTCCTGTCCCCAATACAGCAGTTAGTGCAAGTATAACTAATTTTTTTCTCATTTTTCCTCCCACGAATTTATTATATAACATATGTAATATAACACTAGTTAGTTAAAATAAAATGAATAAAGCATTAAAAATTTTTAATGCTTTATTCATCATTACTCTTTATTATTCCTTTTCTGTAGGCATTCAGTAGCTTTTTCAAATCATTAATCTGATTTTGCAGCTCCTTACCTATATCTGTATCTTTAACTCTTATTCTATTCTGACTAGTGTTAACTATACGGCTGGAAGAGATTATATCTTTTCCTTCCTTTATAGCTTTTTCTGTTGATTCAAAAGGTGCATGAGAAACTAATTTCAATCCATATGAATTGTATATTAGAGTATATCCTGCAATACCTGTTTCAGGCTGATAAGCTCTTGAAAAACCGCCATCTATAATATACAGTTTTCCATTTGCTTTTATAGGAGATTCACCTTTTTTTACTTTTACAGGGACATGCCCATTTACTATATGAGAAATTTTAGGATTCAAATCGAATTCTTCCAGTAACATATTACAAGTTGCTTCCTCATTATAGAAAGTATAGTAGTTATTTTTCTTTTCAGTATGAGTAGCCTTATCCTCTATAAAATATCTTTCAAAAGTTTTCATAGAATCTTTACCAAACATAGGTGAATTTTTACCACACCACATATACCATACATAATCACAATTTAATTTTTCTTTGGCACTATTGGCTCTGTTAAAATATGCTTCTCTACATATTTTTTCAGCAAGATCTAAATACTTTCTTCCTTTAACTTTTTGACCTCTCACATTGACTGTTTCTAATTTGCCATCTTCAGTTAATGGAATACATCCATGATAAAGAAGGTTGGAATTACATCTTAGATAGATACTTCCCTTAGCAAAAAGAAATCTGATATGCCTTTGTAACTTTTCACTTCTCAAGAAAGCAAGTCTAAGGTTTTCCATAATTTCACTTTCTTCTGGAGTTAATTTTAAAGGGTTGTTAATATCAACAGTTGGAAAATTTTTATCTCTTAACTCATATTCTGTTCCACCAATTACTACAGTACCTTTTTGAAAATCAGTTTTCCTAAACATATTTCTATGACTCATTTCAAATTCTGGATTTCTCTCTATTACATTTCCCTCTATTTTCATCTGTATAACAGTAATAGCTTTATGTATTTGAGCTTTTAAAGGAGTAGTTTTATTCGTTTTGATTTTAAAATATTCACAAGGATCATTTGCATATTTTTCCATGGCAAAAGCTGCAAGAGGAAGAAGATTTATTCCATATCCATCTTCTAAAATGTCATTATTTCCATATCTTGCACATATCCTTATGACATTGGCGATACAGGCCTTGCTCCCAAGACCTGCACCCATCCAAAGAATGTCATGGTTTCCCCATTGAATATCCACATTATGATAATCTATAAGAGTATCCATTATGAGATGAGGACTAGGTCCTCTATCGTATATATCTCCAACTATATGGAGCCTATCTATTATAAGTCTTTGAATTAGATTGGAAACAGCTATTACGAAATCCTTAGCTCTTCCTATTGAAATGATAGTATCAATAATATTTGCTATATATTCTCTTTTATTTTTGAGTTCCTTTCTTTCATATATTATTTCCTGAATGATATATGAGAAATCTTTAGGCATAGCTTTTCTTACTTTAGAACTTGTATATTTTGAAGATACAACACTGCATACTTCAATTAAACGGTATATGATAGTCTTATACCATTTATCCATATTTTTAAGCTCTTTTGCAAGAAATTCTATCTTCTCTTTAGGATAATATATGACAGTAGCCAATTCTTTTTTTTCAAAGATGTTCAGGTCGTCCCCGAACACCTCATCTATTTTTTGTCTTACTGCACCAGATCCGTTTTTCAACACATGATTAAAAGCTTCATACTCTCCATGGATATCTGTAAGAAAATGCTCTGTTCCTTTAGGCAGATTCATTATTGCCTGGAGGTTGATTATTTCAGTAGCAGTTTCTCCAATATTTTTAAATTTAGTAGAAAGAAGAGTCAAATATTTTTTTTCTTGTTCTGCTATTTCTTTTTCTAATCCACTCATATGTTATCCCCTTTACTGAATAAATTTTCTATTTTTTGCTTTTGATATAGCTTTGAGCAGCAGCCACAATAGCTACAAGTACTCTAAATGGAGAACAGCTTACATAGTCAAGTCCAGTTTCTTCAAAGAAGTTAATACTCTTAGGATCTCCACCATGTTCTCCACATATACCAATTTCAAGCTCAGGATTAGCTTTTTTACCTAATTCAACACCAAGTTTAACAAGTTTTCCAACTCCTCTTACATCAATAGATGCAAATGGTTCAAGTTTGAAAATTCCATGCTCATGATATTCATCCATGAATTTAACAGAGTCATCTCTAGAAAGACCCATTGTAGTTTGAGTAAGGTCATTAGTTCCAAATGAGAAGAATTCAGCTTCACCAGCTATTTCATCTGCAAGAAGACAAGCTCTTGGAGTTTCCATCATTGTTCCTATTTTATATTCTACTTTCATTCCTTGCTCTTCAAAAACTTTATCTATTTCAGCTTTGATATTACCTTTGATAAATTTAAGTTCTCCAACACCTATGATAAGAGGAATCATGATTTCAGGTTTAACTTTTATTCCTTCTTTTTCACATTGAATAGCAGCTTCAATTATTGCTCTAGCCTGAGTATTGTAGATTTCAGGATAAGTAACAGCAAGTCTACATCCTCTATGTCCTAACATTGGGTTTTCATCTTTCATATTTCTTATTCTTCTCTCAATTTCTATTAGAGGAAGATTTAATATCTCAGCCATTTTTTCTTTATCTTTTGGTTCTTTTGGCAAGAACTCATGTAGAGGTGGATCAAGAAGTCTAACTATTACTATTTCATCTCCAACTATTTTGAAAATGTTATAGAAGTCTTCTCTCTGCATTTCCAGCATTTTTTTCAAAGCTTCTGCTCTTTCTTCAGGATTATCACTCATAATCATTCCTCTGATAGTCCAGATCTTATCTTTTTGGAAGAACATATGCTCAGTTCTGCAAAGTCCGATTCCCTCTGCTCCAAATCCTTTTCCTAAGAAGGCATCAGCAGGAGTATCAGCATTCATTCTTACACCCATTCTTTTTATTTCTTTACACCAAGAAACAAATTCTTTAAGATTATCATCAAATTGTGGTTCAGTAAGTTTTACTTTACCTAAGAAAATTTCACCAGTGTATCCACTTATAGAGATGAAATCTCCCTCTTTAACTGTGTATCCACCAATATACATTTCTCTTTTTATGTCATTGATTTGAATTTCTCCGCATCCAGTAACACAACATTTACCCATTCCTCTTGCAACAACCGCTCCATGAGATGTAGCTCCACCTTTTACAGTTACAATTCCCTGTGCAAGACTGATACCTTTAATATCTTCAGGAGAAGTTTCTTCTCTTACAAGGATAGAAAGTGCTCTAGTTTCAACTCTTTCAGAAGCGAACATTACTCTTCCTATTGCCACTCCAGCTGATCCAGGAAGTCCTTTTCCAAGAAGTACAGCAGTTTTAGTAGCTTCTGGGTCGAAGTTTCCATGTAATAATTGAGGAAGTACACTAGGGTCAACTTTCATTATAGCTTCTTCTTTAGTAATGATTCCTTCATTAACCATATCAACAGCAATTTTTACAGCTGCATAAGGACTTCTTTTACCATTTCTTGTTTGAAGAAGATATAGTTTCCCATTTTCAATAGTGAACTCAATATCTTGCATATCTTTGTTATGATCTTCTAAAACTTTAGCAAGTTTAATAAACTGATCATATATTTCAGGAAGCTGTTCTTTTAATTTAGATATAGGTTCAGGAGTTCTTATACCAGCAACAATATCTTCTCCCTGAGCTTTTAACAAATATTCACCAAATACTTCTTTGTCACCATTAGAAGGGTTTCTAGAGAAAGCAACACCTGTACCAGATATTTCATTAAGATTACCAAACACCATCTCTTGAATTACAACAGCAGTACCCATAGCATCATCTATTCCATTTATTTTTCTATAAAGGATAGCTCTGTCATTTTCCCAAGAATTAAATATAGCATTTACTGCCATAAATAATTGTTCTTTTGGTGATTCAGGAAAATCTTTTCCAGTTTCTTTTTTGTATAACTCTTTAGATGCTTTAATTATCATTTTATATGTTTCTATTTTATCTTCGTCTTTTCTTTCAGCAAAAAACTCTTCTTTTAATTTAAAGAAATGTTCTTTTTCGATTCCCATTACTATGTCAGAGAACATTTGAATAAATCTACTATATAATTCATAAACAAAAACTTTATCTTTGAATATAGCTATCATTTTTTCTGCTGTATTATCATTCATTCCAAGATTTAATATAGTGTCCATCATACCTGGCATAGAAACAGGAGCACCTGATCTAACAGATACTAATAGAGGATTTTCACCTTCAAATCTTTTTCCAGTTACTTCTTGTAAATATTCTAATTTTTCTAGAATTTCACTCTCCAGCTCTTTTGTAATTTTCTTTCCATCTTTAAAAAATTCTTTACATGCAGTAGTAGAAACAATAATACCTTCTGGTATAGGAAGGCCTATTTTTTTCATTTCAGAAAGGTTACCACCTTTTCCACCTAATATGTTTATTAAATCCTTACCACCTTCATTAAATGCATAAACTTTTTTCATTTTTCCTCCTTAATTCTTAGATAAAGTTTCCATGAATAATTTTGCTATATTAGTTTTAGTCAAACGTCCTACAGTATGATAGATTTTTTTTCCACCTTTTTCTTCGATTCTTACTACAGGGAGAGAATCTATCTGATGCTTAATAAGTTTTTTTACACTTTCAAGAATTGATTCATTTTCTTCTGCATAAATTATATTCGGCATTCGGGTCATTATGATATTTATTGGAATTTTCTCTATATCAGTTCTTCCAATAGCAATCTTTAAAAGATCCTTTCTTGAAACAACTCCTACCAGTGAACCTTGATCAGTTATGAAAATAGTTCCCACATCTTTGGAAAATATATTAAGTATAGTTTCATAAACTGAAAGATTAGTGTCTACAGTAATAGAAGGGCCCATGATGTCTTTTACTTTTTCAGAATCTTTTTTTTCAATGTAACTGTATCCAATTTTAGGTTTAGATTCCAATATTTTCATTCCAGTAAGTATTGAAAAGTCGGTTCTTAAAGCTGATCTTGTCAAATATAGCCTTTCCCCAATTTCTTTTCCAGTAATTGGTTGATATTTTTTTACAATATCTATAATCTCTTTTTGTCTTTCGGTTAGTATCAAAGTTTTTCCTCCTTTTATATAGTGTTCACTATTTAAAAGTGTAGTTAATAATATTTGTTGTTAATATTATATTTACCACAGTTTTTAAAATATTTCAACCCTTTTTTATTGTGCACACTATAAAAAATACAAAAAATAAAAAAACAGAAAGGGATGTGACAGTGTCAAAACCTCTCTGTTGTTAACTCTGTTAAGTCTTATTTAACAAAAATCAAATTTCAAATTTTTTTATAATTTTTTCTTCAAGATTTTTTATAATGAAATAATCATCTTGAAAAATTCCATAACTATTTTCAAAATTTTCTTTAGGTAGAGATATAGAGCCAGGGTTTAAAAATATTTTTTCATTTATTTCTTCTGCCATAGGAATATGAAAATGACCATATAAAAGGATATCACCATTCTCCATAGGAGGAGTGTTGTCCTTATTGAATATATGTCCATGAGTCATTATTATCTTTCTATTATTCCAAAATAAAATATTATAATCACTCATGATAGGATAGTTAAGTACCATTTGATCTACTTCACTGTCACAGTTTCCTCTTACAGCAATTATTTTATCTTTATATTTATTTAATATTTCTATTACTTCCTTAGGGGAATAACCTTGAGGAAGAGGATTTCTAGGACCATGATAAAGCTCATCCCCAAGGATAAGTATTTTATCATATTTCTCTTTTTCAAATATTTTCATAACTTTTTTTAAATAATATAATGATCCATGAATATCTGATATAACAAATAGTTTCATTATTCTCCTTTCAAGATAAAAATTACTTATATAAATTATTTTCTTCTATAATTTTTTTTACTTTTTCAGGAACAAGATTAGTAATATCTATTTTATTTTTAATTTTTTCTCTTATTTCAGTAGAAGAAACGTTGAAAAAAGGACTTTCAAGATAAAGCATATTTTCATGCTGAATTTCTCCAATATATCCTTTTCTTCTAAGAACAACAACTTTGCTTAATTGAAGTATTTCCTCATAATTTTTCCATTCCTTAAAATGAAAAGCAGAATCTTCACCTATTATTTCATAAAATTCATTTTTATTACCATAAATTTGTATAATTTTTTTTAATGTATTTATTGTATATGATGTTTTATCTTTAGCAATTTCTATTTCTGAAACTTCTACATTATGAATATTTTCAAAAGCTGCTCTGCACATCTCAATTCTTGATGCAGCAGATTCCAGATTATCTGCTCTGTGAGATGGTTTTCCTACAGGAATAACAATAATTTTATCGAGTTTTAATTGGTTAAGAATATATTTCACTATATTTAAATGTCCATTATGAACAGGATTAAAACTTCCTCCATATATACCTATTTTCACTTTTTCAGCTCCGCAAGTATACCAATAAGTTCTTGTTTATCAGCAGCTTCAAAAATAGATGTTCTTGTTTTAGGGTTTCTAAAAGCTCTTACTAAATTAGAAACAAGAGTTAAGTATTCTTTAGCAGATTTTTTAGGAGCTCCTACTAAAACTACAAGTTTTACATTTTCTCCATCAAGAGAATTAAAATTCACACTTTCTTTTAAAAGTCCCACAGCAACAACAATTTTTTTTATATTTTCACATCTAGCATGAGGCAGAGCGATTCCCATACCTATTCCAGTACTTCCGATTTCTTCTCTGGCCAGAATATTATCATAAAAATCAGTTTCATTATTTAAGGCATCAGTATTTTCCCTGATAAGATCTACTAATATTTTTAATACTTCCTCTTTAGAATGCTTTCCTTCTATTGTAGTTATGAGTTTATTATTGAAGTACTCTAACATCGTTTCCCCCTTTATAAAAAAGCTGCTGATAATTTTTTTGCGGTTTCATCTAAGACAGTCAGACTTTTTAACATTCTGATTTCATCATTTATTTTTGATAAAAATTTATCAAAATTTTTAAAATCATACATTTCCAATGCTTTTAACGTAGAAAGAACTTCAAGTCCTTCCATACTTTCTAAAAGATTTTTATTAAGAATTATACTTTCTTTTAAGTTTTTAACTTCAACAAAGTTGTCATCTTTTTCACAATTTTCATAGAAATAAAAATTATCTCTATATTTAGTGAGATAAGAAATTAAAAGAAAAAATACATTTTCCTCATACTCTGCATTTTCAAAAAGCTTTTTGAAAGAAAGAATTAAAAGAGGTTTTAAACTTTTCATATCTCCTAAAAGGCTAAATTCTAAAACAATTTTATAAAATTCTTCTCTATCTCTTAAAAAAAGTTCTTTTCCATATTTTTTTGAAAAATCTAAATTTCCATTAACTAAAGTTTTCATTAATTTTTCTTTAAGTTTAGAAACTTCTATATTTGAAAGTCTGTTTATATCACTTATTTTTTCTCTTTCTTTTAAATCAGAAAAATTAATTATAGAATCAGCTAAATAATTGAAATCATCAGAAAAAGCAAATATTGGAATAATGTAATTTAATTTTTTTCTTTTAATTGTCCCTTCACTATCTAATGTAAAATAAGCTCTTTTATCTAATACTTCAGCAAAAAATGAAAGTGTTTTTATTTTTCCATCTGTTTTAAGCATATTAATTATTTCATTCTTATTCTTTTCCTTTATTATTGTAAGTATCTTATCATTACTCATTATCTGTTTTTCCTCCAATATCTTTGAGACTGTTGTCTTCCAAAACTGTAAATTCTATTTTCAATACAAAAAGATTTTCTATATTTAAATCTCTAGGTAATTTTACAAGATCTTTTTCAGTAGTTATAATAAAAGAAGCTTGCATACTATCTGCTCTTTTTTGTATAAGTTCAAGATCTCTTTTTTTAAAATTATGGTGATCCATAAAATCGACTCTTTCTATATAAGAAGGTTCTAAGGATATAACTGTTTTTTCAAAATTTAATGGATTAGCTAAACCAGAAAATAATAGAACTCTTTTTCCTTTTATCCAAAAGAGTGGCTTAGGATTTCCTTTTAAATCACAAAGTGAGGTTACTCCATGCTTAGCTGTCGAAACCTCTTTTTCTAATTTTTTTCTTAAATATTTTTTTATTCTTTCTACTTCTCTGTCACTTACAAGATCAGATTTTGTTATTATAAATTCACTGGCTCTCTTGGCAGCCTTTTTAAAATCTTCTCTCAACATACCTTTAGGAAGCAGCTCTCCCCATCCAAAAGGATTTGTTGCATCTATAAGGACTATATCTCTATCTCTTGAAAGTTTTCTATGTTGGAAACCGTCATCAAGGACTATAGTATCCACTCCAAAATGTTTTTTGGCAAAAAGACATCCCTTATATCTGTTTGAACTTACAATAACAGGCACTTTTAAATTAAGAGCATGTATGAAAGGTTCATCTCCACTTTCTCTTGTAGTAGCAAATATCTCTCGACCATCACTGACTAAGAGAGGTTCTCTTTTTCTTTTTCCTCTATATCCTCTGGAAACAACTGCTACTTTTCTTCCCATTTTTTGAAGTTTTTTAGTAAAATATTGAACTGCTGGAGTTTTTCCTGTTCCACCAACTGTTATATTTCCTATACATATCACTTCAACATCAGAGATTTTTTTTGCAGGAAGTATTCCCTTGTCATAGAGAAAGTTTCTAAAAGAAGTTATTAAATAATATATAAATGATAATATCCTCATTATTCCCTCACATATTGTTATCATGATAAAATCATGTTCAAATTTGATTTTTGGTCTTTAAATAATGTTTTTAGCAAATAGAATTTTAATATTGAAAAAACGAAATAGATAAACTAGACAAAATATGTATTTTATTACGTTAAATCGGTATTTAAATCTAATTCATTATATAAAAAGCAAAAGGTTTTAGAATTAAGTTTTATTCCACAATTATAGAGTTTTCTACAAGAAAAGTCAATATAATATTTAAATGGAAAAACATAACATTATTTCCTTCTTTCAATAAATATCTGCACCCAGTAATTTTTTCCATCCTTGTCTACAGCTTTTCCAATTCCTATTTCATTATAGTTTTTATTTAGAATATTATCCCTATGTCCTTTGGATTTCATCCATCTTTCCATGACAAATTCTGGAGTATCATGCCATCTTGCTATATTTTCAGCAGCAGACTTAAACTTTATATTTTCTTTCTTTATCAGATTGAAAGTCATGCCAAATCTTTTGCTGTCATGAGAAAGTTTTTCTTCTTTAGCCATATCAGCAGCTTTTATAACTGCTATTTTATTTAATTTTTTATTCATAACAAGAGGTGTAAGTTTTTGAGCTTTTCTCTCTTTGTTTACATATTTTAATATTTTATTTTGATAATTTTCAGCAGAATATAGATTAGAAACTAAATTAAGGGCAACTGCTGCTATTATAAATATCTTTATAAGTTTTTTCATTTATTCCCCCTTGAGTTTAAAGAAATTTTATTTTTTGCTTAATATATTTTACCATAAATATTATTAAAATATAATCTAACTTTGAAAAAATAGGGATTTTGATCTATAATTGACTTTTATCTAGCCACATTATATAATTTATTATATAGAAGAAAAAATTAAAAAGGAGAACATATGTGTGTTTGGGAAGTTGGGGTTCCTAAATTAGGGGTAACCGTAGAAAATGAAGGAATTAATTTTGCTATATTTGCTAAAAATAAAAAGAAAGTAGTTTTAAATATTTATAGTTCAGGTTCAGATCTGACTCCCAAAAAGAGTTTTGTTTTAGATCCAACTATAAATAAGACAGGGAATATCTGGCATATATACTTAAAAGATATTCCAGCTAAAACTTTATATACTTGGAAATTAGATGACTCTCCTGAACTATTAGACCCCTATGCATTATCTTATACAAATAATAAAAATTATTCAAGAAGAAAGGGTATAACTGTAAAAAGAGGGCGTACAGGCACGAAGCATTTAAATACAGAATTAGAAGATACAATTATATATGAAGTACATATAAAACTTTTTACTCAAAATTTTAATTCTATGGTAGAGTTTCCAGGAACTTATAGTGGATTTATTGAAAAAATACCATATTTAAAAGATTTAGGAATAACTGCTGTAGAGTTTCTTCCAGTGTATGAATGGGATGATTATACTGGAAATACTGGTATGGCAAATGGAGCAAAGTTAAAGAATGTATGGGGGTATAATCCTATAAATTTCTTTGCACCAACTAAAAAGTTTTCTAAAGATCAAACTTTAGATTCAAGTAATGAAGTAGTTGAATTTAAAGAATTGGTAAAAGCTCTTCATGACCATGGAATAGAAGTAATTTTAGATGTAGTATATAATCATACTGCTGAAGGTGGTAATGGAGGAAAAATATATAACTTTAAGGCAATGGATAATAAAACTTTTTATATGCTTGAAAATAAAGATACTCAATACAAAAATTATTCAGGATGTGGAAATACTTTTAATTGTAATAACAAAGTAGTAAAAGATATTATTATAGATTCTTTGAGATATTGGTATCTTGATATGGGAGTAGATGGATTTAGGTTCGATTTGGCATCAATTCTTGGAAGGGGAGAAGATGGACAATGGAATGAAGTTTCCCTCTTGAATGAATTAGTACAGGATCCTATTTTATCACATTGTAAATTAATTTCAGAAAGTTGGGATTTAGGTGGTTATTATGTAGGAGATATGCCAGCTGGTTGGAGTGAATGGAATGGGAAATACAGAGATGTTGTCAGAAAATTTATAAAGGGTGAGTTTGGATTGATCCCTGAATTATTAAAAAGAATATTTGGAAGTCCTGATATTTTTAAAAGAAATAACAGAGGACCTATGAGTAATATAAATTTTGTTACCTGTCATGATGGTTTTACCATGTGGGATCTTGTTAGCTATAATAACAAACATAATCTCAGCAATGGAGAAAATAATAATGATGGAGAAAACAATAACAACTCATATAATTATGGTGTAGAAGGTGGAACTGACGATCCTGCTATTTTGGAAATGAGAAAAAGACAGATTAAAAATATGTTTTTGATACTTTTCATTTCACAAGGAGTACCTATGCTTCTTATGGGAGATGAAATGGGAAGAACCCAGTTTGGAAATAATAATGCTTATTGTCAAAATAATCGTTCTACATGGGTAGATTGGGAAAGAGGAAAAAAATTTTCTGAAATAAATAATTTTGTAAAAAATATGATAAAAGTTCGTAAAAAATATTCTGTTTTTAGAAAGAAAAATTATTTGGAACTTACTGAATGTAAAAATTGTGATGTTGCTCTTCATGGAGTAAAACTTAATACACCAGATTATTCATATTATTCCTTAAGTATAGCATTTGTTTTACATGATATTGAAACAGATACATCATTTTATATAGCTTTAAATTCTTATCATGGAGAACTGACATTTGAGCTTCCAGTGCTCCAAAATAAGGAATGGCATCTGTTAGTTGATACTTCAAAAACAGAAAAAGAAAATTTCAGAGAAGATACAAAAGCTTTAATTGATAAAAAATATCTTGTAAAGCCAAGAAGCTCTATAATTTTAATGAGTAAATAAAATAACGATTTAAGGCAGACTCTAAAGTAAAACTTTGAAGTCTGCTTTTTGCATAGTATAATATATCTAAAATATAAATTTTCCTGTTTTTAGTAGGAGGTAATCAATATGCTTGATAAGTTAAAAAATTCTTTTTTATATTTTTCTATATTATTTATTATTACAGGGATATCATGTTTTATTGCATATAACTGGAATAAAATAGGAAATTTTACTAAGATGTCTATTCCAATGGCTTTGATTCTATTGGGAATAATTGGTTGGTTTATTTTTCAAAATAAAAAATCATATAGAGAACTTTCACTTTTTTCATCATCATTTTTTATAGGGACATTATTTGCTGTATTTGGACAGATATATCAAACAGGAGCTGATCCATATACACTGTTTAGAAATTGGGGGATATTTATACTGATTTTTTCTTTTATAGAAAAATTTTATCCTCTTTGGACTCTGAATGTAACAGTTTTTACAATAAGTGGAATGCTTTATATGAGATTGTATGGGAATTTTACAATGATATGTATTACAGGATCTATAATTATTTTATTTTTCTTTCTTATTTATATTGTTGTGATAAAAAAAATGTTAATAGAAGTAAAAAACTGGTTTTTCTATATCCTTGCTTTTTCTTCAACCACTTTAATGACAGCAGGAATATTCTGGAAGGTTTTAGGTATGGGATATTACAGAAGCTTTGATTTATATGGACCATTGTATTTATTGATATATATTGTATTTATAGGATTGCTTTTTCTGCTTGGAAAAAAAATAAGGAAGCAAGGATTAAATATTATAAGTATAGTTTCAATGACTTTTGTTATCTCTTCTTATATAATAAGAGAAATATCTGGGGTGGGCTCAGGTATTATTGGAATTTTCTTGATAATATGCCTTATTATAGGAAGCATTAGAATTATTACTAAAAATTATCTGTCTTCAAATTCAGTAAGAGTTATTTTAAATTTTTTCAAAGTAATTTTAGTAATATTGACAATAGCATTTTTCTCATTATTGATGTCTTTCTTTAGTCTTGGAGAAGAGGCAATTCTTGTAGCAGGAGCACTTCTTCTTGCAGCATCTTGCTTTCTTCCAAAGGTTTTAAAATTTAAAGAAGAAAAAAATGAAATAATAACATTCGTATCTGGGTTGACTTTAATTCTTGTGTATCTTCAAGAGAGAATGAGATTATCAACAACAACAATAGTTGGAATAGGTTGGATGATATATGGAGGATTCTATATTTTAAGACACTCCAAAATCTTAGATTTCTTGATTGTTCCAGCAGTAATTTCTGGATTAATAATGATTTTTCCAGGGACAAAGGAGTATTCAAAAACATTGATACTTGTGATACCACTCATTTTTATCTTGGTATCTAGTTGTAATGAAAAAATGAAAATAGCAAAAACGGAAAGAATAAAAAGAATAACTAGAGGAGCAGAGATCACTGCTTTTATTCAAGCGATAGTAGTTAGCAGTACACTTTTTAGATATAATTATTATGACCCATATATAGTTAATGGAATAATACTTGCAATAGCATTAGGACTGCTCTATAAAATATTTGCTGGAAAAAACTATTTTGCATTTTTTATTATAGCTGTATTAGTAGGGTTTTTAAGTTTCTTCTGTTTGGGTGCGTATGGAGTAAACTTAGGAATAATGCTGATTTTATTATATATGTACAGAGATGAAAAATATATGATAGGAGCAGCAGTAATATTTTTAGGAGGAGAAATATCATTTTATTACTATAGCCTTCATATAACACTTCTTGAAAAATCTTATCTTATGATAAAAAGTGGGGCTTTATTATTTCTTGGATTTCTCATTTTATCTAAAATTACCTGTAAAGCAATGGAGAGGGGGGAAGAGCTATGAAAAAAATACTTGTAGTACTTAATCTCTTATTATTGATGATAGCTTTTGGGTATTCAGTAGTAAAAGAGGAGAGAAATTTAAAACAAAAAACTTTCTATATAAAAACAGCTCCTGTTGATCCTCGTTCTTTAATACAGGGAGATTATATGATTCTTAATTATGATATTACAGAGTCAGCCAGAGGAGAAGCAAGAAATTTAAGAAAAGGATATATAAGAGTTAGGCTAAATAATTTGAAAGTAGCTGAATTCATGGAAGTTAGTAAAGAATATCTTCCATCATCTGATAATGAACTTTCTATTCAGTTTCATCAAAATGATTCTACTATAGATATAGGTGTTAATTCATATTTATTTCAGGAGGGAACTGGAAATAGATTTCAAAGAGCACAGTATGCAGAAGTTATAGAATTGAAAAGTGGTAAACTAAGATTAAAACATTTATTAGACAAAGACTTCAATATAATAAAATAAGAAAAAGGCAGTTAAAATTTATAAAAGTTTTAACTGCCTTCTTTTTAACTTTGAGTGTTAGTAAAATAATCAGGGTGAATAAGAACTAATTTTTTTAGATATCCTTCAACTCTTTCATAGTTTTGCTGTGTATATGATACTAGTTTATCAACTGCTTTATTTCTTATATTTTCAGCAACTTCTCTATGATCTTTTATAAAAAATTCTCCATAAAGCTGTTCCTCAAGATAAAGATTTAAAAAACGGTTATATTGAATATTGTTTAAACGAAGTATTTTCCAAACAAAACTAAATCCATTGTATTCAAATATAGCTGAGTGGAACATATTATCATAGTCAAAAATTACAGTGCGAAAATTTTTGCTATTTTTATATTTATTTTCAGCCTCATCTAATATTTTATCAAGTTTATCAGCTAAGGGTTTAGTATCTTTTGTAGCGCACATATTAACTAAAACCTCTTTTTCTGCGATGCATCTTAGAAACCTACTTTCTATTATCTGTTGATAATCAATAAGAACAACACGTGTCTTTTTTTTAGGTTGCACTTCAACCAAACCTTCATGATCCAATACCGAAATAGCTTCTCTGATAGGGCTTCTGCTTACATTAAATATTTGCTGTAATTTAGGCTCACTGATTGCTTCACCAGGTTTTATAGTAGCTCTAATAATACTTTCTCTAAGAGAACGGTATATAAAATCACGATTATTTTCATTTTCATATCTATCAAATTTAAAAATTTCCATACCCAAGTCTCCATTCCCTATTGATGATTTTATTTTTATATTACATATATTAACATAAAACTTTTAAATAATACACTAAAAAAATCTATGTATAGCATAAAGGAAGAAAAATAATCTAGAATTTTAAATTCTATATAAAAATAATAGCCTGCTTATACAGCAGACTATTATCAATATTTAAGGGTAAGGATATTATGACAATAAATATTTTTATTGTTTGACTTTTTCAAATCCAATGTTAATAGCTTTTTCGTTCAGAATAAATAATTTTTCTTTTCCATGAAGTTTTTCTTTTAAAGTTTCAAAAGCTTCCTCTTTAGTAAAATCATTTGTAACCTTTGCAAATGCTCCAAGCATTACTGTATTTAAAACTTTCATATTTCCTAATTCAGTAGCTAGATCAGTAGCAGGAATATAGCAGACATTTACATCCTTTCTAGAAGTAGTTTTATTTTTTACTATGGAAGATTCAATCATTATCATTCCTCCAGGAATTACTTCATTTTCAAACTTATGTAAGGATACTTCATTCATTGCTATAAGAATATCTATTCCATGTTTAATTATAGGAGAACCAATTGGTTCATCTGAATAAATTACTGAACAGTTAGCAGTTCCTCCACGCATTTCTGCTCCATAGGAAGGAATCCATGTTACATTTAATCCACGATTCATTTGTATAAGAGCTATTATTTGACCTAGTGTCAGAACTCCTTGACCACCAAATCCTGCAAAAATTATTTTCTTTTTCATAATTATCTCTCACCTCGTACATCTTTGTAAATTCCCAGAGGAAAATAATGTAGCATTTCATTTTTACACCATTCAATAGCATCTTTAGGAGATAATCCCCATCCCACATTACATGTTCCTACAATTTCAATTAGAGAAAATCCTTTTCCTTCTTTTTGGCATTTAAAAGCATTAGAGATTGCTTTTTTTGCTTTAATAACATTTGCAGGAGTAGTTAGAGTAACTCTCTCTATATAGGTAGCTGAAGGAATTTGAGCTAAAACTTCACACATTTTAATTGGCAATCCAGCTGTTTTAGGATCTCTTCCATAAGGAGAAGTTGTAGTTTTTTGTCCTTCCAAAGTAGTTGGAGCCATTTGTCCACCAGTCATTCCATAGATAGCGTTATTCATAAAAATTATAGTAATATTCTCTCCTCTTACAGCAGCACTCATTGTTTCTCCTAAACCAATACTGGCAAGATCTCCATCTCCTTGATAAGTAAAAACAAGGGTATTTTTATCAGAAATTGATCTTTTTATTCCAGTGGCAACGGCTGGAGCTCTTCCATGAGCAGCTTCTACAGCATCTATATTAAAGTATTCATAACTTAATACAGAACATCCAACTGAAGATACACACACAGAACTATCCAGCTCATTCATCTCTTCTAAGACTTCTGCAACAAGACGATGAGCAATTCCATGGGTACATCCAGGACAATAATGAGTTTCTTTCTCTGTAAGCCCCTTAGTTCTTTTAAAAATAATTTCCCCCATGTTATTTCACCTCTTTATAGTATTTTTCTATAGCATTAGCCACTTCTTCACTGTCAAATAAATTTCCTCCACATCTCCCATAGAAACCTACTTCATATTTGCCAGCAACTCCAATTTTTACATCTTGAATCATTTGACCCATACTAAGTTCAATTGACATAACAGCTTTACAAGATTCAGAAATATTTTTAAAGGCAGCATATGGGAAAGGCCATAAAGTAATAGGGCGTATCAGTCCAGCTTTTATCCCTTTTTTTCTTAAATCATTTATAGCATTTTTAACTATACGAGCAGATGTTCCATAAGATGCAATGATTATTTCAGCATCATCTACTAAATAGAGTTCAACCTCAGTTTCATTTTTTTCAATTTCATCATATTTTTTAAATAATTTTTGATTATGATTTTCGCAAGTATCAGTGTCTAAATAAATAGAAGTAATTATATGATGATCTTTTCTGCCTTTTTTTCCTGTGATAGTCCAGCTGGACTTGTCGATTGAAGGGAAAGTAATATCTTTAATTTCTACTCCTTCCATCATTTGAGCTATAGTTCCATCTAATAGGAGCATCACAGGATTTCTATATTTATCAGCTATATAAAAAGCTTTTTGTGTTAGGTCAGAAAGTTCTTGAAGATTATAAGGAGCATATACTATGACATGATAATCTCCATTTCCCCCACCTCTTGTAGCTTGAAAATAATCTGATTGAGCAGGTTGTATACTTCCTAAACCAGGCCCTCCCCTACTTACACTTCCAATTACACAAGGAAGTTCAGCTCCACAACAGTATGCAATCCCTTCCTGTTTTAAGGCTATTCCAGGTGAGGAAGAGGAAGTCATACATCTTACTCCAGTAGATGCAGAGCCATAAACCATATTGATTGCGGCTACTTCAGATTCTGCTTGAACAAAAACTCCTCCTTCTATTTTAGGAAGTTCTTTTGACATATATTCAGGAATTTCATTTTGAGGAGTTATTGGATAACCAAAAAAATGTAAACATCCAGCTTTGATAGCTGAAGCTCCTAAAACTTCTGATCCTTTCATCAATTTTTTTTTCATTTTACACCTTCCTTTCGTTGCAAGTATTTTAGAACTTTTCAATAGTTATAACAGAGTCAGGACACATTAAAGCACAACTTTTACAACCTATACATTTATTTTTTTGAGCTTCATAGGCAGGATGATATCCTTTGGAATTGACTGTATTTTCATCAAGTTCTAATATTTTTAAAGGGCAGACTTCAACACATAAACCACAGCCTTTACAAATATCAATTTTAAAGTTCAGATTAATTTTAGTCATAATTTTTTTTATGATATTTATATATCATAACCTCCTTATGTAAGATTTAGATTAATAAAGGTAATCTATAAACCATTTTATTTCATCCAGCTTTTTCTATTAAAAAGCTTATCTATGTAAAATATATTTTTATTTTGCAGTTTTTTTTGAACATCTTTATCTTTTTGTAAAAGAACAGTATAAATGACAGGGATATTCAATTTATGACTTACATTAAGAATAATTTTTTCTGCTGCTATAAGATCTTCTTCTGTTGAATATTCTAAAAGATTTGAGTTGTTAATAATACCTGTTATTTTAAAACTAGAAAAATTTTCATATTCTTTGATTAAATGAATAATTTTTTCTTCACTATCAGTTTCTTCCCGGTATATATTACAAATTAACCACATATCATATATAAAATTTTTATTTTTTAATGCTGTTAAAAGTTTTAAACCATTGATACTTCCAGCAAGGTCTACAACAACATTTTCCTTTTTTTCATTTAAAAGAGATTCAAAGCCATAACTTATTGCTGGGAGATCGCTTCCATTATAATCAAAATTTGAAGAACCCCAGATTTTTATTCCTAATTTTTCTAACATTTCTTTATTTTCCCGTGAACGATAATAAACATTTATTACATCTAAATCAACTAAATTTATTTTTTTCTTCTGTTTTGCTAAAAAAAGAGAATATTGAATAGAAAACTCAGTTTTTCCACTTCCAGTATTTCCAGTTAAAATTAAAACTTTACTATTTTTTCCCATAAAATATTCTCCTTTTTCTAACAATAATTTATAAAGAACATTTAGACTTATAAACTGAATACATATGACTGTTATTAAGCTTTACATCAACATATTGATTAAGCAGTTCTAAAGTATTATATAGTTTTTCAAGCTGTATGTTATGATTAATTCCCATTCCATTTAACATATTAACAAAATCTTCTGTAGCAACATTTCCTGCTGCACCAGGAGCAAAGGGACATCCTCCTAATCCTCCAATAGAAGTTTCAAAAATAGAATATCCTAATTGCAATGCAACAAGCATATTTGCCAATCCCATTCCACGAGTATCATGAATGTGTAAAATAATGTTTTCAGTTCCTACTTGTTCTTTTACTTGTTTTAATATCTTTTCAACTAATACAGGGTTACCTAATCCAACAGTATCCGCAAGCATTATTTCTTTGACTCCTATTTTTTTTGCTCTTTCTATAAGTTCAGAAACTCTTTCAGGTTTTATTTCTTCACCAAAAGGGCAACCAAATACTGTGGCAAGGTCTAAACGAAACTTCACATTAGGATATTTATATACCATTTCTTCTAATTCTTTAAAACTTTCTTCTACAGTACGATTTACATTTGCTTTATTATGAGCTTCACTTACAGAAATAACTACAGAAATAACTTCTGCTCCAGAAGAAATAGCATTTTCCACACCTTTTTTATTTGGACAAAGAACAATAACCTCATACTTTCTTTTATTTTTTTTGACACAAGTTTCACATATTTCTTTAGAATCTATCATTTGCGGGATCCATTTTGGGTTTACAAATGAAGTGATTTCTATTTTATTACATCCTGCTTCTTCTAATGAGTCTATTATTTCTAATTTATGTTTAGTTTCAATGAAAGTTTTTATATTTTGAAAGCCATCACGAGGTCCTACTTCAACAATTTGGACTTTTTCAGGTAAATTCATTTGAGTACCTCCTATTCAGATAAATTACATAATTCCTTTTTCTTGATAATTTTTTATCTCTTCTTCAGACATATTTAACATTTTTTTATATATTTCTTCTGTATGTTGACCAAGAAGAGGGGCACAAGTTCTTATTTTTGGCATAGTATCCATAAGCTTTATAGGATTTCCATTTACTCTCATAGTTCCTATTATTGGATGCTCTATAGTGACAAACATCTCCCTTTCTTCTGCAATATGTTTATCTTCAGAAATATCTTTAAGATTTAAAATAGGAGCAGCAGGAACTCCTGCAGCAAGAATCATGTCTACTGCTTCTTTTGAAGTAACAGTTGCAGACCATTTTTCAATTTCTGTTTTTAAAGAAGCATGATTCTCACATCTTAAATGATTTGTAAGAAACAGCGGATTTTCAAGTAAATCAGGTCTATTAAGTACTTGATTGCAAAGAAGGGTAAAGAGTTTTTGATTTCCACATCCTATAACAAACATTCCATCTTTTGATTTAAAAGAATCATATGGAGAAACAGCAGCGTATCTATTTCCTAATAATTTGGGAATTTCATTATTTACAAAATACCTTTGTGTACCAGTTTCTAAAGCAGATACAACAGAATCTACAAGAGAAACATCAACTCTCTGTCCTTTTTTTATAATTTGTCTTGCATTCAAAGCTGCTAAGATTCCAATTGTTAGATTCATTCCTCCAAGTACATCTCCCATGGCATTTCCTGCCCTTGTAGGAGTACCATTTTCAGGACCTGTAATACTCATAAGTCCACCCATAGCCTGAGCAATAATATCATAACCAGGTCTTTCATGATAAGAACCATAAAATCCGAATCCTGAAACAGCTGCATATATAATTTGAGGATTAACTTCTTTTAAAACTTCATATCCAAGTCCTAATTTATCCATTACACCTGGACGATAGTTTTCAACTACAACATCTGCTTTTTTTACAAGTTCTTTAAATATAGATTTTCCTTCTTCAGATTTTAAATTAAGAGTTACACCGTGTTTGTTTCTGTTTATATTTGCATAATACATACTTTCCCCATTTTTAAAAGGTCCCATTCCTCTTGTATCATCACCTTTTCCAGGAATTTCTATTTTTATAACTTCAGCTCCCATATCAGCCAGCATTGCAGTACAATATGGACCAGCTAAAACACGAGTTAAATCTAAAACTACAATATTGCTAAGTGCTCCTTTTTCCATTTATTATGCCTCCTAAAATTTGTTCCAAGTTTATTTATGCTACTCCAATCATTATTGCTGCAAGAACCATAATAGTTGATACAGCTATAAAATATTTTAAAGAGAATTTTATATGATCTTTAAGTTCCACTCCTGCAAGGCCAATTGCTAAAAATGTTGTTGGGATACATGGTGAAATAACTACTCCTACATTTTCTCCAATAAGCATAGCAAGACCTACTTTTATAGGACTTCCACCTAGTGCTTTTACTACTTCTCCAACTACTGGTAGTAACGAATAGTAATACAGATCTGGACTTAATATAATTCCTATTGCAGATCCTAAAGCTCCAAATACACGTCCAATTTGAGGAAGGAAAACATTAGGAAGGTTGTCTAAAACAACATTGGCAAGAGCAATTGTCATACCAGTTTCTTTAAAAATACCCAAGAAAATACCAGCTGCTAAGAATGTAGCTGCAGTTCCTACAGCAGTAGGAGCATGAGCTTGAACTCTTTCGTTTTGAATTTTTAATCCTTTGTAATTAATTACCAAGGCTATAGCTGTGGCAATTAAAAATACTAGATAACTAGGTATTTTTGAATTTACTATCATAATTATTATAATTACAGCAGTTAAAAGTAAATTTAAAGGTAAAAGTTTAGGACGTTTTAAATCAGTTATTTCTTGTGAAATAACAGGTTCTTCAGTAACTGCTTTATCAAAATAGTCTGCTCCATATTCTTTTATTAATCTTTTTTTATCTTGAATTCCAAAAAGTACTCCTAATCCTATTCCAAGAAACATTCCTAAAATTTCTATTGGAAGAATCATTTTCCAAAGTTCTTGAGGAGTAACAGGAATTCCAAGATTTGTAATTGTTGTAGCAGTACGAATTATAGTTCCACCCCAAGGAACCATATTCCATGAACCAGTAACAATTCCAATAACAGTAAGCATTCCTAAAATATTAAGTTTTAATTTTTTAAATATTGGAAGCATTGCTGGAATAGTTATTAAATAAGTAGTGGCAGTAGCACCATCTAACTGTGAAACTAAAGCAATTAATGCAGTTGTAAGATATATCATTACAGGACTTTTACCAGCAATTTTAACAAGGCCTTTTACAATAGGATCAAACATACCCGCATCACTCATTATTCCAAAATAAATAATTGAAAAGATAAAAAGAGTAGCATTACTCATTGTCGTTTTTACTCCACCAGAGCACCAGTCAACCATGGTATTAAGTTGAACGCCAAGGGGGATTGCTTCCCCACCTGGACCAGTAAAAGTTCCAGTTAAAATTAGAATTACAGCAGAAATGATAGGCAAACACACAAAGGCAACAATAGGTGATACTTTATTTTTTAACAACAAATACATCATTGAACATATAAGCAACAATGCTACAAAAACAACCATATGATATCCTCCTTAATAAATTTATTCCCCTACATTTCTTGTCGACAAGTTTTATAATCAGATTATAAACATAAAAAAATAAAAAAGTCAACAAAAATTTAGAATGAATTGATTTAATAATGTAAAAATAGTCTAAAATTCGGTCTATAAAAATTAAAAAATAATATCAAATATTTTTTTATGAAAAATAGAGAAGTGTATAATTATAGTATTTTTATCGTTAAAAATACTATTTTATATGAAAGGGATAATAAAAAAAATCGTAAATAATTATTTAAAATTACTTACGATTTTGAAATGTGAAATTTATTTTTTTCTAAAGGAAACTGCTTCCATTAAATGATATTTTTTTATGTCTTTACAACCTTCTAGATCAGCAATGGTTCTTGCTACTTTCAGAATTTTATCATAACCTCTTGCAGATATTTCCATTATTCTCATAGCATTTTTAAAATATTCTTTGTCTTCATCTGCAATCTTACAATATTTTTTTATTTCTTTTTGTCCCAGATTTCCATTTAAAAGATCACTATTATATCTTTTTCTTTGAATTTCTCGAGCTTTCATCACTCTTTCTTTTATAGTATTTGAATTTTCTGCTTCAGCTGAATTCATTAGTTCATCTTCTGACAGTCTTCTCATTTCAATATGAATATCAATCCTATCCATGATAGGACCAGAAAGTTTTTTCATATATTTATTTACTTCATGTTGAGTACAGGTGCATGAAGCACCTTCATAATAATTCCCACAAAAACATGGATTACTTGTAGCAAGAAGCTGAAATTTACTTAAAAATTCAACTCTGTATTGAGCTCTTGTAATGGAAACTAAACCATCTTCCAAAGGCTGCCTTAAACTTTCTAAAACACTTCTTGGAAATTCTGCAAGTTCATCTAGTAGTAAGACACCATTAGATGCCAAACTTATTTCACCAGGTTTTATTCTTTTTCCTCCACCTATAATTGAAGTAAGTGAACTTGTGTGATGAGGAGAACGAAAAGGTCTTTGATTAATTATTGGTTTTTTACTGTTAAGCTCACCAGCAACACTGTATATTTTTGTAGATTCAATTATTTCTTCTTCACTCATTGATGGGAGAATAGTTATCATTCTTTTAGCAAGCATAGATTTTCCAGAACCAGGACTTCCTATTAATATTATATTGTGTCCACCAGCAGCAGCAATTTCTAATCCTCTTTTTCCTAGTGCTTGCCCCTTTACTTCTGAGAAATCTATACTATAATCTTTTTCTTCAAGGAATGGTTTTATATTTAAAGATTTAATTTGACCTTTAGAAATAAAATCAGCAACTTCTCTCAAGGTTGAAACAGGGACAATATCTATCCCTTTGATAAGAGAAGCTTCCTGTACATTATCCTCTGGAATAACTACACCTTTGTATCCTTTTTCTTTTACCAGAATCATTGTATTTATTATTCCTTTTACTCCTCTGATTTTTCCATCTAGAGAAAGTTCTCCTAGAAAAAGATAATTATCTAATGTAGAATTTCTATCTCTTACAAATCCCATAGCTACCATTATACCAACAGCTATAGGAAGATCAAATTGAGCTCCTTCTTTTTTTATTCCAGCTGGGGAAAGATTTACTATTATTTTTTTAGGTTCCATTTTGAAATCACTATTTTTTAATGCAGTTCTTACTCTATCTTTACTTTCTGAGATGGCAGTGTCTCCTAAACCTACTATTGAAAAAAATGGAAGTCCACTGCTGATATCTACTTCAGCTTCTACTAAAAAAGGTTCTACTCCTAAATAACTGGAACTTAAAACTCTTATATTCATAAATTAAGGTGCTCCTCTGACAATTTTTTTATACAAAAAATGAGTGGGACATTAAGTCCCACTTTTACATTAAATTTTATAGGTAATTAAAGTTCCTCTCCACATCTTTTAAGAAGTCTTTCCCATTTCAAATCCACATCTTTTTGGATTCTATCTATGATATGTCTGTTTTGTGGTTTAAATAGATGCTTGAATCTTCCTTGTTTTTTCAAGAATTCTTCTACAGGCAGTTTTACTTTTGGTCTGTAGCTTAATTTCCATTCTCCATCTATTACTTCAAATAGTGGCCAGTAGCAAGTTTCTACTGCCAGTTTACACATTTCCATCAGGTCTTCACCTTCATATCTCCATCCTCTTGGGCATGGTGCTAATATGTTTAGGAATGCTGCTCCCTCTGTATAGATTGCTTTTTCTGCTTTCTCATGAAGGTCTTTGAAGTTTCCTATAAATGTTGTTTGAGCAACATATGCCACATTGTGGGCTGATATTACATCTGTAAGATCTTTTCTTCCCTGTGGTTTTCCTGCGCTTTCTTTTCCTATTGGAGTTGTAGTTGTATCTGCTCCTATAGGTGTTGCTGATGATCTTTGGATACCTGTATTCATATATGCTTCATTGTCATAACATACATAAACCATATCATGTCCTCTTTCCATTGCTCCTGAAAGTGATTGGAATCCTATATCATAAGTTCCTCCATCTCCTCCAAAAGCTATGAATTTATATGATTCATCTATTTTTCCTTTTTTCTTTAATACTTTGTATGCTGTCTGGGCTCCACTTATTGTTGCTGCTGCATTTTCAAATGCTGAGTGAATAAATGAATCTTTCCATGCTGTATATGGATAAAGGAAAGTTGATACTTCAAGACAGCTTGTTGCACTGCATATTACTGCCTCATCTTCCTCTTTTAATGCTCTTAATACTCCTCTTACTGCTACTGGTGCTCCACACCCTGCACACATTCTGTGTCCTCCAGTAAGTCTTTCAGGTTTTTCCATTTCTTTTTTGAAATTATATGCCATATTCCTTTCCTCCTACCCTCTTACACCAAAATGTCTATATGTATCTTTTACTTCTTGATCTTTCTCTGCCAATAGAGTATTAAAGATCTCTTTTATATGATTTACAGTTATATCTCTTCCTCCAAGTCCATATACATAGTTGATCATTTTTGGTCTTGGGCTGCAGTCATAAAGAGCTGATCTTACCTCTGCAAATACTGGTCCTCCAGCTGCTGAGAATCCTTCGCATTTATCCATTACTGCTACCATTTTTACATTTTTAAGCGCTTGTGCTATTTCTTCCATTGGGAATGGTCTGAATACTCTGATTTTTAGAAGTCCAACTTTTTTACCTTCTTTTCTCATTTCTTCTATAGCTGCTTTAGCTGTTCCAGCAGTTGAGTTGATAACCACTATTGCAACTTCTGCATCATCTAATTTATATTCTTCAAACAGTCCATATTTTCTTCCAGTAAGTTTTTCATATTCTGCTGCTACTTCAAGAATTACTTTTTTAGCATTCATCATAGCATGAGCTTGGCTTACTTTATGTTCCATATAGTAAGAAACAATATCATATGGTCCTACTGCTGTAGGTCTTTTAGCATTTAGAAGATAATCTTCTGGGTTGTATTCTCCAACAAAAGCTTTAGCTTTGTCGTCTTCTAATAATTCTATATTTTCAACAGCATGGCTTGTGATGAATCCATCTTGACATACCATAACAGGAAGTTGAACATCTGGATGTTCTCCTATTCTGTTAGCTTGAAGCATATTGTCATAAGCTTCTTGATTTGTTTCACTGTATAGCTGAATCCATCCAGCATCTCTTGCACCCATAGAATCACTATGGTCTGCATTGATATTGATAGGTCCTGTAAGAGCTCTGTTAACACATGCTAAAGTTACAGGAAGTCTTGCAGAAGCTACAACATAAAGCATTTCCCACATCAATGCAAGTCCGCATGATGAAGTAGCAGTCATAGTTCTAGCTCCTGCTGCTTGTGATCCCATTGCAGCCGACATAGCGCTGTGCTCTGATTCTACTGGAATAAATTCACTGTCTACTGATCCATCAGCAACATATTGAGAGAAATATTGTGGTATCTCTGTTGATGGAGTGATTGGAAAAGCAGGTACTACATCTGGATTTATTTGTCTCATTGCTATTGCAATAGCTTCGTTTCCTGACATTCTTTCTCTTATACTCATTAATTCTACCTCCGAACTACTCTTTTATCAATTCTATTGCTTTGAATGGACATGCTTTAACACAAATTCCACATCCTTTGCAATGATCCATATCAAACTCTAATCTTTTTCCATCTTTTACAGGTATTGCTGAATCTGGGCAGCAAGGAACACATAGAAGACAGTCAATACATTTATCTCTCAAAAGAACTGGTTTCATTGATCTCCAGTCCCCTGTTCTGAAGTGCTGAGCACTTCCAGCTTCATAAACTACTCCACCAGGAGTTATATCTCTCCAGCTAATATCTTCAGTAATTGGTACACCAGCTTTATTTTTCATTATTCTTTCACCTCATTCATAGAACGTACTAATGCAGCCATATTTCCTTTTAGTACTTCTGGTTTACTTGCAAATTTGTGCGCAAAAGAGTTTTCCATTGCTTCTAGGAAAGCTTTTTCTTCCATAACTCCACTTACTTTTACAACTGCTCCAAGCATAGGAGTGTTAGGGAAGTTTTTCCCAAGAGTTTCCTCAGAAATAGTTCTTGCATCACAAGTACATACTCTTCCTTTGTATCCTTTTAAAAGAGATTTAAATTCAGAAGCAGGCTTAGAACTATTGATAATAATAGCTCCATCCTCTTTAAGACCTTTAGTAACATCTACACTTTCAATAAGAGTTTCATCAACAACAACTACAAAATCAGGTTCATAGATATTAGAGTGAACAGTAACTCTATCTTTAGAGATACGATTGTAAGCGGTAATAGGAGCTCCCATTCTCTCAGGTCCATACTCTGGGAACCCTTGAACGAACATTCCACCACTGAATGCTGCATCTGCCAAAAGTAAAGAAGCTGTTTTGGCTCCTTGTCCACCTCTTCCATGCCATCTTATTTCAAAAATTTCTTTCATAGATTACCTTCCCTTCCTAAAATTTTTTAAAAAAGAGAAAGACTAAAATTGTCCTTCTCTATAATATTTATTGCATGTTCAAATTTAACCATTTTAAACATGTTCATATAAAAATATTATATACCATTTTCAAGCTAAATGCTATATTTTTTTGACAGATAATTTCAAAAAAATACTTATTTTTTTGAAAAAAAGAAATTAGATATATTTAATAAATAATTAAAAAACTTTCTGTTTTGGAAAAGTATCTCAAAATAGAAAGAAATTTTAAGTTATTATTTATTACATAAACATATGTGCTCCAAGTTCAATATGAGTAAGGGGATCCAAGCCACTAAGAATACCATAAAATATGGAAGTATCATTGTAATAACACTTCCTAATCTCATATTTTCTTCAATTTTAGGATATTTAGCCATAAATCCAACTATGATTAGAATAGAAACTTTAATTCTATAAAGTCAATTGGGTATAGTGAAAAAAATATTTTTTATATTTAATTTCTATAAGTATTATGGTAAAATAAAAAGGTTATAAAATTTAAAATACGAGGTGTTTGGATTGGGATTTTTTCAGATTTTTTTGATCGGAGTGGGTCTTTCAATGGATGCTTTTGCCATTTCTTTATGTCAAGGACTTATTATGGGAAAAGTAAAAATAGCAAAAACAGTAAAAATAGCATTTACTTTTGGAATATTTCAAACAATTATGCCAATAATAGGGTTTTATGTAGGAAGTATTTTTAGTGGAAAAGTTTCTCAATATAGTAATATAATAGCATTTATTATTTTGGGATATTTAGGCTTTAATATGATAAGAGAAGCTAGAAAAGAGGATAATTGCTGTACAGATGAAGGATGTAGTTCAAAAACTCTTTTAGTATTAGGAGTAGCTACAAGCATTGATGCATTAGCAATAGGATTTACTTTTTCCTTTTTGAATGATTTTAATATTTGGCTGTCTTCTTCTGAAATTGGGATAATTACTTTTATAATTTCAGGTCTAGGAGTAATTTTAGGAACAAAGTTTGGAACTTTGTTGGAAAGTAAAGCTCAATATTTAGGAGGAACTATTCTTATACTTATAGGAATAAAAAGTTTAGCAGGGAATTTTGCTTAATATTTTTACAATATAATATTGTTGATATTATATTTCAGTAATATATTTATTTTTTTCTAATAAGTGATATAATATCTAATATAGAGACTTATGAACATTTATTTTAAATTATAGATTCATTTAACTTAAATAATTAAGGAGGATGTTAGATATGAAAGTAATAGTAGTAGGTGGAGTAGCAGCAGGAACTAAAGTAGCTGCAAAATTGAAAAGAGAAGATCGTAGTAATGAGGTAATTATTTTGACTAAAAGTAAAGAAATATCTTATGCTGGATGTGGATTACCTTATTATGTTGGAAATGTAATAAAAAATAAAGAACAACTTATTGTAAATACTCCTGAGAAATTTTCTAAACTTACTGATGCTGAAGTTCATACAGAAATTGAAGTTATTGGTTTGGACAGAGAGAAAAAAATAATAAAAGCGAAAGATTTAAAGCTAAATAAAGAGATTGAATATTCATATGATAAACTAGTTATAGCTACAGGAGCAAGTCCTGTGAAACCTCCAATAAAAGGATTGGATCTTCCAGGAGTTTATTTTATGAGAACTCCAGATGATGCTATTAATTTAAGAGCTGATATAGAAGCTGGAAAAATAAAAAAGGCAGCTGTAATAGGTGGAGGATATATAGGATTGGAAGTTGCTGAAAATTTAGCTCTCCAAAATATAAAAGTATCTGTTATAGAGATGGCTCCTCATATTCTTACAGGATTTGATAAAGAATTTGCTGAATATGCAGAAGATTATTTAACAGATCATGGAATAATGGTTTTTACTGAAACTAAATTAGAATTAATAGAAGGAACTGAAAGGGTAGAAAAGATACAAACTTCAAAAAAAGCTATGGAAGTGGATGCAGTCATTATGTCTGTTGGAATTCGTCCAAATACTGAATTTTTAGCAGATACTGGAATAGAACTTTTACCTAACAAAACAATAAAAGTAAATGAATATTTTCAAACAAATGATGAAAATATATATGCAGCAGGAGATTGTGTTTCAGTAAAAAATATACTTACAGATAAATTAGTATGGTCTCCAATGGGATCTTCAGCCAATATAGAAGGACGTATCATAGCTCAGAATTTAAGTGGTAAAAAAATAAAATTTAAAGGAGTTCTTGGAACTGCTGTAGCAAAACTTCCAGGATTAAATGTTGGAAGAACAGGGCTCACAGAAACTGCTGCTAGAGAAATGGGATTTGATGTTGTAAGTGTAGTAACTGTTGAAGATGATAAAGCTCATTATTATGCCGGAGCATCAAATTTTATAATAAAACTTATTGCTGATAGAAAAACATTAAAAATACTTGGAGTACAAGTTTTTGGTACAGGAGCAGTGGATAAAGTAGTAGATGTAATAGTGACTGCTATGTCTATGAGAGGAACACTTCATGATATAGAAGATTTAGATCTTGCATATGCACCACCATTTTCTACAGCAATACATCCAATAGTTCACACAGCAAATGTTCTTTTTAATAAAATAAATGGAGTATTAGAAAGTATAGCACCAGCTGAATATTTAGATGGCAATGGAACTGGGTATACTGTATTTGATTCATGTACTGTTCCAACAATAGAAGGAGCACCTTATTTAGAATTAACTGAAGTAAATGGAAAACTTGAAGGGTATGATTTAGATGATAGATTGCTGTTAGTATGTAATAGAGGAAGAAAAGCATATCTTATTCAAAATCGTTTAAAATATTATGGTTATACAAATACAAGAGTTTTAGAAGGCGGAGTAACTTTTAATAAGGTAAAAATTTAAAATTAGAAATATAAAAGTTAATTATTTCATGTGAGAATAAAAGAGGCATTCTAAAGGCTGACACCTAATAAGGAAGTATTGAGGAACATTTAGATTGGGCAGTCAGCAAGCGGAATGTGACAGTAAAAGACGGGCTATTAGCGGTAAGCTGATAAGCCCATCTTTTGCATTGAGAGGGTCACAGCATTTGAAACGACAGGAAAACAGGCTATTTTCATCAATAGACAGGGTGTAATGGAAGCTCTCGCCCCTCGTCCATCCTCCAACAAATGGGAAGCTGTAGGACTCATTTAATGCGTAATTGCTTACTTATTTTCACCTTTTGTATTCCCATCTACCAACTTGTACTTAAACTTTTTCAAATTGCTTTTCTTTACATTTAAGTCAATGATACTTTCTTGCAATTCTTGTACTAGTTTATTATATTCCGATGGTGCATTGACACCTTCAAGATAAGTCATATAACGAATTATTTTATCCAATGCCCGCCTTCTATATTTAGCTATCTCTCCCAATGGGGCATAATCTCTTGATGAAGCATAGCTCTCTAAATCGAACGCTTTAATGCGTAAAATATCAATATAGTGTTGTTCTTCTTGCTCAAATCGCATAACAGACAACATATTTTCAACTTCAAATCTAATCCCTCGTTCACAAAGAAATCTCAACTGTTCAAATAGATTATTGTCAACAAAATGCTCCGCTAATGGCTCAAAAAACACACTGTCTTTATACCAGCCACTGTGGGCACAAGATATGAGTTCCTTATAATGCTTCTCAATTATCCATTGTTCAAATATTTGTTTTGTACCAATTTGCCAAGCGTCTAACCTTGCCTGCGTGACTTCATCGCTATCATAGGCCGTTCCTCGCCAAGGAAGCCCATTGTCTTTTAACCATCTTGTCACTTCTTTACTGAAAAGAGTATAACTCAAGCCATTCACCTCCCATATCCTTTAATGTCTACCATATTCCGATTTGTTGCTCTCTACTTTTTCTTACCTCTTTGTGGCAGCACATAGCTTTTCACCAGCTCAGATTTTTGGACAATTTGGGTCAGCCATTGTTTTTTTCTCTGCTAGGTTGTTGTAGCGCAGCTTCATAAAATCCGGGTGTACAACCAGTTCACAGAGCAGGGCGGTAAGATTTGCGTTTGGGTGAGTTGTCAATCCCTGCAGATAGTCGGCGGTCACGCCATAAAACTTCTCCAGTTTGATAAGGGCATAGTGACTGATGTCCATGAAGTCATCCACTTCATAGCTGCTCAGCGCAGACTTAAAAGGAGGATCTGTTCTGCAAGCTGTTTCAGCCATCAACCCATGCTCCACACACAGGTTTTTTAGGCGTTCTTGGATTGTTAAAGCCATGCTGTTCCTCCTTGTCTGCTTAATAAATGGAATCTGTGTTTTATTACCAATTAGAGGTACTAAATGCCCATTCACTGCCGAAGTCTTTCTTGTATTGAAAGTTTATCCTCTCTCCATGCCTCATACAGTTCCAAATTTTCTTCCCATAATTCTCTTAATTCAGAGTTGTTGGAAAGAACAGTGTCAATAGCTTTTACTGCTTTTTGTTTGATGGGAGAAAAATCAAGATGCTTTAGTGATTTTGTCCATTCAAAATAATCATTTTCATCGCATCTATGATGAATGTCATTTATAACACTGTCAATAACTGCAGCTGACACCAAAGCATAATGTGCTTCGTCATAACCAACATATTTTGCCTGTATAACCTCATCAAAGTATTTTTCCATATCAGTAATAATTTTTGCTGATGCTTTAAGGTCATCTAAAGCATCATATGCAGTATCATCATCAAACACAGCATAATTCCAAGCACCCATATATTTTTTCCTCCTAAAAACGTAGATTTGTTGCTTTGTTTCTTTTATTATACCACAAATCCGAGAGTGTGGACATAGTGCGTTTTTCAGTGTGATTTCCAATCTTTCGGATATATGGGAGAGCGTACCAATGTCGGGACACATCTCAAGAATGGGGCAGGAACGGCAAGACCACTTTGTATGCTCCAACTACAAGAGTAGCACAGCCACAATGACTATGCCGCTCGCTGTAACAATACTTCTTTATTGGGGATCACCTTTTTCTATTATACTTTTATTTTTTATACTTAAAAGATAGAGTATTTCATTTCTGAAATGAATATTGAGTAAATTTTGCTCTATTTTATAAAAAATATAAACTTTTTTAAGTTCTAAGAATATTTTATTTGATTATAAACAACTGTTGTGGTAGTATGTAAAGAAAATATTTTTTATGTTTAATAAAAGGGGGGAGCTGTATGAATTTTATTTTTATTTCACCAAACTTTCCAAAAAATTATTGGAATTTTTGCAGAGGATTGAAAAATAATGGAGTAAATACTCTAGCAATAGGAGAAGAGGAATATTATAGTTTAACAGATGAATTGAGAGGTTCTTTAAATGAGTACTATAAAGTATCTTCACTGGAAAATTATGATGAAGTATATCGTGCATGCGCATATTTTGCATATAAATATGGGCGTATAGACTGGTTAGAGTCTAATAATGAATACTGGCTTTTAAGAGATGCACAGCTTCGTACAGATTTTAATATTAATACAGGACTTAAAAATGATAAGATAGCTGGAATAAAATATAAGAGTGTAATGAAGAAATTTTATGAGAAAGCAGGAGTACCAAGTGCACGTTATCATATTGTAACTAATTATGAGGAAGGAAAAGCATTTATAGAGAAAGTGGGATATCCAGTAGTTGTAAAACCTAATAATGGTGTAGGAGCAGCAGCTACATATAAATTGATAAATGATATAGAATTGGGATATTTCTATAGGGATCTTCCTCCAGTTGAATATATTATGGAAGAATATGTAAATGGAGAGCTTCTGTCATATGATGGAATAGCTGGAAGAGATAAAGAGATAATATTTGAAACTGCCCATGCATATCCTATTCCAATAATGGATATAGTAAATGAACAGGCAGATGTAATGTATTATTCCTATAAAGATATTCCAGAAGATTTAAAGGAAGCAGGAAGAAAAGTAGTACAAGCTTTTGATACTAATAGTCGTTTCTTTCATTGTGAATTTTTCAGACTTTCAGAAGATAAAAAAGGGCTTGGGAAAAAAGGAGATATAATAGGGCTTGAAGTAAATATGCGTCCACCAGGTGGATATACTCCTGATATGATGAATTTTGCAAATGATATAGATGTTTATCAAATATGGGCAAATATGGTAGCATATAATCAAGGATATTTTGATACAGAATCTAGACCATATAATTGTGTATATGCAGCTAGAAGAGATGTTCACAGATATGTTTACAGTAAAGAGGAAACATTGGCTAAATATAAAGATAATATAGTAATGAAAGAAAGAATGCCAGAGATATTTTCAGTAGCTATGGGAAATGATATGCTTACTGCAAGATTCTGTGATTTGCAGGAATGTTTTGAATTTATTGATTTTTATTTGAAAAAATATTAAAATGTAGGAGGATACAGAATATGCATACTGCTTATTATAAAGAATATAGCCATATACTGGAAAGAGAAATGGAATTTACAGTATATGGACATAGTGGAAAACCTTGTATAGTTTTTCCTGCGCAAGATGGAAGATTTTATGATTTTTTTAATTTTGGAATGGTAGATGCTTCTTCAAAATTTATTGAAGAGGGAAAATTACAACTTTTTTGTGTAGATGGAATTGACTGGGAAAGCTGGTCTCAAATAGGTGGAGATTATCATTGGAGAATAATGCAGCATGAAAAATGGTTCAATTATATAACTGAAGAGGCTGTTCCAAGATTTAGAGAAATTCATGGAGATACTTCTGGAGAATATTACAGAGGAAAATTTTTAACAACAGGATGCAGTATGGGAGCTTATCATGCATTGAACTTTTTCCTTCGTCGTCCAGATATTTTTGATGGTGTGATTGCCATGAGCGGACTTTATCATGCAGGATACTTTTTTCCAAATTACAACCATGAGGTAATTTATAATAACTCTCCAGTTGATTATATGAAAAATATGCCATGGAATCATTATTATTTAAATATGTATAGAAACTCAAAAATAATTCTTTGCTGTGGACAAGGAAGATGGGAAAAAGAATGTATAGAGGATACCAATAGTTTAAAAGAAAGTTTTAAACGTCTACAAGTACCAGTATGGACAGATTTTTGGGGATATGATGTAGATCATGACTGGCCTTGGTGGAGAATACAGTTTCCATATTTTTTAGATATAGTACTATAGTTTACTAAAGGAGCTTACCATGGTTTTAAAACATGAAATTTTTATTGAACCTTTTGGTTTGAAGAGATTTTTACATATATATATTCCAGATAATATCAAAGAAGGGGAAAGATTTCCTGTAATGTATATGTTTGATGGACACAATCTATTTTTTGACTCAGAAGCAACTTATGGAAAATCTTGGGGAATAAAAGATTTCTTGGATAATTCCAATATAAGAATGATAGTTGTAGGATTAGAATGCAACCATGAAGGAAATAAGAGACTTTGGGAATTTTCTCCTTATTCTTTTAAAGATAAATATTTTGGAACTGTCAAAGGATATGGTAAAATATTAATAGATTGGATGGCTGATTCTCTAAAACCAATGATAGATGCTAATTTTCCAACACTGCCTGAAAGAGAATTTACTGGTCTTGGAGGAAGCTCTATGGGAGGTCTTATGTCAGTCTATGGAACTGCTGTGAGATCAGATATATTTTCTATGGGAGCTTGTCTTTCCCCTTTTTATGATCATATATTTAAAAAATTAGTAGAAGAACTTTCAGCAGCAGAAGTAAATCCAGCTACAAAATTTTATATCAGTTGGGGAAGATATGAAGTACATTCTAAAAAACAGTTAGCTGTAGAATCTGAAAAAAATCTTATTATAAGCAGAATATTGACTTTTAAAGGAGTTCAGGTATTTCCTCATCTAATGGTAGAAGGTGGACATAATGAAGCTTCATGGGAAACAGAAAATCCTATATGGATGACTGAACTGGGGCTCATAAAATAATATTAAATATGGAGGGGTATATGTATTATAGTATTTTTTTAGAAGTGGAAAATAATCCTGAAATAAAGAAATGGCTCAATATGAATACTAAAGATGAAATTATTGAAATATTAAAAGGATTGCCTGATGAAGGAGTAAAAAAATTACAAATAGTTGAAACTTCTACTGAAACTACTGGAGAATATGATCTTATAAAAAGATTTATTAAGGAAACTCAAATTTTAGGAGAGAAATTTTTTAACGAAAAATATCCTTTTTATTATGCTAAAGATATTACTGAAGAGATTATAAAAAAATAATAGTTATTACCAGAGGATGACTTGCAGGCAGAAATATAATTTTAGAATTTTTTATTTCTAAAGTTTAATCTAGCTTTTATGTCATCCTCTTTTTTAAAATTGAAAGGGGAGAAGAGGAAAAGATGATACAACATTTGATAAAAAAATTATTTATGATTTTTTACATACCTGCTGCTGCTAATATTCCTTTGCTCATATATTTTTATTATAAGAATGACGGAAATATTTTGCTGTCAGTCTTAATTAGTTTAATAGTATTTATTCTATGGATGTATATTAATATTTTTCCATATAAAAAAGAAGAATATACAAGAAAACGATTGAGAATAATGATAGGTGGGAGAATTTTATGTTTTTATTCTTTTTATGGTTTTTTAACTCAAATATGTATAATTATATTTCTATATCCTTTGTTGAGAGAAAAAATAGCTAATAGTGAAATATTATGGCTCAATGGAATATATGCTCTAGGAATAAATTTTTTTCTTTTTCTTAATGGAATTATTCGAATATTTTTTACTTCAAAATGGTTAAGTTTTAGAAAGAGAGTTCTACTGATACTTACTATTTGGATACCAATAATAAATATTTTAGTTCTTTGCTATATTTTGAGAATTATAAAATGGGAGTATGAATTTGAATGTTATAAAGTTTCTTTGAGGGAAACAAGAGCAGAATCAGATATGTGCAAGACTAAATATCCTATAATACTTGTACATGGAGTAGGATTCAGAGATTTTAGGCACTTTAATTATTGGGGTCGTATTCCAAGAGAATTGATAAAGTATGGAGCATCTATTTATTACGGAAATCAAGAAGCTTTTGGGACTATTGAATACAATGGAGAGGATATTAAGAAAAAAATATTAGAAGTAATAGAGAGAACAGGGTGCGAAAAAGTAAATATAATAGCACATTCTAAAGGTGGATTGGATTCAAGATATGCTATAAGTATATTGGGGATGGATAAGTATACAGCTTCCCTTACAACTATAAGTACTCCACATAGAGGGTGTCTTTTTGTCGATAAAATGTGCAGACTGCCTGAAAAATTGCATAGAAGAGTTGCTAAGTTCTATGATAGTATGTTTAAAAAGTTGGGAGATAAAAATCCAGATTTTTATGGAGCAATTCATCAATTCACTACTTATAACAGTAAGGAGTTTAATGAAAAAGTAATAGATTCTCCAGAAGTTTATTATCAAAGTTATATATCTGTAATGAAAGATTGTTTAAGTGATGTTTTGCTTACTATACCATATTGTTTTATCAAGAAAGTAGATGAAGAAAATGATGGTTTGGTAAGTATTTCTTCTGCCAAGTGGGGAAATTTTAAAGGGGTTATAAGAAATAGATATCATAGAGGAATATCTCATGGAGATATTATAGATTTGAAAAGACAGGATTATAAAGGATTTGATGTAATAGAATTTTATGTACAGCTTGTTTCTGAATTAAAGGAAATGGGATTTTAAAGAGATTGTTACAAATTCAAAATAACTTGTTTATAAAAAAACTGACTTGGAGTTTTTCTTCTTGTCAGTTTTTTCTTTTAAAATAAAAAGGTATAAAATATTAAAAAATTTTTAAAATTTCTAATGTTTTATACCAATGTAAAATTCAATTAATTATATGTCTTTGATTTTTTCAGAGATGTATCTGCTAGGACTCATTTCTTCTTTCCAGTCAGGATCTGAGATATTGAAATTTTTTCCATATATTTCAAGAAGTCTTTTTAAAGAATTTCTTGGAATGTAAGTATCTATTCCCATAAATTTAATTTCTTTCAATGTAGAATTTGAAAGCTTATATGCTGAAATAATTCCATTTTTATCTTCAAGATAGCATACGACTTTATCATTTTCTCTATCAAAAAGGAATATCTCTATTTCAATTCCTTTATACTCATACTTGATGTTTTTAAGTCCTTCATTTTTTAGACTTAATGAAGAAATTCTTTTAAACCCTACACTCTCTATATCTATTATGAACTTAGGAATAAGTTCCTCTTTCATTATTCCAATGTCAAAGTTAATATCATGTCCTATAAAATTATTTTCTCTAATTTTTCCTAGAAGAGTTCCAAATTCAAGCCAATATTTTACTCCCGTTTTTTGAGAAATTTTATTCAATTTTTCAAGAACTTCCTTACCAGTTAAAAGTAAATTTTCTCCTTGCTTTTCTTTCTTTATTGAATTTTTTCTCTTTTTATTATAGCTTCTATTTCTTATATATTTTGTTGAAAGATCAAAAACTACTTTGAAAAATATATTTACAAGAATAATCATTACAGATATTGCAGCAGCAGCTCCTATATCTCCAGCATCATTTTTACTTATCATCATTACAGAAATAAGCCTTGTTTTGGTTGTATAAAGAAAAATAACTGCTGAAATAGTTATCATAGAATTTATAAAATAATATGAAAAACTTTCAATGATGGAATCTATAGATAAAGGAATTATAACTTTAAAAATAGTTCTATACCATGATACTCCCATTATGTTAGATATAGTTTCATACTCACTGTCTAAAGTCTTCAATCTTGCAGTTATAGTCAAAAAAGGTGTTGCAAAAAAATGAACTATATTTGCTAATATAATTATTCCAAAGCTTCCATATAGAAAATTCAGAATATTATTCTTAGAGTTAAAGAAGAAAATATATGCAAGCCCTATTGTTAGTCCAGGAAGAGCATTAGGGAGGATAGAAAGAAAATATCCTATTTTTCTGATAACAATATAATTTTTTTCTCTCTCAACTACATATGCTGTAAGGAAGCATAAAATAGTTCCAAGTATTGCAGAGAAAACTGAAACAAGAATACTGTTGCCAAATATTTTCCAGATGCTTTCACCCATTATTGTAAAATTATATGATTTAAAAGATAAAGTCATATCATAAGGCCATGTTTTTACAAGAGAGGCTAAGATAACTATTCCAAAGAAAGATATTATAATTAAACTTAGAATATAGTTAAAAAGTTTAAAAAAGATATCTCTTGTTTTATTTTCTTTTATAATATATTTAGTAGACTTTGAATCTATTTTTGAGCTTTTGCTTTTGATGATAATATCAAATATAAATGCAAGAAAAGCAGGAATTATAAGGAGTATTCCAACAGCTGATCCCATAGAGAAATTTTGTTGTCCTATTACCTGTTTAAATATATCAGTAGCAAGAACATTATAATTTCCACCAACTACTTTTGGAGCTCCAAAGTCTGTAAAGCTCAAAGTAAAACCAGAGAAAAAGCAAGTTATTAGAGTGTATTTAATATTGGGAATAGTTATTGTAAAAAATTGTTTTAATTTGCTTATTCCCATTATTTCTGCCATTTCATATTTTCTATAATCTTCTGAATCAAAAGCTAGTACGAGCATAAAAAAAAGTACTGGAAATATAAAAATAGTTTCTGCAAAAACTATTCCCCAGAATCCGTATATAGAAATTGAAAGATTAAGAGCTTTTGTTATAATCCCTTGCCTTCCAAAAAGATATATAAGTGCAATACCATGTGTCATAGTTGGAGAAAATAAAGGCAAAAGAGCAATTCCTTTTAAAAGAGATTTTCCTCTCATATTACTTCTATTTATTCCATATGAAAAAAGAAAAGCAAGAATTATTGTAAAGATAGTTACAGTTATAGAAACTGCCAAACTATTAGTAAGAGAACTCGCTGTAACTGGGCTGCTAAAATATTCAACAAAGTTTTTTAAACCAATATAATTGCCACTCTTTCCTTGAAAAGCTTTTATAAAAAGATTGAATATAGGAAAAATTATGGAAATAACAAGAAAAAGAACTAAAACTGAAGACAAGACTATTTTTATAAATTTATCTTTTTTCATAAAATCTCCTAAATACTATTTTTTTCATTTAATTTGATATATAGAGAATCATTAATTTTGAGATTCAGCTTTTCTTTTTCTTTAGATAGTATATCAATATAGATATTATCTCCAAATAGTTCTAGTGTAATTCTATAAAAAGCACCTCTAAACTCAATATTTTTTATAATACCCTTATATGTTTCTTCTTTTTCATCTGTAAAGTATTCTACATCTTCAGGTCTTATAGTGTAGATATCATTGTTTTTATCAGTGATAAAATTTATTTTTCCTATAAAATCTGCTACAAATATATCTTTAGGTTTGCTGTAAATTTCTTCTGGAGTTCCAAACTGAACAATTTCTCCACCATTGATAATAGCAATTTTATCTCCCATTGTAAGAGCTTCCTCTTGATCATGAGTTACCATAATTGTGGTTATTTTTAATTTCTGCTGAATTTCTCTTATTTCTTTTCTTAAAGATTCTCTTACTTTTGCATCTAGAGCTGAAAGAGGTTCATCAAGTAGTAAAATATTAGGTTCAAGAGCTAAAGCTCTGGCAAGGGATACTCTTTGCTGTTGACCTCCGCTCATTTCATCAGGGTATTTAGAAGTTATGTGGTCAAGTCCTACCATTTTAAGAACTTCCATAATTTTGTTTTTTCTTTCATGTTTATCTTTTACTTTATTTTTTAATCCATATTCTATATTTTCAAATACTGTCATATTGGGAAAGAGAGCATATGACTGAAATACCATACTTAAATTTCTTTGTGAAGGTTCCAAAGTAGTTATTTCTTTTCCATTAACCAAGATACTTCCAGAATCAAGTTTTTCAAGTCCAGCTATTATACGAAGTAAAGTTGTTTTACCGCAACCACTTGGTCCTAGAAAACATATAAATTCTCCTTTTTCTATTTCTAGATCAATACCTTTTAGAACTTCTACTTTATTAAATTGTTTTTTTACTTTTTTTATAGCTAAATAAGGCATTTTATTCTCCTTTACCATATCTAGTTTCCCATTCTTTAAGTAATCTCTCTCTATTATCTGAAGCCCATTTGAAATCTATTTTAGCTAATTTTTCTTTGAAATCTGCTGGGTAACCTTCAAGCTTAGTATTTACACCTTTATATGAAACTAGTCCAATATTTTTAGAATATTCTTCCATCATTTTTTTAGAAAGAGTCCAATTAATAAAATCAACAGCTTCTGGTTTAATTGTATCTTTTTTTACAAGAGCAATACCTTCCATATCCCATCCATATCCTTCAGCAGGAAGAATAGTGACTATAGATTCATTAGTTTTTCCAAGTCTTATACTTTCACTGTCCATTCCAACTCCAATTAGTTGTTCTCCTTGCATAGCCATTTTAACTGGAGCACTACCAGAATGAGTGTATTGAGATATATTTTTGTGAAGCTGATCCATATATTCCCATGCTTTTTCTTCACCCCAGATACTTATCCAACCTAATATAGTAAGATAACCAGTTCCAGAAGAAGCTGGATTAGGCATAACTATTTCTTTAGAATATTTTTCATCAAGAAGATCTATATATGATGTAGGAATAGGTAAATTTTTAGCTGCAAGTTCATACTTATTAGCTGTAATAGCAGAAGTCCAAGCAGTCATCCCTGTCCATTGCGGTTTTTCACTGATAGAATCAATGTAGGCAGGATCAATATTTGTAAGCCATTCACTTTTTAATTCAGCTAATCTCCCTTGTTTAGCAAGATCAATGAGGTTTATACTTGCCATTCCCCATAAGACATCAGCTACAGGGTTATTTCCTTCAGCAATTACTTTAGCAGCAATAGCTCCTTGAGAATCTCTTATTATATTTAGTTCTACATTTGGAAAATCTGTTTTATACATTTCAATATAATGGTTCAGATATTCCTCTTCAAGACCAGTATAAACATTTAAAACAGTTTTGTTTTCTTTACTTCCACATCCAAAAAGAAATGCTGAAAGAATAAAAAGTATAGAAATTTTAAATAGTTTTTTCATAATTAATTTTCTCCTTTTTCTAATAGTTTAGGATAAATAGTTTCCATTACTCTATTTAACTGGAACTCATCATCTATTTCAGACCAGATAATACCATCTACTCTTTTACAAAATATTTTTCTTTCTTTTGCTATTTTTTCCATACAGTATTCATAACCTAATTTAAGATTTTTTTCATCTTCATATTTTTTAAACATGAGCTGACATAATTCATTAGATAGTTTTTGTAATCCAGTAAGTTCTCCATACTCTCCTTTGATTTCAAAAAGATTGAAAGTGAGTTTTCCAATACCATTGTCTATGATCTCATAGTAATAATCATCAGACATTTTTTTGTCTTCTGATAAGAGAATAGTATCTTTTTCTGGGGAAGCAACCAATATATCAAGACAGTTTTTTTCATAGATAAGATCACCTTCTAAAAGGAGAATATCTTCATCCCCAATTAGCTCTTTAGCACAATAGAAACTTCCCATACTGCTTGTATTAGCATAGTTATTGTTTTTTATTGTAACAACACTGCTGTATTTCTTTTTTAAAGGTTCAAAGAAATAATCTAAGTGTCCTGTTACTAATATTATTTTTTTAATTCCTGAGTCTAGGAGCTTCTCTATTGACCTTTCAATGAGAGACAATCCATTTATTGCTAAAAAAGGTTTTGGAATTTCATCATTAGTTATTCCCCTAAGTCTTGTTCCCATACCTGCAACAAGTATTACTGCTGTTTTCATAAATCTTTCTCCTTTTTGTATAAACTTTTAACTATATTATTTTTAACGTATTCATATTGTTTTTGATTATCTATCTCTCCCCAAATATTTTCTTTAGAGTATATACATTTTAAATCAGAAAAAATATTTTTATCTAAAAAACTATATTCATAAAAAAATAATTTGTTTTCTATTTGTGTGAACTTATCCAACATTTTTAAATATGAACTATACTTTAATTTGCTGATTCCTATAAGTTCACCTGAAATCTTCTCAAGGCTGTATTTACCTTTGGAAATATTTAAGAGTTCACCTTTTTTAGTAGTAACATAGAGAGAATCTTCTTTATCTGATATAGATGTATCTATCATAGTAACATTCTTATCTTTAGAATTCAGCAGAAGTGAGATTATATTTTCTTCAAAAATGAGGTCTCCTTCCAAAAGAATAAAATCTTCCTGCAGATATTTTCTTAAAAGATATAGAGAATACATATTTCCAGTAGTCTTATATTTTTTGTTTTCTACTATTTTAATATTTGGATATTTTTTAGCTAATTTTTTATAGTATTCTGCTTTATAACCAGCTGCAATTATTATTTCATCTATATTATATTTGGACAGCAATTTTATAGTTCTTTCAATAAGCGTGGAATCAAATATTTCAAGAAATCCTACAGGTTTATCAAAATCTAAAGTTTCTCCAGCAGCTAAAATAACTGCAGTTTTTATTGAATTATTATTGGAATTTAAAAGCTCATTTCCAAGATATGTGATAATATATTTAGTTTTTCTATATGAAATATTTTCTTTTATAAGATAGCCTTCATGTAAAAGAGAATTAATATATTTATTGACAGAACCAAGAGAAATATTTAAATATTCAGATATTTTTCGTTGACTGATTATATTATTTTCATGTATAAGAGATATAATTTTTTCTTTTATCTGGATCACCACCTTATATAAAAAATGAACGATTATATTTTTACACTGTGAACGATTTTTGTCAAGAATAAATATTTGTAATTACTATCTTAAATTACGAAAAAAAATTAAAAAATAGTATAGAAATTAAAATGATATTTTTTTATATCGAACAAATTATTTATAAGAAAAATAATAATAGAACTAAAAATAAAGGATTTTATTGAAAAAATACGAACAAAAAATATTTTATTTTGAAGGTGTTAATTTATATCAAATAATGTTAATATATAAGTTAAGAAAAATTGTCAGGAGGAAATTAGTTTGGAAAGTATAAGAGTAATAATCAATTTTGTAAATAATTTGTTGTGGGGGAAAAATATATTAGTTGTTATGTTGATAGGAACAGCTGTATATTTTACTTTCAAAACAAAGTTTATGCAATTTAGATTATTTGGAGATATAGTAAGGATACTGAAGGGAAATGGAGATGAGAAAAGAGATGGAGTCAGTTCATTAGAAACCTTTTTCTTAGGAACAGCTTGCAGAGTAGGAGCAGGGAATATATCTGGAGTTGTGGCAGCGGTGTCTATTGGAGGACCAGGAGCACTTTTTTGGATGTGGTTGGTAGCTCTTCTTGGAGCATCAACATCTTTTGTTGAATCAAGTCTTGCTGTTATGTACAGAACTAAAATAAAAGATGGTGAATATCAAGGTGGAACTCCTTGGATAATAAAAAAAAGACTTAATATGAAATGGCTTGGAGCTGTATATGTAGTTGCATCTATTGTATGTTATATAGGAGTTATACAGGTAATGTCTAATTCAGTAACAGAATCAGTAGTTAGTGCTTATGGATTTAATCCTAAAATAATAGCTGTTATATTAGCTGTTGTTGTTGGATTGATAATATTTGGAAAAAGTAAAAAAGATAAAATAATATTGGCACTTAATAAAATAGTTCCTGTGATGGCTATAATGTATCTTATAGTAGTAATTTATGTTATTGTTACTAATATAACAGGAATTCCAGCAATGATTGGAAATGTGTTTTACCAAGCTTTTGGAGGAAAAGAGTTTTTAGGTGGAGCAGTTGGTGGGATTATTATGCAGGGAGTAAGAAGAGGTTTATTTTCTAATGAGGCAGGAAGCGGAAATTCTAACTATGCAGCAGCAGTGGTTGATATAGATGAGCCAGCTAAACAGGGAATGGTACAGGCTCTAGGTGTTTTTGTGGATACTCTTGTAATATGCAGTGCAACAGCTTTTGTTATTTTATTAGCTGATACAGAAGTTGTAAATGGACTTTCTGGAATGACTCTTTTTCAAGAATCGTTAAAAAATCATATAGGATGGATAGGAATACCATTTACTGTAGTTGTGTTATTTTTCTTTTCTTTAAGTACAATATTAGGTGTTACATATTATGGAAAAAATGCTATGAATTTTATAAGTTCTAAACCAATTGTAAAAGAAGTATATCATGTAGTAGTTGTTCTTATGGTTTATATTGGTGGAATAGAACAAAATTTCTTTGTTTGGTCTTTGGCAGATTTTGGATTGGGAATAATGACTGTAATTAATATAGTGTGTATTTTACCTATTTCTGGAGAGGCTTTAATTGAATTGAAAAAATATGAAAAAAAGCTTAAAAATAGTAAAAGAGCCTAAAGGGCTCTTTTATTTTTTCCAGTAATATTCATTTCTGGGTCTTCCAATTTTTCCATAAATAATTTTTAAATCAACCATTTCTATTTCAACAAGATAATTCATATATTTGTTTACTGTCTGAGAAGCAAGACCAGTAGCTTCTGATATTTCTTCAATTGTGGTATAAGCATCTATCTGTTTCATTTTATTTTCTATTAATGAAATAGTATTTACACTTATACCTTTTTTATAATCTCCATATTTTTCTTTTTTTACTGTTAAAACTTCAGGAGAAGGCTCTTTAGTTTTGTTCTTGTTAAGATGAACATTTACTCTTGAATATAAATCAAGAACTTTAATAGGCTTTATAGCAAAATCATCAGCTCCAGCAAGAAAAAATTCTTCAGCAATATTTTCCAATCCTTCAATAGTAAGAGCTATTATAGATACATCTTCATTCATCTGCCTTATTAATTTTACTCCAAGGACTCCATTTATATATGGCATATGATAGTCAATTATTATAATATCAAGCTCCTTAGTACTTACTATTTTTAAAGCTTCTTCCATTGAAAGAGCAGTATATACTTCCCAATCTTTCATGAGAAAAAATTCTGAGATAGCAAAAATAATATCCTTAGAATCATCTATAATAAGAATTTTGTTTTTCATTTTCTAAAACCTCCCCATGCATAATAATATATACTCCAATACCTCTATTTTTTCTATTTTTAATAAATATTTTACATTTGTGTTCTTCCATAACTGTTTTTACAAAATTCAAACCTACTCCACTGGAGTTCTTTGTTGAAAAACCATTTATAAAAGCATTTTCTAACTCTTTTTCAGACATTCCCTTTCCATAGTCCTCAATTTTTATAAGTATAAATTTTTTATAATCTTTTACAGTAAGTTCAATTTTATTATTTTCATATTCAGTAAAGGCTTCATAAGAATTTATAATAAGATTAGTTATGGCTCTTGAAAAAACTATTTTATTAACTTTTATTTTTCTTCCAGTACAGTAATTATTATAAGTTAAAAATTCAATACATCTGTGTGTAGATAGATAGGAAAGAATAAAATTAAATACCTTATTTATATCAATCGGATTTTTATGAGTATCCCTTAAAATCTCAGATACCATTATATTACATCTTTCTAAAGATTTTTCAATTCTATTATAATAATCTTTTTTCTTTTCATTTTCTTCCTGCATATCAAGTATTTCAATAAGAGTTCCCATAGAAAATAATGGAGTCTTTAAATCGTGAACTAAATATTGAATTTCTTTTAGATATCTATTTTCAACTTCTTGTAATTTAAGATCTGAAAGAGCTTTTGTCATATCTTTTTCTTTCTTGTATATATTTTGCCTTCTTTCCTGTTCAAAGAATACAAGAAGTAAAGTTATAGAAAAAATAAAGAAAAGTATAAAAAATAAAAAACCAATTAAATTTAGAATGTTATCAGCTTCCATTAATGATGAAATATTCTTCAAGTCAAAAAATATTTCTCCAGTTGATTTATAATCCAATACAGAAAAGTATTTTGTAATATCAAGCCATTGAATACCAGTAAAAACTAAAAGAAGAACAATATTTCTTTTAAATAAATTGATATTTTTAAAACGATTGCTTGAATGAAATGCAAGATAAATCATTTCAAGTATTGATACTTTACCAAAATAATACTCCATATCATAGTAGACTTTGTAGATTATAAAATAAATTATTTGAATTATCACCATTCCAAAGATGACTTTCAAAGTATTATTTAATTTTCCATTTATTTCAATATCTATAGAATCCATAAGTAAGAAAACAGAAAAAAATATTGGAAATGCTTTTATGGTATTTAGAAAAACTAATCCAAAAGCTGCATGAAGAAGATATTCTTTATCCCAGAAATCTATACTTTTTTCTAGTGAATCGTAAATATCAAAATTTTTATATAACAAAAAATTTGGTAGAACGATACTTATTAATACCATGAGTATCCCCAATGAAAGTTCTGTTTTATGAATTTGAATATGAAATTTTTTCCCAAAAATTTTCATGATCATTCCCCTTAAATCTAAAAATCATTAAATTCTAATTATGATTACAAATTAAATTAATGATACCATATTTTAAGTAAAAATAGTAGAAAAAAGATGAGAGGAAAAAGAGGAAAAAGAGAAATAAGAGTATAAGATTTACTTTTCAAATATCTTGAAATATACTTAATAGTAGGTAAAAAGATAAAAACATTTTAAAATAGAACAAAAAAATAAAAAAGGGGGAACATATGATTTCGTTGAAGAGATTTATGAAAGTTGGTAGTGTGATTGTTGGTTTAATGACAAGTATTTTTACAGTATCTAATGCAGCACATCCATTAAATCTTTATGGAAGACATGCTGAAGGAAAAAATGGAGTAGTAGCAGCAGCTAAACCAGAAGTATCACAAATAGGAGTAGAAGTATTAAAAAAAGGCGGAAATGCTGTAGATGCTGCAGTAGCTACTGCATTTGCTATCAGTGTTTTTGAACCAAATGCCTCTGGAATAGGTGGAGGAGGATTTATGTTAATTAGAATGGCTAAGACAGGAAAAACAGTAGTCATAGATTACAGAGAAAAGGCTCCAGCTAAAGCAACACCAGATATGTTTGTACTTGATGAAAATGGAAAGGTAGTAAATGATGAAATAACTGTTGGAGGAAAAGCTTCAGGAGTTCCAGGAACAGTAGCAGGACTTTTAACTGCATTGGAAAAATATGGAACAATGAAAAGAGCAGATGTTATGGCTCCAGCTATAAAATATGCAAAAGAAGGTATTCCAGTAACTGTAAATTTAGAAAGTATAATAAAAGATAATTATGAGAAACTTGCACAATTTGATGCAGCAGCAGAAATATATTTAAAAGATGGACTTCCTTATGAAATAGGGGATACTATAAAGAATCCTGATTTAGCAGCAACTCTTACAAAGATTTCAAAAGAAGGTAAAAAAGCTTTCTATGAAGGTGAGATCGCTAAAAAAATAGCTGATGAAGTTCAAAAGCAAGGTGGTCTTATGACAGTTGAAGACCTTAAAAATTATACAATAGAAGAGAGAGAACCAGTAGTTGGAAAATATAGAGATTATACTATTATTTCTTGCCCACCAGCAAGTTCTGGAGGAACTCATATAGTACAACTTTTAAATATGGTTGAAAACTATGATCTTAAAGGAATGGGAGATAATACTCCTGAAAGTTGGCATGTATGGGCTGAAAGTATGAGACAAGCCTTTGCAGATAGAGCTGAATATATGGGAGATACTGCTTATGTAAAAGTTCCTTTAAAAGGTCTTACATCTAAAGAATATGCAAAAGATCTTGTTAAAAAAATAGATTTAGAAAAAGCTGGAAAAGATATAAAAGCTGGAGATCCTAGCAAATATGAAAGTGGAAGTACAACTCACTTTTCTGTAATGGATAAAGAAGGAAATATGGTTGCAGTAACTCAAACTATTAATTATTTCTTTGGTTCTGGAGTTATGGTACCTGGAACTGGAATAATGATGAATAATGAAATGGATGATTTTGTTCCTCAAAAAAATATGAAGAACTCTATTGAAGGTGGAAAAAGACCTCTAAGTAGTATGTCACCTACTTTAGTTCTTGACCCTAAAAATAGACCACTTATGACAATAGGTTCTCCAGGAGCTACAAGAATTATACCAGCAGTAGCATTAACTATAAGCAATGTAATAGATCATGGAATGACTATTCAAGAAGCTATTAATGCACCAAGAATAGCTCAATTTCAATCTGGGAAATTGAATCTTGAAGGAAGAGTATCACATGAATCATATAATAAATTGAAAGAAATGGGACATGAAATAAATGTTAGAGATAGTTATGATGCTTATTTTGGAGGAGTTCATGGAGTAATGATGGATTATGATACAAAAACTCTTCAAGGTGGAGCAGATCCAAGAAGAGATGGGCAGGCAGCAGCATTTTAAATAAAAAATGTAAGTTATAAAAACTGCTTCTGAAATAAGTTTCAGAAGCAGTTTATAAAAATAAATAAATAAATTGGGAGGAAGAATAATGAAAAAAAGATTCTTTTTTGCAAGTGTCATAGCAGCATTAGCATTGTCATTAGCAGCATGTACAACTACTCAAACAAATTTAGGAGATAAAGGGACAGCTTCAGTAGTTCAACAATCAAAAGAGTGGGTTCCTTATGATGCAGCAGGAAATATTTTAAGAAGTGATAGAGATGCAACAGGTATAAATGGAGTTGTTTCAACTGGGAAATATGAAGCAACAAAAATAGGGGTAGAGATAATAAAACAAGGTGGAAATGCAATAGATGCTGCAGTTGCTGCTGGATTTGCATTAGGAATATGCGAGCCTCAATCTTCTGGAATTGGAGGAGGAGGATTTATGGTAATCCGTTTTGCTAAGACTGGAGAAACTAAATTTATAGATTTTAGAGAAATAGCACCTAAAAATGCAACACCTGATATGTGGAAAGAAGATAAAGATGGAAATGTAATAGGAAATGAAAAAGTTGTTGGTGGAAAATCTATAGGAGTTCCAGGTGAAGTAAAAGGAATGTTATATGCATTAGAAAAGTATGGAACTATGTCAAGAGAAAAAGTTATGCAACCAGCAATTGATTTGGCAGAAAATGGATATAAAGTATCAGCAGTCTTAAATAGAGATATGAAAAATTCTTTTGAAAGGATAGAACAATATCCAGAAACAGCTGAAATATATTTAGATGGAGGGCTTCCATTTGAAGTAGGATCTGTATTGAAAAATCCAGATTTAGCTAATACTTTGAGAAAAATAATGAAAAATGGAGAAAAAGCTTTTTATGAAGGAGAAATAGCAGAGGCAATAGTAAAGTCAGCACAAGATGCTGGAGGACCTCTAACTATGGAAGATATGAAAGATTATAATATAAGAGTGAGTGATCCATTAGTAGGACATTACAGAGGATATGAAATAATAACATCAGCACCACCTTCATCAGGGGGAGCACATATAATTCAAATTCTTAATATTTTAGAAAACTATGATATGAAAAATATAAAACCGGGATCAGCAGAATACTATCATTTATTCTCAGAAGCAATTAAAATGGCTTTTGCTGATAGAGCAAAATTCTGTGGAGATACAGAGTTTGTAGATGTTCCAGTTGATGGAATAATTTCTAAAGATTATGCAAAAGAACTTGTAAAAAAATTGGATATGAAAAAATCTAAAGATTATTTGGCAGGAAATCCATGGAAATGGAATGAATCAAAAGATACAACACATTATTCAATAGTTGATAAAGAAGGAAATATAGTAGCTGTTACAAAAACTGTCAATGATGTTTTTGCATCAGGAGTGGTAGCTGAAGGAACTGGAATACTTTTAAATGATGAAATGGATGATTTTGATACTGGACATGGAAAAGCTAACTCAGTAGAACCAGGTAAAAAACCTTTAAGTTCAATGAGTCCTACAATAGTATTAAAAGATGGAAAACCAGTAATGAGTTTAGGTGCTCCAGGGTCTACTAGAATAATAACAGGAGTAGCTCAGGTAATAAGTCTTGTTCTTGATTATGGAATGGATATCCAAGAAGCAATAAACTTCCCAAGAATTCATGATGACTATCAAGAATTAGTATATGAAACAAGGATAGATCCAGCTGTTATAGCAAAATTAAAGGCTATGGGACATACAGTAGTAGAAGAAGGAGAATGGTTTGAATATCCATGTGTTCAAGGTGTAACAATGGGAGAAGATGGAAAACTTAGAGGAGGAGCAGATCCTAGAAGAGATGGTAAAGCTCTTGGATTCTAATAAAAAGTGATTAAATTAAGAAAAAATAATAAAATACAGGAGGAATAAATAAAATGAAAAAATTATTAACAGTATTGATGTTTGTATTAACAGCAATGGCAGCAATGGCAGCAAAATTTGAAAAACCAATAATGCTTACTTCAGTAGGACAAAGTGCTGATGTACAAATGGTAAAGGCTTTATTAAAAAAAGGTGGATTAGAATCTGGCTTTGACAAATCAATAACAGCAGAAGGATTGACAAATGAAAAAACTTTAATACTTGCTATTGGAGGAAGTTCAAAAGGTCTTGGAGCAGCTGGAATAAAAGTTGAAGATGAACTTGACAGAACTGCTAAATTAATAAAAGGTGCAAGAGATAAAGGAATAAAAATAATTGGAATGCACATTGGTGGAGCAGCAAGAAGAGGAGAATTATCTGACAAATTCGTAAATGCAGCAGCACCAAATGTAGATTATTTAATCATTGTAGAAGAAGGAAATAAAGACGGTTTATTTACAAAGATGTCAACTGAAAAGAATATTCCTATGGATACAGTTCCAAAGATTACTAATGCAGTAGAACCTTTGAAGAAAGCATTTGAATAATTTGATTAATAGGGGGCAATACATTGTCCCCTATTATTTAAAGGAGGGAAAGAAGATATGTCACTTGAACTTATATTGTTTTTAGCTATGGTAGCTGTCTTTATGATTGCATGTTTTGCAGCGAAATTACCAGTGAGTATAGCTATGGTATTATCATCTATAACAGCAACACTGATAGCAGGAAAAGGTATTCCTGTAAGACACTTAATTGAGGGAACTTTTGGATATATTGATACAATTCTTGTAATAGCAACAGCTATGATCTTTATGAAGGTTATTCAAGAGATAGGGACATTGAATGCTTTAAGTGCTTCAATAATCCGTAAGTTTCATAAAACACCATGGCTTTTATTAGTATTGTTAATGTTTATTTCAATGTTTCCAGGAATGATAACTGGATCATCAACAGCATCTGTATTGACAGCAGGAAGTATTGTTGCCCCTATATTGATGCTTATAGGAATACCTATGATAGAAACAGCTACTATCATAGCTCTTGGAGGAATATTAGGTATGATAGCTCCTCCAGTTAATGTACCAGCTATGATTATAGGTGGAGGAATAGATATGCCTTATGTTGGGTTTACTATTCCACTATTATTATTGACAGTACCAGTAGCAATATTCTCAGTATTGTATCTTGGACTAAAACATGTAAATAAAATAGATTATAGCGAGATAAAAAATGAAATAGATTTTACAGCAATTGATGAATATGGAATGAAGCTGTATATACCTATCATTATAGCAATGTTTTTAATGACTATGGATAAAGTTGCTCCAAGCCTATTTGGTTTGGGAATGCCTTTAATATTTATATTGAGTGCTATATCAGGACTTTTCTGTGGTAAAAAAATAAACTTTTTTAAAGTTTCAAAAGAAGCAGTTAATCAAACTCTTCCAGTAATGGGAATTCTGATGGGAGTTGGAATGTTTATTCAAGTAATGACATTGACAGGAGTGAGAGGATATATTGTTGTAAACAGTTTAAGTCTTCCTCCATCTTTGATATATATTGCAATGGCTGTAACTATACCATTATTTGGAGCCGTATCATCATTTGGAGCAGCTTCAGTTCTTGGAGTACCTTTCTTAATGGTATTTTTATCACAAAATCAGATTATTACAGGTTCAGCTATATCATTTATAGCTTCTCTTGGAGATTTGATGCCTCCTACAGCACTTGCAGGAATATTTGCAGCTCAGGTAGTGGGAATGAAAGATTATACTCCTGTACTAAGAAAAGCAGCAGTTCCAGCAGTAGTTATCATAGTTTATTCTATAATTATGATAATCTTCTCTAACCAATTAGGTTCTATTATATACTAGGATGAGGTGATAAAAATATGATGATGTATATATATTTAGCTTTAGTTTTATATGTTTTAGTAATGGTTGTTTTAAATCTATTAGAGGAAAAAGATTTGATGAAACAAGTAAATGCAGCTCTTGTTATAATTCCTCTATTATTGAGAATATTAATGATAAAATAAGGGGGAAAGAAAATGAAAGGAAATAGAGGAACAGGAATTGCAATGATTTTTCTTTCTCTGATTGTTGCATTTCTAGCAGGAAAAGAATTTTTAAAAATGAGGGAACCAGAACCTATAGTAAAAGGGGAAGGAGTAACTTCAATGCAAAAATTAAGTGATTATCTTCCAGCGTTAAAAGGAACTTCTGGTGATAGTGATGTCTATATCCTTCAAGGAAAAGAAGAAGGTGGAAGTGTTCTTGTATTAGGAGGAACTCATGGAAATGAACCTTCAGGATATATGACAGCGATACTTATGATAGAGAACTTGAAAGTTGATAAAGGAACTGTATATATTCTTCCAAGAACTAATGGAAGTGGACTTACACATAATGACCCTCAAGAAGGATCACCACAAAGATTTACCCTAAAAACTCCATATGGAGAAAGATGGTTTAGATATGGTTCAAGAGCAACTAACCCTCTAGATCAATGGCCTGATCCTGATGTATATATCCATGCAGCATCTGGACAACAGCTTTCAGGAAATGAAACTAGGAATATCAATAGAGCATATCCTGGAAGACCTGATGGAACTTATACAGAGAAAATGGCTTATGCAATAACAGAAATGATAAGAAAAAATAAAATAGATATGACTATTGATCTTCATGAAGCATCTCCTGAATATCCAGTAATAAATGCTATAGTATCTCATGAAAGAGCAATGCCAATAACATCACAAGTTGTTATGAATATGGAATTTGATGATATAGCAATTGGATTAGAACCATCTCCAGTATCTTTAAGGGGACTCACTCATAGAGAATTGGGAGATTATACAGATACTTATGCTGTGCTTATGGAATCAGCAAATGCTGCTCAAGGAAGACTTAGAGGAAGAACAGATGAAGCTCTTGTATTGACAGGAAAAGATCCAAGATATGTAGAAGCTCAAAAGTTAGGAAGATTATTTGTTCCTTATGATGAAAATGGACATCCTTTAGAGGAAAGAGTAGGAAGACACTTGACAGGAGTTGTTCAACTTGTTACAGTAATGGGTGAAAATGAACCTGAAAAAGAAATCATAATGGGAGGAGTTCCATCTTATTCTGAACTTCTTGAAAATGGTGTAGGACAATATCTGAAAGAGGTAAAATAGTCAAAAAGGGGTAGAAATTTGATAAAAAAAATCTTGTTTATATTTATTTTTAATTCTATTATATGCTATCCAAATGAAAAAGTTTCATTAACTGAAATTGATTATTTTAAAATTGGAAGGGGAAAGCCAATAGTTATGGTAATTGGTGGAATACATGGTGATGAAATATCTGGAATAGAAATGGCTAAAGAGCTTGCAGAATATAAAATTTCAAAGGGAACTCTTATAATAATTCCAGAAGCAAATAAAGAGGCAGTAAAAAACGGAAATAGAACTGAATATTATATGCAGGATTTAAACAGATCTTTTTTTCAGAATAATAATGACAGAGCATCTAAAATAGCTCAGGAAATTACAAAAGTAATAGAAGAGTACAAACCAAATATAATATTGGACTATCATGAATCCTATTACAATTATGATGAAAATAAAGATCCAAATTTTTACATTGGAAATGTCCTGATTTTTCAAGAAAATATAATAGATGAATATCCAGAACTTATATTCAGCTTACTTGAAGAGGGGTTTATCCCTCTTCAAGGGGCAGAAAAAGGAAGTTTAAATAGAGAAGTTTCAGAAAAAATGAATATTTCAGTAATAACAATTGAAAGTTCTAGAGAAGATACAGTAGAAGTGAGAAAAGAAAAATATGAAACTGTTTTTAAGAAAACCTTAAAATATTTAAAAATGGAGTAAAATTATGGAAAAAATAATTCTTATACTATGTTTTATCTGTATTGGATATCTTTTTTTTGAGAAAAAAAGAGCCATGAATCAGAGAAAAACTTTTAAATATGTCATCCATGTAAATGGAATCAGGGGAAAATCAACAGTTTCCAGGCTTATAGATGCGGGAGTACGTACTGGTGGCTATAAGACATTCACAAAAACTACTGGGACATCTCCTAGGACTATTTCTATTTTGGGAGAAGAAAAAGAAATAAATAGAAGAGGGAAAGCAAATATAAAAGAGCAGATAAAAGCAATAAATTGGGCTTATAAAGAAGGAGCAGAGGTTCTGATTTTAGAATGTATGGCTGTAAAACCAGAGTTACAGCATATATGTGAAAATAAAATATTGGATTCTGACATTGGAGTAATTACTAATGTAAGAGAAGATCATCTTGACGAAATGGGGAAAACTTTAGATGAGATAGCCGAATCCCTTTCTAACACAATTCCAAAGAATGGAGCTTTTTTCACAAGTGATAAAAAATATTTTGAATTTTTTAAAAGAAAAGCTGAAAAAAGAAATTCTAAAGCATTTATAAACAAAAATGAAAAAGACCAATACTGGGAGATTGATTTTGCTAATAATGTGGCTTTAGCAGTAGAGGTATGTAAATATATAGGGATAAGTGAAGAAAAAGCCTTAGAGGGAATGAGAGAGTATCACAAAGACCCAGGTTGTTTAAAAACTTTAGTATATAAAAATGAAAAGGGACATGAAGTGTTTTTTGTAAATGCTATGGCTGCAAATGATCCAAATTCTACAGATATAATTTTAGAGAGAATATCTAAAAGACCTTACTGGAAAAATAAAAGATATCTTTTAGTAAATAACAGAGGAGATAGAGTAAGCAGATGGGAGCAGTACATAAAATTTGTAAAAAATGTTGAAGGTAAATTTGATAAAATAGTAGTTTCAGGAGAAAATAGAGATCTTTTTAAAAAATACTTATTAAAAAATAAAGTAGATGAAAATAAAATAGAAATATTACAAAATGAAAAATATTTTGATGAAATAGAAGATGGAATACTCATTTTTGCAGTTGGTAATATATGTGGACATGGAAAAAAATTAGTAGACTATCTGGAGAACAAGGGGGAGATAATAGATGGCTAATGACATAATAATATTTGGTATCATATTGAGTATAATATTTTATGAAATTACAGAAATATCTCCTGGAGGTTTAATTGTACCAGCATATATAGCTTTTTATATAAATACACCTCAAAGAATAGTTATGACTATAGCTGCTGGAATACTAACTTTTCTTATAGTAAAGTTTATATCTAACTACACTATAATTTATGGACGAAGAAAATTTGCACTATGTATTATGATAAGTTTTATAATAAGGCTCATATTAAAATATTTCAATATCTATGTAGTAAATGAATATGAGATTTATATTTTAGGTGGAAGTGTAATTGGAGTAATAATTCCAGGAATAATGGCACAGGAAATGGAGAAACATGGAGTAGTGAGAACTGTGTCTTCTCTTATGATGCTTTCAATATTTATAAAAGCTGTAGTAGAAGTTATCTACAAGGCAGGTGGAGCTAATTGAATAAAAAGATTAATAATATAACACTTGCAGTAGTAGCTTTATTATTTATTTTTATCCAATATGGGTTAAAAAGTAAAGAAATAAAAGTAAAAAGTCCTTATTATAAAGAGATGATGGAAGCTTCTACAAAAATGAAAAATATGAGTGCAGAGATAAAAAATGAAAGAATAAGAAGAGGAATAGAGATAGATAAAAGTTTTGATATTAATGAAACTGGGCTTATTGGAGAAGAATGGAGTGAAATAACAACTACTCTGGGAAATCTTGAAAGTAAAAGAACAAGTACAAATCCTGATTTTGCAGCTCTTATGGTAAAACTATTTAAAGAAAAAGGCTTGAAAAAAGGAGATACAATAGCAGCCAATCTTTCAAGTTCTTTTCCTGCATTAAACTTATCTTTAATAGCAGCAGCAGATACTCTTGGGTTGAATGCGATAATGGTAAATTCAGTTGGAGCTTCTACATATGGAGGAAATATTGAAAATTTTACATATCTTGATATGGAAAATCATCTTTTTTCTAAGGGAATGATTCAAAATAGGAGCAGAGGATTTTCTTTGGGAGGGATAAGAGATATTGGAAAAGAATTTGAAGATGAAATAAAAGAAAAAATAATAGAGAAAAACAAAGGATATGGACTCGAATTTTTTTATAATGAAAATTTAGAAAAAAATATAGAGGAAAGATATAATTATTTCGTAAAAGAAAGTAATAATAAAATAAAAGCCTTTGTAAATATAGGAGGCAATCTTTTATCAATTGGAGATAGTGTAGATATTATAGTAAATTCAAAAGTAATTTTAGATAAAAATACAAATATGAAAAGAGGGTTAGTAGGAAAATTTTTAAAAGATGAAATTCCAGTTTTTTATCTTCTAAACCTTAAAGGAATAGCAACAGCTTATAATTTACCTTTTGATCAATCTAAGCTTCAAAACAAAACAATATCTGATATTTATTTTGAAAAAAATGGTAATATATGGAACTATTTGATCATTGTAATTTTCTTAGTGTTTATATTGAAAACGATATTTATGAAAAAAAAATAAAAAAATTTACGAAAAGTATTGAGTTTATTGAAAAAAAATGCTACTGTAATAGTAGTAGGAACACAATATCATATAAAATAGTTGGGAGTGATAGGAATGACAAAAAAAGAATTTGTAGAATTATTTGGAACTAAAGCTGGAATAAAAACTAAAGTAGAAGCTGACAAACTTACAAAAGCTTTTATAGATACTCTTGAAGAAATTTTGGTAAAAGGTGAAAATGTGTCATTTATAGGATTTGGAAAATTCGAAGCTGCTGAAAGAGCTGCTAGAACTTGTGTTAATCCACAAACTAAAAAACCTATGAAAGTAGAAGCTAAAAAAGTTGCTAAATTTAGAGCTGGAAAAAATTTATTAGAAAAAATGAATCCAGTTGTTGAGAAAAAAGCTGCAAAATCTAAGAAAAAAGGAAAATAGTTAAATATATAAAATGGCTGCTTACGGGCAGCTATTTTTTATATGTTTAATTATATTTTTAAATTAAATATACAGCTGACTTTTATTGAAATAAATTTGTATAATATAAAGATTAAAAACTTTGATAGAATGAAGTTTTATGTACAAAATATAGAGAATTTTGAATTCTAGCTTTATACTTCTTTTTTTATATGATATAATTTAAGATAAGAAAAAATCTATTTAAAAATTAATAGAAGTCTGTACAATGCAGAAGAGATATAAACATAGGAGAGAAATTATGAAAGAAATATTATTTTTAATTTTAGGTTATGTAATGGGTGCACTTCCAAATGGTGTCTGGATTGGAAAATATTTTAAAAAAATAGATATAAGAGAACATGGAAGCAAAAATCCAGGAGCTACAAATGCATATAGAGTACTGGGACCTAAATATGGTCTGATGGTATTGGCAGCAGATGCATTGAAAGGATTTCTACCACCATTTATAGCCAGCAGATATGGAGTAACTGGAGATATGTTGTTGCTGATAGGAGTTTTAACTATTGTAGGACATTCACTTTCTTTTTTTCTTCGTTTTAAAGGAGGAAAAGGAGTCGCAACAAGTTTGGGAGTGTTTCTTTTCTTAATACCAAATGTAACTCTTGCTTTACTTATAGTTTTTATCTTAGTGGTTTATTTTACAAGATATATTTCTTTAGGCTCAATTGTAGCAGCAATAGCATTACCAATTCTTACAGCATTGAGTCCAGTAGGGTATGGAATAGGGAAAACACCTCTTCTGATAATGACTACTTTAATAGGAGTTTTTGTAGTATATAGACATAGAACTAACATCAAAAGGCTTATGGAAGGAACAGAAAATAAATTTAAGCTTAAATAAGGAGTGATTGGCATGAAAAAAGTAGTAATCATAGGAGCAGGAAGCTGGGGGACAGCTTTAGGATTGGTACTAGCTAGAAAAGGTTATGATATTACTTTATGGGAATTCAATAAAGAAAGAGCTGAAGAAATACAAAAAGAAAGAGAAAATAAAAGATATTTACCTGGAATAAAATTTCCAGATAATTTAAATGTTACATATGAGAAAGAAGGGCTTCTTGAAGGAATAAAATATGTTGTCTTTTCAGTTCCATCGCAAGTATTAAGAGGAGTAATAAGAGGATTTTCAAATGACTTAACCGAAGATATGCTTCTTGTAAATACTGCAAAAGGAATAGAAGTTACAACAGGAATGAGACTTTCAGAAGTAATGAAAGATGAAATAAAAGGAAAATTCCATAAAAATATAGTGGTTTTATCAGGACCTACACATGCAGAAGAGGTAGCAATAGGAATACCAACAACTATAGTTGCAGCTGGAGAAAAAGAAAAGGCAGCAGAGATACAGGAACTTTTTAACAGTAAAGTATTTAGAGTATATTTGAGTGAAGATGTGGTTGGAGTAGAACTAGGTGCTGCAGTAAAAAACTGTTTGGCTATAGGAGCTGGAATTGCAGATGGAATGGGATTTGGAGATAACACAAAAGCTGCCTTGATAACTAGAGGAATAGCTGAAATGATAAGATATGGAAAAGCTTGTGGTGCTAAAGAAATAACTTTCTCAGGACTTAGTGGAATAGGAGATTTGATAGTAACATGTGCAAGTAAGCACAGTAGAAACAGACACGTTGGTGAATGTTTAGGAAAAGGTCAAGATATACAAACTATTTTAAATGAGATGACTATGGTTGCTGAAGGTGTCCCTACAGTAAAAGCAGTGTATGAGCAAATTCAAAAACTAAATATCTCAATGCCGATATTAGAAGCTACATACAATATTATATATAAAAATGCAAATGCTGGAAATATGGTAGAAGAACTTATGGAGAGAACTTTGAAAGAGGAATTTTACTAAAATAAAATTGACAAAAGCGGGGAATGGCAATGATAGAGAAGGATCTTATTTCACTTTATTTAGCAGATATAAGAAAATATAAAATATTAGATAAAGATGAGGAATTAACCCTTTTAATTAAAGCTAAAGCTGGAGATGAAGAGGCTAAAAATCAGCTGATTTTATCTAATCTCAGATTAGTTGTTAATATTGCAAAAGGATATATAAACAAAGGATTGAGTTTTATAGATTTAATCAGTGAAGGAAATTTAGGGCTTATTTATGCAATAGAAAAATTTGATATTACAAAAGGATTTAGATTTTCAACATATGCAGTGTGGTGGATTAAACAATCTATAAGTAAGGCTGTTATAGTAAAAGGAAGAGAAATAAGAATTCCGTCATATAAGTATGACCTGTTAAATAAAGTAAATCGTTATGTTATGTCAAGATTAAAGGATGAAGGGAATTATCCATCAGTGGAAGAGATAGCAATGGAATTGAACATTGAAGCTGATAAAGTGCAGGATATAATAATGGATTTCCAAGATCCAATGTCTTTGAGCACACAGATAGGAGATGATATCTATTTGGAGGATACTCTAGCTCAACAGGAAGATTGTTCTATGGAAGAAGAAATTTTTAATGAAATGGGAAGAAAGCAAGTAAGGGATATGGTTAATCAACTAGAAGAACGGGAAAAAGAAATATTAAAATTAAGATATGGTTTAGATGGGTATGAAATACATACTTTAGAAGAAATTGGAAATACTCTTAATATAACAAGAGAGAGAGTAAGACAGATAGAGAAAAAAACTTTACAAAAGCTTAGATCAAAATACACTAAGGAATTAAAAGGGGATCTTTTTTAGGAGCTTAAACAGGAGGAAAAAAAGTGATTGTAAAATTAAAAAGACAAGATTTTTTAAAAAGATTAAAAATAGTTGAAAAAGCTATAAACGAGAATAAAATAAAACCTATAATTTCTTGTGCTTACATAGAAACAAGAGGAGAAAATCTATTTTTTTGCGGAACTAATCTTGAAACTACTATTACAACTGAAATGAGATGTGAAGAGATAGCAGAAGAGGGAAAAATAGTATTCCAACATCAATTGGTAGATGAGTATTTAAGAGAAATAAAAGATGAAATTGTGACTTTAAGTGTAAGAGATAATAATCTTTTCATAGAGAGTTCTGATTCTTCTTCTGAATTTTCTCTTATGGAAGCAGAAGATTTTCCTAAAATACTTGTCGAAGCTGATTTCTTTCAAAGACAGGAAGAGTTTAAAATGAACAGTGTAGAATTGGCGGATATATTTGAAAAAGTAAAATTTGCTGCTTCTAGTTCAAGTGATAATCTTTCTATAAATTGTGTAAGATTAGAAAGTGAAGAAAATAATTTGAAATTTATAACCACTGATACTTACAGACTTGTTTTTTTAGAAAAAGAGTTAGAAAAAGTAAATGACAAACTTGGAGTAAGTATACCTTTAAATACAGTTGAAGCTTTAGCTAAACTTTTGAGAAGCATAGAAGAAACAGAAATAAAATTCTATTTTTATAATAAGCAGGTATATTTTAAACTAGAAGATACCCTTATAATAAGTAGAGTTATTGATTTAGCATTTCCTAACTATAAAGGAATATTAGGAAATGATACTTATAATAAAACTCTTATTATAAATAGTGAAAAATTTTTAAAAGTTCTCAGAAGAATAATAATATTTGTAAGAAATAATGCAGAATCAAAATATGGAGCAACATTTGAACTGGAAGGAAAAGATCTTAAAGTAAATGGAGTAAATGATATTGCAAAGATAAATGAACAGTTGGAAGTAGAATATGAAGGAGATAGGATAAAAATTTCTCTTAATGCTAAATTTCTGTCTGATTTTATCCAAAACTTGAATAAAGAAAGTAATATTATGCTTAATTTCATCAGTTCAAATAGTTCAGTTAAAATAAAAAAAGAAAATGATAATAATTATCTTTACATAGTAATGCCATTGGCATTAAAAGATTAATTTTAAATGGGAGCTAATAGGAAATATTAGCTCTATTTTTTCTTAATGATTAATTTTTGATTGTTTGAAATATAGATTTAAATATGATATAATTTCCTTAATAATTTTGAAGAGGTAAAAAGATGAGCAGTAATTTTTTTAGAAAAATAGTATATGATTTTTACTATCTGCTATTTTTATTTGTAGATAGAAAAAAGAAAGAAATAGAGATAAATAATATAGCTGTAAAGTTTTTAAATTACAATAATAAGAAAGTAATGGCTTCTTTGAAAGAAAAGGATATAAAAAAATTGTTGATTCTACTTCCTCATTGTGTTCAAAAATATACATGTCCTTATAAAGTAACTTCCAATATAGAAAATTGTAAGAATTGTGGACAATGTGTAATAGGTGAACTTTTGAGCATGAAAAAAGAATTTCCAATAGAGGTGAGAATAGCTACTGGTGGAACTCTTGCAAGGAAACATATAAAGGAATTAAAACCAGATTTAGTAGCAGCAGTAGCATGTAAAAGAGATCTTATGTCAGGAATACATGATGCATTTCCTGTAAAAGTTTATGGGATTTTTAATAAAATTTTAAATGAACCATGTATTGATACAACTGTTTCTAGTGAAAAAATAAGGAGTTTTTTAAAAGAAATATACAAAACTCAAGGAGGAGAAATGTGAAAAAGATACACTTGATACTTGCATTATTATTAAGCACGAATATCATTTTAGCTGCCTCAGAGAGAGAAGATATTGCATTTCTGGATGAACTTTATAAACAGAAAAAATTCTCAATGGCCATAACAGAGTCTGTGAGCTTTTTAAAAAGATACCCTGATTCTAGATATACAAGAAATATTCAAGATAGAATAGCAAAAACATACTTTCTTCAGGAAGATTATAACAATGCTATAAAGTACTTTAAAATCATTTTAATGAATAATGATATAAAAGCAAAAGAAAAAGATGAGATTAATTTTTATCTTATGAAAAGTTATACTGCATTAGGAGATGTACAAAATAGTGACTTTTATATGGAAGCTTTAGATAAAAATGGAGATTTTTATGAAAGAGCATTGTATGATTCAGGAATGACTTATTTAGCTAAAGAAAATTATCCAAAAGCAGAAGAGTTATTTCAAAGAGTTATACAACTGAATAAAAAGTATTACAGTGAAGCTGTTTTGAGTATGGCAATGTCATCATATAATAAAGCAGACTATAAGAGAACTCTTATATTTTTAAATGAATATTCAAATGGAAAAGATAAAAATAAAAATCAATCTCTTTTGAATTATTTATATGGTTCAGCTTATTATAAATTAAATTCAACAGAAGATGCAGTAACATATTTTCAAAAAGTTACAAATAAAGATAAGACGAGTTCATATGGGAAAAAGTCTATATTGAGCTTAATAGAGATATATAGCAATAGAGGCGATGTCAACTCTATGCAGAAATATCTTGCTATGCTTGAAAATACTAAAGAGTATGGAGAAGCAATGAGAATGATAGGAGATCTTTATGCTACAAGAGGAGAATATGAAAAAGCTGTAAGTTATTATTCAAAAACTAATACACCAAATGATCCAAAACTTATGTATGGATATGGATTTTCACTATATAAATTAAACAGATTAAAAGAAGCTCAAAAATATTTTGAAGGATTAAGAAATACTACTTATTATAATCAGTCTATATATTATATATTCGCGATTGATTACAGATTAAAAAACTATAAGAAAATAGTAAGAAATAGAGATGAAGTAAAAAGAGTTGTTGTAAATCAGCAAGATACTGATAACATTAACTTAATGATAGCCAATTCAGCTTATGAAATTGGAGAATATGCTCTTTCAAAAGATTATTATGGAAGGCTTTATGCAAGAAATTCTAATAAAGAAAATCTTTACAGAATAATAGTTATAGATAATAAAGTTGGAGATATTGATGATATTGCAAAAAGATTCAATGAGTATAAGACTAAATATCCAGATGATAAAGAATATAAAAGAAATATATATTTTTCTGTAGGAGAAGCATACTATAAAAGAAATAAAGTATCAGAAGCAATAGATGTATATAAAGAATTTTTGGCTTCAGATAGGGATTTCAGTATTTTAAACAATCTTATTGTTTCACTGTTAAGTGAACAGAGATATGATGAAATGCTTACATATCTTAATGATGAAGGGACAGAAAATACAAAAGATAACATATATTTGAAGGGAATAGCTTTTGTAGGAATGGGAAGATATGAAGAGGCAGATACAGCTTTTAACCAATTGGAAGCAGATACAACTTCTGATGCAGCACTTCTGACAAAGGTGAAGTTTAATAAGATGAGAAATTATTTCTTGTGGGGAAAATATGAAGATGCTATAAAATATGGAGAAGAGTATCTTACATTAGAGAATCCAGAAGGAAAAAATGAAATAATGGATAAATTAGCTATCAGTTATTTTAGAATAGATAATTTTGAAAAAAGCAGAGAGTATTATAATAAACTTTCTACAACTCCTGAATTTGAAGCTTATGGAAAATTTCAAATAGCAGATACTTATTATGCTGAAAAAAACTTTGAAAAAGCTAAAGAGGAATATAAACTTGTTGCAGAACAATATGGAGATGGACAGTATGGAGAAAAAGCATACTATTGGTATCTCACTACTTTAATTAATTTAGGAGAGAATGAAACTTTTGAAAAAGAGAAGGAGACATTTCTTGCAAAATATCCTGGAAGTAAAATGAGAGATAATCTTCTTATATTATCAGGAGAAGTATATGAAAGTGGAAATAATAATGATAAAGCACTAGAAAATTATAAAGAACTTCTTTCAACTTCAGAGGATAAAGTAGTTAAAGAAAGCACAGCTTCTAAAATATTAGATATTCATTTAAGTAAAAATAATATAGAGGAAGCTAAAAAATACATAGAGAATATTACAAATATAGACACTAAAAATTATTATAATTCTCTTATTTATGAGAAACAGAATAACAAAGAAGCTGCAATGAAAGAATATGAAAAACTTTTAGAAAGTAGCAAATATAAAGATTATGCTTCTGTAAATATAGCTTCTAAATTATTTGCTGAAAAGAATTATAAAAAAGCAAGAGAATACTATGAACAGGTAAATAATATGGAGAATAGTATCTATAAAGATCTTGTATTGTTCCAAATAGCATCTATTGATGAAATAGAAAAGAAAAATGAAGAAGCCTTGAGAGGTTATACAAAAGGATATGTAATGTATGATGGAAAGTATTCTCAAGTATCAAAATTAAAAGCAGCCCAGTTAAGTGAAAAAATGGGAAAAGAAAAAGATGCAGAAACATTGTATAGAGAACTTTATGCTCTTGATAAAAAACTTATATACAAAGAATTTGTTCTTGAAAAAATGATCTATTTTGCTTTAAAAGCTGAAAATAAAGTAGATGGTAAAAAATATTATTTAGAATTAAAAGCAATCAATGCTAAAAAAGCAGAAAAATATGCAGATTTTTTTAAAGAGGAGGAAAATAAATGAAAAAATTAGTAGTATCTTTATTTTTATTAAGTGCCCTTGTAGTGAGTGCAGAAGACAGTGTGACTGCAATAGACAAAGAAGTAACTGGTGTAAACAAAGAACAGCTTGAAATGAAAGAGATAGAAACGAAAGAAATGTTGCTGAAAGGACAAAAAATTGATTCTGGCTCAGTTGAGTTATCAGGAGAAAATCTTAAAAATCAACAACAAAAAATAAAAGTAGTTCAAAATGAGAAATCAGCTTTAGAAGATGAGTTATCACAAGGAGTGGAGAAAAAATCATTCCTTAAATATGTAATAGGAGCATTAGGAGTAGTAGTTTTAATTATAGCACTTTAATTAAATTTACATAAGAGAGTATAAAGGAGAAATAGATATGTATTGGATTAAAAATGGTGGAATTCTAATGTATTTTATTTTAGCTATGTCTATCATAGGACTGGCAGTAGTAATAGAGAGATTTATTTATTTTAAATTAAGTGAGAGAGATAGTTTCAATAAAATAAATCCAGAACTTAGACAGCTTATAGAAAAAGGGTCTGTAAAGGAAGCAATAGTTTTACTTAATAATCAAAAAGCTTCAGCAGCTAGAGTTTTAAAAGATATATTAATACAATATTATAAAAGCAACAGTAAGGATCCTGTAATGTTGGAAGAAAAGGGAAAAGAAAGTGCAATGGCACAGGTACCTCTTTTAGAAAAACACATGTGGATGCTTTCATTAGTTGCTCATATAACTCCTTTATTAGGACTATTAGGAACTGTTACAGGAATGATTAAGGCATTTCAGGCAGTATCTGTCCATGGAACAGGAGATGCTTCTGTTTTGGCAAAAGGTATATCAGAAGCATTATTTACTACTGCTGGAGGACTTTTTGTAGCCATTCCTGCTACTATTTTCTATAATTATTTTAATAAAAAAATAGATGAAACAATAAATGATATGGAAAAAACTAGTACAGAATTGATAAACTACTTCAGAAGATAGGAGAAATTATGAAAATTGAAAGAACAAAAAGACGTGGAAAGGGAGAATTAGCATTAGAAATAACTCCCCTTATTGATGTTGTGTTTCTTTTATTAATATTTTTTCTGGTTGCAACTACTTTTGAAGATATTAACAGTGGGATCAAAATAGACCTGCCGCAGTCTACGATCAGAGAGATAAAGAATATAAAAGAAATACAAGTTGCAATAAATAAAAATAAAGAAATTGTCTTGAATTTTAAAGATAAAGGTAAAAATCAGAAAGTTAAAGTTAATAAGAATAACTTAAAAGCAGAACTTGAAAATAAACTGAAGGAATCTGAGGAAAAAAATATAGTAATAAGTGCTGATAAAAGTCTAGATTATGGATTTATAGTAGAAATAATGACTATTTCTAAAGAAGCAGGAGCAGCCTCGCTGGATATAGATACAGCAAGCAGTAAATAAATAAGGAGAGAATTATGAAAAGAGTTGATTATGTAAGCTTTGGTCTTTCTATACTTCTAAACCTGCTTATCATACTGCTTATACCTGGTCTTTCAGTGGAAACTATAGTAGATAAAAAAATTAAAGTTGGATTAGTTTCTTATGATAATAACAGCAGAATAAAGATGGAAGGAACTAAAAATACTAACTCTAAAACTAAAAATCTGACAGCTGAAACTAGAAAAAAGACAGAAAAAGTTGAAACTCAGGTCAAGAAAGAAAGTACAGTAAAAAAAGAACCTACCACTCAGGTAAAAGCAAAAGAACCTGAAAAGAAGCCAACTTTAAGTGATATAGCTAAATCTATATCTGGTCCTGAAATAGATGTTTTATCTGGAATAAATGACATAAGCCATTCTGTTGTTAGAGAAAAAGTAAAAACAATTCCTAAAAGGCAAACTGATGATAAACAAGGGGTAATTTCAAAAGATAATCTTGTTGGAGAAAAACTAGATTTAGCATCTGATTCAGATATGAATATCCAGGGAAAGGAACAATTCTTAGTTGAGGAAGATGGAAAGCTTGCCTTTAACTCAGAAGAGGGAAAAGACTTGGAATTTGAAAGAATATTGAAAGCAGATGGAGATGTAGAAGGTTTGCCAAGTGGATATAGGCTTGGAACAGAAGATGGAAATATTGTTGCTAGATGGGATAATACCAACAGGGAACCTGTATATCCTGAAAGTGCTCAGCTAAGAGGACTTCATGGAACAGTAAAGATAAGAATGAATATTGATGAAAATGGAAATGTAAATTCTTTATTCCTTGAAAAAGGAAGTGGAGTTCCAGAAATCAATAGTGCTATAGAAGAGATAGGAAGAACTTGGAAAATATATTTGAGTAAAAATGGAATGAACGTAAAAGGCGATGTTATACTGGAATATAACTTTACATTAAGAGGAAAAAATTAATTTGTGAGGTGGATGGTTTGATTCTTCTAGGGTTTAGATTAGATAAAAGTTTAAAAGAGGAATTAGAAAATAATTTTGAAAATGAATTAACTTTTGCAGAAAATATAACTGATTTTATAGAATATTTAAAAAATAAAAAGTATGAAACTATAGTTATAGAAGAAAGAAATCTTCAGGAAGAAGCTCTTATTAATTTAGTAAAAAAAGTGGGAGAATATCAAAAAAAAGGTGTTATAATAATTCTTGGAGAAACTTCTAATTTAAAAGTGGTTGCAGGGAGTGTAAAGGCTGGAGCATATGATTATATACTAAAACCAGTAGACAATAATACTGTTATAAAAATAATAGAAAAATCTGTAAAAGATTATAAATTATTGGCTGAAAGAGTGGATAAACATAAGAGTTCTGGAGATAAACTCATAGGACAGACAAAAGAAATAGTAGAACTTTACAAGATGATAGGGAAAGTTGCAAGTAGCAGAGTACCTGTTTTAGTAGTGGGAGAAAAGGGAACTGGAAAAACAAGTGTAGCAAAGTCTATTCATCAATTTAGTGATTGGTCAAATGAGCCTCTTATAAGTATTAACTGTACTTCTTTTCAGAATGAGTTATTAGAAAGAAAGATGTTTGGATATGAAAAAGGAGCATTTACAGGAGCTGTTTTTTCTCAAATAGGAGATCTTGAAAAAGCTAATGGGGGAACACTCCATTTAGGAAATGTAGAATCACTGAGCTTAGATTTACAATCTAAAATACTCTATTTTTTAGAAGAAGGAGAGTTTTTTAGAATGGGAGGAGCAGAACCTATAAAAATTGATTTGAGAGTAGTAGCCAGTACATGTGAAAATCTTGAAGAACTTATAAATCAAGGCAGATTTATTGATGAACTATACAGAAAATTAAAAGTTCTTGAAGTAAATATTCCACCATTGAGAGAAAGAAAGGATGATATACCTTTAATAATAGACCATTATTTAATAGAATGTAATGAAGAACTTCATAAAAATGTAAAAGGTGTAAGTAAGCCGGCTTTGAAAAAAATATTAAGATATGACTGGCCTGGAAATGTTAATGAACTTAAAAATGCAGTTAAATCTGCTGTGGCATTATGCAGAGGGGGCTCTATACTTATAGAAGACCTGCCAAGTAATGTGTTGGGAACAAAAGTTACAAAAAGAAAAGGAGATGCACAGACAAGTGCTCTCAAAGAATGGGTAAAGGTAGAGATGGAAGTGTATAAAACTGGTAATCAGAAAGGTTATTATGGGAATATCATTTCAAAAGTAGAGAAAGAACTTATCCATCAGGTATTGGAAATGACTAATGGAAAAAAAGTAGAAACAGCAGAAATACTTGGGATAACAAGAAATACTTTAAGAACAAAAATGAGTAATTATGGTTTGGAGTAGGATGAAATGCATATAACATTATATAGAAAATATAGACCTAAAAATTTTGAAGAGATAGCAGGGCAAAAGGAAATAGTAAAAACTCTGAAAGCATCATTGAGAAATGGCAAAACTTCCCATGCATATCTTTTTACAGGTCCTAGAGGTGTGGGGAAAACTACAATAGCCAGACTAATAGCTAAAGGGGTCAATTGCCTGGAAAATGGTGTTACTGATGAACCTTGTAATAAATGTGAAAATTGTTTGTCAATAAATGATGGAAGTTTTATGGACATGATTGAAATTGATGCTGCTTCTAACAGAGGAATAGATGAAATCAGACAATTGAAAGAAAAAATAAATTACCAGCCTTCAAAAGGAAGGAAAAAAATATATATTATAGATGAGGTACATATGCTGACAAAAGAAGCATTTAATGCTCTTTTGAAAACATTGGAAGAACCTCCTGAACATGTAATATTTATATTGGCAACAACAGAGGCAGATAAAATACTTCCAACTATCATTTCAAGATGTCAGAGATATGACTTTAAAACTTTATCTCCAGCTGAAATGAAAGAAAAACTTGGAGAAATATCTAAAAATGAAGGAGTTTCTGTACCAGATGATGTACTTGATTTGATTTATGAAAATTCTGGTGGAAGTATGAGAGATGCTACTTCTATACTGGAAAGACTTATGATAACTTGTTTAGATGAAGAGATAACTTTAGAGAAATGTGAAAAGGTTCTTGGGGTAACTCCTGTAAAGCAAATGAAGGAATTTTTAGATAATGTCATAGAAAAAAAATACAGAGAGCTTGTAAAAATGCTTGATGAATTTTGGAGTGAATCTTTGGAAATTGAACTTTTCTTTAAGGATTTTGCTAAATATTGCAAAACTCTTATGAGCAGATCAGAATTGGAAGTAGATAAAGGATTAAAAATAATTGGAGCTGTCTATGATTCTTTGAATAAATTTAAATATGAAGAAGATAAAAGAATGGTTGGCTATGTAGTTATTAATAATCTTTTAAGTACTAAAGCTACAGTGGTTCAAGAGAGAGTAGTAGAAAAAATAATTGAAAAACCAGTGACAGTACATCAAAATAGTTCAAGTACAGAAGAAACTATTGATCTTTCAGGAATAACACTGGAATATGTAATAAGTCAGTGGAAAGATATAGTTGAAGAAGCTAAAAAAGAAAAAATAACATTGGGGGCATTTTTAATAAGTGCTAAGCCATATAAAATTGAGGGAGATACATTATTTATTGGATTTGAAAGCGAAAATTCTTTTGCTAAAGAGCAAATGGAAACAAGTACTTATGATGATGTATTTTTAGAAGTAGTAAAGAAAATAATCAATCCAAAAATAAAAGTAAAATATATACTTGTTGGTAAAAAGAGAGAAATCAGCAAGGGTGAAAATGATTTTACTAAAAAAATAGTAGATTTTTTTGGTGGAGAGATTATGAGATAAACACCAATAAAAACAGGGGGAAAAATGTTTGTAGTTCATGGAATGGCAGTAGCAGCATTATTTATGATTTCTCTTATGATGCCAATATTTAGTTTCTTATTGCCAGTTTATAAGATAAAAAAAATGAGAGAATTAGATTTTAGACAAAAAGTATTGATCAATATTATTGCCATTATGCTTATAATATTGATGAACCCCATGCTTTTAAGTATATACATAGGATTTTTTATAGTAATAGAACTTTTTTATTATTATTTTGAAAAAATAAACTATTCTGTAAAGAAATTTGACAGGATAACTATTACTGCAGTGGTGGTAACAGCATTTATGGTGGGGATATTTTTCCTTGTTAAAAAAGATATAGATGCTAATATAGGAACAATAATGGAGATGTATCAACAGAGAACAAATTTTAGTATGGAAGATGTTCAGGTGATATTTAAAGAAATAAAATTAAATTCATTATGGCTTATATTTACTTATTCAATGCTATGTTCATTTATGACATATTTTTCTTTAGATAAGAAAAATTATGAAAACTGGGAAATTTCATATGGATGGGTACTAATTTATATAACAACATTTTTTGCAGCAAAAATATTTAAAATAGATAATTTTTATATAAATAATTTAATGGAAATAGGAAAAGTAATATTTATATTCTTTGGATTAAAAAGTATTTATACAGCATTAAATAAAATATTAAAAATAAGAATTTTAAATAGTTTTATAGCAATTTTTACCTCTGTAATGTTCCCATTCCTAACTTTTGTGATTGGGGTAGTTTCAGGGTTTAAGATAGATAAAGTATTATTTAATGAAAAAAAATAATTGGAGGAAAATCAAATGGCAAAAATACAAGTTATACTGACTCAAGATGTAGCAGGGCAAGGAAGAAAAGGAGATTTAATAACAGTTTCTGATGGGTATGCACATAACTTTCTTATAAAAAATAAAAAAGGTATGATAGCAACTGAAGAAGAATTAAAAAAAATAGAAAACAGAAAAAAAAGAGAAGAAAAGAAACTTCAAGAAGATAAAGAAAAATCAATTGAATTGAAAAAACAGCTTGAATCTAAAAAAATAGAAATTGGAGTAAAAATTGGAGAAAATGGGAAACTATTTGGAGCTATTACAAATAAAGAAGTTGCAGCAGCAATAGAACAAATTTTTGGAGTAGCTATTGATAGAAAAAAAATAGAATGCAATATAAAAAGTTTAGGTGAACATACTGCAGTTATAAAACTTCATACTGATGTAAAAGCTGAAGTTAAAATTATAGCAAAAGCTCAATAATTTTTTTGTTAAAATAAGGAGAAAAAATGCCAGAAATTGAAAATTTGAGAAAAATTCCAAGCGACCTAGAGGCTGAAAGGTCTGTTTTAGGAGGTATATTCCTTAAACAAGATGTATTTGGTGATATAATAGAGATACTTTCTCCTGATGATTTTTATAAAAATGCTCATAAAATAATCTATGAAACTATGAGAGAAATTTACAATAAAGGAGAGCCTCTTGATCCTCTTGTAGTAATGAATAGATTGAGAAAAAATGAAAAATTTGATGAAGTAGGAGGGGAACAGATATTCTATGATATAGTAGAAGAGGTTCCTACTGCTGCTAATATCACTGCTTATGCAAAAATAGTTAAAGAAAAAGCTATATTAAGAAGATTGGGAGATGTTGGAACTAAGATAGTAGAGATGACATACAGTGGTTATGAAGAAGCTGAAAGTATTTTAGATAGAGCAGAGGGAATGATATTTAAGATATCAGAAAACAGCGAATCAAAAGATTTAGTGAAAATAAGAGATGCTATGTCAGATGAATTTCTCAGACTTGAAAAAGTATATGCAAATAAAGGAACTACAATTGGTATTTCGTCAGGATTTACAGACTTTGATCAGATGACAAGTGGATTTCAGCCATCTGACCTTGTAATACTTGCAGCCAGACCAGCAATGGGAAAAACTGCCTTTGCACTTAACCTTGCTCTTAATGCAGCATTAAAAAGTGAGAAAGCAGTACTTCTATTCAGTATGGAGATGTCAAGTTCTCAGTTGCTTCAAAGACTTCTTGCTGTAGAAGCAGGAGTAGGTCTTCAAAAAATAAAAACAGGATTCCTAGCACCAGAAGACTGGGGAAGACTAGGAATAGCCAGTGGAAAACTTTCTAATACAGAAATAAATATAGCAGATGTACCTAATTTAGGGGTACTTGAAATAAGAGCTATTGCCAGAAGATTAAAAGCTGCAGGGAAATTAGATATGATACTTATTGATTACTTACAGCTGATAAAAGGAAGCAGTGGAAAAACAGAAAATAGACAACAGGAGATATCAGATATCTCAAGATCACTTAAAGGAATAGCCAGAGAGCTTGATGTACCTATTATAGCTCTTTCACAGTTGTCACGGGCTACAGAACAAAGAGCAGACAGAAGACCTATGCTTTCAGATTTGAGAGAGTCTGGAGCCATAGAGCAGGATGCTGATATGGTAATGTTTTTGTATAGAGATGATTACTATAATGAAGAAACAGATGATAAAGGTATAACAGAAGTAATCATTGGTAAACATAGAAATGGTCCAACAGGGACAGTTAAATTGAGATTTTTCCATGAACTTACAAAGTTTACGGATTATACAAATAAAGTAGAATAATTGAGAGAGGAATGATAAAGTGAAAAAAGTAGAATTACTAGCTCCAGTAGGAAATATGGAGAAGTTTAAAATGGCTATCCATTATGGAGCTGATGCAGTGTTCTTAGGAGGAAAAATGTTTAACCTAAGAGCAGGGAGCAGCAATTTTTCTGATGAAGAATTAGAAGAAGCTGTATCTTATGCACATAATTTAGGAAAAAAAGTATATGTTACTTTAAATATAATACCACATAATGATGAATTGGATCTTTTGCCTGACTATGTAAAATTTTTAGAAAAAATTGGAATAGATGGAGTAATAGTTGCTGATTTAGGAGTATTTCAAATAGTAAGAGAGAATACAAATCTTCGTATCAGTGTAAGTACTCAGGCAAGTAATACAAACTGGCGTTCTGTACAAATGTGGAGAGATCTTGGAGCAAAAAGAGTAGTATTGGCAAGAGAAATATCTTTAGATAACATAGCAGAGATAAGAGCTAAAGTACCTGATATAGAACTTGAAGTATTTATCCATGGAGCTATGTGTATGTCAATATCTGGAAGATGTCTACTGAGCAACTATATGACAGGAAGAGATGCTAATAGAGGAGATTGTGCTCAATCTTGCAGATGGAAATATTCTCTTGTTGAAGAAACAAGACCTGGAGAATATATGCCTGTATTTGAAGATGATCATGGAACATATATATTTAACTCAAAAGATTTATGCACAATAGAATTTATAGATAAAATTCTTGATATTGGAGTGGATTCACTTAAAATAGAAGGAAGAATGAAAGGAATATACTATGTAGCTAATTGTGTAAAAGTATATAGAGATGCTATAGACAGTTATTATTCTGGAAACTATAAATTCAATCCTAAATGGTTGGAAGAGTTAGAATCTGTTTCTCATAGATCGTATACAGATGGATTTTATATGGGAAGACCAGGAGTAGATGGACAAAATTATAATGATAGAAATTCATACAGCCAGTCGCATCAATTAGTGGCAAAAGTAGAAAAAAAACTTTCTGAAAATGAATATATTCTTGCTATAAGAAATAGATTAGAAGTTGGAGAAAAGCTGGAAGTTGTAAGTCCAGGAATAAATGTAAGAGAGATAACTCTTCCTAAAATGACTCTTATTACAAGAGGAAAAGAGGGAGAAGAGGTAGAGGCAGCAAATCCTAACTCATTTGTTAAGATAACTATAGATACTGAATTAAATGAATTGGATATGCTTAGAAAAAGAATTTAAATAATTATGCAAAAAAGAAGCTAATTAAGAGAAAAAAGTAAGTTTAAAAATTTTACTTTAACTTCTAGGTTAGCTTCTTTTTTTATTAATTAAAATTTAATTAATTTTTCTTTTCTACTTTTCGAGTAAAAATACAGATAATATAAGTTAAAACAATAAATATAAATGTTATTATTCCTATTCGTCCCTTTAGATTTTCACTTTGAGAAAGCAAACCTATTTTTGAAAATACAACATATATCCAAACTAGAAGAGACATTAGCATTACAGATACTGTATATCTATATTCCCAAGGTTCAACAGATACCTCGTATCTAATAGGAAGAGAATATTCCTTTTTAGGAGGAATAATTTTATCAACAATATACATTAGGAAAAGACAAATAACAAATAGAATTGCTATTACATATAGAAAATGTATTTTTACAGGGCTGATAAATTGTGTATATCCATAAACAATGACAAAGAAGCCCATAGAAACTTTAGCAGCTAGAGCACTGGTTTTTTTAGAAAATATACCAACTAATACAATTATTGCAATAGGAACACTAAAAAGTCCAGCAACTTTTTGAATAAATTCAAACAGTCCTCCTGATGATTTTGAGATAAATGGAGCCACAATCATTGAAAAAACAGCTAAAACAGTACCAAAGTATTTGCTTACTTTTATAAGATTTTTTTCTGAAATATTTGGATTGAATAATGGTTTATAAATATTTAAACTAAATATAGTTGAAGCTGAATTTAAGGCGGAGTTAAAAGAACTCAAAACTGCTCCAAATAAGACTGCTCCAAAGAAACCAGATAATTTGCTGGGAAGAAGTTTATTAACTAATACAGGGTATACAATATCTCCACTAATTTGATTGCCATAAATATTGTAGGCAATGATTCCAGGAACAACAAGTATTAAAGGTGCGACTATTATTTTCAGAAAAGCTGTTAAAAGAACACCTTTCTGCCCTTCTTTCAGGGATTTTGCTCCTAAAGCTCTTTGAATTATAGCTTGATTTGTACACCAATAATAGACAGCCATGATTCTCATTCCAGTAATTGCTGCACCAAATGGAGCTTGAGAATCTTTTGAACCAATAGCATTAAGTTTTTCTGGATTATGTTGAAATAGATATTCAATACCTTTTATCATACTTCCTTCACCTAGATATATAAATCCAAGAACAGGTATAGCTAATCCTCCTATTATTAATCCTACACCATTGACAGTATCTGAAACAGCTACAGCTTTTAATCCACCAAATATAGCATAAATACTTCCAATAATTCCTATCATCCATACTGAAAGAATAATAGCACTTTCAGGAGAAATATTAAGCAGTTCAGGGATATTAAATAATCTCATCATTGCAATAGAACCAGAATAAAGTACAGTAGGAAGAAATGCTACTCCTAATGTGAGCAGAAAAAATATACTGACAATATTTCTTACTGTTTTATCATATCTTTCTTCTAAAAATTCAGGAACAGTAGTAATTGATCCTTGAAGATATTTTGGAAGAAAATAAAGGGCAAGAATAACAATACCAATTGATGCACCAGATTCCCAAGCAATAACTGAAAATCCACTTTTAAATCCCTGAGCATTTAATCCAACCATCTGCTCTGTAGAAAGATTTGTCAACATCATAGAACCAGCAATAACTGTTGCACTTAAACTTCTTCCTCCAAGAAAATAACCACTTTCAGTATTAAGATTATCATCTTTTGTTAAATACCATGAAATTATAGCTACAAGAGCAGTGAATAATATAAATGTTACTATTGTAAAAACCATATTCCCTCCTTAAATAATATGTTGAGAATTACCAGTTGGCAGTTCTCTCAGATAAAGGATCACTACATTCCATCATTCTATAACAGAATTTTAATAGAAGATCACTTTTTAATTCTTTAAAATTTTCATTAAAAAATAAATTTTCTTTCTCTAAAGGATCATTTTTTAAATCATAAAGTTCTCCATAACTTTCATTGAGAAATAAATTTAATTTGTATCTTTTATCCCTATATGTCTTTATCATAATTCCTCTATCTCTAGCATCATATGTAATAACTGCTGAAGATTTTTTTCTAGCTGAAGAAATATTTTTAATCAAAGTATTTAAACTTTCTCCCTGAATTCCATAAGGAATATTACTTCCTATTAATTCAAGGATGGTAGGAACAATATCGATATTTTCAACAACAGCATCTGAGATTCCCTTTGAAACTCCCTTACCCCAGATTAATAATGGAACTTTGATTAGATTATCATACATAAATGGACCCTTTTGTAAAAGTCCATAATCCCCCATATATTCTCCATGATCACTTGTAAAAATTATTATTGTATTATCTAACTGTTTTTTTTCTTCTAAGGACTTTAGAATTTTTCCTATTTCTTGGTCTATAAAAGAAATCATAGCATAATAATATTTTGTAAATTCTTCTATTTTTTCATCAGAGAAGTTATGTTGTTCTCCACCCCCAGGCCAATATCCATTTTTTCCTTGTTTTTGCAAATGTTCAGGTCTTCCATTACATAGGAAATTTTTTGAAATAGGTTTATCAATAATTGTATTTTCATATAATGAAGCAAATTTTTCTATGGGATCAAAGGGATGATGAGGATCAACAAAGCTTGTCCACATAAAAAGAGGAGATTTGAAATCATGATTTATTATTTCCTCGCAACTTTTCATACCTATCCAATAAGTTTGATTCATTTCTTCTGGAAGGGGATTTATGCCATCTTCGCCTTTACCAACAGCAAGATCATATCCTTTTGCTTTTATATAGTCTAGATATTTTCCTTGTTTATCATCTTCAGTTATAAAAGTTTTGTCAAATCCATAATAAGTATTATCTTTTATTCTGTTTCTATCTCTGAAATCCACATCTTCAAAATTATTATTAAAATCTTTAAGTTGTGGTCTTAAATGCATTTTTCCAACAGCTACATTATAATAATTATAGACTTTTAGAATATCTGCTAAAGTAGTTTCATTTTCATCAAGACATGTACCAATATTCCATGCTCCTGTATTCATTGGGTATCTTCCTGTGAATATAGCAGCTCTTGAAGGAGTACACACTGGACTTGTACAAAATGAATTTGTAAAAATATATCCTTCATCAGCTAGAGAATCTAATACAGGTGTTTTTATTTTTTTATTCATATAACCTAATGTATCAGCTCTAAGCTGGTCAGCAGTTATTAAAATAATATTAGGTTTATTATTCATTACTTTCTCCTTTAAACATACTTTCAAAGAATAGTGAATTTGTTATATTTTCAATTCCATATTGGATCGCTCCTTTTATTATCAGGTTATCATTATAATCAGATCTCTCTATAATTATTTCTTTTGTTTTATCCAGAGAATTATTTTTTAATATTCTTTTTAGTTCTTTCCAAAAGAAATCATCAATAAATGTAATTTTACCTGTGATAATAATTTTTTCAGGCGTTATAAGATTGTTTATCCATAAAATTATATAAGAAAGAGGTCTTAATAAAGTTAATATCTCATCTCTAAAAAAAGATTTATTCTTGTTAGCTTCTTCAATTATTTTGTCATAAGAAAAATGTTTACCAGTTTTAGTGTAGACTTTTTCCTCTATTCTCCAGTTAGCCATGACAGTTTCAAGACATCCTTTATTTCCACAAACACATAAAAGAGAAGATTCAGAATAATCAAAAGGAATATGACCTATTTCTTTAAGTTCAAAGCTTCTTTTATTAGAAACTGGATCATACTTTGATATAGTGGAACCAACGCCGTTTTCAATATTAAGTATTACAAAATCTTTTTGGTTTTCATAAATTTTAGATTGAGATAAAGCAATAAGATTTACTCCATTTTCAATTATAGTTGTTATATTGAAATTTTTTTCAAATATCTCTTTTAAATTCAAATTTTTCCAATGGTAATATGTAGAGATTTCTGCTATCCCTCTAAAAGAATCAACTATTCCATTCATTCCTATACTTATGAGCATAATTTTATATTTTTTTAATATTTCACTTACTTTTTTTAGTGTAGTATTTAATACATCTGTTTTAGAGCCAATAGAAATTGATTCTGTTGTTAAAATTTTTCCATAAATATCTGCAATAGATATAGTTACACTACTTAATCCAAAATAAATGGCCATTATATTTTGAAATTTGTCTAAATTTATGTAGAGATATTTTGGTTTTTTGCCTGTTTTAGGAGTATCAACAGTATCAGTTTCAACAATATATTTTCTTTCTATGAGAGATTTTACAAGCTTACTCACAGCCATTCTTGATATTCCTAAGATTTCAGCTAACTCATTTCTTGTTATTTTTTTCTTTGTAATTAAAAGATTTAAAATTGCAATTTTATTATTTCTTTTCAATTTTTACCTCCTAAAGCTTTATAAGAGTTTGATACTTGAATTATATAAGATTTATTTTTTTATTTATAGATAGAAAAGCATCAAATTTTAAACTCTTTGTATATTTTAATAAACTTAAAAGTAAACTACTTTACAATTAGCGATAAATAGGCATATTGGTTAGTAAACTATTTTTTTTAATTTTAATAAAAAAATAAAAAAATGAACTATTTACTTATTAAAAGTTAAAAAATAAAATAAATAAAACTAAAATAAAACGTTTTTTAATAAAAAGAGCCTGACTCAATTATTTTGTCAGGCTCAATCTTTGTTTATTCAGGAAGAGATAATCTTCCAATAATTCTTTTAGAGTTTATAGACCACTTATTATTTTCATAAGTAAGTTTAAATTTTTCTCTAGTTTTTTTCCAAACATTTTGTTGAACAATTTCAATATTATCATCTTCAACATTAGATATTATAGCAACATGACCATAAGGATTTAAAATGTATGGTTTAAATATTACTATATCTCCAACAGAAGGTTTTTTGAAACTAGGATTAGAAAACTGCAGTAATCCTCTTTTAACATTCATATCTCCATCTTTTAATTCGGCATTATAAAAATCTTTAGCATTTCCATAAGTATCAGGCATTTTATGGTTATAATATTCAAAATAGTATCTTTTTATAAATTCAACACATTGATATTTCATTCCAATATTATAACTATCCTCAGAAAGGTTTCTTCCAAAAGATTTTGTTGGGAATCCGTTAAAATAAATTTTTACATTATTAAAACTATCTAATTCTTTTCCAACTTCTTTATCTACTTTCACTTTAAAAAATATGATTCCTATTATAATAATTAAAATAATTTTTGGTAAAGTACGTTTCTTTTTCTTTTTACGAAAAATTAAGCTAGCCATATGATCCCCCCAAGATATTTTCTTTAACTAAATATTTTTCTTATTTTCTGTTCTAATTGAACTGGTACTATATAGTTTTCTTCAGAAACTGTTTTAAGTGCGTTAAAAGGTTTGTTTTTATAGTTTTTTCTTTCTCTTTTTTCACTATAAAGTTCCTCTTCTATATCATTATCAAATTCTATAAAATTACCAAAGTCATAATTGATACTTTTTTGAATAGAGTGATTTTTTATATTTGAATTTTCTATTTCTAATTCAGTTCTCCAAAAATGGTTATCTTTATCATAAACAGCAATATATGGTAACTTAAAAGCATTCAAAAGCTTTATAAATTGTGGAATGATACTTTTGCTACCACATTCAAGAATAGAATAGTCATATTTATAAATTCCTAATTTTTTAGAAAGATATCCAAGAACGATTTTGTCTGTTTGTCCTTCTACTAAAATGACTTTTTTAGCAAAGAAGAGTTCACTTCGATCAGGGTTTATCCAATAGTTCATATTAAAGTATTTTACTTCATCCCCAGAGAAAAGTCTTCCTTTAAATTGAAAAGCTCTGCTACCATTGTTGCTGTTTCTTATAATACATATGGATTTATAATGCTTTAAACTTATAAAATTACTTGAGTGTGTAGAAATATATAGTTGTACTCCTAATTTGCTGAGAGCAATAAAACAATCATATAATTCTTTTTCTGCCTGAGGGTGAAGATATAATTCAGGTTCTTCAAAGAATATCATGGTATTTCCTATTATACTTGTTTCAATTTTTTTAGATTCAGTAGCTAATGCTCTGAATAATTCAAATAATAATGTTCTGTATAATCCCTTACTTACATATTCAGCCATTAACGTGTCAGAGAGATTTTTCATTTCTTTTAATACAAATTTTTCGTCTATATTTCTTTTTTTCAAAATGTTTAAAAAAGAAGTGATAAAATGTTCTGCTTGTTCCTGCTCTGCAAAAGGTGGAATAAAGAGAATAGGGATATTGGAAACAATATTTATATATGTTTCATAATCTATTTCACTCCATTCTCTATTTTTAACTATCTTATATTGAGTTTCACGATTAGGATATTTAATTATTCTTATTTTTAATTCTTTATTGTATATATAATTATTTAATTCTTTGAAAGTTTTTCTTGAGAAGTTAGAAAAACTCCCTTCTAGTTCCAAGGGAATATTTTGATTTCGTATATCTTTTGTTCTTAAATTACGATAGCCTAAAAAAAACATTATAGAAGACATAATGCTAGATTTTCCATTATTGGCTGGGCCTATAAAAAGCATAAGATTCTCAAAATCTAATTTTGTATATTCTATACACTGCCAATTGACAATTTTTAATTTTTTCAAATACATAAAAAACTCCTTTCTATATATTTATTTCTATTGACATTTTAACGGAAAAAAAATATAATTTCAATGTAAACTTTCTATATATAAAAAATTTTTCTAGGAGGACAGTGTATATTTATGATAAAAAAAGTTTTGTTAGCGTTAACTTTGTTTAGCACTTTGTCTTTTGGAGCAGAAAGAAACCTTGAGGAAGGATATATAAAAAAAATGTATAGTGATTTAAATTTAAATCAAAAAGTTGAGTACACAATTTTCAGAAAAGCATATAAAGGTTACATGCAGATACCAGATAAAAGAGAAGGACTTCTTACAATAGTAGATTATACAAAACCATCAAATGTTGAAAGATTTTTTGTGTTGGATCTTAATAAAAGAAAAGTTGCCTACAGTACATATGTAACACATGGAAAAAATTCTGGATTAACTTCAGCTCTTAATTTTTCAAATAATAAAAATTCATATATGAGTTCATTGGGATTTTATATGACTAATGATTCATATGTTGGAAGTAATGGATATTCATTGAGATTAAAGGGGTTAGAAGCTGGAATAAATTCAAATGCTCTTAGCAGAAATATAGTTGTTCATGGAGCAGATTATGCAGAGCCTGATTTTATAGAAAAATATGGATTTCTTGGAAGAAGTGAAGGATGTCCAGCTATACCTACTACCATTTCGAGAGATGTTATAGATTCTATAAAGGACAGAACAGTTTTATTTATCATAGGTAATGACAGACATTATTATGAAAAAAGCAGTTATGCATCACTATAAAAAGAATAAAAAATAACAAGATGGCAGATATTAAATCTGCCATTTTATAATTCTGAAATTATTTTTTTATTTCATCTAATGCTTGCTGATTAGTAAGTTCAGCTGAACAATCAAAGTAATTTCCATTATATTCTATTTTTCCTCCAAGAGGTTTTGTTTTATTGAAATATTTATCTTCATAATCTTTATATATTACCATAAATGCTCCACTTAAGCATAATAATGCAGTTACATTGGGAAGAACCCAAAGACCAGAACAAAGATCTACAACAGCCCATACACTTTCATGTGTTTGTAATAATGCAAGAAATGAAGGAACTAACCACAAAAGGCGCCATAATTTTATATGTTTGTTGCCAAAGAGATATACAATAGATGTTTCATATTCGAATTCCCATCCACACATAGATGAAAAAGCAAATAGGCATAAACTTAACCCTACAAGATATATACCATTTGTTCCAAGGGCACTTTCAAAAGCAGCCATTGTTAAATTTATACCTGTTAAACCACTTCCCCAAATATCAATACCACTTGTTAAAATTACTAAAGCAGTCATTGAACATACACAAATAGTATCTACAAATACTTCAAATGCCCCCCACATACCTTGTTTAAAAGGATGGTCAGTTGTTGCAGTTGAGTGAACCATAGGAGAACTACCAGCTCCAGCTTCATTAGAGAAAGTACCACGTGCTGCTCCAAATTTCATAGCTTTAGTAACTGCAATTCCAAATGCACCACCAGCTACTGGCTGAAAACTTGAAAAAGCATGATTGAATATTAATCCAAAAGCAGCAGGAATATTTCTAAAGTTTAATGCAAGACAAGTTAATCCAGCTGCTATATAAATAACACACATAAAAGTTCCCATTTTTTCACAGAAACGTCCTATTGATTTAAATCCTCCAAGAATAACCATACCAGTGCCAACAGCAGCTACTGTTACGGAGATCCATGCAGGTATTCCAAACATATTTTTCAAGGATTCAGCGATTGTATATGGCTGTAGAAAAGCAGCAGTTCCAAGACCTCCAGTTATTATTGTTATAGCAAAGAAAACAGCTATAGGCTTCCATTTTGGACTTATTCCCTTAACCATATAAAACATAGGTCCACCATAGAAATTTCCTTTGTCATCTTTTTCACGAAAGAAAACAGCTAAAGTACATTCAACTAATTTTGTAAGCATTCCAAGAAGAGCAATAATCCACATCCAAAAAACAGCTCCAGGACCTCCAGAAACTATCGCAGCAGCAACACCAGCCATATTACCAGTTCCAACACTTCCTGATATAGCTGTAGCTGCAGCTTGAAATGGTGAAAGAGTACCATGTCCTGAACTTTTTTGAAAAATAGCTCCTCCAGTCTTTTTTAAAATATATCCTAATTTTCTAAATTGTAAAAATCTTGTTTTTACAGCATAAAGAAGCCCTACTGAGAAAAGTAAAATAATTGCAGGAGCTCCCCATAACCAACCAACAACCACATTCAATATTTCCATAACAAAATCCTCCCTTATTTATTTTAAATCAATTCAGATTTTTTTTGCATGTTTTTATAAAATACTTGTAAATCAGTAGTTGTTCTGGATATTTTTCAAATAAAAGTTCTGGATGCCATTGAACACCAAAAATCATTTGCTCTGTTGATTCAATACCTTCAATTATTCCATCTTCTGCTTTAGAAATTATTTTTAATTTATTTCCAACAGATTTCACTGCTTGATGGTGCCAAGAGTTAACCCATATTTTTTCTTTACCAAAAATTTTATATAAAAAACTATCTTTTTCTAGTAATACTGTATGAAAAAATTCACTTAATTGGGATTCAGACTGGCTATGTTCAAATGTTTGTTCACATTGAGAATATATATCTTGATATATTTTTCCACCACTGTCCAGAGCAATTAGTTGACATCCTTTACATATTCCTAAAACGGGTTTATTTTGTATTTTAGCTTCTTTTAAGAGTTCAAATTCAAATGAATCTCGCTCTAATGATATCATTCCAATTTTTCTAATGGGATTTTCTTTTAAAAATATAGGAGAAACATCTTCTCCACCAGGAAGAATAAGACCATCACAGATATATATATATTTTTTTATTTCTTCTACATCAGCTGTAATAGGAATTAAAAGAGGTATTCCACCAGCTGCTCTAATAGCTTTAACATAACTATCATGAAGAAAATATTTTTTTTCTGAATTTTTTAAATTATAAGATGCACTTATTACTATAATAGGCTTCATAACAAACCTCCAATAGATTTTTATTGATTTGATATATTAAATAAGCATTTTTTGTGCCAATGAAAAAATAGGATAAAACATTCTAAAAACAAACTAAAAGTTTATATATATGACTTTTTTATGAAAGGGAATGAAAATTTAATTCTCAAAGTGAGAAAAACATTCTCAAAATAAGAAACTAAAGTAAGTACTATTTAAATATAAAATAAGAGAAAATTCATATAATATATATTCTCAAAGTGAGAAAAATATTGATATATTATGGTAAAATAAAATTTTATTTTTCCAATTTTATGTTTTTATAATGTTGCTATAGTGAAAGAATATGTATAAAAAAATATATTTCATTCACAATTTATTCATAATTCCATATTATATTATCACTATAAAAGAAAAAGTTATAGTGCTAATTTTTCTTGGTTTAAAGGTGAGGCAGTGATGAACTTCCCAGATGATAACTGCCTTAAGTAAATTATTATTATGCTAATAGGCATATATAATTTAATATAAAAAAGTACAGGGGGTATTTTTATGAAAAAATCTTTATTATTAGTTAGTGCATTTTTAGCAGTAGCAGCAATGGCTCAAGCTAAAGAAATTGTACCTGCTCCAGTTGTAACAGAGGAAGCACCAGTACAAGTTGTAGAAAAAGAAGTTATTGTCTACAGAGATAAACCTGAAGTATTCAGACCAAATGGTTATGTAAATTTACATTATAAATATTATGGTGATGCTGAAGAGTTGAACTATAAGAATGATGGAAAAAATAATAACTATGGAAGAGTTGAATTAAAAGGTAAAATTAACATGACTGAAAACCAAGCTTTGGAATACAGAATAAGAGATTATAACAGCTGGAATTCAACAGGAAATGATGAAGATAAAGGAATGAATGGAACAGAAGCAAGATTCAGATATTTCTATAATCATGGAAATTTAGGAGATTCTAAAGTAAACCTTACTTCAAGAATTCATTATCAAGATAATGGACAAGATGATGATTCTCAAGAATTACAATACCAAGCAAGATTCAATTTTGCTGACTATATGTTCAATAATGATTTTGTAAAAACTACAGACTTTGTAGTAGCTCCAAAATATGGATATACTTGGGCTGCAAACAATGATGATTATGACAATCAATTAGGTGTAGACTTATATACAATGCACGAATTTCCATTAGGATTCTCATTTGAATTTAATGTATACGCAACTCAACATTTCTATGGAAAAGACCAAAAAACTGGAACAAACAGCACAGTAGATGATAACTTTGGAGTAGATGTAGAGGCATACTTATATAATACTACTAACTTATATTCAAATGGAAAACTTAATGTAGATTTCTATTTTGAAGGTGGATTTGATCCATATTCTTGGAATTCAGAAAATGTTCTTGCAAGAGAATATAGAGATAATAACTTTAATGTCACAGCAGATAAAACAACATATGAAGATTCAAAATATAGATTATATGCTTGGCCTCAAATAATTACTTCATACAATGTAACTGATTCATTTAAAACTTATGTATCTCTAGGAGCAGAATACACAAATGGTTATAAATATGAAAGTGATGCACAAGATTGGAGATGGCAGCCAGTTGCTGTAGTAGGATTTACAACTACATTCTAATAAAATAACTTTCATTATATGAAAGATGATTAATAAGAAAACCGATTTCTGCTGAAATTCAGGAATCGGTTTTTATTTTATTTAAAAATAAAATAGCAAGTATTAGCTTTTTAATAATTTTTTTATATGATATAATTAGGAAACAAGACTTTTTTGGTTGATGGAGGAATTGTGAAAAAGATTCTGATAGTAGAAGATGAGAAAGAAATAAGAAATATTTTAAAGGTATATCTGCTGACAGCGGGATATGAAGTAACAGAAGCAGCTGATGGAGAAGAGGCAATGAAGATTTTTTATGAGAAGCCTTTTGATCTTGTAGTATTAGATATAATGCTTCCTAAAAAAGATGGGTGGAGTATATGCCGTGAAATAAAAGAATATAGCTCTGTTCCAGTGATAATCATAACAGCAAGGGATAATGAGAATGATGAAGTATTTGGTTTTGAAATAGGAGCAGACGACTATATAACAAAACCTTTTAGCAATAAAGTATTTTTAGCAAGAGTAAAGACAGTTTTAAAAAATAAAACTATTATTAATAATAGTAATGAAATAGAAATAGGAAAACTTAAAATAAATGATGTTTCTCATAATGTAACTAAAGAAGGAAAAAATTTAGATCTTGCTCCTAAAGAATATGAAATACTAATGTACTTTATAAAAAATAAAAATATAGCTTTAAGCAGAGAAAAAATGCTTACAGAGATATGGGGATATGGTTTTGTTGGAAATGATAGAACAATAGATGTTCATATAAAAAATCTCAGGAAAAAAATTGGAGGAGAATATATTAAAACTATAAGAAGTGTTGGTTATAAATTTGAAATAAAATAAAGAAAAGGAATATGATTATTTATGAAGAAGATTTTCTATAAGATATTTTTAATACTTGTTATAGTCACATATATGCCTCTTTTTATAATATATGGATTTCATACTTTGTATGTTAATGATTATATTAAAAATGAAAAAGCTAGGGAATTGAAAGAAATAACTGAATTTGTAAATATAAATTCGTTTTCAGATGAATATAAGAAAAAAATAGAACAAACAGAAAATATAAAAGTTGATATTGTAGACTTATCAATTGATAAACCAAAAACTTATGTTTTTGAATATCTAAATAATAGAGATCTTAAAATTGATTTAGAAAGTATGCATATTAATGAAATTGCTGTAAGATATGTAAAAAAAACACATCTTTTAAATAATATATATATTATCAAGAAAGTAGATAAAGAGAAATATATTTTGATATCATCATTAATGGTAATACCTGAAGTAATAAACCGTATAATTTTATCTGCATATTTTTATGTGACACTTCTTATTATTCCAGTTGTACTTATACTGGCATATTTTATTTCCAAAAAAATGTCAGGTCCTATAATACTTTTAGAGGAAGTATCAAAAAAAATATCAAATCTTGATTTTTCAAAAACTATTGAATTTAAAAGTGATGATGAACTTACAAGAATTGGGAAAAATATAAACACTATGGCACAGGCCTTAAAAAATAATATAGATGAACTTAATACAGTAAATAAACAATTAAAAAAAGAACTTGAGACCAATGAAAATCTTATGAATTCAATAAGTCATGAACTTAAAACTCCTATTGCTATTATAAATGGATATATTGAAATGCTTCAAGATAAAATGATTAGAGATCCTAAAGAAATAGAAAAAATATATTCAGTTATGTTTGATGAAGGTATTCACCTTAATAAGATGATTAAAGATTTAAATTCTTATCGTAGATATGAAGCTAATTTCTTTGAAATAGAAAAAAAAGAGATAAAAATAAAAGAGTTTATAGAGGGGATTTTAAATAAGTATAGACTTGATATAGAAGAAAGGAAGATAAGTCTTACTATAAATATGGAAGATGGAATAATTATAGAAGACTTAGGAAAACTCTCAATTATATTGAATAATCTTTTAACTAATGCAATTACATATACAGACTGCAGAGGGATAATAGAAATAAGCTATAAAAATAAAAATTTAAAGATTTCAAATAGTGCAGATGATATTTCAGAAGAAAAATTTGAGAAAATTTTTCAGCCTTTTTATAAAATAGATTCTTCAAGAAATAGAAAATATGGTGGAACAGGATTAGGGCTTTCTATTGTAAAAAATATTTTAGAACTTCTTCAGCTCAAATATAGTATGAAATTTGAAAAGGAGAGAGGGTTTTTTATATTCAATATAGAGTTTAATTAAAATATAAAAAAGAAGCTTGCTTGATAGAAAAATTTTGGCAGAGCTTCTTTTTTTATTAGAACTTATTTATTTGCTTTTTTAATTTTACAGAATTTCTCAAATTTATTTTTTTCTTTATTTTATTATATCTCCTTATTTTATAATATATTTGAGAAAAAGTAGAAACTAATACTATTCCAACTGTAATAGCAACTGTAATAAGAATAGTTTCAGTTCCCTTTGCTACAGCTTCTTCTATCTTATTTTCAACTAAATAAGACATTGTAAAATACACTCCGCTTCCAGGTACCAGTGGGATAAGACTGGCTATTAAAGTAGAAGTAACAGGTGTTTTTAAAAATCTGGCAATTATCTCAGAATAAATAGTAATAGCAATAGAAGAATATAAAAATGATGCTGGAATAGAACTTCCATTATATTTAAAGAAAATATATACAGCCCAGCCTAATGCTCCGCCAGCACTTGCACAGAATAATTTTTTTCCTTTAAGATTGAATATAATACCAAAAGCAAAAGTACTTGCAGCAGCCCATAAAATTTCTAACAGCATTTTATATACCCCCAAATCTTACAAGAATAAATAGTGCAAATCCAGTGCCTATAGCTAAAGCTGCTCCTACCAGAAAGGCTTCTACAGCACGAGATATTCCTGAAAGAAGATCTCCAGCTACTAGATCTCTTATAGCATTTGTGAGGGCTATTCCAGGAACAAGGAGCATGATAGCACCAATGATTGAATAGGAAACTGTATCTGTGAAACCAATTTTATATGAAAGATAAGAGCAGATTGTACAAATAAATCCTCCCAAAGTATTTATGAAGAAACTATTTGACTGAAGCTTTGTAGCAAAATCTGATATTACAAATATAAGACCTCCACTTATAAAAGCACAGCAGGCATCATTAAATTTTCCTTTAAAAAGAAGTGCAAAAGAAAAAGCTCCAAAACAGTAAGCTAAAAAATACATATATTTTTTATAAGGAACTTCTTTATCTATTATATTTATATTTTTAGCAAAATCATCAAAAGAGTATTTTTTTATATCTCTTACTAATTGATTTATACTATGAACTTTATTTAAATTAGTTGTTCTGTTTGGAACTCTTTCCACAGAACAGAAAAGTTCTCCTTTGTAGTTTCTTACAGAGGTAATAATACAAGTTATAGAAACAAAACATTGAGCATTCAGCCCATAATGCCTGCATATTCTATTTATTATATCTTCCACTCTATAAGTTTCAGCACCACTTTGTAATGCTATTTTCCCTACTAAGTTAGCTAATACGAGAACCTTGTTTTCATTCATAAAATCTTCCTCCCCAAGAATGAAAATATAAATTATTTAAACATTTCTAAAACTTCAGAAGAATATTGTCCATTGCTATCATGAGTGAATAATGGGGGCAGTATTCTAAGTCCAGGCTTGCCATATTTGATTCCTTCTAGTAATAATATTTTTCCCTCTTTATCATTTTTAGAGTGACAAAACTGAATTCTCTTAGGTTCAATAAGATGTTTTTTCATAAGTTCGATTATTTCAATAAGTCTGTCTACTCTATGAACAAGAACAAAATATCCCTTATCTTTTAATAAACCAGCAGCAGTTTCTATAAGAGTATCAAGTGTAATAGATATTTCATGTCTTGCCAGTGTTAATTGTGTAAGGTCATTTAAAAGTTCTTCGTTGCCGTTAAATTTAAAAAATGGAGGATTTGAAACTACCATATCTAGAGTATGGGTAGTGAAATATTTTCTCCAGTTTTTCATGTCATCATTAATAATAGTAATTTGATCTTCAAGGTTATTAAGTTTTACATTTCTTCTTGCAAGGTCACTTGATATTTCCTGTATTTCAATTCCTGTTATTTTTGCTTTGGTTTTTTTAGAAAGAAAAAGTGGAATAGCTCCATTTCCAGTTCCTAAATCCACAATATTATTAATATTTTTAGTAATAGATGCAAATTCTGAGATAAGAAGTGAATCCAAAGAAAAAGCGAAGTGATCAGTTCTTTGGATTATTTTCATATCTTTTTTTAAAAGGTCTATAATAGTTTCAAATTCGTTAGTGATCATAATATGTTTTTCCCTCCCATTGCATTATATCAAATTTAATTATAAATTAAAATTAGAATTTTAAGAAGAGAAAAAAAGAGCAGCTGAAAGGTAATTTACAGCTGCTTCTTATCAATATTTTGTATTCAATTCTAAATTATACTATTCCCATCATTCCTAAAATTATAGCTGCAGCCAATGCGATTAGAGGAATAACACAAGTAACCATTCCAATATCATTGTATGAATCTTTGTGAGTCATACCAGTAACTGCCAGAAGAGTTATAACAGCACCACAATGAGGAAGTGAATCTAATCCACCAGAAGCTATTGTAGCTATTCTATGAAAAGCTTCAACACTTATTCCTTGAGATGCAGCTATTGCCATATATTGAGGTCCAAGAGCTTCCAAAGCTATTCCCATACCTCCTGAAGATGAACCAGTAGCTCCTGCAAGAAGAGTTATAGCTAAGGCTTCTGAGATTAAAGGACTTGCATCTATTCCAAGAAGTTTATCAGTAAGTACTTGGAATCCTGGAACAGCTCTTACTACTCCACCAAATCCAACAGCAGCAGCAGTATTAAGTATTGCTATTACTGAACCATTTCCACCTTCATTTAATGCTTTGATAAAGAATTTAGATTTTTTTAAATTTAATAGAGCAACAATTATGTTTCCACATAAAAGTGATAAAATACTTGCTGGTGTTATAGCCATACCAGCTTTTTTACTTAGTATATAAAGAACAAGAACTACTGTGATAAGAGGAACTAAAGAAAGATATTCATTAGGAAGATCTCCTTCTTCTTCTTTTACACTGTTAGATGGTTCAATAAAACGCTCTCCAGCTTTTACTAATTTTTCCTGTTTCCAATATAGATATAAATATCCACATATAAGCATTATTAATCCAGCAACTATTCCCATAATAGGAGCAGCATAAGGTGTAGTATTGAAATATCTTCCAGCAATTATATTATTTAATTGAGGACTTCCTGGAAAAGCTGTCATAGTGAAAGTAAATGCACCAAGTGCAATAGCACCAGGGATCAGTTTTCTTGGCAGATCAGCTTCTCTAAAAAGAGATATAGCAAGTGGGTATATAGCAAATACTACAACAAAAAGGCTTACTCCTCCATAAGTAAGAACAGCACAACTTACAACAACTCCAAGGAGAGCTCTTTTAGCTCCAACAAATTTTACAAGGAGATGTGCAACTGCACGAGCTGCTCCAGTGACATCCATCATTTTTCCAAAAACTGCTCCTAGAAAGAACAGAGGAAACCATGATTTAGTAAATCCAGCTAAAGAACCCATATAATTTTCAGTATATGACTCCAGTAAAACTTGTCCATTAAATCCAAATCCATATAAAGCAACAACGATAGCTGAAAGTGGAGCTACCCATATAATAGAATATCCCTTATATGAAAGAAAAACTAATAATAATAAACCTAAAAGTATACCCAGCATATATTTTCCTCCCTAAATTTTTTTTACTCTTCATGATTTTTTAAAGCAACAAATTAGAACAAAACTTATAATTAATATACAAAATGGTCTGATAGTTTTATGCTAAAATTATATTCTAATAAATCATCAAAGTAAAATACTAGAATTTCATTTGCTGTATGAAAAAAAATCATACAAAGTTATAAAAATGAAATTAAGGGGGTTAAATGAAATTATAAATCTATATTTTTTACAAACTCTATAAAAAGTTTTATAGCTTTGGATACATATTTATCTTTTCTTACAATAAGTGCTACATTCCATGGAAATTCAGGTTCTTTAATGGTTAAAAGTCTAATATTTTTAGAGTGGAATTTACTAAGTATAGGTCTAGGAAGTATGCTTATTCCCTGATTGAGAGCCACCATTTCCGCAATGAAATCCCATTGTGAGCTAGTGCAAATGATGTTTGGTTCAAACCCTGCCTTAGAACATAAAGCTTTTATTCTGTCATGGAGCATATATGTTTCATTTAAGATGATGAGAGGTTCATCCTTTATTTCTGCCATAGCAACTTCTTTTTTAGAAGCTAAAGGGTGCTTTTTGTGGACAACAACAACATTGTCTGACATAAATACAGGAGTTATATTAAAATCTTGAGAGGAGAAAGGAAGAATAACAACACCAATATCTATCTCTCCTTTTTCAACTTTATCTTTAACAGTATTAGCTCCAGCTTCAATAACGCTTAGATTGATATTCTTATACATATTTCTAAATTCTTGAATAGTAGATGTAAAATATATAGTACTTATTACTGGAGGTACTCCCACTTTAATATTTCCTTTTTCCAGACTTATACTATCTTGCAGCTTAGTAAGCTGTTCATTGATAACTTTTAAAGCAATAGTACCATTTTCATAAAGAAGCTGTCCCTCTGGAGTTAGTTTGAAGCTTTTGGATGTTCTGTCAATTAAAATAATATCTAATTCATTTTCAAAAGTTTTTATAGCCTTACTTAAAGCAGATTGGCATATATATAACTTTTTAGAAGCGTTTGTAAAGCTTTCCTGTCTAGCTATCTCTACAAAGTAATTCAAAAGTTTTATATTAATAAGAATCCCCTCCTTTTTCAAATAATTAAAATTTAGATTTTTATAGTTTTATTTATACTTAGAGTATACCTCTCTGAGGGCAGAAAATTAAATACTTTTTTATCATATGCTGTATGAATTAAATTCATAAAAGAAAAAAGAATAATATATAAAAGTTATCCACAACTCAAGTATTATAACATAATTTTATAAAATAAAAAATTCTCTCCAGTGAAGAAAAAAATATTTATAAAAAGAATAGCAATTTATTTTTGGATACATCTATTGACTTTTCCGATAAGTGTGTACTATAATCCTACTAACAAATTAGAATCATATCTGATGTATGAAATGGCATGACTTAGTTCTAAAAAAGAATACAAAAATATTCTGATAGGTATTTTTGTAATTATAGAAGGAGTGAGTTAAATGGCTGAGTTTATTAAAGCATCTCAAGCTGCCAGAATAATAAAAGATGATTCGTTATTACTGGTATGTGGTTTTGTAGGGATAGGAAGTCCAGAAGAGATATTTATAGAGATGGAAAAATCTTTTTTGGAAGAAGGTACACCAAAAAATCTTAATCTTATGTTTGCTGCTGGATTTGGTGACGGAAAAACAAAAGGTCTGAATCATTTTGCTCATAAAGGAATGATAAAAAAAGCTATAGGTGGGCACTGGGGATTAGCTCCAGGTCTGGCACAACTGGTAAATAACAATGATATGCAGGGATATAACCTGCCACAAGGAGTAATTGCTCAAATGTTTAGAGATATGGCAGCTGGAAAACCAGGGACTATCTCTCATGTTGGATTAGGGACATTTGTGGACCCAGAAATCCAAGGAGGAAAACTTAATAGTATCACAACAAAGGATATTGTTGAAAAATTAAAATTGAATGGAAGAGAAGTATTATTTTTTCATGGACAAAAGCCAAATTTTGGTATTTTAAAAGGAACTTCATCAGATGAAGATGGAAATATTTCATTTGAAGAAGAACCATTGACATTAGAAACATTATCAATAGCAATGGCTGTAAAAAATGCTGGTGGAAAAATAATTGTTCAAGTAAAGAAAAAAGTAGAAAATGGGGTAATTCAACCTAAAAATGTAAAAATCCCAGGAATACTTGTAGATTATGTAGTAGTGGCAGAAAATCCTGAAAATCACAAACAAACATTAGCAGAAGATTTTAATCTTGGATATGTGACTAGGATAATATCTGATAAACCACAAAAAGTAGAGCCTGTACCATTAGATGAGAGAAAAGTAGTATCAAGAAGATGTGCAATGCTGCTTTCTAGGGAAAAGAAAATAATAAATTATGGAATAGGAATGCCAGAAGTAATAGCTGCTGTACTTAATGAAGAGGGACAAGAAGAGTATTTTACTCCAACAGTAGAACCAGGAGCTATTGGTGGAACTCCAGCAGGAGGACTTAATTTTGGAGCATCTTTAAATCCAATATGTATAGTAGATCAGCCTTACCAATTTGATTTCTATGATGGAGGAGGATTGGATATGGCATTTTTAGGTTTGGCACAATGTGATGGAGATGGAAATATAAATGTATCAAAATTTGGACCTAAAATAGCTGGATGTGGAGGATTTATAAATATTACACAAAATGCTAAAGAGGTAGTTTTCTGTGGAACATTTACAGCAGGTGGATTAAAGTTAGAAATAGCTGATGGAAATTTAAAAATTCTTCAAGAGGGAAAAATTAAAAAATTTGTAAAAAATGTTGAACAAATTACTTTCAGTGGAAAACTAGCAAAAGAAAATAAAAAGAAAGTAAAGTATGTAACAGAAAGAGCAGTTTTTGAACTAAAACCAGAAGGATTAACATTGATAGAAATAGCACCTGGTATAGATATAGAAAAAGATATATTAGGACAGATGGAATTTAAACCATTGATTTCAAATGAATTGAAAACTATGGATGGGAAAATATTTAAAGCGGAAAAAATGGGACTAGTATTATAATTTTAAATACTATTTTATCTTATAATTTTAATAAGTGAGAGACCATTGTTCATTTAAATTTCTATCTGACGATTATATTCTTTAAATATATTTTTTTAAAGTGGAGAATAAGAAAGAGTGTTTTTTATGATTTGATTATTTTTTAATAATTATAACGCAAAAAATGAACAAAAAAACATAAAGTGCTCCCTAGCTCTTGACTTTGAGTTGAAATATTGGTATAACTTATAATAGAGTACAATTGACAGGTTGTGTGTATGTAAAAAAAGCATTAGATACATATAAAACAAGATAGTACATTTTCCGAACAAAACTGAACTAAAAATATTTGGTTAATTTTTTTTTGAAAAAGTGCTATAATAAAATATATTTATATCTATATAATATATTTATATCTACTGTTTTTTTATTAATCAAAGAAATTTATGAATGATGGATTGGAGGGGATATGAATTTCGGAGATTTGAAAATAGGTATGAAGGCTCAAGTAACAAAAACAATTACAGAGGCTGATGTTATTCTTTATGCAGGTATTACGTTGGATATAAATCCAGCTCACTTAAATGAAGAACACGCAAAAAAAACTATTTTCAAACACAGGATAGCACATGGAATGCTAACTGCAGGTCTAGTATCTGCCGTATTAGGAACAAAACTCCCAGGTGAGGGGAGTATCTACATGGGGCAAGAACTAATGTTCACAGCACCAGTTTATTTTGGAGACACTATCACAGCGACTGCTGAGATTATAGAGTTGATTCCAGAAAAAAACAGAGTAATATTATCAACAGTATGTACAAATCAAGATGGTAAAGAAGTATTAAAAGGTCAAGCAAAAATAATGAAAAAATAGTTAGATAACAAAGACTAGTAGGAGGATTAAGATAATGGAATTTAATATACCTAAGACACATGAACTTTTCAGACAAATGATAAGAGAATTTGCTGAAAAAGAGGTAAAACCTTTAGCTGCTGAAGTAGATGAAGAAGAAAGATTCCCAGTTGAAACAGTTAAAAAAATGGCTGAAATCGGGTTAATGGGAATCCCTATTCCAAAACAATATGGTGGAGCAGGTGGAGATAATGTAATGTATGCAATGGCAGTAGAAGAACTTTCAAGAGTTTGTGGAACTACTGGAGTTATTGTATCTGCACATACTTCACTAGGAACTTGGCCAATATTACACTTTGGTACTGAAGAGCAAAAACAAAAATATATTCCTAAACTAGCAAGCGGAGAATGGTTAGGAGCTTTTGGATTAACTGAGCCAAATGCTGGAACAGATGCTGCTGGACAACAAACTACTGCAGTTTTAGATGAAACTACAAATGAATGGGTTATCAATGGTTCTAAAATATTCATAACAAATGCAGGATATGCAGATGTTTATGTTATATTTGGAATGACTGACAGATCAAAAGGATTAAAAGGAATTTCAGCTTTCATATTAGAAACAGGAACTCCAGGATTCTCTATAGGTAAAAAAGAAAAGAAACTTGGAATCAAAGGATCATCAACTTGTGAATTGATATTTGAAAATGTAAGAATCCCTAAATCAAACCTACTAGGAGAAGTTGGAAAAGGATTCAAAATTGCTATGATGACTCTTGATGGAGGAAGAATAGGAATTGCTTCTCAAGCATTAGGAATTGCTCAAGGTGCTTTAGATGAAACTGTTGGATATGTAAAAGAGAGAAAACAATTCGGAAGAGCTATTGCTAAATTCCAAAACACTCAATTCCAATTAGCTGACTTAGAAGTTAAAATAGAAGCTTCAAGACTTTTAGTTTACAAAGCAGCATGGAGAGAAAGCAACAACCTACCATACACAGTAGATGCAGCAAGAGCTAAACTATTTGCAGCTGAAACTGCTATGGAAGTTACTACTAAAGCAGTTCAACTACATGGAGGATATGGATACACTAGAGAATATCCAGTAGAAAGAATGATGAGAGATGCTAAAATCACTGAGATATATGAAGGAACTTCAGAAGTTCAAAGAATGGTAATAGCAGGAAATCTTTTAAAATAATTAACCAATAGAGAAAAAAGTATATGAATTAATATATGGAGGATGGAAGATGAAAATAGTAGTTTGTATAAAACAAGTTCCAGACACAACTGAGATCAAATTAGATCCAGTAAAAGGGACACTAATCAGAGATGGAGTTCCTAGTATCATGAACCCAGATGATAAAGGTGGATTGGAAGAAGCTTTAAAACTTAAAGATAAATATGGAGCTCATGTAACAGTTATCACAATGGGACCTCCTCAAGCAGAAGCTATCCTAAGAGAAGCATATGCAATGGGTGTAGATAGAGCTATCCTTTTAACAGATAGAAAATTTGGAGGAGCAGATACTCTAGCTACTTCTAATACTATTGCAGCTGCTTTAAGAAATATAGAAGCTGACCTAATAATCGCAGGAAGACAAGCTATTGATGGAGATACTGCACAAGTAGGACCACAAATAGCTGAACACCTAGGATTACCTCAAGTATCTTATGTAAAAGATATGCAATATAATACAGAAGACAATTCATTAACAATTAAAAGAGTTGTGGAAGATGGATATTACTTAGTAAATGTTCAATTACCTGCTCTAGTTACTGTATTATCAGAAGCTAACCAACCTAGATATATGAGAGTTGGAGGAATTGTTGAAGCTTTTGATAAACCAGTTGAAACTTGGACTTTTGATAATATAACAATAGATCCAGCAATCATTGGATTAAATGGATCACCTACTAAAGTTAAAAAATCATTTACTAAAGGAGCTAAACAAGCTGGTAAAGTATTTGAATTAGAAGCAAAAGAAGCAGTAAACTTAATTGTTGAAAAATTAAAAGAAAAATTTGTTATTTAACAAATGAACCTTAGGAAAAGGAGATAGGATAATGAATTTAAGTGATTATAAAGGAATATTAGTATTTGCAGAACAAAGAGATGGGGTAATTCAAACTGTTGGTTTAGAATTAATTGGAAAAGCTAAAGAATTAGCTGGAGTATTAAATGTACCAGTAACAGCTGCTTTAATAGGGTATAATGTTGCAGGATTAGCAAAAACTCTAGTTGAATATGGAGCTGACAAAGTTGTTGTAGTTGATCAAGCTAGATTAGAAGTTTATGATACTGAAGCTTATACTCAAGTATTTAAAGCTATAATTGATGCTAAAAAACCTGAAATCGTTCTATTTGGAGCTACTACTTTAGGAAGAGATTTAGCACCTAGAGTATCTTCAAGAATGGCTACAGGACTTACAGCTGACTGTACAAAACTTGAAATTTCTGAAGAAACTAAAGGATTGGAAATGACAAGACCTGCATTTGGAGGAAACTTAATGGCAACTATTGTTTGTCCTGATCATAGACCTCAAATGTCTACAGTTAGACCAGGAGTAATGCAAAAAGCTCCAAGAGTAGAAGGAAGAGAAGGAGAAATAGAGAACTTCTCTGTATCTTTAGATACTTCTAAAATGAAAGTTAAAGTTGTTCAAATAGTTAAAGAAACTGCTAATAAAGTAGATATTTCTGAAGCTAAAATACTTGTATCTGGAGGAAGAGGAATCGGTTCAGCTGAGAACTTTGCTGCATTAGAATCTGTAGCTAAAGAAATTGGTGCAACTGTATCTGCTTCAAGAGCAGCTGTTGATGCTGGATATATCGAGCATGACAGACAAGTTGGACAAACTGGTAAAACAGTTAGACCTGACATTTACTTCGCATGTGGAATTTCTGGAGCAATCCAACACGTTGCAGGAATGGAAGAGTCTGAATATATAGTAGCTATAAACAAAGATAAAGATGCACCTATATTCAATGTTGCAGACTTAGGAATTGTTGGAGATGCTAACAAAATAGCTCCATTACTGGCTGAAGAGTTGAAAAAAGCTAAAGATGCTAAGTAATAACAGATAAAAAAATAAAATTTGAGAGTATTTATAGGGGACTGGTCAATAAAAGAGTTGACCAGCCCCTTTATTTATAATATAATAATCTGACAAGGGGACTAATGTAAGACAAGCGCCAGAACTTTTTATAAAAGTTGACGAGGACTGAGATAATCGAAATTTCGGCGGGTTTCTCAGAGGTGGTTACAACCGTTACTAACAAAGCTATAGGGCAACTTATGGAACAAAGAGGTAACTGTAACAAGTCTCCTATGGACATTTTAAATTAAATAGGAGGTTGCATATGTGTGGAATTATCGGATATGTAGGAAATGATGAAAAGGCAGTAGAAGTAATACTTGATGGATTGAGCAAACTTGAATACAGAGGGTACGACTCTGCTGGGCTTGCAATCATTGAAAAAGGACATCTTTTTGTAGAGAAGAAAAGTGGAAAGCTGGATAATCTCAAGGAATCACTTAAAGGTGCAGGACATTATTCAAATGTGGGAATAGGACATACTAGATGGGCTACTCATGGAGTACCAACAGATGTCAATTCGCACCCTCACTGCAGTTGTGATAAAAAAGTAGCAGTAGTTCATAACGGAATAATAGAAAATTATGCTGTATTAAAAGATGAACTTATAGAGAAAGGATACGTTTTTTCTTCTGATACTGACAGTGAAGTAGCAGCACAACTTTTTTCTTATCTTTATACAGGAGATTTGTTAGAAACAATAATGAAAGTAAGGGATAAAATAAGAGGAAGTTATGCTTTAGGTATAATACATGAAGAGCAGCCTGATAAAATCATTTGTACTAGAAAAGAGAGTCCTTTAATTATAGGTTTAGGAAAGGATAAAAATTTTATTGCATCAGATGTTCCAGCTATTTTAAAATATACAAGAGATGTTATTTTCTTAGAAAATGATGAAATAGCTGTTATAGAAGAAGGTAAGGTAACTGTTTTTGATAAAGCTGGAAAACCTATAACAAAAGAAGTTACTAAGATAGAATGGGATATGGAACAAGCAAGTAAAAATGGATATCCCCATTTTATGCTGAAAGAAATTGAGGAACAGCCTGCTGTTGTAGAAAGAACTCTGGAAGTCTATATAAAACCAGATGGAAAAGTAGACTTTGGAAAAGCATTTGAAAAAATTGATTTTGAAAAAATTAAAGAAATTGATATAATTGCATGTGGAACAGCTTATCATGCTGGATTGCAGGCAGCATATTTCTTTAAAAAAATGGCAAAAATAAAAACAAACGTGGATATTGCATCTGAATTTAGATATAGTGATCCTTTTTTAAATGAAGAGAATCTTGTTATATTTATAAGTCAGTCTGGAGAAACTCTTGATACTCTTATGGCATTGAAATTGGCTAGGAGCAAGGGAGCAAAAACTCTGGCAATAACAAATGTAGTTGGATCAACTATTTCAAGAGAAGCAGATATAGTATTGTATACTGTTGCTGGACCTGAAATATCAGTAGCTTCAACAAAAGCCTATACAACACAAGTAGTGACATTTTATCTTCTTGCACTTTATGTAGCATTTAAATGTAAAAGAGTAACTTTAGAAGAATATGACAGTTACTTGGATAAAATTTATAGTTTAAGTGAAAAAATAGGAAAAATGTTCTTTAATAAAGAAAAGATAGAAAAAATAGCTCAAGAGATAAAAGATAAGAAAAATGGCTTCTATATTGGAAGAGGAATAGATGAAAAAATAACAAGAGAGGGATCTCTAAAAATGAAAGAGATAACTTATATTCATACTGAAGCTTTTCCAGCTGGAGAATTAAAGCATGGGCCAATAGCACTTATTGAAGAAGGAACTATGATTGTAGTGGTTTCAACTCAAAGAGATATGGTGGAAAAAGTAGCATCTAATATCAAAGAGCTGAAAGCAAGAGGAGCCTTTGTTATTTCTGTTACAAAGGCAGATTATAAAGAAATTTTAGATGTATCTGACAGAGTGATACTTATAGATGACATAGATAATATGGTAGCTCCATTATTATCTATGATCCCATTGCAACTGTTGTCATATTACACAGCAGTAGCAAAAGGTTTGGATGTTGATAAACCAAGAAATCTTGCAAAATCTGTTACTGTTGAATAAAAAAATATTAAACAGAGGTGAATTTTTTGAGCATTATAAGAGAAAGAATCATTAAACTGAGAGAATTGATGAAGAAAAGAGGAATAGATGTGTATGTTGTTCCTTCTTCAGATTACCATCAAAGTGAGTATGTAGGAGAATATTTTAAATCTAGGGAGTTTATATCAGGATTTACAGGATCAGCTGGAACAATAGTAGTAACAGAAAATGAAGCTGGGCTTTGGACTGATGGAAGATATTTTATACAGGCTGAGAAACAGCTTAAAGAAAGTACAATAACTCTTTTTAAAATGGGAGAAGAGAATGTTCCAACATACATTGAATACATAGGAAAAAATCTTAAAAACGGTCAATGTCTAGGATTTGATGGAAAAGTTTTATCAGGAAAAAATGTATTTGATATAAAAACTGGATTTGGAAAAAAAGAAATAAAAATAGAAGATAGATATGATTTGATAGGAGAGATGTGGAGTGACAGACCAGCTCTTCCAAAGTCAGATGTCTTTATACTAGCTGAAAAATATTGTGGTGAAAGTTTTGAAAGTAAGATTGAAAGAGTAAGAAAAAAAATGTCAAATTTGAATACTAATAAGCATATATTAACTTCTCTTGATGATATAGCATGGCTTTTTAATATGAGAGGGAGAGATGTGAAAAATAATCCTGTTTCTCTATCATATGCTATGATTTCTATTGAAGAAGCTGTATTGTATATAGATAAAAATAAAATAACAGAAGAGGTTGAAAAATATTTTATTGATAAAAATATCCAATTAAAAGATTATTTTTCTATATATGAAGATGTGAAAACTATAGCAAAAAATGATGTAGTTCTTTTAGATACAGCTAAAGTAAATTATCTTATTTATAATAGTATTCCAGCAGAAACTGAAATATTAGATAAACCAAATCCAAGTACTCTTATGAAAGCTTGTAAAAATGACATAGAATTAGAAAATCTTAAAAATGCTCATATAAAAGACGGAGTTGCAGTTACAAAATTTATGTATTGGCTTAAAAAAAATATTGGAGGTCAAGAAATAACAGAAATGAGTGCAGCTGAAAAACTAGAATCCTTTAGAAAAGAATGGGCTGATTATAAGGAACCAAGTTTTAATACAATTTCAGCATATGAAGCAAATGCTGCTATGATGCACTATAGTGCCAATAAAGATTCTAACAGTCAACTTGCACCAAGAAATCTTCTTTTAGTAGATTCGGGAGGACAATACATAGATGGAACTACAGATATAACTAGAACTTTTGTATTGGGAGAATGCAGTGGGGAAGTGAAAGAACATTTTACTTTGGTACTAAAAGGAATGCTGTCACTTTCAATGATTAAATTTATGTATGGAATTACAGGAACAAATTTAGATATATTGGCTAGAAGACCAGTATGGTCAAGAGGAATAGATTACAAATGTGGAACTGGGCATGGAGTTGGATTTCTTCTGAATGTACATGAGGGACCTCATAGTATAAGATGGCAGTATAATCCTCAAGTGCTGGAAGCAGGAATGACAGTAACAAATGAACCTGGAGTATATATTCAAGGTTCACATGGAATTAGACTCGAAAATGAATTGATAGTGAGAAATGCTGAAAAAACAGATTTTGGTCAATTTATGACTTTTGAAACAATGACTTATGCTCCATTGGATTTAGATGGGGTAGTTACTGAACTTTTGAATGAAGAGGAAAAAGAATTTTTGAATAATTATCATCAAATAGTATTTGAAAAAATTTCCCCATTCTTGAGTGAAGAAGAAAAAAAATGGTTGAAAGAATATACTAGAAAAATTTAAAAAATTGTTGAGGCTGTTAAAAATTAGTGATTTATTAACTGATTTTTGCAGCCTTTTATTTTTTCGACTTTAATCCTCATAAACTTTTCTGGGACGAGTTGTAAGTTTAGTAAATATTTTTTTATATCCCCTCGAAAGTTTCGAGCTGAACTACTCGAAAATCTCGAGTCGAACCACTCGACAATGTCGACTCTAATAAGACTATTAATTAATACTAATAATTAAACTACTACTAGTAAAATTATTTAAGTACTAATTTTTTTTAGAATTTTAAAAAAAGTAGTAGTAGATTTTTTATTTGATTTAATTTTATATTTTTAAATTTTTTCACTAATAGTATATTTTAGATTTCCAACACCAGATTTTTATAAAATAAATATTTTTTGATAATTTATAAAAAAATTCTAAATTATTTTTTGAAATAATCAGTGAAGGACAAAAAAATAATTAGATTTTAAAAAAAATTATTGCTGAAACTTACTGTTATTAGCAGGGTTTAAAGATAAAGAAAAAATATTTGAAAATAATTGAAAAAAAGTTGTTGACTGAAAATAGTATTTGTGATATTATAATCAATGTGCCGCAGGAAAGCGGAACAAAAGAAGAAATAAATTAAATAAAGAAAATAAGGACATTAACAACAGAATAGAGAAAGAAGAAAAAATCAACAAACAATAAATAGGTGTAAACAATCAGTTAAAAAACTGAGTAAATAGATTGAACGAAGAGTTTGATCCTGGCTCAGGATGAACGCTGACAGAATGCTTAACACATGCAAGTCTACTTGATCCTTCGGGTGAAGGTGGCGGACGGGTGAGTAACGCGTAAAGAACTTGCCTTACAGACTGGGACAACATTTGGAAACGAATGCTAATACCGGATATTATGATTGGGTCGCATGATCTGATTATGAAAGCTATATGCGCTGTGAGAGAGCTTTGCGTCCCATTAGTTAGTTGGTGAGGTAACGGCTCACCAAGACGATGATGGGTAGCCGGCCTGAGAGGGTGAACGGCCACAAGGGGACTGAGACACGGCCCTTACTCCTACGGGAGGCAGCAGTGGGGAATATTGGACAATGGACCAAAAGTCTGATCCAGCAATTCTGTGTGCACGAAGAAGTTTTTCGGAATGTAAAGTGCTTTCAGTTGGGAAGAAGTCAGTGACGGTACCAACAGAAGAAGCGACGGCTAAATACGTGCCAGCAGCCGCGGTAATACGTATGTCGCAAGCGTTATCCGGATTTATTGGGCGTAAAGCGCGTCTAGGCGGCTTAGTAAGTCTGATGTGAAAATGCGGGGCTCAACCCCGTATTGCGTTGGAAACTGCTAAACTAGAGTACTGGAGAGGTAGGCGGAACTACAAGTGTAGAGGTGAAATTCGTAGATATTTGTAGGAATGCCGATGGGGAAGCCAGCCTACTGGACAGATACTGACGCTAAAGCGCGAAAGCGTGGGTAGCAAACAGGATTAGATACCCTGGTAGTCCACGCCGTAAACGATGATTACTAGGTGTTGGGGGTCGAACCTCAGCGCCCAAGCTAACGCGATAAGTAATCCGCCTGGGGAGTACGTACGCAAGTATGAAACTCAAAGGAATTGACGGGGACCCGCACAAGCGGTGGAGCATGTGGTTTAATTCGACGCAACGCGAGGAACCTTACCAGCGTTTGACATCCCAAGAAGTTAACAGAGATGTTTTCGTGCCTCTTCGGAGGAACTTGGTGACAGGTGGTGCATGGCTGTCGTCAGCTCGTGTCGTGAGATGTTGGGTTAAGTCCCGCAACGAGCGCAACCCCTTTCGTATGTTACCATCATTAAGTTGGGGACTCATGCGAGACTGCCTGCGATGAGCAGGAGGAAGGTGGGGATGACGTCAAGTCATCATGCCCCTTATACGCTGGGCTACACACGTGCTACAATGGGTAGTACAGAGAGCTGCAAACCTGCGAGGGTAAGCTAATCTCATAAAACTATTCTTAGTTCGGATTGTACTCTGCAACTCGAGTACATGAAGTTGGAATCGCTAGTAATCGCAAATCAGCTATGTTGCGGTGAATACGTTCTCGGGTCTTGTACACACCGCCCGTCACACCACGAGAGTTGGTTGCACCTGAAGTAACAGGCCTAACCGTAAGGAGGGATGTTCCGAGGGTGTGATTAGCGATTGGGGTGAAGTCGTAACAAGGTATCCGTACGGGAACGTGCGGATGGATCACCTCCTTTCTAAGGAGATCATTTCTCTTTCTCTATTCTATTGATAATGTTCTTGCAGCGTATTAAGCGCTGGATAACTTATCAAATGGACATTGGAAACTATATAGTAGATAAAATACAATTTTAACTCTTGTTTATATAAACAGAGTTAGCTGTCAATCAAATTAAACAAAAACAAAATAGGTTAAAATAATTAAGGGCACACAGGGAATGCCTAGGTAGTAAGAGCCGATGAAGGACGTGGTAAGCTGCGATAAGCTTGGGTTAGCTGCAAACGAGCGCCAACCCCAAGATTTCCGAATGGAGCAATCTGCTAAGATGGAGTCTTAGCACGAAAGAGGGTACCGAGTGAACTGAAACATCTAAGTAACTCGAGGAAAAGAAAGTAAAAACGATTCCCCAAGTAGCGGCGAGCGAACGGGGATGAGCCTAAACCATATAAGTGTCAAGGATACAGCCGTTGCTTATATGGGGTTGTGGGAAGAACGTTTGAAGAACTGTAAGATATTCAACATATCTAATGACCGAACTGGAACTAGTTGGAAAGCTAGATCGTAGAAGGTGATAATCCTGTACAGGTAAACTCATTAGAATGTATGTTCTCTCCCAAGTAACATGGAACACGAGGAATTCTGTGTGAATCTGCGAGGACCATATCTCGTAAGGCTAAATACTCTTACTAACCGATAGCGTATAGTACCGTGAGGGAAAGGTGAAAAGAACCCCGGGAGGGGAGTGAAATAGAACCTGAAACTGTGTGCTTACAAGCGGTCAGAGCTCTTCGGAGTGATGGCGTGCCTTTTGGAGAATGATCCTGCGAGTTACGTTCAGTGGCGAGGTTAAGTATAACGGAGCCGAAGGGAAACCGAGTCTGAATAGGGCGACATAGTCGCTGGGCGTAGACGCGAAACCTGGTGATCTAAGCCTGTCCAGGGTGAAGCTGTGGTAAGACACAGTGGAGGCCCGAACTCACCGCCGTTGAAAAGTTGGGAGATGAGGTAGGTTTAGGGGTGAAAAGCCAATCGAACTAGGAGATAGCTCGTTCTCTCCGAAATGCATTTAGGTGCAGCCTTGAGTGTTTAATTATGGGGGTAGAGCACTGAATGAACTAGGGGGCATATTGCTTACTGAATTCAATCAAACTCCGAATACCATAATTCAAAGCTCAGGAGTGAGACTATGGGAATTAACTTCCATTGTCAAAAGGGAAACAACCCAGACCACCAGCTAAGGTCCCTAATTATAACTAAGTGGGAAAGGAGGTGGAGATTCACAAACAACCAGGAGGTTGGCTTAGAAGCAGCCATACCTTTAAAGAGTGCGTAATAGCTCACTGGTCGAGAGTCTCTGCGCCGACAATGTAACGGGGCTAAGTTATAAACCGAAGCTGTGGAATTGCGCAAGCAATTGGTAGGAGAGCGTTCTGTAGGCCGTTGAAGGAGAAGCGTAAGCAACTCTGGAGGTATCAGAAGTGAGAATGCAGGAATAAGTAGCGAGAAAGGGGGCGAGAATCCCCCTCGCCGGAAGACCAAGGTTTTCAGGGTAAAGCTTGTCTTCCCTGAGTAAGCCGGGACCTAAGCCGAGGCTAAAATGCGTAGGCGAATGGAAAACAGATTAATATTTCTGTGCCAGTTATATTTTGTGATGGAGGGACGCAGAAGGGTATGTGCGCGGGAGAACGGAAGTTCCCGTAAAAGCATGTAGAGTGGTCTAGTAGGAAAATCCGCTAGATTAGACTTGAGGTGTGATATATAGTCGTAAGATGAATGCACAAATCCCACGCTGCCGAGAAAAGCTTCTAACGTTAAGGTATAACTGCCCGTACCCGAAACCGACACAGGTGGTCAGGATGAGAAATCTAAGGCGGACAGGCTAACTCTCGTTAAGGAACTCTGCAAAATTGCCCCGTAACTTTGGGAGAAGGGGTGCCCCTGGATGTTAGTAATTACGCATTATGAAGCATTTGGGGGTCGCAGTGAAGAGGCTCAAGCAACTGTTTAACAAAAACACAGGTCTATGCTAAGCTGTAAGGCGATGTATATGGGCTGACACCTGCCCAGTGCCGGAAGGTTAAGAGGAGGAGTGAGAGCTCCGAATTGAAGCCCCGGTGAACGGCGGCCGTAACTATAACGGTCCTAAGGTAGCGAAATTCCTTGTCGGGTAAGTTCCGACCTGCACGAATGGTGTAATGATTTGAGCGCTGTCTTGACGGGAGGCCTGGTGAAATTGTACTACCGGTGAAGATACCGGTTACCTACAGTAGGACGGAAAGACCCCATGGAGCTTTACTGTAGCTTGGTATTGGGTTTTGGCATTGCATGTATAGGATAGTTGGGAAACTATGAAGATATGGCGCTAGCTGTATTGGAGTTGTCGGTGGAATACCAACCATTCAATGTCGAAATTCTAATCTGTGGTTTGCAGCCACGGAAACAGTGCTAGGTGGGCAGTTTGACTGGGGCGGTCGCCTCCGAAAGAGTAACGGAGGCGTTCAAAGGTTCTCTCAGGTTGGATGGAAATCAACCGCAGAGTGCAATGGCATAAGAGAGCTTAACTGCGAGACTGACGGGTCGAGCAGGTGCGAAAGCAGGACATAGTGATCCGGCGATTCCGAATGGAAGGGTCGTCGCTCAACGGATAAAAGCTACCCTGGGGATAACAGGCTGATTTTGCCCGAGAGTCCATATCGACGGCAAAGTTTGGCACCTCGATGTCGGCTCATCGCATCCTGGGGCTGGAGAAGGTCCCAAGGGTTGGGCTGTTCGCCCATTAAAGCGGTACGTGAGCTGGGTTCAGAACGTCGTGAGACAGTTCGGTCCCTATCCACTGTAGGCGTTAGAATATTGAGAAGATCTGTCCTTAGTACGAGAGGACCGGGATGGACAAACCTCTGATGTACCAGTTGTCACGCCAGTGGCACAGCTGGGTAGTCACGTTTGGAACGGATAACCGCTGAAAGCATCTAAGCGGGAAACCAGCTTCAAGATAAGTATTCTTTAAGACTCCTTCGAGACTAGAAGGTTGATAGGTTGGGGGTGTAAGAGCTGCGAGGCTTTTAGCTGACCAATACTAATAAGTCAAAGTTTTAACCTAAAGATTGAAAGCGCGAAAGCGTATGCTACTATATAGTTTCAAGTGTCTATTAGAAAAAATAAAGACACAGCTTGGTAAGAATAGCTGCGGGGGTACACCTGGTCCCATTCCGAACCCAGAAGTTAAGCCCGTAAACGCTGAAAGTACTTGGAGGGAAGCCTCCTGGGAGGATAGGAACTTGCCAAGCTTTTTTTTATTTTTTGAAGATAAATTTTTAAAATATTTTTTTGTTATTACCTTGTATTCATATTTTTATAAGTTCAATTTAAAAAAAGTAATTTTTTATTAAAAATTTATAAATATAACTGCTGTAATTATTTTGAACTCTAGTGAAGTTATGATATAATATAGCGAAAGGAAGTGATAGGAATGTCATATCTTATAGATTTACATATACACACAAATGCAAATCCACATGCTTACAGCACATTAGAAGAAGATATAAATTCTGCTTTAAAAAAAGGAATGAAAGTAATTGCCATAACTAATCATGGTCCAGCACTGCAGGATTCTCCTCACTGGTGGAGTCTAGCTAATATGAAAGTTATTCCAAATGAAGTAGAAGGAATGAGAATACTAAAGGGTGTAGAAACTAACCTGATAGATGATTGTGGAAATTTTGATATAAATCAAAGAGTGTATGATGTAATGGATATAATTCTTTGTGGCCTTCACCCAGTAGAAGCTTATGGTGAAACAGGAAATAAAGAAAAAAATACTAGAGCAGTACTTAATATCATGAGAAAACAAAAAATAGACATCATGGTTCATTTAGGAAATCCACAATTTCCTCTTGACTATGAAGCTGTTGTAAAAGAAGCTAAAGAATTGAATATAGCTATTGAACTTAATAATTCATCTTTGGTAACTTCAAGATTAGGATCTGAGCCTAATTGCCAAAAAATACTGGAACTATGCAAACAATATAAATGTATGATTTCATTAGGTACAGATTCACATATTTCTTATGATATAGGAAACTTTGAGCAGGCTGAAAGATTATTAAATAACACTAACTTTCCAGAAAACTACATAATAAACTCATCAATTGAAAGCCTTGAGAACTTCCTTAGATTAAGGAAAAACCTAAGGACAAAAGAGATTTAAAAAAACACCTGTTATATAATACTTTACTAATAATATTACATATGTTATAATTGAAAATAATTATTTATATATTAGGAGGTAAAGTTAATGTTAGCAATAGGTGATTTAAAAATAGACATCCCAATTATCCAAGGTGGAATGGCAATCAGAGCATCAATGGCAAAACTAGCTGCTGCTGTTGCAAATGAAGGTGGAATAGGAGTAATAGCTGGAACAGCATTATCAATAGATGAACTAAAAAAAGAGATCAAAAGAGCAAAAGATATGATTGTAAATAAAGGTGGAGCATTAGGTGTAAACATCATGTATGCTACTACTGACTTTATGGATCTTGTACATGCTTCTATTGAGGCAGGAATTGATGTCATCATATTTGGTGCTGGATTCTCAAGAGATATATTTGAAGTGGCTAAAGGAACTGGGGTAAAAATAATACCAGTTGTATCATCTCTTAAATTAGCTAAAATTTCTCAAAAATTAGGAGCAGATGCTATTGTTGTTGAAGGTGGAAATGCTGGAGGACACTTAGGAACTGAAAAAGATTCATGGGATATAGTTGGAGAAATTGCTGAAAATGTATCTATACCTGTTTTTGGTGCGGGAGGAGTAATAACTCCTGAAGATGCAGAAAGAATGCTTGCATTAGGTGCTGATGGAGTTCAAATGGGAAGTAGATTTATAGCTGCTGAAGAATGTGAAGTAGATGATTTCTTCAAGCAAATGTATATAAATTGTAAAGAGGGAGATGTAGTTGAAATGATGAGTTCTGCTGGTTTGCCAGCTAATGCTATTATTTCTCCTTATGTAAAAAAAGTTTTAAATGAAACTACAGAACCACCAAAGCATTGTGATAGATGTTTAAAGAAATGTACATATAAATTTTGTGTAAATGAAAGACTAGTAAAAGCACATGATGGTAATTATGAGGAAGGAATATTTTTTGCTGGAAGAGATGCATGGAAGATAAATGAAATTCTTTCAGTTAAAGAAATTTTTGATAGATTTAAAAAAGTATTCAAGGAATAATTTATATTTTAGGAGGATTTATGAGTAATAACAAGATCTGTAAACTACTTGGAATAAAATATCCAATCATACAAGGAGCAATGGCATGGATCGCTAATGGAAATCTTGCTGGGCATGTTTCTAAAGAGGGAGGTCTAGGAATTATTGCTGGTGGTGGAATGCCTTGTGATATTTTGAGACAGGAAATCAGAAAAGCTAAAGCTATAACTTCTAATCCATTTGGAGTAAATTTAATGCTTATGATGGCAGATGTAGAAGAACAAATCAACATCTGTATAGAAGAAAAAGTCCAAGTAGTGACAACAGGAGCAGGAAATCCAGGGCCCTATATGGAAAAATTAAAAGCAGCAGGAATAAAAGTTTTACCAGTAGTAGCTTCAGTAGCATTAGCTAAAAGAATGGAAAGAATTGGAGCAGATGCTGTAATAGCTGAAGGTATGGAAGGTGGAGGACATATAGGAAGTATAACTACTATGGCTCTTGTACCTCAAGTGGTAGAAAAAGTTGATATCCCAGTAATTGCTGCTGGAGGGATAGCAGGAGGGAAACAATTTTTAGCAGCTCTTTCATTAGGAGCTTGTGGTATACAAGTAGGAACTAAATTTTTAGTAGCTGAAGAGTGTACAATACATGAAAATTATAAACAAGCTATATTGAAAGCTAAAGATAGATCAACTGTATCAACTGGAAACTATACTGGACACCCTGTAAGAGTTATTGAAAATAAATTTGCTAAATTAATATTAGAGAAAGAAAAAGAGGGAGTTCCTAAAGAAGAGATTGAACAAATGGGAACAGGTAGATTAAGACTTGCTGTTGTTGATGGAGATGTTGACAATGGAAGTGTAATGGCAGGACAAGTTGCTGCTATGGTAAATGAAAAAACTACTGTAAAAGAAATACTTGAAAGTATGATGAAAGGTTTGGAAGAAGCAAAAGCAGACCTAGACAAAAGAATGTCAATCTGGAAATAATAACACAATTAAAAATAAAACAGACTTAATAAAAAATTTAAGTCTGTTTTTTTGTTATGGAATAGTTTGTTTTGCAGATTCAATAAAGGCAGACATTGTATTTGAAATATGTTTATCCTTATGATGAACAATGTAATTATTATTATTTAATTTTATATTTTCAATAAAAAGTTTTTTTAATTCTTTTTTTTCAAGCTCATTTGCAACAAGAATATCTGGGAGAACAGTTATTCCAAGATTATTTTTTACACCTTGTATCAAAGCTTGTGAATTAGTACTTGTCCATGAAGGAGCAACAAAGATATCTTTTCCAGCCAAAACATTATCAAGACAATCTCGAATAGCACTTCCCTTCTCTCTTAATAAAAGATCTTCTTTGATAAGCTCTTCTATTGATATAGATTTCCTTTTGGAAAAAGGATGATGTGAAGAACAGATGACACTTAATTCATATGAAGAAAAAATAGTTTTAATAAGGTTTTCATTATGTACTCCTCCTTCAATTAAGGCTATATCAATAGTATTATTCAAAAGCATTTTTTCTATTGCTGCTGCACTGTCAATTTGTATTTTTAATGGAGTTTCAGGATAAACTTTTTTAAATTTTTTTATGATAGAAGGAAGCCAAAAATTACCTATTGTTATGCATGAACCAATACATATAGGAACATCTTTTTCAGAACTATAAAAATTATTTTCTAAGTCATTATACAATTCAAGAATTCTCAAGGTTTTATTCAGAAATATTTTTCCCATTTCAGTCAGGTATATTTTTTTTGATATACGATCAAAAAGGATATGTCCTGTTTCTTCTTCTAGATCATTTATTACATGAGATACAGCAGGCTGAGTCATATAGAGTTTTTCAGCAGCTCTGGTAAAATTCATCTCATCACAAACAGCTTTAAAAATGTGCAGATGCCTTATATTCATAATTTTCCTCCATTTTAATCATTATTAAAAAATCATGTTATTTATAAAATAATAACATTTTATTTATTATAAATCAATTGATATAATATGTAGAACAGAAAAATAAAAGGAGTTGAAGTATGAAAAATAATAAAGCAGAAATCTGCTTATGGCTTTTTGGAATAAATTTTTTTATAAGTGCATTCACTTTTGGTGGTGGGTATGTAGTAATACCAATGATAAAAAAATATTTTGTAGATAAAAAGAAATTTTTTGATAATGAACAGTTAATGGATATGGCTGCAATAGCCCAATCTTCACCAGGAGCAATAGCAGTAAATCTTTCAGTTTTATCTGGATATAGAACAGCTGGAATGATTGGGGCAGTTATAAGCTGTATAGCAGCAGTATTTCCACCATTAATCATATTGGGAGTAATTTCAATATATTATATGATGTTTAGAGATAATCAAGTGATTTCTGCAGTACTAAAAGGAATGGAAGCAGGAGTAGGAGCACTGATAGTAGATATTGTTTTAGATATGAGCAGAGCTGTCTTTAAAGAAAAACAAAAATTTATGTCATTTATTATACCAGTAACATTTATAGCCAGCTTCATATTTCATATAAATGTTATATTTATAATTCTATGTTGTTCTACAGCTTGTTTTATTGATGGATGGATAAAAAAGAAAAAAGGAGAGAAAATATGTGGACTTTAATTTTAATTCTGCTGATAAGTTTTTTACAGATAGGACTATTTAGTATAGGGGGAGGATATGCTACAATTCCATTGATACAGGAACAGGTGGTAAATATCCATAAATGGCTGACTTTTCAAGAGTTTACAGATATAATAACTATTTCTCAAATGACACCAGGACCTTTGGCTGTAAATACATCTACATTTGTAGGAATAAGAGTAGCAGGAATACCAGGAGCAGTAACAGCAACATTTGGTTGTGTTATATCTGGTTTTATAATCTCTATACTATTATATAATTTTTTTAATAAATATAGAAAAGCTGATACTGTTTTAAATATTCTTAAAGGATTGAGAGCGGTATCTGTAGGACTGATAGCCTCATCTGCCAGTACAATATTGCTGATAGCTTTTGGAGGTATATCAAAATTAGAAGAAGCAGGAAGAGTTAATATAAATACAATGGCAATAATAATATTTGTTGTTTCCATATTTTTGTTGAGAAAATTTAAGCTCAATCCAATGTTAATAATGGTATTAAGTGGAACAGCTGGTTTCTTTCTATATTAATTATATGTAATAAAAAAGTGGATAACTTATAAAGAGAAAGATGATATCAATAATTATAACAGCTGAAATTATTAACTGTTTAATTAATGAGAAAGTAATCTAACCTTTTAGTTATCCACTTTTACTATAATTTTTATATATCTTAAAAAATTATTTTACTGTTTTCTTTTCTCCAATCTTTATCATAATTACAGAAAAGACAATAAGAATAAGGCTTACAAGATGAGGTGCTCTTATATTTGCAATCATAAGATCTTCAGCTCTAAAGAAACTTACAAAGATTCTGATTACGCTGTATATTATAATGTAATACCACCACATATATCCAGGAGCTTTATTTTCTCTTTTTCTAAGAACAAACCAGATAAAAAGGAATCCAATAAAATTAAGTACAAGCTCATATAACATAGCTGGATGAAGTGCCATGTTAGGAAATTCGCTTCCTGCAGGAGAAGAGGTAGGGAATACTATTCCCCATGGAACAAGAGTCTTAAAATCCATTTTATCAATTGCTGGAAGAGAAGTATAATAAGCATACCACTCATAAAATTTTGGCTTTATACTGAAGATGACACTCCAAGGTGTAAATGTAGGAACTCCATGTATTTCTCCATTCATAAAATTACCAAAACGACCAAGTGCCTGTCCCAGCAGAAGAGGGGCAGCAGCATAATCTCCCAAAGTTAAAGGATTTAATTTTTTGATTTTAGCATAAATAAAAGTACCAATTATTCCACCAATTATTCCACCATGTATAGCCATTCCACCATGCCAAGTAGCAAGTATTTCAGATGGGTGATAAAGGTAGTAATTCATGTTGAACATTACATAATATAATCTTCCACCTAGTAAACCTGATATCATAGCTGCAAATGCATAATTTTCGATTATATTTGTTTTAAAATTTCTTTCTCTTGCCATATATTTAGCAATTTCTATCCCTAGAAAAAAAGATAGTGCATACATTAAACCATAGAAACGGATTTCGAATCCACCTATAGTAAATAAAACTGGATGCATATAAGTACCTCCTAAATGTGAACTTTCTTCAAGAAATTATATCACAATTTTTCCATTTTTGGAAAAATATATATCTTTTTTATAAAAATTTAATAAAAAAGTTGAAATATTTTGATAAGTCGAATATTATATATATAGGGTTATTTTTTAGATTTATGGAAAGTTATAAGTTAAAGGTATATAGAATGGCTTTCAGGAGGAACAAATGAAAAGAAAAATATTGGTTACTATTCCATTAAAAGAGGAACATAAAAGAAAAATAGAGGATATTGCCTCAGACGCTGAGGTTATATATACAACACCTGATAAAGCAGAAAGATCTATAGTACAAGAGGCAGAAATAATTTTAGGAAATGTATCAGTTGAGGCTGTAAAAGGAAGTAAAAATCTAAAATGGTTGCAGCTTAATAGTGCAGGAGCTAATCAATATACAGAAGAAGGAGTCCTTTTAGAAGGAACTATATTAACTAACGCTACAGGGGCATATGGACTTGCCATTGCAGAGCATATGCTTGGAATGGTATTGAATCTGCAGAAAAAACTGCATCTTTATAGTGTAAATCAAAGGGAACATTTATGGAAAGATGAGGGAACTGTAACTTCCATATATGGCTCAAAAACATTAGTAGTAGGTTTAGGGGATATAGGAGGAGAGTTTGCAATGAGAATGCATGCTCTTGGAAGTAAAGTATATGGAGTGAGAAGAAATAAAAGTGAGATACCTGAATATCTTCAGGGCATATATCAACTTGACATACTTGATGATATACTTCATGAGTTTGATATTGTAGCCTTATCTCTGCCAGAAACCAAAGAAACTAAAAACTTATTTAACAAACAGAAATTTAGAAAAATGAAAAAAGGAGCGATTCTTTTAAATGTAGGAAGAGGAAGTACTGTTCATACTGCTGATTTATGTGAAGCATTAAATAGTGGTATATTGGGAGGAGCAGGATTAGATGTAGTAGATACAGAACCACTTCCAGTGGAAAGTCCGTTATGGGACGCAAAAAATCTGATACTTACACCACATGTATCAGGGGGATATCATTTAAAGGAAACTCTTGAAAGAATAAGAAAGATTTCTATAGAGAATCTTGAGTCTTTTTACAAGAAAACCCCTATGAAGAACTTGGTAGATTTTAAAACAGGATATAGAAAATTTATAAAATAGGAATGTCTTCATATTAATTGTCAATTATTGATTAAATAAATTTATTAGGAGGAAAAGAAAAAATGTATTGTTGTACTAAAGTTACAGATGATGTGTCGTGGATAGGTGTTAATGACAGAAAAACTGAAAGATTTGAAAATTATATGCCATTACCATATGGAGTAGCATATAACTCTTATCTTATTAATGATGAGAAAACTTGTGTTATAGATGCAGTAGAATTTGGAAGTTCTGCTCTTTATATTGAGAAAGTAATATTAGGTCTTGATGGAAAAAATCTTGATTATATAGTTATCAATCATGTGGAACCAGATCATTCAAGTGGACTAAAAGATATACTAAGAGTTTTTCCAAATGTAAAAGTTGTAGGAAATGCTAAAACTCTAGGAATGCTTAGAGCATTTAATATTGAGTTTCCAGATGAAAACTTTGTTACTGTAAAAGAGGGAGATATTTTAGATTTAGGTAAACATAAACTTACTTTTGCTATGATACCAATGGTACACTGGCCAGAGTCAATGGTTACTTATGATACTACTGAGAAAATACTTTTCTCTAATGATGCTTTTGGAGGATTTGGAGCATTAGATGGTGGAATATTTGATGACGAAGTAAATTTTGATTTCTATATTGATGAAATGAGAAGATACTATGCAAATATAGTTGGAAAATATGGAGCACAAGTAACTAGTGCTATCAAAAAATTAAGTGGACTTGAAATTAAACTTATATGTCCTTCTCATGGATTGATCTGGAGAAAAGATATAGCTAAGGTGGTATCATTGTATAGTACTTGGGCTCAACTGCTTCCAGAAGAAGAAGGAGTAGTAATAGTTTATGGAAGCATGTATGGAAATACAGCTAAAATGGCTGAATTTATAGGAAGAGAGCTAAATGCTCAAGGAATAAAAGAAGTAAAAATATATGATGCTTCTAAAACAGATCATTCTTTCATAGTAGCTGAAATCTGGAAATATAAAGGACTGGTAATTGGTTCTTGTGCGCATAATAATTCTGTTTATCCAAAAATACAACCATTACTTCATAAATTAGAAAATTATGGATTAAAAAATAGATATCTAGGAATATTTGGAACTATGATGTGGAGTGGTGGAGGAGTAAGAGGAATAGAAGCTTTTGCTAATGGACTAAAAGGTATAGAAGTAGTAGCAGAACCTGTTGAAGCAAAAGGAACTCCAAAAGCTGAAGATATAACAAGATTAGAAAATATAGGAAGAGAATTGGCAGCTAAACTTATAGCTGAAAGAAATTAATAAATAGGTAAAAAGCTCCCATAGCTCAATCGGATAGAGCATCTGACTTCGGATCAGAGGGTTAGGGGTTCGATTCCTCTTGGGAGCGCCAAAAACAATTAGTTCTATATAATATTAACAACTATATATAGAAGAAAATTTAGATAAAAGTCTAATAATTTAATTGAATATTTCAAAAATTATAGGAATGTTATTAAATTATATAAAAAATTTTAAACCTCAGATATTTAATTAGCTGAGGTTTTTTTATAAAAATAAATCCTCCTCTATCCAAAGAGGAGGAAGTGGAATAAAATTTATTTGTTATCGGTTTCATCTTTGATTTCGGCTTTAGCAGCTTGCTCTTTAATAACTTCAATAGTATGGAGTGCAGCTTGCTTAGATTTATACATTTCACTTGAAAGAATAATTTCATGATTATTTCCATAACCATTAAAATAGAATTGTTCATTTTTAGCCTTCAAAACTTTAAAATACATAAAAATACCTCCTAAGTTATTTTATTTGTAAGAATCAAAAACTTTTAAATTCTTTGTATATAATATACAATCTAAATAAAGATTTTCTTTTATAAAAAAGTTAATTGGAGAATAAATAAAAAATAAGGAGATTAGCTCTCCTTATTATAAATAATATTTAAATGTCATTTTTTCGATGACAACACTGGCAACCAATAGCATTATAACCTTGATTTTTAGCAAAATTTATTGCAGAAGCTCCATCAGGGAACCAATCTAAAGATTTAGTTTGAGTTGCTTTAATTCTAGAATTACACTTTGTAGTGTGTACCACATTGTAACCATCATTATTTTTTTCTAAATCAATTACATAATAAGGCATAAAATCCCCTCCAGCTAATTTATAAACTAAGTATTGTTCTATAGAGAGTATAGCATATTTTTAATAGGAGTTAAAAAATAGTTATGGTTACTTTTTGTTCTTTATTTGATTTTAAATAACTTAAAATAAACATATTTTTTTAAACAAATAAATAAATATAGTTGTACTTAAATTTAAATATTTTTTTTAATAAAATTTGTAAAATTTTTGCTTCATATTTATACAAATAAAAAATAAATTTATTAAAAGTTAATCTAAAAACTTAATTTATTTCTAGGGTTTAAAAAATGTCTTTATAAATATAAAGAAAAAAATGAAAGTTTTTACAATAGGTATAAATAATATAAAGTACAGAACAATTTTTTGAGATTATTGAGGTCTAAATATAACTACCAGAGATTTCCCAGACACACTAAGACTTATTGAAAAGTTATCAATATTTTTTCTGGCAGGAGAGATTTTCTTTCCAGTCTGCTTAGTTAAAAATTCAAGAACTTCTTTTTGATTTTTATCAGAATTTAAAACATTGCTTAGAAGTGCAGCATACTTTCTAAAGTTTTTTATTAGAGTTTCATTAAATTCAATTCTAGTTGTACTTTTAAACTTTCCTTGTGGAGAATAAATTTTTATCAAAGCCAGCTTTCCATCTTTTTCTTCTGAAAAACCTTCAATCAGATATTTTTTAAGATAAGCAGTGCTTTTGTAATATTTCTTTTTCCCCAATGTAGCAGTTCTATTTAAAGTTTTCACTTCAATTTTTTCTTTTTTAGCAGTTTCTTCAAGTAAAGATATAAGTTCATTAAAAGTGATACTATAATTATCAGAGTTTTCTACTCTCGAAATATTATCCTTAGTTTTTGCTATACTGTTGGGTAAAAGGAATAATTTACATACAAAAATTCCAATTACTATAACAAGAATTCCAAGTGTTTTAGTGATTTGTTTCATAAAGTTCCCCCTCAGATATAATATAAAATTTATCAAAGTATATCATGTCTCTTTTCTTATATCAATATATTTTTATTATAAATTATTCAAAATGATAAAATTCAAATATTTTTTATTGTATTTTATAATTTTTGTAATAAAAAATATTTAGTTATATATTATAGTATGTAAAATTATCTTTTTTAATATAAAAAATAAAATAAAAATAATATAATAATAATCTTTTGGCAGATAATGTGTGAAATAGAAAAACTTAAAACAAGCTTTAAATAAGAATTAAATAAAGATTAGGAAGCAATAAAAAATATTTTAAATTATATATAAAGAAAAAAAGAGAATTATAGAATATTATTTTTCTGTATCCAACAATAAATGGAATAATATTAACTTGTAATATTTGATTTTTCTTGGTAAATATTGTATCATATATATGGGGAAATTCCTTAAATGATGTTATAAGGGAGTGATTTTGTGAAAAAAATAATAGGTATATTCTTTTTATTGATGGTTATGAGTGCTTGTGGTGCCAAAACTGATGAAAGAGGGTTTTATATTGAGGGGAAAAATATAGGAAAGCATAAAGTAACTAATACTTTGTATGATCCTGAAGGGTATGATAAAGATGGATTCAATCTGGAAGGATATGATTTCAATGGATATACTAGAGAAGATTATGAAAAAGAAGGGTTAGATAATGAAAATTATGATGGAGAAGAGGAAATATAAGAAGCAAAAAAATAACAATATACTTAAAGCTCAAACATATTATGGTTTGAGTTTTTTATATTATTTAAAACATCATTCTAAATTGACAAATATAAGTAAATAGAGTACAATTATTAGGAATAAATAAATTTGTATAAATATGTTTTATAGAATAAAAGAAATATTTGGAGGAAAAATGGTAAATAATGATATATTAAGAAGGGTAAGATATGCATTGAATTTAAAAGACTCTGCTATGTTGGAAATTTTTAAATCTGTAGATTGTGTAATTACTCATGAAGAGTTATTAAATCTATTAAAAAAAGAAGATGAAGAAGGGTTTGAAAAGTGTAATAATAAAGTTCTTGAAGCATTTTTAGATGGGCTTATTATTTTGAAAAGAGGAAAACAGGAACCAAAACCTGGAGAGGAAGTTCAAGTTGTTAAAATAAACAGAAATAATATAAATAACATCATCCTTAAAAAGTTAAAAATAGCTCTTTCATTTAGAAGTGATGATATGTTAAAAATCTTTAAACTAGCAGGATTAGAGTTATCATCATCTGAATTAAGTGCTCTTTTTAGAAAAGAAGATCATAAAAATTACAGAGAATGTGGAGATAAATATATCAGAAACTTTTTAAAAGGTCTGACTATTTATTATAGAGGTTAATTAATGAGGCTGACGGGATAAGTCAGCCTTTTTTCAAAGGGAGGATTTTATGAATATGGTCTATATAATTTTACTTGTAATAACTTTTGATGCTTTTTTATTTTTAAATAATCAAAAGAAATTTAAAGGATATGTTACTTTAAAGCATTATGCTGAAACATTAAAGATGCCTATATATCAAAAACTACTGATGGTAAAAATAATGATAGTAGTTTTTTTAACTACTTTTTTAAATTTTGTTTTATAAAGTAAATTCTAAAAAAATAATAGATTTTATTCATATGATAAATATTTTTTATTTGGATTAAAAATTGAACAAACATTTGCTTTTTATTTAATCAATGATATTGAATTATCTTTTTAAAATGAAGAAATTTTGTAAAATTAAAAAATAACTTGAAATTTATATTTTTTTTGATAGAATAGTAATGAGTGTATAAAAGTTAAACTATATTTTACAAAATAAAGTTCTATTTAATAGACTAATAAGTTAAATTTTGGAAACTAAATAAATTTAAAATATATCAGGAGGTCAAATGACAAGCAAAAATATTATTCTTCAAAGTTCATTTGGATCAGTATTTTCAACAGTAGAAGATATTGAAGAAAGAGAAGGTATTGAGAGTGGAAGCAGAATGGTAGTAGTTGCTGGAAGGGTAAATAATCCAGGCGTTATAGCAATACCAGAAAATGCAACTTTAAATGATGTGATTGGGTTGGCAGGTGGAATTAAAAATAAGAAAAGTTTTAAGGCAGCTCAATTTGGATTACCTTTTGGAGGATTCCTTACTAAAAAAAGTTTAGATAAGGTTATTGATTTTTCTCTATTTCCAGAAGGGATAGATAGAAACATCATTATTTTATCAGAAGAAGACTGTATTGTTTCATTTGCTAAATTCTATGTAGAATTTTTAATGAGTAAAATAGAACGTAGTGAATATATCCAATATACATCAGTACAAAATGAAATAGAAAGAATATGGAGAATATTAGACAGAATTTCTAAAGGAAAAGCAAATATGAGGGATATCTATCTTCTTAGATGTCTGTCTGAAACTATTAAAACAGAATTAAATCAAAGACATAATCTTGTATTAGAAAGTATAGAAGAATTTTATGATGAAATAGAAGAGCATATAGAAGAGCATAAATGTGCTGCAGGGCAATGCATACATCTTTTAAAATTTAGAATAACTGAAAAATGTATAGGATGTACAGCTTGTGCCAGGGTATGTCCAGTAAAATGTATTAGTGGAAAAATTAAAGAAAGACACATTTTAGATACAAGCAGATGTACTCATTGTGGTCAATGTGTTGCTGCCTGTCCAGTAGGAGCAATATTTGAGGGAGATCACACAATGAAACTGTTAAAAGATTTGGCAACACCTAACAGAATTGTTGTAGTTCAAATAGCTCCAGCAGTAAGAGTAGCTATTGGAGAAGCTTTTGGATTTGAAGCAGGAACAAATGTTGAGAAAAAATTGGTGGGAGCCTTAAAAAAATTAGGTGTAAACTATGTATTTGATACAACTTGGGCTGCTGATATTACAGTAATGGAAGAAGCAAGTGAATTCCAAGAAAGACTTGAAAGATACTATAAGGGAGATGATACAGTAAGACTTCCAATACTGACTTCTTGCTGTCCAGCATGGGTTAAATTTATTGAACAAAGTTATCCTGACATGCTAGATGTACCATCTTCTGTAAAATCTCCTATGCAGATATTCTCTACAATAGCAAAAGATATCTGGGCTAAAGAAAAAGGATATGTAAGAGAGAGGGTATCAGTAGTAGGAATAATGCCATGCCTTGCTAAAAAATATGAAGCTTCAAGGCCAGAATTCTCAAGAGGAGATAACTATGATACAGACTATGTTATTTCTACAAGAGAACTTATTAAAATATTTAAAGAATCTGGAATTGATCTTAAAAATGTAGAAGAAAAAGAATTTGATAATCCATTAGGAGAGTATTCAGGAGCAGGTATTATCTTCGGAAGAACTGGAGGGGTTATCGAAGCAGCAACAAGAAGTACTATTGAAATGATAACTGGAACACATCTTGATGAGATAGAATTTAAAGAATTAAGAGGATGGGAAGGTTTCAGAACAGCTGAACTTACTATTGGGCATATAGAACTTAGAATAGGTATTGCTCATGGACTGGAAGAAGCTGCAAAAATGCTTGATAAAATAAGAGCAGGAGAAGAATTCTTCCATGCTATTGAAATCATGGCATGTAAAGGGGGATGTATTGGTGGTGGAGGACAGCCAAAAGCTGTTAAAAAACAAGAAACACTGGAAAAAAGAGCAGAGGGGCTTAATGCTATTGACAGAGGAATGAAGATCAGAAGATCTCATGAAAATCCATATGTTAAAGCTATATATGATAAATATTTAGATTATCCATTAAGTCACAAGGCACATGAACTTTTACACACTAAGTATTTCCCGAAAATTAAAAATAGATAGTTAAATAATTTATATAGAGGTTGACTAAAATTTATCTTAGATTTTTAGTTAACCTCTTTTTTTATTTATATGATAAAATATATATAAAACTATGGAGAAAAATAAATGGATAATAAGAAATCATCTTTAGTGCAACTTCATATAGCAGTATTTCTTTTTGGAGTATCAGGGCTATTTGGAAAATTTTTAACACAGCCATCAATAATAATTGTTCTGGGAAGAGTATTTTTTTCGAGCATATTTCTTTATATAGGATTAACAATAACTAAAGAAAATTTAAAATTGAAAAGCAGAAAAGATATGTTGATTATAGCTTTCATGGGAGTAATACTAGCTATACATTGGTGTACTTTCTTTCAGGGAATAAAACTTTCAACAGTGGCAATAGGATTATTGACTTTTTCTACTTTTCCAATTTTTGTAACATTTATGGAGCCTTTTTTCTTTGGGGAAAAATTAAAAAAAGAAGATATAATACTGGCATTTATAACTTTTGCTGGAGTAATGTTTGTTATACCTGATTTTCACATGGGAAATGAGATGACTGTGGGAGCAATGTATGGTATTTTATCTAGCTTATCATATGCAGTTCTTTCATTACTGAATAGAAAATATGCAAAAGAATACAAGGGGATGGTGATAGCTTTCTATGAACAATTGGTATCTCTCACAGTACTCTTGCCTTTTTTCTTTATTATGGAACCAGTATTTACCAGAAAAGATATTTTTCTATTACTACTTTTAGGAACTGTATTTACAGGGGTAACACACACACTTTTCATAAATAGTTTGAAGGACATCAAGACACAGACAGCAGGAATAATTTCCAGTTTAGAACCATTATACGGAATAATTTTATCAATATTTCTTTTAAATGAAATGCCTTCTGCAAAAGAAATTATAGGAGGGCTACTCGTCTTAGGAACTGTATTTTATTCTACAATAAAAAATTTAAAAAATAAAAATTAATGATTAATTATTTTGAAAAAAGATGACTAAAAGTGAGATTAAATTTTTGAATTTTAAAATTAGAAATATTCGTCAATTAATAAAATAAAGAAAATTAATGATAATATTATCTATGAAAGGTTCTTAAATTATATCTCTACCTTGAAGTCATCTATTTTTTTAATATAAAGCAATAAAAAAAATTTGAAATGCGAAATAAAAGAGTGAAAAAATTTAAAAATTTGATATAATAGATAGGTAAGATTTATTTTGACATATTTAGGACAAAAAAAAATGAGATACTTAAATACAAAACATAAGGTGCAGAAGGAGAAAGGGATGAAGAGATTTTTTTTAGTAATATATTGTTTTCTTGGAATTATTTCTTATGGAAAAGAAATAAATTTAGATATGCTTTTAGATGAAATATCAAGAACTTCTTATCAGAATAAAATATATGAAATAAGGAAAAGTACAAATGATTCTAAAGAAAAATATTATAAATTGGATACTTTTAATGGAGTAGAAACTTCAGTAACTTCTGAATACAGTAATCAAGAGGATAGTTTTCAAACTACTGGAAAAGTAAGTTATGGACCTTTTTATGTAGAAGGGACAAAACCTTATAATTCAGATGACGACTATGCTTCTTTTGGTATTGAAAAAAATTTAAAAGATCTTATTTTCTCTAAAAGTGACAGTGAACTTAACAAATTAGGAATAAGTAGAGAAATAGATAGAGTAACACATGAAAAAAATATGGAAACTCAAAAAATAGATCTTATTAATTTATATAGAGATTATAAAATAAATGAGCTGGAACTTAAAATAAAGAAAAATGGATTATCTACTCTTAAAAAAGAGGAAGAAACTATGAATAAATCTTTTAATCTAGGAGCAATAGCTAAGATAGAGCTGGATACTCTTCAATACAGCATAAGGAATCTTGAGATAGAGATAAAAAATTTAGAAGATAATCTGATAAAACTTCAAGGAAGATTTTATTATGAATATAAGTTTGATATAAGGAACAGTTCTTTGGCAGAAATAGCTCCAATGGAAAAGAATATAAGTGAATTACTGAGAAAATATGGAGCAAAGGATTTAGATAAACTTAAATATCAAAAAGATCTTACAAATGAAAATTTGAAATATTTAAAATATGATGACAGAATGCCAGAAATATCATTAGGAGTAGAGCATAGTACAAAATTTGATGAAAATAGAGTAGTTGCAAAATTTTCAAAAAAATTATTTGATTTTAATCTTGATTTAGAAGAGGAAAAAAATAGCTTATTAGAGCAGGATGTGACACTGAAACAGAAAATAGATGAAAATGAAGCTGAAAAATTACAGGCTATGAATAATTACTATAATTACTTAAAAGAATATGAAGTAAATAAGAATAAGGCTGAACTGGAACTATCAAAGTATAATATAAGAAAACTTGAATACAATTTAGGAAAAGTCAATTATATAGATGTAATGGAATCTTTTGATGACTATCTTGATTATGAAGTTGCAAAAGAAAAAGCTATTAATACTTTGAATGGATATATATATGAAATCATGGTTAGGGGTGAATAATGAAAAAAAAGCTTGATATAAAAATAATACTTTTGATAATTTTAATATTGATAGTAGCTGGAGTAGAATTTATAAGATATAGAACAACTGTTGATACTAAAAAAGATATATCTACATATGCAGCTTTAAGAGTTAAAGATAATGGTGGAAGAGGATACATAGAAGCAGATGGAAATGTTGCTGCAAATGATACAAAAAAAGTCTTTGTGGATAAAAAATTAAAAGTTGATGAAGTCTTTATTCAGGAAGGAGACTATGTAGAAAAAGGACAGATTCTAATGACTTTTGATGAAACTGAAAGAAATAATACAATGAGAAAACTAGAAAGAGAAAGACTGGCATTGGCTAAATTAAAAAGAGACATTAAAGTAGAGAGAGAACTTAATAAAATAGGTGGAAGTTCTGACAATGCTGTAAAGGAATTAAATGAAGAAATAAGAAAAATAGAAATAAATATAGAAGAATATATGGAAGACCTTTCTAAAACAGCAGAAAAAATAGAAAGTCCTGTAAGTGGAACGATAACATCTCTGACTGCTCAGGAAAATTATCTAGTAGATACAGACTCTCCTCTTATGGAAATTGCAGATTTGTCAGATATTAAAATAGTTTTGGAAGTTCCTGAATATGATGTAAAAGATATAGAACTTGGACAGAAATTGATGATAAAACCTGAAGTATTTGAAAAGAAAAAATCATATCCAGGGGTAGTAACAAAAATATCAAGAATATCAAAAGTTTCTGAAACTACATCAGAAAATGTTCTGGAAGTAGAAGTAAAACCTGATGAAGCTATTCCATATATAGTACCAGGATTTAAAGTGTCAGCAATAATATATCTGGAACAAAGAGATAGTGGAATACTTATACCTAAGACAGCTATTCTTGAAGAGAGTGGAAAGTATTTTGTATTTGTAAGTTCTGATGATGGAGTGCTTTCAAAAAGAGGAATAGAAGTAGAAAATATAAAAGGTGATGACATAGTTGTAAAAAATGGCTTAAAAGCTGGAGAGAATATACTGGTAACTCCTGATGAAAGTTTAAAGGAGGGGAGCAAAGTATTTCTTCAGTTTAAAAATTCTGAAAGAAAAGGAGCTGGAAGGGCATGATAAGAGTAGAACATCTTAATAAATACTATATCAATGGTGATATGAAACTCCATGCATTAAAAGATTTGTCCTTTCACATAGAAGAGGGAGAATTTGTAGCTATAATGGGAAGCAGTGGAAGTGGAAAATCTACAATGATGAATATATTGGGCTGTTTGGATAAAAATTCAGAAGGAACATATATTTTAGATGGTATAGATGTATCAAAAATTAAAGATGAAGAATTGTGCAAAATAAGAAATATAAAAATAGGTTTTGTATTTCAATCGTTTAATCTATTATCAAAGTTAACTGCTCTTGAAAATGTAGAGCTTCCACTGATATATGCTGGAGTGGGAAAAAAAGAAAGAGAAGAAAAAGCAAAAGAAGTTTTAAGAAAAGTAGGGCTTGAAGATAGAATGCACCACAGACCTAATGAACTTTCTGGTGGACAAAAGCAAAGGGTGGCAATAGCGAGAGCATTGGTAAATGATCCAGCTATAATACTTGCAGATGAGCCTACAGGAAATCTGGACAGTGTATCTGAAAGAGAGATAATGGAGATATTTACAGATTTTAATAAGCAGGGAAAAACTATAATAGTAGTAACTCATGAACCAGAAGTTGCAAAATATGTAAAAAGAGTTCTTTTATTTAAAGATGGAAGAATAATAAGAGATGGTGAGCCAGAATGAATTTTATAGAAAGTTTGAAGAGTGCCATTCAGAGTCTTAAAGGAAATAAAATGAGATCATTTCTTACTATGCTGGGAATAATAATAGGAATTTCTTCTGTTATAACTATGTCAGCAATAGGAAAAGGTGGTCAGGAAAATATAACAGGTAACCTCAAAGAAGGAGGTTATGGGAAATTTTCAATATCTGTAGATAAACAGGATGAAGAATTCAGATGGAAATATCTTCTAGATGACAGTATTATAGATAAAATAAAAGAGAGTGGAAAATTTAAAGCTGTCAGTCCTAAAATCAGCAGCAACTTTGCAGTAAAAATTGGCGAAAGAAAAGAAATGATGTTTCTCAGTGTAACTACTCCAGATTTTGAAGAAATTGATAAAATTGATATTGTCTATGGAAGAAATATTCTTCCTTTTGAATATGAAAGTGGAGAAAAAGTTATAACAATAGATCAACTTACAGCTAGAGCACTTTTTACCAATGAAAAGAATGCAGTGGGACAAACTGTGGAGCTTTCACAAGGGAGAAGAGGAAATGATATAACATATAAGATAGTTGGAGTGTATAAAAATCCTCTGGAACAGATGATAAAAATAATGGGAGGGCGTAGAATACCAAGATTTTTAAGAATGCCTCTCAACACTTATGATAAACTTTTTGATTTGCAGTCAGGAGGTTATACTTCATTGATAGTAGAATCAAAAGATCCAGAAAAATTAGCTGAGAGTATGACTGATGCTAAAAAACTTATGGCAGATATAACAGGAATAGAAGAATTATATGAAGTAAATGCTGAGTCTAATGCAGCAGCTTCTTTTGATAATATATTATCTACTTTAAATATATTTGTTACCTTTGTTGCTGGAATATCTCTTTTTGTAGGAGGTATTGGAGTAATGAATATAATGCTGGTAAGTGTAATAGAAAGAACAAAAGAAATAGGTATCAGAAAAGCAATAGGGGCAACTAATGCAGATATAATGATACAGTTTTTGATGGAATCTATCATTTTAACAGGACTTGGAGGAATACTTGGAATAATTATAGGAGTTCTTTTAGGGATTGGAATTGGTTTTGTAGTAAAAATACCACCAATTTTCTCAACAGTTTCTATTGTTTCTTCTTTAATAGTTTCAACAGGAATAGGAATAATATTTGGGGTAACACCAGCTAAAAAAGCGGCACAGCTTAACCCAGTAGATGCTTTAAGAAGTGAATAAAAAAAGAGGTTGATAGAAAAGATAAATTTTAGAAAAATTCTAAAATTATATTTCTTTTATAAATCAACCTTTTTTCAATTTTAAAGAAGACTTGGCAAAATACCTAAAATGGTAAATATTATTATAGTTCTTACATTATAAAGAACTTCTTTTTTCTTATTTTCAATTGTAAACATAGATTTATCTGGAAGATTTTTTTTATGATAATATTTGGAAATCAGTACAATGGAGATATATCCAAGGGTAAAGCAGAATATATCCATAGTATCAAAAGTTCCAATAATACTTCCATGTCCTCCAAAATACAACTGGAGAAATTCTAAAATTATCATTCCTATATAGATGCTGGTAAATACAACAAAATCATAAAAATAAAATGTTCTATCAACTAATAATGCTGCTCCAAAAGAAAAAAGCCATAAACCATCTGGGAGGGAATAAACTACCCAAGTGGAAAACATTTTTCTATATAATTTTGCAAAATCTCTTATATGTAAAACAGGTTTACTCAAAAAAGTGGAATGTATTAATTTGAAATAAAAGAGATTTCTGCTTCTATAGAGCAGATAAATTCCTATCCCTAAAAAAAGTGGGAAAAAAATTAAAAATAATTTTCTTTTTCTCATATTATCCTCTCATTTAACATTGACATAAAGTGTAAAAAGATTTCTATGTAGTTACAATACCGTGAAGTTTAAAAAAAGTCAATATTTAATTGAGAACTTTCCAAATAAGATAAAAAAGCATTGACTTATAATTGTATGTGTTATAAAATTTTTAGAGATTTGTATATTAAAATCTGAGACTTTTGTATTAAAAAGCAGAGATTATAATTTCAGACAATAATTTTTTAGTATTCTAAAAAAGGAAATTCTTATAATAAATTGTATAAAAAAAGTATATAATGAAGGAATTTTATTTTCGGGGGAGAATAAAAAAAGGAGGATAAAAATTAAAAATAATTCAATTAAAAATTTCCAATGCAAATTTTGGAACTATTTTTATATGAAACAGGGGGGAAAAAACATTGGACTATAAACCATCATTATTTTTTAGAAATGCTCACATAAATACTTGTTTTCCAACTCTTTTCAGAAGAATAAGCGTTAATTACACTAGAGAAAGAATAGCAACACCTGATGAAGATTTTTTAGATATTGACTGGATAAAAAATGGAAATAATAAAGTAATTGTATTATGTCATGGATTAGAAGGAAGTTCTAGAAGCAAATATATACAGGGAACAGCTAAATATTTTTCAGAGAGAGGCTGGGATATACTTGCTATGAATTACAGAGGATGTAGTGGAGAATTAAATAAAAAGGTTACTTTTTATCATATGGGACAGACATATGATTTAGAAACTGTGCTTGAAAAAACAAAAGAATATAAGGAATTGGTAATAGCAGGATTCAGTTTAGGAGCAAATCTTGTACTGAAGTATATGGGAGAAAGAGAAGTTTATCCAGTTAATCTTTTATGTGGAATGGCGGTATCTCCTCCTTGCGACCTTGTTTCCAATTCTATTGCCTTTAGAAAGTTGGGAAATATAATTTACAGAAAATATTTTGTTAATAAATTGAAAGAAAAAGCTGCTCAAAAGGCTTTTTTATACCCAACTAAAATAAATATGAACCTTATATCTAAAGTGGAAGATATTGAAGATTTTGATAATTTATTTACTGCTCCTTTAAACGGATATTTAGATGCAATTGATTATTATGAAAAAACAAGCAGTATAAATTTTATTCCTGATATAAAGAAAAAAACTTTTATATTAATGCCTTTAGACGATCCTATAATGTCTAAAAAATGCTATCCATTTAAAGAAGCAGCAGAAAATGATTATGTAGAATTAGAAACTCCTAAATATGGAGGACATGTAGGGTTTGCAAGACTATGCTCGAAAACTTACTGGCTGGAAGAAAGATTATTTGAATATGTAAAAAATGCAGAAGAAAAAAATTAAAATATATTCAAAGGGGAAGAAATAATGTTTGGAATAGTAAATTATACAATGTTTTTAACATCATGTTTAATATTGCACATTACACCAGGATCAGATACTATGTATATCTTGGGAAAATCTATGTCTAAAGATAAAAAAACTGGAGTAGTATCAGTTTTAGGAATTTCCACAGGGGTGCTGGTACATACTTTATTAGCTGCTTTTGGATTATCTATTATACTTGCAAAGTCAGCTGCAGCATTTAATACTGTAAAATATATGGGAGCAGCATATCTTGTATATATGGGAATTAAAACTATCTTAGATAAAAAGACTTTGTTTATGAATGATAAAAAAGAAGAGAAGAAAAAACTTAAAGAAGTTTATTTTCAAGGGGTAATAACAAATGTATTAAATCCTAAAGTAGCCTTATTTTTTCTTGCTTTTCTACCTCAATTTATAGATGTGAATAATAATTATGGAGTAATTCCATTTCTCTTATTAGGATTAAGTTTTTTTATCACAAGCAGTTTATATGGAATAGTTCTTGCTTCTTTTGCTTCTTCAGCAGCAGGGTTAATAGCTAAAAAGCCTGGAGCTTCTAAAATGATGACTAAAATATCTGGATGTATATATATTTTTCTAGGGTTAAGTTTGCTAAGAGCTAAATTAAAAAATTAAAAGTATAAAAAAGGTGACTATGGAAGCCACCTTTTTTTATTAGTCATATAATGGAAATTTTAAGCAAAGTTTTTTAACTTCTTCTTTAATTTCAGCTAATTTTTCATCATTATCAATATTATCTACTACTTGAAGAATAAAATTGGCAATTTCTTTCATTTCAGCCTCTTTCATACCTCTAGAAGTCATAGCAGGAGATCCTATTCTGATTCCGCTTGTAATCATTGGTTTTTCAGTATCATAAGGAATTCCATTTTTATTAACTGTAATTCCAGCTTTACCAAGAGCCTTTTCTACTTGAGCTCCAGTAAGCTTTTTATTTGCTTTTACATCTATAAGCACCATATGGTTATCAGTTCCACCACTGACAACTCTTAGTCCTCCAGCACCTAAAGCTTCAGCCAATACTTTTGCATTTTTTACAACTTGTTTTTGATATTCTTTAAATTCAGGTTCAAGAGCCTGTTTAAATGCAACAGCTTTTGCAGCAATTATATGCATTAAAGGTCCACCTTGTATTCCTGGGAAAATAGCTTTGTCTATTTTTTTAGCTATCTCTTCATCATTAGTCATTATTACTCCACCACGAGGTCCTCTTAATGTTTTATGAGTAGTTGTAGTGACTACATGAGCATATGGAACAGGGCTTGGATGTTCTCCAGCAGCGACCAGTCCAGCTATATGAGCCATGTCTACCATGAGTATAGCTCCAGCTTTATCAGCTATTTCTCTGAATTTTTTGAAATCTATTGTTCTAGAATATGCACTTGCCCCAGCAACTATAAGTTTTGGCTTAACTTCCATTGCTAGTTTTTCAACTTCATCATAATCTATATGCTCATCATCCATTCTTACACTGTAAGAATAAACATTATAATCTTTTCCAGAGAAATTTACATTTTTACCATGAGTCAAATGCCCACCATGATCCAATTTCATTCCTAAAATAGTATCACCTATATTTAAAAGAGCCTTATACACTCCCATATTAGCTTGTGATCCAGAATGTGGCTGTACATTAACAAATTTTACATCAAAAAGTTTTTTAGCTCTTTCAATTGCTAATTTTTCAGCTATATCTACACACTCACATCCACCATAGTATCTTTTGTCAGGGTAACCTTCAGCATATTTATTAGTCATTACGCTTCCAGCTGCTTCTAATATCGATTCTGATACAAAGTTTTCCGAAGCGATAAGTTCTATTCCTTCATTTTGTCTTTTTTTCTCAGCTTCTATAGCATCATAAATTTCTTTGTCATCAATAAAAAGTTTTTCTAAATCTTTCATTGGTTCCCCTCCTCAATTAAAAATAAGTTATTATTATAATATAGCATAAAAAAATATTTTTATCAAAATTAAAATAGAAAATTTATTTAAATTTTAGTATATCCTATGATATCTGAAATAAATGTAATATAATAACTTAGAATATATAATCTTTAGATTTTAATAAGGAGGATAATTGTGAAAATTGAAATTACAAATGTGCTTACAGAAAAACAAAAAGACAATATTAATAACCTTCAAAAAACTTGTAATGATTTTGAAAATCTGAAAGGAGAAGTTTTTTTATCCAATGAAATAAATTTTAATAAAGATATTCCTTGTTTTTTTCTTGGATATGAAGAAGAAAAATTGGTAGCTTTTCTAACTATTTTTGTTCCAACCAGAGAAGAGGGAGAAATATCAACTTTTACACATCCTGCTTATAGGAAAAAAGGTAATTTTAAAAGGCTTCTTAAAGAGGCAGTAGAAGCTTTAAGAAAAAATGGAGTACCCAAGATATTATTTGTAGCAGAGCCTGAAAGCTATACTTCTAAAGAAGTTTTAAAGAAAATTGGGGAAACAAAATTGATAAGATCAGAATATACAATGAGTTATTTAAAAGAAAAATTTCAAAAAAATAAGAATAGAAAAGGATTAAAATTTAAACTGGCTTCTGAAGATAATAAAAAGATATATTCTCAAATAACAGAAGAGATATTTAAAATGTCTGAAGGAACAAGTAATAATTTTGTGGAAAATGCGATAAAATCAACTGATAGAGATGCTTATATAGGATATCTTAATAGTGAAAAAATAGGTGTTTTTAATATGAATTATACTGAAGATGGAGTTTTTCTATATGGTCTGGGAATAAGAGAGTGTTTTCAAAGAAAAGGATATGGAGAAGAATTTTTAAATTTTGCTTTGGAGAAAGCTTTTGAAAAAGGAGAAAAGGCTGTTCTTGATGTGGATTCAGATAATATGCCTGCTTATAATTTATATAAAAAATTAGGATTTAAAATAGATTTTCAAGCAGACTATTATGAGTATTATATTTAAAGTAAAAGAGATTGATGATGAGTCAATCTCTTTTACTTTCAGTTAATAATCCATATATACAAATCCACCACCAAGAGTAGTAGATTTAAGCCATAAAGCAAGGTCTACCTTTTTCTCAATACTTTCATCATATATAATTCCCTGTATAACCTTATTTTCTGTATCATAGTCAATGGATGTAAGAATTACCCAATGCCATCTATCAAGAGTTGTTTCTTCTCCACTGCATAGATTTAAAAATGCTATAGGTCTGTCATTTGAAAGGGCTTTCAGAAGAAATGATAAAAGAACTTCAAAAGAAGGTTTATCCTCATTAGGCTCAGGAACATCAAGAGTATGTAAATTAACTGTCATATTTTTTTCTTTTAAATAAGTTTTAAATTTTTCACAGAATATTTCAGTAGTTGGTATTCCTTTATTTCCAGGGGTAACAAATTTCCATAACTCGTTCATTAGAGAGAGCATAGAACTTTTTATACATGGAAGCTTTTCTGGACTTTCTTTGATATATCTGTAATAGTGTGTAAGCATTGCTGCTGTAGTAGGGCCGCACCCTGCACGACGTTGTATTTCTTCCAGGTACCACTCTTGGTCACATCCCAAAAATACCTTGTCTGTTGTATCATCTTTGATTTTAAATAAATCAAGATTTTTAATTTGTGATGTATAAAGCACAATAACACCCCCTATAGTTACTTTTTACTTTTGAGGTATTTTAATATCTCATTGTTTTAAGTTTGTATATAATCAAAAATAAAAAATATCTTTCAGAGCATAAAAAAATAGCTGCTGAATGATATCTATATATATGATAACATTTGACAGCTATTAAATCAACAGAAAGAATTTTATAAATAAAAAGAAGAAAATTTTTTTGCCTTTTTATTTTAAATTTGCAATATCTTTTGTATCAATTATCATCGTAACAGGACCATCATTAAGAAGTTCCACTTTCATATCTGCACCAAATTCTCCACATTCAGTTTTTATTCCAAAACTTCTGCATTTTTCTAAAAATTTTTCATATAATGGCTCAGCAAGGTCTGGTCTGGCAGCTTCTGTGAATCCTGGACGACGTCCTTTGATGCAATTACCATAGAGAGTAAATTGAGATATAACTAGGAGTTCTCCTTTTATATCTTCCAGTCCTAAATTCATCTTCCCTTCTGCATCTTCAAATATTCTAAGATCTTTTACTTTAGAAGCCATCCAGTTCACTTCTTTTTCTGTATCTGTATGTGTCACACCAAGAAGTACAAGAAGACCATTTCCTATCTCTCCCAAAATTTTTCCATCTACAGTGACACTTGAATGTTTTACTCTTTGAATAACTGCTCTCATATTTTCACCTCTAAATAATTTATATTCTAGTTAATTCTATTATAAATTTCTGACTTTTGCAAGAAGTAAAAATTGATAGATTAAATGATTTGAATCAAATAAGAATTTGGAAAAACGATAAATAAATGATATAATTGTTAGGATAAAACATATTATTTTATAGACTATATTTTTGTGTCAAAAGGAGTTAGAGTATGGGAAAAGAAATAGTTTTAACAGAGTTTGCAAGAGTAATAAATTCAGATAGATACCAGTATACAGAAAGTGATATTTTCTTGATGGAACATATGGAGGGAAAAGAAGCTGTTTTTGATGTATTTTTCAGAAAAACAGAGGATGGAGGATTTGCTGTAGTTTCTGGAGTACAGGAAGTGATTAATCTTATAGAAATTTTGAACAGTACAAGTGAAGAAGAAAAAAGAATGTATTTTTCAAAACTTATCCATGAAGAACAGTTAGTTGAATATCTTTCAAAAATAAAATTTACTGGAGATATCTATGCTATGAGAGATGGAGAAATAGCATATCCAAATGAACCTGTTATTACTGTGAAAGCTCCATTAATAGAAGCAAAAATATTAGAAACACCTATATTAAATATAATGAATATGCAGATGGCAATAGCTACAAAAGCTTCAAGAGTTACAAGAGCAGCATATCCTGTACAGGTTTCATCTTTTGGAAGCAGAAGAGCTCATGGATTTGACAGTGCAGTTGCTGGAAATAAAGCAGCAATCATTGGTGGATGTGTAAGTCATTCCAATCTTGTGACAGAGTATAAATATGGAGTGCCAAGTATAGGAACTATGGCTCACTCCTATATTCAGACTTTTGGAGTGGGAAGCCATGCTGAAAGAATAGCTTTTGATACATTTATAAAACATAGAAGAAATAGAAAATCAAATGCTCTTATTCTTCTTATAGATACATATAATACTATTGGAATAGGAATAAGAAATGCAATTGATTCGTTCAAAGCTTGTGGAATAGATGATAATTATCCTGGAGTATATGGAATAAGAATAGATTCAGGGGATCTTGCTTATCTTTCTAAAAAATGCAGAGCTATGCTGGATGAAGCAGGACTTACAAAGGCAAAAATATTCCTTACTAATTCATTGAATGAAGAACTTATCAGATCATTGAGAGAGCAGGGAGTATGTGCAGATACTTATGGAGTAGGAGATGAAATTGCTGTAAGTAAATCTAATCCTTGCTTCGGAGGAGTATATAAAATAGTTGAAATAGACAATGAACCAGTAATAAAATTATCAGAGGACATTATAAAAATATCTAATCCTGGATTTAAGGAAGTATATAGAATATATGACAAAGATGGATTAGCTTATGCTGATTTAGTAACTCTTGTAAAGAATGACAGTGATAAAGAAAAATTAATAAATGGGAAAGATATTACTATCAGAGATGAGAAGTATGATTTTAAATTTAGTGATTTAAAAGAGGGCGCATATAGTGTGAAAAAACTTACTAGAACATATGTAAAAGATGGAGAAGTTGTTGCAGATGAATATGAAAAATTATTTGATGTATTAGGTTCTCAAAAATATTATCTGGAAAGTTTAGAGAAAATATCAGCAGAAAGAAAGAGATTGGAAAATCCTCATAAATATAAAGTGGACCTTTCTGAAAATTTAATAAAATTAAAATATGATATGATAAAAACTATACAATCTGAAATATTAAAAGATGACTCTCGTAAAAAATAAGAGAGTCATCATATAAAATCTATTTTTTTAAAGCTGTCACTAATAAACGAGCAGTAGAAAGATTAGTAGCAATTGGGATTTTATGTACATCAGCCAGTCTGATAAGAGCAGAAATATCAGGTTCATGAGGCTGGGCAGTAAGAGGATCTCTTAAAAAGAATACAGCTTTGATTTTGTTGAGAGCAATATCGGCTCCAATCTGTTGATCTCCACCTATTGGTCCAGATTGGTATCTATGGATATTTAGTCCAGTTGCTTCTGCTATTCTTTTCCCCGTTGTTCCAGTAGCTACTAATTCAAAATCTTTAAAGAAATCAAGATTTTCTTTTACAAAAGTAACTATTTCATCTTTCATGTTGTCATGAGCTATAAGAGCGATTCTTTCCATTATTATAGTTCCTCCCTTGGAAATTAATTGATATAGTTATTATATAATAATTTTGCATGAAATTACCAGTAATTTCAAAATAAAAAAAGGGTGATACTATGGAATTTAGTAAAATAAGATATATAGAGAGAAAAACAGGAGAGGTTCTTGTGGAAAAAGTGCCAGGAGAAAAGTATTTGAAATTTTTATATTATAACCCTCTTGGAGAACTTCCTTTAAATATGATAGTAAGAAAAAAGTTTCTTACAGAATATTATGGAAAAAAAATGGACAGCAGAGAATCTTGTAAGAAAATACCATCTTTTATAGAAGAAGCTGAAATAAACATAGAGGAAGCAAAAAAGTCTGTAGAGGAATTCACTTCATTTAATGATTTTTTCTACAGAGAGTTAAAAGATGGAAGAAGACCTATAAATAAAGATGAAAATGTACTTGTTTCGCCAGCAGATGGAAAAATAATGGTATTTGATAATCTAAGTGATAAAGATAAGCTTTTTGTAAAAGGGGATAAATTTACTTTGGAAGAATTTTTTGGAAGTAAAGAATTAGCTCAGAAATATGAAGGAGGAGTTTTTCTTATAGTAAGATTAGCTCCAGTAGATTATCACAGGTTCCATTTCCCTTCTGATGGAAAAATAAGTAAAAGTCAATTAATAGATGGATACTATTATTCAGTTTCAACTCTTGCTATAAAAAAGAATTTTAGAATATTCTGTGAAAATAAAAGAGAGTATTCTATACTTGAAACAGAAAAATTTGGAGATATAGCTATGTTTGAAGTTGGAGCTACTATGGTAGGAGGAATCAAACAGACGTATATTCCAGATTCAAATATAAAAAAAGGAGAAGAAAAGGGCTATTTCTTCTTTGGAGGGTCTACTTGTATACTGGTTTTTGAAAAGGGGAAAATACAGATTGATAAAGATTTGCTTGAAAATACTAAAAATGGAATTGAAACGAAGGTATATATGGGAGAACAAATTGGGATTTCCAATAAAAGATAGGGAGAGGTATGAAAAGAAAGGCGAAATACTTTAAAATAGGAGATTTAGTCATATATTCTTTTCTTCTGTTTTTCTTTGTTACTTTAGGAATGAATATCACAAAATTGTCTCAAGAAAAAGCTTCTAAGGTAGAAATATATGTAGATGGGCAATTACAATATGTATATCCACTACAAGAGGAAGAGAGAGATGTCTTTGTTGACACAAATCTGGGAGGAGTAAATGTCAAGTTCAAAGATAATATGGTAAGAGTGACAACTTCCAATTCACCTTTGAAGTTAAATGTAAAACAAGGATGGATAAAAGATCCAGGAGAGGTTATAATTGGAGTTCCAGATAGACTTTTAATAAAGATAGTAGGGGATTCTAAAGACACTGGGGAAGATTTAGACTTCGTAATAAGGTAGGCGAGAATAGTGGAAAAAAAATGGACTTTTTTAAAATTCTTAGGAGCAGGGATAATACTTATACTGGTACAGAGCTTTTTTCAAAAATATGATGCTTTTAAAGATATATACAGTACATATATCGGCTATCTTATACCAATGATATATGCGGTATTTATTTCCATATTTTTGGAACCTTTAGTGAGTAAAATAGAAGAGAGATTTAAACTTAAAAGATGGATAGCTGTATCAATAGTCATTGTACTTGTAGTAATAGGAGTTGCAGGATTTGTAGGGTTGATACTTCCACAGCTTGGAAAAAGTTTTAAGGAACTATACAATAAACTTCCTCATATGCAGGAACAGCTTGGAAATCTAATAAAAAGGGTTTTGGATTTTCTTAAAGAAAAGGAACTTCTTGTAATTGGAGAGAAGCAGATAGAAGATAATATAATTAGCTTATTAAAAAGAAATATAGGAAATTTACAGGAATTTGGAATATCAGTTCTTTTAAATATTGTATGGTGGACTGTTGCATTGAGTAAATTTTTTATAGGATTTTTTCTTGCTGTATTTATTTTATTGGATAAAGAGTATTTTATTAGATTTATAAAAAATATACTTACAATAGTTTTTGGAAAGGAAAAAGGGTTATATCTGAGTGATTTTCTTAATCAGTCAAGAAATGTCCTTTTAAATTATGTATGGGGAAGGATAATAGCTTCAGCTTTTGTGGGAGTAGTAACTTTTATAGTACTTTTTTTCACAGGAGTTCCTTATGCATTATTAAGTTCTTTGATGATAGGAATGGGAAATATGATACCATATGTAGGCTCAATTGTAGCAGGAGCTATAGCAATATTTTTAGTAATTTTAGCAGAGCCTTCAAAAATAATATATCTGCTTATTGCAATGATGGTAGGTCAGACAGTGGATGGGTGGATAGTAGGACCTAAAATTGTAAGTGAAACAGTAGGAATGAGTACATTCTGGGTAATAGTAGCAGTACTTATTGGTGGAAGCCTTATGGGGCCAGTAGGAATGTTCTTTGGAGTACCAGCTTTTGGTATAATAAAACTTATCTATGAAACACAATTAAAAAAAACTGAGAACAGCAGTACAAATAATAAAAATAAAAAGGAGAAAAAATGGAAAAAATAACTTTGATAGCTTCGAGTACAATGGGGCTTGAAAGTGTTGTAAAAGATGAATGTGTAGAACTTGGATTTGAAAATGTGAGGGCATTCAATGGAAGAGTAGAATTTGAAGGAACTGTAAAAGATATAGTTAAAGCAAATATACATTTAAGATGTGCAGATAGAGTATTTATAAAAATGGGAGAATTTAAAGCTGTTACATTTGAGGATCTTTTTAGAAATATGAAAAGGATAGAATGGGCTGATTTTATTCCAGAAAATGGAGAATTTCCTATAAGCTGGGTAAGCTCTGTAAAATCTAAACTTTTTTCAAAATCTGATATACAGAAAATAGCTAAAAAAGCTATGGTTGAGAAAATGAAAGAAACTTATAAAAAAGATTATTTTTATGAAGATGGAGCTTTATATGCAATAAAAATTCAGGCACATAATGATATCTTTGTAGTTATGATGGATACAAGTGGAGAAGGACTTCATAAAAGAGGATATAGAGCAATAAAAAATGAAGCTCCTATAAAAGAAACTATGGCAGCAGCTCTTGTAAGACTTTCAAGATGGAAGGGAGGGGAAAGACCTCTATTAGATCCTATGTGTGGAACAGGAACTATTCTTATAGAAGCAGCTATGATAGCAAGAAATATAGCTCCAGGAGCAAATAGAAACTTTGCATCTGAAGGGTGGAAAATAATTCCAGAAAATGAATGGATAGAAGCAAGGGATGAAGCTTTCTCAAATGAAGATTATGAAAAAGAAGTTAAGATTTATGGTTCAGATATAGACCCTGAAACTATAGAGATAGCTAAAGAAAATATAAAGAAGGCTGGAGTGGAAGATGATATAACTCTTGAATGTAAAAATTTCCTAGATATAGAAATGGAATCAAGACAAGGGTGTCTAATAACAAATCCTCCATATGGAGATAGACTTCTTGATGAAAAGGCAGTAGAAAGGCTTTATGGACTTCTTGGAGATGTATGCAGAATGAGAATACCTAAATGGTCTTACTATATAATTACTTCATATGAAGAGTTTGAAAAATGCTTTGGAGGAAAAGCTACTAAGAATAGAAAACTATATAATGGTGGAATAAAATGCTATTATTATCAATATTATGGAGAAAGTAATGGAAAAAATGGTAAAAAATAATGAAATCTTAAAATTTTCTATAGAAGTAATTTTACAGGTTTTTAAATCTATAAATAAAAAAATAGATGAAATGAAAGAGATAGGGGATATTTCAGGAATAGAAATACTGGAAAAAGATGTTATACCAAAATATGAAAAACTTTATGGTGGTTTGACAGGAGAAGCTGTTGAAAAGTTTGATGAAGAACAGCTTTCTGTTATTAAAAAATATATTGAAGATATAATGAAAGAAAATAAGTTCAGTAAGGAATACATAAAAAATCAGATAGAATTAAGAGAAAAATTAAAGGGAGATTCTGGAGCCGAAGTAGTAAAAAGATTTTTTCAATATGAAAAGAAAGAACTTGAAAAAATTAAATATGAACTTCTGGATAGAGCTGATAAAGTATTGGAAGAGGAAGAAAAACTCTCTATGAAAATGAAAAATGCAGTACAGGAAGAGGAGCAGATTGAATATATTTATAAACTTCAACCTGTAAGAGCTGAATTCAGAAAAATAGAAGAAAAAATAATAAAAGTTCAAGAAAAACTTGATGTATTGAATAAAAGATTAGAGTCAGAGTGGCCATATGAAATATATGGAACTATATCAAAAGAAGAAATGTTGGAAACTTATAATAAAATTATGAAAAAATAATTATGATTTCTAGAAAAGTATGATAGAATTATGGAGGAGAAAATGAAAATGGTAAAAATAGTAATATTGCTATTAATAATCGCAGGAGGTTTTTTCTATCATTCAAGAAAAAGTCGTTCAGCTGATTTAAAAATTAAGGAGGGAACAAAGGTGGAAAATATAGTATTAAATGCTAAAATAAAAACTTCAAAAGGGGATATAAATTTAAAATTATTCCCAGCAGCAGCACCAATGACAGTAACAAACTTTGCATATTTAGCAAAAAGAGGATATTATGATGGATTAATATTCCATAGAGTAATAGCAGACTTTATGATTCAAGGAGGAGACCCAACAGGAACAGGAGCAGGTGGACCTGGATATCAATTTGGAGATGAATTTGTTGAAGAGCTTACATTTAATGCACCAGGGAAATTAGCTATGGCTAATGCAGGACCAGGAACAAATGGATCTCAATTCTTTATAACTCATGTACCAACTGAATGGCTTAACTACAAACATACTATTTTTGGAGAAGTAGTTTCTGATGCTGACCAAGCTGTAGTTAATAAAGTAGCACAAGGAGATACTATTGAAACAATAGAAATCACTGGAGATATAGATAAATTCTTAGAGGCTAATAAAGAAATGAAAGAAAAAATGGATGAGATATTAGCTCAAACAATGCCTAATTTAAAAAAATAATAGAAATAAAAATAAAAGTCAACTACCAGCTGCGTTATCTAAACCAGTGGTTGGTTGACTTTTTTTAAATTTAAAGGTAATATAAAATTAAAAATTTATTGGGGGGATGTGATGAAAAAAGCTTTTAAATTTAAAGATGAAAAATCAGATAAGTTTTGGTGGATAAATTATAGTGGAAAAGATTTTGCTGTAAATTATGGAAAGAATGGAACTGTAGGAAAATATGAAGTAAAAGAATTTGAAACTGTAGAAGAATGTGAAAAACAGGCTCTTAAACTTATAGCTCAGAAAATAAAAAAAGGATATATAGAAGATGAAAAATTTGACTTTAATAATCATCTTTATTTTGATTCAGAAGAAATAGGTTTACATCCAAAAACTTCACATCCTTTATTTGATAAATATTTTAATAGAGAAAATTATTATGATTGTGGAGAGGAAGAATCTCCCTTTGGAAATGATAATGGATCAGATACTTTATCTTATCTTTACGAACATATAAGAAAGAATGGAGATAAGGATATAAAAAATTTTCCTAAAAAGGTAATTGAAAAAAATTGGGAAATGATATATTGTCCTCCAGAAAATTTACTTAAAGAGGATTTGAAAAATTTTATTTCTGGGAAGAAAGTCAGTGGTATAGAAAATTCACATCTTCTTATAATAAATGATCAAGTGATTATAGCAACAGCTTTTGGTCAAATAAAAATAATGGGAAAAATTGATGAAGAATTGAAAAAAATGGCTTTAATGTCATTAAGGAGATGGAATATGGTAATGGAGATGGATGGATATGGTCATTCAAATATAATAGATGAGATGGAAAATGATATGGCAAAATTTGGAAATTAAGGAGGAAAATATGGAATTAGAAAAATTATTTAAAGAAATGGAAAAAAATACAATTCTTGTAAATTTCGAAAAGAAAATAGAAAGTGAGCTTCCAATAGGTGTTTCAAAATTTGGAGGAAGACCAGATTTACCAGAAGATTTTGAATGGTATTACTATGAAGGTAAAGGATACAAAGGAAAAGTAGAAAATAGGCCATTAAGTTTTTTAGTTCAGATTAATTGTAAAGAGATAAAAGAATATGATAAGGAAAATCTGCTTCCTGAAAGTGGAATACTGTACTTTTTTTATGAAATGGAAACTATGACTTGGGGATTTTCTCCAGAAGATAGAGGAAGTGCAAAAGTATTTTATTATAATGGAGATATTTCTAAATTAAAAAGAAGAGAATTTCCAAAAGAATTAGATGAAGATTATAAAATGCCAGAAAAAAGAATAGTTTTTAGTAATAGAAGGGATGTTCCATCTTATGAAGAGTTTGATGAAATATTAAATGATATGGGATATGAAGATATTAATGATGAGTTTTATGATGAGTATGAAGAAAAACTTGTGAAATATATTGAAAATGACAGCAATACTATAAGCAAATTTTTAGGGTATGCAGATGTAATACAGGGTGATATGAAATTAGAATGTGAAGAGGTCACAAATGGAATTTTATGTGGAAAACCTCATGAATTAGAAAAGCCTATGAAAGAAAAAATGAATAAAGGAAGTAAGGAATGGCAGCTTTTATTCCAGTTGGATACTGTAGAAGATGATGAATTTGAACTTATGTTTGGAGATTGTGGAAGAATATATTACTTTATAAAAAAAGATGAGCTAAAAAAGAAAAACTTTGATAGTTCTTGGCTCATCTTACAATGTTATTAATTTATTTTTCTTCTTCCAGATGCATTTTTTCTATACGGTTGTCAGGAATTATCCAGAGAACAGCAGTGAGAGCATAGAAAAACAGGGAAATAACAGGAAGGAAAAATGCTGAAATTATTCCTGTAAGATATAAAATAGGAGAAATTTTCCCTTTTATATCATTTCCAATAGCTTTTTTTAATTTTGAATTTTTGCCCTGTGACTTTATAAGAAGATGAATTAAAATATAGTATGCTATGGAACAGGCTAAAAGAACTCCTCCATACATCATAGTAGAAATTTCAGAGAAGTTTGTTTCACCCATCCAGCTTGTTGTAAATGGTATGAGGGAAAGCCAGAATAGCAGGTGTGTATTTGCCCAGAGTATTTTTCCATTTATCTTATTGACAACAGAGAAAGTGTGGTGATGATTATTCCAGTATATTCCTACATAGAGAAAACTTAAAATATAGCTGAAAAATTTTGGAAATAAACTGGAAAGCTCAGAAATATCTGCCCTGTGGGGAGCTTTTAATTCCAATACCATTATTGTTATAATGATGGCTATTACTCCATCACTAAATGCTTCTATTCTATTTTTTTCAAACATAATATTATCTCCTTTTTAAATATCTTTTAATCATTATATGAAAAAAAAGAGGCAATTCCTTTTTTAAGGGATTCCTCTTCTTTAGATATTAGGAGTTATTTTTTAGTTCTTTTAAAAATGCCAAGACAATATCTTTAGATATTACAGAAGCTTTGCTACAGTTTTGTTCAAAATTTTCTACTCCAGAGTGAGAAGCTGTATCTGTAATAGTTCGTATTGAAATAAATGGGATATTATTTACATAGCATACATGAGCGATACTTGCACTTTCCATATCAACAGAGAGAGGAGCATATTTTTTGTTTATTATTTCCCGCATATTCTTATCAATAAAACTTTCTCCAGTTACCATTTTACCAAAAATAACAGGATGATTAACAGCTTGATTCTGTACCATTTTTTTTGCAGCAGCTAATAATTTTTCATCAGCATTAAAATAGATAGAAGGGAGCCAAGGATGAAACTCTACAAGTATATCATCAGCTACATCATGATAAGCAAGTTGTGTTGATATAATTGTATCAAAAACTTTTACTGTTTTTTCAATTCCACCTGCTGTACCAGCACTGATAATTGTATTTACAGAAAAAGAATCAATTAAAATCTGAGCAGCAACAGCAGCATTTACCTTACAAACACCACTATATAAAGCAACAACAGAAATATTATTTATTTTTCCTTCATAAAATTTCAGCATTGCCTTTTTTGTAGCAGTGCAATTTTGAATGTGATTTAGGAAGGGTTCTAACTCAGAATCTCCAGCACAGATTATTCCAACTTTTAAAGCCATTTAATTCCTCCTGACTTATAGATTAATTTACTCATATCTTATCACAAATAATAAAAAATGTGGATGATTCATAAGCAGAAATTTTAATCCAGCTTTTTGATCATCCACACTTTATTATTATATTTTTCGAGAGGGAAAGTTTTGCTATTCAGTTACATAGACATTTGTAAGATCTAAATAACCATTATTTTTCATAATAAGATTATGAATATTTTTTCTCATCCCAAGATTTAGTTTTGGATAAAGAATAGTGTAGTGAGGAAGCTCTTCCTGTAATATCTCCTGAGCCTTTCCATAAAGTTCTTTTCTAACTTTAGGATCCATTGTTATTCTTGCCTTATCAAGAGTATCATCTAAGTCCTTATTTACAAAAGCAGTTACATTCATAGAACCTTTTATTTGAGATGAATGGAAAAGAGGATACATAGTTTTATCACAATCTCCATTAGCTGTGTTCCATGACATATAGAAAATAGGTTTTACTTCATTCTCATTTTCAATCATTTTAATATAAGTAGCCCATTGGAAAACTTTAATTTCAGTATTAATTCCTATTCCTCTTAACTGCTCCTGAATAATAACACAAGCATCAATTCTTGCAGAATCATCACTTACCCATAAATCAATATTGAAACCATTAGGGTATCCAGCTTCAGCTAAAAGTTCTTTTGCTTTAGCAGTATTCAAATCATACTTTTTAGCATCAGGATTGAAATCTGTCATAGCAGGAGGAACTACAGAAGTTCCAGGTGTTGCAGAATCTCCATATATAGCTTGGGTAATAGCACTATTATCTACAGCATAAGCTATTGCTTGTCTTACTCTCTTATCTTTCAACAACTCATTTTTAGTATCAAATCCAATAAACTGGCTAGTAGGAGCTTCAACTTCAATATAATCTAAAGAGTTGTTGTTTTTGATAGATTTCAAATCCATAACACCCATGTCTAAAGAGATATCAGCTTCACCAGTTTCCAACATAATCATTCTGCTGTTATTTTCAGTTATGAATTTAATAACTACTTCTTTAAGTTTTGAAATAGTTCCATAGTAATCATCAAATCTCTCCATAGTAAGTCTATTCCCTATATCCCATGACTTAAATTTAAATTGCCCAGTTCCTACAGGATTAGTAAGAAATACATCTTCTGAAGATTCAACTAACTTTTTATTAATTATTGAAGAATTTGTAATGCTAAGTTGATTCAAAAGGCTTCCAAAAGGAGTATCTGTAGTTATTTTGATAGTATTTTCATCAATTACAGTTACTTCTTTTATAGGAGTGAAATTATATGCACATTGAGGAAGGCTTCTTGCTCTATCCAAAGAAAACTTTACATCTTCAGCGGTCATAATATCTCCATTGTGGAATTTAACATTTTTCTTTAAATGGAATATTGTATTTAAGGGATCAACAGATTCCCAGCTTTCAGCTAATCCTGGAAGCAGATTAAGATCTTTATCCATAGTTATCAAAGTATCAAACATAAGCTGAATTATTTTGTTAGACACTGAATCAGTACTTTTTTGTGGATCAAGAGTTTTGATTTCAGCTTTTTGAGCGATAACTAAAGTATCTTTTAGTTTAACATCTTCTGAAGTTTCAGATTTTATAGCTTTTGTTCCTCCTAATAATAAAGCAAAAGTAAGTAAAAAAATTACAGCCAATAGTTTCTTTTTCATTTTGTTTCCCCCTCGGTATCATTTAAAAGTTCTTTAAGAATAAAAAAAAGCAATCTGGTTAGATTGCTTTAAAAAACAAGTGATATTTCTCATATATATCATGCGTGCTCCTAAAAACATGACATATATAAATTTAGATTTATATATTCAAATATTTTAAAGGAGTTTACACAGAAGTATAAAAGTTATCAAAAGACGTAAGCTTATATCTAACATTAAAAATTTCTGTATACAGTTTTTCTGTGCAGCTCCACCACCAATATTGGAATACAGTGTTTAAGTTAGATAATATCATATTGATAACCTCCTTTTTCATAGTTTTATTTCTTGTAAAGAGTATATGATAAATCTTTTTAAAAGTCAACTACTTTTTATTTTTTTTATGATATCTAAAAAATATTCATGAACAGAAGTATCATTAGTAAGCTCTGGATGAAAAGATACAGCTAACATATTCTTTTCTCTAACGGCAACTATATTTCCATTTACAGTTGCCAATATTTTAACTCCTTCTTTTGTATTTTCTACATAAGGAGCTCTGATAAATACCATTTTCACTTTTTTATCTATTCCTTTAAAATCTGCTTCTGTTTCAAAACTTCCAAGCTGTCTTCCATAAGCATTTCTTTTAACTTCTATTCCCATAACTCCTAAATGCACAACTTCACTGTTTGAAAGTTTTTCAGCAAGAAGTATCATCCCAGAACAAGTACCAAATACAGGAAGGCCATTTTTTATTTTTTCTCTGAGAAGTTTGAGAATATCAAAATCTCTTAAAAGTTTCCCCATAGCAGTACTTTCTCCACCAGGAAGAATTATACCATCTATATCTTCCAGCTGCTCTTTAGTTTTTAGCAGACAGTTATCTACATTTAGAGAGTCAAGGATGTTTTTATGCTCTTGGAAAGCTCCTTGGAGAGCTAAAATTCCTATTTTCATAATTACCAACCTCTTTTAGCCATTTTCTCATCTTCAGCAAGGGAATAAACATTGATACCTACCATTGCTTCTCCTAGATCTTCTGATATTTCAGCAAGAATTTTTGGGTCATTGTAATTTGTTACAGCTTTCACAATAGCAGCAGCTCTCTTTGCTGGGTCACCAGATTTGAATATTCCAGAACCAACAAAGACACCATCACATCCAAGCTGCATCATAAGAGCGGCATCAGCAGGAGTAGCTACACCACCAGCAGCAAAATTTACAACAGGTAGTTTTCCATTATCATGTACATATTTTACTAAATCATATGGAGCTCCTAATTCCTTTGCAATATGATAAAGTTCAGATTCAGGAGAAGAAACTACTTTTCTGATATCTTCATTTAGTGTTCTCATGTGTTTTACAGCTTCTATAACATCCCCAGTTCCAGGTTCTCCCTTAGTTCTTATCATACTTGCTCCTTCAGATATTCTTCTTAGAGCTTCTCCTAGATTTCTTGAACCACATACAAAAGGAACTTTGAACAATGTTTTGTCCACATGGAATCTATCATCAGCAGGAGTAAGAACCTCACTTTCATCAATATAATCTATTTCAAGAGCTTCAAGTATTTGAGCTTCTACAAAATGTCCTATTCTCACTTTAGCCATTACAGGAATAGAAACAGCAGCCTGTATCTCTTTTATCATTTTAGGATCAGACATTCTTGCTACTCCACCATTTTTTCTTATATCAGCAGGAACTCTTTCCAATGCCATAACAGCACAAGCACCAGCTTCTTCTGCTATTTTAGCTTCAGCAGCTGTAGTTACATCCATTATTACTCCACCTTTTAACATTTGAGCTAAGTTTTTGTTTAAATCATATCTTGACATATTCTTCCCTCCATATATTCATTGATTATTTTTTTGATTAATATTATAATAAGAGTATCGATACAATTTATTAAAAAATTAATTTTCTAATGATAGTATCACATAAAATATAAAATTATTCAATTCTAAAAATCACTAATTGTACCGTAACACTTTTATTGGAGGGGTAATGAAAATAGAGTTATCTACAGAGAATGGAGAAAAAATATATCTTCAGCTTTATTACAAATTAAAGGAATTAATAGAAAATGGAGAGATAAAAGGGAAAATATTCTCTATAAGGGAGCTTGCTAAGAATTTAGGAGTGAGTATTTCAACAGTAGTAAAAGCATATGAACAGCTGGAAAAAAATGGATATATATACCTTCGTGGAGGAAGCGGAGCTTATGTAAAATACAACAGAGAAAAAAAATTTTATCTGGAAGACCATATGGAAAATGAAATATTTAAATATGGTTACTTTAATTCTGAATACAGGATAGATTTTTCTACTGCATCACCAAATGCTGATTTTTTTCCTATTGAAGAATTAAAAAAAGCAATTAACTACGTTTTAGACAGAGATGGTGGAAAAGCTCTTCTTTATGAAAATCCGCAAGGTTATCTTGAACTTCGTAAAACTATAAAAAGAGAATTGAAACATGAAGGCATAGATATAGAAACAAAAGATATTCAAATAATGTCAGGAGCTCAACAAGGGATAGATATATTGAGTAAATCATTAATATATCCAGGAGATATTGTAGTGACAGAAGATCCAGCATATAAAGGTGCTATTGTAAGTTTTAGAAATAATGGAGCAAAAGTAGAAAGAATACCTATGAAAAAAGATGGACTTGATATAAAAGAATTGGAAAAGATTCTGAAAAGAGATAAAATAAAATTTATATATACAGCAGCTACTTTTCATAATCCAACTGGAATATCGATATCAGAAAAAAAGAGAATTGAACTTTTGAAATTAGCTGAAAAGTATGATTTTTATATTATAGAAGATGACTGCAGTTCAGATATATATTTCGATAATAAAAAAATAAAAAGTATAAAAAGTTATGATAAAAATAAGAAAGTGATATATATAAAAAGTTATTCTAAAGTTTTTATGCCTGGTTTCAGGCTTGGATTTATGATAGCTCCAGAAAAAATAGCAAATTCTGTATTAGCAGGAAAATATTCCAGTGATATATCTAACTCAGGACTGAATCAAAGAGTTTTTCAATATTTTCTAGAAAATGGTATTTGGAATAAACATATAGAAAAATCTAGAAAAGAATTTCATAAAAAGCAAAAATATATGTATAGTAGACTAAAGAAAATAGAAAATATAAAAATCAACAAACCAAAGGGTGGAATGTGTTTCTGGATAGAGCTTCCAAAGGAAATAACAGGTGAAGCTGTATATATGAAACTGGCTAAAAGAGGAGTAGGAATACTTCCAGGAGTGGTTTTTTCTGAAAAATCATATAACTATATAAGATTGAGTTTTGCTCAGTGTAATGAAAAAGAGATAGATGAGGGAATAGAAATATTGGAAAAAGTAATTGATGAATTGAGATGAGGAGAAGAGAATTATGTTTAACAGAAAAGATGGAAATGTAAAAAGAATAAAGATAAAACTGGTGATATTAGCTGTTTTGGTGGTAATAGCTTTTGGAATGAAATATTTTAGATAAAATAAAAAGAGAGATACCTCTAAAATTATATTTCTATTAATAAGGTAATCTCTCTTTATTTTTATTAATCTATTACTTCTGGAAATTTATCTCTTTCTATCAGTTCCAGAGTTACTTTAGTAGTAGCTACGCAAGTAATAAGGGGAGCTAGAAATATCCCAATGAAGGGGATGAAAAATAGAAGAGTAAATATACTTCCACATAGAAGAGAGTAAAATCTCTTCTTTTTTAAAAATTCAAGACTTTCTTTAGGAGAAAATTCATATCTTTCTAAAGTATAGTCCATAAATGAAAATCCTGTAAAATATCCCTGAAGCAAAAATATAAGTAGAGGAATAGATAAATTTATAGGAAAAACAAAGCTCAACAGCATGATAATACATGTTCCAACAAGCTGTTTAATAAAGCTTCTAAACCCTACTTCAGCCCCTCTCATTAAAAATCTCATATTATCTTTAATTGTAAAATCATATTTTTTTCCTGTAAGGTGACTGTCTACTCTTTCAGAAACATATCCAAGTATTGGAGATAAGAGCAGTAACAGTAATGATTTATATACAAGATAGTAGAGAAAAACTGCTACTACCCATATTAGTATTCTGATAAGAATAGATACTAAAGCATGATATTTTTCTAATTCGAATATTGATTCTAAAGAACTCATTATTCCAAATGAAAGTAAATTTGCTAAGAATATCAAGACTACAAATAAGAAAATACCAATGATTCCTGGCAGAAAATAATATTTTTTTAATTTAGCTTCATTAATGATTCTAAAAGAATCTGAAAAAGAAGCCAGTACAAGTTTTATACTTTTCATAATTTAATCTCCTGTGTTAGTCCAAATGTGATGTATCAGAAAAAACTTCTATATTAAATTTTCCATCTTTATATTTTACAATTGAAACACTTGTATTTTGTGGAACTTTAGCAGCTCCTAATTCATCCATTCTTTCTTTTGCTATGATATGAAATAAGGCTTTTAGAGTTACTCCATGAGTAACAACAACAACCCTATCATTGTCATTAAGATACGATAAAAGTTTATCTAATCCTTTTTTTACTCTTTCTATTACTTCATAATAGTTTTCTCCATGATAAACTTTTGGATCGTAATCTACAGGATTATTAAAAAAGTCATAAAATTCTTTTGGATATTTTTCTTCAAATTCTGAACGAGGTACACCCTCAATATCTCCCATAGAGATTTCTTTGAATTCATCTATAAATTTTATTTTCTGTTTTCTATCTCCCATAATTATTTTTGTTGTTTGGATAGTTCTCCCCATAGGAGATGAATAAAAATCTGTAAACTTAACATCTTTAAGTTTTGCTGAAAGTTTTTCTGCCTGAGATATCCCTAGTTCTGTAAGTGGAGAATCAGAACTTCCCTGAAATATTTTCAAAGTATTCCATAGTGTTTCTCCATGTCTGATAAAATAAATTTCCATTTGTTTATATTTCCCTTCTTAAAATTTTTTTATTTTTTTACATTTAAAAATGTAGGACTTTTCAAGAACTTTTTGATATTTTCTATTCTAGTTTTGTCATTAGGGTGAGTACTTAAAAATTCAGGTGATTGTTTTCCACCACTTGCAGCTGACATTCTTTCCCAGAAAGTAAGCGCATAACTAGGATTATATCCAGCAAGCTTCATAAAGATAAGTCCAAGCTCATCAGCTTCAGTTTCCTGTTTTCTACTGTATCCAAGCATAACTAGATTAGAGGCACTTCCATAAAGTTCCTGTGGAACTCCAAATGCAACTTGGAGAACTGCTCCTACTCCACCTTGTACCATACTTTGACTTTGTTGTTCTCTGCTATGTTCTGCTATTGCATGGGCAATTTCATGTGACATAACTACTGCAATTCCCTGTTCACCTTTTGTATAAGGAAGAATACCAGTATAGAAAGCAACTTTACCACCAGGCATACACCAAGCATTAGGAGTATCATCTTTTATAAGATTAAATTCCCATTGGTATTTAACTTTAGATGTTCTTTGTTCAGGATGTAGTTCAAAATATTTCTCTACAGCTTTGGCAATATTGTTTCCAACTTTTTTTACAAGCTTAGCATCATTATTATTCAATACAGTACTTTGTTTCATGACTTGAGCATATTGAGTATAACTGTTTTGGATAGTTTCTTCTTCATTTACTAAAAGAAGCTGTTTTCTTCCAGTAATAGGAGTACTAGAACACGAGATAAGGAAAAGAGCCAAAAATACCACTGATAAAACCTTTTTCATTTTCATAAAATCCCTCCGATGTAAATATGATATTTTTTCTTTGAATATTCTTTTATTTTTAGGTATAATAAGAATATTGATACTTTTATTTTACACAATTTGAAGGAGGATGTAAATTGAAATTTTTAGGAGTTATACCATCGAGATATGCCTCAACAAGATTAGAGGGAAAACCATTGAAGGATATATGTGGACATACAATGGTAGAATGGGTATATAGAAGAGCTCTTTTATCAAAACTAGATAATGTGGTAATTGCAACAGATGATGAAAAAATAATAAAAGAAGTAAAATCTTTTGGTGGAAATGTTATTATGACAAGAAAAGATCATATCAATGGAACAAGCAGAATAGCAGAAGTTTGTAAAACATATTCTGACTATGATGTTATTGTAAATATTCAAGGTGATGAGCCTTTAATAGAACCTGAGATGATAAATTCCATAATTGATTCATTTTTAAAAGATAAATCTATTGTTATGAGTACACTAAAACATAAATTAAATACTATGGAAGAAATAGAAAATCCAAATTTTGTAAAAGTAGTTACTGATAAAAATGATTTTGCAATATATTTTTCGAGAAGTGTGGTTCCTTATCCAAGAAATCTGGATTTAAAAAATTATTATAAGCATATAGGAATATATGGATATAAAAGAGATTTTGTAATGGAATATTCGAAAATGGAATCTACTCCTTTAGAACTTTCAGAATCTTTGGAACAGCTTAGAGTATTAGAAAATGGATATAAAATAAAAGTTATAGAAACTCCATATAAAATAATAGGTGTAGATACTCAAGAAGAACTGGATAAAGTTAGAAAGTACATCACAGAACATAATATAAAAATAAAATAACATCATTCAGGGGGAACAAAATTTATGAAAAAAAATTTAAGTAAAATATTTCTTGTAGTACTAATGGCTGTCTATATAGCTGGGTGTAGTTCTACACCTACTAAGAAACCTTCTTCTAGAGGAGGTTTTGGTGGTATATTTACAAGCTCAAAACCGCAAAAGGCACAGCATACAGATGCTGACTATGAGTTAGACTATAGTTTCTTTAAAGAAAAAGGACTTCCAATTCCTGATAATTTTAAAGGAAAATCTGTTGAATATCTAGTACCAGGAAATGATGTATTAAAAGAACATGGATACAGTTTCTTTAAAAAATATAATGAAAAAGAGATGCTTAAGTTTTTTAAAGATACAACTATAACAGGATATGGTTCAAATTCTAATTATTGGAGATGGAAGATAACATTTACTGAAAAGGAGTTAATGAATTCAGCAGCTCGTAATTTACCTATGGTATATAAAGTAAGACCAAGGGATGTGATGACATTAAGCAATGGAGAATGGAAATCCCTCCCTATAACTGCAGCAACAGTTGGAGAAGTAAAAAATGTAGAAGTAGCTGCAAGAGGAAGATCAGGAGTAATAACTTATCTGTTGGTAACTACTAATAAAAATAAATTTCTAGTATCTAAAGAATTAAATGTAAGAAAGCTTCTTACTGCAGATAAAAATAGTACCAAAACTAATAGAACTATTCCTCTTTATGGAACAAAAGGTGGAACTGAAAGTTATAACTTAAAAGCTTTAAGAAATAATATAACTCTTTTACCATCAGCTTATTTTGCTATAGAAAAAAGTTCTGGAAATATAACTTTATATGGTGGAGGAAATGGTCATGGAGTAGGTATGCCCCAATGGACAGCATATGATTTAACTAAAAATTATAATTATTCATATAAAGATGTATTAAAAAGATATTATCCTAATACTGATATAAAAAATATGTATAGCATGAAGGGTGTGGATAAAAATATCAGAGTTGGAATAAGCAACAGTAATGGTGGATTAGATCATACAAGAGTTGCTCTTCATAGTGGAGGAAAATTAAAAATAATAGGGTCAGGATTTAAAATAGATGTACCTGTAAGACAAAAAATAGAGGTTATAAATGAAGGGAAAAAACTTTCTATAAAAGTAAATGGAAAACAAAGAGTAAAAACTGTTAATCCAGTAGTAGTTGAAGGGACTGGATATTATATCACTCTAGAAGGAATAAAAAAGGTACATACAACAAATCCTAACTATCGTGGAACTATAGAATTAAAACCTTCAAGAACTGCCAGCAGAGGTATCAGAATAATAAATGAAATCTATATGGAAGATTATCTAAAACAGGTAGTTCCTAGTGAAATGCCACAAAGTTTTGGAGTAGAAGCTCTTAAAGCTCAAGCAGTTGCAGCTAGAACTTATGCATTAAGTGATTATTTGAAATTTAGATATAAAAATGAAGGATTTCATGTAAAAGATACTACTGAAAGTCAGGTGTATAATAATCAGGTTGAAAACGATGATGCAAAAGAAGCTATTGAGAGTACAAAAGGAAAAGTTTTAATGCATGGAGATAATCCAGTAGATGCAAAGTATTTTTCTACATCAGGAGGATTTACTGAAGCAGCAAATTATGTATGGTAATCTTTCTGAGAGTACCACCATAAAGAAATAAGAATAAAGCAACTAGCAAAGAAAATATGACAATAAAAATAGGCTATCCTTACTAAAGATAGCCCATTTTTATTTAAAGAAATAAAGCAAAGCCACATTTTTGCTTATTTTTAGAATTTTAAGAAAATATTTAGAATTTATGAACAACTTCTAGGAATGGATAAATGAATGCTGCTAGTCATATACTTGGCCTGTCAGTGGATATACCAAAAGTATTACTCATTTAGAATAAAATTTTAATGGTATTTCATTTAATATTGTTATTCCAAAAGCTGTATTTTCTAGGTTGAAATATACAGAAATTGATCTGTTGTAATTATTTAAATGCTGTGTAATATAGTAATCAGTTGATACTCCAAACTCTGGATGATTTCTATAATTTGTTGGAGCATGTGTCCATCCATCACTTCTAGGATAAGATACAAGCAAAGATTCTTGAGACAATCTATTTAATTCCATATCATTAAGCTTAATACTTGTTTGTGAACTGTCATAAAAAATTGTGATGGAAGTAATAGTTCCATCTGTAATTTCTTGGAAGTTTTTATCTTTTTCTGAATCTACTTGGTTTGCTATTGTTACTTCTAGAAGAGTTTCATTTTTTTCTAATAACCTAATAATAGAACCACCTGGATAAATTCCTTTACTATCTTTAGATAGTGAAAAATTAGAGCGTACTTCATAATAATCTTCACTAACCAAAGGCAAGAGATGAGGTGTTTGTGTACTAATAATCCACCCCTTATCAAGAAATTGTTTTAAAGTACTTGGGATAGGATAATATATATTATTAATTGTGAGTCCAAATTCAGTTATATTCTCCATCCTTTTATGTTCATCCCCCTTTTTTTCTATGTCACTTGCCTTTGATGCAATAATTGATAAGAAGAAGCAAAAGTATAGAGTAAATATCAGCATTTTTTTCATATTTTTCTAATCCTTTCTGCAAAAAGTCTGAAACTCTATATAGATATAAGTTTAATCAATAGCCAGTCAATAATAATAGTTTAATTTAAACTTAATCTTCTTTTAAAATAAGTTCTTCCTTAAAAAGTCCCATTTCAATTATGTCATGATATTTTCCAAATCTGAAAAGTTCTTTTCTTCTTACTCCTTCTTGTTTGAAACCAACTTTCTCATAACATTTTTTTCCTTTTTCATTGAAGCTGAAATAATCAAGGTCAATTTTATGAATATTCATTTCATCAAAAATAAAGCTGCAAAGAGTCCGAAGAGTATCACTTCCATAACCTTTTCCTTGATATTCTTCTCCAAGCCATAGTCCAATAACCACTTTCCTATTTTTAGAATCATAGGAATTTATTCCACATCCACCAATATATTTGCCACTTTCTTTTTCTTCAATAGCAAAATTAAAAGCAGGACCACTGTTACTCATAGCTTTTTCTACAAATTCTCTTTGAGCAGCCATAGAGAAAGGAAAGACATCAACTCTTCCAAGCATTGTTCTTATATTTAGAGTATTTATAAGCTTAAAAGAAATTTCAATATCACTTTCTTTATAAGCACGCAGAATTATTTTCTTTCCTTCTATCATAACAACCTCCTAAAGATTTTCTAAATATTGTACAAGAAGCTTATATGTATTGTCAAATGATTCCAAGTTTAAACGCTCATTAGGAGTGTGAACATCATAAGATTCAGCTCCCAATGTAACTATATCAATATCAGGAATAATTTTTTTGAATACTCCACATTCAAGACCACCATGAGTAGCTTTTATCTGAATATCTTTATCATAAAAATCTTTATATACAGTTTTTAAGATTTCTCTCATAACAGAATCTTCACTATATTCCCATGCTGGATAACGTGAACCACTTTCCCATTCAAAACCAAATATATTACAGAAATTAACTAATATTTCCATACCTTCATCATTATATGATTCTATTGCTCCACGAAGAGAGTATGTACAGATAACTTCATTATCTATAGTTTTAATTACACCCATATTTTGAGAAGCGACTGTAAGTCCATCAATTACCATACTTCTATGTTTAAATCCATTAGGAAGCATATAGAACATAGTAATTATAGAATCACTTATATCTTTTGAGCACATTTTTTCTGTTTTATCTTCATAAACTTCTATAGTAAGGCCAGCGTCACTGTACATAAGTTCTTTTTTAATTTTTTTTCTTTGTTCGGTAACAATATTTTTGATTTTTTCAAAATCAGCTGCACTGGCAAAAATAGCAGTAGCTTCTCTAGGAATAGCATTTTCCTTAGAACCTCCATCTATATTTACAAGGTTGATTCCAGCTTCTTTGTTTAAATGATAAAGAACTCTGCTGCATATTTTATTTGAGTTTCCTCTTTCAAGATGAATGTTTCCTCCTGAATGTCCTCCATAGAGTCCTCTTACTTCCAATCTGTAAGCAGAAGAGCTGCATTTAACCATTTCTAATTTCTTTTTCAGTCTAAATCTCAGACCTCCAGAGCAAGAAACATAAGTACTTAATGAACTGCTGTTATCTAAGTTAATAAGTCTTTTTGAAGTAAAATCATTTTTATCAAGAGCTTGAGCACCTATAAGACCAACTTCTTCACACACTGTAAAAACACATTCAAGAGCAGGATGTTTTAAAGTTTTATCAGCAAGAACAGCCATTGTCAAAGCAGCTCCGACCCCATCATCAGCTCCTAGAGTAGTTCCTTTTGCTCTTACAAAGCCATCTTCTATGTATAATTTTAAAGAATCTTTTTCAAAATCAAAATCACAGTCTCCATTTTTTTCACAAACCATGTCTATATGAGATTGAAGAATAATTGCAGGATGATTCTCATAACCTTCACTTGCAGGTTTGTAAATTATGACATTGTATAATTTGTCTTGTTTTACTTTTAGTCCTAAGTCCTCAGCAAATTTTACAAGATAGTCACTTAATTCTTTTTCATTGTGTGAGCCATGAGGAATTCTAGAAATATCCTCAAAATATTTTTGGTGTGGCAGATATTCATTTAAAACATAATTCATTTTTACTCCTCCCGTATTTTCAAAGTCTTATGTAATTATTACCCCAAAATATCATTTTTAGCAAGAGATATTTTGATTTTTTTTAAATATTAAGGTATATATATAAGTGAGAACATAAAATATGAGCCGGGAGGATAAAATGGATTATACATTAATAAAGTGGAATAAAGAAAATTATAAAGAGTTTATTAGCGAATTAAAGGGAATGCAGGACAAACAATACAGAGAATTTCATAATAAAATAATTGGAGCAGAGGTTGAAGTTATTGGTTTAAGAAGTCCAGTGGTGAAAGATATAGCTAAGAAAATAGCCAAAGGAGATTGGAAAGGGTTCCTTGCTCAAAAGAAAGGAAAATATTATGAAGAAACTACTTTAAGAGGACAAGTCATAGGTTTTGCTAAAGCAGATAAAGAGATAATAAAAGAGTATATAGAAAAATATACTGATGAAATAGATAATTGGGGAGTATGTGACAGTTTTATTGGTAATCTGAAAATAATAAAAAAAGAGAAAGAATATTTTTATCCAATGGTTAAAAAAATGGCAGAATCTAAAGATCAATGGAAGATAAGATTTGGGCTTATAACCCTTATGTCTTATTATATAGAAAAAGAGTATATAGATGAAATATTTGAAATATGTTCAAGAGTAGAAAATAAAGAATATTATGTACAAATGGGGCAGGCATGGCTTATTTCAACATTGTTTATAAAATTCAGAGATGAAACTTTAGAATACTTGAAAGATAATTCTTTGGATAAATGGACGCAGAATAAAGCTATCCAAAAAATAAGAGAATCATTCAGAGTAAGTGAAGAAGATAAAGAATTGGTAAAGGGTCTAAAGAAGTAGATTTAGGAGGCAGCAGTATGTTTCACAAGATAGATATGGAAACTTGGGAAAGAAAAGAATATTACCATTATTACATAAATTTTATAAAGTCTAAATATAATCTTAATGTTGATATAGATATAACAAAACTTTTAAAATTAGTGAAAGAAAAGAAATTAAAATTTTATCCTACAATTATTTATGCAGTTATGAGAGGAATAAATAAAAACAGAGAATTTAGAATGAGCTATGATAAAGAGGGCAATTTAGGTTATTGGGATTATTGTAATCCCTCTTATACCATTTTTCATGAAGACGACAAGACTTTTTCAGATATATGGAGTGAATATTCAGAAGATTTTTCGGTTTTTTATTCCAATGTAGTAAATGATATGGAGAAATATAAAGATGTAAAGGGAATAAAAAGCAAGCCTGGACGAGGGGACAATTTTTCTCCAGTATCTTCTATCCCATGGCTGAGCTTTACAGGTTATAGCAATGATACTTACAGTGAGTCAAATATGCTTTTTCCTGTAACAGTATTTGGAAAATATTATGAAAAAGAAGGGAAAATATTGCTTCCATTTTCTGTTTTTGCTGTTCATGCAGTAGCTGATGGATATCATACCTGCAAACTAATAAATGATATTCAAGAAATAATTTTAGATGTAGAAATATGGATGAATATATAAAAGAGGTCGATTAATTTCGACCTCTTTGTTTTTAAAAAATAATTATTTACCTTGAGTTTGATTATTGCTCAATATTTTAATATAGCAATCAATAACTTTATGAAAAGCATATATTTCTTCTTCAGTACAATGTTCAAGAAGATATTCAATAGTATGATTTAAATTTTTTAAATCATACATTTTGTGAGCAAGACTTAATTCTGCACCTTTTGGAGTTGGATATAAATGAAAGATTTTTTTATTAGTTTCACCTTTCTCTTTAAAAATATATCCATTTTCCTCAAGCATTTTAATAATTTGAGAAATTCCTCCTTTAGTCCTGTACCATTTAGAAGCTAATTCTGTAACAGTAATTTTAGGATTTTCTTCAATATCAGTTAAAATATGTATTCCCAACATATTTATCTTATCCTCAGTTCCATAAGTATGAGGAGTATTGGTATAATCATTGTATAATTTTACAAAGTTATAAATATGATTAATTCTTTCTTTCATCATATGAAAAAGTTCAGCACTTGGTTCTTTTTTCTTCTTCAAGTTCATCTATCCTTTCCTTAAAATATCGAATCTTTTAATAATTAAACTATTTATTTGAAATAAAGATTGTTACACCTTAGTATATAATAAAAAAAAATGTTTGTCTATTATTTAAAACAATAAAAATAATTTAATCATTAAATAATTATAAGATTGATATTTAAAATAAATATTTATAAAGTAAAGAAAATATTTGATTTTTATAAAATAGTATACTATAATCAAATTATAAATAGTTTAATACTTAAACCATATTTTATAAAGGAGGATATATATGAACAAAGAAAAATTTTTAAAGGAGAATTGCCCAGATCGTCATAATACCAACTGTTCAAAATGGGATATTTTAGAGAAGAAATATGGAGATTCAGAACTAATATCAATGTGGGTTGCAGATATGGATTTCAAAGCTCCAAAAGAAGTAATAGAAACACTTCGTAAAAAAATTGATTTTGGAATATTTGGATATTCACTTACAAAAGATGAATATTATGAATCTTTTATTCGATGGGAAAAGAAATATCATAACTGGGAAGTTAAAAAAGATTGGATTCGTTTTACTCCTGGAGTTGTAACTGGTATTTTCTGGTGTGTTAATATGCTTACACAAAAAGATGATGCTATTATTATAAATATGCCAGTGTATTATCCGTTCCATCATGCAATAGAAGATGTTGGAAGAAAACTGGTATACAGTGAATTGATAAATACAAATGGAGTTTATACAGTAGATTTTGATGATTTTGAAAGAAAAGTAGTTGAGAATAATGTTAAATTATATATTTTATGCAGTCCTCATAATCCAGTTGGACGTGTTTGGAAGGAAGAAGAATTAGATAAACTTTTTGCTATTTGTAAAAAACATAATGTTAAAGTTATAAGTGATGAAATACATCATGATCTAATTATAGGTGACCATCCTCATATACCTTCTGCAATAGTATCAAAAGGAAAATATGCTGATATTATGATTGTTTTAACAGCCGCTTCAAAAACATTTAATTTAGCTGGAATGAAAAATTCTTTTGTTATTATTCCAGGAGAGGAACTTCGTAAAAAATTTGATGATTTGATAGTTACTCTTCATGAAGATACAGGAAATATGCTGGGATATTATGCTGTAGAAGCTGCATATACACATGGAAGAGAATGGCTTGATACAGTTATAGAGATTATTAGAGATAATTATAATTATATAAAGGTTCGTTTAGCAAAAGAATTACCAGAAGCTAAATTGAGTCCATTAGAAGGTACTTATCTTGCATGGCTGGATTTAAGTGCTTATACAGGAAAAGCTGGTGAAGATGGAATGAAAGATTTTGTTCAAAATAAAGCTCGTTTAGCTGTCGATTATGGTGATTGGTTTGGAATAGGGGGAAAAGGATTTATCAGATTAAATTTGGCAACAACTCCAGAATGGGTAGAAAAAGCAGTTGATGGGTTAGTTTCTGCTATAGCTAAATAACTAAGATTTGAAAGAGGGGATTAAGATGAGTAATTCAAATACTATTAGCAGCACAAAAGATTTAGATAGAGTTTTGGGGAAAAAAGATTTCTTTGCTATTGCTGTGGGGCAGATTATAGGGGCTGGAATTTTTTCACTTTTACCACAAGCTATAGGATTGACTGGTCGTTCTGCAAGTTTTGCATTTGCTATAGCAGCTGTTCTTACATTACTGAAATTAGCTCCAAGACTTTTTGTATTAGGTTCTGTACGTATGCGTGGAGGTAGTTATACATATATCGCTTTGCTATCTACTAATGTATTGGCTGGGGCTTATTTAATTATTCATGTATTAAGCAATATTTCACTATCCATGTATGCCTTGTCAATTGGGCAGTATTTCGGACAAGCAGTCCATGGAATAAATGTTCAAATTGTAGCAATAGTAGTTTTGACAATAGTAACATTGGTTAATCTTGTTGGAGTTAAAAATGCAGCAAGAGTACAGCAGCTGTTGGTTGTATGTTTAATGGCAGCATTAGCTATTTTTACTGCATTTGGAATATTTAAAGTTGATTATGTAGAATATATGAAACCAGAAGGAATGTTTACAGATGGACCATTGGGATTTTGCAGTGCAGCAGCTATACTGACATTTGCTTGTGGAGGAGCTCAAAATATTATTAATTTCTCTGCTGAAGCAAAAGATCCAACTAAAGATATGCCATTTGTTATAATTGTTTCTACAGCAGTTGTAGCTATATTCTATGCATTTATGGCAATAGTTGCAACTGGAATACTTCCTATAGGAGATGTTATGGGGCAGCCATTATCTCTGGTGGCTTCTAAAATTTTACCAGGACCACTATATGTATTTTTCTTAATTGGAGGAGCAATGTTTGCACTTTTAACTACTTTGAATGCTCAAATGGGTTGGTGTACAAAACCATTGCTTCAAGGTTGTATAGATGGATGGCTTCCTAAAAAATTAGGAGCTATAAACTCTAAATATAAAACTCCTCATAATTTAATACTATTCTTTTATTTAGTTGGATTACTCCCATTAATATTTAATTTTAATATGAACACTATTTCAGGAACAGCGGTGTTTGCATCTAATGTAATGGATGTACTCCTTGCAGTATTTGTATTTCGTCTGCCACAAGTTATTCCCAATGAATGGAATAAATCACGTTGGCATACAACTACAGGGGTATTATGGTTCTGGACAATACTTGGAACTTTGGCAAGTATATTTGGAGCATATATGAGTCTTCGTACTATGACATGGTCAAAAATGGGAGTTAATTTATTAGTGTGCATAATTGCTCTGTTGTTTGGATACTTCCGTGAAAAAAGTGGAAAAGTAGAAATGGAAATCAGTTATGAAGAACAATAAAATAAGATTTAAAGTTTTCAAAATTATTTTAAAAAATAATTAAAGAGGTAAAAATGATAGAGAAAGAAAATTTTTATCTGCTTGCAGCAACATTTTTCTGGGCTTTGGGATTGATAGTAGGTAAATTTTGTTCAGCAGAAATGCCTCCAATGACATTGACTTTAATTAGATATTTGTTGGCAGGTATTGGAATGGGAATAATACATTATATTAAAGAGAAAGAATTTCATATTGCCAGTGAGGATATATTATATATCCTGATGCTGTCATTTGTAGGAATAGTTTTGAATGGTGTATTATTTTTCAAAGGAATAGGAATGACATCTTCTGTCAATACTGCAATAATATCCAGTACAACTCCTGTAATAGTATATATAATAAGCATACTGTTTTTTAAAGAGAAAATAAATATAAAAAATATTTTATCGATGATACTTTCTATAAGCGGAATATTACTTTTACTAACTAATGGAAAAATTTCTTTATTATTATCAATTAAATTAAATCTGGGAGACTTAATAATATTAGGTGCAGTAGTATCAAATAGTATATATATAATAGGTTCAAAAAAAGTTTTGAAGAAATATTCTCCCAGCAAAATATTAACTTTTTTATTTATTTTTACAGCTTTGATTTTGTCCCCAGCACTATATATGGAAAGAAATATGTACAAAATAAATGAGGTGTCTTTGAAAGCGATAATCTCATTATTATATATGGGAGTATTTTCATCATTGCTGGCTTTTATACTACAACAGAAAGGGATAAAAAAGATAGGAGCAGTAAAAGCAGCTATGTATACTAACTTAATTCCAATATATTCCATAGGATTAGCGTTTTTAATATTGGGAGAAAAGGTTACAATGATTCAAATATCTGCAATGTTTCTTGTAGTATTTTCTCTTGTGATTAATTATAAAAAAGATAAAAATTAATAGAATTTAAATAAAAAAGTACATCTGAAATATTACTAATATAATATTTTTAGATGTACTTTAATTTTTTGCTTATTTTATTTTAAAAGTGGGAATTCAAATTTTATTATTTTTCTTTTACACAAAGAACATGATAAACTCCATCAATTACATGAGTACCTTCAGTTTCATGTTCAAATCCTGGAAATGCTTTATCCCATAGAGATAATGCTTTTAGATATTTAATTTGAGGACTGTTTTCATCTCCAAAATTTTCTCCTGACATAAGCATTGGGATACCAGGTGGATAAGGGATAACAGAGTTAGCTGTTACTCTTCCTACTAATTTATCAGCTGGGACTAATTCAACTTCCTTACTTACAATTTTATTGTAAGCTTCTCTTGGCAACATTTCAGATTTAGGAAGAGTCGAATATGCTTCATTTAGAACTTTTCCTGGGTTATTAGCTTTTAGATAAGCAAACATTTCATCTCCTAAATCATGGAATCCCATTTCTCCATAATGTTCAGGATGAGCAGCAACTAGTTCAGGAAGTACATCTTTTAATAAAGTGTTATTGTCATAATGTTTTTTGAATGAAAGAAGTACATTTACAAGTGTGCTCCATTTTCCTTCTGTGATACCCATTGAGAATAGAAACATAACTTGGAAATCTGTTGTTCTTGTAGGAACGATTCCATATTTTGCTAAATAAGCAGAAACTAAAGCAGCAGGCACACCTTTTTCAAGAAGTTCTCCATCATCACCCATTCCTGGAGCAAGGATACTAACTTTGATAGGGTCTAACATTGCCCAATTTTCTGGAAGATTAGCGAATCCGTGCCATTTATCTTCTGGATGCATTATCCAACAGTCTTGTTCTGTAGTAAGAAGTTCAATAGGTGCTTCTTCAAAGTTATATTCTTTTTTAGTTTTAGGATCAGTTACTTTTTCAGCATTCCAAGGTTTGAAGAACCAGTCATTTTTAGCAGTGAATTCTTTATATAATCTTCCAATTTCTTGACGGAATTCAACAGCTTCTTTAACTACTTCTTTTATTAATGATTTACCAGAATTTCCATCCATCATTGCAGCACCAATATCATTTGATACAGCTATTGCATATAGTGGAGAAGTTGTGGCATGCATCATATATGATTGATTGAATCTGTCTTCATCAATAGGATTATTACCATTTCTTACATGAATAAATGAAGCTTGTGATAAAGCATTTAATAATTTATGAGTTGAATGAGTTGCAAAAACTGTAGATTTATTCTTGTAATCTTTTGGATTTCCTCTCATAGCAAAGTGATCTTTATATACTTCATTGAATCTTGCATATCCATACCAAGCTTCATCAAAGTGGATATAATCTGCATTACCTTGGAATATATCTTCAGCTTTTGCAGCATTGTAACAAACACCATCATAAGTACAGTTAGTAACTACAACATATTTAGGTGTTACTTCAGTTACTTTTTTCATTTGATCTGGAAGAATAGGTCCGATTATTCCATATCTATTTCTTGTAGGAGTCATATATACTGGTTTTGCTCCTGTAAGGATAAGTCCTTGTTCAATAGATTTGTGACAGTTTCTGTCAATAAGAGCAGTATCTTCATCAGTAAGACATGCTTGGAAAACAGTTCTGTTAGAACCTGATGTACCAACTAATACACTGTAACTTCTATCTGATCCGAATATTCTTGCTATATTTTTTTCTGATTCTAAGAAAGCACCAGTATGGTCAAGTAGAGAACCTAGACTTGTTCTTTCAATTCCTGTATCTGTTCTAAAAAGATTTTCTCCATAATAGTCAAAGAATTTTTTACCAATGGCAGTTTTTAAAAATCCAACTCCACCTTGATGTCCTGGAGCTGCCCAAGAGTATTCAGCAACTTTGTTGTAATTGAATACAGCTTTAGCTAGTGGTGGTAAAAGTGCATCTCTATATTGTTTAATCTCTTCTGAAATACGTTCTCCAATGAAATCAATATCATTTTCCAATATCCATATATATTCATCAATAGAGTTTAATGTACATTCATCAAGAGATGATGTAGTATCAGCTTTTTCAGCTAATAAAAATACTGGAACTCCTTCTTGTCTTTCATGCAATACAGTAATTAAATTAACAAATTCTTTTTCTTTTTCAATAGATTTTTTATTGATATCCCAATCTACAAGCAAACAGTCTATTGATTTATTAATAGCTGCCTCTTCAGCTGCTTCTTTGAAGTTTTTCACTTCTATTACTTCAATTCCTCTTTCTCTTAAATCATTTTTTAAAAGAGCAATTCTTTTAGTTACAGGTGAATCTTCGTTTAAAAAGCTGTTTTGAATAACAACAGTAGTATATTTTTGACCTTCTAAACTTTTCATTTTAATCCTCCTTATATATTTTCAAAATCAAGTTCATGTGATATTTTAAATTTTTTCTCATAAACTTCTCATGTCATAGTCATACAGATAAAAAAAAGATTTCCTTTTAAAAAAAATAAAAAAATTTAAAAAAGGAAAAAATAAATTTTTTAGAATACCCATTTTAGAAACAATTGGAAACAATAAAAGTTTTAAAAAGAAAATTTAAAGGAGGAGTTATATGAGTACTGAAAATAGTAGTACATCAAATACTACTAATACTAAAAAACTAGGTGTTATTGCACTTGCAGGTCTTGTTATTAGTGCTATGATTGGAGGAGGTGTTTATAATCTTCCACAAAATATGGCACAATCAGCATCAGCAGGGGCTGTTGGGGTTGCTTGGATAATAACAGGTATAGGAATGTATTTTTTAACTAATACTTTTAGAGTACTATCAACAGTTGTTCCTGATGCTAAGTCTGGGATATATAGTTATGCAAGATTAGGATTTGGTAAATTTGTAGGATTTTTGATGGCATGGGGATATTGGCTTTCAGCTATATTTGCCAATGTAGGTTATGCAATTTTACTTATGGATTCTTTAAATTATTTCTTTCCACCACATTTTAAAGGAGGAAATAATCTTCCATCAGTAATTGGAGGTTCTATTTTAATATGGTTAATGTATTTTATGATAATGGCTGGTGTTCGTCAAGCAACTAGTATTAATACTATAGGAACAATAGCAAAATTAGTTCCAATTGCTGTATTTATTCTAGTATGTTTATTTGTATTTAAAATTTCTATGTTCCATACAAATTTTTGGGGAGATGAAACAATAAAATCTCTTCATGATGTAGATTTAGGAAATTTAGGAGGACAAATAAAAAGTACAATGCTTGTAACATTATGGTCTTTTATTGGGATAGAAGGAGCAGTTGTTATTTCAGATAGAGCTGAAAGTCAAGCAGCAGTAAGTAAAGCTACATTAATAGGATTTTTATTATGTTGGTTATCATATGTAGCTATTTCAATGCTTCCATTTGGAACTTTATCTCAAGGTGAATTATCAGTATTGGCACCACCATCTTCTGCCTCTATACTTGCAGATATAGTTGGAAAATGGGGTAGCTGGTTTATGAATGCAGGAGTAATAATTGCACTATTAAGTTCATGGCTTGTTTGGACAATGCTTTTAGCTGAACTTCCATATGCTTGTGCTAAAGACGGAACTTTTCCTAAAATTTTTGCCAAAGTAAATAAAAATGGAACTCCATCTTTCTCACTTTTAGTATCAAGTATAGGTATGCAAATAACTATGATATTTGTATATTTTGCTAGTAATGCATGGAATGTAATGTTAAGTATTACAGGAGTTATGATACTTCCTGCCTATATAGCTTCAACTCTTTATTTATGGAAAATGTGTGCAAAAGGGCAATTTCCTAAAGGGACTAATATAAAAGAAAAAACTGCACTTATTACAGGAGTTTTGGGAAGTATTTATGGAGCATGGCTTATTTATGCTGCTGGATTAAAATATTTAGTAATGGCTAGTATTCTATTTGCCATTGGAATATTAGTTTTTGATAAAGCTCGTAAAGAAAATAAAGCACCAAATGAAAGTAGTTTTACTAATGTAGAAAAAATATTGGCAATAGGGTTGACAATAATAGCAATAATAGCTTTATTCCTATTAATTACTAAAAGAGTCAGTCTTTAGAGCATAGATTAAATTAAAATTCGGAGGTTTTACAATGGAAAAAGAAACTAAAGTACGTGCACCAAGAATTGATAAGACTGCAATAAGTCCTTATGAAAATTATTGTGATGGATATGGAGCTCCAGGAGCTCAAGGAAATGGATATATTTCTGTATTAAAAGTATCTGTAGGAACTGTAGAAAAGACTGATGACTTTTTATTAGATGGTATAGTATCTTATGACAGAGCTGAAATAAATGATGCCTATGTAGGACAAATAAATATGCTTACTGCCTCATCTTTCTGTGGAATAGCAGGACAAGTATGGGGGCATGATTTAGCAGCTCATGATGATGTTGCAGCTAAAAAAATTCAACCAGTTTTAGAAGCTATACAATTTGATGGCTCTAAATTGCCTGTATATGATGCAAAACCATTATTAGAAGCAGGAATGGAACTTTTTGGTGTTGAAAAAGAAAGAAGATTTACACTTGTTCCAGGGGCACATACTATTTGTGCAAATAAAGGAGTTACTGCATACAGACCTAAAGAAGACAGACCATTAAAAGAAGGAGAAGCTTATGGAGTATGGTGTTTCATAGCTTTATCACTTTCTGCAGACAGAGATAACTGTGCAGATTTATTTATAGAAGATGCTGGATTATGGACTAAAAATGATAATGCAGAAGAATTAAAAGAATTTTTGGAAGAACACAGAAAATCAGTTGCCTGGTCAGTAGTAAGCTGTGGACAAGATTCAGATGTATTATTTGAAAGAACTTATGTAGGATTTGCTTATACTATAATGAAACCAGGAGAAATTGGAACATCTTTAACATGTGCTCCATATGTAAGCCTTGCAAGAAATGCTGTACCAACAAATGGATTTAATTCTTTGAATGAAATGACATTGACAGAATGGCTAAAAGATATGAAATTTGATTCACTTGCAGAAAAAAGAAAAAACTCTTGCTGCAGCAAATAATCAAAAAATAATATAAAATTGAAAATATAATTATATTGAGGAGGCTTGTCCTCCTCTTTTTGTTGTAAATTAAAAAAATAAATTATATAATAAGAAAATTAATATTTTTCTAGGGGTGAAAAAATGAAAAAGAAAATTATTGAAACTGACAGATTATTTTTTAGTACATGGGAAGAAAATGATTTGAAATATGCATATGAACTTTGGGGAGATTCAGAAGTAACTAAATTAATAACTGCTTCTGGAAAAATGAATGAAGAAGAGATAAAAAATAGGCTGAAAAAAGAAATAGAAAATTATGAAAAATATGGAATACAATATTTTCCGTTATATTTAAAAGAAAATGAAGTATTTGTAGGATGTTGTGGATTAAGACCATATAATATTGAAAAAAATATACTGGAAATGGGAATACATATAAAAAAAGAATATTGGGGAAAAGGAATAGCTTTAGAGGCATGTGAAAAAATAATAAAATATGCCTTTGAAACTTTCAAGGTTTCATCTCTTTTTGCAGGGCATAACCCTAAAAACTTTGGGTCAGCCCATTTGATAAAGAAGCTGGGGTTCATTTACTTGAGAGATGAATACTATCTACCAACAGGTTTGTATCATCCATCATATATTTATGAGAAAAAAATGTAAAAAAATCTTTACATATCAAAAAAATGGAGTATTATATTAAATAATTATTATTTAAAACAGATTAGGGGGAATGAGGATGGAAAATAAATTAAAAAATGCTTTTGAATTTATTGAAAAAGAAGAAAAAGTAATGAAAAAATTATGGTTTGATTTATGTAGAATAGAAAGTCAATCTTCTGATAGAGAAGGAATAAATGAAGCTGTCGAATTTTTAGAAAAAAATCTTAAAGATTTTGGAATGAAAACGCAGGTATTTGATTATGGCAGTGGAGGAAATAGTATAACTGCATACTTTGATAATGGAAGTAAAGAACTTGAAACAATTATAATAGGACATTTAGATACTGTTCACAAAAAAGGAAGCTTTGGAGAAGAAGTAATAAAAGTAGATGAGGAGAATGATATGGTTTATGGACCTGGAGTTCTTGATTGTAAAGGTGGAGTTGTAATAGGTGCTTTTGTTGCAAGAGTTTTAAATCATATTGGACATGATAAATTGATAAAACTTGCGTATTCAGGAGATGAGGAAGTAGGACATCAACCTACTAATGGAAAAGGAAAAGAATTCTTCTTGGAAGAAGCAAAAGGATTCAAAACAGCTATAGATTGTGAAACAGGTTTTACAGATGGAAGAATAGTAGTAGGGAGAAAAGGAGCAGCAAGATTTCAAATTATAATTCAAGGAAAGGGAGCTCATGCAGGAAATGAACCTGAAAATGGTATAAGTGCAATCAAAGAAGCTGCCTATAAAATCCTTAGAATAGAAGAAGAAAATGACTATAATAATACTCATTATAATGTAGGAATAATCAATGGAGGAACTAATGTAGGAAGTATTCCTGAAAATTGCACATTAACTATTGATGTAAGATATAGAAAAGCTGCTGATATAAAGGAAATAAGAGAATTTTTAAATAGAATAACAGAAAAATCATATGTAAAGGGAACAAAGTCAGAATTAAAAGAGATACTTATTTTCGATTCTATGGATGAAACAGAAGAAAATAAAAGATTATTTGAAATAGTAAAAGATACCTCTGAAAAATTAGATTTAGGAATACCTTATCCTTGCTTTCTTGGTGGAGGATCAGATGCAGCATATACAGTAGCTTTAGGAATTCCTACTATTTGTGCAATGGGAGTACAAGGATATGAAAATCATACAATAAGAGAAAGAGCTGTGATAAGTTCTTTTGTTGAAAGAACAAAACTTATTGTAGCTTCTATATTGTCACTACCAGAAACAATTTAATAAATAAAAAAGAGCTGATTAACAGCTATTGATAAAACATAATTAACTAATAAATTGAATTAGAGCATTTGCTATACAGAGTACAAAGTAAATGGGTATATTGTCTAGGGGGCGATATACCCATTTTATTATGCAACAGAATATTTATTCATTGAATTTCCATAATATAAATTTCATTATTTGTAATAAATGAAAAGCCACAGGACAGCATGAAGCTTTATTTTCCTCTTCTCAAACTTTAAAATGAATATTATTTCATATTTTATTATAGCGACTGCAGCTTTTTCTATCGATGTGAATAATACTTTTAAAAATATTGCAGATATAAATTCTGCAATATTTTTTATAAAAATTTTACTTTTTATTTGGCATTTTAAGATTTTTATATGGTATATACACTATTTTTCAAAAACAGATATTATAATAATTTATGAAATTCATACTTTAGGTAAGTTTTTTTATACTTTTTTTAATTAAAAATTAAAATATAAAATTCTAAAATGTAACTTATTGTTTGAGTTATTAATCAATATTTTATGAACTTAATATAGATAAAATGTATTTTTTTTTTAAAAGTTTAGTAATAAGATAACAATAAAAATATTTTATATTGATTTTTAGTGAGTTTATTTTACGGTTGTTATGTAAAAATGTGACAAATTTGTGTCAGATATACAAAAAAAAATATACATAAAAATATTGAAATAAAAAAAATTCTATCTTATATTAAATGTAGTGCTTGTCTATATACGTAAATAATAGCTTATAAATTAATGAAATTAAGATATAAAAGAGGAATATATATATTTCTTGCCTTTTTCACATAGATTTCATCAGAATTTATTATATTAATAGTGTAGAAAACAAAAAATTATGAGAGTTGCTAATTATCTCATAATTATTTTTCTCTTAATTTAAAGTTATAAGAATGTGACAATTTCCCAGGTTGCCATATTCTTATACTTTATATAACAAATACTAGGGGGTATTTTTATGAAAAAATCTTTATTATTAGTTGGTGCATTTTTAACAGTTGCAGCAATGGCACAGGCAAAAGAAATAGTTCCTGCTCCAGTTGTTGTAGAAGAAGCACCAGTACAAGTTGTAGAAAAAGAAGTTATTGTTTACAGAGACAGAGAACCACAAGGATTCAGACCAAATGGATATGTTGATTTACAATATAGATATTATGGAGAAGCTGAAGAACTTAACTACAAAAATGATGGTGTAAATAATAACTATGGAAGAACACAGTTAATGGGAAGAATTAATATGACAGAGAAACAATCTTTGGAATATAGAATCAGAACATATAACGACTGGAATTCTTCATCTAATGAAAAGCAAAGAGGAAAAGATGGTACTCAAACAAGATTGAGATACTTCTATGATCATGGAAATTTAGGAGATTCTAATGTAGATTTAACATCTAGAATAGAATACAGAAAAGAGGCAGACAATGATGCACAATCATTAGAATATCAAGCAAGATTTAATTTTGCAGATTATTTATTTAATAATGATTTTGTAAAAACTACTGACTTTACAATTGCTCCTAAATATAAATATTATTGGGCATCTAACAGTGATGATTATCAAAATAGACTAGGAATAGACTTATTCACAATGCATCAATTCCCATTAGGATTCTCATTTGAATTTAACTTATATGGAGATCAATATTTTTATGGACAACGTCAATATACTAGCAGCCATAGTACAGTTAAAGACAACACAGGATTAACAATGGAAGCTTACTTATACAATACAACTAACTTATATACAAATGATAAAGTAGATGTAGATTTCTATTTTGAAGGTGGATATGATCCATACAACTGGAATTCAGAAAAAGTGTTAAGAACAGCTATATCTAAAGATGATAAGTTAAAAAATGATCCTACAAATTATACTTACAATGATAATACTTATGAATTATATGCTTATCCACAAATTATAACAACTTATAAAGTTAGCCCTAACTTTAATGTATATGCCTCACTAGGAGCAGAATATAGAAACTGGGCAAATATAAATCAAAAAAGTGCTAAAGACTGGAGATGGCAACCAACAGCTGTTGTAGGATTTAAGACAACTTTTTAAACTTTAAAAGTCTAGAATTTTATATAAAAGGAAGAACTCTTTTATTAAAAAGAGTTTTTTCTGTTGATAAACACTAATAAAACATATTCTCTTCACTTTTCTATATTATATTCTTTGTATAAGAGAAATATTATAAAAGTTGCTAATCTTTTATATATTATTGCTCTTCCCAAGAATGAGATGATGATTTACCAGTTTCCCAGATTAGGTAAATTGTCATCTTTAATGTGAATTATTATATATTTCGATATATATAATTTAAAATATAGAAAATAGGGGGTATTTTTTATGAAAAAATCTTTATTGTTAGTTGGTGCATTCTTAACAGTTGCAGCAATGGCACAAGCTAAAGAAGTTGTACCTGCTCCAGTTGTAGTAACAGAAGCACCAGTACAAATCGTTGAAAAAGAAGTTATTGTCTACAGAGACAGAGCACCAGTAGGATTCAGACCAAATGGATATGTAGATTTACAATACAGATGGTATGGAGAAGTTGAAAACAAAGAAAACGGTGAAGATCGTTGGGCAGGAAAAACTAACTATTCAAGAACTCAGTTAATGGGAAAAATCAACATGACTGAAAATCAAGCTTTTGAATACAGAATCAGAAACTATAACAGTGTTTCAGAAAAAGAAGGAACTGGAAAAAATGGTACTGATACAAGATTAAGATATTTCTATAATCATGGAAATGTAGGAGATTCTAATGTAAACTTTACATCAAGACTTCACTACAGAGACAGAGATGATACTAATGGTCATCAAGAATTAGAATATCAAGCAAGATTTAACTTTGCTGAGTACATGTTCAATGGCGATTTTGTAAAAACTACTAATTTCGTAGTTGCTCCAAAATATCGTTATGAATGGGGATCAGGAAATGATAACAAATATGATAATCAACTTGGTGTAGATTTATACACAATGCATGAATTACCATGGGGATTCTCATTTGAGTTCAACTTATATGCAACTCAACATTTCTATGGAGATGATCAAGGATTTGACAATGGTAGAGATATGGAAGACAAAAACTTTACACTAGATATGGAAGCATACATCTACAATACAACTAACCTATATACTAATGGGGATGTTACTATTGACTTCAACTTTGAAGGAGGATATGATCCATACACTTGGTCTAAAGAAAAAATGTTTAACAAATCTGGTGGATATTTAGGAAACTATGGAGATGACAATGCTAGCTATTCACTTTATGCATTACCAACAGTTCAAGTTAATTACCAAGTTACTCCTAGCTTAAAAGTTTATGCAGCAGCTGGAGCAGAGTATAGAAACTGGGGAATTGACAATGAAAATTCAGCAAGAGACTGGAGATGGCAGCCAACTGTATTCGCAGGATTCAGATCAACATTCTAGTGAATACAATATGTTAGGTTACTACATTACAACTTAGGACATTCTTAACTAACCAACATTATAAAGGGGAGTTAGCCAAAGCTTTTATTTTGGTTAACTCTTTTTTTCTTATATATTTGAAAAAAATAAAATAGAGATGTAAAATAAGATATAAAAATGGGAGGACAATAAATATATGAAAAAAATTTTAATAGTAGAAGATGAAATGGAGATAAGAAATATTCTGAAGTTGTATCTTCTAAAGGAAGGTTATGATGTGACGGAAGCAGAAGATGGAGAGGTGGCAATAAAACTTTTTTATGAAAAACCTTTTGATTTGGTGATACTTGATATAATGCTTCCTAAAAAAGATGGATGGAGTGTTTTAAGAGAAATAAAAAAATATAGCTCAGTTCCTGTTATGATATTATCTGCAAGAGATGATGATGAAGATGAATTGTTTGGTTTTGAAATAGGAACAGATGAATATATCACTAAACCTTTTAATAATAAAATACTTTTAGCAAGAATAAAAGCTCTTATAAAAAATACAAGTAATAATACAGATCACATTATCGAGTTAGGAAAAATAATTATTAATGATACATCTCATACAGTGACAGTAGATGGAGAAGAAGTTATTTTAGCACCTAAAGAATATGAGCTTCTAATATACCTTATAAAGAATCATAAAATTGCTTTGAGCAGAGATAAAATGCTCACTGAGGTATGGGGATATGATTTTCCTGGAAGTGATAGAACAATAGATACGCACATAAAAAACTTAAGAAAAAAACTGGGAGAAGAATGTATAAAAACTGTTAGAGGAATAGGTTATAAATTTGAAATAAAGAATTAGGAGGAACAGTTATTTAATGAAAAAAATTTTTTATAAAATATTCTTTGCGTTTATTGTAATCTCTTATCTTCCGTTGATAGTGATATATTATTTTAACTTTTTGTATATGGATAAATACATTGTTCAAAATACAAAAGAACAGCTTATAAAAGTATCCGAAGAAATTTCTATTAAAGATATTCCTCTGGATAGAATAATAGAGAGTAAAGAGAATAAGGACATAAAAGTTGCATATATAAATTTTTCACATTCTAAAAAAGAAAGTGAACTTTTTAATTATTTTAATAAAACTGAAATAAAAGCGAATTTAGAGAAACTCCATACTGGAGATTATACAATAAGACTGACAAGTATGACAGACTTTCTTAATTATTTTCTACTTATAAAGAAAATTTCGGACACAGAATTTTTGGTAATTATATCTCCAACCATAGTTCCAAATGTAGTCACAAAAATGATGTCATCTTTTTATTTGGATTTATCAGCCTTTATAGTACCAATACTCTTTGTTTTAGCATATATTTTCTCAAAATATTTTTCTGATCCTATTGTGACTTTAGAAAAAATATCATCTAAAATATCAAAATTGGATTTTTCATCAAATATAGATTTTAAATATAATAATGAATTGGAAACTCTAGGAAATAATTTAAAGAGAATGTCTGAAAAATTAAAAAATAATATAGATGAATTAAATGATTTAAATTCACAAATGAAAATAGAATTGAAAGAAAAAGAGAAATTAATAAACTTTGAAAAAGATTTTATGCGTTCAATAGGACATGAATTGAAAACACCTATTGCCATAATTAATGGATATATAGAAGCTCTCCAAGATGATATAATATCAGATGAAGAAAAAGGAAATGTGTATTCGATCATATATAATGAAGGGATATTTCTTGATAAACTTATAAAGAACTTAAATACATATTTAAAATATGAATTTAGTTTTTCAGATGAAAGTTATGAAGAATTTCATTTAAAAGACATTTTAGAAGAAAAATTGAATAAATATAATCTTGATTTTATTAAAAAGGATATTGAATTAATAACTGATATAGATGAAGATACAATTTTTATTGATAAATATCGCATATCAATTATTTTAAATAATCTTTTTACTAATGCAATTACCTATGTAGATGATAGAAAAGTGATAGAAATAGAATTTAAAAATAAAATTTTGAAAATATCAAATAGTTCTGAATTTATACCAGAAGAAAAATTTAAAAATATTTTCAGACCGTTTTATAAACTTGATTCTTCCAGAAACAGAAAATATGGTGGAGCAGGGTTAGGACTTTCTATAGTAAAAAATATATTAACAAGTTTAAATCTAGAACATAGCCTTGTTTTTAATAGCGAAAAAAATTATGTTATATTTACAATTAAATTTAATTAAAAAAAGTTCTTGACCCTCAAGTAGCTTTATAGTTTAAAATTAATGTTGTTTTAGAAAACAATTTTCTCTACTTAGCTGAAATTCTTAGTTTTCTAAATTTTACAACATTAATTTTTTTTATTTTTTGAAATGATAAAAAAAGATTGACTTATTAGTCAATAAGGTGTAGAATTTAGCATGACTTGTTGGTCAAAAAAATTATAAGGAGCAGGGTATGCCAGTCATGGGAAAAAGGGAGCAGTTATTGGAGGCTGCAACAAAACTTATACTAAAAAAAGGTTACTCTCATACTTCAGTAGAAGATATAACTAATGAGATGGGAATAGCTAAGGGGAGTTTTTATACTTATTTTAAATCTAAAAACTTATTATTACAGACTATTGCAGAGAAAAAAATAGAAGAAATGGTGGAAAAACAGGATGGTATTCTTGAGAATAGTCTTTCCTTTGAAGAAACTTTAAAGAATATTATTCTGGTAAGACTTAAGTTTTCTCATGAAAGCATGAAAAGAGAACTTGTACTGATAAGTCTAATAAAAAATATAGAAGCTTTAAGTCCTGAAAATAGGGAAATATTAAAAAAAATAGAGCAGATAAATATTGATTTTATAAAAAAAATGCTTATAAAATTTAAAAAAGAATTAACTGCTGAAGAAAAAGATTTTCAAAAATATTCAGAACTTATAAGTGCAATAATAAGAGAATTTAAAGTAGTAAGTTTTTTTCTAGACAGAGGGAATAATGAAAATATTTTTATTCAAGATTTTGATGTAGTAATAGAAAAAATGAATAATGAAAAACTTAATGAAGGAATAGATTTTATTTACACATGTATTTTAAAAATATTAAAATAGTTTTAAAGATTATTTATATATATTCAGGAGGTTAGTAATGAAAAAAATATTGGGATTACTTTTAATATTAAGTAGTTCTGTGTTCGCTAGAGAGATCACTCTAGACCAGGCTATACAAATGTCATTGGAGAATAGTAAAGAGATTAAAATTTCAGAGAAAGATGTTGAAGTATCAAAATTAAAAGTAGGAATGGCATTCAAAGATGCATTGCCAAGTGTTGTATATAGTGGAACATATACTAGAGGTGAATCTGACCGCAAGATGTATAGACATGGATGGGAAGATCAGGTAGAAAGAAAGGGTGGATACACTCAGACTATATCTATATCACAGCCATTATTTCAAGGTGGAGCTGTTATTGGAGGAATAAAAGGAGCTAAAGCTTATAAAACAATAGCTAATCTTTTATATTTAGGAGAAAGAAGAGATACAAGACTTAGAACTATTCAAAATTATTCTAATATTGTTAAATACCAAAAGGATTTAGAGGCATTAGAAGCTTCAAAAAAAGAATTGCAGGCAAGATATGACAAACAAAAGGCACAATTGGATTTAAGACTTATTACAAAAACAGATTTATTAAAAACTGAATATTCACTTTTAGAAGTTGAATCACAAATTATTGGAACAAAAAATGGAATAACTATTGAAAAAGAAAATCTTAAGATAAAAACAGGAATTCCAAAACATGAAGATGTATCAGTAGTAGACTTTGATGTTCCTATGTATCTAAGCAGAAATATAAACTTCAAAGCAGACTTGGATCAGGCTATGAATGAGAGTATAAATGCTTTGGTGGCTAAGAACTATGTAGAAGCAGCAGATGCTTCAAAAATGGTGTCAAGGGCAGATATGCTTCCTAAAGTAAATGCTTTCGCAAGTTATGGGACATCAGAAAGAACAAAATACAATCCAACAATAGATGAAGCTGAATGGAGAGGCGGAGTACAGGTAACATGGAATGTATTTGAGTTTGGAAAGAACTATGATAGCTATAAAGTCGCAGCAATAGGAAAAGAACAGGAAATGTTGAGAGAAAAAGTTTCAAAGGATAGTATTGATATAAATGTAACTGATGCCTATTTAGAGTTAATCAGAATGGAAAAGGAAAGAGATTCTAAAGAAAGAGCAATGGAAGCAGCAATAGAGAACTTCAGAATGGATCAGGAAAGATATGATGCAGGATTGATTTCAACAGTAGATTATTTATTATCTGAGTCACAAGTAAGAGAAGCAAAAGTATCATATAATCAGGTAGTAATAGATTATTTGTATGCATTTGAAAAATATAGATCATTACTTATTTAATAAAAATACATATAAAATTTCTACGTGAACAATTGCTTATACTTTTAAAAAAGTTTTATAAGGTAATTCCGTATCTTTTAAAACTTTTTTAAATTTGCTCATATAGATAATTTGGAATTAAAGATTAAATTTGGAATTAATTATTAGGAATTTTAGGAGGAGCAAGAATGAAAAAAACAGGTTATTTAATATTACTTCTAATATTAGTTATGACAGGTTGTGGGAAAAAACAAGAAGAAGTGATAGAGAAAAAAGTTAAATATGTTATCACAGAACCTGCAACAATGAGAAAAATGAATCAGGTATTTAAATCAGATGCTGTATTGGAACCTAAAAATAAAGTTGATCACAAAACTGAAAAAGGTGGAACGATAGAGAAGATTCTAAAAAGAAATGGAGACGCAGTAAAAAAAGGTGAGCTTGTAATGGAACTTTCAGATGCTGCTACAGAATCAAGTTATTTTACAGCAAAAGCTAACTATACATCAGCATTGTCTTCACTTAATATTGCAAAGAATAACTATCAAAAATTTAAGAATCTTTATGAAAAAGAGTTAGTATCTTATCTTGAATATGTAGGTTATGAAAATACTTATGTAAGTGCAAAAGGAAACTATGAAGCAGCTAAAGCTTCTTATGAAAATGCAAAAAGCGACTATGATAAATTATTCAGAAAAGCAGAAATAGATGGAATTGTAGGAAACCTTTTTGGAAAAGAAGGAAATGAAATATCATCAAGTGAAATTATATTCACAGTGGTAAATGATAAATCTATGGAAACTTATGTGGGATTCCCAGCAGAGTGGCTTACTCAAATAAAAGTAGGACAGGATTTGGAAGTTGAAGTAGGAGCATTGGGTAAGAAATTTGTTGGAAAAATTTTAGAGATAAACCCAATTGCAGATTCAACAACTAAAAAATATATGATAAAAATAGCGGTTGATAATCCTGATAGAGTTATAAAAGATGGAATGTATTCATATGTAACTATTCCAGTAGGAGAAATCAATGTATTGTCAGTTTCAGATGAAGCAATATTTGTAAGAAACTTGCTAAGCTATGTATTTAAAGTAGAAGATGGAGTGGCAAAAAGAGTAGAGGTAAAAACAGGAGCTACAAATCTTCCATATACTGAAATTTCTTCAGATAATGTAAAAGAAGGAGATAGAATAGTAGTTAAAGGTATCTTCGGATTAGAAGAAGGAAATGAAGTAGAGGAAAATACAGAAGCAAAATAATATTTTAAATCAAAATTAATGAGGTGAATAAATAAATGACTTTAGCAGGTTTATCAATACGTAGACCAGTTGCTACAACAATGATTATGATATCCGTTATGTTCATTGGATTAATGGCAATGTTTTCTATGAAATCAGAGCTTTTACCAAATATGAATATTCCAGTTGTTACAGTAAAAACAACATGGCAGGGAGCAGTAGCAGAAGATGTAGAAACACAGGTTACTAAAAAAATAGAAGAGATACTTCCTAATGTTGAGGGGATAGATAAAATAGAATCAACATCAACTTATGGTGTATCAACTATAGTTGTAAAATTTGATTATGGAATTAATGCAGATGAAAAAGTAACAGAGATACAAAGGGAATTATCAAAGATAGAAAATGATCTTCCTAGTTCTGCTGATACACCAATTGCTAAAAAAGTAGAGGCAGGAACAGGAAATTTAACATTGGTAATAATGATGAGTGCTCCTAATAAAACAGAGCTAAGTAGTTTTGTTGAGGAATATTTGAAACCTAAATTTGAAAGTCTGCCTGGTATAGGGCAAGTAAATGTATTTGGTAATCCAGATAAACAATTGCAAATTCAGATAGACAGTGACAAACTTGCAGCTTATGACCTTTCTCCAATGGAACTTTATGATATGATAAGAGTATCAAGTTTAAATGTACCTTTAGGAACAATAAGTACAGGGTCTAAAGATGTAATTGTTAGATTTATGGGAGAATTAAACTATATAGATACTTTTAAAGATATGATTTTAAATAGCAATGGAAACACTTTAAGACTTAAAGATGTAGCTAATGTTGTACTGACTACAGAAGATCCAGATGATATTTCATATCTATCAGGAAAAGAATCAATAGCAGTAATCGTAGAAAAATCATCAGATGGAAGTACAATAGATTTGAATAAAAAAGCACTTGAAGCACTTGAAAGTCTGGAATCTATAATGCCTCCAGAAACTGTATATAATGTATTGCTTGATACATCTATAGACATTAACCAATCAATATCAAACGTTAGTGGAACAGCAGTACAAGGACTTATTCTTGCAACAATAGTATTGTATTTGTTCTTGAAAAATATGAGAGCAACACTATTGGTATCAGCAGCTCTTCCAGTAGCAGTTATATTTACATTTGCATTCCTTGCATTAAATGGAACATCTTTGAACTTAATATCTCTAATGGGATTATCAATAGGGGTAGGAATGCTGACAGATAACTCCGTTGTTGTTGTGGATAATATATATCGGCACATGACGGAATTGAAATCACCAGTAATGGAAGCATCAGATAATGCAACAACAGAAGTTGCTATGTCAGTTATAGCATCAGCTCTTACAACAATGGTTGTATTTATTCCTATATTGTTTATTCCAGGGATAGCAAGAGAGATATTTAGAGACCTGGCATATTCAATAATATTTTCAAACCTTGCAGCCATAATAGTTTCACTTACATTGATACCAATGCTTGCAAGCAGATTCCTTACAAATAAGGCAGATATTACAAAAGAAGGAAAAATATTTGGAACAGTAAAAAGCAACTATTTAAAACTGATAAACTGGGCAGTAGACCATAGAGGAAAAACAGTTGGAATAACAGTACTTGTCTTTGTAATTTCAATGGTGACTGTACCAAGATTCTTGAAGATGGAATTTATGCCTAAACAAGACCAAGGTAGATATTCAATAGTTGCTGAGTTAGGAAAAGGACTTGATTTGGAAAAATCAAAAGCAATAGCTAAACAGATAGAAGATATAGTTATAAACGAACCTAATACTCAAAGTTACTTTACTATTGTTCAAAAGGACAGTTTTTCCATTAACGTTGATATAGGAAAGAAAGATACAAGAAAAACTTCTGTATTTGATATAATTACTAAATTAAGACCAATTGTTGAAAAAATCCCTGATACAAGAACAAACTTGTCTGAAGATTTTGCAATGGGATCACAGCAGAGAGATGTACAGTTTGATATAGTTGGTTCTAATCTTAATGAAATAAAAGAGGTTGGAGCAAAGGTACTTACAGAAATAAAAAATTATCCAGGAGCAGTTGACGTAAAATCAACATTGGATCCAGGAAATATAGAAGCAAGGGTAGTACTTGACAGAGATAAAATCAAAAGTTATGGAATCAATCCATCTGTAATTGCTCAGACATTGAGTTACTCAGTATTGGGAGGAGACAGAGGAGATACAGTAACTGTTAAGACTGGAGTAGAAGAAATAGATGTTATGGTAAGATTACCTAAAGAAAAAAGAAATGACATCAATGCTTTAAAAAATCTTAACATAAAAATAGATAGTGGAAAATTTATAAAACTATCTGACGTTGCAGAAATAGTAATGGCAGAAGGATCATCAGAGATAAATAAAACAGATAGAATATATAGTGTAACAGTTTCTGCAAATGATGGCGGAGTGGGAATGAAAGCTATTCAAGATAAACTTGTAGAAGCATATGAGAATGCTAATCCACCAAAATCAGTTGATTACAGATGGGGAGGAAACTCAGAAAACCTTAGTGATGCAACAAGTCAGCTGGGATTTGCATTGGGAATTTCAATATTCTTGATATATGCATTACTAGCAGCACAGTTTGAGAACTTTGTACTTCCAGTAATAATCATAGGTTCAATACCACTTGCACTGGTAGGTATAGTATGGGGGCTTTTATTAACTGGACAGCCTGTAGATATCATGGTTATGATAGGAGTTATACTTCTGGCAGGAGTGGTTGTAAACAATGCCATCGTACTGATTGACTTTATCAAGATGACCAGAGAAAGAGGAAGTGAGAGGCAGGAAGCAGTAATAGAATCTTGTAGAACAAGACTTAGACCAATCCTTATGACAACTATGACAACAGTACTTGGAATGCTGCCATTATCATTAGGATTGGGAGAAGGTTCGGAAATATATAGAGGAATGGCTATTACAGTTATGTTTGGACTTACATTCTCAACACTTCTGACATTGGTTGTAATCCCAATTCTATATACATTGATTGAGGATATGAATAATGCTATTTTAAAATTCCTCAAAAAAGTGTATAATAAAATTATGGATCTTTTACCTAAAAAATTAAGTGGAAGAGACTAAGAGGAGGGGGATTTATAATGACAGATGGACATTACAATTACAAAATGATATTCGTAAATATAAACGAATCTCAGAAAGCTAGACTTGAGGATTTTTTTGACGAAATAAAATTTTATTATTATACAGTACAGAAAAAGGTAGAAAGTGTATGGGATGCTAAAGTAAAACATAAGAATACTCTTATTTGGCCAGGAACAGATTGTACTTTTATCCTTACTGTACCAGAAAGAAATCTAGATAAAATGCTGAAGAACTTAAAGACTTTCAGAATGTCACTACCACATGGAATAGTTATGACAGCAGGAGTAATTCCTGTAGACAGAATAATTATAGACTTTCTTAATGAGGACATAGTGCCAGATGAAGAACTTTTAGCAAAATTAAAAGAAAAACATAAAGTAAAGTAACAAAATAGATAACATAGGGATAACTTAAATGTCAGAAAAGGCAGAGAAGTTGTCCCTATTTTTATTTACTAATAAATTGCATTTTTTTCTTTTTTAGTGTATATTTATATGTAAAAGCTATTACCCTAAAGTAGCTTTATAGTTTGAAAAATTAAATTTTGATTTGAAGATAGTGAATTCTAGATAGAAAACAGGGGGAATTATGAAAAAATTATTATTGATTATTTATCTTTTAGCTTTTGCTGCATGTGGAGATAAAACAGCACAGCCAGAAAAGAAAGAAGTAGCAAAATTAGCAAAAACCATAGAACTAAATGAAAAAAATCTTGAATATATAAAAGATTATAATGGGGAATTAAAACCTGTTAATGAAGTGACAATTATCACTCCTACAGGTGGGGATGTAAAAAAGATAAATTTTAAAAATGGGGATAAAGTAAAAAAAGGAGATCTAATACTTGAGCTTACAGATGCTTCAACTGAAGCGAGCTATTATGAGGCAGAGGGAAATCTCTTAAAAGCAAAGTCAAGTTATTCAACGGATAAAATATCTTATGAAAAATATAAAAAACTTTTTGCTAAAGAACTTGTATCTGAAGATGAATATTTAAATTCTAAAAATAAATATGAAACAAGTTTAGGAGGATTAAAAATAGCTGAAGCTAATTTTATAAGAGCAAAAGATAATTTTTCAAGATTGAAGGTTACAGCTAAAATAGATGGAACTATTACAGATTTAGATCTTAAAGAATTTGAAAAAGTTCCTGCTTCTCAAAAAATATTAACAATAGTTGATAATAGCAGTATGGAATTAGTAATAGCAGTTTCAGGTAAAGATACAGAGTTTACTGAAGTTGGAGGAAAAGCAGAAGTTCTGGTAGAAGAATTAGGGGAAAAACTAGAAGGAACTATAACAGAAATAAATCTGAGTTCAGACAGCAATACAAAAAAATATTCTGTGAAACTTAGTGTGAAAAATGAAAACCAAAGACTTTTAAAAGGTTTATATGCAAAAGTAAAATTACAACAGGGATATATAAAAGGTTTATTCGTTCCTAAACAGGCAATAATGATAAAAGATCTTTATTCATATATAGTTATTTCTAGAAATAATACTGCTGTTATTTATAAGGTTACTCCAGATATTACAATAGGAAATGAACAGATGATTGAATTTCCTGATTATCAAGCAGGGGATAAAGTAGTGGTAGAGGGACAGTATCTTCTTAATAATAATGATAAAATAAAGGAGAACTAGGTTATGAAATCAATTTCAGAATTTTCAATAAGAAAACCAGCTACAGCTACAATGTTTATAATATCAATGATTTTCTTTGGTATACTAGGTCTTAAAAAAATGCCAATAGAAATGCTTCCTAATATAAATAAACCTACTGTAAGAATAAGAATAAAATGGGATGGAGCAACTCCATCTGATGTAGATAAAATGATTACAAGAAAGATAGAAGATGTTCTTCCAAATGTAGAGGGAATAGTGGAATATACATCAGAATCTTCTGCTGAACAGTCTCTCATATTTGTAAAATTTAAATATGGGACTGAAGTTGAAACTAAAATAACTCTTATACAAAATGAGATAAATCAGATAAGAAATAAATTTCCAGATGACATGAAGGAACCTTCTATAAGAAAGAGTTCTATGTCAGATGTGCCAGCTATTACATTTTCTATGGCTGGTGGAGATAAAATGGAAATGAGGAGTTATGCTGAAAATAACTTAAAACCTATGCTTGAAAGAATTTCAGGAGTTGCTCAGATACAAGTTTTTGGAGGACAAGAACAGGAAGTATCAGTAGAAGTAGACCCAAATAAGCTGGAAAACTATAATCTTGGAATAATGGATGTATATAATAAAATGAATAAGGCAAGTGTTAATCTTCCAGGAGGAATTTTAAGAGAGGGAGAAAAAGAATACCTTATTAAAATAGAGGCAGAGATAGAAACTGCTGATGAAATAAAAGAAATAGTTCTAAGCAATAAAAATGGACATCTTTTAAAATTAAAAGATATAGCAAAAATACAGGTTGCTCCAAAAGACAGAACATCAATATATAGAAAAAATGGAAAGGACAGTATTGTAGTTATTGTTTCAAAAACAGATGATGGAAACTCTGTTGCAATTGTTAATGAAACTAAAAGGGTTATAGAGAAAAACAGAGGATCTTTGCCTATTAATACTGTACTAAATTATGAATTTGATTCTTCTGTCACAATACTGAATTCAATATCTAATGTTAAATCAAGTGGGATGCAGGGATTAATTTTGGCATCTGTTATACTTTTTGTTTTCTTAAAAAGTATTTCAGCTACATTAATAATAGCTGTGGCTATTCCTATATCTATAATTTTTACTTTCTTCTTGTTGAATATTCAGGGAATAAGTATCAATCTGATATCTCTTATGGGATTATCTCTGGGAATAGGTATGTTGGTAGATAACTCAGTAGTAGTTGTGGATAATATATTCAGACATATGACTGAACTTGGGAAAACGAAATTGCAGGCAGCAAAAGATGGAGCAGAGGAAATGGCACTTCCTGTATTGGCTTCAACCATGACAACTGTTGCTGCATTTTTACCTTTGGTTTTTCAGGAGGGGTTGGCAAAAGAACAATTTAATAACTTATGTTATGCAATATCATATTCATTGCTGGCTTCATTAGTAATATCGCTTACATTTGTTCCAATGATAGCAAGTAAGGTAATGGATAGTAAAAAAGATCTGAATGCTGAAGGAAAAATAATGATAGGCTTTAGAAAAATGTATGTGGCAACATTAAAATGGGCTATAAGACATAGAGGAGCAGTATTAGGGATATTAGCAGTTTTGTTTATAGGATCAATGTTTGCTGCATCAAAAATAGGGGGTAGATATATTCCAACTGTTGATGAGGGAAGATATGCTGTAGTTGCAAAGCTTCCATCAGGAGCAGATGTAAATAAAGCTGATAGAATAGGAAAAGTTCTTGAAGATAAAGCAGCAACACTTTCATTTGTGAGAGATTATACAGTTTCAGGAAACAGTTCAAATGCTATTCTTAATATAAATGCAGGGTTGAAAACTTCAAGAGATGAATCTCTGCAAGAAATAATAAGAGAACTAAGAAAAACTTTTGTGGAATTCCCAGATGTAGAATTGACAATAACTCCAGGATATAAATTTGGAACAAGAGGAATATATGATTTAGAGTTTGAACTTTATTCAGATAATGAATCACAGCTTCAAATAATTTCCCAGGAACTTAAAGAAAAAATAAAAGATATTGATGGTATCTATGATGTAACTTCATCATTTGAAGGTGGAAAACCAGAAGGAAAATTCTATATAGATAGAGAAAAAGCTGAATATTATGGATTAGATGTAAAAAACATAGCAACAATGATACAAACACAGATATTAGGTGGAACTCCTATTAAAATCAACAGTGATAATAGTGAAATAGATGTTACACTTCAATTACAGAAAAAATATAGAGAATCTACAGGTTTGATATTAGATTCAAGAATAACCCTTCCAAATGGTGGGAATATCAGAATATCTGATGTTGCTGAATTTAGAGCTGAAGAGGGACCTTCAAAAATAGAAAAAAAAGATAAAAAAAAGAAAATAGTTATATATGCCAACTTAAAAGATGAACTAGATTTGGAAACTGCCCAAAAGCTTGTTACTGCAACTTTGGAAGATATGGGATATCCAGATGGATTGACTTATGGAACTGGAGGAAAAAGTGCAGATATGGCTGAAATGGGAGCTCAATTGAAATCAACATTTGCCATTGCAGTATTTCTTATTTACTTTATTCTTGTATGGCAGTTTGAGTCATTTATAATGCCTTTTGTAATTATATTATCTATACCACTGTCAACTACAGGAGCATTTTATGCTCTCTATGCAGCAGGACTTAGTATAGATGCCATGGTATCTGTAGGATTTGTAATGTTGGCAGGAATAGTTGTAAATAATGCTATTGTATTAATAGATTTCATTAATATTAGGAGAGCTGCTGGTGATAATATGAATAAAGCTCTTATTACAGCAGGAAAGACAAGACTTAGACCAATTATGATGACTACGCTAACTACTGTACTTGGAATGGTTCCATTGATGTTCAGTAATGGTGAGGGATCAGAAATATATAAAGGAATGTCTTTTGTTGTAGTCTTTGGACTTTCTACAGCTACTCTTTTGACTCTGGTAGTAATACCTGTATTCTATTATCTGATAGATGACTTTATAATTTTAATGAGAAAATTTAGAAAAAAATTATCAAAAAAATTGTAAAAAAGAGGAGAGGACATGGAAGATTACTTAACAATTGGGGAAATATCGAAACTTACAGCAGTTTCTATCTCTACATTACGTTATTATGATAGTGAAGGGATATTTTCTCCTGCTTTAAAAGATGAAAAAAACAACTATAGATACTATACAGGATTCCAAATCCCAGTATTGAAGATAATAGTACATTTGAAAAAATTAGGATTTACAAATGATTCTATAAAAAGCCATCTAAATAATCTTAATTATTCTCACACTTTGGAATTAATAACAAAGATAATAGAAGAAACAAAGGTAGAAATAAAAAGACTTCAAAGAATAGAAAAAGAGTTAGTACAAAATTCTGGACAGATAAAACAGCTGATTGAAATAGAGAAAAAAATAGATACTTTTTTTATAGAAGAGATAGATGAAATAAAAGCTGTATATGCAGAAATTTCTTTAGATATTGATTCTAAGAAAATAATTCAAGCAGCATTTAAAAAATTGGACAGCAGTTTGAATTCTAGTAATTCTTCTGAAGTGACTAAAAAAATAGATGCTCCTTTAAATAATACTGTTTTGCCAATAGGAATATATGCTTTGATAATTCCTAAGGAAAATATTGACAATGGAAGCTTTAAAGAAGAGAAAATTATTTTTATGCAGGATGTAAAAAATATTGAAAAAAGAATGACAATACCTAAAAATAGGTATGCATGTCTTTATTGTAAAAATAAATTTAAAAACAGAAGAGAATATATTGATAAACTTTTAGAATGGATAAAAGAGAACAACTTTGAAATTATAGGAGATGCTATTATACATTTTCTAGCAGGGCCTGGTTTTGTAAAGGATCCTAAAGAATTACTCTATGCAGTAAAAGTACCAATAAAATAAAATGGACAGGGAATTATCTCTGTCTTTTTTGATATAAGAAATAAAATATGATAAAATAAAATTAATATAAAAATCTCTTAATAGAAAGGATAGATTATGGCTGAATTTAATGAATTGATAAAGAAATTTGATAAAATAAGAGATTATATGAGGGAATTTTATATTTATGGATTTAAAAGCAGAGAAGAATTAGCTCTAAAAAGCCTTAGAAGTTATGATGATGATAAAAGACGTATAGAAAGCTATCTAACAGGGTATATGTCATTTAATCAAAGAGAAAATGGAAAAAATATATTTCTTTCAGTAGACAGCAGAAAAATAACTGAAAATCCATTGTATAAAGTATTTAAAACAAAATCTTTTACTAAAAATGATATAACATTACATTTTATAATTTTGGATATTTTATCAAGAAATAAAAAATTTACTTTAAGAGAGATAACAGATAAAATAAATAATGATTATTTTTCAAAATTTAGAGAAAGTAATATTTTAGATACAGCAACCATAAGACTTAAACTTTCAGAATATGTAAAAGAGGGAATATTAAAAAGTGAAAAAAATGGTAAGGAAGTATATTATAATTTTTTTTGTGTAGATATAGATATTTTAAATTATAAAGATACAATATCTTTTTTTAGTGTAGTATCTCCTATTGGAGTTATAGGAAGTTTTATAATGGATAGATTTGAAATCAGAAATATGAAATTTTCTTTTAAACATAACTATATACTTTATGCTATGGAAAGTGAAATATTGTATAAAATATTAGAAGGATTGAATAAAAAATCAAAAATAGAATTAAAATATTTTATGAAAAAAGATAAAAAATATATTATTAAAAAGATAACTCCATTAAAGGTATTTGTAAGTGTACAAACAGGAAGAAGATATATTGTTGGATGTTTAGAATCTGGTTCTGTATTTACATATAGACTTGATAAAATAAAAGATGTAAAAGTTTTAGAAAAAGATGAAAATTTCATTAAATTACAAAATGAAATAGAAAATAAATTACAATATTTATGGGGGGTCTCTTTTAAGAAAAACGAATTAGAAACATTGAAAATGGTGCTATACATTGGAAAGAAAGAAGAATACATAGTAGATAGACTTAGAAATGAAGGAAGACATGGAATAATTAAACAATTAAGTAATGATAAATGGGAGTATAAAATAGAAGTATACGATGCTTTAGAGATGCTCCCATGGATAAGAACTTTTACTGGGAGGATAATTTCTTTAGAGTCAACTAATGAAGATGTATGCAGAAAATTTTATAGGGATTTTGAATCTGTGTATAGATTTTATGATGGAGGAAAAAATGATATTCAACGAAATAAATAATGTATATTATCTAACTGTATCCAGAATCATAAATGAATTATTAAAAAGACCATTAACAGATAGAGAAATGATAAAGATAATTAAAGAAACAGCTTTTTTAGAGAGCTTTATACAAATATATCAATCTATAAAAGAGGAGAGATGGCAGCTCATAACAAAAGATATGGAAACTGTAATAAATAACCCTATAAAACCATACCTTACAGAGCTGGAAAAAAGATGGCTGAAATCTGTTTTTATGGATAGAAAGATTAAACTTTTTTGTGATGAAATTCCAGAATTAGCTGAAATAAAACCTCTTTATCAAGAGAAAGATTTTTATTATTTTGATAGAAAGAAAAATGGAGATAACTATGATGATGAAAAGTATGTAAAAAATTTCAGAAGAATCTTAAAGGGAATAAATGAAAGAAGAAAATTGATAGTAAAATCTTTGAATAGAGGAAAAAGAATAACAGAGATAGAAGTAATTCCAGATAGAATAGAGTATTCATATAAAGATGATAAATTTCGTTTTTTAGGAATAAAAGGTGGAAAAGAAAAAATATTTAACATGTCAAATATATTAGAATGTGAATTAACAGAGGTATATGAAGAAATTGAAAAAGAAATAACACCTATGGAGCAGAGAAAAATAACAGTTGATTTGGTAGATTCCAGAGATGCTTTAGAAAGAGCTATGCTGCATTTTTCAGATTTTAAAAAGATAACGGAAAAAATTGAGGAAAGAAAATATAAGATGGAAATATATTATGAAGCAATTGATGAAACAGAAGTCCTTATAAGAGTACTATCCTTTGGTCCAATGCTGAGAGTTATCTATCCCAAAAGATTTGTTTCACTGATAAAAGAAAGATTGAAAAAACAGAAAAAACTGTGGACTTTTTAGTTCGCAGATTTTTTTTAATGATAATAGAAAAAATATCATGTATGATTAAAGTATGAAATTGCTTGCAAGCTAAAAGGAGAAAATATGAGAACTAAATTTTATGAGATAACTGGAAAATATAATACAGCTAAAGTTTTTACAAATGTGATAGAAAATGAAGCTGTAGAACAGATAAAAATATTATGTAATCAGGAATTTATAACTGGAAGTAAAATACGTATTATGCCTGATGTACATTCTGGAGCAGGATGTACTATTGGAACTACAATGACTATAACTGATAAAGTAATACCTAATTTAGTAGGAGTAGATATAGGCTGTGGAATGGAAACAGTCATGATAGCAGATAAAGAAATTGATTTAGAAAAATTAGATAAACTTATCTATGAAAAAATACCATCAGGTCATAATATAAGAAAGACTCCTCATGAATTAATAAATGAAATTGATTTGAATCAATTGAGATGTACAGGACATGTAAAAATGGATAGAGCTATAAGAAGTATAGGAACTTTAGGTGGTGGAAATCATTTTATTGAAGCTGGAAAAGATGAAGTGGGAAATATCTATATAACTGTTCATTCTGGGAGCAGACATTTAGGGTTGGAAGTTGCTAATTATTATCAAAAGATGGGATATAAAGCTCTTAATAAAGTAAGTGATATAGATATTGATAAAACTATAGAACAATTAAAATGTGAAGGAAGAGAAAAAGAAATAAATAAAATAATCAAAGAAATTAAAAAACAGATAATAACAGATATTCCACCAGCTTTGGCATATGTATCAGAAGAGCTTTTTGATGACTATATATATGATATGAAGCTGATACAAAGATTTGCTGTATTAAATAGAAAAGCCATGATGGATGAAATAATAAAAGGATTGGGAACAGAAGTAATTGAAGAATTTACTACAATTCATAACTATATTGATACTGATATGATGATATTGAGAAAAGGAGCAGTATCAGCTAAGAAAGGAGAAAAGCTTTTAATACCAATAAATATGAGAGATGGCAGCCTTATCTGTATAGGAAAAGGAAATGAAGATTGGAACTATTCAGCTCCACATGGTGCAGGAAGATTGATGAGTCGTACAAAAGCAAAGAAAACTTTTGAATTGAAGAATTTTAAAAAAGAAATGGAAGGAATATATACTACCTCTGTAAATAAAGACACTTTGGATGAATGTCCTATGGCATATAAAGCTATGGAAGATATCATAAAAAATATAGATGATACTGTAGATATTGTAAAAAGAATTATACCAATATATAATTTTAAAGCTGGAGAATAAAAGAGAGAGTACCTGAGGAAGATTATGAATCTTGCTTATAGGCTACTCTCTTTTTTTTGTACCTGAAAATAAATTTAAATTGTATATAAAAAATAAGAAATAATATATTTTTAGAAAAATAAAAGAATTTTAAGATATAAAATATAAAATATACCATACTTTTTTAATAAGAGATAAATATAGTATAAATACAGGACTTTTAACTGATATATTAAAAAATAAAAAACAACAGAAGAGAAGAAAATATATAAAAAAATAGTAGGAACAATTAAAAATTAATCTACAAGGAAAAAATAAAAATATGAAGAGAAAAAGAAAAATAGAGGAATATAAAAAACAAATAAAGTATGATGAAATATGTAAAAAATTGATAATTGAAATATAAAAAAAGAAAAAAATTATACAAGAGGAGAAAAATAAAAAAGTTCTAAAATAGAGAGGTAAAAAATGATCTCTTAAAAAATAAGGGTTCAAGTGGTGTGAAAGTTCGCCTTATTACAATAAAGCGCCCTGTAGAAATCTCTTCAAGAAAATTTTTTTTGAAACTTTTTAGAATTATAGAACTATATAGGAAAATAATACTACTAAAACAGAATATTGTCAATACCAAAAAAAGTCATAAGTTGATATTTTTAAGAAATGTTAAAACGACTTTGCTGAGTTTTGAATGCATAAAAGTTCTCATTATTGTAATAATGCGAACTTTTTTCAATTTTATAAAAGTAGTAATTTTTACAAAATTTTAAAATTGATAAAAAATATCTTATTTTAACAAATGCTAAAAGAAAGGAATAAAAATGACAGAAAAAGAGTTTTTAACCTTATACAAGGAAAGAAGGAATCTAAAAAGCATAAGAGAAGCAAAAGAAAGATTAGATTCTTTCTGGAAAGCTCTTTTTGATGTTTTAGATGTAGAAGACAAAGTAATAATAAAAGACTGGGGAATATTTGAGAAAAGGAGAGTAAAACCTAGAAAAATATTAAACTTAGCCACTAGAGAAATGATGATGACAGAAGAAAAGAAAGTTATTAAATTTAGACCCAGAATGAAAATGATAGATAAAGTAAATGAGCTTAATACTCTCATAGAGGAGGAATATGAACACTAGAGAATTTGTATCATATTACAAGAAATTGAGAAAAGAAAAAGACAAAATAATAGAATATGAAGAAGCAAGAGAGGAGATAGAAGAGATATTTAACCTTATAGCAGAAGTAATAGCTATGGATGAAGAGGTAAAGTTTAAAAATAAGGGAACATTTTCACTTTTAAAAAGAAAAAAGAGAAGAATAGGAAGTCCAACATCAAATGAAATAAGAGAAATAATTCCTAAAAAGACAATAAAATTTGTACAATCAAAAATATTAGAAATAAATTGAGGAAAAAATACTATAAATTTAAAATAGTTCAATTATTAAAGAAGCTGACAAGAAGGAAAACTTCAAATCAGCTTTTTGATTGTATAGTTTAAAAGCATGGAAAATTTTTAAATTTTATCCAGCCAAGCTTTGATTTGTGATATTCCCTTCTTTATCTATTTCCACTATTATACAGTGTCCTGCAAAGTAATCTGGACAGCAGCAGAAAAATATTTCTAAAGAGATTTCATTGTCTTCAATATTCATAGTAATACTTTCAACATATAAACTGTCAGTAAAATCTTTTTCAGAGATTGGAAAAAATACTTTTTCTCCATCTTCCATTATATAGCATTCCTGCTCTTCATCCTCTGCTTCTTCAGCACTGGAAGCCCATTCTTCAGCTAATTCAAGTATTCCATCATCTATAAGCACTTTTTCTATTATTTGTGAATTATCTTCAATCCATTTTAATTTGTTCTTTATCTGTGGAAGAAAAGAATCGATTTTAAAATCATCTTCAGTGTCAATGTATAGATCAGCAAGGTCATTTTTCCAGATGCTGAATAAAGTTTCAGCAGTAAATACATCTGATTTTTTAAAATCTATAGCTTTAAGATCATTCTCGGTTTTTTTACCTTCATATATATTTAATTTTTTATTTAATACTCTTAAAAGCATTATTGTCCATCTGTCATTAGGATCTAATTCCAAAGATTGTTTTGTATATTTTTGAGCTTTTTCAAATTCTTCAAGAGAATAATAAGCAAATCCTATTCTGTAATGCCATAGAGGGTCAGTTATTCCATCTTTTTCAATAGAGAACAATACTTTCAATGCACTATCAAATTTTCCTTCTCCACTGAAGGCTCTAGCCATATAACTATTAATTTCATAATCTCTATCTTCAGGTGGGATAGATTTAATTTTTTTTATTATTTTACTATATTCAGCTTTTTCTAATAGATTTTCAAATTCATCTTTCAATCTTTTTTCCATTGTTTATTACCATTCCCTTTCTCCTATAGCTTCCTCTACATCTATAGCTATTCCAAACCATTCAAGAATATAGTCAACAGCAGCTCCTATACTTTCTCTTGCTACAGTTTCTATTTCACTTTCATTATCTTCAAATTCTTCTTCTAAATCATTGATAGCAATGGTCATAATATCAAACTTTTCTTGTATCTCTTCATAAGTATGAGTTCCATTTTCTAAGAAAGCTATAACTTTTTTAATTTCATCTGCTATTTTATCTACCAAAAAATCTGGATAATAATCATCCCTATACATATCATCTAATAATTTGAAATTACTGTCAAATTTTTTAACAGCAAAATAGACAGTAGCTCCATCATAGCTGTATTCATATTCTTCTTCTAATAGCTCCTCTTCATCATGAGAAAAGATAGTTCCATCAGGATAAAAAATATCTCCATTGCCACTGACATCAAAAAAACCAACTTTATACTTTTCTGAAAGTTCTCTTACTAAATCGTAAGCTTCATCTGCTAAAGACCAAGCAAAACCTGCATAGATAACATCCTTTCCAATACTGTAATCAGTAAGATATGAGTCATCTTCAATTTCATCATCTTCAAGAGCAAAAGGTCCATTCATTTGAGGGAAAGTTTTTATCATTTCCATAAACCATGCTCTAAGAGCTGGAGAAGTTACTTCTGGATTTTCATAATCATGATCCTCTTCCCATTCAGTTTGCATTTCATACCATTGTAAAAATTCAGCTTGTGTTTTAGGAGCTTTAGAAAATTCAAATACCATTAAATCATAACTCATAATTTCCTCCTTAAAATTTTTAACTTTCCCAAGCAATATTTAATATATTGCCATTAATATCAGTTTGCAGGGTAAGTATTTCATCACTTACCTCATCATCTAGTACAAAATCCCATATAGCATATCCTTCATATTCTGGATAAAGTCCAATTCTCCTAAGCCTTAATAGAGATAGTGCCTGTTCTTCTTTATTTAAAAATTGTTCTGCATTTTTTAAGAGAGCATCAATATATTCCTCATCTATTTCTTCTAAATGAAAAGTTATCCATTCCTTTGTTAATCCCTCTTCAATAAAATCGTTGTTTATATATTGTAAAATATCTTTTTTTATTCTCTCTAATTGAACTACATACTTTTCATATTCAGGAATCCAATCTGTAGAACCAATAACCTCTTCACAATTTAAATCCAATTCTACTTCTTTGCCATCTAAAATGATAGTAGTTTCTGCATAATCATTTTGAGGATCAAATTCATTAAAATATGTTATTTTCATTTATACCTCCAGTTATTCTTAATTATCGTATTCTCCATCTATTATATCAATTATATATTTTTCAGTATTGCTGATAAATTCCTTCCATGTGCATACTTTTGCAAATATTTCATGTTCAGAATCTATATAGCAGATGGCTTTTTCTGATGGAGACCAAACTATAAATATCTCATAATTTTCTACTTCTTCTACCAAAGAAAGAAGTTTTTTTCTTTTCCACTTCATCTCTTGTAAGTCCATAAATTTATAGAAACGTATATATTTTGGATAGTATTCTTTTTCAGAAAAATTAATTTTTTCAGGTTCCTTTTTTAGATATTCCAGCATATCAGCAGGAAGTTTATAATCTTTAAGCATTCTTAATTTTTCCTGTTCATTATGCCATTCAGCAGGCTCCAGAGATTTTAAATATTCCATTAATTTAAGATTTTTATTTTTAGATGCAAGAGAATATGGACGGTCGCCATATTTATCAGTAATAGTGATATCACTTCCTTGCTTTATCAGATATTCAGCAATTTCTGTGTGGTCGCTTCTGACAGCTTCAATAATAGGAGTAGAAGCATATGGAAATACCATATCAGGCTCATGATAATTTAAATCAGCTCCCATTTCTGCCCACATCTTTGTCTCTTTCATATTGCCATCAGAAGCTGCTGATCTTAAAGCACGACCACCATATTTTTTTACAGTTATTCCATATTTTTCAAATATTGATATATTTTCAAATTTTTTTCCATAAGATATTCTAATAAAGATATCAGGATATTTTTTTTCTGGCAGGAAGTCAAGAGCATCATGATTCAACAAAAGTGATACAATCTTATCATTACAATGCTGAGCAGCCTGTTCTATGATGGTAAAGTTCCCTACATCTAGAGAAGCACCATTTTCCAACAGCCATCTTAAAGGAGCAGAATTATTTGTAATTACAGCTATTTCTAAAGGAGTAACATTAGAATATTTTCCTAGACTTATTTTTTCATTTATGTTCCAGCCTCTTTCATACAATTCCTGCATTTTTTTTAGATTCTTGTCATATATGGCAGCAGCAGGCTCTGGAATAGTTTCAAAGTTTCCAATATTTCCTATACTATACATTTTTCCCCCCTACTTATTAATAGATACTTACTATAATATTCATATTTTTCTTATTGCATTTTTTATAGAAATCCAGCATACTTTCAAAGCAAAAGATAAGTTCATCATGAATATCATTTTCATCTTCTTTTTCCCAAATATTAGGATATATTTTAGCATTTTTGAAGTCATCCATATTATATTTGTCTAATAACTCATTAATAGCAATATTTTCCATTGCACCTATTATAACTGCCAATTCTTCAGATTTGATATAAGCTAGAAAATCATCCCCATTTTCATCAAATATGCCTGTTCCTACAACTGCCTCACTTAATTTATTACTTTCTATTGGTTCAGAAGCTGATCTTCCAGTTAAAAGGAAATGAAGACCATCCCACATTTTATCAATATCACAGATATCACACTGTTCATTTTCAGATAATTCTTCTATTTTATCAATTATCTCTTCATTATTCATTTTTAACATACCATTGAATATTTTATTATCAACAGCCATATATTGTGCAAGCATTCCCATTTTATTCCTCCTGTTTTATATTAAATAATTTGTTTGTTGTGATTTTTTATTTATATTTTAAAAACCTCTTTTATCCATCATTATAAGAAAGGTACTGCAAATGATAATAATAACTCCAGATATTCCAATAGTTATTCTGTAGCCTTTTTCTCCAAATGTTCTATAGATAAACCTCATAAATAATTTAGCGCCAGCAGGATCAGTTATCCATTTCCAATTAAAGATTGCTCCAAATAGGAATATAAATCTAGCTAAGGGAATAAGATAAACACCATATAGTTTCATAAAATTTTTTCCAGCTTCTTCCATATTTTCCTCCAAGATAAGTTTTTCTTATAGTATAATTTTACCATATTGATAAATATTTAGCTATTACTCTGTGGTAGAATTAATGGAAATATTTGATTACAGAATGTCAAAGAAAGGTTGCAAATGGAAAAATATAAAAGTTCTTTTTCATATTTTTATTATATTTTTTCTGCTTTTATGTTAATATGTATTCAGATACTTAAAAACTGTATAACTAAAGGGGGATATATAATGGAACTTAATTTAGATTTTTTATTAGAAGATATTGTAAAGAATAGAAGAGCATTACACCAGATGCCAGAAACAGCTTTAGAAGAGTTTAAGACAAAAGAGTATCTAAAGAATTATTTGATCTCTATAGGACTTGAGCCAAAAGATATAGTAGAAACAGGACTATATGTGTATATTGAAGGAAAGGATAAAGATAATTGTATAGCTTTCCGTAGTGATATAGATGCTTTAAATATTGAAGAAGAAACAGGAATAGACTTTGTATCTAAAAATAGTGGAAAAATGCATGCTTGTGGACATGATGGACATATGTCTACTCTTTTAGCTTTTGCAAAATATTTAACAACTATACAGCCACTTGAAAAAAGTGTATTATTGATATTTCAGCCTGCTGAAGAAGCACCTGGAAGAGCCAAAGATATAGTAGAAACAGGAATTTTCAAAAAATACAATGTAAAAGCTATCTATGGAATGCACCTGTTCCCAGAGCTTCCAGAAGGAGTAGTTGCTTGTAAAGAGGGACCATTCTTTGCACAGGCTACTGTAATCAGTGTAGGAATAACAGGAAAAAGCGGACATGGAGCTATGCCTCATAAGGCTGTAGATCCCCTTATTGCTTTTACTAAAGTAATAGATGCTTATCAGACAATAATTTCAAGAAACTTTTCTCCATTTGATCCAGGAGTTATTACAATAGGTAAATTCTCTGGAGGAAGTGCTCAGAATATAATTCCTGAAAAAGTTGAGTTCTGGGGAACAGCAAGAACATTTGCACAGTCTGATTCTGAATTTATAATCAAGAGGATGAAAGAGATACATAGAGGAATAGAGCTTACTTACAATGTAAAAATAGATGAAGATCTTGTGATTCTTTATCCACCAGTAATAAATGACAAAGAACTTTATAAAAAATTTACAGAAACTATGAAGGATATGAATTATAGAGAGCAGGATGCTTTGACAATATCAGAGGATTTTGCTTACTATCAGCAGGAAGTACCAGGAATATTTTTCCTATTGGGAACTAGAAATGAGGAGAAAGGATACATTCATCCACTTCACAACTGTCATTTCAATTTTGATGAAAAAGTATTATTAAAAGGTGTAGAGGCTTTTGCTAAAATATTAGAAAGTCATAATAAATAATAAAAAATGATATTGTAAAAAGAACCTAAATTATATTCTGTAATTTAGGTTCTTTTTGATATTTAAATATTTAGTATAATGAAAATACTTTAAAATTATTTTATAGGAAGAGATGGCTGAATAAATTCTCTGTATTTATTTAGACGTTCTCTATATGCTTCTGTTTTTTTAGTTTCTATCAATGCCTCTTCATTATTTTTAATATCATTCATATGAATAAATTTACCAGGCATAGTATTATGTGCATGCTCTAATTGTTCATGAGGAAATTCAAATTTTACTTTCCCATCTTTTGTTTTTATTTCCCCAACTATTCCACATAGGCAGCATATAGCTTTAGTAGAATCATCATTTAGATAGAAGTTTCTGCTGTGACAGTGAGGACATATTCCTTTATCTCCCAGGTATTGAGCATTTTCCATATCAACAGCAGCTTTAGCTAAATTAATTCCTATTTGATGTATTTTAGCTACTTTTTCATCTTCCATGATTACATTTTTTGACCATGAAAAAACTTCATTATTTATAGTTTTCCACATAGGAGTTAAAGAAAGCATTTCAAAATCACACTGTATTCTTGTAGTCCAGTCAGATCCTCCAAGACCTATATATGAAATAACTTTTTCTTTAAAAACTCTTTGATCAGGAACTTTTCCATTAGTTTGCTTTGCTATCTCAGTAGCAGCCAGATTATTTCCTCTATCCATTCTAGGTCCAAAACGATCTGTCAGTGAACGGAAAATTGCAGCAGCTCCTTTTTCGAAAATAGGGACAGAAAAGATAATTCCATCTGCATCCATCATTTTATCCCTCAGCCATTCAAAATCATCTTTTAATATACATTGACCGCCTTTACCACTCATTAGACTTTTGACACAAGCTATACATCCAGTACAATATTTTATATCAAGATCAAGAAGTCTGATAAATTCAATTTCAGCTCCCATTTCTTTAGCACCCATTAAAGCTTCCTTACACATAGAGTCATTATTTCCATTTCTAGTTCCTGCTGATATTCCTAATATTTTCATTTGTTCCTCCTTAAATTACTATTATTTCTACTTTTTTAATTAATTTGTAAAATGATACTCAGTTCCATCTCTCAAAAAATCTCTTTCTGCATGCTCTTCTAAAAATATACTTACAATATCTTTATATGGTTTTAGATAAGGAAATTGTTGATTTTTTTCAGCCCATTTTGGCTTTTCAGTATCTGGCATATTATCTACCCAGTTTTTCTTCCAAGTATTTGAATCTCTATACCAGAATTCTACTACTCTTATAAAAGGGGAAGTTTTAGGGGAAATAGCCTTATATGAAAAGCATCTCAGAAGATCATCCTGTTTGATTATAGAAGGGATAAAAGAATTAATAAACCATTCTTCTCCATCTTTTTCTGAAACATTGTCAGGATATTTGATAGCTGCTACAAATCTAAAAAATGGTCCATCAGCACTTGTGAGCCCATATCCTTTGAAGTCGTTGTCTATTCTTCTGTTTACAAAAATAAAGGCAGCAGGGTGAGCATTTTTATTTTCCTGTTCTTCCCAGTCAGCTCTCTTTTCAGAATTTACAGGGTTTCCTATCATTTCATTGTATCCCTCTACCCATACTTCACTCATAGCTGTTCCTTGATTTAATTCATCTTCCATAGAAAAAGGATCTTCTCTCCAATAGTGTTCAGTCATTCTCCAATTATATGCACCATAAAGATCAGCTCCTTCAGGCAAAGGAAGAGCTCTATAGGTAGAATACCCAGCCAAGATAGGTCCATTGATATTTACTGTGTCAGAGGCATGATCTTTAAACAGCCATCTGTTAGCCTTAGGCAGATCATTGAGGTCAGTTAGATTGAGAATAAGATAGCTTCTTTTTAATTGCTGTTCACCTGCTGGAGTTTTTCCCATAGCTGAAATTGTAAAAATAAACAGAAATATCAGAAGTATAAATTTTAAAGATTTGATTTGTTTCATTATAAATCCTCCCATTAATTTTATGTGTTTAACCACATATTTGAACAAAAAATTTAGAATATCTCTACTCCAAATTTTTTATTATTTTATCTAATACTTTTGAAAATATAATTTTCTCCTCATCTGTAACATTAGCAAAAACTTTATACAGATTTTCTTTTACAGTGAGAACAACATTGTTCTGTATTTTTTTCCCTTCTTCAGTTAGATATATGAGATTGATTCTTTTATCATCTGTATCAGGTATTTTTTTTACAATATTTTTCTTAATAAGATTTTCTATAAGTCTTGATACACAAGTATGATCTTTTCCAACTAGTTTTGATATTTGACTTTGAGTAAGTCCATCTTCATGGAGAAGAAAATTGATAACTCCCCACTGTTCAGGAGTAATAGGGAACTTATCTTCTTTTAATTTTTTACTGAAATTTCCAGTTGTAAGACGAGAGGCAAGTTCCAGCTTAAATCCCAATGATTTTTGTAAATTATAGTCTTCCATATATCCTCCTTTTGAAAAATATGTGTTTAACCACATAAAATTAATATAACATCTTTTTAAGATTTATGCAACAAGTTTTTTGTAAAAAAAGATGGACGAGTTTTTGTCATCCATCTTAAATATTTTAAATTTATTTATAACTTTTAGATATATTAAATTTAATTGTAATTTATATATCTCTGAATTTGTTTGTAATTTCTGGATATTTTAAATTTATTTTGTAATTCCTAGGTAATATGCTATATTGGCATTTTTATCTTTTCTTCCTTTGATTTTTGAAACAGGGCAACTCATAATAGCAGTAACTCCAGGTCCGTGCCCAGCTTTTATACAGTCACTGTGAACAATTACCCCAATAGTAACTGACCCTTTTAGATAATCTCTTCCAAAGCAGTTGTTGCAGTCTTGGAGAAGAACTATATCTCCAAATCTTAATTCATTGATACCATATTTTTCATTTGCTTCCTTATCTCCAGTCATGATATCATAATCTCCAGAAAAAGCAGTAGCACTTCCTACTCCTGACCCCATTAAGTATGGAGGAATTTCAGTAACTACAGGAACTTCCAGACATCCATCTTCTGTTATTTTTATTTCCATTTTTTCTAAAAGAGTAGGATCAATATTCATACAAACAACATCATCAAATCCCACTATTTTCAGTCCTTGTCCAAAAGCTTTTACAAGTATTTTATCATCAATATTTAATTTTTCTAAAGTTTCTTCATCAAAATATACAAGAGTATGTTCAATTCCACCATGCCCCCCAGTAACAAAACCAGTAGCTCCCTTAGCATCTCCTGACATTATTTTTGCTGTATTTCCAATACATCCAAGGACCATAAGAGCATTATTTTCATTAACATTATCATTTTTGACACTTACTCCTGGTTCAACATGATCTCCTACCCATGTCATACATGAATCTCCAACTTTTACATTGTAAGAAATACCACCAGTAGCTGGTAAAATCATAGGATCTCCATCTCTGGAAATTCTGTAAGGAGAAGCTATAGTAGGGCTGTGTACTTTTCCTCCTACTGATTGCATAACTAAAAATTCTTTGTTTGTTTTAATCATTTCTTTCCTCCTGAATATTTTAATGATTACTGATTATTGATATTTTAATATATTTTTCAATTTTAGTAAAGAAAAACAGGATAATTTGAACTCATTTTTCAAATTATCCTGTCTTCACAAATCTATATTATAAAACATCTTGGGGAAAGATTTTATAATACTAATATACCAATACATTGTGACAGTTGTGTTACAATTAGATTGAAAAAATTGACAAAAAAGTTTTTCTAGACTACTATTATTTTAACAAAGAAATTAAATGTATGAGGAGGGAAAATGGAAAAAACTAAGCTGATAGTGATAATACAATGTGAAATAGCAAAAAGAAGATGCAGTGGTTTTTATTGTATGGATTCTTTTTATAAGAGAAACAGGGCATTCAGTATTTATTCTAAAGAAGAAAATATACAGTATATGATGTTTGAATGTGGAGGATGTTGCGGTAAAGAGATATCGAGTCTATTGGGTCACCTGTCCAGAAAGCTGAAGGAAGAAGATATTATAAAAAAAGAGGAAACAGTTATTCATTTAGCTTCTTGTATGGTTACAGACAATCATCATTATGACAGATGTCCTCATATAGATTATATAAAAAATATAATTAAAAAACAGGGATATAGAAATGTAATTGAAGGAACTCTTTTAGCTAAAGTTTCTGAAAAAAAACGTGAACTTGGAATATATAAAAAATATTAATAATTTAATTTAAAAAAGAATGTAAATAAATAAAACTTTCTTTTGTGATTGTAAAAAGATGTATTTTTTGGTATAATTATAAAATCTTTTAGGATTATTTTAGGTTATTAAAAAATTTATATAAATAAAAAAATTCAGGAGGTAAGAAATGAAATGTATTATTACTGTCTTAGGGACAGACAAAGTTGGAATCATAGCTAAAGTGTGTACTTATTTATCAGATGCCAATGTAAACATTCTTGACATTTCACAAACAATAGTTGATGGTTATTTTAATATGATGATGATAGTGGATATCACTGCTCCATCAAAACCTATGGAAGTTATAGGGGAAGAACTTAGACAGATTGGAAAAGTATTGGGAGTTATAATATCAATGCAGCATGAAGATATCTTTAACTGTATGCACCGTATTTAATCAACCAGCTTGAAATTTAGAGGAGGAGTGTCATGATTTCCAGAGTAGAGATACAGGAAACAAATAGAATGATAGCGGAAGCTAATCTTGATGTCCGTACTATCACTATGGGTATCAGTCTTATAGACTGTGCTGATCCAGATGTTAATAAATTTAATGAAAATATATATAAAAAAATAACTTCATATGCAAAAGACCTAGTAAAAGTTGGAGATGAAATTGCTAAACAATTTGGAGTGCCAGTAGTAAACAAAAGAATATCAGTTACACCTATTGCTATTGCAGCAGCAGGATGTAAAACTGATTCATATGTAAGTATTGCTAAAACTCTTGATAGAGCTGCTCAAGAGTGTGGAGTAAACTTTATAGGGGGATTTTCTGCTCTTGTACAAAAAGGATGCACACCTTCAGACAGAATATTAATAGACTCTATCCCAGAAGCTCTGGCTGTTACAGAGAGAGTATGTTCATCTATAAATATAGGAACTTCAAGAAATGGTTTAAATATGAATGCTGTTAAAAAAATGGGAGAAATAATATTAGAAACTGCTGAGCTTACAAAAGACAGAGATAGCATAGGATGTGCTAAACTTGTTGTTTTCTGTAATGCAGTGGAAGATAATCCATTTATGGCAGGGGCATTTCATGGAGTGGGAGAAGCTGACTGTGTTATTAATGTAGGAGTAAGCGGACCTGGAGTTGTAAAAAGAGCATTGATGGAAGTAAGAGATGCTGACTTTGAAACACTTTGTGAAGTAGTAAAGAAAACTGCATTTAAAATAACAAGAGTCGGGCAGATAGTTGCTCAGGAAGCTTCAAGAAGATTGAATGTTCCTTTTGGAATAATTGACCTTTCATTAGCTCCTACACCAGCTGTTGGAGATAGTATTGCAGAAATATTCCAAGAGATGGGACTTGAGCATGCAGGAGCTCCAGGAACTACAGCAGCACTTGCTATATTAAATGATAATGTAAAAAAAGGTGGAGTAATGGCTTCTTCATATGTTGGAGGATTAAGTGGAGCTTTCATCCCTGTAAGTGAAGACCATGCAATGATAGAAGCTGCAAAAGCTGGAGCTTTGACTCTTGAAAAATTAGAAGCCATGACTTGTGTATGTTCTGTTGGATTAGATATGGTGGCTATTCCTGGAAGTACTACAGCAGCAACTATTTCTGGTATCATAGCCGATGAAGCAGCTATTGGTATGATAAATAACAAAACTACTGCTGCCAGACTTATTCCAGTAATAGGAAAAGAAGTAGGAGATATGGTAGAATTTGGTGGACTGTTGGGGTATGCTCCTATAATGGCTGTAAATAAATTTAGCTGTGAAAACTTCATCAAAAGAGGAGGAAGAATTCCTGCTCCTATCCACAGCTTTAAAAACTAACTGAATTTTAATAAAAAATAGATGATACTATAATTATAAAGAAGAGAATGTCATTAGAAAGGTTTCTTAAGGATTATAACAGTTCCACTGTTGTATCTCAGTAATTATAGCAGCTAAAATTGTAGCTTGCTTAATTACTGGAAAATTTATTCTAACTTTTTAGTCATTCTCTTTTTTTATTCAAAATATCTAATTTCTTTATGAATAAATACTTTTATTTCTAAAAAAAGTAGTGTAAAATGAAAAGAATATGATAATTATTTCAAGGGGAGAGCAAATGAATAAATTTGAAAATGACCTTTCAAAAGGAAATGTTGTAAAACAATTAATAAAATTTTCTGTACCATTTCTCATATCTAATTTGATACAGACACTGTACAGTGTTGCAGATATGGTAATAGTAGGAAGATATGCCTCTACTACAAGTATGTCAGGAGTTGCTAATGGTTCACAGGTGCAGTTTGTAATAACTAATATGGTAATGGGATTTACTGTGGGAGGAACAGTTCTTGTAGCTCAATATCTAGGTATAGGAAATAGAAAGGCTATGAAAGAAACTATAAGTACTCTATTTACAACTTTACTGGTAGTAGCAGTTGTAATAACTACTTTGATGATATTTACTATGGATCCATTATTAAGATTGATTCAGACTCCAGCAGGAGCTTTTTCTGAAACAAGAGCTTACTTCTTTGTAACTACGTTAGGGACAATATTTATATTTGGATATAATGCTCTTAGTGCTGTTATGAGAGGAATGGGAGATAGTAAAAATCCATTATATTTTGTTGCCATTGCTTGTGTAATAAATATTGTTTTAGATTTATTGCTTGTAGCTAAATATGGAATGGGAGCAGGGGGAGCAGCAATAGCCACTGTTATTTCTCAGGCTATGAGTATGATATTGTGTATTATTTATTTGAAGAAAAATGGCTTTATATTTGATTTTAAACCAAGTTCTTTTAAATTCTACAAAGATAGATTTGATCTTTTACTGAAAATAGGAATACCTACATCAGCTCAAAATGCTATTGTAAGTGTGTCATTTCTATTTCTAACAGCTTTAGCTAATACTTTTGGAGTATCTGCTTCTGCTGCTGTTGGAGCAGTAAGTAAGTTGAATAGTTTTGCAATTCTTCCCACTGTTGCTGTAAGTGCTTCGGTTTCAGCTATGAGTGCTCAAAACATTGGTGCAAGACAGATAAGAAGAGCTGTACAGACTTTAAAGACAGGAATAGTTTTTTCTTTAGGAATTTCATTTGTAATATTTTTAGTTATGAGAATTTTCCCAGAAGAGTGTTTGAGTATGTTTGGGGAAGATGAAGAGATGATAAAGCATGGAGTAGAATATTTGAATGCAATAAGTTATGATTACATTCTAGTACCATTTGTATTTTGCTTGAATGGATTATTTATAGGAGCAGGTCATACAAAGTTCTCTTTTATAAACAGTGCTTCAGCTTCATTGTTTATAAGGATACCAGCATGTTATTTTTTAGGAATATTTCTTAATAAAGGATTGTATGGACTTGGATTAGGAGCTCCACTGGCTTCTATGTTTGGGGTATTGATGGGAGCAATATTCTTCTTTTCTAAGAAATGGATGAGGGCTGTAATTGTAAAAGAGTAGAATAAAAAAGAGAGTGGGTGACCACTCTCTCTTTTTATAATATTAGTAATTAGTTTCTTTTATTTCAAAGAATGCTTTTGGATTTAAGCAAACTGGGCATTTAGCAGGAGCTTCAGGTCCTTCGTGAACATATCCGCATAGGATACATTTCCATCTGTTACTTCCATCTTTTTTAAATACATGATCTGTTTCTACATTTTCTAAAAGTTTTAAGTATCTTTTTTCATGTTCAATTTCAACTTTAGTAATAAGTCTAAATACTCCAGCTATAACTTTGAATCCTTCTTTTTCAGCAACTTCTGCAAAATGAGGATAAAGGTCTGAATGTTCTTCATGTTCTCCAGCAGCAGCCATTTTTAAATTTTCTAAAGTAGTTCCAACATATCCAGCAGGATAAGCAGCTTGTATTTCAAGTCCTTCTCCACCTTCTAGAAAACTAAAGAATCTTCTAGCATGTTCTTTTTCATTTTCAGCAGTTTCAATAAAAATATTAGCAATCTGTTCATATCCTTCTTCTCTAGCTTTTTCAGCGAAATAAGTATATCTCATTCTAGCTTGAGACTCTCCAGCGAAAGATTTTAATAGATTTTTTTCAGTTTCTGTACCTTTAATAGACATAATAAAAACACCTCCATAATAAATTACAAACAAACTCTTTTAATCTCTATAATATATTTATTCAAATTAAACAAGGGGAATCCTTTTTAAATAAAAAAAGAAAGTATAGATAAGTAAAAAAGTTAGAATAAAAAAAGAAAGCGATTTATAAGCAGAAATTATATTTCTGTCTATAGATCAACTTTCTTATGTTTGATTATATTTAGCTTAGTTTTTTAGTCATTAATTCTGTAACCATATTAGGGTTAGCTTTTCCTTTAGAAAGCTTCATTACTTGACCAATAAGTCCTTTCATAACTCTTGGCTTTCTTCCTTCATCAGAATTTTTGTAATCCTCTACCATTTTAGGATTAGCATTAATAACTTCATCTATCATAGCTTCAATAGCACCAGTATCAGCTACCTGTACCATTCCTTTTTCTTTTACTATAACCTCAGGAGCTCTGTCATCAGCAAGCTTGATTTCGAAAAGTTCCTTAGCTATTTTTGTAGAGATAATATTCTTTTCTATAAGAGCAATTATTTCTCCTAAATGCTCAGCTGAGATGGTGAACATACCAATTGCTATATTTTTCTCTTTCAAATTTCTCATTACTTCAGTCATTATCCAGTTAGAACTTAATTTAGGATTATTTGAAGTTTTTACAACTGCTTCAAAATAATCAGCTAGTTCAATGTCTTCACAAAGAATATTAGCATCATATTCAGGAATACCATAATCAGAGATAAATCTTACTAACTTGTCAGCCTTAGATTCTGGCATTATTTTCTTTATATTCTCTATCTCTTCATCAGTAATAACAAGCTTTAAAAGGTCTGGTTCTGGGAAATATCTATAGTCCATAGCTTCTTCTTTGCTTCTCATTACTCTTGTAGTTTGAGCTTCTTCATCCCACAATCTAGTTTCCTGATCTATTTTTCCACCATTCTCTATTGTTTCTATCTGTCTTCCAATTTCATAGTCTATTGCTCTGGCAACAGCTTTGAATGAGTTAAGATTTTTAACCTCTACTCTAGTTCCAAATACTTTAGAACCTTTTTCCATAACAGAGATATTAGCATCACATCTTAAAGAACCAAGTTCCATTGATACGTCACTGATACCAGTATATTTGATAATACTTTTTAAAGTATTAAGATATTCATATGCTTCTTCTGAAGTTCTCATATCAGGGTCAGAAATTATTTCTATCAATGGGATAGAAGCTCTGTTGAAATTGATAAGAGATTCGTGCTCAGCATGGATAGATTTTGCAGCATCTTCTTCTATTTGAATTTTAGTGATACCAACTTTTACTATTCTTCCAGAATTAAGTTTGAATTCTAATGAACCTTTTTCAGCATATGATTTATCAAATTGAGTTATTTGATAGTTTTTGGGAGTATCAGGATAGAAATAGTTTTTTCTATCAAAACCACTCTCATTATTTATTTTGCAGTTAAGTGCAAGTCCAGCTTTTACAGCATATTCCACAACTTTTTTATTAAGTTTAGGAAGAGCTCCAGGATGTCCTAAACAGATAGGACAAGTATGTGTATTAGAGTCAGCGTTGTCATAGTCAGCACTACAACCACACCAGACCTTTGTTCCAGTTTTTAATTGAAGGTGAACCTCCAACCCTATTACTGATTCCCATTCTTTCAACATATCTATCTCTCCTTCTAAACAGATTCTTCCTAGTCGATTACAGGAAGTTTCCATTCTCCTCTAATTTTTTCAAATGCATTTCCAGCTTGTATAAGTTCTCCTTCACAGAAAGGTTTTCCAAGAAGCTGTATACCAACAGGCAGTCCCTCAGCAAGTCCAGCTGGTATGGAAATACCAGGAATACCTGCTAAGTTAGCAGAAATTGTGAATATATCTTCAAGATATAATTCAATAGGAGTTTTTACATCATCTAATTTAAAAGCTGTACTTGGAGATACAGGAGTAAAGATGATATCTACATTTTCAAAAGCTTTATCAAAATCATCTTTAATAAGCTTTCTTACTTTTTGAGCTTTTTTGAAGTAAGCATCATAGAAACCAGCACTCAATACATAAGTTCCAATCATTATTCTTCTTTTTACTTCATCTCCAAATCCCTCTGTTCTTGAATTAATATATAAGTCATCTATATTTTTAATATCTTTGCTTCTGTATCCATATCTTACTCCATCAAATCTTGCAAGGTTTGAACTTGCCTCAGCTGGAGCTAGTACATAATAAGTAGGAACAGCATATTTAGTATGAGGAAGAGAGATTTCAACTATCTCAGCACCAAGTTCTCTAAATTTTTCAAGAGCTTCATTTATTACTTTTTTTACATCTTCTTTTATTCCATCAATAAAATATTCTTTAGGAACTCCTATTTTCATTCCTTTGATATCTTTTCCTAGAAATTCTGTATAATCAGGAACTTCTTTTTTAGATACAGTGGCATCATAGTCATCTTCACCGGCGATAACATTCATGCAAAGAGCAATATCAGCTACATTTTTAGCTATAGGCCCTATTTGATCCAATGATGAAGCAAAGGCCATAAGTCCATATCTTGAAACTCTTCCATAAGTAGGTTTCATTCCAACTACTCCACAAAAAGAAGCTGGCTGTCTGATACTTCCACCAGTATCTGATCCAAGAGATATAAAAGCTTCTTGAGCAGCTATTGAAGCAGCAGCTCCTCCACTGCTCCCTCCAGGAACTCTTTCAGTATCCCAAGGGTTTTTAGTTTTTTTGTAGCAAGAAGTTTTTGTAGTACTTCCCATTGCAAATTCATCCATATTAGTTATACCAATAATTACAGCATCTGCTTCTTTCAGTTTCTTTACAGCAGTAGCATCATATATTCCAGTATATCCTTCAAGTATCTTAGAACAAGAAGTGCTTACATCTCCTTCTGATACCATATTATCTTTTATAGAAACAGGAATTCCAGCTAAAGCACCAAGCTTTTCACCATTTTTTACTTTCTCATCAACTTTTCTAGCCTCTTCCAAAGCTTTTTCTTTTCTAAGATGAACAAAGCTTCCTATATTTCCATCTATTTTCTCTATTCTTTCAAATATTTCTTTTACAACATCTTCAGATTTTATCTCACCTTTTGAGATTTTTTCTTTTATCTCAACAGCAGATAATTTATAAAAATTTTCCATTTTGGGAATCCTCCTTATATTTTATTATTCACCAACAACTTTTGGAACTACTATAGCTCCATCTCCAGAATCAGGAGCATTAGAAAGAGCTTTTTCCACTGATAGTGATTCTCTCACTTTATCTTCTCTTAAATTATTTACTGTGTTGTTGACCTGTATAAGAGGTTTTACCTCATCAGTATTTATTTCATCCAGCATATCAATATATCCTAGTATGTCATTCAGCTCTACCTGGAATTTTTCTATTTCCTCAGGGGCGAATTTAAGTCTAGCGAGCTTAGCTACATTTAAAACTTCTTCTCTAGTTAAAGCCATCTTTTCCTCCTCAAAATTTAAATTTTATAATGAATATAAATAGTTTATTTCTTCATTTGTAAGTTCTCTGTATTCTCCTAATTTGAGATTACCAAGAGAAAGGTCACCTATTTTTTCTCTTCTCAAAGTAATTACAGGATGATTTATTTTATCCAGCATTCTTCTTACCTGCCGATTTCTCCCTTCTCTTATAGCAACTAGAAGTTCAGTTTTCCCTCTTTCTCTTCTAAGTATTTTAACATTAGCAGGAAGAGTCATTCCGTCATCCAGTTCAATGCCTTTTCTAAGAAGTTCAGCATTTTCTTCTTTTATTTCTCCAAACACCTTAGCATAATATTCTTTGAATATCTCTGCTTTTGGGTGGATTATTCTATTGAAAAGCTCACCATCATTAGTAAGAATAATAAGACCTGAAGTATTATAGTCTAATCTTCCAATAGGAAATATTCTCTCTTTGCATTTAATAAGATCAACTACAGTTTTTCTCCCTCTGTCATCTTTTGATGAGCTCAGTACTTCAAGAGGTTTATTAAGAATATAGTAAACTTTTTTTTCTGTATTCTTTTCTATTTTTTTTCCTCTGATACATATTTCGTCTTTATCACTGACTTTGATGCCAGGAGCAGCCTTTTCTCCATTTACTTTTATAGCTCCCTCTTCTATCATTTTATCTACTTCTCTTCTTGAAGCAACTCCAAGAGAAGCAAGATATTTATTGATTCTCATTTCCTCCATCTTCTGGTCTCCCTTTTACCTCTAAATAATTAGGTAGTTCAGCTATTGAACTTATTCCAATATATCCTAAAAACTTATCTGTTATTTCATATAAATTAGCTCTTCCTATACCTTCTTTTTTTCCACAAACTCTGACAAATTTTTTCTCTTCAAGGTTTTGGATTATTCTGTCCACAGAAACTCCTCTTATAGATTCAACTTCACTTTTAGTGATAGGCTGTCTGTATGCAATTATAGAAAGAGTTTCAAGAGCAGCACCTGAAAGTTTTTTAGGTTTTGTTTCATGTTCAAAATACTGATTGATAGATTCACCATATAGAGGGTTAGTTACTAAATAGACAAACTCACCACTGAATTCTATATTAATACCACTATTTTTTCTTTCTAATTTTAAGTCTTCTAATATTTTCATCAATTCTTCTATAGGAAGAGAGAAAAATTTACAAAGATCCTTTATTTTTACCTCATCTCCACCTAGAAGAAGAATAGCTTCTATTTTATTTTGTATGCTCATTGTTATTCTCCCTATATTGGACAGCTGTTAAATACAGATAAAGAGGTTCTCCATATATTCCAGCAGAATTACTTTTATTTAGATATATTTTAGGAATTATATATGAATTATTTTTTTCAACTAAAGTTTCAAGATTAGTAAGAAGGTTATCAGCCATTTCTTTAAATCCATTTTCATATAGTTTTATGACAAAATTCAAATTATAATTCATATCAACTGTAGTTTTATCCTTATCAACTAAAACTCCAGAAGCTTTATTGTAATATTTTTTATAATCAGCTAGAAGAATTTTTTTCTGGTGGTTTTTTGGAAGTATATCCAAATAAGCAATATTCTTGTAATTACTTCTTTCATCTGCCCTTCTAGTTTTTATTCCATCTTCAAAAGTATAGTGTTTTATTATAAACTGATGAAGAAGATTTTTTCTTTCTTCAATCAACTTCATATCTTCTTTAAATTCATCTAACTGTGATATTATTTCTAAAAGTTTATATTGTGTATGATAATTATAAATGTTATCTCTGCCATCAAATATTTCTCCATCATTTTCAATGGAGTCAACCATAGAAAGAACTTCAGGTTTAATTTTCCAGTTAAAAAAATTGATATCAAACATTTTATTTTTATCATTTAGATATCTAAAAAGATAAGTATAATAAGCAGCACTTTCAGTTTCAGTTTTTCTTATATTAATATCAACAAACATTTTTCTTTCATCAAAATTATCTTTGAATAAGCTTGATATATAATAAAGTTTTATTTTATTAGTGAGATCTTCTTTGCTGTTATTATAAGAAATAGAATCAGGGATAACAGCTCTTGAAGTTATGATATCTAGCATTCTTAATTGCGTGTCTACAACTTTCTGGTTTTTAAAAGATTTTTGATTAGATTTAAGCCCAAGCCAGTAGTTAAATTCATTAGCCATAACACTGCTGCTTTTTACAAGATTATTATTTTTAAAATTATCGAAAAATTTAAATGTAAAAAGAATAGGTTCATCTTTATTTATATTATTCATTAAATAATATAAATTATCATCTTGATATTTTTTAGTTTTGGTTGTAACCTCTTCCAGAACTGAATTTTCAATTACATCATCTCTTCCAATGAATACCTGTCCACCATAATTTTCAGATTTAAAAAAAATATGTTTGCCATAAACAAATGAATTTGTTTCTCTTATAAATTCTATATTTCCATTATCCTGCTGTGGAAATATATGGAATGCAAAATCTATTTTTTTATCAGTTTTCAGACTTTTCAAATCTACTATTACATACAGTTTTTCTCTTTCTATCATAGATGGAATAATAGTTACATCTATATTCTGATCATTGATAGAATAGTAAAGCTTTAAAATATTAGTTTCAGGAACTATTTCAGCTTTTTTAAAAAAACGGTTGATAGATATTATTTCCTTTCCATCAATAATTAGCTTTCCTTCTATTTTAGAGATATCTATTGGATTAAAAACATCTCCTTTTAAGAAGTGAACACTATTAAAATTTTTATCATAAAAAAGAACTATCTCACTATTACTAATGAGATAGTTACTATATGAAAAGGTATGTATCATAAGAAAAATCAAAATAAATCTTTTCATATAACCCCTTCTTTCTCTGAAATCAATAGTCAGTTTCTGGAGAAATTAAAACTTTATTGTAAATATGGAAATTCTTTAAAAGTATTTGAATACCATTTATAACTGCATTTAATGGATCATCAGAAATAGTTACATTTAGATTAAGACTTTCAGAAATCTTTTTATCTATACCTCTAAGCAGTGCTCCACCACCAGTAATATATATTCCTCTTCTCTTTATATCTGAAGATAGTTCAGGAGGAGTTTTTTCAAGAATAACTTTTATTTCTTCTATTATCTGCTGTAGTAATTCACTTAAAGCTTCTACTATTTCAGAAGAATATATTTTTATATCCTTAGGAAGTCCATTAAGAGCATTTCTACCACTAATATCAATTGAGATATCTTCTTCAAGTTCAACAACAGCTCCTATTTGTTTTTTAATATCTTCAGCAGTTTTTTCTCCAATTAAAAGATTATGCTTTTGTCTGATATATTCTATTATTGTAGTGTCAAATCTATCTCCTGCTACTCTGAAAGATGAAGTTTTAACAACTCCTCCCAGAGAAATAACTGCAAGTTCAGATGTACCTCCACCAATATCTACAATCATATTTCCTTCAGGTTCAAAAATATTTAGCCCTATACCAATTGCAGCAGCCATAGGTTCTTCAACAAGATAAGCTTCTCTAGCCCCAGCTTCTCTAGTTACTTCTATAACAGCTCTTTTTTCAACCTGAGTAACTCCAGCAGGTACGCAGATAATAACTCTTGGACTTGAAAAAAATCTATTGTGGCTTACTCTTTTATAAAAAGAACCAAGCATTTTTTCTGTTATTTCATAGTCAGCGATAACTCCATTTTTTAAAGGTCTTATTGTATCAAGATTATTTGGAGTTCTACCTATCATTAATTTAGCTCTTTCACCAACCTCAAATATATCTTTTGTTCTTGTATTTATAGCAACTACAGAAGGTTCATTTAAAATAATTCCCTTATCTTTCACACATATTAATGTATTAGATGTTCCTAAGTCAATTCCTAAGTCCTCAGAAAAAAAACCTAAAAGTTTGTTAAAATATCTTTTCATTCTTCACCTCTAAATGTATTTATGTTTTTTATTATATATTTTCTATATCTTTTAGTTCTATCCCTAAATGTGAAATTTTTTCAACAAATTTACCAATGGGAAATCCCATTACACTGAAAAAATCTCCATTTATACCATTGACAAAAACAGCTCCCTTTCCTTGTATTCCATAGGAACCTGCTTTATCCATAGGTTCATTAGTAGATATATACCATTTTATCATATTATCAGATAATTCCCTAAAAGAAACTTTAGTAATATCATAATCTGTAATATCTATTTTTTTAGATAAGTTAATAAGACTATATGCAGTAATAACATTATGTTCTCTCCCTGATAATATTTTTAATGTATTGAAAGCATCATCTTCATTAACAGGTTTTCCTATTATTTTTCCATCAACTTCAACTATTGTATCAGCACCAACAACAAATTCGTCAGGATACATTTTGGCAACTGCTAAAGTTTTTTTTCTTGCTATATCCATAATTTTATCAGTAATTGATATTTTGTCACTTATTTCTTCTATTTGGGCACTTTTGATCTGTATTTTAAATCCAGTATCTTCAAGTATCTCCTTTCTTCTGGGAGATTTAGAAGCTAGAATCATCTTTTTTTCCTCCAGGTGTTCTTATTGTTAAAAGTTCTCTTTCTTTTTTAGGTTTTTTTGTTGGCTTTTCATTAACAGATTCTATTGGATTTTCTGCATTATCAACTGTTTCTTTTTTAGTTGTAGAATCTGTTATAGTAAACAATGGAAAATCAATAGTGCTTTCATAAGCCATGTCAGAAGCAGGATTTTCTATTTTTTCTTCTTCTTGTTCAGTAATTTCTTCCTTAGATTTGTCATCTTTTGATTTGCTGACAAAATCAGGATCAATTATCTTTAGGAAATCTTCATCCTCTTCCTCATCAAATTTAGTTTCTTCTATATTATTTATTATATCATTATTCTCATTTTCATCAATAGAATAGCTTTCTAAAACTAACTCTTTGTTAAGAATAACTTCTTCAACTCTCTCTTTTATTCTTATTTCTTTTTCTAATTCCATTTTTAGTTTTTTATCAGCTTCTCTTTTTTCTAAAGCTTCTTTTATTGCTATCTGTTCTTTTAAAAGCTGTTCTTCTTTCTGAATTCTTTTCTTTTCCTTATGCTCATAATAAATTCTGCATATTGTTGTTTTAATAAATTTTATAGTTATAAGGAAAAATGTAGAAAATATTAAAAAACCAAGCCCAGCATATATGTAGCAATACATAATGTTTTTTAGAATAAGATAAAATAAATAAGCTGCAATTAATCCTATATTATACTTGTATATAGAAATATTTAAAAATCTTTCTATAACATTATTATCTGCGAATTCCTTAGTAAAAGGAAGTTCTAATTTATACATTATAAAAAGATAAAGACAACTTATTAATAAAATGAAAAAGGCATGTGACTTTACATTGAGTACCATTTTTTTCTTTCTATCTTTAATAAAGAAAAAAAGAGAAGAAAGTACCAACATAAGTAGAGCTGGAAAAATTATAATACCAAGATAATTTTCTAGGGTTGAGTATATATCAGTACTTTTTAATTTTCCATTAAAGAAATAACTTGATATGAAATAAATAACAAAATAAAGATATAAATATTTCAAATGTAGAAATTTTAATATTTTTTTCATACCATCCCTCGTTCTCAATTTACTATTAAACTATTCTATATTGTATCATAGAGAAAAATAGTTTTCAAGAAATATACCTTTAGCTTTTTTTAAGTTTTTTTTTGTGCTATAATTTACAATAGAGAAGAATAAAATGGAAAGGTGGTAAATATGTTAAATAAAGGTATAATCAAAGAAATAAATGGAGATAAAATAGTAGTAAAATTATATAAAGATACTTCTTGTTCACACTGCAGTGGATGTAGTGGAGATGGAAAATATGGAAAAGATTTTGAATTTACAACAGATAGAAAAGCTGAAATAGGAGATACAGTTACATTTGAAATAGCAGCAGGTAAAGTTATAAAGGCTGCTTCTATAGCATATATATTTCCAGCGGTAGCAATGATATTGGGATATTTTATAGCTAATACACTTGGAGGTTCTGAAAACCAGAGTATAGCTTCAAGCTTCATAGCACTTGGAATATCTTTTGCCTGTTTATTTCTTTATGACAAATTTATAGTTAAAAAACAGAAAAATTCTGAGATAGATATAATTTCTATTGAAAAAGAAGATACAAGCGAAATGATAGACAGTTGTAAAAATAAAGATATATTTTAAAATAAAAAAGAGGATGTATTTTACTGAAACAAATTTTAGAAGTTTGCTTTAGTAGAGTACATCCTCTTTTATTACTTGTTGTTTTCTAAAAGATCTTTGATTAGGAAATCAAAATCTTTATTTTTTATTATCTTATAAAATGCTCTGTTATCATCATTGACTTGTAATTTGATATCTTCTCCAGAGCTTTCTAAAATATTAAATATTTTCTTGAAATTTATCTGTTCTATATTTTGAAGTATAGTAAAACTTATCTCATCTTCATTTTTTACATTGATAATTTTTGCAGCCAGTCCATTTTCTTCAAATACATTTAGAACATAAAGAACAAGATCATAAGGAATATTATTATTCTCAGCAAGTTCTTTTACTGTAACTGGAGAAAGGTTATTTAAATATCTTCTTATAAGTTCTCTTATTACTATCATACCAGTGTATTCTTTAGATTTAAAACTTATACTATTTACATCATTAGAATGAGATTTTAAATCTTTATTTTGTAAAAAATATGATAAATGAGCTCCAAGGATAATGAAGAACCACATTATTTTCAGCCAGAAGAAGAAAATAAAGATGACAGAGAAACTTCCATATATCTTATTGTATGTAATAATCATTACTTGAAGGTGTATGAAAAAATATTGAAGTCCTGAAAAAAGTACTGATGTAAAAACTGCTGAAAAAAAAGCAGGAATTAATTTTACTTTAGTATTAGGTATAAGCATATACAATGCTGTAAAAAATAAAAATATACTAAGAGATGGTATTATCTGCAGGAAATATGGAGAGATATCATAGATTCCTTCCAGTTTTTTTCCTATAATAACCATACCACCATTTATAGTAAGTATGAGCAATGGAAATAAAAGAAAGAAAGCAATATAATCAGTTATTTTTCTCAATATCATTCTTGATTTTTCTACCTGCCATATATCATTGAATGATTTTTCGACAATGGAGAACATAGTAATCAAAGTCCATCCCAATGATAAAAATCCTATTCCAGCTAAAACTCCACTTCTTGCATTTTCCAAAAGATTTTCAGAAAATTGTACAAGGAAAGCAATCATTTCTTCATTCAAAGGAGAGTATTTACTCAAATGAATGATAATACTTTCTGCTACTCCAAGCCAGCTTCCTAAACTGAATAAAATTGCAAATACAGGAACAAGAGAAAGAAGAGTATAAAAACAAAGAGATGTAACCCAAAGGGCAGAGTTAGCTCTTTTATAATTTTCTAATGCTCTTTGGATACCAGAAATTATATTAGATATTTTTCCCTGCCTAGCTACTTCCTTTAAAAAGTAAATTAATTTTCTTTTTATATTCATAAATACTATTCCCCTCTTTTCCTTTTAAAATTATGTACTATTCTTCAGATGTTTCTATTCTGTTATTTACTTCATCTATTTCATCAGTTCTTATTTTTTCTCCAATGGTAGTTACATCAGCTGTTACAAGAGAAACATCAGGTGCATTAAGATCTCTGTAATTTAATTCAAAATCATCTTTTTTTATTGAATACACTGTAGAAAGTGTCATTGGAGATATTACATAATCTCCTACTCTTACAGCAACAGTTTTACCATCAGAATCTTTCATATAAAATGGATTTTCATGTGTACCAATATCTTGAAGAACTTTATTGTCTACTTGAATAGCTTTTATCTCTTTAAAGTCATCAATTTTCTTTTCCCCGATATAAGAAAAAACTGGAGAAGCACTAATTGGAATAAGAAGCTTTTCCATTATGTAATACTCTGGAATTATCTCTTTTGATAGTGTAATTGAAGCAGTTAAAGAAAAAACTGCAAGTGTAGCTAAGATTTTTTTCATTTTTCCTCCTGAAATATTTTAGTTGTATTTATTTTTTATAAGTATTTAATAAACCATTTCTTGAAGTCTTCTTATTCTTTCTTCAGTAGCTGGATGAGTACTGAAAAGAGAAGCCATTTTACTTCCTGTAAGAGGACTGACTATAAACATATTTTCAGTAGCTGGAGCAGCATTTCTCATAGGAATTCTTCTGCTGTAATCATCAAGCTTCCTCAATGCTCTGGCAAGATATAAAGGGTTCCCACTGACTTTTGCTCCAAATTCATCAGCCTTATATTCTCTGGTTCTAGATATAGCCATCTGTACAAGCATAGCAGCGATAGGAGCAAAGATAGCTACAGCAATCATTGCTAAAGGATTTCCTCCATCTCTATCATCACTTCTATTACTTCTTCCACCAAAGATAGCAGCCCATTTTGCCATATTAGCAAGGAAAGTTATAGCTCCTGCCATAGTAGCAGCAACAGTTCCTATTAAGATATCTCTATTATGTACATGACCTAATTCATGCCCAATGACTCCAGAAAGTTCATCTTCATCAACTATATCCATAAGTCCTCTTGTCACTGCAACAGCAGCATGACTTGGATTTCTTCCTGTAGCAAAAGCATTAGGTTGAGCTTCATTTAATATATATACCTTAGGCATAGGTATGTCAGCTTCTATAGCCAGCTTTTTTACCAGCTGATATAAGCGACTGTTTTCATCTACAGGTTGAGCTCCATACATAGATAAAACTATCTTATCGCTGAACCAGTATGAGATAAAGTTCATTACTCCTGCCATTATTAAAGCAAAAATAAGACCTTCTCTTCCAGCTACTGCATTTCCTATAAGCATAAGAATAAATGTCATAACAGCCATTAATATAAAAGTTTTTAAAGTTTTCACTTTATTCACTCCTTTTTCTTTTTTGATTTTAGTTTACTATATTATATCACTATCTAGTTCTAAAATAACATATTATTTTTTTTCTGTCAAAATTTAGAAATTTTATCTATCTGTTGAATAAAAAGGAAAATTTGAGTATAATCTATAATAGGGAGAAGTAGGTAATATCTTTAAAATCTTATAAAATGAGAGGCAGGAAAATGGCAGATAAAAATGGCAGGTACACAAAAGGAATAATTGATATAGGAACAAATTCATGCAGATTATTTATTGCTGAAGTTTTAAAAAATGAAAAGGGAATAAATATTTTAAATGAATTAGTAAAAGAGGTAGAAATTGTAAAACTTGGAGAAGGTGTAAATCAAAATCATTATCTCAAAGAGGAAGCAATAGAAAGAACTATTCAGTGCTTGAAAAAATATAAGAAAACAGCAGATGAATATGAAGTGAAAGAATTAAAAGCTTTTGCTACATCAGCAACAAGAGATGCAGAAAATAGAGAGATATTTCTAAAAAAAGTAGAAGATTTAGGAATTGAAATAAAATGTATTTCTGGAGAAGAGGAAGCAGGGTTGAATTTTCTTGGAAATTCATTGGTATTTGATGAAAGGATATTAGTTGTAGATATAGGTGGTGGAAGTACTGAGTTCACCCTTGGAAAAAATGATAAAATTGATTTTATAAAAAGTATAGATATTGGTGCAGTGAGAGCCACAGAAAAATTTTTCTCTCAAGAAAATTATTCTGAAGAAAATATAGAAAAATGTATAGAATGGGTAAAAGAAAATATTCAAGAAATAAAAAAAATAAAAAATGAAAAATTTAGAACTGTAGGAGTAGCAGGAACAGCTACTACACAAATATCAGTGAAAAAGAAAATGGAAATATATAATAGTCAGGAAGTACATATGTCTGAAATATCTGTTAAAGAATTAAAAGATAATTTAAGACTTTTTATTTCAAAAAATTTAGAAGAAAGAAAAGAGATAATAGGACTTGAACCTAAAAGAGCAGATGTAATAATAGCAGGAACAATCATTTTAATAACAATTTTAAAGGAATTAAATAAAGATGAGATAATTGTTTCTGAATCAGATAATTTGACAGGAGCTATGATAAAGGAGGAAAAAATGAGTGAAAGGCTTGAGTGGATACTTGAAGCTTATGAGAGTTTTAGAAGGTCTTCTGAAAGAAGATTGGTAGCAGGGAATATTTTTGACTATTTCATGCAGGACTTCAGAGGGGAAATAAGTGATGCCTATGATCCTGCAACAAAAGAAGAGATAAAAGAGGATATCAAAGAGATGGCTGATATCATATATAATGAAGAGGATAAGCATAAAAGAGAGTTTTTGGTAAAAATTCTGGTAAATATAGTAAAAATGCTTTAGTAAATATAAATAAGATATTTTAATTCCATATAAAATGCAGGAGGTGAAAAAATGAAAAAATTGTATTTAGATAGATGTTCTATAGGTGGTTGAGCCAGTAAAATAGGACCAGAGGTCTTAAGTGAAATACTTTCAAAACTTCCAAGTGTGGAAGATAAAAATTTAATAGTAGGGTTTGATAAATCAGATGATGCAGCAGTATATAAGCTTACTGATGATATAGCCATGATACAGACTTTGGATTTTTTTACTCCTATGGTAGATGATCCTTATGTCTTTGGACAAATAGCAGCAGCTAATTCATTGAGTGATGTATATGCTATGGGAGGAGTTCCCAAGACGGCAATGAATATAGTGTGTTTTCCTGAAAAAATGGATATAGATATCCTTGGAGAAATATTAAGAGGTGGAGCTGAAAAAGTTGCAGAAGCAGGAGCTGTCCTAAGTGGTGGACACTCTATACATGACCCTGAAATAAAATACGGACTGTCAGTTACAGGAATTGCTCACCCAGATAAAATATTAAAAAATCATGGATGTGAAACTGGAGATATTCTTATATGTACAAAGTCTTTAGGAACTGGAATAGTCACAACAGCTTCAAAAGTAGGACTTGCCAGTGAAAGAGCTTTAAAAGAATCAATAGAAAATATGACTGCTTTAAATAAATATGCAGGAGAGATTATAGTAAAATATCCTGTTACTGCATGTACTGATATAACTGGATTTGGATTTTTAGGACATTCTTTTGAAATGGCTGAAAATTCTGAGAAAACATTGATTTTTGAATCTGAGTTTATTCCTTTTATAGAAGAAGCAAAAGGATATGCAAAGGATTTTCTTATAACAAGTGGTGGGCAGAAGAATAGAAACTATGTACAGGAACACGTAGAATTTCAAAATATTCCTTTATGGATGCAGGAAATACTTCTTGATCCACAAACTTCAGGAGGATTATTATTTTCTATAAAAAAAGAGTATGTAAAAAAATTAATGGAAGAATTTGAATCTAAAAATATAAAAGCACATATAGTTGGAAGTGTTGCTGATAAGAGAGATAAATTTATTATTGTGAGGTAGCCATTATGGAGAAAAATCTGTTTCAAAAACTTCCTAAAGTAGATATTCTTATGAAAAGTGAAAAGCTGGAAGAGATAAGCAAAAATTTAAGTTATCATAATTATTACCAGGCTGTGAAAGATGGAATAGAATTTTTTAGAAATAAAATAAAAAACAGAGAGATAAATGATTTTACAGAAGATGAAGTAATTTTAAAAATAAAAGAATTCTCAGGAATTAAAAATAAACCAAATTTAAGAAGAGTGATAAATGGTACTGGAACTATAATTCATACTAATTTAGGACGTTCTATTTTTAATAAAAAAATAGCTGAAGATTTAGAAGAAATACTTGTAAATTACAGTAACCTTGAATATGATCTGGAAACTGGGAGCAGAGGAAGCAGATATTCTCATATAGAAAAGTTGATATGTGATATAACAGGCGCAGAGGGAGCGTTAATAGTAAATAATAATGCTGCTGCTGTTATTTTGTGTCTCAATGAATTTGCTGATGGTAAAAATACAGTTGTATCAAGAGGAGAACTAGTTGAAATTGGAGGGTCTTTTAGAATACCTGAAATAATGAAATTAGCTGGAACAACATTAAAAGAAGTGGGAACAACAAATAAAACTCATATTTTTGATTATGAAAATAATATAGATGAAGAAACTGCTGTTTTATTAAAAGTTCACACATCTAATTTTAAGATAATAGGTTTTACAGAGGGAGCAGATAAAAAAGATATAGCTGAACTTGGGAAAAAATATGAGATATTAACAATGGAAGATCTTGGAAGTGGTGTATTAGTAGATTTTTCAAAATATGGAGTACCTAAGGAGCCAACTATACAAGAGAGCTTAAAATCTGGAATTGATATAGTCACTGTAAGTGGAGATAAGCTTCTGGGAGGACCTCAATGTGGAATAATCTTAGGAAAGAAACCACTTATAGAAAGATTAAAAAAGAATCAATACTTGAGAGCTTTTAGAGTGAATAAAATAACTATTTCCATACTTGAAAATATTTTTCAATATTATAAAGATGAAAGAGAAGCTGTAAAAGAAATTCCTATTTTAAATATGATAACAGAAGAAAAGGAAAAAGTATTAGAAAGAGCAGAAAAGCTGTCAGCTATGCTTAAAGAAAGAAATATAGAAAACAATATAATTGAAACAGAATCTAAAATAGGCGGTGGATCAATGCCAGAAGAAACAGTGGAAAGCTATGCCATCTGTTTTAACGGAGATGCTGTTTTACTGGAGAAGAGATTCAGAGGAAATGATATTCCTATAATAGGAAGAATAAAGAATGGTTATTTTATTTTAGATGTAAAAACACTGAGAGAAAAAGATTTTGAAGAAATATTAGGGGCGGCTGAAAGGATATTTCTATGAGAAATATAATAATAGGTACAGCTGGTCATATTGACCATGGGAAAACAACTGTTGTGAAAGGATTGACTGGAAAGAATACTGATACTCTTCCAGAAGAAAAGTCAAGAGGAATGACAATAGATTTAGGGTTTGCCTTTTTTACTTTGAGTAATGGAAGAAAAGCTGGAATAGTAGATGTTCCTGGACATGAAAAATTTATAAAAAACATGACAGCAGGCGTTACTGGAATAGATATAATTCTTTTTGTTATAGCTTGTGATGATGGAATTAAGCCACAAACTTTGGAGCATGCTGACATTATAAAAATATTAGGTGTAAGAAATGGATTGATTCTTCTTACTAAGAGAGATTTAGTAGATGAAGCTAGAGCCACTGAAGTAAAAAAAGATGTAAGAGAGCTTTTTAAAAATTCATATTTAGAGAATAGTGTGATATTGGAGATATCTGATAAAGATATACAAAGTTTTGAAAAATTAAAAGAAGTATTAGAAAAAGAAATATTGAAAATAGAAGACTCTAAAGATGACATCAGAGATTTCAGAATGGATATAGATAGGGTATTTTCTGTAAAAGGTTTTGGAACAGTAATTACAGGGACTTCAAAGAATAGTAAAATATCTGTTGGAGATACTATGATGATTTATCCTCAGCAAAAAGAAGTGAAGATAAAGGGAATAGAAAATCATGGAAATAAAGTGGAAACCTTAGAAGCAGGGAATAGATGTGCTTTGAATATAAATATAGATCCTAAAGAGATAAAAAGAGGAAACATTATAGCTAAAAAAGATTCTCTTATTATTTCTAATAGAATAGATTGTGTTTTTACTCTTTTAAAAAGAAGCAGTAATTTTAAAAATAATCAAAGAGTAAGAATAAATATTGGCACAGAAGAACTCATAGGAAGAGTAAAAATATTCCTTCAAGATGAGATATCCTCAGGAGATAAAAAATTTGTACAAATAGAGCTTGAGAAAGAATCAGCTTTTTCTGCAGGAGATGTAGGAATAGTCAGAAGCTTTTCTCCAGTAAATACTATTGGAGGAGTAGAAATAATAAATATTCCTGAAGAAAGAAAAAAAAGAAAAGACTTAAAATACTTAGAAAGATTAGAGATTCTTTCATCTAAAAATAAACATAAAAAAATAGAGAATCTGGTATTAAACAGTAAAGATGTCTTTGTAGATAAAGGAAGTATATCACTTCTTTTGGGAGAAAAAATAACAGAAACAGAAATGAAAGACTCTCCAAATACAGAGAAAGTATCTGAGGATATTTATGTAAATACTATTAAGCTGGAAAATTTAAAAAATGAAATCTTAGAATATGTAGAACAATATCATCAAAAATATCCATTATCTGTTGGAGTAAAAAGATCAGAGCTAAAAAATAGATTTTTTGAAAATTATTCAATAAAGGTGTATAATATAGCTCTAGAGTATTTTAGAAAAAAAGATATTATTACAATATCAGAAGAATATATTTTTAAAAAAGGTTTTAGAATAAAATTAAATAAAGAGCAGAAAAAAATGAAGGAAGATATATTTTCACTATATAAAAAAAGTGGATTTATTCCACAGCAAATAGAAGATATAAGAAAAATATTTGAAGATAGAAATCTTTTTTCAGAAATTCACTCATATATGCTTTATAATTCTTTTATTATAGGGTTAGGAGAAAAAAACTTTATGCTTAGAGGATTTTTTGCAGAAAGTGAAAAAAAGATAAAGGAATATCTTGAAGAAAATGGGAAAATAACTTTAGCAGAAGCTAGAGATCTATTTAAAGTTAGTAGAAAATCAATTCTTTTAATATTGGAAAAATTAGATGAAAATGGAGTAACAAAAAGAATTGATGAATATAGGGTTTTAAAATGAATATATCAGGAGGTAATATCATGATAAAAGTTAATGCAGTAGGACAAACTTGTCCAATTCCTATTATAATGACAAAGAATGCTTTGAAAGATATAGAAGAAGGAGAAGTGGAAGTATTAGTTGATAATAAAATATCTCTTGAGAATCTTCAAAAAATGTCAAAAGAAATGGGTTATGACTACAGTATTGCTGAAACTGGTGAAGTTTTTAAAATAGTTATCAATAAAATAAAAGAAGAAGTAGAAGAATTTGAAGATGAAGATAATACAGTTGTTGTAATAGATTCTATGTACATGGGAAAAGGCGATCCTGAACTTGGAAGAATACTCATGAAAGGGTTTATCTATACTCTTACTGAGGTGGAAGTTCTTCCTAAGACTGTAATTTTCTATAATGAAGGAGTAAAACTTGCTGTTGAAAATTCTGAAAGTTTAAAAGATTTGAAAAATCTTGAAGAAAGAGGAGTAGAGATACTTTGCTGTGGAACATGTGTTAATTTTTATGGGTTGACAGATGAGGTAAAAATTGGTACTATAACTAATATGTATAATATAGTGAATAAACAGCTGTATGCAAGAAGGATAATAAAACCATGATGAAAGAGGAAAAGTTTTTTTTACTTACTGCAGATTCTACACATCTTATAATAAAAAGTGAAAAAATACTTAAAGAAAATGGGATAGAATGTAGAATAATTCCACTTCCTTCTGAGGTAAAAGCAACTTGTGGTCTTTCAATAAGAACAGATATTGAAAATAAAGATATAGTTGATGAAATACTTAAATTTAATGGAATAGAATTGGATGGATATAGTGTAATAAAAACAGGATTAAAAAAGCATATAGAAAAATTAAATTAACAAGAGTAAATGGTGGCGGAGGAAAACTGGTGTTTTCAGCAGTCTTCAAAACTGTCGTGGTGGCTGAAAAGTCATTGGTAGGTTCGATTCCTACACGCTACCGCCATAAACAAAAATATATTAAAGCTGGGTGGAAATAAAATGATTTCTCCCAGCTTGTTTTTTATTTAAAAAAATGATATACTTATAAATGAATATAGTTAAAAGTGACTTGAATTGGTTTTGTAACCCTGTATATTTTTAGAAAAATTAATAGTTTGAAAAATATAAAAAATGGGTTATAATATTTGTAATGAATATAAATTAATAACGTTTTTAAATTAAGAGGTGTATATGTTAGATAAAATAGTAATAAGAGGTGCAAGGGAACATAATTTAAAAAATATAGATATTGAAATTCCAAAGAATAAATTTGTAGTTATCACTGGAGTAAGTGGAAGTGGAAAATCTTCTCTTGCTTTTGATACTATTTATTCTGAAGGACAAAGAAGATATGTAGAAAGTCTTTCTGCTTATGCAAGACAATTTATTGGTCAGATGAGCAAACCAGAAGTAGATAGCATAGAGGGACTGGCTCCAGCTATATCTATTGAGCAGAAAACTACTAACAGAAACCCTCGTTCTACAGTAGGAACTATTACAGAAGTATATGACTATATGAGACTCCTTTTTGCACATATAGGAACAGCTCATTGTCCTATCTGTGGAAGGAAAGTTGAGAAGCAAAGTACAGAAGAGATAACAGAGGGAGCGATAGAGAGATTCCAGGAAGGAGATAAGATAATAGTTTTAGCTCCAGTAGTAAAAGATAAAAAAGGTACACATAAAAATCTTTTTCTTAATCTTTTGAAAAAAGGATATGTAAGAGCAAGAGTAAATGGAACAATTCTTTATTTAGAAGACGAGATAACACTTGATAAAAATCTTAAACATAATATAGAAGTGGTTGTTGATAGACTTGTTTTAAAGAAAAATGATAAAGAATTTCAAAGCAGGCTGACACAATCAGTTGAAACTACTACAGAACTTTCAAATGGTAAAGTTATTTTAAATGTAAATAATCAGGATTTTGCATATAGTGAAAATTTTGCCTGTCCTGAGCATGATGAAGTAAGTATACCTGATTTGAATCCAAGACTTTTTTCATTCAATGCACCATTTGGAGCCTGTCCTGAATGCAAAGGAATAGGAAAAAATCTGGAAGTGGATGAAAATAAGCTGATAGATAATGATGAACTCTCTATTGTTGAGGGAGGAATGTATATACCAGGAGCTATGGCTAGAAAAGGATATAGCTGGGAAATATTTAAAGCAATGGCGAAACATCTGAAAATAGATATTAATAAGCCTATAAAAGATCTTTCAAAAAGAGATATGGAGATAATATTCCATGGAAGTGATACAAAATTTAAATTTGATTATGAAGGGGATGACTTCCAGTTTCATGGATATAAGCAGTATGAAGGGGCAGTAAAAAATCTGGAGAGAAGATATCACGAAACTTTTTCAGATGCAATGAAAGAAGAGATAGAAAATAAATATATGGTTGAAAGAATATGTAAAGTCTGCAATGGAAAGAGATTAAAACCAGAAGTCCTATCTGTCACTGTTGGAGATAAAAACATTATGGAGATATGTGAATTAAGTATAAAAGATTCACTTAAATTTTTCCTTGATTTGAAACTGACAAATAAACAGGAGTTTATAGCTAAAGAGATACTAAAAGAGATAAGAGAAAGACTTTCATTCATGATAAATGTGGGACTTGACTATTTAAATCTAGCTCGTGAAACAAAAACTCTTTCAGGAGGAGAAGCTCAAAGAATAAGACTTGCAACTCAAATAGGATCAGGTCTTACTGGAGTTCTTTATGTGCTTGATGAACCAAGTATTGGACTTCATCAAAAAGATAATGACAAACTTCTTGCTACTTTAGGAAGACTTAAAGATCTAGGAAATACATTGATAGTAGTAGAACATGATGAAGATACTATGCTGCAGGCTGATGAAATATTGGATTTAGGACCAGGAGCAGGAGATTTTGGTGGAGAAATAGTTGCTTATGGAAGTCCTAAGGAAATAATGGAAAATGAAGAATCTATCACAGGTAAATATTTAAAAGGTGATTTGAAAATAGAGATACCTGAAAAAAGAAGAAAGTGGAAAAAATCTATAAAAATAATAGGAGCAAAGGGAAATAATCTGAAAAACATAGATGTTGAAATTCCTTTAGGAGTAATGACTGTAGTTACAGGAGTAAGTGGAAGCGGAAAGTCTACACTTATTAATCATACTCTGTTCCCAGCACTTTTTAATAAGCTGAATAAAGGAAAACTTTACCCTTTGGAGTATAAAGAAATTAAAGGAATAGAGGAACTTGAAAAAGTAATAAATATTGACCAGAGCCCAATAGGAAGAACCCCAAGATCTAACCCAGCTACGTACACTAAGCTTTTTGACGATATAAGAACTATCTTTGCTGAAACAAAAGATGCCAAATTACATGGATTTACAAAGGGAAGATTTTCTTTCAATGTAAAAGGTGGAAGATGTGAAGCATGTCAAGGAGCAGGAATAATTAAAATAGAAATGAACTTCCTTCCAGATGTATATGTAGAATGTGAAGTATGTAAGGGAAAAAGATATAATAAAGAAACATTAGATGTTTATTATAAAGGAAAAAATATTTCTGATGTATTGAATATGAGTGTAAGAGAAGCTTATGAATTTTTTAAAGCTGTACCATCTCTTGAGAGAAAATTAAAAGTACTTATGGATGTAGGACTTGACTATATAAAACTTGGACAGCCTGCAACTACTCTTTCAGGAGGAGAAGCTCAGAGGATAAAACTTGCAACTGAACTTTCTAAAATGACAAAGGGTAAAACTATCTATATTTTAGATGAACCTACTACTGGACTGCACTTTGAAGATATAAGAAAACTTTTGGAAGTGCTGGATAGACTGGTAGAGAAAGGGAATACAGTAGTTATTATAGAACATAACCTAGATGTTATCAAAACAGCAGATCACATAATAGATATAGGACCTGATGGAGGAGACAGAGGTGGAACTGTAGTAGCTTGTGGAACTCCAGAAGAAATATCTGATGTAGAAAAAAGCTATACTGCTGTGTACATAGACAGAATGTTAAAAGGTGCTGGAAGAAAAGAAAATAAGAAAACTCAAAAGAAAAAAGCTAAAGTAGTTCCTGTATTTAACAAAACTATGCTAGAAGCTGCTGAAGAAGTACCTGTAATAGATTATGAGGAGAAACCTAAAAAAAGAGGAAGAAAAAAGAAAGAGGAGCTGGGGAAATAGATGTATGAATATTTGAGAGGAAAAGTTGAATATAAGAAACCAGATTATCTGGCATTAGATGTAAATGGAGTTGGATATAAAGTAAATATATCTTTAAGAACATATGATTTTATTAGTGTTGGAGAAGAAGTGAAACTATATATCTATAACTACATCAAAGAAGATGCTTTTAAACTCATAGGTTTCTTGGAAGAAAGAGAGAGGAATCTTTTCGAAATGCTTCTTGGAGTAAAAGGAATAGGAGTATCTCTGGCTCTTTCAGTAATGTCTACTTTTGATATAGATACAATCAGAGATCTGGTAGCAACAGATGACTATACTAATCTCAAAAGAGTTCCTAAGTTGGGAGAAAAGAAATCTCAACAGTTAATTTTAGATTTAAAAAGTAAATTAAAAACATTAGATGCTCTTTCTATAGATACAAGAAATGATGATGCAGCAAAACATCTCATGATAGAAGAGGAACTTATTTCTGCTCTGGAAGGATTGGGATACAGTAAAAAAGAGATAAATGCTCTTATCACTAGAGATGAACTTAAAAGTTTCAAAACTATTGAAGAGGCTATAAAAGGAGTGCTGAAAAAGGTTAATTACTAAATTTAGGAGGTATGAATTATGGAATATAAAGAACTATTTGAAACAGGAATGACATTTGATACATTTTTTAATATAGCAAGTGCATCTGAAAAAGAGAAAATCAAAGAAATAGCTTCAGTAGTAAAAATAACAGATGAGTATATTGAAAGAATCAAGAAAATAGATAAAAAATATAATTTTCTATTAAGTGCTGAATCATGGTGTCCATATGTTCGTGCAACAGTGCCAGTGCTTATGAAAATGATAGAGTTAAATCCTAATATAAAGATGAGTATAATAACAGAAGGAAGAGGATTTAAATTCCTAAGAGAGAAATTAGGAATACCAGAAGAGAAATATGTAGTACCTACTTTAGCTATACTTGATGAGAATTTTAATTTTGCTGCTAGATATATAGGAAGACCAAGTAAATATAGGAATATAGGATTTGAAAATGTAAGCAGTGAATATTTTAAAGGACATCGTTCTGATGATATTGTAGAAGAAATATTGGATAGAATGGGTTACTAAAAATTAAATATTGAAAATGGAGAAGGAATCTTAAATAATTAGGGTTCCTTTTTTTATGCCTAAAAATAAATTTAAAGTGTATATAAAAATAAGAAATGGTATATTTCTAGAAAAATAAAAAATTTTAAAAGAGAAAATATATAGTCTTTTTTTGATGAAAGACAATAAGAGAATAAATCTCATATAAATCAAGATATTTTAATTAATGTAATTAAGTTAAATAAAAGAAAAGAATAAAGAATATATGAAAAAGTAGCTATGTGAATTAAAAACTATTATATAAAGAAAAAATAAAAATAAGAAAGAAAAAGATAAGAAAAGAGAAATATAAAAAAACAAATAAAGTATGATGAAATATATAAAAAACAGATAATTGAAATATAAAAAAAGAAAAAAATTATATCAGAGGGGAAAAGTAAAAAAGTTCTAAAATAGAGAGGTAAAAAATGACTCCTTAAAAAATAAGGGTTCAAGTGATGTGAAAGTTCGCCTTATTACAATAAAGCGCCCTGTAGAAATCTCTTCAAGAAAATTTCTTTTGAAACTTTTTAGAATTATAGAATAGTATAGTGAAATAATACTACTAAAATAGAATATTGTCAATACCAAAAAAAGTCATAAGTTGATATTTTTAAGAAATGTTAAAACGACTTTGCTGAGTTTTGGATGTGTAAAAGTTCTCATTATTGTAATAATGCGAACTTTTTTCAATTTTATGAAAGTAGTAATTTTTACAAAACTTTAAAATTGATATTTAATTTTGAAAGCTGGAAAAAATATGAGAGTTAAGTTTTGGAAAAGAGTGAAAAAAAAGAGGTAGAAGTCAGACAATATAAGTTGAAATCTATCTATTTCAAATAATACTATTAATTGTATATTTAAAATTAAAAATATTACAAAATATATAAAATTAAGAAAATAAAAAAGAGAAATATATAAAATGAAAAAATATAAAAAAAGAAACATCTTAAAATAAAAGTCAAGGAGCAAGGGGAAAGTGAAAAGACAGAGTTCAAAGATTTTAATGATAGTATTACAATTCATATTCTATTTTTTAATAAATAAAATATTTAAAGTTCCAGATAGAATTATGTACAACACTTTCTTTATCTATCTTGCATTAAATCTTACTAAGAATATGTATTCCTTTAAAACTATACTTATATGGGAAGAACTGAAAAAACAACTTTTTGTTCATACAGAATATCTCATAGTAATGCTGATAAATGATGCAGCATTCTGGGGAAGTAAGTATATACCAGTTCATCTGATAGTGGGAATAACATTTACCTTCTTTAACTTAATCATAATAAAAATTATAAGAAATATATTTAGAAAATCATTGGAAAAAAGGCTTCTTATTATAGGAGTAGGAAATACAGCTAGAGAATTAACTCATGTAATAAAAGAAAATAATTTTACAATGTACAACTTACTGGGATATATATCAGCTAATTCTTTAGAGGGAGTTAATCAAAGTATAAGAGTAGAAGAAGAAAAGATACTTGGAAACTGCAGTGATATAGAAAGAGTAATAGAAGAGAATAATATAAATGAAGTAATAATAGCACTGCCATTAGCAGATAACAAGCAGATGTCAGAGATAATAAATAGATTGGATGGAAAAGTAAATAAGATAAAATTCACACCAGAATTAAATGGAACATATACTTTTAATTCAAATATAGAAGACTATGATGGAATAATGCTTGTATCTTCATACAATGGAATGAATAGAAGAACAAATAAATTTCTAAAAAGAAGCTTTGATATAGCTACAGGAATAGCTGGATGCATAGTGCTAGGAATACTTTATCTGATATATGCTCCAAAGATAAAAAAGGATGGTGGAAAAGCAATGTTTTTTCACACAAGAATAGGTCAGTATTTAAAAACTTTTAAAATGTATAAGTTTAGAACTATGTATGCAGATGCAGAGAAAAGGCTAGAAGAGATGTTGTCTAAAGATGAAAAACTCAAAGAAGAATATTATAAGAATTTTAAACTTAAAGATGATCCAAGAATAACAGAGGTAGGAAAATTTTTAAGAAAGACATCATTAGATGAATTTCCACAATTTATAAATGTAATAAAGGGAGAAATGTCATTTGTGGGTCCAAGACCAGTAGTACAAAAAGAAGTAGATTTATATTATGGAGAAGAAAATAGTAAAAAAATATTTGCAGTAAAACCAGGAATAACAGGAATGTGGCAGGCAAATGGAAGGTCAGATGTAGAGAACTATGATGAAAGAATAGCATTGGATCTCTACTATATAAGAAACTGGTCATTGTGGCTGGACATAATAATAACAGTGAAAACAATAAAGAATGTTATCGGAAAAAAGGGGGCATATTGATGGAGAAAACAAAAGTATCAGTTTTGATGTCAATATACTCTAAAGAAAAAGCTGAGTATTTTAGAAAAAGTTTGAATAGTATATTGGAGCAAACTTATTTGCCAGATGAAATAGTTTTGGTAAAAGATGGGCCTTTAACAGAGGAATTAGAACAAGTAATAAAAGAGTATAAAAATAAGATAAACATGAAAACAGTTCCTTTAGAAAAAAATAAAGGATTAGGACTAGCATTAAGAGAAGGAGTACTAAATTGTTCAAATGAAATAATAATAAGAATGGATACAGATGATATTATGCATCCTAAGAAAATATTTGAACAAGTAAAAATTTTTACTGAAAAAAAAGATTTAATCTTAGTTGGAACTAATGGATATGATTTTGATAAAGATAAAAATGATATTATTTCAGAAAGAATTTTACCTGAAAAGAATGAAGAAATTTTAAAATTTTCAAAAAGAAGATGTCCATTTATACATGCAGGAATAGGTTTTAAAAAAAGTTATGTAATAAAAGCAGGAAATTATCATGATTGTTTTTGGTTTGAAGATTATGATTTATTTTTAAGAATGTTGAAGTTAGGCAAAGGATATAATATTCAAGAAAATTTACTTTACATAAGGAGTAATTTGGATGTTTATGACAGAAGAGGAGGGATTTCATATATCAAAAATGAAATAAAAGCTTTAACAAAGTTTTATAAAGAAGGATATATGAATACTTATTATTATCTAACAAATATTGTAATTAGATCAGGGGTAAGAATTTGTGGAAATAGGCTAAGAAAAATAATTTATAAAAACTTTCTAAGAAAAGAGTTAAAAAAGAGGTGAAAATGAAAGAAATTTTATTTATAACGAATAGATTAAAAAAAGATAATAAAAGTGGAGGTTATTTAGGATCTAAAAGAAATTTAGAAAATATAGTAACTATTTTTGGAAAAGAAAAAGTTGATATCTATGATGTTATATCTAAAAATATTTTTTCAAGAATTGTGAGTATAACTTTTTTTAATAGATTAGAATCCAGTTCATTAATTATAGAAAATAAAATAATTAAGAAAATAGAAATAGAAAATTATAATATTATTTTTTTAGATAATAGTGGATTTGGTTATTTAGCAGAAAAAATTAAAAAAAAATTTCCTGAAAAGAAAATAATAATATTTTGCCATGATATTAATTATTGCTTTTTCTCTTCTATACTTATTGAATATAAAAAAGATAAATTTAATTTAAAAAGCTTTTTTAGAATATTAAAAGCTAAAAAAGAAATCTTTAATGCAAAAATAAATGAAAATAAATCTTTTAAAAATTCAGATAAGATTATAACTCTTAATAGCAGAGATACAAAATTATTAGAAAAAGAGTATGGGTATAAATCTAATGCAGAGATAGAAGTAACTTTACCTATACCTAAAATAGAAAAAGAATTAAAGAAATTATTTAATTCAGTAGAATTTAATTTACTTTTTGTGGGAACAGCAAGTTTAAAACCTAATTTAAATGGAGTAGAATTTTTTATAAAAAATGTTTTAGAAGGAGTAGAAGCAGATTTATATATTGTAGGCAAGGGAATGGAAAAATATAAAGAAAAATTTGAAAAATTAAATAAAAAAGTAAAAGTTATTGGAACAGTTGAAAATTTAGATAATTACTATTTAGATGCTGATGCAGTAATAGCTCCTATTTTTGCTGGAGGAGGGATGAAAGTAAAAACTGGAGAAGCGCTATCTTATGGAAAAACTATCTTTGGAACTATAGAATCCTTTCAAGGTTATGAAATGGATTATGACAAAGTTGGCGGTATTTGTAATTCTTCAAAAGAATTTATAGAAAAAATAAATAATTATATAAAATATTGGAAAAATAATGGAATGCCTAAAATAAATAAATATACAAATGAAATTTTTATAGAAAAATATAGCTATAATTCTTCAATAAAAAAATTTAAAAAATTATTTGAAGAACTAGAAGTGAAAGGAAATACAAATGATAATACGATCTAAAGCACCTTTAAGATTAGGACTTGCTGGAGGAGGAACAGATGTATCTCCATATTGTGATGAATATGGAGGAGTTGTGCTTAATGTTACAGTAGATATGTATGCCTATTGTACTATTGAGCCTACTGCTGATAATAGGATAATTTTTAATTCAGCTGATAGACATGAAATATTTGAAGGAGAGAGTAAGGATTATTTAGAAATAGATAATAATCTTTTGCTTCATAAAGGAGTCTATAATAAAATCGTTAAAAGGTACAATGATGGGAAACCATTATCTTTTAAAATGACAACTTATTCAGATGCTCCAGCAGGTTCAGGTTTAGGCTCTTCTTCAACAATGGTAGTAGCTATAATAAAAGCATATATGGAATGGTTAAATTTACCATTAGGGGAATATGATATAGCTAATTTGGCATATGAGATAGAAAGAATAGATTTGAATTTAAGTGGAGGGAAACAAGACCAATTTTCTGCTACATTTGGTGGATTTAACTTTATGGAATTTTATTCAGAAAATAGAGTGATAGTAAATCCATTAAGATTGAAAAAATGGATAAAAAATGAGATAGAAAGTTCACTTATTCTATATTATACAGGAACTTCAAGAGAATCTGCAAAAATAATTGATGAGCAAATCAAAAATGTAAAAGAAAAGTCTGAAAAAAGTTTAGAAGGAATGCATGAATTAAAGGAATCAGCCATTGAGATGAAAAATGCAATTTTAAGAGGTGACTTCAAAAGGTTTGCTGAGTGTCTAAAAAATGGATGGATATCTAAAAAGAAAATGTCAAATGCAATTTCTAATAATTTTATAAATGAAACTTATGATTTTATAATGAATAATGGTGGAAAAGCAGCTAAAGTATCAGGAGCAGGTGGAGGGGGTTTTATGATGATACTTTGTGATCCAAAAGAAAGATATGCTCTAATAGAAAAATTAAGAAGAAAAGAAGGGAAAGTTATATTGGCACAATTTTCAGAAAAAGGGGCACAGGCTTGGACTTTATATGAATAAGAGGTGTATAAAATTGAAAAAATCTACAAATATATTAATAGAGAATTTAATTATAAGATTTCCTAAATTATCTAATTGTAAGGTAGAAATAGAGAATTCAATATTAGAGATAGTAAATTGCTATAAAAATAAAGGGAAATTGCTAATTTGTGGCAACGGTGGAAGTGCTTCAGATTCTTTACATATAGTAGGAGAACTCATGAAAAGCTTTGTTCTTCCAAGAAAATTAGAAAATAAATATATAGATAAAATTAAAAATACATTTCCACAAGAAGCAGAATATTTTATAAATAACTTACAGAGCTCATTACCTGCAATAGCTTTGGTAAGTGAAATTTCATTGATAACAGCTTATAGCAATGATAATAATTCTGAACTTGTTTTTGCTCAACAGGTATTAGGTTATGGGAATGAAGGAGATATATTAATAGCTATAAGTACATCAGGAAATTCAAAAAATGTTATTTATGCTTCGCAAATATCTAAAATTAAAGGGATGAAAATAATTTCATTGACAGGAAAGTTTGGTGGAAAATTAAAAGATATATCAGATATAAATATAAATGTTGAAGAAGAGGAAACATATATTATTCAAGAATATCATTTGCCGATTTACCATACTCTATGTTTAGGAGTAGAAAATGAAATGTTTGGGGAGGAATAAAAATTGGAAGCTATAGTACTAGCTGGAGGTTTTGGAACAAGATTAAAAGAAGTGGTATCAGATGTTCCTAAACCGATGGCTCCAGTAAATGGAAAGCCTTTCTTAGAATATTTAATAAAAGATTTAGGAGAAAAAGGAATAAGACATATTATTTTAGCGGTTGGTTATAAAAAGAAAATAATAAAAGAATATTTTAAAAATAGATATGAAAGTATTGAAATAACATATTCAGAAGAATTAACTCCTCTAGGAACAGGAGGAGCTATAAAAAAAGCTTTAAAGTTAGCTAAAGAAGAAGATGTTTTTATAGTTAATGGAGATACTTTCTTTGATATTGATTTAAAAAGAATGAAAGAATTTCACACTGAAAATAAAAGTATCTTAACAGTTACAGTAAAAGAAATGGAAAATTTTGATAGATATGGCTCTTTAATAATAAAAGGAAATAAAATAATAGAATTTGAAGAAAAAAAGAAGAAAGCTAAAGGAAAAATAAATGGAGGAATATATCTAATAAAAAAAGATTTATTGAATAGAGTGGAGAAAGAAAATTTTTCATTTGAAAAAGAGGTATTAGAAGATAAAAAAATAGAAAAGTATTCGTATGAAAGTGAAGGTTATTTTATAGATATAGGAATACCAGAAGATTATTTTAAAATAAGAAAGCAATTTGAAGTAGTTTAAAAGGAGAAATTAATGGATGTATCTGTAATAATTGTTAATTGCAACACTTTAGAGCTAACTGAAAATACAATAAAGAAAACTAAAGGAATAAAATATGAAGCCATTACAGTTAATAACAATTATTGCAGTAAAACAATAAAATATTTTGAAGTTTAATTATAGAAATTTTTTTTTTAAAATAAAGACATAAAAAAGGATAAAAGATGGAATACATATGTTTATATTTCTTGGTAATTATTATTGGAATAATATATTTAAATAAAAATAATATAAATATAATAAGATTAATATTTTTAATATTAATTTTATTTTCTGGATGTAGGTACTATATTGGAGTAGATTATCCAATGTATATGAAAATATTTTTCTTTATAAAAAATAATATTAATGATTATGAAGTTTTAAGATTAGAAAAAGGTTATTATTTTTTAGTAAAATTTATTGTCAGTATAAATGGGACACAACAATTAACTTTTTTAGTAATAGCTTTTTTTACAAATTATTTAATATATAAAAATATAAAAAAAGAATCAAGTGATATATTGATGTCTACGCTTATCTATTTTTTAGTAGGAGCTTATTATTCAGCAGGATTTAATTTGATTAGGCAAGTTATGGCAATTAGTATATTTTTTTATTCGATTATTTTTATAAAACAGAAAAAAATAATAAAATATTTTTTATTTATAATTGTAGGAAGTTTATTCCATAAAAGTTGTATTGTATTATTGCCATTATATTGGATATTAAATTTAAAATATAATAGATTTATAAAAATTATTTTAATTTCTATTACAGTAAATTTTAATTTTTTGTTACCTAAAGCTTATGAAATACTAGGTTATGGACAATATACAATATTAGAATATGAAGCAACAACAAGTTTTATAACTTTATCATTGTTTTTTATTTTAGCATTATTAATAGAAATTTTTTCAAATAGAATTTTTTTAGATAATGTAAGTAAAAATATAAATTTTTTTACAATACTTTTAGTTTTAAGTATTTTTCTTAATGAAAAAAATTTCCCTACAATGAATCAAGTGTTTATACGAATGAGTTCGTATTTTACTTTTTATTATATTATTCTAATTCCACAATTATTAGGGTATTTGACAAAAAAATATTCTAAAGTAATTAAATTTCTATTTTTTATTTGTATTTCAATTTTATATTTTAAAACCTTTTTATTACAGCTTCCAACTTATAAATATAATTTTATTTTGTTTGAGTTTTAATAAAAAAGTAGATAAGGAGATAATTTTAATGAAGATAATAACATACTATCTGCCACAATTTCATGAAATTGAAGAAAATAATCTTTGGTGGGGAAAAGGTTTTACAGAATGGACAAATGTAAAAAATGGGAAAAAATTATTTAAAGGGCATAGTCAACCATTAAAACCATTAAATAATAATTATTATAATTTGCTAAATAAAGAAACAGTAGAATGGCAGAGTAAACTAGGAAATGAATATGGAATATATGGATTTTGTTATTATCACTATTGGTTTAAAGGAAGAAAAATATTAGAGAAACCAGCAGAAAATTTACTTGAATGGAAAGAAATAAAGCAAAATTTCTGTTTTTGTTGGGCTAATCATTCTTGGAAAAAAACTTGGAATGGATTAAATGAAATCCTTATAAAACAGGAGTATGGAGAAGAAGAAGATTGGCAAGAACACTTTAATTATTTGGCTCCATTTTTTTTAGATAAAAGATATATAAAAATAGATGAAAAACCAGTATTTATAATATACCAATCAGAAGATATTTTAAAGTTTGATGAAATGATAGATTTTTTTAATAAAGCATGTAAAAAAATAGGTTATTCAGGAATTTATATAATAGAGTCAAAAAATAATCTAAAAAATTCAAATTTTTTTTCACCTAAAAGTTCTGCAATGGTGTTAAGGGAACCTAATTGTTGTCTCAGTAAAAGAAATATTTTTCAAAAAGTTATTCAAAGATTAAAAAATAATTTTTCAAAAAATTATTTATACTTTGTCCAAAAATATAAATATGAAGAGTTTTTAAAAAAGAGTATAGACATATCTAGCAAATTTTTAAATAAAAAAATATATCCAGGAATATTTACTGGCTGGGATAATACTTCAAGACATGGGAAGAGGGGATATGTGATTGAGCAAAATACACCAGAGTTATTTAAAAAATATTTATTGGAACAAAAAAAAATAATGAAAGAAAAAAATGTAGACTATATTTTTTTGAATGCATGGAATGAATGGGCTGAAGGAATGTATCTAGAACCTGATGAAAAATTTAAATATGGCTATTTAGAAGTTATAAAAGAAGTTATGGAAACAGAGGTATGAGATGAAAGGAATAATATTAGCAGGAGGAAGTGGAACAAGACTTTATCCAATAACAAAATCAATATCTAAACAAATAACACCAATATATGATAAACCAATGATATATTATCCTTTATCAGTTTTAATGTTAGCTGGAATAAAAGATATTTTAATTATCTCTACTCCAAGAGATCTTCCTATGTTTGAAGAGTTATTACAGACTGGGATTGATTTCGGCATATCTCTAAGTTATGCAGTACAGGAACAACCTAATGGCTTAGCAGAAGCGTTTTTGATAGGAGAAGACTTCATTGGAAATGATTCATGTGCTTTAGTCCTTGGAGATAATATATTCTATGGGCATGGATTTACAGGGATGTTAAAAGAAGCTGAAGCAAAGAAAAAAGGAGCAACAATATTTGGATATTATGTACAAAATCCTAGAGATTTTGGAGTAGTAGAATTTGATGAAAATAATAGAGCAATATCATTAGAGGAAAAACCAGAGAATCCAAAATCTAATTATGTAGTACCTGGATTGTATTTTTATGATAATACAGTAGTAGAAAAAGCTAAGAAAGTAAAACCTTCAAAAAGAGGAGAACTTGAAATAACAACACTAAATGAAATGTATCTTAATGAGGGAACTCTAAATGTAACAAGTCTAGGAAGAGGAATGGCATGGCTTGATACAGGAACGCATGAAGCTTTGTTAGAAGCAGCAAACTATGTAAAAACTATTCAAAGCAGACAAGGAGTAATGGTAGCCTGTCTTGAAGAAATTGCATATAGAAATGGATGGATAACAAAAGAAAAAGTATGTGAACTAGCAAAGCCACTGCTTAAATCTAAATATGGAGAATATTTGATGGATCTCATCAAATAGATAAAGGGGACAATATGAGTAAATTTAAAAAGATAGAAACAGGAATAGCAGGCTTATACATATTAGAACCAACAGTATTTGGAGATGAAAGAGGATTTTTTTTGGAAACATACAGTAAAAAAGAATTTGAAGAAATAGGGATATTTGATGAATTTGTACAAGATAATCATTCTAAATCTAAAAAAGGAGTGCTAAGAGGGCTTCATTTTCAAACTAAACATTCTCAAGGGAAACTTGTAAGAGTAATAAAAGGTTCTGTATATGATGTAGCTGTAGATATTAGAAAAGACAGCAGTACATATGGAAAATGGTATGGGGTAGAATTAAGTGCAGAAAATAAGAAAATGTTTTTTATACCAAAAGGATTTGCTCATGGATTTCTTACTTTAGAAGATGAAACAGAATTTCAATATAAGTGTACAGATTTTTATGTGCCTCAATATGATTCAGGAATAATATGGAATGATAAAGATATAAATATCAATTGGAATTTTGAAAAATATGGATTAAAAGAAGAGGATATAGTTTTATCAGAAAAAGATAAAAAACATCAATCTTTTAAGGAGTACACAGAAAAATATATTGGAGAAAATGTATTGCTTACAGGAGCAGATGGACAGCTAGGTCAGGACTTTCAAAAGCTTTTTGATAAATCAGGGATAAAATACACAGCTACTGACTATAAAGAATTAGATGTAACTAATAAAGAGAAAGTAAAAGAATTTGTAAATAGCAATAATTTTACAATGATAATAAACTGTGCAGCATATAATAATGTGGATAAGGCAGAAGAGGAACCAGAAAAATGCTATGCTTTAAATTCTCATGGTCCTAAGTATCTGGCAGAGATATGTAAAGAAAAAAATATAGTATTTGTAACATATTCAACAGACTTTGTATTTGATGGAGAGAAGGAAATACCATATATAGAAGAAGATATTCCAAATCCATTATCAATATATTCAAAAGCAAAGCTAGAGGGGGAAAGATATTCTCTGGAATATGAAAAAAGTTTTGTAATAAGAACATCATGGGTATTTGGAATGGGGAATAATAATTTCTGCAAACAGGTAATAAATTGGAGCAAAGGAAAAGATAAATTAAGAATAGTAGATGATCAAATATCCTCTCCAACATATTCAAAGGATTTGGCAGAATATTCATGGAAACTTGTTCAGACAGATAAATATGGATTGTACAATCTATCAAATGATGGAGAAGCATCAAAATTTGAACAAGCCCAATATATATTAAAGAAAATAGGATGGAGTGGAATATTGGAAAGAGCAAAGACAATGGATTTTCCTCTACCAGCAAAGAGGACGGAATATTCTAAATTAGACAGCAGTAAACTCGAAAGAGTAATTGATAAAAAAATACCACATTGGAAAAGTGGAATAGATAGATTTTTAGAAGAAATGAAAAAAAAGGGAGAAATGTAGATGAAAACATATCTTGTAACAGGGGCAGCAGGCTTCATAGGAACAAACAAGGTGGTATCTTGATAATGAAGAATAATTATTATCTATCAATAGTTATTCCAACAAGAAATAATAGTTTATTATTGGAAACTGGAATTTTTAAAATAATAAAAAAAAGAACTTTCATTACTAACAAAGATTTATTGTTTTATAAATTAAATATTATTAAAATAGAAAAGTAATTAATTGAAGGGAGAAAGATAATGGGCTCTATTTTAACAATTTCGATTCCAACATATAATAGAAAAAATGAATTAGAAAGATCTATAAACATATTATTGCCACAACTTTCAGATCAAGTTAATTTATTAATATTAGATAATGCTTCTGACTATAATATATTTGAAGTATATAATGAAATTTCAGAAAACTTTAAAAAATTTATAAAAGTAAAAAGAAATAAAAATAATATAGGGATGTGTTCAAATATAGTCAAGTGTTTTGAGGAAACTGAGAGTGAATGGATGTGGTTACTAGGAGATGATGATATTCCTTCTGAAAATAGTGTAAAAACAATTTTAGAAGATATAAATAAAATAGAAGAAAAAATAGTTTTAATGAAATATTCTTCTATAATTTCCCAAGAAAAAGAAAATAAAATAATTCTTGGTTTAGAAAATTTAATAGATTTTCTGTATGAAACTAACCCAGAAAAAAGGTATGGAAATTTATTATTTATTTCTACATCTGTTTATAATGTAAAAAAGATAAAACAAATGAAAAATTATATGCTATATGGATATCAATTTTCTAATTCATATATGCCTCATAATATTATTTTATTTTTTTATCTTGAGTTAAATAGAGGAGAAGGAGTGCAATTTTTAAGAACTAATATAATAGAACTAGGAAAAGAAAGAGATACTTATTCAGACCTTATTGTAGGATTAGGAAGTATTTATGGAACAAAAACATTATTTTTAGATATTGATAAAAAGAGAGAAATTAAGTTGAGGAGGCTATTTACTCTTTTTACTAGTTCGATAAAAGGGAATTTTATTGAACTTTATCTTAAAGGATATTTAGAAAATAAAATAAAAAATTATAAAAAAGTTTATTATGATCTATATAAGGAATCAAAATATAAATATTTAGTGAAAGATAAAGTTATGTTTTATATATTGTACTTTATTATAGATAAACCATTTTTTATAAAATTATTATCTAAATTAAATAAAAAATTTAAAAGTGCAATTGAGAGAAAAAATAAGGGTATTTATCATAGAATTTAAAATAAGGAGTAAGAATGGATAGTTTAAAACAAGAAATATTAGAAAAAGTAAAAGAATATCATAATATAAAATTTGGAGATAAAAAAGAATTTAAAGAGGGAGAAACATATATTAATTATGGAGGAAGATTCTTTGATGAGCAGGAAATGGTTAATCTTGTTGATTCTTCTTTAGATTTCTGGCTTACTTCTGGACCATGGGTTAAGAAGTTTGAAACTAAAATGGCTGAATATCTTGATATAAAGTATTGTTCTCTAACTAATTCAGGTTCATCAGCTAACCTTCTTGCATTTATGGCTTTAACTGCTCAAGAATTAGGTGACAGAAGAATAAAAAGAGGAGATGAAGTAATAACTGTATCGGCTGGTTTTCCTACTACAGTTACTCCTATTATTCAATATGGAGCAGTTCCAGTATTTGTAGATGTAACAGTTCCAGCATATAACATAGATACAGATATGTTGGAAGAAGCATTAAGTGAAAAAACAAAAGCTGTAATGATAGCACATACATTAGGAAATCCTTTTAATCTTCAAGGAGTAAAAGATTTCTGTAAGAAACATAATCTATGGCTTGTGGAAGATAACTGTGATGCTTTAGGTTCTGAATACTGTATAGATGGAGAATGGAAAAAAACAGGAACAATAGGAGATATAGGAACATCAAGTTTTTATCCACCTCATCATATGACTATGGGAGAGGGAGGAGCAGTATATACAGATAATCCTCTGCTTCATAAATTAATAAAATCTTTCAGAGACTGGGGAAGAGACTGCTGGTGTGAAAGTGGTGTAGATGATACATGCCATATGAGATTTACTAAACAGTATGGAGAGCTTCCATTAGGATATGATCATAAATATGTATATTCACATTTTGGATATAATTTAAAAGTGACAGATATGCAGGCAGCTATTGGAGTTGCGCAATTAGATAAACTTCCACATATAGTAGAAGCAAGAAGAAGAAACTGGAATAGATTGTATGAAGGATTAAAAGATATTCAAGATAAGATAATACTTCCAGAACCAGAAAAGAACTCAAAACCAAGCTGGTTTGGATTTTTAATATCTGTAAAAGAAGAAACAGGAAAATCAAGAGTAGAACTTGCAAAATATCTTGAAACTAATAAAATACAAACAAGAAATCTATTTGCAGGAAATCTTTTAAAACATCCAGCTTTTGATGAAATGAGAAAGACTGGAGAAGGATTCAGAGTAATAGGAGATTTAAAAAATACAGACTTCATTATGAATAATACTTTATGGATAGGAGTATATCCTGGAATGACTGATGAAATGTTAGACTTTATGATAAAGAAAATAAAAGAATATATAATTGGATAGGGAGGATAAGAGATGAAAGCAGTAATATTAGCAGGTGGATATGGAACAAGACTTAGTGAAGCAACAAACCTTATCCCAAAACCAATGGTAGAAATAGGAGGAAAACCTATTCTATGGCATATTATGAAAACATATTCTCATTATGGAATAAATGAATTTATCATCTGCTGTGGATATAAAGGATATGTAATAAAAGAATGGTTTTCAAATTATTTTCTTCATACAAGCGATGTAACATTTGATCTGCAAAATAATGAAATGACAGTACATGACTGCCATTCAGAAAACTGGAAAGTAACTCTTGTAGATACAGGGCTTGAAACTATGACAGGTGGAAGAATTAAGAGAATAGAAAAATATATAGGAAATGAAACTTTTCTTTTAACATATGGTGATGGGGTAACAGATTTAAATATAGGTGAAAGTATAAAATTCCATAAAGAAAGTGGAAAAACTTTAACTGTTACAGCATATAAACCACAAGGAAAATTTGGATCATTGAATATAGATGAGAAGGGAAATGTAAAGGCTTTTACAGAGAAACCAGCAGGAGATGGAAGCTGGATAAATGCAGGATATTTCATATGTGAGCCAGAAGTATTTAATTATATAACTGAAGGCGATTCAACTATATTTGAAAGAGCTCCTTTAGAAAATATAGCTAAAGATGGAAAAATGAATTCTTTTAAACATACAGGATTCTGGAAGCCTATGGATATATTAAGAGATAATAAAGAATTAAATGATATGTGGGATAGTGGAAAAGCTCCATGGAAAGTATGGTAATTGGAGGAAAAATGAAAAACTTTAATAATGTGTATAAAGGAAAAAGAATTCTGGTAACAGGTCATACAGGATTTAAAGGATCGTGGCTGTCAATATGGCTTAGAGAATTAGGCGCTGAAGTAATAGGTTATTCATTAGAACCGTATACAGAAAAGGACAATTTTGTTTTATCTCATTTATCAGAAAAGGTAGTTGATATTAGAGGAGATATAAGAGACAGAAAACATTTAAGAGAAGTATTTGATAAATATCAGCCAAAGATAGTATTTCATTTAGCAGCTCAACCATTAGTTAGACTTTCATATGATATTCCAGTAGAAACATATGAAACTAATCTTATGGGAACTATAAATGTATTGGAAGAGATAAGAAACTGTGAGAATACTAAAATAGGAATAATGATAACAACAGATAAATGCTATGAAAATAAAGAACAGATATGGGGATACAGAGAAAATGAAGCTTTTGGAGGATATGATCCATATTCTTCATCTAAAGGAGCTTGTGAAATAGCTATACAATCATGGAGAAATTCATTTTTTAATCCTAAAGATTATGAAAAACATGGAAAAAGTATAGCAAGTGTGAGAGCAGGAAATGTAATAGGTGGAGGAGACTGGGCAAAAGACAGAATAGTGCCAGACTGTATAAGAGCATTGGAAGAAGATAGAGATATAGAGATAAGAAGTCCAAAATCAATAAGGCCATGGGAACATGTACTTGAACCTTTAAGTGGTTATCTTCTATTAGGGCAAAAGATGATGGAAGATCCAATAAAATATTGTGAAGGATGGAACTTTGGGCCAAATCTTGATGCAATAGTAAATGTATGGGAAGTAGCAGAAAAAATAGTAAAAGATTATGGAAAAGGAAATCTAAAAGATATTTCTAATCCAAATTCTTTACATGAAGCTAAATTATTACTACTAGATATAACAAAATCAAGATTTGAACTAGGATGGAAGCCTACATTAACCATAGATAAAAGCGTAGAACTGACTACTGAATGGTACAAGAGATATCTAAATGAAGATGTATACAAACTTTGTGTAGAACAGATAAATGAATTTTCTAAGTTGGGTGAATAATATGGAAATTATAAAAACAGAATTAGAAGGAGTCTTTATTATAAAAAATAAAATATTCCAAGATGGAAGAGGAATATTTATTAAAACATATAATAAAGATGAATTTGAAAAAAATAATCTTTGTACAGAATTTAGAGAAAGTTATTTTTCAATTTCAAATAAAGATGTAATAAGAGGGATGCATTTTCAGCTTCCTCCTTTTGAACATGAAAAATTAGTTTATGTAGCAAAAGGAAAAGTATTGGATGTTATTGTAGATTTAAGAAAAAATTCTAAAACTTTAGGAAAATATATAAGTTTAGAATTATCAGAAGAAAATGGATATTCTGTATATATTCCCAAAGGATTAGCGCATGGATTCAAGTCTCTAGAAGATGGAAGTATCATGGTTTACAATGTAGCAACAGTATATAATTCTGAAAGTGATTATGGAATTAGCTGGAATAGTATTGGATTTGATTGGAAAATAGAAAACCCTATAATGTCACCAAGAGATAAGAAGTTTGAGAGTATGAATGATTTTTTGAAAAAAGAGGTATTTTAAATATGAAAATATTAATAACTGGAGCAACTGGGTTTATAGGAAGAAATTTAATTCCTATATTAGAAAAAGAAGCAGAAATAGAAAGAATATTAATTCTGATAAGGGATAGAAAAAAAGTTGAAGGTCTTTATTCGGAAAAAGTAGATGTTTGTACTATAGAAGAGGGATATGAAGAAGTTATTCGAAAATTTTTACCTGATAAAGTTATTCATTTAGCTTCTTTTTTAACAAGTAGAAATGATAGTGAAGTTATAGACAAAATACTGGATGCAAATATAAAATTTGGAACTTTATTGTTAAATACTTTGAGAGGATGTCAAATTAAAGAGTTTATAAATTTTGGATCTTTTGCTGAGTACAGATTAGGAAATGGATTAGATAGTGCTTATTTATATACAGCTACTAAAACAGCTTTTCGAAGTATATTAAAATATTATTCTCAAATAGAAAATTTTAAATATTATAATGTAATTCCATATACAATTTATGGTGGAAAAGATACACAAAAAAAGGTAATTGATTATATAAAAGAAAGTTTTGAAAGAGAAGTAGACATGTCTTATGGAGAGCAAATATTAGATTTTATTCATATAGATGATGTATGTGATTTTATAAAAATATTATTATTTCATGAAAAAGAAATACCAAATGAACAAGAATTTTATTTGGGAACAGGAAAGGGAACAAATATAAGAGAATTAAGTAAAATATTAGAAAAAATATATACTAAAAAAGCAAATATTAAATGGGGAAAAATTCCATATAGAGAAAGAGATATAATGTATGCAGTTGCTCCCTTGGGAAATAATATTGAGTATTTAAATTGGAAGGCTAAATTGAAATTAGAAGATCAATTGGCAGAGCAGAGCAGAGCAGAGCAGAGCAGAGCAGAGCAGAGCAGAGCAGAGCAGAGCAGAGCAGAGCAGAGCAGAGCAGAGCAGAGCAGAGCAGAGCAGAGCAGAGCAGTAAATCCTAGCATATTTAAGTCAATTAATAAAGATAAAATTAATTTTTTAATCAAAGAAATACCTTTAAATAGTTTAGAGGTGTTTATATGAAAATTTTAATCTTTGGTGGATTTGGATTTATTGGAAAAAATTTGATAGAAGAATTAACTAATGAATATGAGATTATAGCAATTGATAAAAATATAGATGAGGATTTTGCGCGAAGGATATCAAATATAAAGTCATATAAATTTGATTTTTCATCACAAAAAGAATTAGAAAAAATAATATCTAAAGAAAAACCTGAATATATTATAAATTTGATATCTTGTGTTACATCTGAAAGAGAATTAAATCTATTCCCTAAAATGATAGAGGATAATTTGAATATTTTTCTGAAAATATATGAAGCTTCCAAAAAATTGGAATCTTTAAAAATAATGCTGCAATTCGGTTCAGGAGAAGAGTATGGAAATATTTCAGCACCTTTTAAAGAAGAAAATAAAGAAGAACCTTCATCACCATATGCTGTAGCAAAACAGATAACAACTAATACAGCTTTAATGTTAAATAGAAATTTTAATTATCCTGTATGCGTAATTAGACCTTCTAATCTTTTTGGAAAATATCAAAATACAAGTAAATTTATACCGTATATTTTAGAAAAATTAAGGAAAAATGAAGAAATATTGACAACATTTGGTGAACAGAAAAGAGATTTTATATATGCAGAAGATTTTTCAAAAATTATAAAAGATTTACTAAAAAATAGTGAAAAAATAAGAGGCGAAGTAGTTAATGTAGGAAGTGGAATAAGTATTTCTCTAAAGGAAATAATTCTTTATTTAAAAGAAAAATTAAATTCTAGTTCAGAAATAAAATTTGGAGCAATTCCGTATAGAAAAAATGAAATGATGAATTTTTCTCTAGATATATCAAAATTAGAAAATATATTAAATAAAAAATTAAATTTAGAATGGAAAGATAAAATTAATTAGGAGTTAAATATGAAAGAAGTAGTGATACTTGGAGCTGGAATCTCTGGGATAGCAGCAGGGTACTTTTTAGAAGATAAAAATAATAAAAAGTATAATATAACGATTTATGAAAAAAATTCTTCATGGGGAGGACTGTGTGATAACTTTGAAATAGATGATTTTAGATTTGATAAGTTTGTACATTTTTCTTTTACAGAGAATAGAGAAGTTAAAGAAATATTTAGAAAAAGTTCAGAAAGTATTGAACATCTTCCAAATCCAAGTAATTACTACAAAGGATACTGGTTAAAACATCCAGCCCAAAATAATTTGTTCTCACTTTCAAAAGAAGAAAAAGATAAAATCCTTTTAGATTTTGAAAATAGAAAAGAAAAATCTATTGAAGAAATTAAAAACTATGAAGAATGGTTAAGAATACAATATGGAGATTATTTTGCTGAAAACTTTCCTATGAAATACACAAAAAAATATTGGGGAGTAGAAGCTAAAGAACTTGAAACAAAGTGGGTAGGAGAAAGAATGTATAAACCTACTATAGAAGAGATAAAAAAAGGGATGGAAACAGAAGATACTCCTATAACTTATTATGCTAAAAAGATGTATTATCCTAAAAAAGGAGGATATAAAAGTTATTTATCTTCTATGGCAAAAGGATTAAATATTGAATTAAATTATGAAGTAATAAAAATAGATTTGAATAAAAAAGTTATATATTTTTCTAATGGAAATGCTAAAAAATATGATGAGCTTATATCAAGTATTCCGCTACCAGAACTTGTAAAATTAACAGAAAATATTCCAGAAGAAATAAGAGAAGTATCAAAATTATTAAGATGGACATCAGGATATATAGTATCTTTAGGAATAAATACTAAAAATATTCCACCTTATCTGTGGTTTTATATTTATGATGAAGATATTTTACCAGCGAGGATATATTCTCCTAGTCATAAGTCTTTAGATAATTGTCCAGAAGGATGTTCTTCACTTCAATTGGAAATATATCATGAAAGTAATAAACCTTTAAACTTATCAAAAAAAGATATTCTAAAAGATTGTATAAAAAAACTTATAAAAATGAAAATTATAAAAGAAGAAGATATTATTGTAAAAGATATAAGATATGAAAAATATGCCAATATACTATTTGACTTTAATATATACAGTTCTAGAAAAAAAATAAGAGAATATTTTGAAGAAAAAGGAATAAAAACAATTGGAAGATTTGGAGAATGGGATTACTTTTGGAGTGATCAAAGTTTAATGAGTGGGAAAAATGTCTAATGTGTTAATTTAAAATGGAAACAAGTCTTAGAAAAGAGAAAGATATAACTGTCTATACCTTAAAAATGAATTAACTCTTTGTAATTCTGGATATTTTGCTCTTGTTGGAGTTTCGTTATTCAAATCTGAATGTGGTTTGATATAATTATAAAAAAGAAAAAGTCTTCTAAAAATACTTAAAAAAGGCTTTCTACGAGATTGTTCATTGTTCCACCAAACCAAGATTGAACTTTAATATGTTTTGAAGAATCAAAAACTGCCTTAATAGGTATTGAATAAAATCAGAAGCAATAGTAGGAGTTTCATTATTAGAAAATAGAGTAAAGCTGAAGTGGCTTTTCTTGAAGCAGTAAAATACCAATTAAAGATATATTTGGTTTAAGAATCTATTAAAGTCTATATATAATACCTTTTATCAGCAATTTTAATAAACAATTTCATCAACATACTATTTCATAAGAAGAACTAAGGTACTTAACAATAGAACTAATAGAAGAAAAGGTTTTGGGGTATGAATAAGTAGAACTTTTTAACCTGACATAGATAAAATTGCACTGTTAGTAACTGCTTCTTTCCTTTAAGAGAATATGATAGTTTTTAGTAAATTATTATATCTTAGGGTTTGGGGGTACTTCATATAAATTTTAAGTTGATAGAAACAAATTTTATATAAGGGAGAAAAATGAAAGGAAAAGTAAAATATTATTTTTCTAAAATTAAAAATAATAAATTAAGATTAAATATAGTATTTAATTTTTTATTAAAAGGATTTTCAATAGTAATAAATTTTTTAACAATTCCTTTAATGCTCAATTATCTAAATAGTGAAGAATATGGATTATGGATATTAATCTTATCAATCACTAACTGGATATACACATTTGATATAGGAATAGGAAATGGATTAAAAAATAAAATAGCTCAATACTTAAATCTAAAAAATTATGATAAAATAAAAAAGTATATAATAACAAGTTATTTTTTTGTAACAATATTATCGTTAATTATTTTTTTTTGCTTAATTTATATTTCATTTAAAATTTTAAATCTAAATATATTATTGAAAGTAAATTTTTTAATAGAAATGAGTTATTATTTTTAATGATAATAAATGTAGGATTTGTATGTTTTAATTTTATACTTTCTTTATGCAATAATATTTTTATAGGATCACAGAAAATGTATTTATCAGGATTGAATAATGTTTTAAGCCAGATTTTAAATTTTATCTTTATAGGAGTTTTATATTTAAAAAAGAAAAATCTATTTTTATTTGAGTATTTCCTATGGAATAAGTATATCAATTTCTCATATTATTTTTACAATATTTTATTTTAATAAAAATAAAATATTAATTCCAAAAATTTCAGATGTATCTTTAGATAAATTGCATGGAATATTAAATATAGGAGGGAAAATATTTGTTATTCAGATAGCAGGATTGATAATTTTTTCTACAGATAATTTTATAATTACTAATTTTTTAGGTCCAGAAATGATAACAGAATATAGTGTTGTATATAAATTTTTTTCAATACCATTCATAGCTATTAATTTAATATTAGGACCAGTATGGCCAGAAGCAACAAAGGAATATTATGATAGAAATTATGAATGGTTTAAAATATTTTAAAAAATTAAAAAGTATTTATTTTACTCGTTTTAATAATTCTATTGATGATTTGTATTGGTAAAAATTTATATTTATTTGGACAACTTATAAAATAGATCCTTCAATATTGTTAATTATTATAACATCTATATCAGTAATGTTAACTTGTTATAGCCATATGTATGCAACAATTTTAACAGGAATAAATGAAATAAATTTTCTGATGGCTTTATCAATAGTTCAAGCAATAATGAACATATTACTTTCCTATATATTTATAAAGTATACTGCTCTTGGAGTAAATGGAGTAATATTGGCCACATGTTTTTGTATGATAACTAATATTTTTACTTTACCAAAAGTTTTAAAAAATAAATTGGAAAAAATAAAGAGGTAAATAGATGACAGAAAAAGAGTTTTTAACCTTATATAAAGAAAGAAGGAATCTAAAAAGCATAAGAGAAGCAAAAGAAAGATTAGATTCTTTCTGGAAAGCTCTTTTTGATGTTTTAGAAGAAGAAGAAAAAGTAATAATAAAAGACTGGGGAATATTTGAGAAAAGGGAAGTAAAACCCAGAAAGATATTAAACTTAGCAACAAGAGAAATGATGGTGACAGAAGAAAAGAAAGTTATTAAATTTAGACCTAGAATGAAAATGATAGATAAAGTAAATGAGCTCAATACTCTCATAGAGGAGGAATATGAACACTAGAGAATTTGTATCATATTACAAGAAATTGAGAAAAGAACAGGATGAGACAGTAGAATATGAAGAAGCAAGGGAAGAGATAGAAGAAATATTTAATCTTATAGCAGAAGTAACAGCTATGGATGAAGAGGTAAAATTTAAAAATAAAGGAACATTTTCACTTTTAAAAAGAAAAAAGAGAAGAATAGGCAGTCCAACTTCAAAAGAAGTAAGAGAAATAGTTCCTAAAAAAACAATAAAGTTTGTACAGTCAAAAGTTTTGGAAATAAATTAAGAGATAAGAAGTTTTGGAGGGAAGATGAGTAAGTGGATAATGATTTATGATAAGTGTTATCAAGAGTTAATTCAAGAAATAAGGAATGTAAGAGTAGAAAAATATACTCAAAAAGAATTTTCTAGAGAGTTAGGGATAACACAAAAGACTGTAAGTCATTATGAAAACTGTAGAAGTGAGATAAATCTAAAATTGTTATTAAAAATATGTAAGATATTGGATATAAACTTTATGAAAATGATAAGGATATTTTTAAAAAATAATAATACTGATATATAGGGGAATATGAAAAAATTTCTGTAAATCAAAAAAGAGCTTGAATGTATTCATTCAGGCTCTTTTTGTATTAGTAGTTCTCAGGGAACATTATTCTTTCTACACCTTCAATGATGATATGTAGTATCATCATATGTATCTCCTGTACTCTGTCAGAAGTCTTTCCAGGAATGATAAATTCATAATCACACATTCCTTTAAGTTTTCCTCCATCTTTTCCTAGAAGTACACAAGTTTTCATCCCTATCTTCTTAGCAGCCTCTACAGCCTTAATTACATTGCCAGAGTTTCCACTGGTAGAAATACCTATAAACATATCTCCAGACTTTCCATAGGCCTCTACACCTCTTGAAAAGACATGATCAAATCCATAGTCATTTCCTACACAAGTTATATGAGATGATTCTGATATTGCTATAGCAGGAAGAGCTCTTCTGTCTCCTCTGAATCTTCCTGTAAATTCTTCAGCAAAGTGCAGAGCATCACAGTTGCTTCCACCATTACCACATATCAATACTTTATTTCCATTGTTGAAAACTTCTGCCAAAGCTTTGGCAACTTTTTCAGTTTCTTTTCTTTTTTCTTCTTCCTTGATAAAATTTTCAAGAAGTACAAGTTCTGTTTTGTATGAATCTATTAAGTTCATTCAACCTCCTAATATTGAATCTTGTAATCCTGTATAAAGTTGATGAATTTGATAATTTGAATAAGGCTTTTCTTATCTTTTGTGATAACTACCTGATATCCATCTTTTACTTCATTAACCTTATAGATTATTTTGAATTCTCCTCTTTCAATCTCTTTATGAACTGCATAATAAGGAAGGATTACATTTCCTATCTCTTCTCTTACCATTCCTTTTATTACTTCAAGGTTTCCAAGTACAGATATCTTTGTATCAAAAGATATTCTGTATTTATCTTCAATTACAGCAATAGCTTCATTATTATTAGGAATAGTTTTTCTAGTGATAAGTGGATCTTTAGATACACTTTCCATACTATGATACTCTTTTTTACTTACAAGAACATAAGGCATTTTTTCAATAGTTAAAACTTCAAGGTTAGAATCAGTGATATGTTCCTCATCTATAATCAGGATATCAAGATCTCCCTCTTTTAATAGTTTTAAAAGCCATGCCTTATCAGCAATAGTTACATCATACTCGATTTCTTCATGAGCTTTAGAAAATCCTTTCATTAATCTTGGGATAAGAGGTTCACCAATAACAGATGTAGCCCCTATAGAGATTCTAGCTCTATCTAGATCAATTATTCTAGATATTTCTTTTTCTGCTCTTTTAACTTTGTCGAATATATCTTCAGCCATTTTATATAAAGCTTCACCAGTATAAGTAAGCTTAATTTTTTTAGAACTTCTGTCAAAAAGTTTTGCATTTAAAATTTCTTCAAATTTTTTAACTTGAATAGACACAGCTGATTGATTGATGTAAAGTTTGCTTGCTGCTTTAGTAAAACTTTTCTCTTTTGCTACTTCATAAAATATTTTTAAATAATGTAAATCCATTTGACCACTCCCCAAAGAAATATATATGTAATAAATAACTATGCGTACATCTATTTTATCATAAAAATCTTATATTTCATAATTTTTTTATAAAAAATTTTAAAATATTTTATTTAATTTTTTTAAAAAAACAGAATAATGTTTTTATTAAGAACAAAAAGTTTTAAAAGATAAAATAAAAAGGTAAATTATATAAATTTTTTATATGTTGAACTTTAATTTTAGAAATAATACAATAAATAAAAATTAATAAAAAGAATTTTTTTTAATATATTTAATATAAAAAATTGTATATTTTTTAAATAATAGAAAAATGCTTTAGAGCTTTAAAAATTCCATCATTATCTACTGTGTCAGTGACATAATCAGCAATCTCTTTTACATCATCATTAGCATTTCCCATAGCAATTCCTATTCCTACATTTGAAAGCATAGTGATATCATTTCCCCCATCTCCAAAGGCCATAGTTTCCTCTTTAGAAAAGCCATAATACTCTCTGACTTTCTCCACTGCTACATGTTTTCCTCCACCAGCAGGGATAACATCTAAAAATAGCGGATTCCATCTTGTAGCTTCACAATTTTTTAATGCATTCATAAAAATATGTTCCTCTTCAGGTGATACATAAGGATTTAATTGGAATATTTCATTCTCTAAAGCTCTGGATATATCCTTTATAGGAAGCATAGGAAGGTTTACAGCATCTAAAACAGCTTTAACATTATCATTTATATGATTAATATACATTCCCCCATCTCCTTCTACAAAACCACAAGGATGAGGATAATCTTTTAAAAATTCAATAAGATTTTTTATATCTTCAGGAGATATACTATTTTTATATATTATCTCTTTATCATTAAAACAATACTGTCCATTAAGAGTTACATAACCATCAAATTTTAATTGATCAAGATTGTTGCCTAATGACATAATTGAAGGATGTCTTCCTGTTGCAACAAATGTTTTTATTCCTTTTTCATGAAGCAGTTCAAAAGCTTTCATTGTACTTTCAGGGACTTTATGGGTATTAAAACTTACAAGAGTTCCATCAATATCAAAAAATACAGCTTTTATCATTTAATCCTCCTTAAATAAAGATAAAATAATAGGCTGGTCAAAATTAACTTTTGAGCCAGCCCTATTTTCTCAAAATAAAATGTTTTTATCCTTCTAAGAACTCATCTAAATCACATTCAGTTTTAAGAAGTTCATAAAAGGTAACACCAGTAGTAGTAGTAACTATTCTAGCTTTTATAAAATCTTTTTCTACAAGACTTTGTACAGCTTTATTGATTTCACTTAAAGGATAATCTTTAAATTTTTCCTGTAGTTCAACAGTGTTTAAAAACTTTCTTACAGTTTCCATTTCACTTCCATTAGCCATACAGCCAAGTGTTACTCTCTCTTTTTCTATATATATTTCCCCTTGAGCTTCGAAGTCCAAAAGGGCTCTGAAAACCATCTCTTGTAAATTCATAAGATCTACCTCCTTAAAAAAGCCTTCTACAATTTTATTATACAACTTTCTTAAGTTTTTTAAAATAGATTTTTAATATTACATAAAGTTTTTAAGGTTCTCAGTAAGTTTATCCATCTTATCTTGATGTTCTTTTTGAATTCTTCTTTCTCTCTCCAGAATATGGGCAGGAGCTTTAGAAGTAAATCTTTCATCAGAAAGTTTAGCATTAACTTTATCAAGATCTTTTTGTACTTTTTCTATCTGTTCCTGAATTTTTTTGATTTCTACTTCAGCATTTAAAAGTCCAGTAAGTATCATATATACTTCAGAATTTCCAGCTACTCTGAATCCACTTTGGTCAGGTTTAGCCATATCTTTTCCATATTTAAGCTCTTCTATTTTAGCTAACTTAGTTATGAAGATATAGTTGTCTTCAAGAGTTTTTAGTTCCATTTCATCAGAAGTTTTGATAACAACTTTTACTTCTTTAGCTGGAGAGATTCCCATTTCAGCTTTAATATTTCTTAAAGAAGAAATAACATCTTTAATATATTCAAATGAATTTTCTATGTCTCTATTGATTAGTGATTCATCAGCTACAGGATATTCCTGTATCATAATAGAATCTCCTTCAACTTTAATTTTCTGCCAGATTTCTTCTGTTATAAATGGCATAAATGGGTGAAGCATTCTAAGTCCAGCTTCTAACACTGTCCAAAGTACATATTGTGCTGTTGTTTTAGATGCCTTTCCAGCTTCATCATCATTGTATAGTCTTACTTTTGCAAGTTCAACATACCAGTCACAGAAGTCTCCTCTTAAGAATTCATAAACAGCTTTAGCAGCATCATCTAATTGGAATTTATCAATATAGTCAGCCACTTCTTTAGAAGTTTCATTCATTCTAGAGAATATCCATTTATCAACCAATTCAAGTTTAAGTTCTTCTTTATTTACAGATTTTACATCGAATCCTTCGAGATTCATGATAACAAATCTTGCAACGTTCCATATTTTGTTAGCAAAGTTTCTTCCCATTTCAAGAAGTTTTTCAGAGAAGTGTACATCTTGTCCTTGAGATGTATTATATATCATAGAGAATCTGATAGCATCTGCTCCGAATTCTTCTATTAAATTCAATGGATCAGGAGAATTTCCTAAAGATTTAGACATTTTTCTTCCAATTTCATCTCTTACAATTCCATGGAAAAATACATCTTTAAAAGGAATTTCTTTCATTTCATATAGTCCAAACATAATCATTCTAGCTACCCAGAAGAAGATGATATCTGCTCCTGTTACAAGTGTAGATGTAGGATAGAAAGTTTCAAGTTCTTTAGTTTTTTCAGGCCATCCCATTGTAGAGAAAGGCCATAAAGCAGATGAGAACCAAGTATCAAGTACATCTTCTTCTTGAATTAATTCTACCTCTTTTCCATAATGTTTAGCAGCCATTTCTTTAGCTTCATTTTCATCTCTTGCTACAAAGATGTATTTATCAGGACCATACCAAGCTGGGATTCTATGTCCCCACCAAAGTTGTCTTGAGATACACCAATCTCTTATATTTTCAAGCCAGTTATAATAGATTTTCTCCATTCTCTTAGGCATAATTTTTATTTCACCATTTTTTACTACTTCTAAAGCTTTTTGAGCTAAAGTTTCAGTTTTTACAAACCATTGTTTAGAAACTCTTGGTTCAACCACAGTCTGACATCTATAACATTGACCTACATTGTGTTTTATATTTTCTACTTTAATAAGTGCTCCAGTTTCTTTCAATTCTTCAACCATTACTTTTCTAGCTTCAAATCTGTCTAGTCCAGCATATTTAGGAAATTCGTCAGTAACTGTAGCTTCTTTTGTAAGCATGTTGATTATAGGAAGATCATGTTTTTTTCCTACATTGAAGTCATTAGGATCATGAGCAGGAGTTATTTTAAGAGCTCCAGTTCCAAATTCTCTGTCTACATAATCATCAGCTATTACAGGGATTTCTCTTCCTACTAGTGGAAGGATAAGCTTTTTACCTATAAGGTGTTTGTATCTGTCATCTTCAGGATGTACAGCAACTGCTACGTCAGCCAACATTGTTTCAGGTCTTGAAGTAGCTATTATAATAAATTCATCAGAATCTTTTACTGGATATTTTACATGCCATAAATGACCATCTTTTTCCACATGTTCAACTTCATCATCAGCAAGAGCAGTACCACATCTTGGGCACCAGTTTACCATGTATTCACCTTGGTAGATAAGACCATCATTGTATAAATGGACAAATATTTCCCTTACAGCTTTTGAAAGTCCTTCATCCATTGTGAATCTTTCTCTGTCCCAGTCAAGAGAAGCACCAATTTTTCTTAATTGAGTAGTGATAATCCCACCATGCTTTTCTTTCCATTTCCAAGTTTCTTCAATAAACTTTTCTCTTCCTAAATCTTCTTTTTTTAGTCCCTCTTCAGCAAGTTTTCTTTCAACTTTATTTTGAGTGGCTATTCCAGCATGGTCGCATCCTGGAAGCCATAAAGTATTATATCCACACATTCTTTTATATCTTACTAGAGTATCTTGGATAGAGTTATTAAGTATATGCCCCATATGAAGTATACCAGTGACGTTTGGAGGAGGGATGACTATTGAATAGCTTTCTTTTCCTTCTTCCATTTTTCCTGCAAAGTATTTAGAATCTTCCCAGATCTTATACCATTTTGACTCTATTTCCTTAGGGGAATAAGTCTTATTAAGTTCTTCCATTTAAAATTCCTCCCAATAAACTTATATATAATATTTAATCTTTCTTTTCCAACAGAGTTTCTATAAAATTAAGAATATCTTCTTTTCCATTATCTGAAAGTGAAGAATGAAAAAAAACATCTTCATTATGAAATTCTATCTTTTTCTTTATTTCTTTCATTATTTTAAATTTTTCATTATTTGAAACTTTATCCATCTTAGTAAAAATTATTTTAAAAGGGATATCATGGTGATCAAGATATATAAGCATCTCTATGTCTTCTTGACTAGGAATTCTTCTTATATCTAAAAGAACAAATACCAGTTTTTTTCTTGGACTGGCAATATATCTATCCATTGTTTTTCCCCATTCAGCTTTCATTTCTTTAGGTACTTTAGCAAATCCATATCCTGGAAGGTCAACTATAAAGAATTCATTATTTATTTTGAAATAGTTTATAAGTTGAGTCCTTCCTGGAGTTTTACTTGTTTTTGCCAATTTCTTTCTACCAGTAATGCTGTTGATTAAAGAGGATTTTCCTACATTAGATCTTCCTACAAAAGCAAATTCCATATTGTTTAATTGCTCTGGGTAATCTTTTTCATAAACTGCCGATTTAACAAAATCTGCCTGTTTTACATTCATAAATCTTCCTCACTTAAAAAATTATTTGTCTGCAAAAACCAGTTTTTCTACATCATCATATGTTTTAGCAAAGTGGATAGTCATAGTTTTTGCTACTTCCGAAGGAATATCACTTTCATCCATTCTGTTGTCATCAGGAAGAATAACTTCTCTGATACCAGCTCTGTGAGCTCCTATAACTTTTTCTTTTACTCCACCTATTGCAAGGACATCTCCAGTAATAGTAACTTCACCAGTCATTGCTATATCTTGTCTTACCTGTCTTCCAGTAAGAACAGAAAGTATAGCTGTAACAATAGTTATACCAGCAGAAGGACCATCTTTAGGTGTTGCTCCTTCTGGGAAATGAAGATGTATATTCTTCTTTTCAAAGAATTCAGGGTTTTCTAATTTATATTTATCAAGGTTAGCTTTTACATAAGTAAATGCAACTTGAGCTGATTCTTTCATTACATTTCCTAATGTTCCTGTTAAAGATATATCTCCTTTACCAGGGATAGAAACGCCTTGTACTTCAAGGGTAACTCCCCCTACAGAAGTCCATGCTAATCCATTTACTACACCTTGTTTAGGTTGTTTTTCTTTAGCTTTTTCAGGTCTGAATTTAGGTTTTCCTAAAAGTTTTTCAAGACTTGAACTTTTTATTGTAAATTTCTTTTTCTTTTGTTCAACTACTTCTCTAGCTATTTTTCTGCATAGAGTTATAATTTCTCTTTTTAAATTTCTTACCCCAGCTTCTCTAGTATATTCATCAATAATTTTCATGATAACATTATCAGGAATATGAATATCATAATCTTTAAGACCGTTTTCTTCTTTAGCTTGTTTAATAAGGTAATTTTTAGCTATATGAAGTTTTTCAAATTCTGTATATGAAGAAATATTAATTATTTCCATTCTATCTCTTAAAGGAGGAGAAACAGTTCTAAGATCATTTGCTGTTGCTACAAAGAATACTTTTGAAAGGTCAAAAGGCATATCAATGTAATGATCTTCAAAATGGCTGTTTTGCTCAGGATCAAGAACTTCAAGCATAGCTGAAGCTGGATCTCCTTTGTAATCATTAGACATTTTATCTATTTCATCAAGTAAGATAACAGGATTCTTAGTTCCAGCATCTTTCATAGCTTTAATAAGTTTTCCAGGCATAGAACCAATATATGTTCTTCTATGTCCTCTTATTTCAGCTTCATCTCTTACACCACCAAGAGAAACTCTTACAAATTTTCTTCCCATAGCATCAGCAATAGATTTAACAAGGGAAGTTTTTCCTATTCCAGGAGGTCCTGCAAGACAAAGAATTCCACCTTTCATATTAGGATTAAGTTTTTTTACAGAAAGATAGTCCAAAACCCTGTTTTTAGCATCTTTTAATCCATAATGATCTCTTTCTAAAATTTCATTAGCTTTTTTTAAGTCAAGAATATCTTTAGTAGATTTTTCCCATGGAAGATCAAGTACAGTTTCAATATAGTTTCTTGATACTGTTGCTTCAGCAGAGAATGGTGGCATTTTAGAAAGTTTTTTCATTTCAACATCAAGTTTTTGTTTAACTTCTTTAGGAAGTTTAGCTTTCTTCAACTTTTCAACAAGATCAAGCATATCATCATCTTGTGAATAATCTCCTAATTCTTCTTTCATAGCAGATATTTTTTCTTTTATGTAGTAAGCTTTTTGAGCTTCATTCATTTTAGTTTTTACTTTATCATCTATTTTTTTCTCAAGAGAAGCTATTTCCATTTCATTAGTAAGAAGTTCTAATAGCTTATATCCTCTTTCTTTGATATCAAATATTTCTAAAAGTTCCTGTCTTATTTCACTTTTTACAGGAAGGTTAGATGAAATGATATCAAAAGCATTGTTGATATCTTTGATTCCTTTTAAATTAACTAAAAGTTCTGAAGATATCTTTCCAGTTAGTCCTACATATTTTTCAAAATAGCTTAAAACTTTTCTATATACTGCTTCAGTTTCTTTAGTTTTTCCATTAGTACATTTTAAGATTTTATATGTAGCTTTATACTCTGTCTCCCCAGCATCAATATCTTCTATGATTACTCTGTCTTCTGCTTCCACTAACACTTTTATATTATTGTTAGGCATTTTGACTATTTGAAGTATATTTACTATTACTCCAACATTGTATATATCTTCAGGAAGATCAGGGTTTTCTTTAGATGGATCCATCTGCATTCCCAGTACTAATTTACTTTTGCTGTTTACAGCTGATTCTAGTGTATTGATACTTTTTACTCTACCTACATATATAGGTGTTACTATACCTGGGAAGATAACTAAGTCCCTAGTAGGTAAAAATAGTGTTTTACTCATAAAGTTATCCCTCCTAATTTTTTTGTTCTTTTTCAATAATAGCCTTTGTTGAATCAAGGACAGCTTCTTCTCCAATTATAACTTTAGATATAGAATCATCAGAAGGAACTTCGTACATTAATTCAAGCATAGTTTGTTCTATTATTGCTCTAAGACCTCTTGCTCCTATTTTTCTTTCAAGAGCAAGAACGGCGATTTTTTTTAGTGCTTCTGGAGTAAATTCCAAATCTACCCCTTCTAAATCAAACAATTTTTTATATTGTTTGACAATTGCGTTTTTAGGCTCTGTAAGTATTCTGATAAGAGCTTTTTCATCAAGATCTTTTAAAGTAGTTATAACAGGGAGTCTTCCTACTAATTCAGGAATTATACCTTGTCTTACCAAATCTTCAGGTAAAACTTTTATAAATACTTCTCCAACCTTTTCTTCAGTTTCACTTTTAACATCAGCACCAAAACCTATAACTTTTTTATTAGTTCTTGATTTTATAATTTTTTCAAGTCCTTCAAAAGCTCCTCCTACTATGAAAAGGATATTTGCTGTATCTATTTCAATAAGTTCCTGATTAGGATGTTTTCTTCCACCTTGAGGAGGAACTTGTGATTTAGTACCTTCTATTATTTTTAGAAGAGACTGCTGTACACCTTCACCAGAAACATCTCTTGTAATAGACACATTTTCTGATTTTCTTGCTATTTTATCTATTTCATCTATATAAATAATACCTCTTTCAGCAGCATCTACATCATAATCAGCTGCCTGCAGAAGTCTTACTAATACATTCTCAACATCATCTCCTACATATCCTGCTTCAGTAAGAGTGGTAGCATCAGCTATTGCAAAAGGCACACTTAAGCATCTTGCAAGTGTTTGAGCCAGAAGAGTTTTACCAGAACCAGTTGGTCCAATTAAAAGGACATTAGACTTTTGTAACTCTACATTATTATCCTCTTCACCATAATTATTTTTATCTAATATTCTTTTATAATGATTATATACAGCAACTGAAAGGATTTTCTTTGTTTCATCCTGTCCAATTACATATTCATCGAGTTTTTCTTTTATCTCCTTTGGTGTCAAAAGAGAATCTGTTGATATATCTTCTGGAAGTTTTTCTCCCATTTTTTCGTTAGAAAGTTCAAGGATATCAAAACAGCTTTCTATACATCTGTCACAGATAAGAGCTCCATCTATTCCACTGAATAATTTAGAAACTTCATTTTCAGTACTTCCACAGAAGGAACATCTAGCTTTTTTACTCATATCATTCTCCTTTATTTTTTAAAGACTTGATCAATAAGACCATAATTTTTTGCTTCTTCAGCTGACATATAATTATCTCTTTCTGTATCAGTTATGATTTCTGAAAGCGACTTTCCTGTGCAGTCAGCCAATATTTGAGACAGCATTTCTTTCATTCTTAAAATTTCTTTTGCCTGTATTTCTATATCTGTAGCCTGACCTCTTGCTCCGCCTAAAGGCTGATGAATCATTATTCTAGAGTGTTCTAAAGCATATCTTTTTCCTTTTGCTCCAGCACCTAAAAGAAGAGCACCCATACTTGCTGCCTGACCAATACAGACAGTTTGTACATCAGGTTTAATATAGTTCATGGTATCATATATAGCCATTCCTGCTGTTACCACTCCACCAGGACTATTTATATACATAATGATATCTTTGTCAGGATCTTCAGCTTCAAGAAAAAGAAGTTGAGCTACAATTGCATTTGCCACGTTATCATCTATTTCTGTTCCTAAAAATATTATTCTATCTTTTAAAAGTCTTGAATATATATCATAGGCCCTTTCTGATCTACCTGTACTCTCTACTACTGTTGGACTATACATAAATATTACCTCCTTAAATAAATAACAAAATGATAGATTTCTCAATTATTCAGTTATTTATTTAAGCTATAGGAAGCAGCTAGCTGCTTCCTATAGTATTATAATTATTATTTTGCAGTTTCAACTAAAAGATCAATAGCTTTTTGCATCATACATTCACCTTTTAATGTATATTTAAAGTTATCATAGTTATTATGAGTTTTTAATTCTTCTTCTAATTTAGCTAAATCCATTCCATAGTATTTAGCAACTTCTGTCATTTTAGCAGTAATTTCTTCTTCAGAAACTTCTAAATTTTCAGCTTTAGCTATAGCTTCAAGTATAAGATCTACTTTTACTTTTCCTGCAGCCATAGGAGCGATTTGATTTTCTAATTTAGCTCTGTCCATTCCAGTCATTTGTAAGTACATATCCATTCCTATACCTTGAGCTGAAAGTTGGTTTTCCATTTCAGAAATTCTGTTTTTAACTTCAGTAGCTACCATTGAAAAAGGAACTTCTACTTTTGAATTAGCAGCAACTTTATCTAGTAATTTACCAATGTACCCATTTTTAATTCTAGCTTCTTCTCTAGCTTTAATTTCTTCAGTTTTTTTAGTTTTAAGATCTTCAATAGATTCAAATCCTAATTCTTTAGCTAGTTCTTCATTTAATTCTGGAACAACAAGTTTTTTGATAGCGTTGATTTTAACTTTGAAAACAGCAGGTTTTCCAGCAAGGTCAGCAGCATGATATTGCTCAGGGAAAGTTACATTAATTTCTCCCTCTTGTCCAGTTGTATAACCAACTAATTGATCTTCAAAATTGTCAATAAACATTTTAGAACCTAATTTTAAAGTATGAGATTCAGATTTTCCTCCTTCAAAAGGAACACCATCAACAAATCCTTCAAAAGCAAGATCAACAGTATCTCCCATTTCAGCTTTATGTTCAGCTTCAGTATCTTCTAATTTAGACTTGCTGTTTACCATGATTTCAAGTTCTTTATTTAAAACTTCTTCTGTCATTTCAAAAGTTTCTTTTTCAGCTTCCAAACCTTTATATTCTCCTAACTCAACTGTTGGATATACATCAACTTTGAAAGTAAGATCAAAAGAATCATTAAGGTTAGTTACTAAACTGTGGATATAACTGATTGGCATGATATTTTCAGCTTTTACTACTTCTTCATAGTATTTATGTAAAACTTTTTCAGTAACTTCCTCTTTCAAAGCATCTTTAAATTGAGCTTCAACTTTGTCTAAAGGAGCTTTTCCTTTTCTGAATCCAGGAACTTCAGCTTTACTTGCAAGTTCTCCTAATACCTCATTTTTAATAGGGCTTACTTCTTCTGCAGTAAGAGAAATTTTGATTTCTACTGCTGAATTTTCTAATTTTTTGATTTCGTGTTTCATTTTTCCTCCTTGATCTATTTAGTAAAAATTTCATAAAAATCATCTTTTATTTTAATATCTTTTATCCTAATTTGAAAAATTTCTTCTCCTCTATACAGAGTTTTTTCAGGATAATAAACAATATCAAACTTTTGAATATTGGCTTCTATTTCATTTATTTTGTGACCTAGATCGAATGCTACCATATGGTAATTTTTTCCATTTTTCCTTATCATTCCATTAAAATGTCTTTCATCTACACCAAATTTTTTTATATTTTCAAAGGAAAGATCTCTATCAATGAATAAAGGATGTGGATTTTCAAGACCATATGGAGATATACTTTCCATAGTCTCAAACATATCTTCATCAATGTTTTCAATAGAGTATTCTATATCTATCTTCAAACTCTTTTTTTCTTTTTCTATTTTTATATTTTCTATACTTGCTTCAAAAATGTTTTTAACCTCATTAAGATTTTCAGCTTTTACTATGAAACCAGCAGCCAGATCATGACCACCAAATCTGACAAGTTTTTTACCCATTTTCTGAAAAATATTAAAAACACTTATTCCCTTTACACTTCTGCAAGAAGCTTTTCCAATTCCATCTTTAAAAGCAACAAGTGTTACAGGGATGTTGTATTTTACACTTAATCTTGAAGAAACAACACCAATTACTCCAGGATGCCATTTTTCAGAACTTAAAAATATACATTTTAGATTTTTTATTCCTATTTTTGCAATTTCATGATTAGCTTCATCATATATATTTTTTTCAAGTTCTCTTCTTTTCTTATTTGATTTTTTCATTTCCTCTATTATATTATATATTTCAAAATCATCCTCTTTTAAGAAAAAATCAGCTCCCATTTTAGAAACACCTATTCTTCCAAGAGAATTAATTAGAGGAGATATAAAATAACTTACATCAGTTGTGTTTATAGTTTTATTTTGAAATTTAAGATATTTTAAAAGATACATAAGTCCTTTTACTTTGGTTTTTTTCAAAGCTCTGAGACCTTGTTTTATTATTATTCTATTTTCATCTGTCATAGGAACAACATCAGCAACAGTACCAATCATTACTATGTCCATGTATTGATATAGGTTTTTTATATCAGCTTTCAGCTTTTGATAAACACCTTGAGCTACTTTTAGAGCTACTCCTGCTCCAGATAAATATTTAAATTCATAGGTATCGCTTAATTTGGGATTTAAGAGAAGGAGATGATCATCTTCCTCCTCTTTTATACTTTTGTGATGGTCAGTAACAATCACATCTATCCCTAAACTTTCTGCATATTTTACATCTTCTATGGAATTAACCCCAGTATCAACAGTGATAACTAGTTTTCCATTTTCTTTGTTAATAAAGTCAATGGTTTTTTTATCCAGTCCATAACCTTCTTCCATCCTGTTGGGAATGTAATAGTCTACTTCTATCCCAATGTTTCTGAAGACTAGAACAAGAAATACAGCTGCTGTTATTCCATCAACATCATAATCTCCATAAATAAAAACTTTTTCCTTTTTTTCTCTTTTTTCTAAAATTTTATCTACTACTTTTTCCATTTTTTCAAATTTGAAAGGGTCTCTAAAATCAGAAATTTTTGGGCTTATAAATTCATCTGCTTTTTTTCCATCTTCAAAGCCTCTATTGAGTAATAAGGTAGTAAGTAATCTATTCTTCTTCCATTGAGCAGCCTTAGTATCAATAAGAGTCTGAGGTAGCGAACTATATTCCCACTGCATTATACCACTACCTTTTCAAATCATTTAAAAGTTTTGATATTTTAACTGCATGTTCGATAGAGTCATCTATTTTAACTCTTATTTCAGGGATATATCTAATTTCGATCTCTTCAGCTACTCTCTTTCTTAGAAATCCTTTTATTTGATTTAATCCTTCTAAAACTTCATCAGTATTTACATTTTCTTGTCCCATTATACTAAAAAATACATCTGCAAATTTTAAGTCCTCAGTGACATGAACACTTGTAACTGATACAATACCTTTTATTTTTGGATTTTTTACTTCTTCAAGAAGAGCTTGAGATATAACTCTAGCCATTTCTTTTTCTATTCCTGCTAATCTTTGTCTTTTCATTTTACATCACTCTCTTTCTATATGAACTATTGATCTAGTTATTTCTTATTTCAGAGTTCTTTTGATTTCTTGAATTTCAAACGCCTCAACAATATCTCCTTCTTTGATATCGTTAAAGTTTTCTACTCCAAGACCACATTCTTGTCCTGCAACTACTTCTTTAGCATCATCTTTGTATCTTTTTAATGAAGAAAGTTTTCCTTCATACATAACTATTCCATCTCTTAGTATTCTGATGTTTGAGTCATTTTTAACTTTTCCATCAACAACAACACATCCAGCTATGTTTCCAACTTTAGAAACTTTAAATACTTTTTTGATTTCAATTCTTCCAAGATATATTTCTTTGAATTCAGGTTCAAGCATACCAGTAAGAGCTTTCTCTATATCTTCAGTAATATGATAAATAATATTTGAAGTTCTTATTTCAACACCATTAACGTCAGCCTCTTTTATCGCTTTTGTAGTAGGTCTTACATGGAAACCTATTATAATAGCATTTGAAACTTCAGCAAGTTTAACGTCACTTTCTGTAATTGCTCCAGAAGCAGCTTGAATAATATTAACAGCAACTTCATTAGTAGAAAGCTTCATTAATGATTCTCTTAAAGCTTCTACTGAACCTCTAGAATCTGCTCTCAATACAAGGTTAAGCTCTTTAAGATTTTCATGGTCAAATTGTTCTGATAATGATTCAAGAGAGATAGTTTTCTTGCTTGTTTCAGAAAGTTTTCTCTCTTTAGCAACTTCTTCAACAATTCTTTTTGCATGTTGTTCATTTTGAATGACATACATAGTATCTCCAGCTTGAGGAACTTGATTGAAACCAATAATTTCAGCTGGTTGAGAAAGTTCAACTTTTTCAACTCTTTCTCCTCTATCATTAATTAATGCCCTTACTTTACCATAAACTTCACCAGCAACAATAACATCACCTATTTTTAATGTACCTTCTTGAACAAGAATATCTGCAATAGGTCCAACTTTAGGATCAAGTTTAGATTCAAGAACAACTCCCTTAGCTCTTTTCTTAGGGTTAGCTTTAAGTTCAAGAATTTCAGCTGTAATAAGTATAGTATCAAGTAATGTATCAAGGTTTAATTGTTTTTTAGCAGATACTTCAACGAATTCAGTATCTCCTCCCCACTCAATAGAAACAAGTCCATGTTCCATGAGTTCTTGTTTTACTTTTTGAGGATTAGCTTCAGGTTTGTCAATTTTATTTACTGCAACAATAATAGGAACATTGGCAGCTTTTGCATGTGATAGAGCTTCTATTGTTTGTGGCATAACTCCATCATCTGCAGCAACTACTAAGATAGCAATATCAGTAACTTGCGCTCCTCTAGCTCTCATATCAGTAAAAGCCTCATGACCAGGAGTATCAACAAAAGTAATTTTTTTACCACTCTTAATAACTTGGTAAGCTCCAATTTTTTGAGTAATTCCACCATCTTCTCCAGATACTACATTACTTGCTCTGATGGCATCAAGCAATGATGTTTTACCATGGTCAACGTGTCCCATGATAGTAATTACAGGAGGTCTTTCTACAAGATCTTCATCTTTATCTTCAAGCTCAAGAGCAAATTTTTCTCCAAATTCTAATTCTACTTCTTCTTCTTTTTCAACTAAAGCATCATAATCCATAGCTATTTCTTCAGCCATTTCTATAGATATAGGGCTGTTAATAGTAAGCATTTGGCCTTTGAGGAAAAGTTTTTTGATTATTTCAGCACTTCCTACACCAAGTCTTGATGCAAAATCACCTAAAGTGATTTCTCCTCTTACTTTGATTATTTTTACTCCATCTTCTTCAATAGTTTCAGAACCAGCATTATCTACAGTTTTCATAACAAAGTCAGTTCTTCTTCCTTTTTTCTTTTTATTCTTTTTAGATTTTTCATCATCATTACTAGTTTTTTCTCCAGAAGCTGGCTTAGCTCCCTTCCAAGTTTTCTTATCTTTTCCAATTTTTATTTGTTGAGATTTTTTACCATTACCTAGTCCTTCCTCTTCAAATATATCATCTGTTTCTGCTTCTATTTCTACAACCTTTTTATTCAAACTATCTCCCTTTCCATTTGAAGTCGTTTTTTCAGGCTTCACAATTACATCTTCTTTATTATTCATATTTTCAAAATATTTATCTATTTTTTTCACATCTTCTTCAGCTAAACCAGATAAATGAGAAGAAACTGTAATTTTAATATCATCTTTTAAAAGATTTAAAAATTCTTTATTTCCCATATCATATTTTTTAGCTAATTCATGTACTCTTACTTTCATTAATTACCTCCTAAATTAGGTTAATTTATGAGGCCACGGGCTATTTTTTTATTTTTGACACCAACAACACTTACTTCATCTTTGCCAAAAATGTCTCCAAGTTGGTTTTTATTACCAAAATAAACAAAGTTTATATTTAGCTCTTTAGCTTTAAGGAGAAGTTTTTTTTCATTTTTCTCGCTTATATCTTGAGCCAAAACTAAGAAATGAGTATGTTCTATCTCATCTAAAACCATGTTCATTCCAAAAGACAAAACTTGTGAATTTTTCATTGCCTTTAAAATATTCAAATAGTCCTTTTCTCCCTTTTTTAAAAGATTCAACATCTTCATCAGGTCATCTGTGTTCATCTTTATCTTCTTATGCTTAGCAAGCCTTTGAAGACATTCATGAGTTTTACAGACATAGTAGCCTCTGCTTTGCTGTTTCTGTTTTTCATCAAAAACATACTTATCTTCCCCTGTTTTAACCAGTCTAAATAAATCTTTTTTATTTTTTTTATCTTTGCAGATTAAACAAGTTCTTTCTGGAAAGTCCTGATTACTCACTTTGTTCTCCTTCTAAAGAGTCTTCTTTAGAACTATTCTCAGTTTTTATATCAACTCTCATACCAGTTAATTTGGCAGCAAGTCTAGCATTTTGACCATTTTTACCAATAGCCAGAGATAATTGTGAATTATCTACAATAACTCTTGCTGTATTTTCATCTTCAATAACTTCAACACTTTTTACTTTTGCTGGACTCAGTACCGCTGAAACGAATTCTTCAACAGATTCTTTCCAAATAACAATATCTATTTTTTCTCCATTTAATTCATTGACAATATTTTTTATTCTAAGACCTTTTTGTCCAATACATGCTCCAACAGTATCAATGTTAGGATCAGCTGAATATACAGCAACTTTAGCTCTTGAACCAGCTTCTCTGGCAACTGCTTTTATTTCTATTAATCCAGAAGTGATTTCTGGAATTTCAAGTTCAAACAATTTTTTTAATAGACCTTCATGCTTTCTAGAAATAACTATTTTAGGGAATTTATTAGTTTTTTCAACTTCAGCTAAAAACACTTTAAGTCTTTCACCTACTCTATAAGTATCTGCAGGAGATTGTTCAGTAGTTGGAAGTATAGCTTCTATACCATCAAATTCAACAAATATATTCTTTTTCTCATCAATTCTTCTTATGATACCATTTATAATATCATTTTCTTTTCCTTTGAATCTATCATAAATATATTGTCTTTCAGCTTCTCTTACTTTTTGAATAACTATTTGTTTTCCATTTTGAATAGCATTTCTTCTGAACTCTTCACAGTTGATTTCTATTCTTACTATGTCACCAACTTTTACTCTTTTTTTAATTTCCTGAGCATCATCAAGAGAGATTTCGATAGCAGCATCATAAAGGTCTTCAGTTTCTACAACCGTTTTAACTTCATAAAGCTTTACATCACCAGTTTCTCTGTTGATTTCAACTTCAACATTTTCCTCTTCACCATGATTTTTTTTGTAAGCTGCCAAAAGAGCTTGTTCAACAGTTAAAAGAAGATTTTCTTTGCTTATTCCTTTTTCTCTTTCTAATTCATCTAGTGCTTCTAAAAAAACTTTAGCATCTTTACTTTTCATATTATTTTCATTACCTCCTGAAAATTCTATTAAAATTCTTCAAATTCATAAACAAGATTGGCTTTTCTTACTTCTGAAAAGGGAATTTCCATTACTTTTTCATCATTTATTTCTAAATATATAATACTATCTCTACAATCTGCAATTATTCCTTCAAAATTTTTATTCTCATCGACTTTATGCTTAAGACTTAATTTTGCTTTCTCACCTTTGAACCTGATATAATCCTCCATTTTTTTTAAGGGTCTTTCAATTCCTGGAGAAGATACTTCTAAGAAGAATCTTTGCTCAATGAGTTTGTCTATATCTTCATCTATTTTATTACTGATAGCTGCACAATCTTCAAGAGTTATATCACCTTTTAAATTTTCGACATATATTCTCACATACCAATACCCACCATCTTGAAGGTATTCAATATCAACAAGAGATAACGCCATTTCATTTACCACAGGAGTAACAATGGTTTCAATTTTTTTCAAAATATTTTCCTTGTTATTTTTTTCCATAAAGTATGTATTCACCTCACTTTCAAGATAACTACTAAAGAGGGAGTGGACTAAAAACCCACTCCCCTACATTAGCTAGTATAATTTATTTTCAAGATATTATAACACACATTCTTGAAAAAATCAAATTTAACTAAGGGAAGTTTCATTGAAAAACATAGACAGGCAAAGGGAAAAGAGATAAAAGTAAAGATTGTTTTTAAATTCAATTAAAAAAAGAACTTTTAGAAAATGATTATGTAAAAGAAGTAATCAGAAAAAATGTTAATTAAAAATCTTGTTTTGAGTATTTTTTATTCAGAAATGAAAAAAAACATATATTTTTTATAATTTTGAAATATATTTTTTACAACATAAAAAAGGAAAATTAACTTGAAATAAGAATCTGTTAATTAGTAATTTAAAAACATTAACAAATATTTAACAAAACTGTATAAAATAGCAAGTTTGATATATTTTATTAAAAAAATAAATTTTTATCATTCATATTATTAATAATGCTTGATTTTTTACAAAAAAGAGGTATATTATTATTAAAGTTTAAATATCATACACAGAGGAGGCTATTTTTCATGGAAAAAAATGGAAAAAAAGTTGTAATTGGAGTTATTGGATCAGACTGTCACGCAGTTGGAAACAAAATTATTCATCACGTTTTAGAGTCTAACGGATTTGAAGTAGTAAACATTGGAGTTTTATCACCACAAGCTGACTTTATCAACGCAGCTGTTGAAACTAGTGCTGATGCTATAATAGTTTCTTCTTTATATGGGCATGGGGAACTAGATTGTCAAGGAATGAGAGAAAAATGTAAAGAAGCAGGACTTAACGACATCATCCTTTATGTAGGTGGAAACATTGTTGTTGGAAAACAAGTTTGGGAAGAGGTAGAAGAAAGATTTAAAGCTATGGGATTTGATAGAGTTTACAGACCAGGAACTCCTATTGAAGATACTACAGAAGATTTAAAGAAAGATTTGGGAATTGCTTAATTTTTAGTCAATTAGAAATTTTCAAAAATATTTTACAATAAAAGAGAGTGGTTGTTATGAAAGTTTATCTAGCCATAGATTTTGGTAGTACTTATACTAAACTTACTGCTATAGATATGGATAATGAAGTTATTTTAGCGACAGCAAAAGATATTACTACAGTTGAAGAAGACATCATGATTGGATTTAATAAGGCTTATGAAAAATTAAAAGCTACAATAAAAGAAAAGATGGATTTTGATTCTGTAGAGTTTGTAAGTAAAACTGCATGTTCGTCTGCTGCTGGTGGATTGAAGATGGTAGCCATAGGACTTGTACCTGAACTTACAGCTGAAGCTGCTAAAAAAGCTGCTCTGGGAGCTGGAGCAAGAGTAATAAAGACATATGCTTATGAACTAAATCACAGAGAACTTGAAGAGATCAAGGCTACTCCTCTGGACATAATATTATTAGCTGGTGGAACAGATGGTGGTAATAAAGACTGTATCATTCATAATGCTAAAATGATTGCAGAGTATAAACTTGATGTGCCAGTTGTAGTTGCTGGTAACAAAGCAGCTATTGACCAGGTGGAAGCTATTTTTAAAGAAAATGAAATAGACTATTTTATAACTGAAAATGTAATGCCAGTAATAAATAAACTTAATGTTGAACCTTCTCGTGAGGAAATCAGAAAAGTTTTTATGAGTAGAATAGTGGAAGCTAAAGGAATGAAAAATGCAGAAGATTTTATAAAAGGTATACTGATGCCTACTCCAGCAGCAGTTTTAAAAGCAGCTGAAGTGCTTGCAGAGGGTACTGATGATGAAGATGGAATAGGAGATTTAATAGTAGTAGATATTGGGGGAGCAACCACAGATGTTCACTCAATAGCTAAAGGAGAACCTACCAAACCTTCTATCATGATAAAAGGTTTGGAAGAACCATTTGCTAAAAGAACTGTAGAGGGAGATCTTGGAATGAGATACTCATCAGTAGCTCTTTTAGAAGCAGCAGGAACAAGAAAAATAAGAAACTATTTACATGATTCATTAAAGCAGATTGATGTAAAAGCTGCATGTCAATATAGACATGATCACATCAAAATGGTGCCTCAAACTGAAGAAGAAATTAGATTTGATGAGGCAATGGCAATGGCAGCTACTGAAATTGCGATGACAAGACACTGTGGAGTATTAGAATGTGTTTATACTCCTATGGGAACAATGTTTAATCAAAGTGGAAAAGATTTAACTGAGGCACCTTATGTTATTGGAACAGGAGGAGTTATTATTCATAGTCTAAATCCTCAAGGAATATTAAAAGCTGGAAATTTTAGTGAGCAGGATCCTGTTCATTTAAAACCTATGTCTCCAAAGTTCCTTGTAGATAAAACATATATACTGTCATCAATGGGACTATTAGCTCAAGATTATCCAAATTTAGCTGTTAGAATAATGAAAAAATATCTAGTCGAAGTATAAGAAATTATAAGGAGGAATATTTAAATATGAAACTTAAATTTAAAAAATGGACTGAAGAAGAGTTCTTCGCAGTAAGAGAAGAAGTTTTAAAAGGATGGCCTACAGGTAAAGAAGTAAACTTAGAAGAAGCTGTGGCTTATCATAAAGCATTACCAGAATCAAAAAGCTTCTCTAAAAAATTAGTAGATGCTAAAAATGCAGGAATTACTCTAGCTCAACCTAGAGCAGGGGTTGCTTTAATAGAACAACATATAGAATTATTAGACTACTTAGACAAAGTTGGAGGAGCGGATTTGCTTCCATCAACTATTGACTCTTATACAAGACAAAATAAATATGAAAACTGTGAAAAAGGAATAGAAGAATCTAAAAAAGCTGGAAGATCACTTCTTAATGGATTCCCAGGTGTAAATCATGGAGTTACTGGATGTAGACAAGTTGTTGAAGCTATTGATCTACCTCTACAAATGAGACATGGAACTCCAGATGCTAGATTACTTTCAGAAATTATGATTGCAGCTGGATTTACTTCTGATGAGGGTGGAGGAATCAGTTATAATGTTCCTTATGCTAAATCAGTTTCTCTAGAAAAAACTCTAATTGACTGGCAATATGTTGACAGACTAGTTGGATGGTATGAAGAACATGGAGTATCAATTAACAGAGAACCATTTGGACCATTAACTGGGACACTAGTTCCTCCATCAATGTCAAATGCTGTCGGAATCCTTGAAGGATTACTAGCTGCTGAACAAGGAGTTAAAAATATTACTTTAGGATATGGACAATGTGGAAACTTAATCCAAGACGTTGCTGCTATCAGAGCATTAGTTGAGCAAGGAGAAGAGTACTTTAAAGAGTATGGATATAATGATATTGATTTAACAACTGTATTCCACCAATGGATGGGAGGATTCCCAGAAGATGAAGCTAAAGCATTTGGAGTTATCTCTAATGGTGCTTCTGCTGCTGCTCTTGCTGGAGCTACAAAAGTTATTGTTAAAACTCCTCATGAAGCTATTGGAGTTCCTACAAAAGAAGCTAATGCAATGGGAATCAAAGCTACAAAAATGGTTCTTAATCTTCTTAAAGGACAAGCATTATCAATGTCTCCAGAATTAGCAAAAGAAATCGATGTTATTAAAGCTGAAACTAAATGTATTTTGAATAAAGTATTAGAATTAGGAGAAGGAGACTGGGCTGTTGGTGTAGTTAAAGCTTTTGAGCAAGGGGTACTAGATGTTCCATTTGCTCCATCTAAATATAATGCAGGTAAAATGATGCCAGCTAGAGATAATGTAGGTAAGGTAAGATATCTAGCTGTTGGAAATGTTCCATTAAGTAAAGAATTAGTAGACTTTAACTTAGCTCAATTAGAAGAAAGAGCTAAATTTGAAGGAAGAGCAGTAGGATTCCAAATGACTGTTGATGATATATTCGCAGTAGGAAAAGGAACTCTTATTGGAAGACCTGAAACTGAACATATGAAAAACAATTAATTCGATTAGTGAATAAAATTTGTAGAAATCATAGTATAAAATTGATATGATAAATGTAAAATAATTTAGAAAATCAATTTTTAAATGTTGGTTGCAATTATGTTGGAAATAGATTATATATTTAATTAGGAAGAAAGTGGGAATTGAAAAATTCCCACACAATTTAAAATCTTAGGAGGCTTAATTATGAAAATTGTAGATGTAGTATGTTCTGCAGGAAAAACAGGATTCTATTTTGATGACCAAAGAGCAATAAAAGCAGGAGCTGGACATGATGGTATGTTCTATCTAGGAACTCCAGTAACACCAGGATTCAAATCAATCAGACAAGCAGGAGAAGCTATCTCTGTTTTACTAGTTCTTGAAGATGGACAAGTTGCTCATGGTGATTGTGCTGCTGTTCAATACTCAGGTGCAGGAGGAAGAGATCCTTTATTCCTAGCAAAAGATTTTATTCCAGTAATAGAAAAAGAAATTGCTCCAAAATTAATAGGAAGAGAACTTGATAATTTCAAATCTCTTGCTGAAGAATTTGATGCATTAGAAGTTAATGGAAAAAGATTACATACTGCAATAAGATATGGAATTACTCAAGCTTTATTAGATGGTGTTGCAAAAGCTAGAAAAGTAACTTTAGCTGAAGTTATTAAAGCTGACTACAATACAGGATTAGAAATCACTAAGAGACCTATATTTACTCAATCAGGAGATGACAGATATGTCGCTGCTGATAAAATGATAATCAAAGAAGCTGATGTTTTACCTCATGCTTTGATTAACAATGTAAAAGAAAAATTAGGATTACATGGGGAAATCTTACTTGACTATGTTAAATGGTTAAGAGACAGAATCATTTCTCAAAGAACTGATGCTGACTACTCTCCAATATTCCACATAGATGTTTATGGAACTATTGGTGCTGCATTTGATTGTGATACTAAAAAAATGGCTGATTACATAGCTACATTAGTAGAAGCTGCAAAACCATTCAAATTAAGAATAGAAGGACCTATGGACGTTGAAGACAGAGATAAACAAATTGAAGCTCTTGCTGCTTTAACTGCAGAAGTAGATGCAAGAGGAATCGAAGTTGAACTAGTTGCTGATGAATGGTGTAATACTTTAGAAGATATTAAATTATTTGCTGATAAAAAAGCTGGACATGTAGTTCAAATCAAAACTCCAGATCTTGGAGGAGTAAACAACATAGCTGATGCAATTCTTTATTGTAATAAAGTAGGAATTGGATCATACTGTGGAGGAACTTGTAACGAAACTAACAGATCTGCTGAAGTTACTACTAACATTGGTATGGCTTGTGGAGCTCTTCAAGTTCTTGCTAAACCAGGAATGGGTGTTGACGAAGGATACATGATCGTATTTAACGAAATGTCTAGAGTTGAAGCTTTAGTAAACAGAAGAAAGAAATAGTTTTCTTTTAAAAGTATAATTATAATTTATTTTGATTTTGGGAAAGGTAGTTATATGACTACCTTTTTCCTTTAATTAGTCCTAATATTTATAGAAAATTTTATTTAGAATTTAATAATGAGGTGAATCAAATGACAATAAAGAAAGCTGCTAAATGTGGTACTCTAGAATCAAATGATATATTTGTGATTCTAACTCCAGCTGAAAGTGGAATAGAAGTAGAATTAGAAAGTACTGTAGAAAAACAATTTGGAGCTCATATAAGAGAAGTTATAAAAAATAAACTTGTAGAACTTGGAGTTGAAGGTGTAAAAGTACAAGCTCAAGATAAAGGAGCTCTTGATTATACTATCAGAGCAAGAATAGAAGCTGCTGTAGCTAGAGGATTATAATAATTATATTATTTTTTATATGAGAGGTGTTTATCGTGGAATTAAGAAGAACTATGTTATTTATGCCTGGAAATAACCCAGGAATGCTCCAAACAGCTGCTGTATTTGGTTCAGATGCTGTTATATTTGACTTGGAAGACGCTGTTGCATTAACAGAAAAAGATGCTGCAAGATATTTGATAAGTGAAGCTTTAAGAACAAATAAATATGATGGTGTAGAAGTAGTAGTGAGAGTTAATCCTTTATCTACTCCGTATGCAGAAAAAGATATAGATGTAATAGCAAGATTGAAACCAGATGCTATACTTCTTCCAAAAGCATGTCCTGAAGATATAGCTGTATTAGATAAAAAACTAAATGAAATAGAAAAAGAAATGGGATTTGAAGCTGGAAGTATAAAAATACATCCATTAGTAGAAACTACTTATGGAGTAGAAACAGTTTATGAAACTATAAAATCAAGTCCAAGAGTAATTTCAGTTTTGTTAGGAGGAGAAGACCTTGCAGTTGATTTAGGAGTAAAAAGAACTAAGTCATCAGATGAACTATTCTATGCAAGAACTAAAGTAGTAAATGCATGTAAAGCTTGTAAAGTAGATGCAATAGATACTCCATTTACAGATACAAATGACTATGAAGGATTGATGGCTGATTCATTAAAAGCAAAAATGTTAGGATTTACAGGAAAACTTGCTATAAACCCAAGACAAATAGATACAATTCATGCAGCTTATTGTCCATCACAAGCTGAAATCAATCATGCTTTAAGAGTAATAGCTGCTAAAGATGAAGCTGCTAAAGAAGGTCTTGGAGTATTTTCATTAGATGGAAAAATGGTTGACCTTCCAATTATAAATAGAGCTATTCATACATTGGATGTTGCAAGACTTATTGGTCTGATAGATTAATCAATAATATGTGAGGTGTTTATAGATGAAAAATATTTTAGGAAGAGAAGTTCCTGATTTTATAGAAGGATACGGAAAAATCAATCATTATAATGGATATTTAGCAAATACAACAGGAGTAGTAAAAAAGAATTATAGTTTTAAAGCTGTAACTCCTAATGATAAAAAACTTCATACTGATTTTGTAGAATTAATGGATAAACTTCCATTAAAAGATGGGATGGTAGTGTCTTTTCACCATCATTTAAGAAATGGAGATTATGTATTAAACTTAGTAATGGCAGAAATAGCAAAAAGAGGTTACAAAGATGTAACAATAGTTGCAAGTTCTATATTCCCATGTCATAAACCTTTAGTAGAAATGATAGAAAAAGGAATAGTGACACAAATATATGCTGGATATATGTCAGGACCAGTAGCTCAAGCAATATCACAAGGGAAAATGCAAAAACCAGCTGTTATGCATACACATGGTGGAAGAGCAAGAATAATGGAAACAGGAGAAGTTGAAGTAGATATAGCTTTTGTTGCAGCTCCAACATCAGATGAATATGGAAATATTAATGGAGTAGATGGAAAATCAGCATGTGGAGCTTTAGGATATGCTCATTCAGATGTTGAAAATGCTAAATTAGTAGTAGCAATTACTGATAATTTAGTTCCTTATCCCAATACAACAATAGAAATCAATCAGACTTTAATAGATTATGTATTAGTAGTAGATGCTATTGGAGATCCTAAGGGAATAGTATCTGGAACTACTCAGATTACTAAAAATCCAATTGGATTAAAAGTTGCTGATCTTACAGCTAAATTTATAGAACAATCAGGATATTTAAAAGATGGAATGAGTTTTCAGACAGGTGCAGGAGGAATATCACTTGCTGTTGCAGCAGAAGTTAGAAATCTTATGAAATCAAAAAATATAGTGGGTAGCTTTGCTGCTGGAGGAATAACAGGATATATAGTAGATATGTATAAAGATGGACTTTTTAAAGCTTTATTTGATGTACAATGTTTTGATCTTAATGCAATCAAATCAGCAAAAGAGAATCCAAATCATATAAAAATGTCAGCAACAATGTATGCAAATGCAAATAACAAAGGTTCGGTAGTAAACATGCTTGATATAGTTATACTAGGTGCAACAGAAATGGATACAAATTTCAATGTAAATGTAACTACAGGATCTGATGGTGTTATTATGGGAGGGTCTGGAGGACATAGTGACACAGCTGCTGGTTCAAAATTGTGTATAATAGTATCACAACTTGTAAATGCAAGAATATCAGTAGTGAAAGATAGAATAACTACTGTAACAACTCCTGGAGAAACAGTAGATGTACTGGTAACAGAAAGAGGAATAGCAATAAATCCATTAAGAAAAGATTTAATAGAGAAATTTAAAAATTCTAACCTTCCAATAAAAACAATAGAAGAACTAAAGGAAATAGCAGAAGCTATGACAGGAAAGGAAGAAGCAATAGAATTTGAGGATAAAGTAGTTGCTGTAGTACAATATAGAGATGGTACTGTAGTGGATGTTGTAAGACAAGTAAAAAATAACTAAATAATTATTGACATGATTAGTAAAAAAATATATAATAAGGTATAAATGATAAATATAAAGAATACCATCAAGAGAGATTGAGGGACTGGCCCGTTGAAATCTCAGCAACCTGCTTTTTAAGTGTGGTGCTAACTCCTGATAGATGGAATATTGGATTTAATACTTAATCCCTTTCATCTGTCTGGTGAAAGGGATTTTTTTATCTTAAACATTAAATTATTAATATATTTTAAGGAGGAAAAATGAAAAATTTAACTTATTTCACATCAGAATTTGTATCACCTGGTCATCCAGATAAGGTATCAGATCAAATTTCGGATGCAGTAGTAGACGCATGTCTTGCTGATGATCCGAATTCAAGAGTAGCATGTGAAGTATTTTGTACAACAGGACAAGTTGTTGTAGGAGGAGAGATTACAACTACCACTTATATAGATATTCAAGATATTGTAAGAAGTAAAATAGATGAGATTGGATACAAAGAAGGAATGGGATTTGATTCAAATTGTGGAGTACTGAGTGCTATTCATGCTCAATCACCAGATATTGCCATGGGAGTAGATATTGGAGGAGCAGGAGATCAGGGAATAATGTTTGGAGGAGCTGTAAAAGAAACTCCAGAATTAATGCCATTAGCTCTTGTATTAGCTAGAGAGATATTGGTAAAACTTACTAAAATGACTAGAGCAAAAGAGCTTCCATGGGCAAGACCAGATGCAAAATCACAAGTAACTTTAGCTTATGATGAAAATGGAAAAATAGATCATGTTGATACAGTGGTAGTATCTGTACAACATAATCCAGATGTAACTCAAGTTCAAATTAGGGAAGAAGTAATAGAAAAAGTAATAAAACCAGTTTTAAGAGCATATGAACTTAATCCAGAAGAAGTAAAACATTTCCATATTAATCCAACAGGAAGATTTGTAATTGGAGGGCCACATGGAGATACAGGAGTAACAGGAAGAAAAATAATAGTAGATACATATGGAGGATTCTTTAGACATGGAGGAGGAGCTTTTTCAGGAAAGGACCCTTCAAAAGTAGACAGATCAGCAGCATATGCAGCAAGATGGGTAGCTAAAAATATAGTAGCAGCGAACTTGGCAGATAAATGTGAAATACAATTATCATATGCAATAGGGGTAGTAGAACCAACATCAGTAAAAGTAGATACATTTGGAACAGGAAAAGTAGATGAATATGATTTAGCAGAGGCAGTAAAAAAAGTATTTGATTTGACACCAAGAGGAATAGAAAGAGCACTTGAATTAAGAAGTGGAAAATTTAAATATCAAGATTTGGCAGCATTTGGTCATATAGGAAGAACAGATTTAGATCTTCCATGGGAAAAAGTTGATAAAGTAGAAGAATTAAAAAAAGCTTTAAATAAATAATTAAAATATAAAAAGATGAATCAAAAATTTAAAATTAGGTTTTTGATCATCTTTTTTTAAAAGGGGAAGAAGATGAAAAAATTAATAACAGTGTTGCTAATGATTTGTTTAGGAATAACTGCTTTTGCTCAAAAGATTGCTTTAATAGGAGCAATGGATTCTGAAATAGAGATTCTTAAAAATTCTATGAAAAATGTGACTGAAACAAAAATAGGAGCCATAACTTATTATGAAGGAATACTTGAAGAGAAGGATGTAGTACTTTTAAAAACAGGAATTGGAAAAGTAAATGCAGCTATTGGAGCAGATACAGTTATTAGAGAGTTTAAAGCTGAAAGTATAATATTTACAGGAGTTGCAGGAGCAGTAGATAATAAATTAAATATTGCTGATATGGTTGTATCAAAAGACTTAGTGCAGCATGATGTTGATTTAACAGCTTTTGGGAGACCAATGGGACTGATACCAGGTAGTGAATCTATAGAATTTAAAGCTGATAAAAATTTAATAGATATTGCCTATGAATCTGCTGTAAAAGTTCTTGGGAAAGACAAAGTTAAAATTGGAAGAATAGCAACTGGAGATCAATTTATAGCTGATAAAGATAAGGTTGAAATGATAGGAAAAGTTTTTGGAGCTTCTGCTGTGGAAATGGAAGGTGGAGCTGTAGCCCAGGTAGCTCACTTGTATAATATACCATTTGTTGTATTGAGAGCAGTTTCAGATAAAGCAGATGGAAGTGCTAAAATAACATATGAAGATTTTGTCATAATTGCAGCTAATAATTCAGCTAATATTGTAAAAGAAATGCTGAAAAAAATTAAGTAAGGAAAATTGAATATATTTTTAAGTGTATCTTTGATGCTGAAAAAGCAATATTTAAAGATACACTTTTTTTATTGAAAAGCATTTAAATACAAAATTATTGACACCTTTTATATCCAGTGTTATACTTTTGTAGTATGAGAAAAACCAAGGAGACAGATACATGGAAAAATTGAAAAAGAAAGCAATAAGTCTAGAAGCTTTTATATGTTTAGGGTTGCTGGTAGGTTCTTGCATAGCAACAGCCAATATAATGGGACCTGTGAATATGATAAATACAATAATGGGAACTGCACATGATCTTTTGATAAATACTGTATTTTTTATAATGGGAGTTGCAGTATTAGCAGGAGCACTCTCAGAAATATTATCTGAATTTGGAGTGATATCCCTGATAAATAAATTGCTTTATTTTGTAATCTATCCTCTTTATAGATTGCCAGGAGCTTCTGCATTAGCAATAGTGACAACTTATATATCAGATAATCCAGCTGTACTCAGTTTAGCAGCAAATAAAGAATTTAGAAAATATTTTAAAAATTATCAATTTACAGCTCTTACTAATTTAGGAACATCTTTTGGAATGGGGTTTATAGTATCAGCATTTATGGTAGCACAAGGTGGACTGATGAAAGTGAACCTTTTTAAAGCAGTTCTTATTGGAAATCTTGGAGCAATAGTTGGAAGTATAGTAAGTGTAAATTTAATGATATATTATAGTAAAAAATATTTTAAAAGTATAGGAGAATCTGAAGAAGAAAAAGAAATAGAAAAATTTGTTCTTGATACAAGAGAAGTAAGAGGAGGAACAGTTTTTGGAAGATTTTTAGAAGCAATGCTAGAAGGTGGAAAAGTAGGAGTAGAAATGGGAATTGCTATAATTCCTGGAGTAATCATCATATGTACAACAGTACTCATGCTTACTAATAGTATGCCAGAAGGTGGGTATACAGGAGCAGCTTATGAAGGAATAGGAGTACTTCCAATAATTGGAGAAAAGCTTAATTTTATATTAAGACCATTGTTTGGATTTACTAGTCCACAAGCAATAGCTTTTCCTATAACAGCACTTGGAGCAGTGGGAGCTGCTATTGGACTTGTGCCACAATTTATAAAAGAAGGAGTAATAGGACCAAGAGAGATAGCTGTCTTTACAAGTATGGGAATGTGTTGGAGTGGATATTTAAGTACCCATGTGGCTATGATGGATAGTTTAAAATATAGAGATTTAACTGGAAAAGCAATATTCAGTCATACTATTGGTGGATTAGCAGCTGGAATGGCAGCAAATTTTTTATATTCATTGTTTATATAGATAGAGCAGAGGATATTTATTTATCCTCTTTTTCATTTTTTAGGAAATTATAATTTGATAAATTTGTTGAAAAAATAAAAAATATTAATTATTTTGTATTCATACTAGATATATTAATTGAATAAGATTAAAATTGACAGCACAAAAAAGCTGATTGTTAATCAGCTATTTAGCGATATTCTTTCCAGCAAATGGAGCCTGTATGTATATTAAAATATGATATTTTTTTAACTTTCATTCTGGTATTACATTTAAAACAATAAAAAGGATTTACTCCAAAAGCTTTCCATATTTCAAGTTGATAAAAAGTAAAATTGGAATATTTAGAGACATATTTTCTCATGAATTTCATGATGTTTTTAAGTTCTGATTTAATATTTCTAGAATAGATTCCAAAGCGCCTAATCATTTTGAAATGTTTAGGGGGAATGTGAATAATTAATTTGGAAAGAAATGTTTCTGCATCTAAAGTAAGCTCAATTCTTTGTTTATCATCAGCAAGACTTTCATAATAGAAAGTAACCTTATTATCATAAAAATCAATAATTTTATATTCTGCGATAGGAGCTCTTGCTAGATATCTGCCAATATATTTAATTGCATAAATATTATTATTTAAATCATTTTTTGCAACATTGAAAAAGAATCTTGTATTTTTGCGATAAAGGTAGTTAGCAGCAGCATAAGCTTTAGCTTTAATTTCAGGCTTGTCATAATTTCCAGATTTAACAATATCAATAACCATTTTTTTCCATTGTCCAGCAATGGAATTGACATGAAAATATTTTTTTTCAAGAAATTGGTAGTTTTTATTGAAACCACCTAAAGTAACAATAGCATGAATATGAGGGTTCCATTTAAGATCGCGTCCAAAGGTGTGAATAACAGTAATCAATCCATAATGAATGATATCTGAGTTAGTAAAGTATTTAGAAGAATATTTTGAAATTTTATGAATTCTTTGATTTTTTGCTTTAATGTTATGAAATTGATATTTAAAAACATCATTAACAGCATAAGCAAGCTTAGTTAAAAGATCTCTATCATAGAAGAAAAACATTCTAAGTTCTTCAGGAATAGTAAAAAGGACACTTCTATGTTTAACATGAATAAGAGAAGTGGAAGTTTTTTCAGTTCAAAGAGCAGAATAACGTTTACCGCAGGAAGGACAAAATCTAGATTTACAAGTAACTTTAATTTTATGCGCATCATGACAATTAGGGCATTGAAGAGAGAGAAAAGATTTATCAATAGAACAAGCTAAGAATTTTTGAATAGTCTGTTTAACATCCTCAAAATGCTCATTTTTAAAATATTTCTTGATTTTACCTAAAAGATTTGTTATATTGATTTTAGAGATAATATGTTTGATTTGCATGTATGTCTCCTTTGTATAATTAGGGTGGTAACTATATTATACAAAAAAGAGAGCTGAGTAAAACATTTTTTTAAATGTTACTCAGCTTTTTTTATTTCCAGGAAAAAGGAAAGAAGTTTTTATCTTGTATAATTTATATATAAAAATATATATTAATAAGGGGGTATTTTTATGAAATATGGTTTAAAAGATAGGATAGATGCAGAAAATTTAGCTAGAGCTGTAGAAAAAGGTGAAGAATTTTTGGAAAAAGATAAAAAAGTGGAAATATCTTTTGATGGAACAGCAATAGTAGTTACAAAAACGATATCTTATACTATTACTGAGGAATTTGTAGAAGAGAATGAAGAAAAATTAAAAAAATTAGGAATATTAAAATAAGAACATTACTTTAAAATTTAGGTGACTGAAAAATAAAAAAATTTTTTCAATCACCTAAATTTTTGTAAAAAAGCATATAATAAATATTATATATTGTGCACTGATGAAAAAAATATTTTAAAAATTTATTTTCAGAAAATATATGTACTAGTTTAAGTTTATTATATCAATATTAGATATTAAATACGTAAATAAGACAAGAAAAAAAGAAAGTACTTTACTTTTGTACAAAAAGGGGATATAATACATCATATAAAGCTTTAAAGGCAAATATATATTATTTGAATATAGTTTGCACTGTTACAATAAACGAAAATAAATTTTCAAAAAATATTTTATAATAAACGGAGGGAGATATTATGTCAACAGTATTCGAAAGAGCACTAGAAATGCATGAAAAAAATAAAGGAAAGATATCAATAGTTTCAAAAGTAAAAGTAGCTAATAAAGATGATTTGAGTCTTGCTTATTCACCAGGTGTTGCAGAACCTTGTAGAAAAATAGCAGCTAACAAAGAGGATGTATATAAATATACAGCTAAAGGAAACATGGTTGCAGTTATAACTGATGGAACAGCAGTATTAGGACTTGGAGATATCGGTCCAGAAGCAGCTCTTCCAGTAATGGAAGGTAAATGTGTACTATTCAAAGAATTTGCAGGGGTAGATGCAATTCCTATTTGTTTAGATACTAAAGATCCAGAAGAAATTATTAGAACAGTAAAATTACTAGCTCCAGGACTTGGAGGAGTAAACTTAGAAGATATATCAGCACCAAGATGTATAGAAATAGAAACTAGATTAAAGAAAGAATTAGATATTCCTGTATTCCATGATGATCAACATGGAACTGCAATAGTAGTTGCTGCGGGACTTATCAATGCTTTCAAAGTTGTAGGTAAAAAATTCTCTGATGCTAAAGTTGTAGTAAATGGAGCAGGGGCAGCAGGAAGTTCTATAACTAAACTTATAAGAGATTTAGGGGCAAAAGAAATATTAGTTCTTGATAAACCTGGAATCCTTAGAAAAAGTGATAAAGAATCTTATGACTTCTCTAAGAGAGAGTTAGCTGAAATAACTAATCCTAATGACCTTGCTGGAGATTTAGCATTTGCAGTACAAGGAGCTGACGTTTTCATTGGAGTATCTGTAGGAAATATTCTTACTACTGAAATGGTAAAAACAATGAATAAAGATGCTGTAATATTTGCAATGGCAAATCCTACTCCTGAAATAATGCCAGAAGACGCTTTAGCAGGAGGAGCAAAAATAGTAGGAACTGGAAGATCAGATTATCCTAACCAAATAAATAATGTTCTTGTATTCCCAGGATTATTCAAAGGGGCTTTAAGAGCAAAATCTAGAAAAATAACTGAAGAAATGAAACTTGCAGCAGCAAGAGGATTAGCTTCTCTTATTACTGATGAAGAAATGAATGAAAATTACATCATTCCAGATGCTTTTGATAAAAGAGTTGCAGATGCAGTTGCAGATGCAGTTGAAAAAGTAGCAAAAGAACAAGGAATATGCAGAGATTAGTAAATAAAAGAGGCAGTCTGTTTTATACAGGCTGCCAATTTTTTTAGAATAGAACTTCATGTATAGTGAGTTCAGATTCTCCTTCTCTTAATTCATTTAATTGAGGAACAAATACAGTGAAATGTGGAGTTTTCATATGTTTATCTAAAACCTCCATATTTTCCCATTTTTCAATAAAAGCAAGAATACTTCTGTTATCTTTGTCCTGTATCATTTCATAAAAAATATTTCCATTTTCTTTTCTTGTTTCATCTGCTAATTTTTTTGCTATTTCTAAATATTTATCAATATTTTTTTCAGGTACAATAGATTTTGCATATACAACTATCATAATATTGGCCTCCTTAATTTTTTTTAGTATAAATATACTGTAGCAGGTATTTAAAATTATTTCAAATCAAAATAAAAGCTCTTTGGATTGGAAATATAAATACCACACACAGTACTCAGTGGAGACATAGCAAAATTATTAGTAAGATATGCTCCTGTTCTTTCACCTTCAGTGATTTCAAAAATAATTTTCTTGATAGAATGATCTGGAATAGATGAATAGCCTATAGCAGGTCTGATATTAGGCAGCCAGATATTTTCTTCCTTCAAATAAATTTCCATAAATTCAGAAGCAGCTTCAGCAACTCTTGTAAGGAGAATGTTTTCCATTATGCTCATATAGTTATCTTCATCAAATAGAGAGCTGTTTACTGAAATAATAAAAGTCCCTATAAAGTCATTTTCATTGAAAAAATCGCTTATTCCAATATTTTTATTTTTTACTTCTCCTCTTATAAAAGAGATATTCCAATTTTTATCACCATCTTTTATACTTAAATTATTAGAATTTTTTGTGCAAGGGAAAATTCCAAAAGCACATTTGATTTTTATGTCATTTTCTTTCATTTTTTCTAAAATATATTTAGCATCATTAAGCGTATTTTCTTCTAAAGGTGTATTTTTAACTTTCATATTATAAAGAAGAAAATTCCAGTTAATATATTTTTCAATCTTTTGGAGAGGAAATTCTATATACTGTTTTCCCAATTGATTAGGAACTATGACTTTAGAAGTAAAATCTTCTTTAGGAGATACTGATATTTTAGAGCTGTTTTTTTTATTATTCAAATATACTTTGCACAACTCTCTGAGTTCATTTGTTTTCTCACTCATAAATAAATCTTTGTCACCATAGATCAACTTATTTATTATTGTAAGAGTGTCTAAAGCATCTGTAGTGTGGAAAGTTTTTCCTTGATAAAATGGCTCTAATTTTACAGCAGTATGCAATTTAGAAGTAGCTGCTCCTGCTATTAATACAGGAATAGGAAGTTTGCTGCTGTTTAAAAGAAAAAGAATCTTTTCCATTTCTTTTAATGAAGGACTGATAAGACCACTTAGTGTAATGATATCTACACTGTTTTTTACAGCTTCTTCGAGTATTTTTTCTTTGCTTACCATTACCCCTAAATCTATCACTTCATAACCATTACATTTCAAAACTGTTCCAGCAATATTTTTACCAATATCATGAACATCTCCTTCTACAGTAGCCATAAGAACCTTGCCCTTTATTCCTATATTAGCTTCTATTTTCATATGAGGTTTCAAAATATCAACAGCTCTGTTCATAACACTTGATGATCTTATAAGCTGTGGAAGGTACAGTTCTCCTCCTTCAAAAAGAATACCTATTTTATCCATACATTTCATTAGAATATTTTGTATAATATCTAAAGGTGTCAGAGTTTCCAGAGCAGTATTTATATCTGTATCAAAAGTTGTACTACCTCCATAAATAAGAGCATTTTCTATTCTGTCCTTTAAAGAATCAAAATCATTCTTTATTATTTTAGGAGCAGAGGAGCTGTTCTTTTTAAGAAGAACAGAGGCATTTTTTAATTTTATAGCAAGTTTCAATATAGAATCAAGAGAATCCTCTTCTCCATTTATTAAGGATAGGATTGTGTTTTTCTCTTCTGAAGTAAGCTGAGGAGCTTTCTCACTAGGATTCATTATAGCAAAATTCATTCCTTTTTCTTTTACATTTTCAATAAATAGAGAGTGTATAGCTGCTCTCAAAGGATTATTTCCCCTAAAGGCAAAGGATAAGTTGCTAAGTCCACCAGTAATACTGCATTGAGGAAGATTTTTTTTTATCCATTGAACTGTTTTTATAAAATTCACCCCATTATATCTATCATTTTCACTTCCAGTACCTATAGTCAATATATTTGGATCAAAAGCTATATCTGAGTTGGGAATCCCTTCTTCTACCAATATTTTATATGAACGATTGCAGATTTTTACCTTTCTTTCATAAGAGACTCCCTGCCCATTTTCATCAAAAGCCATAACAACAACAGCAGCACCATATTTTTTTATTATTCTGGCTTTTTTTCTGAAAGCTTCTTCTCCCTCTTTTAAAGAGATGGAATTTACTATTGGTTTTCCAGCTATGTTTTTTAAGGCAGTTTCAATAGTGAAAAAGTCTGATGAATCTATCATTATAGGAATTTTTGAGACTATTGGATCATTTTGAATTATTCTTAAAAATCTTTCCATTTCCTCATGAGGTATTAACAGTCCATCATCAAGATTAATATCTAGTACAGCAGCTCCTTTTTCTATTTGTGAACGAGCTATTTCTAGAGCTTTTGTATAGTTTTTTTCTTCAATCAATGTTTTAAAAATTTTAGAACCAGCTACATTATTTCTTTCTCCAACTATTGTGAATTTATTACTGAAATCATATATTTCATTTCCAGAGAGAAAATATCTGTTTTCTTTTGAAATTGGAAGTCTAGGTTCTTTATTTTTTACTAAATCGGCTATTGCTTTTATGTGTGAAAAATGTGTTCCACAACATCCTCCAAGAATATTTACCTTTTTTTCATCTACTAATTCCTTTAAATATCCAGCAGTTATCTCAGGAGTTTCTTCATATTCTCCTTCTTCATTAGGGAGTCCAGCATTAGGATACAGAGAAATATATTTATCTGTAAAAGAAGCTATTCTTTTTATCATTGGAATAAGGTCTTTAGCTCCAAAAGAACAATTGAGCCCAAAAGAAATAACTGAAGGTCTATTTAAAGCAACAATTAATGATTCTATACTTTGTCCTGAGAAAATTTTTCCCTGTTTATTTACAGTTGCAGAAATCATAATTGGAAGTTGAATTTTTTTCTTTTCAAAAAGTTCCTCAGCAGCTATAAGTGCAGCTTTAGCATTTAATCCATCAAATATAGTTTCTATCAATATACAATCAGCACCACCATCTATGACACCTTCTATCTGCTCAGAGTATATGTTTTTCATCTGATCAAAATTAATTTCTCTTTCATAAGGAATATCTCCTATTGGAAGGGAAAGGCTTTTACTTGTAGGACCTATAGAACCAGCAACATATATTTTTTTTCTAGAAGTTTTGTAGAAAGTATCTGCCGTTTCCCTAGCTAACTCAGCTCCTTTTTTTGAAAGTGTATAAGACATATCTTCTATTTGATAATCTTTCAGAGATATTTTGTTGCAGTTGAATGAATTTGTTTCTATGATGTCAGCACCAGCTTCAATATACTTAGTGTGTATCTCTTTTATTACATCAGGCCTTGTTATATTCAAAATTTCATTACAGCCTTTTTTTCCTTGAAAATCAGCTTCTGTAAGATTATATTTTTGAATAGCTGTTCCAGTAGCTCCATCTAGTACAAGTACTCTTTTTTTCAGTTCATTTATCATTATCTGCTACCTCCAGAAATTTCTCTTATATGTGCTATATTTGCCATTATTTTTTTAGCTGTATCTACTTTATTCATGGTATATAAATGTATTCCATCAATATCAGATGTTATTAAATCTATAATTTGTTCAGTAGCATAAGCAGTTCCAGCTTCCTTCAGTGCTTGAGGATTATCTTCGTACTTATTTAATATTTTTTGAAATTTTTCTGGAATACTGCATCCACACATTGAGGTTATTTTTCTTATCTGTTTTGCATTTGTAACAGGCATTATTCCAGCAACTAATGGAATATTTATTTGAAGTTTATTCAATTTGTTTCTGAAACGATAAAAGGATTCATTATCAAAAAATATTTGAGAAATAAGAAAATCAGTTCCAGAGTCTACCTTTGTTTTTAAGTTAAAGAGATCTAGAAGATCATTTGTTTCTTGATGCCCCTCAGGATAATATGCCCCTCCTATTGAAAAATCTTTCTTTTTCTTTATGTGAGAAATAAGATCTTGAGCATATTTAAAATCACCATCTTCAATGTGAAGTCCACCTTTAGGTTTATCTCCCCTTAAAGCAAGAATATTTTCTATATTATTTTTTCTTAACTGTTCTAATATATCATCAATTTCATTTGCCTTAGCTCCAAGACAAGTGAGGTGTGCCAGAGCCTCTATTTTATTATCATTCTTAATCTTTGATGCAATCTCTACTGTTCTTCCTCTAGTGGCTCCTCCAGCTCCATATGTGACACTCATAAAGTCTGGCTGTAATTTTGCCAGCTCATCAATGGAAGAATAAACATCTTCTAAAGAATATATATTATTTGGTGGAAATACTTCAAAGGATACAATTGTTTTTTTTGTTTTAAATAATTCTGAAATTTTCATTTGTTCATCTCCTATTTGAATCCAATAAAAAAAGCTTTTTCCACCTGATAGATGAAAAAAGCTTAAAATGCTAGAATCTAAACCATCTATCAGGAATTAGCACCACGCTTGAAGCAGGTTGCTGAGATATCAAAGGGCCTGTCCCTCCATCTCTCTCTATGGATTTAATTATTTCATGAATTGTATCACATTCAAAAATTATTGTCAATAGAGGAAAAATATCTGAGTGTTCTTTTGTCTTTACACAAGATAAGAAAAATATGGTATAATCCTTAGTGTAGAATACAAAAAAAGGAGTAAATATGAGTGGAGTTACTTTAAAAAATATTGAAAAAATATATTCAAATGGCTTTAAGGCTGTTCATGGGATAGATTTAGAAATAAAATCTGGAGAATTTATGGTACTTGTTGGTCCATCAGGATGTGCTAAGTCAACTATGTTGAGAATGATAGCTGGACTGGAAGATATAACAAGAGGAGAATTATGGATAGAAGGAAAACTTTCCAATAAACTTCCACCTAAAGACAGAGGGATAGCTATGGTATTCCAAAATTATGCTCTTTACCCTCATATGACTACTTATGAAAATATGGCTTTTGGATTAAAAATGGCAAAGTTTTCTAAAAAAGAAATAGATAAGAGAGTAAGAGAAACTGCTGAAAGACTCGAAATAAGTGATATTCTGGATAGAAAACCCAAAGAAATGTCAGGGGGACAAAAACAGAGAGTAGCATTAGGCAGAGCTATAGTGAGAGAGCCAAAAGTATTTCTTTTTGATGAACCTCTTTCTAATTTAGATGCCAAATTAAGAGTGTCTATGAGAGTAAGAATAACACAGCTTCATAAAGAACTTCTCAATGAAGGGAAAGAAACTATAATGATATATGTAACCCATGATCAGGTAGAGGCAATGACAATGGGAGACAGAATATGTGTACTTAATAAAGGAAAAGTTATGCAAGTAGATACTCCTATGAATATATATAATTTTCCTGTAAATAAATTTGTAGCTGGATTTATTGGTTCACCAGCTATGAATATAGTTGAGGGAGAACTTCTGAAAAAGAATGAAGACATTTTAGTAAAGTTAGATAATGATGTTTATTTGGTTTTGGATAAAGAGAAAGCAGAAAAAGTAAAAGATAATGTTGGAGAGAAAATATGGTTTGGAATAAGACCAGAAAATATAAAAGTTTCAGATAATAATAAAATTGAAAAAAATAGAATTCAAGGAACTGTAAGTGTAGTTGAAAACATGGGAAATGAAGTATATATATATTTTAAAATAGGAAAAAAGGAGTTTACTGCAAGAACTTCCACAGATGTAATTAAAAATATTTCCTTTGGAAAAAAACTATTATTTGACTTTAATATGTTAAATATTCATATTTTTCATTATAAAACAGAAAAAAATATATCAAAATAGGGAAAATTTAATTTAATCTCTTTATTTCTTAAAGATTATGAGGTATACTAATATTAACTATACATCATTATCATTATTCAAAGGGGGAATAATCATGACAAATCAGTATAATAAAGATGGTAAAAAAGAAGGACTATGGGTAAAAACTTACGATAATGGGAGAATTCAAGAAGAAAAAAATTATGTAAATGGAATTAGAGAAGGAGAATATAAATCATATTATATGAATGGTCAGGTAGAAACTCATAAATTTTATAAAGATGGGAATATCCATGGAGTATATGAAACTTTCTACAGCGATGGAAAATTAAGCTCTAAACGTACTCTTGTAAATGGAGAAACAGTTGGACTTTATGAAGAATTTTTCCCAAATGGAAAATTAAAAAAATCATCAGAACATGTTAGCAATTCTACAACAACAAAAAATATAAAATATTTCCCAAATGGACAAGTGAAACTTGATGTTAATTTTAAAAATGGAGCTATGTATGGTCCTTATAAAGAATATTTTTCAAATGGAGTTCTCTATATAGAATGTAATTATGGAGAAAATGGAAAATTAGATGGTGTTTATAAAGAATATGATGCAGAAGGTAAATTGGTAAAAGAGTGCCATTATTCTAGTGGTTCTGAACAATTTAAATAATTCAAAAAAAAAATAGCAGCTGCCTGAAGAAAAAATACTTACAGGCAGCTTTTTTATTATTAAATAATATCTTCTAATATATTTTTTAAATTTACTTTGTTACTTAAAATCATATCAAAGGTAATTTTTTTTAAAAATTTTTTTTCAAATTCTTGTATCTGATCAAATATAGAAAATATTTCATCTTTTTTAATATTTTTTTTAGGCATATTTTTCATAACAGTTAATATACTTATATCACTTTGTACTGCTGTTATAACATCTAAGAGATTGATTTTATCAATAGTTTTTCCTAAACAATATCCTCCAGTAACACCTCTAAATGGGAGAACTATATTTGCACTTGTCAAAGGTCTCAGAACTTTAAGAACGAATTTATCAGAAAAATCAATAGTTTTTCCAATAATCTTTGCAGAAGATATTTCTCCTCTTTGAAGTGTAGATAAATATAGAATAGTTTTTATAGCACAATTTGTTTCCTGGGTTATTTTCATTTTTTACTCCTTTTTAACTAAAATATATTGAATTATATCACAGAATATATTTTTAGAGTATAGTTTTTTAGAAATAAAAAATTATGTTAATTAGAGACTTATTGCTTAAGATATGTTGGAGTACAAATTTCTATGAATTTAGTTTCCTTTAAAATTAGAATGAAGTTGTTATTGTATATTTAAATTTATCTCCTCTTATTATTCTTTCAGTAAACATGATTGGCTCCTCATCTTCAAAAGTGGTTCTTTCTATTTTTATTACTGGCTGAAATTTCATTAAATTAAGATATCTTGTTATATCTTCATCAGGAGTAATTGGATAAAAAGTTTCTTCTCCTTTAGAAAATTTTATAGAAAATCTATTTTTAAGTATATTACAAAGGGAAGAAGTGTTTAATTCATCTATATAAAAATAATTAAATTTTTCTATTGGCAGATATGCCTTTTCAAAAATAAGAGGGATAGAATCTACAAGCCTTAAACGAGTAATTCTGTGAACATTGCTGTTTTCTTTTATTTTTAGAGCATTTGCTATATATTTATCAGCTGGAATTATTTCAAAGGATAAAACTTTAGAAATGGCTTCTTTTCCAAGTTTTTTCATTTCTTCTGTAAAATCATAAAACTTATATAAATCAGGCTTCAATTGTTTTGGAGCAACAAAAGTTCCCTTTCCATGTTTTTTATAGATATATCCCATTTTTTCTAACTGAAAAATAGCTTGTCTTACAGTATCACGACTTAGATTAAATTTATCACAAAGTTCTCTTTCAGAAGGAAGTTTTTCATGTTCTTTGAACTTATCACATTCTATTTCTGAAAGTAAAAAATTCATTAATTGCCCATATAATGGCATTTTATTGTTTTTTTCAAAATCGCACATAAATCCTCCTTCCCCCTGAATTTGAAATTATTTATAATACTAGCATTATATAATATATAGTTAGAATTGAATAAAGGCAATAGCTTGGACTTAAAAAGTCCCTTTTAGGACTTGAGATGTCATAAAAGAGACTTTTAATGCAAAACTTTATTTTTTTAGAATTCTTAAAGTTTTTTCAATAGCCTTTAAAGTATAATCAAGTCTGTAGAAACGAGCATTTTCACCCATGTGACCTATTCTAAGTACTTTGTTGCTTAGATAAGAATAAGAATCAGCTATCATTACTTCAAAGTTGTGAAGAAGATAATTGGATACTTCTTTGTAATCATAACCTTCTGGAAGGCAGAAAGCAGTTACTGTTGGAGAATATCCATTTTTTAAATAAAGTTCTATTCCCATATCCATAAGCCTAGTTCTTACATATTCAGCAGCAGTATGATGTCTTTCTCTAACTTTTTCTACTCCTTCTTTGTAGATGTTATCAATTGCAACATCAAAAGCTATTAAATCACTAGCAGGCATTGTATAAGGGAAAAGCTGCTCTTTTACACAATTTTTCCATAAAGATAAGTTACAATAAAAAGAAGCGATTGGAGTTTTTCTATTCTCAATAGCCTCCCATGCATCATTACTTACTGTCATTATTGTAATCCCAGAAGGAGCAGAAAAAACTTTTTGAGAGCCTCCTAGAGCAATATCAATTCCCCATTCATCTACATTTAACTGAACCCCACCTACAGCAGCAACACTGTCAACTACTGTCATGATCCCTTCAGATTTTAAAATTTTACAAATAATTTCAACATTATTAAGTACCCCAGAAGGAGTATCGCAATGAACTACAGTGGCATATTTAAAATCTTTATTTTTTTCAAGAAATATTCTTAATTTATCTATATCAAGAGTACTTTTAACATCAGTTTCAAATAAAGTAACCTCTCCACCATAAGTTTCTACTAGACCTTTGAAACCTTCTCCAAAGATACCATTAGATATAACAAGAACTTTATCTCCTGGTTCAGTAAGTGAAGCACAAGCAGTATCTAATCCAAGCATACCCTCGCCATTCATTATAACAGTCTGGGCTTTTTTAGCACCAAATAATTTTCCAGTTTTTTTACATAATTTATCATAAAAAGTAAAAAAATTAGGATCTAAATCAGGGTTTCCAAAAAAGCTGCATCTAGCTTTTAAAACATTTTCTCTTACCATTGTAGGTCCAGGAGTCATCATAAGATAGTTAGCTTTATACAATCAATCCACCTCCAAAAAATTTAAAACCTCTTTATTTCTTTAATTATATCATAAATTGAATATTTTTTAAGAGTTTTTTAGATTTTTTCTGGCAACAGACAGCATAAGTTTTATCCTATTTAACTGGTTAACTTCAGAATAAGCAGGGTCATAATCTATAGGAGCTATATTGACATTACTGTATTCTGATCGTAATTTTTTGATCATACCTTTTCCTGTTATATGATTAGGAAGACAACCAAAAGGCTGAACACAAACAATGTTAGGAACATCTTTTTCAATAAACTCTATCATTTCTCCCATAAGGAACCAACCCTCTCCAGACTGATTTCCTATTGAAATATATTGAGAAGTTTTTTTAGCAAGGTCTTGAATAGAATCTTCATGACCAAACCTAGGATTTTTTTGTAATGCATTATTTAATACTTTTGTATACTGATCTATTATCCAAAGAGCAGCTTTTAATTTCATTGCTGCAATTTTACCTTTGAATCTTTCTGTTATAAATATGTCACTATATATACAATATTTTACAAAGCTCATAAGACTTGAAGTGTAAACTTCTCCACCTTCAGCTTCAATAAAGTCAGTTAAATTATTGTTAGCAAAAGGACTGAATTTAACAAGAATTTCTCCTACTATTCCTACTCTTATCTTCTTCTCATCAGATACTTCAATTTTAGAAAAATCATTTACTATTGCATTTATATTATTTTTAAATTGAGAAAATTTACCATTATATATATTTTCTTTGACTTTTTCATTCCATTTTTCATATAATTCAAAAGCACTTCCTTTAATTTTTTCATAGGGGCGTACATGATAAAGAAGTTTCATAAGAATATCCCCATATGATACAGCTATCAGGCATTTATGAGCAAAAGGAAGAGTTATAGAAAAACCTTCCTGTTTCTCAAACCCGCTTGCATTTAAAGAAAGAATAGGAATTTTTTCAAAACCACTGTCTTTTATAGCTTTTTTCAAGAATCCTAAATAGTTAGTAGCACGACAGCTTCCACCAGTTTGTGAAATCATAACAGCAGTTTTATCAAGATCATATTTTCCAGATTTTAATGCTGCAATGAGCTCTCCAATAACCAATATAGATGGGTAACAAGCATCATTGTTAACATATTGAAGTCCACAATCTAATGCTTCTTGTGTTTCATCCAGCACTTCAAGGTTATATCCTTCAGCTTTGAATGCAGTTTTTAATAATTTAAAATGCATAGGTGCCATTTGTGGAGCAAGAATAGTATATTCTTTTTTCATTTTTTTAGTAAATTGAGCTCGTTTATATTCTATTTTCTTTTTAATAGAAGATCTAAGAGCATTTTTCTTATAGTCTAGAGCAGCTAAAAGACTTCTTATTCTTATTTTTACAGCTCCAAGGTTACTTATTTCATCTATTTTTAAAAGAGTATGTACTTTTCCATAATTGGCTAAAATTTCTTCTACTTGATCAGTAGTTACTGCATCTATACCACAGCTGAAACTATTTAGCTCTATAAGTTCAAGACACTTACTTTTTCCAACATAAGCAGCAGCTCTATATAATCTTGAATGATACGTCCATTGATCTATTACTCTTAGTTCTTCATCAAGAGAAGCAAGACTGGCAACAGCATCTCCAGTAAGAACAGCTATTCCAAAAGAATTTATTATATTTGGAATACCATGATGAATTTCTTTGTCACAATGATAAGGTCTTCCACAAAGAACTACTCCAGTTTTTCCAGTTTTTTCTAGATCAGCAATTATTTCAAGAGCTTTGTTTCTCATATCTTTTCTAAAGTTATATTTTTCTTCCCATGCAGCATCTACAGCAATTTTAGCTTCAGATTTTGATATTCCAAATCTTTCAAATTCTTCAAAAACAGTCTTATAAAGAATTTCTTTGCTTTCAAATGAGAAAAATGGAAGTATTAAATCTATATGTTTTTCTTTTAAAATATCCATATTATTATTAATAACTTCTGGATATGACATAACAATTGGACAGTTAAACTGATTAGAAGATTTTTCATCTTCTTTCTCTTCAAATATAACACAAGGATAGAAGATTCTTTTTACACCTTTTTCTATAAGGTCTACAATGTGTCCATGAACAAGTTTTGCAGGGTAGCATATAGAATCAGAAGAAATAGTATCAATCCCTTTTTCATATAATTTTTTAGATGAATCATCAGATATAATTACTCTAAATCCAAGGTTAGTCAACAGTGTAAACCAGAATGGATATGAGTCGTAGAAATTCAAAACTCTAGGAATACCGATTTCTCCTCTAGCAGCTTTTGAAGGTTCTAAAGGTGTATAATTAAATAATCTATTGTATTTGTAATCAAACATATTAGGTGCTGTATTTTTCTTCATTTTTCCAAGAGGGTTATCACACCTATTACCTGATATAAAATTTTCACCATTTTTAAATTTATGGATAGTCAATAAACAATGATTATTACAAAGCTTACATCTAGTAAGGTTTGTAGTACAGCTGAAATTATTTAATTCATCTAAAGTCATAATAGATGAACTTTCTCCAGCCTGTTCCATTGCTATAAGGGCAGCTCCAAAAGCTCCCATAAGTCCAGCAACATTAGGTCTGATTACACTCCTTTCTGAAACCAATTCAAAAGCTCTCAGTACAGAGTTATTAAGGAAAGTTCCTCCTTGAACAACTATATTTTTTCCTAATTCCTCTTTGTTTTTTATTTTTATAACTTTAAAAAGTGTATTTTTTACAACAGAGTAAGAAAGTCCAGCAGAAATATCAGCCACTTCTACTCCATCTTTTTGTGCCTGTTTAACTTTTGAATTCATAAATACAGTACATCTGGTACCAAGGTCAGCTGGAGATTTAGATTCCATTCCTAATCTGGAAAATTCCAGAATATCCATTCCAAGGGAATGAGCAAAAGTTTCAAGGAATGATCCACATCCAGAAGAACAAGCTTCATTTAAAAGAATAGAAGTAATAATACCATCTTGTATTTTCAGACATTTCATATCTTGTCCACCAATATCAAGTATAAAATCAACATCTGGCTGGAAAAATTGTGATCCTTTATAATGTGCCATAGTTTCTACTATACCAATATCTACTCTTAAAGCTGCCTTGATAAGAGTTTCTCCATATCCAGTTACACATGAACCTTTAATAATAATATTTTTATTCATTTTTGAATACAGTTTTTTAAGCGTAGCAATAATATTATCAAGTGGATTTCCCTTGTTATGAGAATAATGTGAGAATAATATCTCTTTTTCTTCTGAAATAAGAACTACTTTAATTGTAGTGGAACCTGCATCTATTCCAAGGTAAGCATTTCCTTCATAAGTATTTAAATCCCTTGTTTCTATTTTTTCTTTTTCATGTCTTTCAAGAAATTCATTCAGTTCATCTTCAGTTTCAAATAATGGCTGTAATCTTGAAGTATCAGAGGTATCTTTTTCATTAAGACGCTCTACTTTAGTTTTAAGCTCTTCATAAGAAAATACTGCATCATTTTCTTTAGATAGAAAAGCAGCTCCCTGAGCAACAAAAAGTTGTGAATTTTCAGGAAAAACAACATCTTCAGGGGCTAATTTTAATGTATCAATAAATCTATTTCTAAGCTCGCTTAAAAAGAAAAGAGGACCCCCTAAAAAAGCCACCTTTCCTGTAATTTTCTTACCACATGCAAGACCAGTTATAGTTTGATTGACTACAGCTTGAAATACAGATACAGCTATATTTTCTTTTCTTACCCCCTCATTAATAAGAGGTTGTATGTCAGTTTTTGCAAATACTCCACATCTGGCAGCGATTGGATAAATTGAGTCAAATCCTTTAGCAAGTTCATTAAGACCTGAAGCATCTGTATCCAAAAGGGTAGCTATTTGATCAATGAATGCTCCTGTACCGCCAGCACAACTTCCATTCATTCTTTGATCCATATCATTTTTAAGGAAAGTTATTTTTGCATCTTCCCCTCCAAGTTCAATAGCTACATCAGTTTCTGGAATAAGTGCTTCAATAGATTTTATGCAGGCAATAACTTCTTGTACAAAATCTATTCCTATCCATGAAGATATCCCCATTCCACTAGAACCAGTGATACTTATTTTGTATTTTATATCTTCACCAAAATTATTTTTCATATGTTCTAAAAAATCATCAAACATTTTTTTAGTTGTTTCTCTAACATTAGATAGATGTCTTTGATAAATTGAATAGATAATATTATCTTTTTCATCAAGACATACTATTTTTATAGTAGTAGAACCAACATCCATTCCTATATGAAATTCTCTCATAAATTAATCTCCTTATTATTGTTTCTTGAATATAATGTGATTTTTATGAGAAATTGTTAAATCAAAAGAATTCGGGAATCATACCGTTCAAGGATTGTATAAAATGTTAAAATATCTTTTTGTGGATAAATAACAGTATTTATGCAAGGCTCTTCTGTAACAATCTCTGTCATTTCTAAAAAAGCAGGTATAGGATTTTTTAAAGTTTCCCTATCTGCAAGTTCTATTTTGTCTATTTTTATAAAACTATATTCTCTAGTACTTTCTATTTTACCTAAAAGCAGAATATTTTGAGGTAAATCTTTAAAAGCAGAATGTTTTTCCTGAATATCAAAATTAGAAGTAAAAAACATAAACATAAATGAAATTACAAAATAAAATAATCTCATTGTCATATTTGCCTCCTTGTTAAAATTAAAAAATTATAAAGTTTCCACATTAGAATGTACTTTATAAATAACATCTTTCCTTTCTATAATGATTTCTGTATTTTTTTTCAGATAATCAGATTCTTTTATACTATTCAAAAGTTCAAGACTTGGATTAATAGCTCTGGGATGTCCAACACTAAGTAGCATACTGTAATCCCCATGAGTATCACCATAAGCATAACTTTTCATTAAATCAATACCATATTTTTTACAAAACATATCTATAGATTTCATTTTATTTTCTGAATCCCACATTGGAGAAATCTTTCCAGAAAGGATTCCGTTTTCTACATGGTATATAGAACCGCAAAAATCATCAGCATTCCATTTTTTAGCCATTCTGGACACTAAAAAATCTGGACTTCCAGAAATAAAAATAACTTTATGTCCTTGCTCTTTATGCCATTTTATCATACTTCTTGTGTAAGAATAAACTCTATTCCCTTTTAATTCTACTACCTGATCTGCCACAAAATCATTGTATTTTGTAGAAAGTCCCTTTATAGCATCAACATAAGTTTGTGTGAGGCCAAGAAGATATTTGTCATAATCTCCAACCCTTTCATCCCAGAGTTTAAAAGCTTCCTTTACTCTTGTATCGTATTCTCTGAAATCCAACAATTCATATTTTATAAGTTTTTTAAAATGCTCAGTCAGAAGAGAATTTCTATAAATTGTTCCATCAATATCAAAAAATGCCGCAATCATATATATCATCCCCTCATTTTTTATATGGAATTAACTATCCATGTTAAGAAATTATAGTTCAAAAATAAAAAAAAGTCAATTTTTCTCATTGTTTCTTGACTAAAATATGGTAAAATTAATATAATAGTATTTTTTGTAAAAAAGGTGTGTGAAATATGAAAAAAATAAAATTGATTTTTATATATTTTATATTAACAGCAGTAATTTTTGCTCAAGAAGGATATATAGCGTCTTTTAACACATTAAGACTTGGAAAAAGTCAGAAAGATTATACTTTGACAGCTCAGGCTCTTGAAATGTTTGATATAGCAGGACTTATAGAAGTAATGGATATAGAAGGGGTAGAAAAGCTTGTTAATGCTTTGAATAAAGTTTCAGGGGAGAAATGGGATTATCATATATCTCCATATCCAGTAGGAAAGAATAGTTATAAGGAATATTTTGCTTATGTATGGAAAAAAGATAAAGTAGAATTTTTAAAAGAAAGAGGTTTTTATAAAGATGTAGAAGAGAAATTTGCAAGACCACCATATGGAGCAGATTTTAAAATAGGAGAATTTGATTTTACATTTGTTCTTGTTCATTCAGTATTTGGAAAAAATGAAAGTGCAAGAAGAGCAGAAGCTTTTAAGATGAATGAAGTGTATGACTATTTTCAAAATATGGATTCAGAAGAAAATGATGTTATTATTGCTGGAGATTTCAATCTTTCAGGATTTGATGAATCATTTGAAAAATTACTTTCTCATCCAGATAAGATAATATATGCTTTAAGTCCAACTATTAAAACTACACTAGGAAAGAAAAGTCTGGCAAGTTCTTATGATAATATGTTTCTTTCTACAATATATACTAAGGAATTTACTGGAAAAAGTGGAGCTTTAGATTTTACACAGGGACAATATAGACTTATGAAAGATAAAATATCAGATCATCTTCCTATATTTATAGTAGTAGAAATATCAGAGGATGATGATTAAAAAATAGAGGTAAAAATGAAAATAGCATATGTATTTTTTAATGGGCAGCTTGAAGGAAGTAAGGAATTTTATACAAAATTAATAAATGAAAAAAAAGGGGATATTTATTGTGCAGATGGTGGAGCTAACCATTTGGAGTTTTTAAATATTTTACCATTAGAAATATGGGGAGATCTTGATTCTGTAACAAAGGAAATTATAGAAAAATATCGTATTAATAATGTAACAATAAAAAAATTTCCTAAGGATAAAGATTATACAGATGGTGAGTTAATATTACAGCATATTTCCAAGCTGGGCTATGATAAGATTGTTGTAATTGGAGGATTAGGAGGAAGAATAGACCATTCGTTAACTAATCTGAATCTTATTTTCAAATTTAAAAATCTTATGTTTGTAACAGAAAAAGAAAGAATATTCTCTATTGAAAAAAAAGCTGAATTAACAGAATTGAATGGAAAAACTATTTCTTTTGTCCCATTTTCTGAAAAAGTTGAAGGACTTACATTAGAAGGATTTAAATATCCATTAAATAAATATACACTCCATCAGGGAGATTCCATTTGTATGAGCAATATAGCCATAGAGGATATATGCAAAGTGACTTTTGATACAGGGAAATTGATGGGAATAGTATTAAGTGAATAGACTGATATAGGAGGGTAATATATGTTGAAAGTATGGATTGCTATAGGAGTATCATTATTAATAATTGCAGCATATTTTGGAGTTCTTTTAGTAAGTTCAACAAAAGAATCAGATGATAAATATGTTGTAGGAGTATTAAGAACAGGTTATAAAATATTTGAATATTTTAATAGAAAGAAAAATAATTTAGGAATATACTTTTCTTATATTATTTTATGGATAGGGTATATGGCCTTGAATGGAAGAAAACCTAAACTAAAAAAAGATACATTGAAGTAAACTATTGACAGAAACGCATTATTGTAGTATAATTTTCGAGAATTTAATATCAGGAGGGTAATAATGCTGAAAGAAGGAATGAGCTTAACACTTGAAAAAATAGTAAATGAAAATGAAACAGCAGCTAAAATTGCATCAGGAGCTTTAAATGTTTTTGCAACACCAATACTTATAGCATTTATGGAAAATACCTCATTTGAGTTGGTACAAAAAGAACTTTCAGCAGGAGAAACAACAGTAGGAATATCAGTAAATATAAAACATTTAAAGGCTAATCTTGTAGGAGATAAAATTAGATGTATATCTATTCTTGAAAAAATTGATGGGAAGAAACTTGAATTTTCTGTAAAAGTGTATCATAAGGACACTTTAGTTGGAGAAGGAAAGCATGAGAGATTTATAGTAAATGAAGAAAAATTTTTAAATAAATTAAAGGGGTAGTCTCAGTACTATCCTTTTTTTAAGGAAAAATAAAGTTTTAAATAATATATTTTAAAAGGGGGAAAAATGGAAAATAGTATGGAAAAAATAGGAAGTAAAACAAAACTCTTATTAGGAGCGCAGCATGTTCTTGCAATGTTTGGGGCAACAGTTTTAGTTCCTTTTTTAACTGGGTTAAATCCTTCAATTGCACTTATAGCAGCAGGAGCTGGGACATTGATATTTCACTTTTGCACTAAAAGGATAGTTCCAGTATTTTTGGGATCGTCTTTTGCCTTTATAGGTGCTTTAAGTTTGGTATTGAAAGAAGAAGGAATAGGAGCTGTAAAAGGTGGAGTTATAGCTGCAGGATTTATTTATTTAATAATGGCTTATTTAGTAAAAGTTTTTGGTGTAGAAAAAATTAAATCTTTTTTTCCACCAGTAGTAACAGGGCCAATTATAATGGTAATAGGACTTAGAATGAGTCCAGTAGCTCTAAATATGGCAGGATATGCAAATGGAAAGTTTGAACCAAAAAGTTTAATAATAGCTTTGGTAGTTATTATTTCTATGATTAGTATAACAATAATGAAGAAATCATTTTTTAGACTTGTTCCCATTTTAATATCTGTAACATTGGGATATATAGTAGCTATGTGTATGGGGCTTGTAAGTTTTGAACCTATTGCACAGGCAAACTGGCTGGGACTCTCAGCTGAAGCTGCTGCTGATCTTTTCACACTTCCAGCTTTTTCTTTAAGTGCGATACTTGCAATAGCTCCTATAGCTTTGGTAGTTTTTATTGAGCATATCGGAGATATTACAACAAATGGTGCTGTTGTAGGAAAGGATTTCTTTAAAGATCCTGGAATACATAGAACACTTATGGGAGATGGCGTTGCTACAATTGTGGCAGGACTTCTAGGTGGGCCAGCAAATACTACTTATGGAGAGAATACAGGAGTTTTAGCAGTAACTAAAGTTTATGATCCTTCAATTTTAAGAATAGCAGCATGTTATGCAATTATCTTAGGACTTTTAGGAAAATTTGGAGTTATTCTTCAAACTATACCTGCTCCAGTGATGGGGGGAGTTTCAATAATATTATTTGGAATGATATCTGCAGTAGGAGCAAGAACATTAGTGGATGCAGGATTAGATTTTTCTAATTCAAGAAATCTTATTATAGCATCATTGATATTTGTGTTTGGAATAGCAGTAGATAATATTGTTATATGGAAAACAGTTTCTCTTTCAGGACTTGCTCTTGCAGCTCTTGCAGGAGTGATTTTAAATAAAGTTCTTCCACTAGATAGAGAAGTGACAATAAATAAGAAAATAGATTAGTTAAAATAAATCCATTGATTAAAGAATTTTGGTTAGTGGATTTTTTTAATTTCCAAGTTAAAAAAACAATTTTTGATTTTAAATTTAGAAATTTAGATTATAATAGGAGAAAAAAACGAAAAGAATTAAATACTTATTTAGGTTGGAAAAAATTAAAATGAGATGGTATAATTAGAGCAGTAGAGAAAATATTGAAAAGTAAAAGTTGTGAATTTATGAGCATTGAATAGTAACTTAGAAGTTTTTAAATAAAGTATACTTAAATCTAAATGGAATAAGTTTAAAAAATTGAATAGTAACTTAGAAGTTTTTAAATTCTGGTAATACCTCTTTACAATATGCTTCAATTAATATTGAATAGTAACTTAGAAGTTTTTAAATATAAACTAAGGCTTGAATGGTCGGAAGCCGAAACAGATTGAATAGTAACTTAGAAGTTTTTAAATAAAATAAAAGAAGCCGCTTTGTAATTTTCGGCTTCATTGAATAATAATTTAGAAGTTTTTAATTATATATTGTAGCATTTGAAAAAAGAAAATAAAATATCAAATAAATTCTATTTTAGATTAATGTAGATAGTATAGATGCCTTAGAAACTATTCCCATAAGCTCTCCATTATCAATAACTGCAATAGGGAATTTAGTATTTGCAGCAATAGGAAGAATATCGTTTATTAGTGCATCCGAAGATGTAGTTGGAATTTCATTGAATATATAATCAGAAAGAAATCCATTTTCATTTCTACATTTAAGAGCATTGTCAATTGTTATTATTCCCAAAAATTTCATATGATTATCTATAACATAAGCACTTGAAACTCTGTTGCTTTTCATTTCACGAATAGCAATACCTGCACCTTCTTTCAAACGAATTATACAAGAAGGATTAAACATTATCTGCTTTACACTTATAACTTTAGTTTTATCAGCACTGTCAATGAATTGACGGACATAATCATCAGCTGGATTAGCTGACATATTTTCTGGTGTGTCTAACTGAATAAGTCTTGAATCTTTCATAATGGCAACTTTATCACCAAGTTTAAAAGCTTCATTTATATCATGAGTAATAAATACTATTGTTTTCTTTAGTTTTTTTTGTATTGATAATAGTTCAAACTGCATATCGCTACGAACTAATGGATCAAGAGCTGAAAATGGTTCATCCATAAGAAGTATTTCAGGATCGTTAGCCAAAGCTCTGGCAATTCCAACTCTTTGTTTCATTCCACCAGAAAGACTATTGATATTTGTATGTTCTAGTCCTTCAAGACCTACCATTTTTAATACTTCCATAGCTTTTTTTTCTCTTTCTTCTTTTGAAATACCTTTGATTTCAAGACCGTATTCAATATTACTTATGACATCCCTATGAGACATCAAACCAAAATTTTGGAATACCATTGAAATTTTATTTCTTCTAAAATCTATAAGCTCTTTTTGAGAAAATTTTCCAATATCTTTACCATCAAATAGGATAGTACCAGATGTTGGATTATGAAGTCTGTTTAAACAACGAATAACTGTAGATTTACCAGAGCCAGAAAGACCAATAATAACAAAGATTTCTCCTTGTTTTACATCAAAAGACATATCCCAGATAGCAGAAGTTACACCAGTTTTTTTAAAAACCTCATTTTTTTCTGCTCCAGATTTGAGCATTTTTACTGCTTCATTTTTATTAAGTCCATAAAGTTTTGTTAAATTTTTTACACTTAAAATATATTTTTCATCATGTGCATCATTCTCTATATTTTTGTTCATTATTTTTTCTTCACCTCGCTTCTATTGATCCATGCCTGAGTGATACGGTCCATTAGAATAGCTACTATAACAACAGCAGTTCCTGCAACAAGACCACGGCCTATCTCAATACGATTTACCCCTATAAGGACTTCCATACCTAGACCACTAGCACCAATCATTGAACATGTAACAACCATAGCCATAGCCATCATCAATGTCTGGTTTACACCAGTCATGATGGTAGGAAGAGCTTGAGGTATTTGTACTTTCCATAATGTCTGAAATTTTGTAGAACCAAATGCTCTTGCAGCTTCAACCACTTCTTTATCTACTTGTCTGATACCATGACTTGTAAGTCGGATAACAGGAACTATAGCATATATTGTAGTAGCAATAACTGCTGGAGCTTTTCCAAGTCCAAAGAAAAGAACTGCTGGAATAAGATAGACAAAGACAGGCATTGTCTGCATTGTATCAAGTATAGGTCTTACAAAACTGTTTATTTTCTCATTACCAGAAATTAATATTCCTATTGGGAATCCAAGCAAAAGAGATATAAATACAGCAGCAAGAACAATAGAAAGTGTATCATTCATTAAATCCCAAAGTCCAATTACTCCTATGAAAAAAAGCATACAGCTATAAAGTATTCCATTTCTTAATTTACCTGTAAGTCTCCATCCAGCAATGAATACAAGAAAAACAAGTACCCACCAAGGAATAAAATTAAGTATGGTCAATATACCACCTATCAATCCATTTAAAATATTTTTTATAACATTAAAAAATCCACTAAATTGAATACTAAAATTTTTAACAGTTTTATCAATAAGAGCAACATCTATATTCAATTTGAAGGGGAAATTAAAAATCCAATCCATAATGTCCTCCTGTTATTAATTTAAAGCTTTTCTTACAGCTGCTGCTTTATCAGCATCCAGCCATTGATCGATTAAGTTATCATTGTTTTTCAGAAGCCATTTAGCAGTAGCATTGTAGTTATCTCCAGTTTCCTGCATATGTGCTAAAGCTTCAGATGTCAATTTACTTGAAGTATGATATTTGCTAAGAAAAGCAGCAATTTCTGGAGATTTTTCTTTAAATTTATTACTTGCACCAATAGTTACTTTTACAGATGGACAAGCAGTTTTCCCTTCAAGAAATGCTTCAGCATTATATGGCTCATCTTCTAAAAGGACAAAATCATATTTACCTAACAACCAAGTTGGTTCCCAGTAATAGCCTACAATTGGTTCTTTCTTTTCATATGCTGCTGTAAAAGCAGCAGATAAGGCAGCATCTGAACCTGGTCTGAAATATACAAAATCCTTATCTAAACCATAAGCTTCATATTTTTTATACATAATATTATCTATTTCCCAACCTGGAATAGCACCATAAATACGTCCTTTTTCAGGATTTTCACTATCTTTGAAAAGTTCTTTGTATTTAGGCAGATCTTTTACAGATTTAAGATCAGGAGCCATAGTTTCTATTACATATTTAGGAACATATATTCCTTGTCTGTTATCATCAAAGTTAACCCCTAATTCTTGAAAAAGTCCAGCTTTTAGATCTGGGTAATAGCTAGGAATATTGTCAGTCCACTCTTCCATATGTATATCTATCTCACCACTTTTAATTGCTTCATGCAAAATAGGCGTAGAACCAGGAACTTCACTCCAAGTATATCCAAATGCGTTTTCTATAATAAAACCTGCAACAGCATTGTGAACTTTATTACTGTCCCATCCTGCATCTGCAAAACGTACCTCTTTTTTATCACTTCCACCACATCCTAAGAATACTAATGTAAGAAAACCAGTGAAAATAAAAGTAAGTATTTTTTTCTTCATATAAAACCTCCTCTTGTGAATTAAAACTTATATTAATTTATTATTCGACTATAAACAAAAAATTCTTTTTTTAAAAGTAACAACTTTATTTTATAACTAAGTTGTTACTTTTGTCAAGATTTTTTTGTAAAAGTATGCTATAATAAAAAAGTATATGATTAGTAATAATAGGGGGTAAAGACTATAAAAAAGATATTTGTAATTGGATTTTTAGCTGCACTCATAGGTGCAAAATTTTATTTTCAAAATGAAGGAAAGGGAAAAGAAAATCATAATAATGAAGATATAAAAATAGAAAAACAAGAAGAGAAAGAAGGAGAAAAAATGGAAAAGAAAATTTTAAAAAGGGAAGATATAGATAAAAAATATAAATGGAATTTAGAAGAATATTATCCAAATTGGGAAGCATGGAACAGAGAACTTGAGCAAACAAAAGAATTAATGAAAAAAGTTCCGGAATATAAAGGGAAAATAAAATATAGTTCTGAAAAATTTACAGAAATGATTCAATTGGAAGAAAAAATAGGCAGAACAATAGAAAAATTGTATATATATCCATATATGTTGAAAGACATTAATTCAAAAGATGAAATAGCTTCTATAAAATTACAGGAAATAATGGCAATACTTACAGAATATTCTGTGGCTACTTCTTGGATGACACCTGAAATATTGGAAATATCAAAAGAAACAATGGAAAAATGGATAGAAAAAAATCAAATTTTACAAGAACATAAATTTAGTTTGATGGAAATATATAGATTACAAGGGCATGTATTAGATGAAGGAAAAGAAAAACTCTTATCTTATTATGGGCAATATATGGGAGCTCCAGATGATATATATGGAGAACTTTCTATTTCAGATATAAAATGGAATGAAGTAGAGCTTTCAGATGGTTATAAAGGACCAGTGACTAATGGTATTTATTCAAAAGTTTTATCTACTAACAGAAATCAAGAAGATAGAAAAAAAGCTTTTGAAGCTTTATATGGATCATATGATGCTAATAAAAATACTTATGGAGCTATATATAGATCACTTCTTCAAAGAGATGTAGCTTCATCAAAAGCTAGAAATTATAATTCTACACTAGATAAGGCTCTTGAACCTAAAAATGTGCCATCTGAAGTATTTGAAACACTTTTGAAATCAGCAATAGATAATAATGCACCACTTCAAAGATATGTAAAACTTAGACAAAAAGCTTTAGGATTAGAAAATTACCATTATTATGATAATAGTATCAATATTGTTGATTATAATAAAGAATTTTCATATGATACAGCAAGAGAGATGGTATTAAATTCAATAGCTCCATTAGGAAAAGACTATAGTGAAAAAATGAATAAAGCTCTTAGTGAAGGTTGGATAGATGTATATGAAACTGAGAACAAAAGAAGTGGAGCTTATTCAATTGGAATTTATGATGTTCATCCATATATGCTTTTAAATTATCAGTCTACTATGAATGATGTATTTACATTAGCACATGAGCTTGGACATACAATGCATACAATACTTTCTAATGAAAACCAGCCATATGCTTCTTCTAACTATACAATATTTGTAGCTGAAGTAGCATCAACATTTAATGAAAGACTTATGCTTGATTATATGATAAAAAATAGTGATGATCCAAAAGAAAAAATAGCATTACTGGAACAAGCTTTGGGAAATATAGTAGGGACTTTCTATATTCAGACTTTATTTGCTAACTATGAATATCAGGCTCATAAATTAGTAGAAGAAGGAAAAGCAGTAACACCAGATGTATTAAGTGGAATAATGAATAATCTGTTTAAACAATATTTTGGAGAAACTCTTACTATGGATGAACTTCAAAAAATAGTTTGGGCAAGAATACCACATTTTTATAATTCACCATATTATGTATATCAGTATGCAACAAGCTTTGCTTCATCAGCAAATTTATATGACAGAATAACTAATGAAAAATATAAAATAGAAGAAAGAGGAGCAGCAACTTCTGCATATCTTGAACTATTAAAATCAGGTGGAAACGATCACCCAATGAATCAGCTGAAAAAAGCTGGGGTAGATTTGGAAAAAGAGGAGAGCTTCCATGCAGTAGCAAAAGAATTTGATAGACTGCTGGATCAACTGGAATCTGAGCTTGAAAAATTAGAAAACAACAAGTAAAATTTAGGAATAAAACAGGAAGCAGAATAGGAAATAAAAGTTATAATATTTGATGTTGATATTAAAAATGGCATCAATATCTCAATTAAATAAGAATCTGCTCCATAGAAGAAATATGAATAATAAAAAAGAGTGTCTCAAAGATTGGATATAAATCCTGTTTAAGAGGCACTCTTTTATTTTTATTTTATTTATTCCTGAATAAAACTATTAACCATCATTCCAATAGCTACTAAGATTATTCCAACTATTCCTAAAGTAGTAGGGACAGTGTCATGGAAAACAAGAATACCTCCTGAGAGAGTGAATATAAGCTCTCCAACCTGTGTAGATTCTACAACAGCAAGTTTGTGAGTATCTCCTTTAACCATATCAGTAGCTTTGAAAAACATTATTGTGGCAATAACTCCAGATGAGACAGCAACAATAAAAGATTGAATAAGCTGATTATGGCTTGGAGGTCCTGTCTGCACAAAACCAAATATTACAATGATTATCCAGAATGGAATACTGCATAATGTCATTCCAAATACCCTTTGAAGAGTACTCAATCTGTTGCTGCATAATTCCATCATTTTACGGTTTCCCAGTGGATAAGAAAATGCTGCAAAAAGAACAGGAACAACCACAAAAAGACTGTCAATGATAGATATTTTTTTAGCTTCTTCAGAAAGCATAAGAAATATACCAGTCAAAATAACAAGAGAAACAAGCAGAAACTTTTTTGGAATATGGCTTCTTATTTTTTTCCCATCAACTATTGTGTAAAAAAATGGAGACATAAGAGCACCAGCAATAATAGTCAACTGCCATGTTCCTGCTACCAGCCATGAAGCTCCATATGCTGAAGCAAAACTTAAAGGAGCATAAAAGAATCCAAAACCTACAGTACTCCATATAAACCATGAAACAGGATTTTTTTTGATATCTTCAATAACTGGGGATAATTGTTTTTTTGTTGCTACTATACAAAATAAAATAGGAAGCATAAAGAGATATCTTAAAGATGAACTCCAATACCAGCTTCCTCCTCCTATATTCATCTGTCTATTAAGGACAAATGTAAAGGAAAAGAAAAAAGAGGCTCCTATTCCAAATAAAAGTGCTTTTTTCATTTTATTCTCCTATTAAAAATCTACTTTAAAATAAGTTCAATTTTATCTATTCTATTTTCTTTTATACTTTTTATTTTAAATATAATATCATTTACTTCTATTTCTTTATCAAGATATGTATCATCAGGTATTTCACCTAATATGTCTATTAGATATCCTGATATAGTATTGTGATTTTTAGAAATAATATCTATATCAAGGTTGTCTATAAGGTCATCTATAGAATAAATTCCATCAACTAAGTAAATATGATTATCAATTTTTTCAAGTTTAGGTTCATTATCATCATACTCATCATCAATATTTCCCATTACTTCTTCTACAAGGTCTTCCATAGTTACTATTCCAGAGAAGCCACCATATTCATCTATAAGTATAGCAATATATTTTTTAGATTTCTGCATTTCCTTAAATAATGTATCTATATTTTTACTCTCAGGAACAAGATAAGGTTTACGAAGTATAGAACGAATATCTACATTTTCAAAGCCTTTATTTCTTGCTTCTAAAATAAGGTCTTTTATATAAAGGACACCTATAATATTGTCAATATCCTCTTCATATACAGGTATTCTAGAATGCTTAGTTGAAAGCAGTTCATCTAAATACTCAGTAATAGAAGCATCAATATCAATAGAATAGACATCTGTTCTTGGAATCATTATTTCTGAAGCTAGGATATCATCAAATTCAAATATAGAATTTATCATTTCTTTTTCAGTTTCATTAAATACTCCATTAGCTTGTCCAACTTCTACCATAGATCTTATTTCTTCTTTGGAAATATTTTCTTCAAGATTTTCAGCTTTCATTCCTAAAATCTGAAGAACAAAATTTGTAGAAAAAGACAGAAGTTTGATAAATGGTGAAGTAAGTTTTGAAATAAATAAAACAGGTTTTACAGTAAATAGACTTACTATTTCAGCTTTTTGCAAAGCAATACGTTTAGGTACAAGTTCACCAAAAACTAAAGTAAAAAATGAAAGAATAATAGTAACTATAATAATTGCAATTGTTTCTCCATAAGGAATTCCTAATTTTGTCATGATAGCATTTAAAGGATAGGAGAAACTAGTAGCAGCAGAAGCACTTGCTAAAAATCCTGAAAGTGTGATTGCTACTTGTATAGTAGATAAAAATCTTGTAGGTTCTTTTAAAAGTTCCTGAAGAAGCTGAGCATTTTTATTTCCCTCTTCAGCAAGTATTTTAATCTTATTTTTATTCACAGAAACTGTAGCCATTTCTGCACCAGCAAAAAAAGCATTTGCAATAGTTAAAATTAAAAGAAATAATAATTGAGATATGACGTTGGTCGTACCAGGTGTTTCATCCATAAAAAAATCCTCCTAAAATAATTGATTTAAATTAAGAGGATTTTATCAAATTTAATAATAAAAGTCAAAGTATATTTATAAAATTTTATTTGAAGATATAATTAGATTGTTTTAAAATTTCTACTGCTTTATCAAATTTATCAGCTTTTAAAAGAATATAGTCTGTATTGTATGTAGAAACAGCAAATATACTTATTCCATTATCAGCAAGAATAGTAGAGATTTTAGCAAGTATACCAATCAATGAAAAATCTAAAACTCCTTCTATTCTAAAACCTTTCCAGTTGTTGTCACATTCAATATATTCTTGAGGAACATACTTAGTAGAACATACTAATGAAAGCTCTTCATCAGTTTTTCCAATGAAAATAAATTCATCCTCATAGTTTATATCATTTAGATTTTTTATCTTACAGATGGAAAAATCATTAGGTAAAATTTTTAAATTCATAAAACCTCCTTATAAAAAAAATAAAGCAATTCCAATAACAGAAACAAATGCTCCAGCTATCTCTCTAATTTTTACTTTTTCTTTGAAAACAATTATAGAAATTGGAATTACTATAATTGGACTAATAGAAGAAAAAGTAGAGGCAACACCAGCATTTATTAAATTAAATGCAGAAATAAGAAAAGTGATACCAACAGTAGCTGTAACAGTACCTAATAAAATAAGTCCCATAAGTTTTTTGTCAGTAAAAGAGAAAAATATTCTTCCCCATTTTTTCTTAAATGTGAGATAAAATAAAAATACTCCCATAGCACAAATCATTCGTATTTGCGTAGATGAACTAGGATCATATCCCCTTGCCCCTATTTTTGTAAAGATGTTGCCAAGAGCTTCTAAAATAACTGCAGTTGTAATAAAGGCTATTCCTTTAGGAGAAAGCTTCTTATCTTCTAGATTTTCACTTTTAGGTTTTAATACTACCATAAGGACTCCAGAACATGTGATAAACATAGCTAATGTCTGAATTAGTGTAAGAGATTCCCCAAGGAACAAAAATCCAAATAAACCTACAATAAGAGGAGTCATTGTCATAAAGAGCATACATATTCTTGCCCCTATGAGGATATAAGACTCATAAAGAAACATATCTCCAAGAAAAAGTCCAATTATTCCAGAAATACTCAAGAAAGTCCAATTGTGTAATGTAGAATCAGTTGGGAAAAATACCCCCCTTGAGAGAAATGTAACTGAACCAAGCATAATTATTCCCATAATAAGTCTTATTACATTAACTGTTACACTGTCAGCTTTCTTAGAAGCTGCTTCAAAAAATATAGAGCTAAATGCCCAACCAAAAGCTGTTATTAAAGCATAGAGTTCCCCCAAATAATTCATTTTTTCCTCCTATTTTTTTATTTGTTAAGATACATTATAGTATATTTTTTAAAAAATAAAAAGAGAAATAAAAAAGAACCTGATTTTAATCATCAGGTTCTTAAATTTATTATCCTAACATTTTGCTGAATTCAATAAATACTCCTGGTCCAATTGGTAATCCAAAAGCAAACCAGATAGCTAAAAGGATAGTCCATCCAAGTAAGAAACAAATTGAGAATGGAAGCATCATTGAAATAAGAGTTCCCATACCAGAATCTTTATCATATTTTTGCATGAAAGCAACTATCATTGCAAAGTAAGACATTAATGGAGAAATGATATTTGTAGATGAATCTCCAATTCTGTAAGCAGCTTGAGTAAATTCAGGTGAGTAGTTAAGTTCCATAAGCATTGGAACGAATACTGGAGCCATGATTGCCCATTTAGCTGATGCAGAACCCATAAATAGATTAATGAATGCAGTGAATAGAACGAATCCAAGAATTAATGGTAATCCTGTAAATCCTATTGATTTAAGAGTGTCAGCTCCTTTAACTGCAAGGATAGTTCCTAGATTTGTATACCCAAAGTATGCTATAAATTGAGAAGCTGTAAATGCAAGGGCCATATATCCACCCATTCCAGCAAGAGCTTTGCCCATAAGTTTAGCAACATCTTTATCACTTTTTAAAGTTTTAGCTGTAAATCCATAAGCTAATCCAGGAAGTAAGAAGAAGAACATCATTGCTGGAATAAGTCCAGAAGAAGTCCAAGCTTTTAAGCTTCCATCAATTTTTAATACAGCATTAGCTGGCAAAGTAAGAACTAACATAACTGCAAGGTAAGCAAGAACAACTAGACCAGCAGCTCTCAATCCTTTTCTTTCAAGATCAGTTAATTCTTTCATGTCATGCTCAACATCACCATGATAAGGACCAAGTCTAGGTTCTACTATTTTTTCAGTGATAATAGTACCTAAAGCAGTGATGATAAATGTAGATACAAACATGAAATAGTAGTTAGCAGTTGCAGCAACAAAATAATCAGGTCTGATAAGTCTTGCAGCTTCTGTAGTAATACCTCCAAGTAATGGGTCAGTAGTTCCTAGTAAAAGGTTAGCAGAGAATCCTCCTGATACTCCAGCAAACGCAGCAGCTAATCCAGCTAGTGGATGTCTTCCAAATGAAAGGAAAATAACTGCTCCTAAAGGAACAAGTACAACATATCCAGCATCAGATGCAACGTTAGACATAACTCCAGCAAAAACAACTATAGCAGTTATAGCTCTTCTTGGAGTTCCCATAACAACTTTTTTGATGGTAGAAGACATAAGTCCGCTTCCTTCACAAACTCCAATACCAATGATACCTACAAGAACTGTACCTAATGGAGCAAACCCTGTAAAGTTTTTAACCATAGAGTTAAATATATATCTTATACCAGCAGCATTAGTTAAAGACTTAACAGTAACTGTTATTTCTTCAAAGTTTCCAGTTTTTTTGTTTAAAGCATTGTAAGTAGCAGATACACCCATTTTTTCAGTAATTCCAGATACTATAATAATAGTTAAACAGAATAACACAAAAAGTGTCACTGGATGTGGAAGTTTATTTCCACCAACTTCGATGAAATCAAGGAACTTGTTAAAAAAGCCCTTTTTTTCTTGCTTCATTTGATTCATAAAATCCTCCCTAAAACTTATTCTTGACCTTTTTGATATCAAAAATTATCATTTGTTTTTAACAATTTGTATATATTTGAAATCAAAAGTCATTATCTGAACAAATTATACATGGAAATGATATTAAAATCAATTTGATATTACTTATGGAAACAATATATTATATATATTATTGAAAGAAACTGGGTATATAAGAACTTGATTAATAGTATTAAATATATTGAAAGAGTAAAAAAATAGTATGATTTAATAAAAATATATATATTTAATTTAAAAAATATTTTATTTTAAAAATAAAAAAGAAAATTAATAGGAATAAATATTAAGAATAAAGAAGTAAAAAAAATATAAAGAATAATTTTGATGTTATTTTATTCATAGTAGAGAAAGGTGAAAAATAGAATTTAGTATATGGTCATTGTATTAAAGAATTCTAAAGTTATCTGTTAAATGAAAAATTATTTTAAAAAAGTGATAAAGTTTGACACAAGTGTGTGGAACTGTTATTATAAAACTATAAGGAATAAATTGTAGAGGCAGGTGTAGCATAGTGAAATTTTTAAATTTTTTAAAGAAATTTATTTTAGGAACAATTTTATTTGTAATAAAAGAAATATTTTCTTTTTTCATAAAAGCTTTTTTGTTTCTAGTGGTAATATTTTCAATAGGAATATTTTTTACAAAAACAGCATTAGAAAAAGATAAAATAACTATTGAAAAAGGAAGTTATATAGAAGTAGATTTATCAAAAGAGTATAAGGAAAAAGGAAAAAATTTACCTGAGTTTTTAAAAGGGCAAGAGACTAACTTTTTTTCTATGTTAAAAACTTTTGATTATATAGAAAGAGATAAAGATATTAAAGGAGTAGTGTTAAAGCTCGATAACTTATCACTTAGCAGTGCTCAGATAGAGGAGCTTGGTAAAAAATTAGATAGCTTGAAGAAGAGTAAAAAAGAAGTATATTCTTATATGACAATGGCTGATAATAAAAACTATTCATTAGCTATAAAAAGCGATCATATATTTATGCCTCCTGCAATGAGTGCACCTGTAAATATAACTGGTTATTATGGAGAACTTATGTACTATAAACTTCTAGCAGATAAGCTAGGTATAGAATTTAATGTTATACATGTTGGAAACTATAAAGCATATGGTGAAAATCTTACAAAAGAACATATATCGAAGGAGTATAAAGAAAATATAGAAAGAATGTATAACAAAAAATATGATAATTTTGTAAATAATATAGCAACTGAAAGAAAAGTTAATCATGATTTTATTAATGAAAAAATTCTTAATGGTGACTTAATGGCATCAGAGCCAAATCAAATGAAAAAATTAAATTTGATAGATGAATTTATGTATTATGATCATCTAAAACAAGTTATTGGTGATGGAAAACTTGTTTCATTTGAAAATTATAATTCTTTTCTGTCAAAAAATAATCTTTTAGGATTGAATGGAAATAAGAGAAAAGATAAAATAGCTGTGATATATGCTGAAGGAACAATGTTTATGGACAGTACTTCAGGAGGAATTTCTGGAAGTATAACTCCAAATGTGTTAATAGAAGAGATAAATAAGGCACTAAATGATAGTAGTGTAAAAGGAATAGTTTTAAGAATAAATTCACCAGGAGGATCAGCATTATCAGCCAATATTATAAGCAATAAGATAATAGAAGCTAATGGAATTAAACCTATATATATTTCAATTGGGGGTGTAGCCGCTTCAGGAGGATATTATATAGCTGCTTCAGGAGAAAAAATATATGCAGATAAGGAAAGCCTTACAGGTTCAATAGGGGTAGTAAGTATAATACCCAACATAAAAAAAATGCTTGGGAATGTATCTATTAATGTAGATGAAGTTAAAAAAGGAGAATATTCAGATATCTATTCTATGGTGAAAGATTTTGATGCAGATAAAAGAGATAAACTTTATGCTTCAAATTTAAAAGTATATAATGAGTTTTTAGATACAGTATCTTTTGGAAGAAAACTTAATAGACAACATGTGGAAAGAGTAGCTCAAGGAAAAGTATGGTTAGGGGAAGAAGCCTTAGAATTAGGATTAATAGATGAAATAGGTGGATTAGAAAATACTATAAAAGGACTTGCAGATGATTTGAAATTAAGAGATTATGATACTGTTGAGATAATAAATGCACCTAATTATGACTCTATTATAAAAAAATATGTTCCAGCAGTAAAAATATTAGAAAAATATGATTCGTTTATTTTAGATAAAGAACTTTATTTTAAGCCTATATATTATTTTCCTTATGATATAAACTTATAGGTTGAAAAAATAGGATATATTATGATATAATCAATCGTGAAGAACAAAAATTTTAGGAGGAAAAAAACAATGGTAAGAAAATTAAAGGGTGGAAGAACAGGTAATGGAGCTTCAAACCAAATGGATATATTAAAGCAAGCTCAATCTATGCAACAAGAAATGATGATTGTTCAAGAAGGGCTTAAAGCAAAAGAGTTAACAGCATCAGTTGGTGGAGGAGCTGTTACAGTAAAAGTTAATGGACAAAAAGAACTGTTAGAAGTTAAATTAAGTGATGAAATAGTTAAAGAAGCTGCTGAAGATAAAGAGATGCTTGAAGATCTTATTCTTTCAGCTGTAAAAGAAGCTATGAGACAAGCTGATGAATTAGCAGAAGCTGAAATGGGAAAAGTAACTGGTGGAATCAATATCCCTGGACTATTCTAATAATAAATGTACAGAGACTGAAATTTTTTCAGTCTCTTTTTTTCATTAAATGATAAAAAATTAGAAATTAAGATAAAATGCAGAATTGAGAAAATTATATTTGAAATTATCTGTTTTAATTCCAGTTATTTTATGGTATCATTAAGTGTATTATCAACTTATTTAAGGAGGAAAAAAATGAGTTCATTTATTGTATTTTTACTATTTGTATTTATTGTGGTATTAATAGCTTTTCATGTGAGAATAGTACCTCAATCAAGAGCTTATGTAATAGAAAGACTTGGAGGATATAAGGAAACTTGGAGTGTTGGAATAAATTTTCTGGTTCCTTTTATTGACAGAGTTGCAAAAAGAGTTTCTTTAAAAGAACAAGTTATTGATTTTAAACCACAGCCTGTTATAACTAAAGATAATGTAACTATGCAGATAGACTCTGTAATATATTTCCAGATTACAGATCCTAAACTATATACATATGGAGTAGAAAATCCTATGAATGCTATAGAAAATCTTACTGCTACTACTCTTAGAAATATAATAGGAGATATGGAACTTGATGCCACTTTGACTTCTAGAGATACTATCAATACTGAAATGAGAGCTATTCTTGATGAAGCTACAGATCCATGGGGAATGAAAATTAACAGAGTAGAATTAAAAAATATAATTCCACCTAGAGAAATTCAAGATGCAATGGAAAGACAAATGAAAGCTGAGAGAGAAAGAAGAGAGGCTATTTTAAGAGCAGAAGGACAAAAAAAATCAGCAGTTCTTGTAGCAGAAGGAGAAAAGGAATCTCAAATCTTAAGAGCAGAAGCAGAAAAACAATCAGCTATCCTAAGAGCAGAAGGGCAAAAAGAAGTTGCTATCAAAGAAGCTCAAGGTAAAGCAGAAGCTATACTATCTGTACAAAAAGCAGAGGCAGAAGCAATTAAATTATTAAAAGAAGCAGATGCAAGTAAAGAAGTACTTATGATAAAAGGAATGGAAACATTCAGTAAAGTTGCAGATGGTAAATCTACTAAGATAATTATTCCATCGGAATTACAAAACTTAACTACATTCAGTACTTTATTTGGAGAATTCAAAGAAAAAGATAAATAATTTTATTAAGGTGGGCTTTCATAATTGTGGAGGCCTTTTTTTATTTATTTCCATATATTTTTTATTTTAAAAAGTTCACTATTTTTATAAAAATCAGAAAAAAAGAGCTCTAAAAAGAGCTCAGTTTAAAAAATTAATCTTCCATTTCAAATTCCCGAATTGCTTTTGCTGTGATTACCTTTACTTTAGAAGTGTCAAAAGTACTGTTCATACTGCATTTATTGCAGGTACTGCAATCTCCATCACTGCAGCAGTTAGAAGAACAGTCAGTTTTAGGATTTCTAGCTTCATAAGCTTCATATGATTCTAAATATCCATTTTTTTCCAGAGTTTCATAAGCTTTTACAAGCTCTTCTTCGTTTATTCCTAAATTTTTCATTATAGCACTGTCACTATAGACAGCTGATGAAAGAAGGAATTTTATAAGTTTTATTTCGATATCAGTCATAATTTTTCCTTTCATAAATAAGATATGTTTAAATAAATTATATCATATCCTAGACAGAAATTGGAAAAAATATTATAATATCATATCGCAAAAGGAGGAACAGATGAAAAAGGGAGAAATAGCTTTAGAAAGTTTAAGAACTACATATAGAAAAAAAATATGGACAAAATTTGTAAAAGCCATAAAAGATTTTAATCTTATAGAAGATGGAGATAGAATAGCAGTAGGAGTATCAGGAGGGAAGGACAGCCTTCTTTTATGTAAATTATTTCAAGAAATGAAAAAAGATAGAAGCAAAAAGTTTGAAGTAGCTTTTATTTCAATGAATCCTGGTTTTGGAGCTATGGATATGGAGCAGTTTAAAGCTAATCTTGAAGAACTTGAAATACCATGTGAAGTTTTTGAAGCTAATGTATGGGAGATTGCATTTAAAGAAAATCCAGAAAGTCCATGCTTTTTATGTGCCAAGATGAGAAGAGGGGTACTTTATAATAAAGTGGAGGAGCTAGGATATAACAAGCTTGCTTTAGGACATCATTTTGATGATGTGGTAGAAACAACTATGATAAATATATTTTATGCAGGAACTGTAAAAACAATGATACCTAAGGTAAAATCAACAAGTGGGAAAATGGAACTTATAAGACCTATGGTATACATAAAAGAAAAGGATATAATAGCCTATACTCAAAGAAACGAGATAGAAGCTATGGGATGTGGGTGTCCTGTGGAATCTGGTAAAACTGATTCTAAAAGAAAAGAGATAAAAATTCTTTTGAATGAACTTGAAGAAAAAAATCCAAATATAAAGCAAAGTATTTTTAATTCTATGAAGAATATCAACCTTGACTATGTCATTGGATATACAAGAGGAAATAAAAGTGATACTAATAAGACAGAGGAATAATAATGGAAGAGATAATAAAAAAAGAAAATAATATATTAAATTTTATAGAAAATAAGAATTTCAGTAAAACTATATGGAGCCCTGTAGGTCGTGCAATGCATAAATATAATATGATAGGGGCAGGAGACAGAATAGCTGTGGGGGTATCAGGAGGGAAAGACAGTCTGACTACTCTAAATGCTTTAATAAGAATAAAAAAGATAGCTAATATAGATTTTGAAATTATTCCTATTCATATACACCCTAATATTGATAAAGCGTCATTTGAAGTAATAGAAAAGTATTGTGAAAAACTGGGATTAAAACTTCAAGTGGAGCATACAAATTTAAGTGATATGCTTTTTGGAGAAAAGGAAGTAAAAAATCCATGTTTTTTGTGCGGAAGAATAAGAAGAGGAATTCTTTATAGAATGATGAAAGAGCAGGAAATAAATAAACTTGCTTTGGGGCATCATAAAGATGATATAATAGAAACTTTTCTTATGAATGTATTTTATCAAGGGAATATGAAAATGATGAAACCGTGTTATCTTTCAAAAGAATATGGAGTTACTGTAATAAGACCACTTGCATTTGTTGAAGAAAAAGATATAATAAGATATGTGAATAAATTGGATCTTCCTGTGGTAAAATCAGATTGTCCATATGAAGTCAGCGAAAATTCAAGAAGATTGAGAGTTAAAAATCTTATAAAAGAGATATCTTTAGAAAATAAAGATGTAAGGAGTGTTATTTTTAACAGCATCAAAGAATTACTGGATTAAAATTTAGACATCAATTGGAATTACAAATATAAGGAGGAATTATGAGTTTATTATTAAATATTATATGGCTATTTTTAGGAGGATTAGTTCTAGCTTTTGAATGGTTTATAGCAGGAATAATAAGTACAGTACTTATAATAACTATACCATTTGCAAGGGGTTGCTTTGAAATGGCTAGTTCATGTTTGACACCTTTTGGAAAGGATATAGTACTAAAAACTGAATATGGAGAGCTACCAAGACCAATATCAGCATTTTTATGGATAATTCTTTTAGGAATATGGCTGGCAATATCACATATCATAGCTGGAATATTACAATGTATAACAATAATAGGAATACCTATGGGAATACAGAATTTTAAATTAGCTAAGATAGCTTTTAATCCATATAAATATACTTTGGTAGACAGAAGATTTACAGGCAGAAAATAATAAGGATAAATATCCTTACTTGCATTTTGGGTAAATTTTAGTTGGTAATTATAATTTAGAAGGTAAAATCCCAGAAAGAACTATCTGTTCTAATCAGATAGTTCTTTTTATAGAAAAAAGCTGACAAGAAGAAAATCTTCAAGTCAGCTTTTTTGGTGTTCTTTGTTTTAGGGATACTTAATGATTATTTTGAAAGCTTTGAAACTGTTTTTATATAAATTTCTGTGGCAGCAAGTACTTGATGGATATGTCCATATTCATTAGCTCCATGCATATTTCCTCCAGAAGGTCCAAAAGTTACTGTAGGAATATCTAAAGAGTTAGCTAATATGTTAGAGTCACAAACTGATTTGTCAAATTCTATTCTGATTTCATTACCAGTTACTTCTTTGAATGTTTCTTTTACAGTTTGAACTAATATATGAGATTCTTCTAATGCAAATGGTTCCATATATGCTGAGTTTCTAGGTTTTAACCTTACATCTACTTTACCAGCTAATCCTAATTTTTCAGCAGCCTCTAGTATTTGTTTTTCACAAACTTCATAAGTTTCTCCAGGAACAGTGTATCTGTCTATGAATAGATCACATTTTTCAGGAACTATAAGAGCATTTTTTACTCCACCCTCTATACTTCTTACTACCCAAGTTCCTCCACCAAGAGTTGGATGGATAATAGTAGGAAGTTCTTCTATAGCTATTGCTAGCTTACTTCCAGAGATAAGAGCATTTTCTCCAACATTTGGATAATGACTAGCATGAGCAGCCTTTCCAGATACAGTAACTTCAATGCTGTATCTTCCTCTAAAACCAATAGCCATATTGTCAAACCTGCATTCAGCCATTATAGCCATATCAGCACTTAATCCTTCATTAACTAATTGATAAGTTCCTTTAGAAAGATTTTCTTCATCTGATACAAAAGCAAGAACAAGTTCTCCAGTAAATTTATCTTTATTTTCTGAATAGTATTTTGCAGTAGCAAGAATAGCAGCAAGTCCACCTTTCATATCCATAGCACCAAGACCATATGTTCTATCTCCATCTTCAGTGGGAGTAAAAGGATCAGTATTCCATCCATTTGCTACTTTTACTGTATCTATATGACCAATAAGCATAACTCTAGGACCAGGTTTTCCACTATCTAAAACAGCATATACAGAGGGACTTTGTTTTTCTTTATCCCCTTCATAATAACTCATTTTAGGTTCAAGTCCAAATTCTTTTAATTTTTCAGAAACATATTCAGCAAGCTTTGCTTCTTCTCCAGTAATGCTTCTGATTTTTATCATATCATACCAGTACTCTTTGATCAAATTTTCATTTATCATAATATTAACCCCCAATATAGTTTATTTTTTAGGTTTAGTTTTAAGTTTTATTCTTTTTATTTTTTAAGCACTGATGCTTTTCCCCTGTCTGTTATTTCTCTGCCTTAAAATTAATTTTTTATTGTTTATTCCCATCAACTTTTTCAATAGTGAATCCTGTAATTACATAGATAAAAGAAATTATTATACTTAAATAAGTGACTGGAGCATATAGAATAAAATCCATTGTTTTTACTCCAAGAGTAGTTGCAACAAACACACCTGTAACACTCCATGGAACAATTGGAGCAAATCCAGTACCTGTATCTAAAAGTATTCTAGCTAAATTTTTTCTTTTTAATCCATAAGAATCAAATAAACCTCTTACCATTTGCCCAAGAACTGAATAAGTTACATAGTAACTTCCAGTTATTGTAAAGAATAGAGAGTGTAAAATAAATACTCCAACCATCATTGATTTACCAGTTTTAGCTATGTTAGTTATTTTTTCAAGCAGAATATCAACAACTCCTGCTGTTCTCAATGGAGCACCAAATATAGCTGAAGCTATAAGAAGAGCAACTGTACTAAGCATACTGTTCAGTCCACCTCTAACAAGCATTTTATCAACAATAGCTACACCAGTTTTAGCAGTATATCCATTAGAAAGAGCTCCTGCTACCTGATTTAATGAAGAACCTTGGAATATCATAGCTAAAATACCACCAGCAATAATTCCAATAGTAAATACTGGTAATGTAGGTTTTTTCATGATAATAAGGACTAAAACCAATACTGGTGGAATTAGTAACAATGGATTTAATGTAAATGTTTTTTCCAGAGTTCCCATAATAAGATCATAACTTTCTCCACCAATAACTCCATCTTTATATTGAAGACCAATCACAAAATACATTATCAATGCTACTATAAATGCAGGTAAAGTTGTTTTAAAAGAATGCTTTATTGCCTCTAAAAGATTAACTTCACAAACTGCTGCTGAAAGTACAGTAGAATCAGACAAAGGTGAAAGTTTATCTCCGAAGATAGCTCCACTAACAACAGCTCCAGCTGTTAAAGGTAAAGATATTCCCAATCCAACAGCAACTCCCATAAATGCAATACCAACGGTACTTATTGTTCCCCAAGATGTTCCAGCCATAACTGACATTAATGTACAAATTATACATACCATTACCAAGAAAAGACTTGGACTAAGAACTTTCATTCCATAGTATATCATAAGAGGAACAGTTCCAGAAATCATCCATGCCCCAACTAAAACTCCAACAGATAGAACAATAAGGATAGGAACAGCCATAGTAGTTATAGTTTTCACTATATCACTTTGGATATTAGAATATTCAATTCCAAAGATAGTAGAAATTATAACAGTGATAACTCCTCCAAATAATAAAATAATAGCAGTAGGTGCCTTAACAACTTTTATTCCTAATATGATAACAAGTATCGAAATAATAAGAATAAGCATAGCCTGACCAGATGAAACCTTTTTTGCTTGGTTTTCCATAAAGATAACCCCCCATTTTAATTTAATATATGCCCTTTAAAGATTGTATACAACTTTTTTAATTTTAGAATATTGTATACGATTTCTTAAACAAAGTTTAATAGATAATCAGTGATTTGTCAATACTTTTTTTGATATAAATGTATTATTTTAATTTTTTTTGATTTATTTTAATATTTAAAATGTAGATAATATATCTAAAAAATTGTTGTTTGGAAAAAATGACAATGACTCAAAAATTATTCTATATAGCATATAATTTTTTATAAAGTATATTTTGTGGATTATTAGATATATAAAAAAATATGTAAAATTTGAAAATATTTTATTATTATTGATTTTTTTAGTAGAATTTAATTTGAAATCCTAGATTAAAAAGAAAAAGTATGATAAAATTATTGTGGGAGAATCAATTTTTGGGTAAATTTTATTAAGGAGTGTAACATATGAGAGAAAATGCTATAGAGGTTATGGATAGAAGAACACTTGTATTTGAAGCATTAAAGAATGATATTATAAATGGTAATATAAAATTTGGAGAAAAGATAAATGAAAATGAATACTCTATCAGATATAATATAAGCAGAACACCCTTGAGAGAAGCATTAAGTAAATTAGAAATGATGGGGATAATTGAAAGAATACCTTTTAAAGGTGTGTTTCTAAAAAAGTTTGATTCAAATAAAGTAAAAGAAATATATGAGATAAGACTAGAACTTGAATACATAATATATAAAGAAATAAAAGATATAATGACAGATAAACATATAAAAAAAGTTGAAAAAATAATAGCAAAAAGTCAAAAATATACTACTACTAATAATCTTGCAAAATTTTCAGAAACGTTGGAAGAATTTGATAATTATCTTTATTCGTTATCTAAAAAGGAATTATCTTTAAAAATACTTTCTGAATTATCATTTTATATGAACATATTTAAGAAAACAAATCCCAATATGCAGGAAACAGTTGATGAGCATGAAAAAATAATATTAGCTTTAAAAGAAAAAAATAATGATAAAATCTACCTTGCTTTAGAAGAGCATTTAGATAATGCAGCTGAGTATGTTGTAAAAACTTTTGATAAAATATCTATATAAAAATAAAAAAAGAATGGAAATAAATTCCATTTTTTTTTATTTCATAGTAAATTTACACCAATATTTTATTACTGTTAAGTTTTGTATACTAAAAATAATATATTGTATACGAAAAATATAAGAGATGCATTATTATGATATAGAAATTATATTTGTAAAAATATATTTTTCAAGGTATATCTTAGTAAATACTTTTTTGTAAAAGTATTAATAAATCTACAAGGGGGAAGTAGAAATGGAAAAATTTTTGATGCTTAGTATTGTAGCTGGCTTATTTGCAATTGGAGACATTTTAGGAGTTGCAACAAAAGCTAAACTTTCATCAGTATTCATTGCTTTGATGGGATTTCTTATCTTGTTTATGACAGGGATTATACCTTCAGATCTAATTGCAAAAGCGCAATTAGACAAAGTAGCAACTTTAGCAAGTCCTATATTAGTATTCCATATGGGAAGTATGGTAAATGTAAAACAGTTGATAGAGGAATGGAAAACTGTTTTAATGGCTTTCATAGGAATGGTAATAACTTGTATTGCAGTTTTCCTTGTAATGCCAATTGTAGGAAAAGAAGTGGCTATAGTTAGTATTCCTGTATTAAACGGGGGGATTGTTGCTACAAATATCATGGTAAATGGAGCTCTTGAAAAAGGATTTGTAACAGCAGCAGCTTTTGGTACATTTGCTTATGCTATTCAAAAATTTGTTGGAACACCACCAGCATCATTTTTTGGTTTAAGAGAAGCGAAAGTAATAATAGCAGATTACAGACTGAAAAAAGCTGATGGAGAAAAAATAATAGTCTCTGGGGGAAAGGAGAAAAAAGAAGAAGTAAAAAAAGAATGGTATAAAAAATATGATAAGTATTTTACTGTTTATGTATGTTTTGCAGTAACAGCTATATGCTGTTATTTTGCATCAATACTTGCTAAGTACACTGGGGTTGGAGCTACTATCTGGTCATTGGTTATAGCTGCTGTACTTGCATATTTAGGAATAATTCCACCAAGAATACTTGATAGAGGTAAAATGTCTGGTTTCTTCTCAATGCTGACATTTGCTCAGATTATTCCTTCGCTTGCTAAGATAAAATTTGATGATCTGATAGTTATGGGATATTATCTGATAGTTATATTTGGTGCAACAATGATTGGGCTATATGTATTTACACAAATACTTCCAATATGGAAACTTGTTGGGTCTAAAAATTTGGCTATGGGTATAGTTGTTGCTCAGCTTTTGGGATTCCCAGCAACTTATCTTATTTGTAATGAGATAGCTACTGCTGTGGCAGAAGATGAAGAAGAACATGAGTTTATAATGTCAAAACTTACACCTGCATATGTTGTTGCTGGACTGGCTTCTGTAACTACATTATCAGTAATTGTAGCAGGAGAATTTGTTAAAATGCTTTAATTTTTTAATAACATATAATTATGAATATTAGGGAGGAATAAGATGTTAAAATTTGATTCTACTATTTATCCATATCCATCAAGAAGAAATGTGATGTATGCTAAAAATGGTATGGTGGCAACTGGATCTCCACTTGCTGCACAGGCTGGACTTGAAATACTAAAAAAAGGAGGAAACGCAATCGATGCTGCTATTGCCACTGCTGCTGCTCTTACTGTTGTAGAGCCTACAGGTAATGGAATAGGTGGAGATGGATTTGCTATCCTTAGTGTAAATAATAAAATGTATGGACTTAATGCCAGCGGTCCTTCACCAAAGCTTATTGAAGCTCAAGACCTTTTAAACAAAGGATTGAAAGAGATGCCTAAATATGGATTTATTCCTGTAAATGTACCTGGAATACCTAAAGCTTGGGCAGAATTAAGCAAGAAATTTGGAAAACTTCCTTTAAGTGAAGTTGTAGCTCCAGCTGTAAAGTTAGCAAGAGAAGGGTATGCTGTACCTGTAAATGTTGCTAAACTTTGGAAGAAAGCAGCTGTTAACTTTGGAAAAGAAGAGGGAGAAGAATTTAAACCTTGGTTTGATACTTTTACTCAAGATGGAAAATGTCCTGAGATAGGAGATATAGTAAGACTTCCTGATCATGCAGATACTTTGGAAATGATAGGTGATACTTATGCAGATGCTTTCTACAAAGGAGAGCTTGCAGATAAAATAGATGCATTCTCTAAAAAATATAATGGATACCTTAGAAAAGATGACTTAGAGGAGTTTGAAGCAGAATGGGTAGAACCTATTTCTGTAAAATATCATGGATATGATGTTTATGAACTTCCACCAAATGGACATGGAATAAGCGCTCTTATGGCACTTAATATTCTTGATAGATTCCAGTTTGAAGCGAGAGAAACAGTAAGATCATATCATACAATGATAGAAGCAATGAAACTTGCATTTGTAGATGTACAAAAATATGTAGCTGATCCTAGATTTATGAAAGTAACAGTTGAGCAGCTGCTATCTAAAGCATATGCAGAGGATAGAGCAAAACTTATAGGAAATACAGCAATAATGCCAGAAGCAGGAGATCCATTCTGTGGAGGAACTGTATATCTTGCAGCAGCAGATAATGAAGGAAATATGATATCATATATTCAAAGCAACTATATGGGATTTGGTTCTGGAATGGTAGTACCAGGAACAGGAATAGCTCTTCATAACAGAGGAAATAACTTTAACCTTGACCTTGAAAGTGCAAACTGTGTAGGACCAGCAAAAAGACCATATCATACAATAATTCCTGGATTCCTTGGAAAAGATGGAAAAGCTGTAGGCCCATTTGGAGTAATGGGAGGATTTATGCAGCCGCAAGGACATGTACAGGTAGTAACTAATACAGTAGATTTCCTAATGAATCCACAGGCAGCATTAGATGCACCAAGATGGCAATGGGTAGGAAAGAAAAATATAGAACTTGAACATGGAGTTCCTGAGCATATAGCATATGAGCTTGCAGCTATGGGACATGATATAAAAGTTCTTTATGATCCACTTATGATGGGAAGAGGAGAGATCATCTGGAGAATGGAAAATGGAGTTCTTGTAGGAGGAACTGAACCTAGAACAGATGGACATATTGCTTTATATTAGTATGAAAAAAATACATTAAAAGACTATTAGGGGTATTGGTTGAAAGAACAATATCCCTTTTATGATTTTTATGGTATAATGTAAAATAAAAAAATATAGAAACTAGGTTTATATAGAAAATATATAAATCTTAGAGCTGATTTATTTTGAAAAGTTGGATTTAAAATATGATATAATATAAAAAAGAAAATACTTAAAAAAGGATGGTTATATTTTTTGAAAGGAGCTGAGTAATATGGATTACAATAAATTAGAAGAAAAATTTAACTTTATAACTCATTATATAGGTGCAGGAATGGCAATAGCGGGGTGTGTCACATTAATAGTGCATGCAGTTAGAACAGGATATTCAAATTATATAGTAGGTTCTTCTATATTTGGAGCTGCTCTTATTCTTATGTATGTTATGTCTGGAACTTATCATTTGCTGGAAGAAGGAAAAGCAAAAAAAATATTCAAGATACTTGATCATTCGGCAATATATGTATTGATATCTGCATCATACACACCTTATCTTCTTACTGTAGTTGAAGGTAAAAGCAGATGGATACTTTTTGCAGTACAATGGGGATTGACTTTTTTAGGTATAATATTTAAAATATTCTTTGTTGGAAGATTTAAAATTATTTCTACTTTATTATATATAGTTATGGGATGGATAGTAGTATTTGTATTTAAAGATCTTAAAAATTCTTTAAGTCCTGTTTCTTTGAATCTTCTTGTAACAGGAGGAGTTGTTTATACAGTAGGAGTAATATTTTATGCAATGAAAAAACTTAAATTTGCTCATTCTATATGGCATATGTTTGTAATAGGAGGAAGTGTTCTTAATTATCTTTCTATTTACAATATTATCCATACATAAAAGGTGGAATAAATGAATATTCTTATAGTGCAAAAAGATATAGATATAAAAAAATATTTGAAAAAAGGGTTAAAAGAAGCAGGGTATTCAGCAGAGGATAGTTCTGACTGGGAAGATGCCTATTATCATGCAGTATCTGGTAATTATGAGCTTATAATACTTGATACTATAATTGGAGATAAAACAGGAATAGAATTATGTGAGAAAATAAGAAAGGAGAATATCGAATCAGGGATAATCTTCATATCTTCTGAAGATAAAATAGAGAAAAAAGTAGAGGCTCTAGATGCAGGAGCTGATGACTATATAGTCAAACCTTTTTCTTTTATAGAACTTTTAGGAAGAATAAGAGCAGTGATAAGAAGAAGTGTAAAAAGCTCTGCTGCAGGAAATAATGTAATTACAATAAAAGACTTATCAATAAACTTCCTTACAAGAGAGGTGAGAAGAGGAGACAGACTTATAGAGCTTACATATAAAGAATTTTCTCTTCTTGAATATTTGGTGAGAAACAAAAATCTTGTTCTCAGTAGAACAATGATAAAAGAAAAAATATGGAGTATAAACTTTACAAGTAATACCAATATAGTAGATGTATATATGACTCATTTGAGAGGAAAAATAGATAAAGATCACAAAGATAAATTAATATATACAGTAAGAGGAGTGGGATATATCCTCAAAGGATAAAAGGAGATGAGTATGAATTTTTATGTAAAAATGCTTATAAAGGTTTTGGAAAAAAGCATGAGTGCACAAGAAAGTGAAGTTTTAAAAAAACTAAAATCTGGAATAGATTTAAATAATAAAGATAGAAAACAATTGGAAGAGATGATAGATAATCTGTAAGATATCTCTGACAACAGGAGGCAGTAATGAATTTTTTACATGACAGGGGAAAAGCAGCTATTATATATAAGGATAGAGAATATTCATATAAGGAGCTAATAACAGGAATAAAGTATTATTCCACATTATTAAAAATAAAAAAAGGTGATAAAGTTGTTGTATATATAGAAAATAGACCTGAGATAATAGAAGCACTTTTTTCTGTATGGAATTCAAAAGGAATAGGAGTTGTATTAGATGCAGGTTATACAGCAGAACAACTTCTTTATGTATTTGAAGATGCAAAACCTCAATATATTTATGCAACTAATAAGAATTATAAAAATGTTATAGAAGCTAAAGAGAAATATGGAAAAGAAATAGAAGTAATAAATGTAGATGAGATAGTAGTGCCAGAAAATTTTATACCAACTGATTATGAAGTAAATATAGATGATGTAGAAGATGTAGCTCTTTTGCTGTATACTTCTGGAACAACTGGAAATCCTAAAGGTGTAATGCTTACATATAATAATCTTTTATCTAATATAAATGCTATAAAAGCAATAGAACTGGTAGATGAAACTGACAGAATACTTGCTATACTTCCATATCATCATATATTTCCATTAAATATAAATTTACTTATGACTATGTATTTTGGAACTTTGGTTGTAATATTAGATGAAATGTCTTCAGAAGCCTTAAAAAAAGCCCTGAAAGATTATAAAATAACTGTAATAATTGGAGTCCCTAGAGTGTGGGAAATGCTTCATAAAGCTATAATGGGGCAGATAAACAAAAGCTGGATAATTAAAAAATTATTCAAATTGTGTCAGAAGATAAATAGTCGTGCACTTAGCAGACTAGTATTTAAAAAAGTTAATGATGAATTAGGTGGATCATTAAGGGTAATGGCATCAGGAGGAGCCAAATTAGATACTGAGATTGCCAGAGATTATCTTACTCTTGGTCTGCCATTGATGGAAGGATACGGACTTACTGAAACTTCTCCAATTATTTCATTCAATAATCCTCATAGAATAAAACCTGGAACAGTAGGAGAACTTATACCAGATATAGAAGTAAAAATAGCTGAAGATGGAGAGGTTCTTGTAAAAGGTACCAATGTAATGAAAGGGTACTATAATAATCCTAAAGCAACAGCTGAAGTAATAGATGATGAGGGATGGTTTCATACAGGGGATCTTGGTAAATTAGAAAATAATTATCTGACTATTATTGGAAGAAAAAAAGAAATGATTGTTCTTTCAAATGGAAAAAATATTAACCCAAGTGATATTGAAAGTGAAATATTCAAAGGAACAGATCTTATAAAAGAGATAGCTGTTATGGAATATAATAATCATTTGATGGCAGTTGTATATCCAGATTTTGACCTTATAAAACATAGAAAGATAACTAATATAAAAGAAACATTAAAATGGGAGATAATAGATAAATATAATGTTACAGCTCCTAAATACAGAAAAATACTTGAAATAAAAATTGTAAAAGATGAACTTCCAAAAACTAAACTCGGAAAAGTAAGAAGATTTATGCTGAATGATTTTCTTGCAGGACAAGCAATAGAAGATGGGAATGAAGAAAATTCAAAAGCTGATATAAAAAAGGAAATAGTAATTCCTCAGGAATTTAAATCTGAATATAAAACTTTAAAAGATTATATAGAGAAAAATTATAATGTGGAAGTTACTCCTGATGCTCATTTAGAACTTGATTTAGGATTAGATTCACTGGATATAGTAGAAATACTATCTTTTATAGAAATGAGTTTTGGAATAAAAATAACAGAAGAAGAGTTTACTGATATAAAAAATGTATTGGATATGGCTAAATTTGTTAAGGAAAGAGGAGGAGAATTCAGTGATAATGAAGTAGACTGGAAAACTATCCTTAATCAAGATATAGACATCAAGCTTCCTAGATCAGCATGGGTAGGAAAGTTTATGAGATTTATATTTAAACCATTATTCAGTATATACTTTAGTCTTAAAAAAGAGGGTCAGGATAAAATACTTTCAGAACCTGCAATATATGTTGGAAATCATCAGAGTTTTCTAGATGCTCTTATTTTTAATCAGGCAATATCTTCTGCCAAGATGAAGGATACATATTATCTTGGAACAATAGTGCATTTTGATTCACCTTTAAGAAAATATCTGGCGGAAAGAGGAAATGTTCTTATTATAGATATAAATAAAAATCTGAAAGAAACTTTACAAGTAAGCGCAAAGGTATTGAAAGAAGGAAAAAATCTTGTTATATTTCCAGAGGGAGCAAGAACAAGAGATGGAGAGATACAAGATTTCAAAAAGACTTTTGCTATTCTTTCTAAGGAATTGAATATACCAGTTGTTCCATTTGGAATAAAAGGTGCATATGAAGCTATGCCTTATGGGCAAAGATTTCCTAGTATGATGCCAATATCTATAAAATTTTTTGATAAGGTGATGCCAGAAGGATTGACAGTGGAAGAAATAGTTGAAAAAAGTAAGGATGAAATAGAGTTATGGTTAATAAAATAATAATATAATAAAAAAAGAGATTGGCTGAAAAAATTTTTTCAGCTAATCTCTTTTAATTTTATTTCTTAGGAAATTATAATTTGATAAATTTGTTGAAAAAATAAAAAATATTAATTATTTTGTATTCATACTAGATATATTAATTGAATAAGATTAAAATTGACAGCACAAAAAAGCTGATTGTTAATCAGCTATTTAGCGATATTCTTTCCAGCAAATGGAGCCTGTATGTATATTAAAATATGATATTTTTTTAACTTTCATTCTGGTATTACATTTAAAACAATAAAAAGGATTTACTCCAAAAGCTTTCCATATTTCAAGTTGATAAAAAGTAAAATTGGAATATTTAGAGACATATTTTCTCATGAATTTCATGATGTTTTTAAGTTCTGATTTAATATTTCTAGAATAGATTCCAAAGCGCCTAATCATTTTGAAATGTTTAGGGGGAATGTGAATAATTAATTTGGAAAGAAATGTTTCTGCATCTAAAGTAAGCTCAATTCTTTGTTTATCATCAGCAAGACTTTCATAATAGAAAGTAACCTTATTATCATAAAAATCAATAATTTTATATTCTGCGATAGGAGCTCTTGCTAGATATCTGCCAATATATTTAATTGCATAAATATTATTATTTAAATCATTTTTTGCAACATTGAAAAAGAATCTTGTATTTTTGCGATAAAGGTAGTTAGCAGCAGCATAAGCTTTAGCTTTAATTTCAGGCTTGTCATAATTTCCAGATTTAACAATATCAATAACCATTTTTTTCCATTGTCCAGCAATGGAATTGACATGAAAATATTTTTTTTCAAGAAATTGGTAGTTTTTATTGAAACCACCTAAAGTAACAATAGCATGAATATGAGGGTTCCATTTAAGATCGCGTCCAAAGGTGTGAATAACAGTAATCAATCCATAATGAATGATATCTGAGTTAGTAAAGTATTTAGAAGAATATTTTGAAATTTTATGAATTCTTTGATTTTTTGCTTTAATGTTATGAAATTGATATTTAAAAACATCATTAACAGCATAAGCAAGCTTAGTTAAAAGATCTCTATCATAGAAGAAAAACATTCTAAGTTCTTCAGGAATAGTAAAAAGGACACTTCTATGTTTAACATCAATAAGAGAAGTGGAAGTTTTTTCAGTTCAAACAGCAGAATAACGTTTACCGCAGGAAGGACAAAATCTAGATTTACAAGTAACTTTAATTTTATGCGCATCATGACAATTAGGGCATTGAAGAGAGAGAAAAGATTTATCAATAGAACAAGCTAAGAATTTTTGAATAGTCTGTTTAACATCCTCAAAATGCTCATTTTTAAAATATTTCTTGATTTTACCTAAAAGATTTGTTATATTGATTTTAGAGATAATATGTTTGATTTGCATGTATGTCTCCTTTGTATAATTAGGGTGGTAACTATATTATACAAAAAAGAGAGCTGAGTAAAACATTTTTTTAAATGTTACTCAGCTTTTTTTATTATTAGTTATCTATGTAGTTATCAAAATATCCTTGAATTAAAATGATAGGAGTTCCTTTATCTCCACTTCCAGAAGTTAGATCACATAGCGAACCTATAAGGTCTGTAAGTCTTCTAGGAGTAGTTCCTTGAGTTATCATCTGTCCTTTAAGATCAGAATCTTTATTTTTTATAGCTTCAGCAACTGCTTTAGTCAATTCTTCGCCAGTAAGTCCAGCAAGATCATTATCAGCAAGGTATTTTAATTTTATTTCATTAGGAGTTCCTTCTAAACCGGGAGTATATCCAGGAGAAACTACAGGGTCAGCAAGTTCCCATATTTTTCCAACTGGGTCTTTAAATGCTCCATCTCCATATACCATTACCTCAATATTTTTTCCTGTTTTATCTAAAAACATTTTTTGAATAGTAAGAACGGTGTCCTTACAATCACGAGGGAAAAGTTTTATAGTATCCTCAGTAGCTTTATTAGATCCTAATAATCCATAATCTTCATTATATCCACTTCCATTTAGAGAAGAAGTAAGGATTTCATCCATACCAAATACTATTTTTGCCCCAGCTTTTTTTAATAATTTTCTAGTTCTGAAACGGGTATGGATATCACAGTTTAAAACGCAATCAGTGTAATTTAAAATAGCAGTAGGATTATTAGCAAATATTACTTCTACTTCTGTTCCTTGTTCTTTAATTAACTCAGAATAATATTCAATATAATTTACACCAGTAAATTCATGAAGAGGTTTTCCAAATTTTTCAGTAAATTCAGCCTCATTAAGAATATCGCTCCAAGGATTTACTCCTTTTTCATCTAAAAGTTCCATATCTATGAAGTGATTGCCAACTTCATCAGATGGATAACTAAACATAAGAACAATTTTTTTAGCTCCTTTAGCTATTCCTTTTAAGCATACAGAAAATCTGTTACGACTTAAAATTGGGAAAATAACACCAATAGTATTATCTCCATATTTATTTTTTACATCTGCTGCAATATCATCAGTAGTAGCATAATTTCCTTGAGCTCTGGCAACTATAGATTCTGTAACAGCAACAATGTCCTTGTTTCTTAATGTAATACCATCGCTTTCAACAGCAGCTAACACTGCATCAACCACGAAATCTTCAATTTTGTCACCTTGATGAATAATAGGTGCACGAAGTCCTCTAGAAATAGTTCCAACTAATCTTCCCATCACATTCTCCTTTAAAGTTATAAAGTATTAACAGTTCATTATAATACATATTTAAAGATATGTAAACCCTTTAATTGAATAATAAAATTTTATATATTTTAAAAATGAAATTTTATTTTTAAATGTTGTTTTTTATGCAAATTTTTTATATTGAATTAATACAAAAATATGATAAAATTTAAGAAAATACTAAATTTTGAAAGGAGGAAAAATTTGATAGAAATAAAAGAAAAAGTTTTAAAGTATATGAAAAAAAATAATTTTAATGGAATAATATTAAAAAAAGAGATACAGAGCTTTGGATGAGCAGGATGTCAAGATGTAATTCAGGGTGAATTCATAAAGGATACAGTTAATATTTCACAAAGCGAGATAAAATATATTATAAAAGATATAAATGGAATAAAAGTGTTTATTCCAGAATATTTAAAAAATATAAAAGAAATAAGAATAAGTTCATTATTTAGTGTTTTTAGTAAAATAATGATTTTAAATGTTGAATTAACATATATTTAGAATATATACAGGGGGACTGTTTTAATTGTCTAAAATTATAAAATATGCTATAATTGTGCTAAACGATTAAAATATTTAGGGGGATAAGTTGGAATTCGTAAGGGATTATAATAAGACAGCGATAATATATGAAGGAAGAAATATAAGCTATAAAGAAATGATAACTAAAGCTAAGATTTTTTCTTCACAGGTTTTAATTGAAAATGAAGATAGAGTCATTATTTATATGGAAAATAGACCAGAATTTCTCTATTCATTTTTGGGAGTTTGGGATAAATCAGGAACATGTGTATGTCTTGATTCAAGTTTGTCAGGAGATGAACTCGTTTACTATATAGAAGATTCTGATTCAAAATATATTTATACATCACAAAATAATCTTTCAAATGTAAAAAAAGCTTTGGAAATAACTGGAAAAAATTTAAAAATAGTAGTTGTAGATGAGGTTGAAGATTATGAAGTAACAGATGAACTTGTTCTCAATTCACCAGAACCTGAAAATATAGCTTTAATGCTGTATACCTCTGGAACTACTGGAAAACCTAAGGGAGTAATGCTGAAGTTTGATAATATACTTGTTAATATAGAGGGATTAGATAAATATAATATGTTTATCAAAGAGGATATTGTATTGGCACTTCTTCCATTGCATCATATATTTCCATTATTAGGTTCAGGAGTTGTTCCATTAGCTAAAGGAGCTACAATTATATTTCTTAAAGAAATGTCTTCACAAGCTATGATAGATGCTTTTCAGATTCATAAAGTGACTATGATGATTGGAGTACCTAGATTATGGGAAATGCTTCATCAAAAGATAATGGAAAAAATAAATGCAGGAAAAATAACTAAATTTATTTTTAAATTGTGCGAAAAAGTAGACAGTATATCTTTCAGCAAAAAAATATTTAAAAAGGTGCATGATAATTTTGGTGGAAATGTAAGATTTTTTGTATCAGGTGGTTCAAAACTTGATCCAAGAGTTTCAAAAGATTTTCTTACACTTGGATTAAAAGTATGTGAAGGGTATGGGATGACTGAAACTTCTCCAATGATTTCATTTACACCATTAAATGAGATAAGGCCAGGATCAGCAGGAAGAATACTTCCAGGAATAGAAGCCAAAATAGCAGATGATGGAGAGATTATTGCCAGAGGCAGAAATGTAATGAAGGGATATTACAATAAACCTGAAGAAACTGCTGAAACAATTGATAATGAAGGATGGATACATACAGGAGATTTAGGTGAAATAAAAGATAGTTTTCTTTATGTAACTGGAAGAAAAAAGGAAATGATTGTTTTATCAAATGGAAAAAATATTAATCCAATAGAAATAGAGCAGCAGATAATGAATAAAACAAATCTTATTCAGGAAATAGTTATAGCAGAGATTGATTCTGTACTCACAGCAGTAATATATCCTAATTTTCAAAAAATATATGATGAAAAAGTAACAAATATAAAAGAAACATTGAAATGGGGAGTCATTGATTCATATAATGGAAAAGCTCCTAACTATAGAAAAATACTTGATATAAGAATTGTACAGGAAGAAATGCCTAAAACAAAAATAGGTAAAATAAGAAGATTTATGATAGCTGATATGTTAAAAGAGAAGGAAACAGAAAGTCTTCAAATAGAAGAACCTAAATATGAAGAATATACTTCCATAAAAGATTATTTGATAAAAGTGAAAAATAGACCAGTATCTCCAACAGCTCATATAGAACTTGATTTGGGAATGGATTCTTTAGATATGGTAGAGCTTTTAACTTATTTAGAGAGCAATTTTGGGGTAAAAGGAGCAGAGAATATAATTCTTGATAATCCAACTGTAGAAAAGCTAGCTGAATTTGTAAAAGAAAATAGAAGTGATGAAAAGATTGAAGAAATTAACTGGAAAGATTATTTGAATAAAGATGTAGAAGCAGAGTTGCCTAAATCAAATATAGTAACAATGATTGGGAAATTTTTTACATGGCTTCCTTTCAAATTATATTTAAGAATACAAAAAAATGGATTGGAAAATCTAACAACAGAGCCAGTTATTTATGCTGGAAACCATCAAAGTCTTTTAGATGCTTTTATATTTAATCATTCAGTTCCATCAAAAATACTTAAAAGTATATATTATCTTGCAAAAGTAAAGCATTTCTCTAAAGGATATATGAAAAAACTTGGAGAAAATTCCAATGTTATTCTTGTAGATATAAATAAAAATCTTGGTGAAGTGCTTCAGACAATGGCTAAAGTATTGAGAGATGGAAAGAGTGTTGTTATATTTCCAGAAGGAGCTAGAACAAGAGATGGAAAGATGCTGGAATTTAAAAAGGCCTTTGCTATTTTAGCAAAGGAACTTAATATACCTGTTATACCATTTGGAATAAGAGGAGCATTTGAAGCTTTTCCTGCAAATACTAAATTTCCTAAAGCTTCTAAAATAGAAATTAAATTTTTTAAAAAAATATCTCCTGAGAAGCTAGATTATGATGAAATAGTTGAAAGAACAAGAGAGAGTCTTGTAAAATGGGTAGAAGATAAAAAGTAAATAAAAAATAAAAAAAGCCTGATTCAATAGTTATTAATACAATAATTTCTTGAATTAGGTTTTTTTATTAGTTTGATGTTAAAGTTCAGTTTCATCAAATTGTTTATTCTTATTAAAGTAATAATGATAGTTTACTCCTATTTCTTTTAATTCTTCTTTTGTTAAAGAAGAATTAGTATTTGTATTGAAAATTATCTTAATATTATTATCTAAATATTCTTTTATAAGTATAAAGTTTTGAGTATCTCTGATTTCAATAAGTTCTGGTTTTTCCTGAGCAACAATGTTTAAATTAATAGGAATATCTTTGTCTGCTTTGTAGAGCTTAAGATATTCAAATTTACAATTTTTAGTTTCTTCATAAAACTTTTCCCAATTTGTTATTCCTTTTATATCAAAGATAATATTACTTTCATTGAGATTGAGTGAGGATACCAAAGTATGTATTCTATCAAAGAATATACTATTGTCCAAGACATAATTCAATCTTAAAGTATAGAAAAGCTTCTTATCGATATAATTGTTTTCAATAGCCATTTGAAACGACTTTTCAAGAAGCTTTAAAACAAGAGTTTCAAATGTATCATCTTCAAAGGCCATTTGATACATGAGATCTTTGTCATTGAATCCTATTAGAGAAAAGTCTTTTATGATTTTATAACCATAAACAGAACTCTCTTCTAAATCGAAAACAGGAATGAAATTGAAATTTATTTTTTCAAGGATTCTTTTGAAATAAAATTGAACCACAATCTACCTCCCAATGATTAATAGCTAAAATCTTTAATTCCATCAGTTAAAAGATTTAAGTCAATGAATCTAAATTCTTCTAAAGTAGTTTCAGAAAATTCAGAAAAGTTTTTTCTGTTAGGGATTTTTTTAGCTATACTGATTACTCCATCTATTAGTTTTTTTTGACTTCCATCATCTGAAAAAGTATTTTTAGAAACAGCAATAGATTTATATGGATTCTCAGAATTTTCTAGATTATACATGATAGGGTCAGAAAGAAGTTTATGACCTTTATAAATTTCTTCTTTCACTATCTCTAAAAGATCTAGAAAATCTTTTTTTTGAAAATAAAAAATATCATTTGTTTCTTTGTAAAAATTATAAACCTTGTTGTTATTTGTGATAATTATAAAATCCATGATGCACCTCCCGATATTTTATTATCACATAAATGATGAATAGTCAATACAAGAAACTGAAAAAATTTATATTTTTTTAATATTTTGTAAAAAATGCATAAAAAAAAGTCAGAAAAAAATTAAAAATGGATATTATCAAAAAACTCTTGACATAATCTGAAAAAATAGATATACTTTCTTTTAGTAAAAAAAGGAGGTAAGGGAATGGAAAGAATAAAAAAATTATCGTTAAAGAAGATAAAGGATTCTCTTTTCTACTTTTTTACATTTATTTCTAAAGTTTTTACAGGAATATTGTCTTTAAAATTAATTCATATATATTTATCTTAAAAAAAGATATGACAAACTGTTATATCTTTTTTTTTAGGGAAACTTTTAAATTACGGGAGGTCAAATGAAAGGAAAGCTTATTCTTGAAAATGGTATGAGTTTTGAAGGAAAGATTTTTGGAGAGTTAGGGGAAACTGTTGGAGAACTTGTTTTTAATACAGGAATGACAGGGTACCAGGAGCTTTTAACAGATCCTTCTTATTGTGGGCAGATAGTAGTAATGACATATCCTATGATAGGAAATTATGGAATAAATCTAGAGGACATGGAGTCTTCTAAAATACATTTAAAAGGGTTTGTTATTAAAGAAGATGCAAAACTTCCAAATAACTTTAGATGCGAGATGACTTTAGATGGATTCTTGAGACAAAATAAAGTTGTGGCATTCAAAGGTGTAGATACAAGACAGCTTACAAAGATAATAAGAGAAGAGGGAGCTATGAGAGCTATAATCACTTCTCAAGACCTGACTCAAAAAGAGATAGATGAACACTTTGAAAAATTCTGCAACAAAGATGCAGTAAGCAAAGTAAGTACAAAAGAGATATATGAAATACCAGGTACTGGAAAAAGAATAGGGGTAATGGATTTTGGAATCAAAAGAAATATCCTTAGAAGTTTTAAAAAGAGAGATTGTCATATGGTAGTTTTTCCTTGGAACACAACTGCTGAAGAGATAATTAAATATGATCTTGATGGATTGTTCCTTTCAAATGGACCAGGAGACCCAGCTGATCTTACAGAAGTAATAAATGAAATAAAGAAAATGGTAGGAAAACTTCCAATAGTTGCAATATGTCTTGGACATCAGCTTCTGGCATGGGCACTTGGAGGATCTACTACTAAATTAAAATATGGTCACAGAGGATGCAATCATCCAGTTAAAGATTTAGAGAAAAATAAGATATTCATAACTTCACAAAACCATGGTTATGTAGTGGATAATGTACCAGAGGCTATGAAAGTAACTCATATAAACCTGAACGATAATTCTATTGAGGGAATGAAAAGCAGCGAATTGAAAATAATGTGTGTACAGTACCATCCAGAAGCTTGGCCTGGACCATCTGATTCTGATTATCTGTTTGATGATTTCTTACAAGTTATAGAAGGTTAATTTAAAGTTTGAGGGAGGAATAAAATGTTAGATAAGTCTATAAAAAAGACATTAGTTATAGGTTCAGGGCCAATCATAATAGGACAGGCAGCAGAGTTTGACTATTCAGGAACTCAGGCTTGTGAGACTCTGAAAAAAGAGGGAATAGAAGTTGTACTGATCAACTCTAACCCAGCAACAATAATGACAGATAAAGCAGTAGCTGACAGAATATATATAGAACCAATCACAGCAGACTTTGTTGAAAAAGTAATAGCTAAAGAGAGACCAGACTCTATTCTTGCTGGAATGGGAGGACAGACAGCATTAAATATGGCTGTTGAACTATCTGAAAAAGGTATTCTTGAAAAATATGGAGTAAAAGTAATCGGAACTCCTATCGAATCTATCAAAAGAGGAGAAGACAGAGAACTATTCAGAGAAGCTATGGAAAAAATAGGAGAGCCTATTATTCAAAGTAAAATAGTAGAAAACCTTGAAGATGGTTTCAGAGTAGCTAGAGAAATAGGGTATCCAGTAGTAGTAAGACCTGCTTATACACTTGGAGGAACTGGTGGAGGATTTGCATATAATCCAAAAGAGCTTGAAGATATCCTTATGAAAGGACTGGCTCTGTCTAGAGTAAAACAGGTGCTTATTGAAAAATCTATTCTTGGTTGGAAAGAGATAGAATATGAAGTAATAAGAGATAAAGATGGAAACTGTATTACAGTATGTAATATGGAAAATATTGACCCAGTAGGAATTCATACAGGAGACTCAATAGTTGTTGCTCCTTCTCAAACTTTATCAGATAGAGAATACCAAATGCTTAGAACTTCTGCTATTAAAATAGTAAATGAAATTGGAGTTATTGGAGGATGCAACGTACAATTCTCTCTTCACCCAAAATCATTTGAATATGCAATAATAGAAATCAACCCAAGAGTATCAAGATCATCAGCACTAGCTTCTAAAGCAACAGGATATCCTATTGCAAGGGTAGCTACAAGATTATCTCTAGGATACCTGTTAGATGAAGTAAAAAATGAAGTAACTGGAAAAACTTTTGCTTGTTTTGAGCCAGCTCTTGACTATATAGTTGTAAAAATACCTAAATGGCCGTTTGATAAATTTAAAAAGGCTGATAAAAAACTTGGTACAAAAATGATGGCAACAGGGGAAGTTATGGCAATAGGAAATAACTTTGAAGCTGCATTCTTAAAAGGTATCAGATCACTTGAAATAGGAAGATACAACTTAGAGCATCCAGTAGCTCAAAAGATGACTATGGAAGAGTTAAAAGCAGCAGTTGTAAAACCAGATGATGAGAGAATCTTCATAGTGGCAGAAATGCTTAGAAGAGGATACATCAAAGAAAAATTACAAAAGATAACTGGAATAGATAAATTCTTCATGGAAAAAATAGAATGGATTGTTAAACAGGAAGAAATTTTAAAAGATACAGAATTTAAAAATTTAGATGAAACATATTTAAGAAATCTTAAAAAGAAAGGATTCTCAGACAAAGGAATTGCATCTTTAATGGGAGTTACTGAAAAAGATATTGAAAGAAAAAGAAAATATTTCCACATAGAGCCAGTATATAAAATGGTTGATACTTGTGCTGGAGAATTTGCAGCTGATTCATCATATTTTTATTCAACATATGATCAATATGATGAGGTAGAAGTATCTAATAAAAGAAAAATAGTGGTAATAGGATCAGGACCAATCAGAATTGGACAGGGAATAGAATTTGACTACTGTACAGTTCATGCAGTAAAAACATTAAAGAAACTGGGAATAGAAAGCATCATAATAAACAATAACCCAGAGACAGTATCAACAGACTTCTCAACAGCAGACAAACTATACTTTGAACCATTAGTAACAGAAGATATAATGAATATCCTTGAAAAAGAGAAACCAGAGGGAGTAATACTTCAATTTGGAGGACAGACAGCAATCAAATTAGCAAATGATTTGAGCGATAGAGGAATCAAAGTAATAGGAACAAGTGCAGATAAAATAGATGAAGCAGAAGACAGAGAAAGATTCGAAGAAATGATGGAAGAGCTTGATATTGCTAGACCAAAAGGAAGAGCAGTATGGGATGTAGAGCATGGAATAGAAATAGCAAATGAAATAAACTATCCAGTGCTGGTAAGACCATCATATGTACTAGGTGGACAGGGAATGGAAATATGTCACGATGAATATAATCTGGTAAAATACCTAGAAGCATCATTTGACAGAGATCCATCAAATCCAGTGTTGATAGATAAATATCTAAATGGAATCGAATTAGAAGTAGATGCTATCTGTGATGGAGAAGATATCTTAATACCAGGAGTAATGGAGCATTTAGAAAGAGCTGGAGTTCACTCAGGAGACTCAATTACTATTTATCCTCAACAGAATCTATACGAAGGAACTGAAGCTGAACTTTTAGAAATAACTAAGAGAATAGCAAAAGCTCTTGAAGTAAAAGGTATGATGAATATTCAGTTTATCGCATATGAAAATAAACTTTATGTAATAGAAGTAAACCCAAGATCATCAAGAACAGTTCCATATATCTCAAAAGTATCAGGAGTACCAGCTATTGAAATAGCAACAAGAGTAGCACTTGGAGAAAAACTAAAAGATATGGCATATGGAACAGGAATCTACAAGAAGCCAAATGTAGTAGCAGTAAAAGTACCAGTATTCTCAACAGAAAAACTATCAAGTGTAGAGGTATCATTAGGACCAGAAATGAGATCAACAGGAGAGGTATTGGGAGTAGGAAACAATGTAGATGAAGCTATCTATAAAGGGCTACTTGGAGCTAACAGAGTGCACCTTATCAAAGACAGAAAAATACTGGTAACTATCAGAGATAAAGATAAAGATGAATTTTTACCAATTGCTAAGAGCTTAATTGCACATGGATCAATCCTATTTGCAACAAGTGGAACACAAAAATTCCTAGCAGAAAATGGAGTAGAAGCAACAGTAGTAAATAAAATAGATGAACCATCGCCAAACATTTCAGATGTATTAAAAAATAGAGAAGTAGATCTATTAATAAATACACCAACAAAGGCAAATGATGCTCAAAGAGATGGATTTAAAATGAGAAGAACAGCAATAGAGTATGGAGTGGATGTATTAACAGCTCTTGATACAATTAATGCTATTCTTAGAATGCAGGATGGACATATAGAAGAGGACAAGCTAGATGTATTTGATGTAAGTAAAATCTAATAATTATATAAAATGGAACAGTTAAAAGCTTTAACAGGTTTAGCTGTTCTTTTTTTGTAAGTTTATAATATAGCATAATTTATTGGATTTTATTTCAAAAATAATATTATTTAAAGATTATTTTTTATAGGCATTGACAAATAAATGGAAATAGAGTAATACAATAGCATAAGCAAAATATTCTGTTCAATGGAGGGAAATGTATGGATAAAAAAGAAATAAAAATAGGGCTTGCATTATCAGGTGGAGGTATGAGAGCTACTCTTTTTCATTTGGGAATATTAAAATGGCTGGCTGAAATGGAGCTTCTAGAAAATATTGAACATGTATCAACAGTATCTGGGGGGAGTATTGGTGCTGGATTAGTCTATTCATCAAATAATATGAAGTGGCCTTCAAGCAAGGAATATCTTGAAAAAGTACTTCCTGAAATAAAGAAAAAGATTTTAGATAAAGATGTAACATTTGGAGCTTTTGGAAAAACTCTTGAAGGATGGGATATAAAGAAACTATTTGAAAGCAAGGCAGAATCTCTTGCTAAAACTATGAAAAAATACTGGAAAATGGATGGAATAATTAAAGAATTATCTGAAAAACCAGCATGGTATATAAACTGTACAACTTTTGAAACTGGAAAATGTTTCCGTTTCAGTCAAAAAAGATGTGGAGACTATAAAATAGGATATTTTGATGGCAGCAATTTTCCTATTGCAGAAGCAGTAGCTGCTTCAGCTGGATTCCCCATACTAATAGGAATGACAGAAGTAAAAACTGATAAATATATCTGGAAAAATTATGAAGGAGAAGAGGTAAAATTACCAGCAGATAAAATTCACCTTTGGGATGGAGGAGTATATGACAATCTTGGAATAGAAGCTCTATATAAACCAGATAATGGTGGAGAATGCAGAAAGGGAATAAATTTCTGTATTGTAAGTGATGCTTCAGCAGGAACAGAGGAATTTACAAAACCAAGTAAAAATTTATTTGGAAAGCTGACAGATATAAAAAGACTGGTGGATATAGATATGGATCAGGTTGCTGGATTAAGATTGAGAAATTTTGTTGATTTTATAATTAATAAAAAATCAGGTATGTGTTTAAAAATTGGAAATTCGGCTGAAAAAATAACTGCTAGAGGAATAATAGATGAAAAAGTAAAAGAGAAACTTTTAAAAGAATGTTTAGGTAAAGAGGAAAGCGAAAAATTGAAAAATTATCCAACAACTTTATTCAAGCCTAGTGAAAAAGACTTTGATTTAATAGTAAGGCATGGATATGAAAATGCTAAATGTGTATATTATTCTTATGAGTCAACACTTAAATAAATTAAAAACAAAAATAAAATAGTAAATATAGTTGTATAATACTTGGTGTTGATACTAAAAGGGTATCAACACTTTTTATATTCCTAGAAAAGAAAATTGAATTATAAAAATTAAATGGTATAATGAAATACAAAAAAATGAAACATCAGGAGGAGATACTTAATGAAATTATTAAAAAAGGTAATACTTTTGTTTTTACTTTTGGCAAGAATAGCAGCAGCATGTCCAGACACAGATTTTCATGGAAAAATGGAAAGATATATCAAAGAAACAGCAAGTTTGAAAGTACAGGGGAAGAAAATTGTAGTAGATAGTGAAAAAATTATTATAGAAACATTTTTAGCTATAAAAGGTGACAAGGATAGATTGGAAGATTCATTATCTATTGTTATGACAGGATTGATAAAATATTCAAAGAATCATGGATATGAACTATATATAAAAGATCCAGAAGGAAATGAAAAAGAATTTATGGATTTTATAGGGAAATAATACATATTTGGGAAGTTGGATAAAATCAGCTTCCTTATTTTTATAATTAAGCAAGTTTAGAAAAGTATGAGAGAAAATAAATCAGAGGAGAAATTTAAAAATGAACTGTTAAAAATATGATGGGAAAAGGGAATTTAAATTTATAAAAAAGTAAAGATATAAGTAAAAAGGCTGCCATGGAGACAGCCCCTTCATATATGTTAAATATTAAAAAGGTCCATAATTAATTGCCACTGCTATAACCATAAATACAACTTGCAGCAGGAACATAAATAGAAATAATGGTGTAATAAATCTATACCATTTCTCTATTGGAAGACTCATAAGTCCACATACAGTGGCTGCTGATGTAGGCCAGAACATATTTGAGAACCCATCTCCAAATTGGAATGCAAGTACAGCTGTCTGTCTTGTAAGTCCAATAGCATCAGCCAAAGGAGCCATAATAGGCATAGATGTAGCTGCCTGTCCTGAGCCAGATGGAATAAAGAAATTAATAAAGTTTTGTACAACAACCATTCCAATAGCAGCAACAGTTTTAGGCATAGTAGCAAGTGTACTAGCCATGAAATTGATTATTGTATCAATAATATGCCCATTTTCCATTACTATAGTAAGGGATCTTGCTACTCCAACTGCTAATGCCCCAAAGATAACATCAGAAACTGATTCTATAAAAAGGGAAGCAATTTGGCTGAAATTATATCCTCCAACGAGTCCAGTTATTATCATCATGATAAAAAACAAAGTTGAAAGTTCATTTAAATACCATCCAAGTTGACTTGTACCATATACCAGCATAGCTATAGTTACAACAAAAAGCATCATGATAAGTTTGTGTTTTCCAGTGAAAGGAAGTTTTTCCATCTCTTCACGATTCATACCATTAGAGAAATTAAATTTAACATCTTTAACTATAGATAATTCAGGATGAAGTCTCACTTTTCTTGCATAAAGCATAAGATAAATAATTGCAGTTCCTTGAAAAACTATAAAACATACGATTCTCAATCCAATTCCAGACCCTATTGGAAGTTCAGCTATTCCTTGTGCTATTCCAATTGTGAAGGGATTAAGTGTAGCAGCAGCAAATCCAGTAGCTGTACCAAGTATAACTGCAGCTCCTCCAACAAGAGCATCATATCCTAAAGCTACAGATATTCCCATAAATGCTGGAAGCAGTCCATAAGTTTCTTCATAAAGACCAAAAGTAGATCCACAGATTCCAAATACTATCATAAAGATAGGAAAAATCATAGTTTCTTTACCATGAAATTTTTTAATAAGAGCACCAAGAGAACCATAAAAAGCTCCTGTTTTTATTAAAAGATATACAAATCCATAAGCAAAAAAGATAAAAAATATAATATCAGCAGTAGAAACCAATCCTTCTACAACTGCCATAAACATATGAAAAGGAGAAACAGGAGTCTGCTCAATATACTTAAATGATCCTTGAACAACCATAGTTCTATTTAAAACTGGGTCTACAGCTCTTTCATAAGTACCTGCTGGTATGATATAAGTTAAAACAGTTAAAATAACAAGAATGATTCCAATTATTACATAAGTATGTGGTATTGTAAGTTTTCTTCTAGTAGTGTTTTCTGACATTTTTTCCTCCCTCAAGATAATTTTAATATATAAAAACATGTTTTTGATATTTTTATAAAATAAAAAAGCCACAGCTCAGAACACTAAACTGTGACAAAACAACTTAATTATATGCAAAGCAAAAAATGCACATAGATCAGAATCACAGATAGCACTCCATTGAAGTAATCAATGACAGTAGTACAGATATTATCTATACTCCCAACAAAAAAGCTTCAGCATTCTTTTTCATTTCGGCAGAATTCCCTTTCAGATCACCTCACTGTTTGCTAAACTAAATGATCCTACTGATGTTTTCTGCGCCTCTATCTTTCTTTTTAATTTTATAAGGCTGATTATACGTCAACATGCATAAAAAGTAAAATATAATAAATGAATCAATTATATTTTTTTTATAAATATAAAAAATGGACACAATAAAATCAATAGTTATTCTTTAATAACCAGAAATTAACTTCTTTTTAATTTTTTAAAATCTTCTTTTACAACTTTTAATAATTCAGGTTCACAATAAAGTTCCAAAGCAGTTCCAGTCATAGCTTTTACAGATTTGTGAAGTTTATCATATGCTTCTTCTGAATTTACATATTTCAAATATGCCTCATCATGAACAAAGCATACTTCATCAATATCAAGAGCTAATTCTGTATACATAGTAGGACAAACCTGACTTACATTCCCTATATCTGATGAACCACTAGCTCCATGCTTTTCGTCTAAAAAACTGCTTACTCCAACTTCTATAAGATTTTTTCGCATTAAATCTTGGAGAGATGGAAGATTCAGCAAATTATCAAATGAATTTTCATATTTTTCATATTTTAAAACAGCACCTGTCATAAGTTCTGCACCTTTTGCACAGTTTATTACTTTCTGAGTAAGAGTGTTTAAATAAGCTCTGTCATTTGATCTGATATGAAATTTACATTCAGCAAAATCAGGAACAGTATTAGGGGCATCTCCACCACTTGTGATAATACCATGAATTCTTGAATCAGAAGTTATATGTTGTCTTAAACAATTAATACCACTATACATTAATTGAACAGCATCTAAGGCATTTATTCCTTCATCTGGATGAGCAGCAGCATGAGCAGCCTTACCAGTGAACTGGAATTTTATACAATCAATAGCCAGAGTTTTACAGTTAAGATTATTATTAGCTTCTAAGTGCATTTGAAGGACAATATCAATATCATCAAAAGCATTTTGTTCAACCATATTTACTTTTCCACCTAAAGTTTCCTCTGCTGGAGTTCCAATTAGAATTATTTTACCTTTAAAATTATTTTTAAATTTTGATAAAACAAGAGCAGCTCCATAAGTTCCAGCAGCTATCCAGTTATGTCCACAAGCATGTCCAGGAACTTTATCAGGTCCATATCCAGGAAGAGCATCATACTCAGCAAGAAAAGCTATGCTTGGTCCATTATCATCTCCAAATTCAGCTCTGAAAGCAGTAGGAAGTCCACAATAATTTTCCTTTACAGTAAAATCATTTTTCTTTAAAAGGTCTATAAGATATTTTGAAGAAAGGAATTCTTTCTCTCCTAGCTCGGGATTTTTAAAAATATAGTCACATACAGCTTCAATATCTTTTTTGTAAGTATCTTCAACAGTATAAAGTTCTTTTTTAATACTTTCTAGTTTAAACATTTTTCCCTCCAGACTTAAATTGTTTAATATTTATAAATGTTACATTAAAAAATATAGCATGTCAATTGATTATTTGATATAATTAATTTGAAATAGATATTTATATAATAAATATATTTTTAAATTTCTTGACAAATTAGTGAAAAATAGTTATAATACTTCTTAGTAAAAATTAGGAGGAAAGAGATGAAAAGGTCAGAAATATCAATGCTTATCAACAAACAGATATTTGTACCAAACTTTTTTAATTCGTTTTTTTATTTTTTTTTAAGAAAGATTTTTTCTAATTTTACACTTTATGATTACAATTTAAATTTTTATATTATAGAGATATAACTTTTGTAGTTATATCTTTTTTTTTAGAGGAGGGAAAATGAAAGGAAAGCTTATTCTAGAAAATGGTATGAGTTTTGATGGAAAAATTTTTGGACATTTTGGAGAAACAACTGGGGAAATAGTTTTTACTACTGGAATGACTGGATATCAAGAAATTTTAACTGATCCATCTTTTTATGGAAAAATAGTTGTTATGACTTACCCAATGGTTGGAAACTATGGGTTAAATCTTGAAGATATGGAATCAGATAAAATACATTTGAAAGGATTTATTATAAAAGAAGATGCAAAACTTCCAAATAATTTCAGATGTGAAATGACTTTAGAAGGTTTTTTAAGTCAGTATAATGTAGTTGGATTCAAAGGAGTAGATACAAGAGAGTTAACTAAAATAATAAGAGATAATGGCTCAATGAAGGCTATTATTACAGATAAAGAATTAACACATAAGGAATTAAAAGAAAGATTTGATAACTTTTCATATGAAAATGCAGTAGAGCAAGTAAGCAGAAAAGGAATAATTGAAATTGGAGGAAATGGATTGAAAATAGGTGTGTTAGATTTAGGAGTAAAGAGAAGTACTTTAGATACATTGGAAAAAATGGGATTTGCTGTATCAGTATTTCCTTATGATACTTCATCAGATGAATTGTTAAAACACAAACTTGACGGACTTATAATTTCAAGTGGACCTGGAAATCCAAATGAAATGGATAGAATAGTTAGAGCTGTAAGAGGAACGTTAGCTAATATTCCAATGCTTGGAATTTCTTTAGGAGCCCAAATAATTAACTTAGCTCTAGGTGGAAAGGTAGCAAAAATGAATAATGGGCATAGAGGGGTAAATCATCCTGTTGAAGACTTAAAAAGAGATAAAATATATATAACCTCTCAAAATCATGGATATTCAATAGAAAAATTAGGAATATCTTCTGAAGCTACACATTTTAATCTTAATGATAAAACAGTAGAAGGATTTAGATGTGATGATCTTGCAGCTATGGGAGTTCAATTTATGCCCGATTTTTATCCAGAAGATTCAAACAATGTGTTTGCTGACTTTTTATCTCTTATTGAAAAAGGGGTAAATTTAGAAGGAATTGAATATTGTGATATGGATGAAGAATTTGAAAATTAGGAGGATAAAATGTTAGATAAGTCTATAAAGAAAACACTGGTAATAGGTTCAGGACCAATCATAATAGGACAAGCAGCAGAGTTTGACTATTCAGGAACTCAGGCTTGTGAAACATTGAAAAAAGAAGGAATAGAAGTTGTACTTATCAACTCTAATCCAGCAACAATAATGACAGATAAAGCAGTAGCTGATAGAATATATATTGAGCCAATTACTTTTGATTTTGTTGAAAAGGTAATAGCTAAAGAAAGACCAGATTCTGTAATAGCTGGAATGGGAGGACAAACTGGTCTGAACATGGTAGTAGAGTTACATGAAAAAGGTATTCTTGAAAAATATGGAGTAAAAGTAATAGGTACTTCTGTAGAAGCTATTAAAAAAGGTGAAGACAGAGAAATATTCAGGGAAACTATGAATAAACTTGGAGAGCCTATTATTCAAAGTAAAGTGGTAGAGAGCCTTGAAGAAGGATTTGAAGTAGCAAGAGAGATAGGATATCCAATAGTTGTAAGACCTGCTTATACATTAGGGGGAACTGGTGGAGGAATAGCAAATGATCCTAATGAATTAGAAGATATACTTATGAAAGGGCTAGCTCTATCAATGGTAGGTCAGGTTCTTCTTGAAAAGTCTATTTATGGTTGGAAAGAAATAGAATATGAAGTGATAAGAGATAAAAATGGAAATACAATAGTTGTATGTAATATGGAAAATGTTGATCCTGTAGGAATTCATACTGGAGATTCAATAGTTGTTGCTCCTACACAAACTTTATCTGATAAAGAATGCAGAATGTTGCGAGCTTCAGCTGTAAAAATAGTAAATGAAGTTGGAGTTATTGGAGGATGTAATGTACAATTTGCTCTTCATCCAAAATCATTTGAATATGCAATAATAGAAATCAATCCAAGAGTATCAAGATCATCAGCACTAGCTTCTAAAGCAACAGGATATCCTATTGCAAGAGTATCAACAAAATTAGCTATGGGATACACTCTTAATGAGATAGTTAATGAGGCCACTCAAACTACTTATGCTTGTTTTGATCCTACAATTGACTATATAGTTGTAAAAATACCTAAATGGCCATTTGATAAGTTTAAAAAAGCAAATAGAAGATTGGGAACAAAAATGATGGCAACAGGGGAAGTTATGGCAATAGGAAATAACTTTGAAGCTGCATTCTTAAAAGGTATCAGATCACTTGAAATAGGAAGATACAACTTAGAGCATCCAGTTGCTAAGAAAATGACTATGGAAGAGTTAAAAGCAGCAGTTGTAAAACCAGATGATGAGAGAATCTTTATAGTGGCAGAGATGCTTAGAAGAGGATATATTAAAGAAAAGTTACAGAAGATTACTGGAATAGATAAATTCTTTATGGAGAAAATCGAATGGATTGTTAAACAGGAAGAAATAATAAAAAGAATGTCTCTTAGAGATTTAGATGAAATTTATTTAAGAAAACTTAAAAAGAAAGGGTTTTCAGATAAAGGTATAGCTGAACTTATGAAAATAAGTGAAGAAGATATAACTTCTAAGAGAAAAGAACTTCATATACTACCAGTATATAAAATGGTTGATACTTGTGCTGGAGAATTTAAAGCAACATCTTCATATTATTATTCAACATATGACCAATATGATGAGGTAGAAGTATCTAATAAGAGAAAAATAGTAGTAATAGGATCAGGACCAATCAGAATTGGACAAGGGATAGAATTCGACTACTGTACAGTTCATGCAGTAAAGACATTGAAAAAGTTAGGAATAGAAAGTATAATAATCAATAATAATCCAGAAACAGTATCAACAGACTTCTCAACGGCAGATAAACTATACTTTGAACCATTGGTAACAGAAGATATAATGAATATCCTTGAAAAAGAAAAGCCAGAGGGAGTAATACTTCAATTTGGAGGACAGACAGCAATCAAATTAGCAAATGATTTGAGCGACAGAGGAATTAAGGTAATAGGAACAAGTGCAGATAAAATAGACGAAGCAGAAGACAGAGAAAGATTTGAAGAAATGATGGAAGAATTGGATATAAAAAGACCCAAAGGAAGAGCAGTATGGGATGTAGCTCATGGAATAGAAATAGCAAATGAAATAAATTATCCAGTATTAGTAAGACCATCATATGTATTAGGTGGACAAGGAATGGAAATATGCCATGATGAATATAATCTAGTAAAATATCTGGAAGCATCATTTGACAGAGATCCATCAAATCCAGTATTGATAGATAAATATCTAAATGGAATTGAATTGGAAGTAGATGCAGTGTGTGATGGAGAAGAGGTACTTATTCCAGGAGTAATGGAGCATTTAGAAAGAGCAGGTATACACTCAGGAGATTCTATTACTATTTATCCTCAACAAAATTTATATGAAGGAACAGAGGATAAAATTCTTGAGATAACTTATAAAATAGCAAAAGCTCTAGAGGTAAAAGGTATGATGAACATCCAGTTTATCGCATATGAAAATGAACTTTATGTAATAGAAGTAAATCCAAGATCATCAAGAACAGTTCCATATATCTCAAAAGTATCAGGAGTACCAGTTATTGAAATCGCAACAAGAGTAGCTCTCGGAGAAAAACTGAAAGATATGCCATATGGAACAGGAATTTATAAGAAACCAAATGTGGTAGCAGTAAAAGTACCAGTATTCTCAACAGAAAAATTATCAAGTGTAGAAGTATCATTAGGACCAGAAATGAGGTCAACAGGAGAGGTACTGGGAGTAGGAAACAATGTAGATGAAGCTATCTACAAAGGACTATTAGGAGCAAAAAGAGTACATTTGATTAAAGACAGAAAGATATTAGTAACTATTAGAGATAAGGATAAAGATGAGTTTCTACCAATTGCTAAAAGTTTAGTAGAGCATGGCTCAATCCTATTTGCAACAAGTGGGACACAAAAATTTCTAGCAGAAAATGGAGTAGAAGCAACAGTAGTAAATAAGATAGATGAACCATCACCAAATATCTCAGATGTATTGAAAAATAGAGAAGTAGATTTATTAATAAATACACCAACAAAAGCAAATGATGCTCAAAGAGATGGATTTAAAATGAGAAGAACAGCAATAGAGTATGGAGTAGAGGTATTAACATCTCTTGATACTATAAGTGCTATACTTAGAATGCAGGATAGACATGTAGATGAAGCAAAATTAGATGTATTTGATGTAAGTAAAATTTAATTTTAATTAAGTAAAGGGCTATGGATAGGTAATTTTATCTGTAGCCTTTTTATATTAAAAATTTAACTTGAGTTAATTGGAAAAAAGATGTAAAAAAAGCTGCCCTAAGACAGCTTCAATTTTATTTTTTTACAAGAGTATTTGTTCTTTTTTTGTAATTATCTATAAATTCAGCAATAAAAGCACTCATTATTCCAAGTACCATTCCAAATAATATTCCAATAACTAAAATCATTTTTGCTTTACTTTTTGTTTCTATTTCATAAACAGAAGAATCTAAAGAAATTATATTCTTTATGTTATCATCTCTTTTTAATCCATCTAAGCCAATTAGCATTTCAGCACTTTGATTATATAAATCACTTATTTTTTCTTTTTCTACAGCTAATACAGGATTAGTATATTCTATGAATTCTTTGATGTTAGTATCTTTTGTCATAAAATTTTTTTCTTTTTCAAGAATTTCTTTAATATTATTTTCTATTGAATTAAGTTTTTCTTTTGAAGATATGTTCTCAGTTTTAATAAAAGCATATCTGTTTTCTATTTCATCATCAACCTGTGTATGATTAATAGATTTTATAATCTCAATATATTTATTCAAGATATCTTTTTGAAGTTCAGGATTTTTTTTCATAGTAACTGATACAGTATAATTATTTCCATCATTATTATAAGATACCTTTAAAATATTATTTAAAAATTTAGATTTAGAATAATCAGTTTTATTTTCTTCTTTTACTTTTTCTAAATAAAGATTGTTAAGATCTTTTATTTTGAAAAATTCATCAACATATTTGTTAGTAATTAAAATATTATTTATATTGATTCTAGTAAGAGTCAGTCCAGACTTTTTAAAAAAATAATTACTTTCAATTTTAGAATAATTAATATTAAATTTTAAAGCTAGAGTATCTTCTTTAAGACTTCTGACAAATAATGCAGCTCCTAATCCTAACAAAGAGCAGATAATAAAAATTCCTAAAACTAATATTTTTCTTTTGATGATAATATCTACTAATTCATAGATATCAATTTCATCTTCTTCATAGTATTCTTTTCTTTCTAATTGATTCATAACAACTCCTATATATAGTATTTTATAATTTTAATATTTCAAGTAGAGAGATATCAGTTTTTATTGGTTGGGAAAGCCCATATCCACAAATAATTTTATCCTATAATATATTTTTTGTCAATTTTTATTGTTTTAAAAAATAAAATATATCATTTTTATTTGATTTTAAGAGGTATAATGTCAAAAGTTGAAATCAAATTATTTTATTATAAAAGAATGTATATTTAATGTGCTGATTATGTTAAAAATAGATTTTTGTATTGACAAAAATATTTTGATGAGTTAAAATCTCCCTATAAATCAAAATAAAAAGGGAGAAAGATAATGAACCAATTAGAAGAAAGAGTTTATCAAAATCAGGAAGATGATGAGATAGATTTGATGGAATTATTAAGAATTTTACTAAATCATAAATTAATGTTAATAGGTATAACAGTAATAACTATTTTTATTTCAGGAATAGCTGGATATATTTTTAATCAAAAAAATATAGAAACGAGTGTTGTAATAGCACTTAATTATCCTGAATTGGAATCAGGATTAAATCCAGATAAAACTCCTTTTACAAAGGAAAATCTTATAAGTATAAAAACTTTAAATTTAGTATTTGATGAATATGAGGGGAAAGCAATAAAAGCAAAAAAATTTGCTGATTTTAGAAATTCATTAAAGATTGAAGGAATTATTCCTGAAAATATTTCTCAAAAAATAGAATCATCTCTAAAAAAAGGGGAAATAATAAGTTATTATCCTACACAATATAAAATAAAAATGAAGGAAAAAAATAAAGAGGTATTAGAAAAATTATCAGAAGAAGGAATAAAAGAATTTGAAGAAAAATATAAACCTAAAACTGAAATATTATTTATGGAAAAAGTAAATGATATTTATGATTATGATGATTATTTATTATTGTTTAATGAAAAAATTAAAAATTTAAAGATTAACTTTTCTTTAGATGATAAAATAAACTATTCTTCTAAAGCTTTAGGATATTCATTTGTAGAGTTAGCTAATAGACTTGATAATCTTCAAAATATAGAATTAAGAAAATTAGAATCATTTCTAGATATAAAAGGATTATCAAATTCAAAAAATTCAAGAGAAACTAAATTTAGAGCAGATATAAAACTTCTAAAATTAAAAAAAGAAAAATTAATTGGTGAATCAGGAGTAATAAAAGCAATATTGGATGAATACAAGCCAACAAATAGACAAATAATAGTTCCTTCTATGGGAGAAATGGGAATAAAACTTGAAACAGAAAATGAATATTATTCAAAATTAATTGAAAAATATCTTCTTGTTAATACTTTGATAAAAAATGTGGAATATGAAATTAAGTTTAAAGAAGAAGAAATATCAAAAATTAGTTACCCAACAAAGAAAGAGAGTAAAGAAATAAATGAAAGCATAGATATGCTGATAAATAAATTAAATGAAATAATAGAGCAGGCTAATATTATAAATAAAGAATTTTACGAAGTTAAATATGGAAATATGATAAAAGTGCTAACTCCTGTAGAAATTATAAAATCAGGGAAACCATTGATTTTATTTTTAGGAGTAGGGGCTGTACTGGGATTATTTGCAAGTATATTTTTAATTTTTGTTTGCGAATTTATAAAGAACTATAAAATAAAATTTTCTTCTAAAAAATAAAAAATATTTTTGAAGCTGAATTATTCAGCTTCTTTTTTTATTTCTTAGGAAATTATAATTTGATAAATTTGTTGAAAAAATAAAAAATATTAATTATTTTGTATTCATACTAGATATATTAATTGAATAAGATTAAAATTGACAGCACAAAAAAGCTGATTGTTAATCAGCTATTTAGCGATATTCTTTCCAGCAAATGGAGCCTGTATGTATATTAAAATATGATATTTTTTTAACTTTCATTCTGGTATTACATTTAAAACAATAAAAAGGATTTACTCCAAAAGCTTTCCATATTTCAAGTTGATAAAAAGTAAAATTGGAATATTTAGAGACATATTTTCTCATGAATTTCATGATGTTTTTAAGTTCTGATTTAATATTTCTAGAATAGATTCCAAAGCGCCTAATCATTTTGAAATGTTTAGGGGGAATGTGAATAATTAATTTGGAAAGAAATGTTTCTGCATCTAAAGTAAGCTCAATTCTTTGTTTATCATCAGCAAGACTTTCATAATAGAAAGTAACCTTATTATCATAAAAATCAATAATTTTATATTCTGCGATAGGAGCTCTTGCTAGATATCTGCCAATATATTTAATTGCATAAATATTATTATTTAAATCATTTTTTGCAACATTGAAAAAGAATCTTGTATTTTTGCGATAAAGGTAGTTAGCAGCAGCATAAGCTTTAGCTTTAATTTCAGGCTTGTCATAATTTCCAGATTTAACAATATCAATAACCATTTTTTTCCATTGTCCAGCAATGGAATTGACATGAAAATATTTTTTTTCAAGAAATTGGTAGTTTTTATTGAAACCACCTAAAGTAACAATAGCATGAATATGAGGGTTCCATTTAAGATCGCGTCCAAAGGTGTGAATAACAGTAATCAATCCATAATGAATGATATCTGAGTTAGTAAAGTATTTAGAAGAATATTTTGAAATTTTATGAATTCTTTGATTTTTTGCTTTAATGTTATGAAATTGATATTTAAAAACATCATTAACAGCATAAGCAAGCTTAGTTAAAAGATCTCTATCATAGAAGAAAAACATTCTAAGTTCTTCAGGAATAGTAAAAAGGACACTTCTATGTTTAACATCAATAAGAGAAGTGGAAGTTTTTTCAGTTCAAAGAGCAGAATAACGTTTACCGCAGGAAGGACAAAATCTAGATTTACAAGTAACTTTAATTTTATGCGCATCATGACAATTAGGGCATTGAAGAGAGAGAAAAGATTTATCAATAGAACAAGCTAAGAATTTTTGAATAGTCTGTTTAACATCCTCAAAATGCTCATTTTTAAAATATTTCTTGATTTTACCTAAAAGATTTGTTATATTGATTTTAGAGATAATATGTTTGATTTGCATGTATGTCTCCTTTGTATAATTAGGGTGGTAACTATATTATACAAAAAAGAGAGCTGAGTAAAACATTTTTTTAAATGTTACTCAGCTTTTTTTATAAATACGATAAAAAAGGTTAAAAGCTTTTTTAGAAAGCTACTTTTTAAAATTAGTTCAATGTGCTATAATTAATAAATACTATAATTAACTTGAGGAGAATTGACATGAGTAGGGAGAGAGAAGCAGTTAAATATCGAAGGTATGGACTAATTCTTTATTACATACTGAAAATAGTAGGAAAAACATTAAATATAAAAATAATAAAAAATGAAAAAGTCAAAGAAAATGAGGAGAGTTATGTTTTTGCATTCTGGCATAATAAACTTGTAGCTCCAACTCTTTGTCTTAATTATATAGAGAAAAGAGCAGTGCTTGCCAGTCCATCAAAAGATGGTGAGCTTATTTCTGTTCCATTGGAAAAAATGGGATTTCATATGGTAAGAGGTTCTTCAGATAAAAATTCAACATCCAGTTTAATATCTCTTATTAAACTGATGAAAAAAGGCTATAGTATAGGAACTCCAGTAGATGGACCTAAAGGGCCTATATATGAGGTGAAACCTGGAATGATTTATTTAGCTCAAAAGGGAAAGATGCGGATGGTTCCCCTGGGAGGGGCCTATAAGAGAAAATGGACGTTTAATAGAGCATGGGATAAATTTCAATTTCCAAAACCTTTTACAACAATGGTATTTTTGATGGGAGATCCAATAGAAATACCCAAAGATGCAAATATAGAAGAATATTGTGAAATTTTAAAAAATAAATTAAATGAATTAGATAAAGAAGCTGAAAAATATTTTTAGTAGGAATGTCTAATCATAAAGAGGAGAGATATAATGAGTAAGAATTTTTATGTAACAACACCTATTTATTATGTAAATGGAGATCCACATGTTGGAAGTGCTTATACAACTATAGCAGCAGATGTTATAGCTAGATATAAAAAAACTATGGGATATGATGTATTCTTTTTGACTGGAACTGATGAACATGGACAAAAAATAGAAGAAACAGCTAAACAAAAGGGATATACACCTCAAGAGTGGACAGATATAATGGCACCAAAATTTGTGGAAATGTGGAAAGCTTTAAATATAGAATATACAGACTTTATAAGAACTACAGAACCAAGACATAAGGAAGCTGTAAAGAAAATACTAAAAAAAGTTTATGATAATGGAGATATATATAAAGGAGAATACTCAGGAAAATATTGTGTATCTTGTGAAACATTTGTTCCTGAAAATCAGATAGTAAATGGAAATCATTGTCCTGACTGTGGAAAAGAATTAAGAGTAGTAAAAGAAGAATCATATTTCTTTAAAATGTCAAAATACCAGGATGCTCTTTTAGCTCATATAGATTCTCACCCAGATTTCATTCTTCCCCGTTCAAGAAAGAATGAAGTTGTTTCTTTTATTAAACAGGGATTACAAGACTTATCTATATCAAGAAATACTTTTGAATGGGGTATTCCAATAGAATTTGCTCCAGGACATATAACTTATGTATGGTTTGATGCTCTTACTAACTATCTTACAGCAGTAGGGTATGAAAATAACTCTGAATTATTTGATAAATTCTGGACTAATGGAGAAGTTATGCATCTGTTAGGAAAAGATATAGTAAGATTCCATGCTATTATTTGGCCTTGTATGCTTTTATCAGCAGGAGTAAAACTTCCAGATAACATTGTTGCTCATGGATGGTGGACTTCTGAAGGGGAAAAAATGTCTAAATCTAGAGGGAATGTAGTGGACCCAGTAGCAGAAAGCAAAAAATATGGTGTAGATGCTTTCAGATATTGTCTTCTTAGAGAAGTTCAATTTGGAAATGATGGAGATTATTCAACAAAATCAGTAGTTACTAGAATAAATTCTGATCTTGCAAATGATTTAGGAAACCTATTAAATAGAACATTAGGGATGTATAAAAAATATTTTGATGGTGTAATTACTGCTGGAATAACAAGAGATACTTTTGATGATGAAATAGAAAATTTATGGAATGAAACTTTAAATGAAGTCACTGAGCAGATGAATATAGTTCAATTTTCAAAATCTCTTGAAGCAATATGGAAATTTATATCAAGACTTAATAAATATATTGATGAAACTGCACCTTGGACACTTGCAAAAGATGATGATAAAAAAGATAGATTGGCAGTTGTAATGAATCATTTAGTAAATGGATTATATAAAACTGCTGTAATGATTTATCCATATATGCCAACAGCAGCCCAAAAAATCTGGGATCAATTAGGGGTACAAAAATCTGTAAGAGATGCTAGAGTATCAGATGTTGAAGGTTGGGATCTTCTTCCAGCAGGACATATACTAGGAAATGCTGAACCAATATTCCCAAGACTTGATTTAGAAGCTCTTGAACCTAAAAAAGATCCAATGGCAATTGATCCAGAATTAGTAATAGAAAATGCTGTAGATATTTCTGAATTTGATAAATTGAAAATACAGGTTGTGGAAATATTAGAAGCTGGAAAAATAGCTGGAGCAGATAAACTTCTTAAATTTAAAGTAAGTATTGGAGATCATGCCAGACAGATAGTTTCTGGTATTGCAAAATCATACCCAGAACCTGAAAAATTAGTAGGTAAAAAAGTTCTTGCTATAACTAATTTGAAAACAGTTAAATTAAGAGGTGAAGTATCTCAGGGAATGCTTCTAAGCACTGAAGACAAAGTAAATGGATTAAAATTAGTAGAAGTAGATAAAAGTATAGTAGTAGGGTCAAGAGCAAAATAAGGAATATATAGGAGGAAAATATAGAATGAAAAAAGTCACAAAGGCAGTAATTCCAGCAGCAGGGTTAGGAACAAGAGTATTACCTGCTACAAAGGCACAGCCTAAAGAGATGCTTGTAATAGTTGACAAACCTTCTTTGCAATATATTGTAGAAGAACTTGTAGAATCTGGAATCACAGATATAGTAATTGTTACAGGGAGAAATAAAAATTCTATAGAAGATCACTTTGACTATTCATATGAACTTGAAAATACATTACAAAAAGATGGAAAAGATGAGCTTTTAGAAAAAATAGAAAATCTTTCAACTATGGCAAATATTTTTTATGTAAGACAGAATCTTCCCAAAGGATTGGGACATGCTATATTAAAAGCAAAATCTTTTATAGGAGATGATCCTTTTGTTATAGCTTTGGGAGATGATATAGTATATAATCCAGAAAGACCAGTAGCTAAGCAATTGATAGATGTGTATGAAAAATATGGTTCAAGTATAGTAGGGTGTCAGGAAGTAGAAGAAAAAGATATTTCTAAATATGGAATAGTTAAACCTATTGAAAGACTTGATGAGAGTACTTGTGTTATAGAAGATTTTATAGAGAAACCATCCATTGAGGAAGCACCTTCAAATTTTGCTTGTCTTGGAAGATATCTTCTTACAGGAAAGATATTTAAATATCTTGAAGAAGTTAAACCAGGAAAAGGTGGAGAGATACAGCTTACAGATGCTATATTGGATATGCTTAAAGATGGAGAAAGAGTTCTATCTTACAACTTTGAAGGAAAAAGATATGATATTGGTAATAAAGTTGGACTTCTGAAAGCTAATATAGAATTTGGACTTAAAAATGAAGAAACAAGAGAAGAATTATTAAAATATTTAAAAACAGAACTTAAATTAGATTAATAACTAAGATGATGAGTATGATTTTATAAATCACCTCATCATTCTTTTTATACATAGGGGGAAAGAATGGGAGCGAAGTTAAGAAATGTAAGTGCAATGCTGATATTTGGAACAATAGGATTATTTGTAAAAAATATAGATTTGACTTCCAGTGAAATAGCATTGGTAAGAGGAGTAATAGGGGGAATTATTCTTGTTGTAGTTTCTCTTCTTACAAAAAATAAAGTTTCTTTTAAAGATGTAAAAGCAAATCTTCTGCTTCTATTATTATCAGGGGGAGCAATTGGATTGAACTGGATATTTCTGTTTCAGGCATATAAATATACAACTATTTCTAATGCTACATTAAGTTATTATTTTGCACCAGTTTTTGTTATGCTTCTTTCGCCATTTATATTGAAAGAAAAACTTACTCTAAAAAAAATACTCTGTGTTGCCTGTGCAATGCTGGGAATGATGTGTATAGTAGGAAACAGTGGGGGAGCTGCTGAGGGGAGAAATGATTTTCTAGGAATTTCTTATGGACTTGCAGCAGCAGCTTTTTATGCAAGTGTTGTACTTATGAATAAATTTTTAAAAAACTTAAAAAGTCTTGAAACAACTTATATACAGTTAATTTTAGCAGCGGTTGTGCTTATGCCTTATGTATTTACTGTTGAAGGATTTAATATTTTTAGAATGCCTGTATCTTCAATACCATATATATTGATATTGGGAGTAGTTCATACTGGACTTGCGTATCTACTATATTTTTCATCTTTGAAAGAATTGAAAGGTCAGACTATAGCAGTTATGAGCTATATAGATCCTATATCTGCTGTAATAATTTCAGCTATATTTTTGAGAGAAAGAATGGGAGTATTACAGATAGTAGGAGGAATTCTAATTTTAAGTTCTACTTTGATAAGTGAACTTACAAAGAGCAAAGAGAAATAAATAAGAACTTTATTTATAGGAAATAGTCATATAAAGTGATAGAGGAATTAAAAATAATAAATAAAAAAGAAATATAAAATTATTCCATATTAGAAAATCTTGAATAATTAGACTCATCTCATTGAAAATACAAAACTCAGCTAAAGCTTCAAATATTTGTATTTTTCATCATTCTATTTTGCTATATTATTCTAAAATCTTCTAATCAATTCCAAATTTTATATTTCTTTTTACTTGGTTTCTTTTTTGCAATATAAATAACTTTATTTTTTAATTAACTTTTTTATTATAAATGATTTATTATTTATTGCTCTCATTGTAGCAAGTATTCCATTAAGATGATCATATTCATGCTGTAGAAGTTCAGCAAGATCTCCCTCTAAAGACATTACCTGTTCCTCCCAATTCATATCTAAATATTTTATTCTGCATCTTTTGTGACGCATTACTTTAACAAGCAGATTTGGAAAAGACATACAATCATCTAATACTTCCATCATTTCATCATCTGGAAATTCAAGAACTGGATTTATAAAAATTACAGGTTTATCAATAAACATATAAAGCAGTCTTTTCTTTATACCTATCTGAGGTGCTGCAATAGCACGACCAGCATGATACTTTTCTCTAAAATCCAATAATGTATCGTGAAGATTTTGAACTATAGATTTGATATTTTCTATTTCATCTTTTTTTAATGGTTCACTTATCTGATATAATTCTTCATTTCCAAGAAGAATGATTTCTTTTTTCATGATAATCTCCTATTTATTACTTGATAAATAATTTAAAGCAAATTGAGCATATAATGCAGTACCAACTTCAAGCATATCTTCATCTATATCAAATTTTTCATGATGATGAGGGAAGTCAGTTCCTTTTTCTTTGCTTCCAGTTCCAAGTTTAACCATAACCCCAGGAACTATATTAGAAAAAAATGAGAAATCTTCTCCTCCAGTAGACGGAGGAACAGTAATAACATTCTCTTTTCCTACAAGAGAAGCAGCAGTTTCTCTTGCTAGAGCAGCACAGTTATCATCATTGATAGTTGGTCCTACTCCTTCTGTAAATTCTACTTCTGCAGTGGCTCTGTAAGCTTCAGCTGTAGATTTAGCTACTCTTGTTATAGAGTCAAAGAAATTCTTCCTAACTTCAGGACTGTAACATCTAGTAGTACCGCTCAATATAGCAGTAGGAGCTATAACATTGAATCTAGTTCCAGATTTAATTTCTCCCACAGTAAGTACAGCAGGGTCAAAAGGTGAATACTCTCTGCTGATAATAGGCTGAAGGTTCATAACAATAGCAGAACCTACTACAACAGCATCTATACACTGCTCAGGTCTTGCTCCATGTCCACCTTTTCCAGTTACAGTTATTTTGAACATATCTCCTGAGGCCATTCTTGCACCACTGTCAGCAGATATCTGTCCAGAAGGAACATCTGATGAAACATGGATTCCCATAATAGCATCAACTCCTTCCATAACTCCAGCAGCTATCATTTTCTTGGCTCCAAGTACAACTTCTTCTCCTGGCTGGAAGAAAAGTTTAACAGTACCATTTATTTCATCCTTCATTTTATTTAGAACTTTAGCAGCTCCAAGAAGCATAGCACCATGTGAGTCGTGTCCGCATGCATGCATTAATCCATGAACTTTAGAAGCATATTCTTTTCCAGTCTGTTCAATAACAGCCAAAGCATCAATATCTCCTCTTAATGCAACAGTTTTTCCAGAATTAGTTCCATGTATTGTAGCAACTACTCCAGTATCAGCAACTATTTCACATTCTATTCCATCTTTTTCCAGTTCTGCTTTTATCCTTTTAGAAGTTTCATATTCCTGAAGACTTGGCTCTGGATTCATATGAAATTCTCTTCTCATATTTATTACATAATCTTTATATTCTTTAGCTAATTCTTGTGATTTCATTTTGTTTCCCCCTTATATATTAAAATATTAGATACATTTTAACTCATATTTTTATTTATGGAAATAGAATTATTTTTTCTCTCTTAATACATATGCATTAGAGATATCTATATATCCAGTTTTTTTCATAACAAGCCCTTTTACATTTTTATTCATTCCCAGATTAAGTTTAGGAAAAACTAAAGTGTAATGAGGAAGGTCTCCTTGAAGTATATCTTGTACCTCTTTGTAAATAAGGTTTCTTTCATCTTCATTTACAGAGTTTCTTGCTTTATCCAAAAGTTCGTCAGCTTCTTTAGAGACATAGTTGCTTCTGTTAGCTGAACCATTTCTCTGTGAAGAGTGGAACATTGGGTATAGAGCAGCGTCAGCATCTCCAGAAGATACATTCCATGAGAAAAGGTACAGTTGTTTATTTTGCTCTAATGTTTTTGAAAGGTAAGTTCCCCATTCAAAAACTTCTATTTCAACATTTATCCCAACAGCTTTCAGCTGATCTTGAATGATGACACACATATCAACTCTTGTAGACTCATCATTTACCCATAATTTTATATTGAAGCCATCTGGGTATCCAGCTTCTTTTAAAAGCTCCTTAGCTTTCTCTATATTTACTTCATAGATATTAGAGTCAGGATTGTATCCAGCTACTACAGTAGGAAGTGTTGAATTTGCCGGAACAGCAGCACCTCTGAATACAGCTTCTGCAAGAACTCTGTTGTCTACAGCATAAGCAATGGCTTGTCTTACTCTGATATCAGCAAATAATGGATTTGTCTGATCAAAAGCAAGGTAAAGACTTGAAGGAGCTTCCACTTCTACTAATTCAAGCTTCTTGTGATTCATAACAGCCTCTCTGTCCATGATACCAATATCGAAAGCTACATCTATTTCACCAGTTTCCAGAGATATCATTCTGTTGCTTACTTCAGGGATATTTCTAAAAACCACATTTTTTATTTTTGATTCACCTTTCCAACTCTCAGGGAATGATTCAAGAACTATTCTGTCTCCTGTTATCCATTCTTTGAATTTATGTTGTCCAGTTCCTACAGGATTTTTGAAAACATCATCCCCAGCCTCTACAGCAGCTCTTTTGTTGATAATAGAACCATTAGTAGTAGACAGATGTTTTAGCAAAGGACCAAAAGGTTCTTTTGTAGTTACCTTTACAGTGTTTTCATCAATGATGGCAACTTCTTTTATTGGATTAAAAAGGTATGAAGCCTGTGGAGAAGCTATTGCTCTGTCGAGAGAGTACTTTACATCTTCAGAAGTCATTGTATCTCCATTGTGGAATTTAACTCCTTTTCTCAAATGGAAGATCATGCTGTAATCATCTACTCTTTCCCATTTTTCAGCAAGCCCTGGTTCGATATTAAGATTTTCATCCATAGAAGTCAAAGTATCAAACATCATCTGCATAACTTTGTTTGAAACAGTATCAATACTCTTTTGAGGGTCAAGAGTTTTAGCATCAGATTTTTGAGCTATAACAAGAGTCTCTTTTAAAGCAGTATCATTACCAGTTTTCTTTTCAGCAGCAACAGTTTTTCCAAATCCAACTAATACCAGTATCGTTAGTATCAATCCCAATGTTTTTAAAATTTTCTTGTTCATTTTTTTCCCCCTTAAATTTTGTATAAAAAAAAGCAGCCCAGTCAGGCTGCTCTAAATATACTTTTATTTATCCTAAAATAATCATTTGACTTATACACTCATAACCAATAAGGGTTCCCTATTAATTATGACTGATATCAATAGGAACACAAAAGTTATTAAAACTATGAAAACTAAACCTAACATCAGAGATAATTGTATATATATTTCTTTTAAAGTAAAAGTAAAAAAAGTAGTAAAAGTAATAAAAATATACAAATGCTCTAAATTCTAAGTTAGTTCTTAACATACCCTGTGTCCTCCTTTTCAAAATGATTACTTCTTGTAGAGGATTGTAATACTAAAAAAACGAAAAGTCAAGAAATATTTTAAAATATTTTTTAATCTTTATTCTTATCTAAGAAATCAAGAGCATATTGAGCATAGAATGCTACTCCACCTACAAATATATCTTCATCTACATCAAATTTTCCATGATGATGTGGATATGTAGTGCCTTTTTCTTCATTTCTGGCACCTAAGTTGCACATAACTCCAGGAACAATAGAAGAAAATTCAGAAAAATCCTCTCCACCAGTAGCTGGAGGAGTTTCTACTACATTTTCTTTTCCTACTATCTTTCCAGCTGCTTCACGAGCAATGGAAGTGCAGGCATCATCATTGATAGTTATTTTTACTAGATTAGAGTATTCCATTTCAGCAGTTGCTCTATATGCTTCAGCAGTAGCCTTAGCTATTCTTTCAATAGCTGCTGGAACTTTTTCTTTAAATTCTGGGTTATAGTATCTTACAGTCCCTTCAATAACAGCTCTTGGAGCTATTACATTGAATCTAGTTCCTGACTGGATAGAACCAATTGTTACAACCAGAGGATCAAAAGGACTGAATTCTCTGCTGACAAGAGACTGCATATTCATAACAACAGCAGAACCAACAACAACAGCATCTATTGTTTTTTCAGGTTCAGCACCATGTCCACCTTTTCCAGTTACAGTAATTTTAAAATAGTCAGCAGAAGCTGTCTTTGCACCAGGGTCAGCATTGATAGTACCAGATGGAAGTCCACTGGAAATATGCATTCCCATAACACCATCTACACCTTCAAGAGCTCCCTCTGCCACCATAGCAGCAGCACCTTTTCCAACTTCTTCACCAGGCTGGAAGAAAAATTTAACAGTTCCATTGATTTTATCTTTCATTTCATTGAGCACCATAGCTGATCCCAGAAGCATAGCTCCATGAGTATCATGTCCACAGGCGTGCATAAGCCCATGAACTTTTGAAGCATATTCTTTTCCACTTTCTTCTATTACAGCCAGAGCGTCAATATCACCTCTCAGAGCTACAGTTTTTCCGGGATGATCACCTTTGATAGTTGCTATAACCCCAGTACCGGCTATGCTTCTGTTTTCAATACCAGCTTTGTCCAGCTCTTCTCTTATCCTCCTTGAAGTGTTGTATTCCTCCATACTTGCTTCAGGATTCATATGAAATTCTCTTCTCATTTTTATTACATAATCTTTATATTTTTCTGCTAATTTTTTAGTCTGCATTTATTTTTTCCTCCCAACTGGTTCAGCTTTTATTTTTCAACATATGCTTTAGTTAAATCAACATATCCATTTTTCTTGAAGATCATACCTTTTACTTTAGTACTTTTTGCAAGATTTAATTTAGGATAAACTAAAGTGTAATGAGGAAGTTCTTCTTGAAGAATATCTTGTACTTTTTTGTAGATTTCAGTTCTTTCATCCTGATCTACTGAAGTTCTTGCTTTATCTAAAAGAGCATCAACTTCTTTGTTAGAATAGAAACTTCTGTTACCAGATGCTCCATGCTGAGTAGAATGGAACAAAGGATAAAGAGAAGCATCTCCATCTCCAGATGAATTCCATGAAAGAAAGTAAAGTTCTTTATCAGGAAGAGCTGTTTTAGAAACATAAGCACCAAATTCAAAAACTTTAATTTCAACATTAATACCAACAGCTTTTAACTGGTCTTGAATAATAACACACATATCAACTCTAGGTCCATCATCCATTACCCATAACTGAAGATTAAGTCCATTAGGATATCCTGCTTCTTTTAAAAGTTCTTTAGCTTTTTCAATATTTTGATCATATTTTTTTACATTTGGGTTATATGCAGGAGATGCTTTAGCCATAACTGAGTCAGCAGCAACAGCTGAACCTCTGAAAATTGCATCTACAAAAACATTATTATCAATAGCATAAGCAATTGCTTGTCTTAGTTTTTTATTTTGAAACTTAGGTACAGTCTGGTCAAATCCAAGATAAAGAATAGAAGGAGATTCTACTTCAAGTAACTCTAAATTTTTGTGATTTTTAACAGCCTCTTTATCCATAAGTCCAATATCAAAAGAGATATCAGCTTCTCCAGTTTCTAAGTAAATCATTCTATTGCTTACTTCTGGAACAGTTTTAAAAGTAATTTCTTTGATTTTAGGAGCACCATGATATGAATCGTTAAACGCTTCAAAAACAATTTTATTTCCTGGAAGCCATTCTTTGAATTTGTATTGTCCAGTTCCTACAGGATTTTTAACATAATCTTCTCCAGCAGCTTCTACAACTTTCTTGTTAACAATTCCCCCTTGAATAGCAGCAAGATTTTGCAGAAGAGCTCCAAAAGGAGTTTTTGTAGTAACTTTTACAGTATAGTCATCTATAATAGTAACTTCAGAAATAGGATTATAAAGATACATAGTTTGTGGAGAATCAACAGCTCTTTCCAATGTAAATTTAACATCTTCAGCTTTCAGTTCATCACCATTATGAAATTTAACACCTTTTCTTAAATAAAAAACAATACTATATTCATCAATTCTTTCCCATTTTTCAGCAAGGGCAGGTACTACATTAAGGTTTTCATCTAATTCTAAAAGAGAATCATACATAAGATTAATAGATTTATTGGACATAGTATCAATACTCTTTTGAGGATCAAGAGTTTTAGGATCAGACTTCATTGCTACAACAAGAGTATCTTTCAACTGAACATTGGCAGTAGCAGCAGGTGCTGCTTTTTCCTCTTTTGATGAAGCAGAAATTTTCATGGCACTAAATAATCCAACACAAACCAACAATACGCCCATTCCAAGTTTTTTAAGCATTTTATAATTCATTTTTAATCACATCTCCTTAGTTATTCCCAAGGGCCCCCTTAGAGGGGCTTAGGATTTTTCTTTAAATAATCAATAGCATATTGTGCATAAAATGCAACTCCATAGACAAAAGCATCTTCATCCACATCAAATTTTCCATGATGATGAGGGTAAGTTATTCCTTTTTCCACATTTCCAGCTCCAAGTCTAGTCATAACTCCTGGAACTATTGAAGAAAATTCAGAGAAATCTTCTCCACCTGTACCAGCAGGAGTATGTATTACATTTTCTTTTCCAACTATTTTAGCAGCTGATTCCTGAGCAAGTTCAGCACAAGCATTATCATTTATAGTAGGTTTTACAAGACTAGAATATTCCATTTCAGCAGTAGCTCTGTAAGCTTCAGCTGTAGACTTAGCTATTCTCTCAATAGCATCAGCTATGACTTGCTTGTATTCAGGTTTATAATATCTAACAGTTCCTTCCAATACAGCAGTAGGAGCTATTACATTGAATCTAGTTCCAGATTTTATTGATCCAGTAGTTACAACAACAGGATCAAATGGAGAAAGCTCTCTGCTCACTATTGATTGAAGATTCATAACAGTAGCAGCACCTACTACAACAGCATCTATACATTGTTCAGGTCTTGCACCATGTCCTCCTTTTCCTGTAATAGTTACTTTAAAAGAATCAGCAGAAGCCATTCTAGGTCCTGGATCAGCATTTATAGTTCCAACAGGCATATCAGAAGATATGTGTATTCCCATAACACCATCTACGCCTTCAAGAGCTCCCTCTGCTACCATAGCAGCAGCTCCTTTTCCTACCTCTTCTCCTGGCTGGAAGAAGAATTTAACAGTACCTTCTATTTCATCTTTCATTTCATTTAAAACTTTTACAGCTCCAAGAAGCATAGCTCCATGAGTGTCATGTCCACATGCGTGCATCATTCCATGAACTTTAGAAACATAGTCATGAGTAGTTTCCTCTACAACAGCCAGAGCATCTATATCTCCTCTAAGTGCTACAGTTTTTCCAGGTTTAGTTCCTTTGATAGTAGCTATTACTCCAGTACCAGCTATCCCTTTATATTCAACACCCATTTTTTCAAGTTCCTCTTTTATTCTTCTGCAAGTATTATATTCCTGCATGCTCACTTCTGGATTCATGTGGAATTCTCTTCTCATTTGTATGACATAATCGTGGTTCTTTTTAGCTAAATCTATAGTTTTCATATTGGTTCCTCCCATTTTTATTTATCTATTTTATTTTTCATTTGTAACATACATATTTTCAACACTGATATATCCATCGTTTCTGAATACCATATCTTTTACATTTTTTCTTATAGCTACATTCAACATTGGATATACTAAAGTGTAATGAGGAATATCTTCCTGTAATATTTCCTGAGCTTCCTGATACATTTTTGTTCTTTCTTCCTGATTAACTGAGTATCTTGCTTTATCTAAAACTTCATCTAATTTTTCATTTTTATAGTAACTTCTGTTTCCTGATAATCCTTGTTGAGTAGAGTGGAATAAAGCATATAAAGCAGCATCTCCATCACTAGTAGAATTCCAAGAAAGCAAGTATAATTGCTTGTTAGGCTGAGCAGTTCTTGATACATATGCTCCCCATTCAAATATTTTAATTTCAGCATTGATTCCAATGGCTTTTAACTGTTCCTGCATAATTACACACATATCAGTTCTAGGACCATCGTCATTTACCCACAACTCTATATTCAATCCATCTTTGTATCCAGCTTCAGCCATTAATTGTTTCGCTTTTTCAATATTTTGATCATATTGTTTAGCTGGAGTGATATGAGCAGGACAAGCTTTTGGCAAAGCAGAGTCAGCAGCTATTGCAGAACCTCTGAATACAGCGTCAGCCAAGACTTTAGTGTCTACAGCATAAGCTATTGCCTGTCTTAATTTTTTATTTTGATATTCAGGAGTTGTCTGGTCAAATCCTAAGTACAATGAAGATGGAGAAGCAACTTCTAAAAATTCCATATTTTTATTATTTTTAACAGCTTCCTTATCCATTATTCCAATATCGAAAGCGATATCAGCTTCACCAGTTTCCAAAGCTATCATTCTGTTGCTTACTTCAGTTATAGTTCTCATAGTAATCTGTCTAACCTTTGGAGCACCTTGGAAAGCTTCATCAAAAGCTTCAACGATTATTCTGTCTCCAGGTATCCATTCTTTAAATTTATATTGTCCTGTTCCTACTGGGTGCTGGAAGAAATTTTCCTCTCCAACTTCCTGCACAGCTCTTTTGCTCACTATACAACCTTGTGTTTGAGCCAAGTTTGTCAATAAAGGACCAAAAGGTTTTTCAGTAGTTATTTTTACAGTATTTTCATCAATAACAGTAACTTCAGTTATTGGTTTATATAAATAAGCAGTTTGATTAGAAACTCTTGCTCTGTCTATAGAAAATTTTACATCTTCAGCAGTCATTGTATCTCCATTGTGAAATTTTACCCCTTTTTTCAAATGGAATACAGTGTTTGTATCATCTACTGCTTCCCAGCTTTCAGCTAAACAAGGCTGAACATTCAAATCTTTATCTAGTGACAACAATCCATTAAATATTAAACGAATAGTTTTGTTAGATGTTGTATCAATAGTTCTTTGAGGATCAAGTGTTTTAGCATCAGCTTTTGAAGCTATTACGATGTTTTCTTTATATGGTTTAACTGCTTCAGTTTTCTTAGTTTCAGTTTTTTTATCAGTAGCAATGACGTTCATTCCAGTAAAAAATATAACTGCTGCTGCAACAGCTGCTGCTCCGATTCTTTTTATTACTTTATTTTTATTTTCCATTTATACCACTCCCTGTGTTTATCATCAAAATTATTAAAGATAGAATTAGCAATATTTCTTCCAGCGTTTAGTAATAGTGATGAACAGAGTAGTGTTGAATAGTTAGTTTTAAAGTTTTTCATTTTTATTCCCCCTAAAGTTATTTTTTAATATTTTGTATAAAAAAAAGCAGCCAGTTAGGCTGCTTTAATAACTAAAACGACATTTTATATTTTTATTCTTAAAGATAAACTCAATACAGAATATCACAAAGAATTTAAAAATATTTATAAATAGGATTAATACATAACTTGATATAATCTAAGTTTAAATAGAAAAGTTATATATTTTATATTCCTTAAAAAGTCGAATAATGTTTAAATTGACCTTAACATAATTATTGGCATATGAAATTTTATTAGAACTGAGTATGAGCACTATTATACATATGACAAATATTATTATGTTAAATAAAAACATATTCTGACCTCCCCTTGATTTATTTGTTGTTCAGAGTATAAACCTAAATTAAAAAAAATGCAAGAGAAATTTTTTAAAATTACAAAAAAATAATACTTAATTACCAAAAAATAAGTTGTCTATCTTTTGTGAATTAGGCTTTCCAAGAAGAGAACCTCCAATGAAAAGTATTACAGAAAAAATTATCACAGGAACAATTTGATGCATTCCAATAAATTTTACGTCCATAATTACCATATATAAATAAGATATAACACTGAATACCATTGAAACAGCTGCTCCAGTGGCATTAGCTTTTTTCCAGTATAGACCAAAAAGTATAGGACAGAAAAAAGCTGCTTCCTGACCAGCTAGTGCAAAAAGATTTATCCATACCAGAAGCTGTGGAGGATTTAAAGCTAAAACAAAAACAATTATTCCCAGTGTGAGGGAAGTTACAAGAGAAAGCTTTTTAATTCTTGCTTCGCTGGGATTTTTTTCTATATAGTTTATATATAAATCTTTGACAATAGCAGCAGATGACATTATGAGCAGAGAATCTACTGATGACATAATAGCAGCAAGAGGACCAGCAATAAAAATACCAGCAAGTATAGGATACATATTTTTTATTGCAAGTATAGGAATTATTTTATCTCCTACTTCAATTCCAGGTTCTACTGCTATTCCCATTACTCCTACTAAATGCATTCCAAGCATAAGCAGACCTACAAATGAAGTTCCGATTATCATAGCTCTATGCATAGCTTTGCTGTCTTTAAATCCCATACATCGAACTTCAGTGACAGGAAGTCCTAATACTCCTATTCCTACCAGCATCCAGAAAGATAATATAAAAGGTTTTGATACAGCACCTCCGCCATCAGGAGTCAGGAGAGAACAATTAGTTTCAAGAACTTTCTTCATGATGTTTTCCATGCCACCGCCTTTATTCAGGATTATCACAAATAAAAGCCCAGTGGCAAGAAGCATGACTATTCCCTGTATGGCATCTGTTATAGTTACAGCACGAAATCCTCCAAAAGTTGTATAGATAATTACTACAGCAGAAAATATTATAAGTCCAAGAGTATAGGAATATCCTGTTACACTTTCAAATAATCTGGCTCCTCCTACAAATTGAGCTACAATAGTTCCGATGAAAAATATGAGCATCATAAGAGATGAAAGAATAATAACAAGGTTACTCTCATATCTTGCTCTTAAAAAATCTGTTATAGTGACACCATTTATTTTTCTTGATATAATGGCAAGCTTTTTTCCCAATACTCCAAGAGTGAGAAAAGCGGTAGGAACTTGAATACAAGCAAGAAATACCCAGCTGAGCCCTAATTTATATGCTATTCCGGGACCGCCTATAAAAGAGCTGGCTCCTACATAGGAACTGATAAGAGTCATAGCAAGAACAAGACCTCCCATGCTCCTGCTTCCAATAAAGTATTCCTCTATAAACTTTCCACTTTCATTTTTGTATTTTCCCATTTTCCATGCTATAAGAAGAATAACTAAAATATAGATTATTATTGGAATTATTATCATTATTCTTCCTCCTGATTTAAATCAATATCTTTAAAGAAAAATTTTACTGCTAAAAAAACAAGTATGTTAATGAGAAACAGTCCAACAACACATGAATAAAAAAACCATCTAGGCAACCCTAAAATAAATTTATATTCTGAAGGGGGAATATTTTCATCAATATATCCCCAGAAATACCACCATATAAAATATATTAAATAAAGAATAATAGTAATAACGACTTCTTTGTTTATTTGTTTTCTTACATTCATTTTTCACCTCTTATTGAAATTTATTTGCTATACAAGAGGATAATATATTAAAATACAAAAAAAATCAATTTTTTTTACATACAATTAACAAAAAATATTTATCTGGAATATTTTTATACTTGGATAGATTATAAAAAAGGCTGATTCATAAGTCTGAATATTATTTTAATAATTTTTCAATAAAAGAGGAGAAAATTTTAAAACCTCTCAATTTTCAAATATTTAAAATTCATTCTAACTTTTAAATCAGCTTGTTGATATTTCTAATATTTTTAAATCTTATGCAAATTTACGATCATAAAGGAGAGCGGCGTTTAATACAACAAGAACAGATCCTACATTGTGCACAAGAGCTCCAGTGATAGGATTCAGCAGTCCCATAACAGATAAAATAATTGCTGCAAGATTTATAACCATAGAAGCAGTGATGTTGAATTTTATAGTTTTTATAGTGGCTGTAGATAATTTTTTCAGATATGGAATTTTTTCTATATTATCTCCCATAAGAGCAATATCAGAAGCTTCAACAGCAATATCAGTACCCATACTTGCCATAGATACTCCTACATCAGCAGTTTTCAGAGCAGGAGCATCGTTTACTCCATCTCCTATCATACAGACTTTATTTCCATCTTCTTCCAATTTTTTTATATATGTAACTTTTTCAGCTGGAAGAAGCTCAGAATATACATTTTCAATTCCTACTTCTTCAGCAAAATAATCTGCTGTCTGTTTGTGATCTCCTGTAAGAAGAACTACCCTTGATCCCATATTTTTCAATTTTACTACTATTTCTTTAGCAGTAGGGCGAATAGTATCTGATAGAGCTATTATACCTATACATTCTCTATTTTTTCCTACTAATATTGATACTTTTCCCTGTTTACGAAGATTTTCCAGAATACTTTCAATATTTTCATCTAAAATTATTCCCTGTTCTTGAAGAAATCTGCTGTTTCCACAATATATTTCATTATTTTCAATTTTTGCTGCAATCCCTTTTCCCGGAATCATTTTGAAGTCTTCCATTTCCAGAAATTCTACATTCTGTTTTTTTCCATGTTCCACAATAGCTTTTCCCAATGGGTGTTCAGACCTTTTTTCAGAAGAACAAGCCAGTTTTAATAATTCATTTTCTGTTGCTGAAGAAGTTGTTATAATATCACTTATTTTCAACTTTCCAAAGGTAAGCGTACCTGTTTTATCAAAGGCAATACAGTTGACTTTTCCCATTTTTTCCAGTGCTTCTCCAGATTTTATTAAAACTCCATTTTTAGCAGCCTGTCCCACAGCTGCCATGATAGATGTAGGAGTGGCAAGAGCCAGAGCACAAGGACAGAAAACAACTAAAACAGTAACTGCTCTAATAATATCAGATGTGATAAAATATGCTGCAACAGCTATAATTAAAGCTGCTGGAACTAGCCAACCAGCCCATTTGTCAACGATTCTCTGCATTGGAGCTTTGTTTTCTTCAGCTTCTTTTACCATTCTTATAAGTTTTTGAAGAGAAGAATCTTCTCCAATTTTAGTGGCTATGATGTCAATAGAGCCATCACAGTTTACAGTACCGCAAAAAACTTCATCTCCAATAGTTTTATCTATAGGAAGTGATTCCCCTGTCATTATAGACTGGTCAACAGATGAATTTCCAAAAATTATTTTTCCATCTACAGGAATTATTTCTCCTGGGAGTACTCTCAATATATCATCTTTGTATATTTCCTCAATTGGAACAATTTTTTCTGTTGTTTTTTCATTTTCTTTTATTATTTTACGTCCCTGTTGAGGGGATAATTTTATAAGCTGGCTAATACCTTTTTTTGCTCTGTTTACAGTAATATCTTCCAGTATTTCCCCTATTGCCATAATAAAGGCAATTTCACCAGCTGCAAATATCTCTCCTATTGCAACAGATGCAACTATTGCAGTAGAGACTAAAAGTTCAGATGAAATAGTTTTTTCACAAAAAAGAGCTGTTAAAGCTCCATATAAGATAGGAATACCAGATATTATTATTGGTACCCATGCTAGATTTATAGGAAGTTCTATCCCTGTAAGCATACAAACAAGACTTATTCCTAAAAATATTCCTCCTATGATTGTCATAGGAATACTGCTTAAAAATTCTTCTGCTTTTTCCAAAGTATTTCCCCCTTAAATTTTATAAATTAAATTTTAAAAATATTGATTATAACTATAATTGCTCATATCAAAGTCATACTTCCATAAACTTTTCTGCTGTCTTTATCGTGCTTTTCTTTGATGAAAAAAATGAAGTCCAGCAAGCAGAAGACAAAAACCAGCTATGATCATGAAAATAGTAAAATACATAAACTCCTCCTTTAATAATTAAAAATTGGATGTAAAAGCAATATACCCATACGGGTATAATTATACCTATAGGGGTATATGAAGTCAAGAAAAAAATAAAAAAATTATTTAAAATAAATTGATTCTTTTCCAGTATTTTCTTTGGTTGGAATAAAAATATAATCCATACTCTTGTATAAAGACGAAAAAAAGCTTGATTTTTTATAAAAAATATATTATTATCTTATTGAGACTAAGTATCAATAAGGAGGTGTTAGGATGAAAAGGAATACACCGCAAAAAAAAGCTATATTTGAAGTAATAAAAGAACTAGACAACCATCCTACTGCTGCTGTATTAATGGAAGAACTGGAAAAAAGAGGATATAAAGTAAGTAGAGCAACTGTTTTCAGAGTATTGAATGAAGCTGAAAAAGATGGAATAATTACTAAGATAAGTTCTCCAGATGGAGAGGACAGATATGATCCTCATACAGAAAAACATTATCATTTGAGATGTAAAATCTGTGGAAAAATAATTGACAGTACTTATCCTTATCACGAGATTATCAATCACGAAGATGAAGATGGGTTTTTAATAGAAAGTCATAATTTAGAGTTTGTAGGAATATGTAAAGAGTGTAAGAAAAAAATGTAATTTTAGGAGGAAATGCCGTGAGTAAACACTTATCAATGGATATCAGAGTTCCTATTGAGCTTGATAATCCGTCAATTATGCGTTTTGAAGAAAAATGTATTAAGTGTGGTATGTGCAGAGATATATGCCGTGATTATATAGGCGTACATGGAACATACAGTTTGAAAGATACAAATGATACAGCTGTTTGTATTAACTGTGGTCAATGTGCTAATGTATGTCCAGCAAGCAGTATCACAGAAAAATACGAGTATCAGCAGATTGCTGAAGCAGTAAAAAACAAAGATAAGATAGTTATTTTTTCAACTTCTCCTTCAGTAAGAGTAGCCTTGGGTGAAGAATTTGGAATGGAGAAAGGGAGCTTAGTAGAAGGAAAGATGGTATCTCTTTTGAGAGCATTGGGAGGAAACTATATTCTTGATACTAACTTTGCAGCTGACCTTACTATAGTGGAGGAAGCAAGCGAACTTATTCAAAGAATAACTACTGGAAGCAAACCTTTGCCGCAGTTTACAAGCTGCTGTCCAGCATGGGTAAAATATGCAGAGATCTATCATCCAGAAATACTGCCTAATCTATCTACTGCAAAGAGTCCTATTGGAATGCAGGGTCCAACTATAAAAACTTATTTTGCTAAAAAGATGAATATTGACCCTGAAAAAATAGTAAATGTAGCTGTGACACCATGTACAGCGAAAAAGTTTGAAATTCGCAGAGATGAAATGAAAGATGCTGGTAAAAAACTTGGAATAGAAGATATGCGTGATATGGATTATGTAATCACTACAAGAGAGTTGGCTCTTTGGGCTAAAGAAGCAGGAGTGGATTTTAAAGCTTTAGAAGAATCATCATTTGATAAAGTGATGGGAGAATCTACAGGAGCAGGAATAATATTCGGAAACACAGGTGGAGTAATGGAAGCAGCACTTCGTACAGCTTATGAGTATGTTACTCATGAAAAAGCACCTGCTGACTTATTCGAATTAAAAGAAGTTCGTGGGATGGAAGGAATAAAAGAAGCTGAAATAAAGGTTGGCAACTTAATTGTAAATGTAGCAGTAATATATGGTACAGAGAATGCAGATAAGGTTATAGAGAAAGTTAAAAATGGTGAGAAATCATATCATTTTATAGAAGTGATGACTTGTCCAGGTGGATGTATTGGTGGAGGAGGTCAGCCTAAAGATCTTGATAAAGAAAGAGATGAAATAAATCAAAAAAGAATAGACAGCCTATATAAAAAAGATACACTTACACCAATAAGAAGCAGTCACGAAAATAGTGAAATAATAGTGTTATATAAAGAGTTTTATGGTCATCCATTGAGTGAGCTGGCAGAAGAAATGCTGCATACTCAATATTATGATAGAAGTAAAGAATTAGGAAAAGGAGAGGATAATATGAAAAAATTTAGATGTACAGTATGTGGATATATTCATGAAGGGGAAACTGCACCTGAAAAGTGCCCAGTATGTAAACAAGGGGCAGACAAATTTGTTTTAGTAGAAGAAGAGAAAGCTTCTGGAAGCAAATATGCAGGAACTAAAACTGAGAAAAATCTTATGGAAGCTTTTTCTGGAGAATCACAAGCTAGAAACAAATATAAATATTTCTCACAAGTAGCACAAAGAGAAGGATTTGAACAAATAGCTGCTATATTTATGGAAACTTCTGAGCAAGAGAGCCAACATGCTAAAATGTGGTATGAAGAATTCCACGGACTTGGAAATACAGCTGAAAACTTAAAAACTGCTGCTGAGGGAGAAAATGGCGAGTGGACAGATATGTATGCTCGTATGGCTAAAGAAGCAAGAGAAGAAGGATTTGAAGAGTTAGCTGTTAAATTTGAAAATGTAGCTAGAGTAGAAAAAGAGCATGAAGAAAGATACTTAAAACTTCTTGCTAATGTTGAGAAAAACCTTGTATTCAAAAATGAGGGAGAAACTAAATGGATGTGCAGACAGTGCGGACATGTACATTATGGTGCTGAAGCTCCTGAAAGTTGTCCAACTTGTGGATTTGCTAAAGCTTACTTTGAAAGAAAAGCTGAAAACTATTAAGATAAAATAAGACAGTAAAAAATCTGTCTGAATTAAAAAAGAGGATATCTTCAAGGAGATTAGATTCAATACTTTTCTCCTTAGAGGAATCCTCTTTTTCTTTAAAATTTTTTAGTAGCTACATTCTTGAAAACTGTTCAATAGCTTTAGTAAATTTTTCAATAGTTTTTTCTGAATCTCCATGTTCAATTCCTTCACGAACACAATGATTCAAATGCCCTTCCAATATTAGCTGCCCTACTTTATGTAATGCACTTTTGGTAGCATTTACTTGAATAAGAACGTCTTCACATGGAATATCTTCATCAATCATTTTATCTATAGCATTTAACTGCCCGATGATTTTTTTTATTCTTACATGAAGAGTCTTAGAGTCCATACATTTTTTCATTTTTACACCATCCTTTATACTGCTAGGGGTATCTGAATTCTAACACAGGATCTTTACTCTGTCAAAAATAAAAGGCAGATATTGCATAAGTGGGAAGCTATTTATTACTAAGCTTTTTTCTTGCACTTAATGATCCCATCATATTTTTTACTTTTTCTTTTTCCATAAATTTATGTCCATGTAAAAGTTTGTTTTGAGTATTAACTATTTCTTTTTTTAATTTGAAGTAGTTATTCAGCCTTTCCTGAGAAATTTCTCCTGATTCAACAGCTTTGATTACAGCACATCCAGGTTCAGAAGTATGAGTACAGTCGCTGAATCTGCATTGAAGAGCAAGTTCTTCAATATCTTTAAAAGCAGTATCAGTATCTCCATTCCATATTTGAAGTTCTCTCATACCAGGAGTATCAATTATGAAACCATTTCCAACTTTAAATATTTCCCTGCTTGTAGTAGTATGTCTTCCTTTAGAATCAAATTCTCTGATATTAAAAGTTTTGATAATATCCTCTCCAATAAGTTTATTGATGAGAGTTGATTTTCCTACTCCTGAAGAACCTATTAAAGCAATAGTAGAACCATTTTTTAAATAATCTTTTAGTTCCTCAATACCTTTATCTTTATAAGATGAAACTATATGAAGAGGGACACCAAAAGCAATAGATTCCAATTCAGATACTTTTTCAGAAATATTATCTTCTAAATCAGCTTTAGTCAGAATAAAAGCTGGAATAGCACCAGAATCATATACCAGAGTGAGATATCTTTCCAATCTTTTTATATTAAAATCTTTATTTAAAGAAGTAACTATAAAAATATAGTCGACATTACTGACTATAACCTGCTCTCTCATATCTTTTCCAGCAGCTTTTCTGGATAGTTTCGTTTTTCTGGGAAGTATATCAATTATTTGTTTTTCTTCACTGACAGCAACATAATCTCCAACTACAGGAAATAATTTTTCCAATATCATTTTTCCAGTTATAACAGCATTGATTTCCTCAGTTCCATTTGAAATTTTGTATATATTTTTTCCTATAGATATAACTCTATAATTATTCATTTTTTTCTCCTTTACTATTATTAATATTTGAATTTTTATTTTCAAATCCTATAATAGAAAGGGTTCTTAGAGCACCTTCCTATTATAGGAAGAATACACTATCCATTTTTTTCATAAAACCACACCTCCATAAAATATATTTTATTATATCATAAAAAAAATTAAATTAAGTAAATTTTATTTTAGAAAATTTATATAAGATGGAAACCAAGGTTGATTAATTATAAAATATAAATAATATGAATAAGTAGTAGATTTTGCTGTGATATGTTAGAATAAAAAGTAAGATAATTAAATATTAAGAGGTGTAAAAATGGACTTTAAAATTACTGATAAAATTGAAAAAGAAGATGAAGAAATTATTTTTCAAGGATTATTAGAATATAATTTATCAAGAATAGAGGATAAAACTCCTAAAGATTTAGGAATTTTTTTATTAAATGAGAATGGAGAGAAAACTGCAGGGTTGATAGGAAATACACATGGTAATTGGCTTTCCATAAAATATTTGTGGGTAAGTGAAGAATTAAGAGAGAAAAAGATAGGAAGCCAGATTTTAGAACAGGCAGAAGAAACAGCTAGAACAAGGGGATGTAAATATGTATTTTTAGATACTTTTAGTTTTCAGGCACCAGCATTTTATAAAAAATATGGTTATAGAGAAGTGTTTGTCTTGGAAAATTATCCTATATTTGGAAAAAGATATTATTTAACTAAGATACTTTAATGTGATTTAAAATAACTGATAAAATCATAGAAATAAAAATGAATATGTAGTAAGATAGAAGTATTGTAGAATAGTAACATTTTATTCAGGGGGAAAAATGAAAAAAGAAGTTATAAGATTTATTAAATTATTTATTGGATTGTTTGCTTGTGCATTGGGGTGTATGGTAATTTTAAAAGCAAACCTTGGATTATCTCCATGGGATGTTCTTCATCAGGGATTATCTAAAACTCTGGGAATAACAATAGGGCAGGCAAGTATAGGTTTAGGATTAATGATAGTTGTATTAGATATATTTTTAGGACAGCCAATAGGTCTTGGAACAGTATTAAACTTTATGTCCATAGGAGTTTTCATGGATTTAATATTATACTTAAATTTTATTCCAATTGCAGAATCTCTGCCTTTAAAAATAGTTATGCTGTTGATAGGGATTTTAATTTATAGTTATGGTATTTTTCTATATATGGTACAAGGAATGGGATGTGGACCAAGAGATGGATTTATGCAGATACTTACTAAAAGAACAAAATATTCAGTAGGACTTATAAAAAATGTAATAGAAATAATTGCATTTTCTTTAGGATGGCTGCTGGGAGGGGAGCTTGGACTGGGAACAATAATTACAGCTCTCTCTATGGGAATTATTTTAGAGATAATGTTTAAATATTATAATGTAGATGTGAAAGAACTTCAGCATAGAAATATCAAAGAAGAAATAAAACACTTAAGTAAAATTGGAAAAGCAAAATAAATATAAACAGAAATCCAGAATTATCTTTCAATTTAGAATTTAAAATTAAGGAAATCATTTATTATAAAATAGAATTGGACAATAAGTTCCCAGGAGAGGTTATGAAAAAAATACTTTATTGTATATTTTTACCATTTTATTTTATCTATCTTTTTATATTAGGAATTGCAGAAACTGTAAAAGAAGATAAAAACAATAAAGAATTTTAAAAATAAAATTATGAGAATAAAAACTACCTTCAAATTATGAAGGCAGTTTTTTTATTCTTCGCTAATATCTGAAAAAGATTGTCCAATTATAAGATCAAGAGCAGTATCAAGTGAGTCCTTGAATCTTCTTTCTATCATCATAAATAATTTTAAAAGAATTTCTTTCTCATCTGCTAAATTTAGGTATTGTGTTGTAAAATCATCATCATTGTTTTTTTCAGCATCTTCCATAAGTTCATATATTTCAAATAATTTTAAAATTATTGTATCTTCCTTATCAAAAGATTTTTGTTGTTTTATTCTTTCGATTTTTATTCTTACATATTCTAAAATGATTTCTTCTTCCCATATCTTATTTTTTGCAAGATAATATTTATAAATAGAATTTCCAAGAGTTTTTTCTAAGTTTTTAACAGGGAAAAATTTTCCAAAAGTTGATATATTTATATCTAAAAACTCCTGTTCTAAATCAATTGTATTTTCTTCTAATTCTTTTTCTGGCATAATTTTATTCTCCTATACAGTAACATCTCTTATCCATTTTAAAGTTTTATATCTGAATAATGAAGAAGCAAGTTTTATAACTTCTGAAAAATCTGCTATTCCAACCAAAATATAAACAGGGACTTTGTAATATGCTCCAATGAAAGCCACTGGAACAGCATAGAACCATAGTGGAAATATGTCTAAACAAAATGCAACTTTTGTATCTCCTCCTGCTCTGAATAATCCTATAAGTAGAGTCCAATTAATCATTTTTAGAAAAACAAACATACCAACAGTTCTCATAGTTTTCACAGCCATTATATGTGTTTCTGGTGGCAGATGATACAATGAAACAATAGTATTAGTAAGACCTTGAACAAGTAAAAGACTAATTATAGCCATTCCAAAAGCTATTTGCAGTATTTTTCTTGAATAGGTAATAACTTTATTTTTATCTCCCTTTCCAATAGTATGTCCAATTATAACTGAAGCTGAATTAGATATTCCCATAAATAATATAGAAGAAATAGCAGTGATAATATCAGCTATCTGTACACAGGCTGCTTGTGTAGTTCCAAGTTTTGAATATGCTACTGAAAGAGAAACTACTCCGAGTATCCACAACATTTCTGTAAGAAAAACAGGAGTAGAAATTTTTATTATTTCTTTTATAAGATTTTTAGGAAGATTTAAATATGATTGGATATTTCCCTTCAAATTAAAATCTTTTTTATAAACTATAAATAAAATAGTTGAAAGTTCTAACATTCTAGCAATAACAGTTGCTAAAGCAGCTCCCCTTTCTTCTAAACGTGGAAATCCTAAATTACCATATATAAAGCAGTAATTGAAAAATGTATTTGCAGTAACCCCAATAGAAGCAGATATCATAGGTATTCTAGTAAGCCCCATAGCTCTTAGACAGAAGCCTATGCTAAAAGAGATGGCATAAAATGTATAAGAAAACAGTGCCCTTCTAATATAAGATACTCCAATAGATAAAACCTGTGGTTCTTTAGTAAAAATTCCAATTATTTTTTCAGCTCCAATAAAAGTGATAATAGAAAAGATAAGAGAAAGGGTAATACCTGCAAGAACAAGTTTTCCTAATATTCTTCTTATCATTTCAAAGTTTTTTTTACCAAAATATTGAGCTATAAATACTCCCATACCACTGCACAATCCAAATAAGAAAAGATCCAGTATTCTGTAGACACTGTTGGCAAATCCAACTGCGGCAATAAATTCAGTTCCTAATCTCCCTATCATCAGATTATCAATAAAGTTTAGTGATGAAGATATGAGCTGCTGTATCATTAAAGGTATTCCAATAGTAAGGAAACTCTTATAAAATTCAGATAAATCTACTTTTTCTTTTTGCATGAATCCTCCCAAGATAAATATGCTATTTAGATATTTTATCAATAAAAAAATCAAAATACAAGAGTCATAAAAAGAAAATAAAAAATTGAAAAAAAGTATTGACAGAGAAAAGTAAATGTTTTAATATGTATATGTAAAAACTAGCACTCGTTATCAATGAGTGCTAATAAAAAATAATTAAATGGAGGGATATGTTGTGAATATCAGACCAATAGGAGAAAGAGTTTTAATTAAACTTGTGAAAATGGAAGAGAAAACTGCAAGTGGAATTATTCTTCCAGGAGCTGGAGATAAGGAAAAGCCTAATTTAGGTGAAATCATTGCAGTAGGAAAGGGAGAAAAACTATCTGATATTAAGGTTGGAGAAAAGGTAGTTTATGCTAAATTTTCTGGAACTGAGATAAAGGATGGAGAAGAGAAATATCTTATTTTAAATATAGAAGATATACTAGCAGTAGTTGAATAATCAGGAGGGATATATAATGGCAAAAATATTAAAATTTGATGAAGAAGCAAGAAAAAAACTTGAAAAAGGTGTAAATATATTAGCAGATGCAGTAAAGATAACATTAGGACCAAGAGGAAGAAATGTTGTTCTTGAAAAAAGTTATGGATCACCACTTATTACAAATGATGGTGTATCTATTGCAAAAGAAATAGAACTGGAAGATCCATTTGAGAATATGGGAGCTCAATTAGTAAAAGAAGTAGCAACTAAGTCAAATGATGTAGCAGGAGATGGAACTACAACAGCCACTATATTAGCTCAGGCAATAGTAAAAGAAGGATTGAAAATGGTAAGTGCAGGAGCAAATCCTATGTTTATCAAGAAAGGTATTGATAAAGCAACAAAAGAAGTTATTGAGCACCTAAAAGCAAGAGCTAAAAAAATTCAATCTAATGATGAAATAGCACAAGTAGCGTCAGTATCAGCAGGAGATGAAGAAATTGGAAAACTTATAGCTCAGGCTATGGAAAAAGTTGGAGAAACAGGAGTTATAACTGTAGAAGAAGCAAAATCTCTTGAAACAACTTTAGAAGTAGTAGAGGGAATGCAATTTGATAAAGGATATATTTCTCCTTATATGGTAACAGATACTGAAAGAATGACAGCAGAACTTGATAATCCATATATTCTTATAACAGATAAAAAAATATCAAGCATGAAAGATATACTTCCAGTATTGGAAGAAACAGTACAAGCTTCAAGACCAGTGCTTATAATAGCAGATGAACTTGAAGGGGAAGCACTTACTACACTTGTAATCAATAAATTAAGAGGAACTTTAAATGTTGTAGCAGTAAAAGCACCAGCATTTGGTGACAGAAGAAAGGCTATGTTGGAAGATATAGCAGTCCTTACTGGTGGAGAAGTAATTTCTGAAGAAAAAGGAATGAAACTTGAAGAAACAACTATTACTCAGTTAGGAAGAGCTAAAAAAGTAAAAGTAACAAAAGATATGACTGTAGTAGTAGATGGAATGGGAACAAGTGAAGATATCAAAGGAAGAGTAAATTCTATAAAAAATCAAATAGAAGCTACAACTTCTGATTATGATAAAGAAAAATTGCAAGAAAGGCTTGCTAAATTATCTGGTGGAGTAGCTGTTATAAAAGTAGGAGCAGCTACAGAAACAGAAATGAAAGATAAAAAATTGAGAATAGAAGATGCTCTAAATGCTACAAGAGCAGCAGTAGAAGAAGGAATAGTACCTGGAGGAGGAACTATTTTATTAGAAATTGTAAAAGCTATGGAAAACTTCAAACTTGAAGGTGAAGAAGGTATTGGAGTAGAAATAGTTAAAAAGGCATTGACTTCACCACTAAGACAAATAGCAGAAAATGCTGGAGTAGATGGAGCAGTTGTTGTAGAAAAAGTAAGAGAAATGGAAGAAGGATTTGGATTTAATGCTGCAACTGAAAAATATGTAAATATGGTAGAAGCAGGAATTATAGATCCAGCTAAGGTAACTAGATCAGCAATACAAAATGCTGCATCAGTATCTTCGTTGATACTTACTACTGAAGTATTAGTTGCTACTAAAAAAGAGGCAAAAGAACCTGAAATGGGTAATCCTGGAATGATGCCTGGAATGATGTAATTATAATAGAATAATAAAAACCTCTCCTTAAAGGAGAGGTTTTTTGATTGAGGTTAAAAAAGGGATTATTTAACCAAATTTATAAAAAATGTGATAATAGCAGCATTGAAAAAATCAATAAATAGTCCACCAACAATAGGAATAACAAAAAATGCTTTAGGTGATGGTAAATATTTTTCTGTGAGAGCTTCCATATTAGCAAGAGCTTTTGGAGTAGTACCAAAACCACATCCACAGTGTCCACCTGTCATAACAGCAGCATCATAATCTCTACCAGTAATATTGAAAGTAACAAAATATGCAAATCCACCCATAAGAATAGTTTGACCAACAAGCATAAGGATTAAAGGTAGAGCTAATTCTTTTAATTCCCATAATTTGAAACTCATAAGTGTCATTGAAAGAAACATAGCAAGAGTAAAACTTCCAATAATAGAGATTATATCCAAATCAATTTCAAATTTTCCTGAATAGTCAGACATGTTTCTCATAATAGATGCTGCGAACATTGCTCCTATATATGGAGGAAGAACTAGACCTAAACTGCTTAGAAAATTTGAAATCAGGCTTCCAGCTCCCATGGCTATAACAATTTGAAACCCAGTTGGAAGAACTCTTTTAGCAGAAAGAAATTCATTTTTATTTCTAGAACTTTCAAAATCAGATTTATTATTTTTCTTTTCAAGCAATTCATGTTTCTTTATAAGTCTTTTACATATAGGACCAGCAATTATACTTCCTGCAATAAGGGCGTAAGTAGCAGTTGCCATAGCAACCATAGTTGCTCCTTGAGCACCAAACTGTTCTATGATAGGGCCAAAAGCTCCAGCAGTACCAGGACCTCCAGTAGTAGCAAGAGAACCAGTAGCAAGTCCAATAAGTAGATTTATATGAAGGAATTTAGCCATTGCTACTCCAAAGATGTTTTGAAGAATAGCAAGACCTACAGCAGCCAGTAAAAACATTAAAACAGGAATTCCAGCTTTTTTTAATAATTTTATACTTGCAGAGAAACCAACTGTTGTGAAGAAGGCTATCATAAAAACTTCTCTCAATGTATCTTCAAATACAAAAGAAAAAATACCAGTTTCATGTCCTATCAAAGTCAGTATAGAGAATATAGTCCCTCCTGTAACTGCGTCAGGAATACAGTTTTCTTTTAGAAATTTGAAAGTGTTGTTGATAAATTTTCCAAAATAAAGAACTAAGACAGCTAATGCCATAGTTTGAATAGTGGTAAGATTTAATACCATTTTGTGTCCTCCTTGAAAATATTGATTATTTTATACCGTAAAAAAATTATATTCTAATTATATATAAAATATACTACAAGAATCAATATACCACACTTTTTATATATAGTTCAAATATATATAATATATTAAATTTAAATAAAGTTAAATTTTATAAATGTTTTGTATATTTATAAGTCATTTGTCTAAAAAAATGAAACACTAAAAAGAGAAAAAGGAAGGGATTAAAAAAAATTTTTAAAAAAATATTTTCTAAATAAGGTTCAAATGAGGTATAATATATATTAGAATAATCTTTAACCGAAATGAAAATCTTAAGATATTTGGAGGAATGGGTATGGAAAAAGAAATTTTAAAAAGATATGAAATGTGGTTAGCTTCAGACTATCTTGATAAAGAAGATAGAGAAGAATTAATGAGCATAAAAGGAAATAATGCAGAGATTGAAAGCAGATTCTATACAGACTTAAGTTTTGGCACTGCTGGAATGAGAGGAGTAAGAGGAATAGGGAGAAACAGAATCAATAAATATAATATAAGAAAAGCAACACAAGGACTTGCCAATTATATCATAGAAAGCACAGGTGAAACTGGAAAGAAAAAAGGAGTTGCTATAGCTTATGACTGCAGAATAGGTTCTGTTGAATATGCATTAAATACTGCTCTTGTTTTAGCAGGAAATGGGATAAAAGCTTATCTTTTTACATCATTAAGATCAACACCTGAACTTTCATTTGCTACAAGAGAATTAAAAGCTCAAGCAGGGGTAATGGTAACAGCTTCTCATAACCCTCAGGAATATAATGGATATAAAGTATACTGGGAAGATGGAGCACAAATAGTAGAACCTCAGGCAAGTGGTATAGTAAATGGGGTGAACAATGTAGATATATTTAAGGATATAAAAATGATTTCAGAAGAGGAAGCTAAAACTAAAGGATTATTAGAATATATTGGTAAAGAAGTAGATGATAGATTTGTAGAGGAAGTGGAAAAACAGGCTATCAATAGAGATATACCTGGAAAGAAAGATTTTAAAATAGTTTATTCACCACTTCATGGAACAGGAAGAGTAGCAGTACAGAGAGTATTGAGAGAAATGGGATTTGACTCTGTATATACAGTACCTGAGCAGGAAATGCCAGATGGAATGTTCCCAACTTGTTCATATGCCAATCCAGAAGATAAAGCTGTATTTAAATTAAGTACAGCACTGGCTGATAAAATAGGAGCAGATATCTGTCTTGCTAATGATCCAGATGCTGATAGAACTGGTATGGCAATTAGAGATAATGAAGGAAACTGGGTATATCCTAATGGAAATCAAATAGGAGTTCTTTTAATGAACTATCTATTAGAAATGAATAAAAATATACCAGCTAATGGATCTATAATATCTACAATAGTTTCTACTCCTATGCTTGATGTGATAGCTAAAGACAAAGGAATAAAATTATACAGAACACTTACAGGATTTAAATATATAGGAGAAAAAATTAGACAGTTTGAAACTAAAGAACTTGATGGAACTTTCTTGTTTGGATTTGAAGAATCTATTGGATATTTAGTAGGAACACATGTAAGAGATAAAGATGCTGTAGTAGCTACTTTAATGATATCTGAAATGGCAGCTTATTATAACAGTATTGGGACAACTGTATATAAAGAACTAAATAAATTATATGATAAATATGGATGGTTTGTTGAAGAAACAGTTGCTATAACTAAACAAGGCAAAGATGGATTAGAAGAAATTGGAAGAATAATGGAAAATCTTAGAACACATGAACATAAAGAAGTAGCAGGAAAAAAAGTTGAATGTTATAAAGATTTTAAACTTCAAGTAGAAAAAAATATGAAAACAGGAGAAACATCAAAAATAGATCTGCCTAAGTCAGATGTTATTCAATTCATACTTGAAGATGGAACTTATGTAACAGCAAGACCATCTGGAACTGAGCCAAAAATTAAATATTATATCTGTGTTGTAGACTCAACTAAAGAAAAATCATTAGCTAAACTTGAAGAGATAAAAGCTGGATTCCAAGCTTATGTAGATTCATTATAATTTAAATATAAATGGAGGAAAATCATTGGTAGATGGAATATATATACATATTCCTTTCTGTTTAAACAAATGCAATTACTGCGATTTTCTATCATTCAAATCTAATAAAGAGAGCAGAAAGAAATATGTAGATTATTTATTGAAGGAAATAGAATTATATCCTTCATATAAATATAATACAGTTTACTTTGGGGGTGGTACCCCCTCTCTTTTGGATTTAGAAGATATAGAAAGAATATTGGAAAAACTAGATATAGAAGAAGGAGCAGAGGTAACTCTTGAAGTAAATCCTAAAACTGTAGATTATGACAAACTTGTCCAATTAAAAAAAATCGGAATAAACAGATTGAGTATAGGAATACAATCATTTGATGAAAAATATTTGAGAATACTTGGAAGAATGCATTCTTCTGAAGAGGGAATAGAAACTTATTATAATGCAAGAAAAGCTGGATTTGAAAATATAAGTCTTGATTTGATGTTTTCACTGCCAGGACAAAGTGTGAAAGAAGTAGAAAATGATTTGAAGAAACTGTTAAGTATAAAGCCAGAACATTTTTCTATTTATTCACTTATTTGGGAAGAGGGAACTATATTTTTTGAGAAACTGAAAAAAGGACTTCTAAGAGAAACTGAAAATGAAATAGAAGCAGATATGTTTGAAAGAATAATAGATACAGCTGAAAAGGCAGGATATATTCATTACGAAATATCTAATTTTTCTCTACCTGAGAAGGGAGCTGTCCATAACACAAAATACTGGGAAAATAAAGAATATCTAGGAATTGGATTAGGAGCTTCTGGATATATTGATGATATAAGATATAAAAATGAGATGAAATTTTTAGAATATTATGATAGTATAGAAAGTAGAACAAAACCAATTATGGAAAAAGAAGAGATAACTTTGAAAGAAAAAAAGGAATATAAATATATTCTAGGTTTTAGACTTTTAAAAAAAGGAGTTAAGCCAGATGGGGAGTATATTGAAAAGTGTATATCTCTTGAAAAAAGAGGTTATCTTATGAAAAAAGGTGAATATTTTATTTTGACCAGAAAAGGACTTATGGTTGCAAATGATGTATTAGATGAATTTATATGAGGAGTTGAAAAATAATGGGTGATATAAAAAAGAATATTTCAGAAATAGAAGAGGATATAAAAAAGCACTCATTAAATCCTGAAAAGTCAAGATTTATAGCTGTTACAAAATATGTAGGGCCAGAAGAGATGCTTCCAATAATAGATTGCGGAGTAAAAGTTTTTGGAGAAAACAAAGCTCAGGTTATGAAGGATAAACAGGAAAAATTTAATGAAATGGGAATAAAAGATGTAGAATGGCATTTCATTGGAAATCTTCAAAAAAATAAAGTTAAGTATATTGCTGAGTATGTAAAAATGATACATTCAGTAAATAAACTCTCTCTTGCTCAAGAGATTGACAAAAGAGCAAAACAGTATAATAGAATCATTGACGTTCTTCTTGAAATAAATATAGCTGGAGAAGAGAGTAAGGAAGGATATGATTTGGAAGAGCTGTACAAAGAACTTCCTCAGTTGATGGAACTGAAAAATATAAATATAATTGGACTTATGACTATGGCTCCATTCGTTGAAGATGAAGAGCTGTTGAGAAGTGTATTTAAAAGATTAAGAGAAATAAAAGATGAATTGAATGAAAAATGGTTTAAAGGAAAATTGGTTGAACTTTCTATGGGAATGACTAACGACTACAAGATAGCATTGGAAGAAGGGGCAACATTGATAAGAATAGGCAGAAAGATTTTTCAATAGGAGGTTTTAATAGAATGAAAAAAAAAGAAGGCGGAAAAAACTCTTTTAAAGTTTTTCAAGATTTAAAAGAACTTTTAGGGATAGATAATCCTGAAACAAATGAAATAGATGAGATGGATGGACTGGAAGGTCTTGATGAAACAGGAATAATTGAAGTTAATTCTAATGGAAAAGATATTGAAACTTCTGCTCCAAAAGAAAGTACATCATTAAATCTAGGTGGATATGGCAAATCTTCTTCAAGTCTAGAAGCAGAATTGAATGCTGGAGGAAATTATCAAACTATATTTGTAGATCCTAAAACTTTTGCTGATTGTAAAAAGATAGCTGCATACATAAAGAGTGATAAAATGGTAACTTTAAATCTGGAATATCTTGATCTGCCTACAGCTCAAAGATTGATGGATTTCCTAGCAGGAGCTATGAGTATAAAAGGTGCCAGTTTTATTGAAATAAGTAAAAAAGTATATACTGCTGTTCCTAAGAGTATGAAAGTATACTATGAAGGAAAAAAAGACAGTAAAGGAAGAACAATTTTAGATTTTGGAAGAGAGGAAAAATAGAAGTGGAAAAAAAGATAAAGGCATTAGCTCTTTTTTCTGGAGGGCTGGATAGTGCGCTTGCTGTAAAAGTTGTAAAAGACCAGGGAGTAGAGGTTATAGCCCTGAACTTTGTTTCGCATTTTTTTGGTGGTAAAAATGAAAAAGCAGAAAAAATGGCAGAGCAGCTTGGAATAAAACTAAAATATATAGATTTTAAAAGAAGACATACAGAAATATTAAAAAATCCAGTATATGGAAGAGGGAAAAATATGAATCCATGTATTGACTGCCATTCACTAATGTTTAAGATAGCAGGGGAACTTTTAGAAGGATATGGAGCTCAATTTGTAATATCTGGAGAAGTACTTGGTCAAAGACCAATGTCACAGAATGCAGCTGCATTAGAAAAAGTAAAAAAACTTTCAGGAATGGACGATTTAGTATTAAGACCATTGTCAGCTAAACTTCTTCCTCCAAGCAAGGCAGAACTGGAAGGATGGATAGACAGAGAAAAACTTCTTGATATTCAGGGTAGAGGTAGAGGAAGACAGATGGATCTTATGAAATACTATGGGATTGAAGATTACCCTACACCAGGTGGAGGATGTTTGCTGACTGATCCAGCTTATTCAGACAGGCTGGAAATATTAGAGAAGGATGGACTTCTTGAAGAGGAAAATTCATATCTGTTCCATTTGTTAAAAGTAGGAAGATTCTATAGATTGGATAAAGGAAAATATTTCTTCATTGGAAGAGATGAAGAAGGAAATAATAAGATAGATCAATATAAAGAAGTAGGAAGTCTTCATGTAACAGGATGTCAGATAGCAGGGCCTCATATACTTGGTTATGGTGAGTTTACAGAAGAGGAAAAACAGTTTGCAGTAGATTTATTTTCAAGATATTCTAAAGTAAAAGGGAAAAGAGAGATAGAAGTTAGAGTAAATGGCAATATAGTAAAAGTTCTCCCAGTGGATATTGAGAAAGTAGAAGAAAAGATAAAAGAGTTTCAAATAGTAGGATAGTAGAATAGAAAATATAAAGTAAAAAATTAAAAGAGTCTAATTCAAAAATTACTTGTATCTATTCACATCAGAGGGATATAAAGTATTTTTGTATCAGGCTCTTTTTTTGTATTTAAAAATTGGAGGAAAAATGAATTCTTTTGAGTCAATAGTTAATTTTATGAATAATATTATGTGGAATAAAAATTTATTAGTAGTAATATTAGTGGTGAGTGGAATAATATTTACTGTAAAAACAAAAGGAGTACAGTTCAGATTATTTGGTCATATGATATCTCTCATAACAGAAAAAACGAAAAAAAATAGGGATGGAATAAGTTCGTTTCAGGCTTTTTGTATAAGTACAGCTTCAAGAGTAGGAGTAGGAAATCTGGCAGGAGTAGTAGCAGCAGTTTCAGTAGGAGGCCCAGGATCAGTCTTTTGGATGTGGGTAGTTGCTCTTTTGAGTTCAGCTACTGCATTTGTAGAATCAACAATAGCTTTGATATATAGGGAAAAGGATCCTCAAGGTGGATATAGAGGAGGGGCTCCATATTTTCTTACAAAAGGATTGAATAAGAAATGGCTGGGAGTTTTATTTGTAATATTTGCCCTCATATGCTGGGCTGGAGTATTTCAGATAATATCTAACTCTGTAACTGAATCTTTCAATACTGCTTTTGGAATAAGTACAAGAATTACATCTATAGTAATTGTAATGCTGGCAGCAGCAGTTCTTTTTGGAAGAAGGGATAAAATAGTAAAAGTTCTGGATAAAATGGTTCCTGCAATGGCAACTGTTTACCTTATTGTAGTTATTTTTATTATATTAAAAAATATAACTATACTTCCAGCAACAATCAAGGATATTTTTGAACATGCCTTTGGAATAAAGCAATTTCTGGGGGGAACATTTGGAAGCGTAGTAATGCAGGGAGTAAAAAGAGGATTGTTTTCTAATGAAGCAGGGTCAGGATCTGCTCCATGTGCAGCAGCAGCAGCTGATATAGATCATCCAGTAAAGCAGGGGTTAGTACAAGCTTTAGGTGTGTTTGTAGATACTATATTGATATGCAGTGCAACGGCTTTTGTTATACTTTTATCAAAGGGAGATATTGCAGAAGGAATTGGAGGGATGACACTCCTCCAAGAATCATTTAGATATCAGGTAGGAAACTGGGGAGTTGCATTTACAGCTGTTATATTGTTCCTATTTTCCTTCAGTACTATATTGGGTGTAAGTTTCTATGCTAAACCAAATTTAGCCTTTTTATGTGACAAACCATGGCTTCAGGAAGCATTTAAAATCTTTACTCTGTTAATGCTTTTTGTTGGTGGAGTAAGACAGAACTTTTTAGTATGGAATCTGGCTGATTTAGGATTGGGACTTATGACAATAGTTAATCTTATAGGAGTATATCCATTAACTTATAAAGCGATTGAATCATTAAAAGAATATGAAAAAGAATATATAAAGAAATAAAAAAAATGGGTAACCTCTTGGATACCCATTTTATGTTAATTATTATTGAGCAGCAGCATCTTTTAAATCTTTAAAGCTTGTATCACTCAATTTTTTCTTAACATCTTCCTGTATAGAGTAAAGCAGTGAATTCACTGGATCAGCCTCAACTTTTTTAGCAGAACTTACATTTTTTAAACTTGTATTGATAAAAAGGTCACCCTGAATCACTTCTATTACATTTCTCAAACTGATATCGTTTGCAGACTTTTTTAATTTGTATCCTCCTTTAATTCCTCTAAAAGATTCAACAAGTTTAACTTTACAAAGTCTTCTTAATATTTTAAGAGCAAATTTCATAGACATTTTTTCAGCTTCACTGATTTCTCTTGCATTTGCTATTTCACCTTTATCTAATTTTGATAAATATAATACGATCTTTATTGCGTAATCACTTTCTTGTGTTATTTTCATTTATGTATCACTCCTTATTTAATTAAATCATTTTATAAAATTGTATTTTTGTATATTCTATTTTTTATATTTTGTGCTATAATTTAGGTAAATATAAATAATATCTGGGAGATTTTAATGGATAAAAAAACTGAATATAAGATTCTTTCACTTGCCTGCCTTACAGGAAAAATTATGTTGCAGAACGGCTCTGAAGTATATAGAGTAGAAAATCATATATGCCAGGTAGCTGAATATTATGGTATGACTCCTCAATGTTTTGCTACACTTACCTGTATAATAATAACTCTTAAAAATTCTGAAGGGGAAGTTATCTCCCTAGTAGAAAGAGTGACGTCAAGAACTACTAATTTAGATAAAGTTTATCAAGTATATTCCCTTATAAGGGACATAAGCAATTACAGCTGTGATGAACTTAGAAATGAGCTTCTCAAGATTGAGAATGAAAAACCATATCCACTCCTCATAAATATAGCAGGAAACTCTATAGGTGCTGGATTTTTTATCTTCCTTTTTTCAGGTAATATTAGAGAATTTATTGCTGCTTTTTTATGTGGTATAGTCATTGCAATAGCATCAAAAATTACAGACGCACTAAAATTAGGAACTTTTTTTACTAATCTTCTCTGTGGAGGAATTTCTTCAGGAACAGCCTGTTTATTTCTTTATTTAGGATTTATAACAGATGTTTCTATTCCAATAATTTCCACATTGATGATATTAGTTCCAGGAGTTGCGTTTATTAATTCCATGAGAGATATATTCTCAGGAGATCTTGTTACAGGGCTTTCCAGACTGGGAGAAGTTGCCATGATAGGAACTTCAATAGCTGTTGGGTCAGGTATAGCACTGAAATTACTTCTAAACTTGGGAGGTGTATAATATGTCAGTAGAAAAAATAATATTTCAGATTGCAGCTGCTGTATTTACTACCTTTGGGTTTGGGTTGATGTTTAACATAAAACACAAAAATCTCTTTCATACCAGTATAGCTGGAGGATTGAGTTGGGCAGTGTATCTTTTAGGACAGCACTTAAACTATTCTGAAGGATTAACATTTTTTATAGCAACATTTGCACTTGCACTGTATTCAGAAGCAGTTTCCAGAATAATATATACGCCTGTAACAACGATATTAATAGCTGCTCTAATACCTTTGGCACCTGGAGGAGGTATTTATTATACAATGTATAATCTAATTGATAAAAATTATCCTATGGCAGTTCAAAAAGGTATTCAGACTTTTATTATAGCAGGAGCAATGGCTGTAGGAATCTTTTCAGCATCAACTGTCTTTAGACTTTATGATGAAATAAAGTCTAGAGTTAATAAGAATACTTAGATTAAGGGGGAATTTTTCCCCTTTTTAACTGTTTTTTACTCTTTCAGCAAATTTCTTTCCAACTGTAAATTTTAAAACTCTCTTAGCTGGAATTACTATTCTCTCTTTAGTTCTAGGGTTACCATAAGTTCTTTGTTCTCTATGTTCTATTTCAAATTTACCCCAGTCTTTAAAAATAACTTTTTCATCTTTATCAATAACTTGTTTTAAAGTATCAAAAAAAACTTTTACTCTTTTTTTAGCTTCACCTATATTTTTCAGTCTTCCATCCAACTTGAAAGATTCTAGATACATCTTCATAAATTCTTTTTCTGTCATTTTTGTGTGCCTCCTTGACTTGTTCTATTTTTATTTTTAAAGATGGTTCTTTTTTTTCTTAAAATGAAGTATACTATGAGTATATTCATATTAATATAACCTATATTAACATTGTTTTGATTAATATAAAATTCGAATTTTTTTTCAAAAATAATGAAAAAAATTTCATAGGTCACTTTTTCACAAATATGTATACAAAATTTGAAAGGAGTTAAAGATGCTTAATGGAAAAAATCTGAATATTTTAGAACTTTTATTTCAGAATGAATACACTGTTGAGGATTTATCTTCTGTTTTAAATCTCAATTCGAGGACTATACGTTATAATATAAAAGATATAAATTCAGTGCTAAATAAATGTAATTTAAATGGAATATTAAAAAATAAAGATAAATATTTTCTTGAAAAAAAAGAAATGGTTAAAATAAAAAAGCTAATTTCAGAATTTTCTTCACTCACTTTTATTGACAGAAGAGATTATTTAATAACTAAACTTTTAATAGATGACAAAATAATATTGAGTCACGAAAGTAGAATATTAGATGTAACAAGAAGAACTTTAAATTATGATTTAGTAGAGATAAAAAAATTTTTGGCACCCTATTCTATAACTGTTGAAGTTATACATGGAAAGGGAATAACTTTGCATGGAAACGAGAAACATCTAAAAATACTATTAATTGCTTTCCTTACTAAGTTTATTTCAAAAGGAAGAAAACTTAAAAATATATTTAAGGAGCTACTTTATTCAATAGTGACAGAAGAAAAATTAAATGAATATATGCTTAAAGGAAATAAATTACTTAAAATGGCAGATAAAAATATTCAGACATATAGTTTTTATTCAATAATAGCTATATTTGTAGATTCACATTTAAAAAGAAAAAAATTTGAAGATAACTATATTTATTCTTATTCTTCACAGCGGTATTATGAATATTTTAATCTGGTAAGAGAGTTTATAAAAGATGATATAAAGCTGAGCAACTTTGCTGTTCATAATATAACCCTCATACTTATGGAGATATATTCAACAGATTTAGATGAAAACCTACATAGAAATATAGAAGAGTTTTTAAAAGAATTAAAGAAAAGATGTAATAATGAATTAAACATGAATGAAGAATTTGTTTATAGAATTTCTTCAGTTATCAAAATTTCAGTGTATAAATCAAAATTTAATATAGTACAGAAAAATCTTGATTTTACAGATGTTCCTAAATATTGTTCAAAAATATTTAATACAATATATGAACTAATACCCAAATATTTTATGCAATTTGTTATGGAGGATTTCATACTTTTAGCAATAATTATTCAGGAAAATATAGAAAAAGAAAAATATGCAGGAAGCAAACCTAAAAAAATACTTGTTGTAGATAATACTTTTGAACAGAGAGCTACCAAAATGGTTATAAAAAAGCTTCAATGCACATATAATATAGAGATTATAGAAGTAATACCTGATTATAGGATAGAATATTTTCTTTCTGAAAATGAAGACATAGATCTTATTATATCCCTTGCAAATTTAGATGATGAACCACATGGAATCCCAGTTTTAAAAATTTATCTCAGCGATTTTTGGAATGGAATAAATGTTTTAGATGAATTTAACATACCAAAAAAATATTAAAATAAAAAGTTCTCTACAATTAAGCAAGAGAACTTTTTATTTTTAAGAAAGCTGCATATACATATCAATATGAGGTATTCCATCTTCATCATACACATCAGATACAGCTGTAAATCCTACTGAAGAATAAAAATCTTTTAGATAAAATTGAGCACCAATAGTAATTTCATTTTCTCCAAAAATATTTTTTACACATTCTATACATTGTAATACTAATTTTCTGGCATATCCATACTTTCTATAGCTGTTCAATACCATTACTCTTCCAATAGAAACAGTGTCATAAGATAATCCTTTAGCTAAAACTCTGGCATAACATATAATTTTACCAGTATCTTTATCTCTTGAATAAATATGGAGAGAATCAAAATCTTTTTCATCAAAATCTAAATAAGAACAATTCTGCTCTACTACGAATACTTCCTGTCTGATTTTTCCAATTTCATAAAGCTCTCTAGCAGATAATTCATCAAATCTTTTTATAGAAAATTCCATGTGCTGTTCCCCCTTATTATTGTTAATATCTATCTCTAGATTATACCTTTAAATACAAAATATTTCAAAATTTATTTGACATTATCAAGATGATATGTTATCTTATTTGTAGAGATTACAAAAATGTAAAAAGAAAATAAGGAGATGATTTTAAATGGAATTGAAAGGGTCAAAAACAGAGAAGAATTTAATGACTGCATTTGCTGGGGAATCAGAAGCAAGAAATAAATATACATATTATGCATCAAAGGCTAAAAAAGATGGATTTGAGCAAGTGTCAAAATTATTTGAAGCAACTGCTAACAATGAGAAAGAACATGCTAAACTTTGGTTCAAACTTTTAAAAGGTGGAAATATTCCTTCAACTATTGATAATCTTTTAGATGCTGCTGAGGGAGAAAACTATGAGTGGACTGATATGTATGCTGAATTTGCAAAAGTAGCAAAAGAAGAAGGGTTCACTGAAATTGCTAGATTATTTGAAGGTGTAGCAAAAGTAGAAAAAGAACATGAAGAAAGATATAGAAAATTATTAGCTAATATCAAAGAAGAAATGGTATTCGCAAGAGAAGAAGAGGTAGCATGGGAATGTATGAACTGTGGACATATTCACTATGGAAAGAAAGCTCCAGAAGTTTGTCCAGTATGTGCTCATCCACAAGCTTACTTCATGATTCAGCCTAAAAATTTCTAATTAAGTAAAAATCAGACCAGCCTGTTAACTTCAAGCTGGTCTTTTTATATTACCATGTAGCCTTTTCTATAGCTTTCAGTAGTGCATAAATATCATCTGGATATACTTCACCAATATTTCCTATTCTAAAACTTTCCATGTCAGTAACTTTTCCGGGATAGATGACGAATCCCTCTTTCTTTAACTTATAATAGAATTTCTCAAAATTATAATCTGGATTTTCAGGTGCAAAGAAAGTAGTTATTATTGGGGATTGATACTCTTCAGAAATAAGTGATTTGAAGCCTAGATTTTTCATTCCCTCTCTCAAAATAGTATTATTTTTTCTGTATCTTTTTTCTCTTTCTATCACGCCCCCTTCTTTTTCTAATTCTAAAAGAGCCTGATAAAAAGCTCTTACAGTATGAGTAGGGGAAGTGAATCTCCATTTTCCATTATTTTCCTCCATGACTTTCCATTGATTGTATAGATCAAGAGAAAGAGAACGAGCCTGCCCTGAACAGTTTTCTAAAACTTCTTTTCTGCATATGATGAAAGAGAAACCCGGAACACCTTGTATACATTTATTTGAAGAACTGATTATAAAATCTGCTTTTACCTCTTCAATATCTATTTCAATACCGCCAAAACTTGACATAGCATCAACAATATATATCTTATTAAATTCTTTAACTAATTCTCCTATCTTTTCAATAGGATTTAAAATTCCACTTGTAGTTTCACTATGTACTACAGCTACATGAGTGATATCTGGATTAGATTCAAGGATTTCTCTCACTCTGTTGATATCTATAATATCTTTATCACCAAATTTTTCTATGATATTATTTATTTTTAAAACCTGAGCAATTTCTCCCATTCTGTTTCCATAAGCTCCATTTGATAAAATTAATAACTTCCCATTTTCAGGAAGAGCAGTTCCTATAACAGATTCTACTCCAAAAGAACCGCTTCCCTGCATAAGAACAGAAGTATATTTATGATAATTTCCTGATGGAACAGCTAATCTTACTAATTTTTCTCTTATTTCCTGAACTATATTATTATATTCTTTATCCCATGTACACCAGTCTTTAAGCATAGCCATTCTCACTCCATTGCTTGTAGTTAATGGTCCTGGTGTTAAAAGCAGATATGGTTTTTCTAAATATTCTTCTAAAGTATGCATGTTTAATTCCTCCAGCTTAACTGTTTTAGGCTCTTTCGCCGTTTTTTAATTTGTTGTTGATAATATCTATAATATATGGAACTTTTGAAATGTCCTCTATTACAAAATGAGCTCCTGCTGAAAGCATTTTTTCAGCTGTTTTTTCCATCTTTTCTTTCAATTCTTTTTCAGAAAGAGAGTTTACTTCTTCAAGGGATAATCCTAGTTCACTGCTTCCTTTTAATATTCCAACTGTCCACACTTTCGCATTTCTTCCCTCTTTAATGTCAGAGATTGTATCTCCGATTTTTATAACACAGTCTGTGTCCTCTTCTCCAAGAGTAAGCATATTCTGATATATCATATATGGAGCAGGTCTTCCAGCTGGAACAGCATTAGGAGTAGTATAGTAATCTGGAGAATATCCCTGAGATTTTGCCCCAGCAGTGACAATGTCCATCATTTCCTGTGTGTATCCTGTTGTTGAACCTATTTTCAATCCTCTTTCCCTCAAAATATTTACAGTTTCTATGCAGTGTGGAACAGGTTCAGTATAGTCAGCAAGTATTTTAAAAAGCTTGTTTTCAAAATTTTTGTAAAGCTCTTCTATATCATTTTCATTCCACATTTTATTATATTTTTCATTCCATAGAGCAGTAACTCTGTCAAGTGACAGCATAGCTTTGATATGATCTATTTTCAGCATTCCCATAGGGCCTCTTGCTTCTTCCAGTGTTACATCTATATTTTTTTCTTTGAATATTTCAAGGAAAACCTGTACAGGAGCAAAGCATCCATAATCAACAGCAGTTCCAGCCCAGTCAAAAATTACAAGATTTATTTTTTTCATAATTAAACATTCTCCTCTTTCATTTTATTTTTTCTTTTTTGTAAAAACTTTAAAATTATCTGATATATTATTTTAATTATTATATTTGTAAGAAGTATTACTATGGACATTGCAGAAGCTTTTGCTATCTCCCCTGTATCATCCAGATTGATTACTGCTATGGAAAGGAGATTCAGACTTGATGTATAAAGGAATACAAGAGCTGAAATAGTTACCATAGAATTTACAAAGTAATAGAAGAATATCTCTAATATTGATTCGAGACACATTGGGAAGGTTACATTGGAAAATGTTTTGTACCAAGGTATTCCCATTGAGAGAGAAACTCTTTCAAATTCTTTGTCCAGCTTCTTCAAAGCTGTGTTGGCAGTTAAAAAAGATATTGAGTAAAAATGTATCACATTTGCCAGTACCATTATCCAGATAGTCTTATACAATGAATTGAAAGGATTCATTATACTTATATTTAAAAAAGGTATTGTGAAATAGCTTTTATTAAAAAAGAATATATATGAAATACCTATTACCATTCCTGGAAGTGCTAGGGGAACAAGAGAAAGAAAATATATCACTTTATCCTTTAAGGTTTTCTTTTCTTTTTTCTCAATAAGATAAGCACTCATAAATGTCATAAAAGTTCCAAATATTCCAGAAAGAACTGCAAGAATAAAAGAGTTTTTAAAGAATATCTCAATACCGCCGTTATAGTCATAAAATTTAAAATTATTCAGACTGAAACTAAGATCATAGGGCCATAGTTTAGAAAAAGCTGAAACAAATATTGTGACAAAAATTGATATGATAAATAAACAAATCAATATAGTATAAATGTAGAAAAATATATTCCTCGCCTTATTTTCCTTTGCAGTATAGGGAATAGATTTTGCATTGAGGACTACCCCCTGTTTTTTCTGTATCTTCTGATCAATAAAGAATGCTGCTACAGAAGGAATCAATAGAATGATACTGACAACAGCTCCCATAGACATATTATTCTGTCCAACTACTTTAATATATACATCTGTAGCCAGAACACTGAAATTTCCTCCTACTACTTTTGGAGCACCAAAATCTGTAAATGAAAGTATGAATGCTATAATAAAAGAAGATATCATTCCATATTTCATATTTGGAAGAGTGATAGTAAAAAATTTTCTGAAATTACTTGTTCCCAGCATATCAGCAGCTTCATAAAGTCTGTAGTCAGTTGTAGAAAGAGCAATATTCAATACCAGAAATATCTGTGGAAAAATATATAAAACCTCAGCTATTATTATTCCAGTAGCACCATAGAGATTAATATCAAAAGCAAACTGAGGAAGTTTATCAAAAAAACCAGTAGTTACAGCCCCTTTTCTCCCAAAGAGATACACAAGAGATATACCATGCATCATTGTAGGAGCAAAGAGAGGCATGAGGGCTATATATTTGAATATATTTTTAAATCTGATTGTAGTTCTCTGTACACCATAGGCATAGATAAAAGCTAGTACCAGAGATATGATGCTTGAAGCTATTGAGATAGTAAATGTATTTTTTAATGAGATAAGAAGATTTTTATTTGAGAAATATTCTTTGAAGTTGCTGAGTCCAATAAATTCTCCAGAGTTGTTTTCAAAGGATTTCGTCAGTAAAAGCCCTAGAGGAAAAACTATGGCAACTATCAAAAAAATAAGGATAAACCAAGTGAGTATTTCTCTGATTACTTCATCTTTAGTTTTTTCCATTATGATACCTCATCTCTGAAATCGAGATAGAAGCTTTCATCAAATTCAAGAAAAAATTTATTTCCCTGTTTCAAAGTTTGTTCATTTATAAAATTACAAGGAACTTCAACTTTCAATATTCTATCTCTATTTTTGAAAAAAAGCCTGTAAGATGGGCCTAAGTATTCCCAGCTTTCTATTTCTCTCATTATAAATTTATTTTTATTACTCAATACATCAGATACTATTTTTACATGTTCTGGACGTATAGCCTTTCCATTTTCCAGAAAATTTATTTTACCTATGAAATCTGCTGTGAAAAATGAGTTGGGATTCTCATATATCTCTCTTGGACTTCCCCACTGCATTATTTCTCCATCTTTCATGACCATAATTTTATCTGACATAGATAAGGCTTCCTCTTGATCATGAGTTACCATAATAGTAGTAAGTCCAAGCTTCTTTTGCAGGGACTTAATATCATTTCTTAATTTTTCTCTTACCTTTGCATCCAGTGCAGAAAGAGGTTCATCTAACAGAAGTATATCTGGTTCAAGGGCAACTGCTCTAGCAAGAGCCACTCTCTGCTGCTGCCCTCCGCTCATTTCATTGGGATATTTATTGCTGATAGAAAAAAGTCCTACCATCTCCAATACACTTTTAACTTTCTTTTCTATTAAATCTTTAGGCATTTTTTTATTTTTTAGTCCATAAGCTATATTTTCCCATGTTGTCATATTGGGGAAAAGGGCATATGACTGAAAAACTATAGAGAAGTTTCTTTTCGATGGATGAAGTGAAGAGATATCCTTTCCCTTTAGAAAAAGATTTCCAGAATTAAGTTCTTCCAGTCCAGATATAACTCTCAATAAAGTAGTTTTTCCACAGCCGCTGGGGCCGAGAAAGGAGATAAACTCCCCTTTCTCAATAGATAAGCTTATATTTTTTAAAGCATGAAATTTTCCATAATATTTATTTACATTTTTTACTTCTAAATAACTCATATTTCCTCCAGAATCAGGATATTTCTATTTTTGTTCAGCTTTTGCACCAAATTTTTCACTCCATTTATCTAAAATAGTATTTTTGTTTTCTGCAAGCCATTTAAAATCATTTTTTACCAGATGGCTTACAGGGTCAGAAGGGTAGCCATTTGGAATAGGGTTGTTGATATCAATGCTTGTTATAGCATATTGAGTACCATAGAGCTTCATCATTTCTTCTGAGATAGCCCAGTCCAGAAATATTTTTGATTCCTCTTTTATATCTTTTTTGTTGATAAGGGCATTAGCTTCTGAATCCCAACCAGAACCCTCAGCTGGAAAGACTACTTCAATAGGGTTTCCTTCATTCATAAGTTTTACACTAGGGTAATCATAAGAGATTCCAATTGGATATTCTCCACTGGCAGCCTGTTTAGCAGGTTTTGAACCTGAATGAGTATATACCCCCATATTTTCATGAAGTTTTTTCATATACTCCCATGCTTCTTTTTCTCCCATTACCTGCATAAATCCTGCTATGGCAAGGAATCCAGTACCTGATGAAGCAGGATGGGGCATAGAAATTAGCCCTTTATATCCTGGATTCAGAAGATCTTCATAAGTTCTGGGAATAGGAAGCCCAAGTTTTTCAAGCTCAGTTTTATTTACTGCAAAAGTTGCCATCCAAGCATTATTTCCTACCCATACAGGTTTTTCAGCAGAGTCTTTAAATTTAGGATCAACTTTTTCAAGTCCTTTTGGAGCATAAGGTTTTAAAAGATTTTCTTTGTCCAGCATAAGAAGTCCAGTAGCAGCAGTTCCCCATACTACATCAGCTTGAGGATTATCCTTTTCAGCCAAGATTTTTGTGATAAGGACACCAGTTGAATCACGAGTTATATTTAATTTGATATCAGGATGATGTTTTTTAAAATTTTCAAGGAATACAGGTATTTGTTCATTTTCAAGAGCAGTGTAGACATTGATTTCTTTTGGTTTTTGAGAAGAACTGCTTTCTTTAGACTGGCAGCTTGTCAATAAAAGTCCTGCAAAAAGAATAGTTAAAAATTTTTTCATTATTTTCCTCCATACATATAATTTGTATTTTTATATTTTTTCTAGTTTAAAATATAGATGTTAATGAAGTTTTAATTTGAAGTAAAAAGAAAGTGAAAAGGGAATTAACACTGTATTTACACAAAACTATTGATTTTTTTATATATAAAGAATAGAATTAAAAGGTATATTAAAAAATTATACAGGAGGAAAGGAAATGTGGTTTATATTTGCATTGCTGTCAGCAGTATTTGCAGCACTTACATCTATTTTTGCAAAGATAGGGATAGAGGGAATAAATTCTAATCTGGCAACAGCTATAAGGACAGTTGTGGTATTGTTTATGGCATGGGGAATGGTATTTGTTACTGGGACTCAAAATCAGATAGGAAATATAGGGCAGAAAAGCTGGATATTTTTAATATTGTCAGGAATGGCAACTGGATTTTCATGGCTGTTTTATTACAAGGCTCTACAGATAGGGGAAGCTTCAAAAGTTGTTCCAGTGGATAAATTCAGTGTGGTTATAACTATGATAATGGCTTTTATGATATTGAAAGAGGCAGTTACATTAAAAACTGTTTTAGGGGGAATATTTATAACAATAGGAACATTTATTATGATATTGTAAAAAGAGGTTGGCTTGTAGTTAGAAATATAATTTTAGAATTTTTTCAGCAGAAAGATTTGCAGTTAATTTTGCTTATAAAACTAGAAATAATAAATTCACTTCATTAAAAAAGTGTTACTTCTATTTTTTTAACTTCTAAAATTTATTTTAACTTTTTAGTCAACCTCTTATTTAACTTTATAATATATCGTTTAATTTATAATCTGTAACTATACTTTCAGATTCAGTAATAAATTCATCTAGGAATTTTATATGTGCATTGATGCTCTCTTTTCCAGGTCCTCCAAGAGTACAACGTTTTTCCACACAGTTTTTGATAGAAATCATTTCATAGATATCTTTGTCAAATAAAGGAGAAAATTCTTTGTAAGTTTTTATTGAAATTTCTTCGAAAGTAGTATTGTTGTCAATACAGTAAGCAACCATACCTCCAACTATTTTATAGGCATCTCTGAAGCTCATTCCCTTTTCAGTCAGATAATCAGCTACATCTGTTGCATTGATAAATCCTTGAGCAGCAGCTGCCAGAAGTCTCTCTTTTTTTACAGTCATAGTGTGAATCATTCCATTGAATACAGCCAGACACCCTTTTACTGTATCAAGGCTGTCAAAGAAGTTTTCTTTGTCTTCCTGCATATCTTTATTATATGCAAGAGGAATTCCTTTCATAGTTGTAAGTAGAGCCATTAAATCTCCAAAAACTCTTCCGCTTTTTCCTCTTATAAGTTCAGCAGCGTCAGGATTTTTCTTTTGAGGCATTATACTGCTTCCAGTAGAGAAAGAATCACTTAATTCTATGTAGCCAAAGTCATTAGAACTATAGATTATTATTTCTTCACAGAAACGAGAAAGGTGTACCATAATAAGTGCAAAAGCATTCATTATTTCAATCAGGTAATCTCTGTCACTTACACTGTCCATACTGTTCCAAGTAGGAGAAGAGAATCCAAGTATAGAACTTGTGAAATTTCTGTCCAAAGGATAAGTAGTTCCAGCTAGAGCAGCAGATCCAAGTGGTGATGTATCAGCTAAAGCAGCAGCATTTTTAAGTCTGATAAAATCTCTTCTGAACATTTCAGCATAAGCTAAAATATAGTGAGAAAAAGAAACTGGTTGAGCTTTTTGCAGATGAGTGAATCCAGGCATATATGTAGATATATTTTCTTTAGCAATTCCATTTATTATTTCAAGCAGATCAAGAAGCTGTGCCTGTACTTTTACTATTTCATCTTTTGTAAATAATTTCATATCTAAAGCAACCTGATCGTTTCTGCTTCTTCCAGTATGAAGTTTTTTTCCTACATCTCCAATTCTATCTATAAGTATTTTTTCGATATTCATATGAATATCTTCATATTCTATTGAGAAAGTAATTTTCCCCTCTTCAATGTCATTTAGTATCTCTCTAAGTGTTTTTTCTATAAGTTCACAGTCTGAAACAGGTATTATTCCTTGTTTACCAAGCCCTCTTACATGAGCAATGCTTCCCATAATATCATATTTGTAAAGTCTCTTATCAAAGTTTATTGATGAATGAAAGTCAAGAATAAGATGACTTGCCTTTTCTTTGAATCTTCCTGAAAAAAATTGCATTATAACATCTCCTTAAAAATTATTTATTTACCTGTTTTATTTTTATAACTGTTAAAATTGTAAGCTGTAAAACAATAGCAGCTGCAAGAACCAGATAACTCTGGAAGAATCCACCTATAAGGAAAGTTCCCATAGAGATTATTCCGTTGATAGATGCATAGTAGAATTGAGTTTTTACGTGTTCAATATGACTGCATCCAGAACCAGCAGAAGCCAATATAGTTGTATCAGATATTGGTGAAACATGGTCTCCAAATAGACCACCAGATAATATAGAACCAATAGTTACATATAATGGAGCATTAAGTGCAACAGCCATAGGTATAACTATAGGAATCATTATACTATATGTTCCCCAAGAACTTCCAGTAGAAAACGATATTATACATCCAAGAAGAAAAGCTATCATTGGAATAAAACCTGAATTAAGGTTTATACTTTTTATAAAATGAACAATATAATCTGCAGAACCAAGATTTTTATTAATAGTTCCTAAAGACCATGCAAGTATTAAAATAATTGCTATTTGAGTCATTTTATTTATACCATTTAGGTATATTGAAAATATTTCATCAAAAGTTTTACTTTTGTTTATAATCATCATAACAGAAAGAACAATAGCTGCATAAAGATATCCACTGCTTAATGCAGCTCTGAATTCACTTCCAGAAAATCTTTTAAACATGAAATCAAATCCAAGCATAGAAAATAGTGTAATTAAAAGTACTAATATAGGTAGCCATACATAGATAGGTTTAGCATTTTCTACAATATACTCTTTTTTCTCAAGAACTTCAAGTTCTCTCTCATTAAATATATCATCTTCAGCTTTTTTCATAGGTCCAAAATCCAGCTTCATAAGAGCTAGAGCAGGAACAATAGTAAGAGCAAGAAGAGGATATGTGTTAAATGGAATTGATTTCACAAAACTTTCATAGTCTGAAAGATTTAAATTTAAATTTTCAAACTCTTTTTGAAGAAGCCCAATGATAAAAACTCCCCACCCTATAAAAGGAACTAATACTGCTACAGGTGATGAAGTAGTATCAAGTATAAAAGCAAGTTTTTCTTTAGAGATCTTTAGTTTTTTGAAAAATGGAGCAAATATTGGTCCTACAATTAAAGGAGTTCCTAAATCAGAAAAGAAAATAATTATTCCTGCAAGGTAAGCTGAAAGCTGAGCTTTAGTCTTTGAATTGATATACTTACCAACACTTTGAGCAAAAGCATAGGCTCCTCCAGATCTCATCATAAGTTCAATAAATCCACCTATGAATATCATTAAAACAATGACTCCAGCATTGTAACTGTCAGTCAGTTGTTTTACAAAATAATCTGTCATCAATGTTTTTGTTGTAAGAAGAGGATTATAATTTAATAGTATAAGAGCCCCTAAAAAGACACTGCTGAAAAGTGATAAAATTACATTTTTGGTTTTTATTGCCATAGCTACTGCTATTATAATAGGCAATATAGATAAAAATCCATAGTTTTCCATAAAAAATTCCCCCTTGAAATTAATTTTAATATAAAAAGCCAGCCAAATAAATGACCAGCTTGATTTTAATAAAAAAGCCAATAGATATACTATTGGCTAAAAAACTTTTTTATGCTCATAAAGATAAAAATTGTATCTTTAATCTTTTCCAAAAGAAATAAATCAGTCAGCCATTGAAAGTGGAATATTAGTTTTATAAGTTAGATATACCATGCCTTTCATGCCTCAATAACATTTTATTTCCCCCAGTTTTACTTTTTATCTAAGTTATACTACTAAAAAAAAGCAGATATGTCAATAAAAAATTATTTTAAAATATTATATATTGCATCTATATCCAAATTATTTCTAAGTAAATCAGCTAATTTATCATATTCATTTTCTTTAAATTCAGAAAATTCAAAAAGTTCATTCAATGGATTTAATCCTTTTTTCTTTCTGATATTATTTAAAAATGTTCTGGTGAATTTGCTGTTATCAAAGATTCCATGAATGTATGTTCCGAAGGCATTATTTTTTGCAAGAACAGTGTAGTCGCTTTCCAAAGTAAGATTTTTTTCACTTCCATGTGTAATTCCCTGATGAATTTCATAACCTTTTATATGAAGCCCTTCACAATCGGCTAGTAGACCACACTTAGAATCAGAAAGAGTTTTTTCTACCTGTTTTGTATATTTCATTTTTTCCATTGTAGTAACAGTATCCATTATTCCAAAACCTTCAGTTTTCTCGATGTCGCTTTCAATATGGTGAGGATCAAATATCTCTTTTCCCATCATTTGAAATCCACCACATATACCTATTACAGTAGTTCCAGCAGAGTATAGTTTTTTTATTTTATCAAAAATACCATTAGCTTTCAGTAGTTCAAGATCAGAAAGAGTATTTTTACTTCCTGGAAGAATAATTATATCCTCGTCTCCAAGCTGTTCAGGCCTATATACATAATTCAGAGCTACATCAGGATATTGGCTTAAAGCATCAAAGTCAGTGTAGTTAGACATTTTATTAGTTCTTATTACACTGATGTTTATATCTCTTTTTTCATTTGTATTAGTAGTTAACTTTTTAGCCAGAACATCCTCTTCTTCAATATCCAGCTTTTCATATGGAACTACACCTAATACTTTTATATTCAGCCCTTCATCTTTTAATTTCTTTTCAAACATACCTATACCTGGTTTTAAAAGTTCCAGATCACCTCTGAATTTATTTATTATAACCCCTTTTATTCTTTTTCTGTCATTTTCATCAAGTAAGGCAATGGTTCCATACAGTGAAGCAAAGACTCCACCAGTTTCAATATTTCCAACTAAAATAACAGGAGCATCTACGAGTTCAGCCATTCCCATATTTACCAGATCCCATTTTCTAAGATTAATTTCAGCTGGGCTTCCTCCACCCTCTAACACTCCAATATCAAAATTATTTTCTATTATATCATAATTTCTTTTTGCTATAACTTTCAATTCTTTAGAATTTGAAAAATAATCTACAGCATTCATATTTGTATTTGGGATTCCTTCAATAATAATTTGGGAATTATTATCTGAGTTTGGTTTTAAAAGTATGGGATTCATAAAAACTCTTGGAAGTTCCATAGCAGCTTCAGCCTGTACTACCTGAGCTCTTCCCATTTCTAATCCGTCTATATCTACAAATGAGTTGAGAGCCATATTTTGAGATTTAAAAGGAGAAACTCTGTATCCATCTTGAGCAAATATTCTGCATAATCCAGCAGTTATAATGCTCTTTCCAACAGATGAACCAGTTCCTTGTATCATAATTTTTTTATGCATAATACACCTCTATTATTATTTTCTTTCAATTAGATGGTATCATAGTTTTGTGTATAATTTCAACAGCTAAAAAATATATGAATAGGAAATAAAACTTTTAATATTTGAATGTAATTCTAAAGAGATTGACAAAAATGTCTAAAAATTATATCATAAAGTTGATAAACAAACAGAGAAATAAAAATAAGGTGCTTATTTAAGCTTAATAGAGGAAGATGGGTGTGAACCCCACACAGCGAAAGCTACTGTATAGAGGACGAAATCACGTGTGCCACTGGGAAACTGGGAAGGTGTGAAAGTAGAAAGATTCTGAGTCAGGAGACTTACCAATAGATAAAAGTATATTTTGATATATTTATCCAGTAAGGTAGGCAGACTATTTTATTGGATTTTTTATTTGGAGGTTTTTGATGAGGAAAATTCTTAATATAACAGATTTTTATACTAATGAAGAAAATGAAAAAATGATGAAATATTATTGTGATAAGTATAATTTTAATGGCTTTGAGCTTATAAAATTTAATCTAGAAAAGGACAATGCTCCATTGAAAAAATTGATAAGAGGTTATCATATGAGATTTTTTCCAATGTGGCTGGATCTATATCAGGGAAAATATGAGATGCTCAAAGAAAAATTTAAAGAGAATCAGGAAATATTTTACTGGTGTGGTGGAACTACCAGAGAGGAATTAATTGAGTACTATAAAAAAGAATTAGAAACAGCAGATAAACTTGAAGCAGAATATGTTGTATTTCATGCATGCTATGTAGATGATGAAGGAAGTTTAATATATGAATTTCAATATTCAGATAAAGAGGTTCTTCAAAATGTTGTTGATCTGGTGAATGAAGTTTTTGGAGAGAAAAAATATAAGTTTAAACTTCTATTAGAAAATTTATGGTGGCCAGGTCTTAGATTGACTTCAAGAGAAGAGATAGAATTTCTGTTGGAAAATATAAACTATGAAAATATTGGCTTCATGCTTGATACAGGGCATATGCTGAATAATGAACTTAAGCTTAGAACAGTTGATGAAGGAATAGAGTATATTGAGAAAAATATTGCTGAAATGGGAGAATTGAAAAAGTATATAAAGGGAGTTCATCTGAACTTTTCTCTTTCAGGAAAATATTTTACAGAAGCTATAGAAAAACATAAAAGTTCAGAAGCTGAGAGAGAAAAAACTTTAAAAAATATATACAGTCATGTAAGTCAAATAGATCAACATCTTCCTTTTGAAGATGGAAGAATAATAGAAATATTGGAAAGTCTGCCATTGGATTGGGTGGTATATGAGTTTATATATTATGATGTTGAGGATTTAGAGAAAAAGGTAGAATGTCAGGATAAAATATTAAAGAAATTAAATTTTAAATAAAGTCTGGGAGGAAAAATGAAAAAAGTTTTAATGGCAGCAGCAATACTAACAGTGAGTACAACAATAATGGCAGAGGAAAATATAGCCAGTCAGAGATTAAATGAATCAGTTATTTCTACAGAGAATTTTGAAACAAGTGTATTGGATACTGCTAAAAATGTAACTATTGTAACTCAGGAAGATATCCAGAATAAGGGAGCCAGCACAGTGGCAGAAGCTCTTAGAGGAGTTCCGGGGTTAGATATAAGATCAATGGATGGTTCCGATCCAGTATTTGATATGAGAGGATCAGGAGCTACAGCAGGAAGTAACACGCTTGTACTTTTAGATGGAGTTCCTTTGAATAATATAGAAGGAAGATATTTTACAAGTCAAATTCCTATTGATCAAATAGAGAAGATAGAAGTAATTCCTTCAGGTGGAGCTGTAATGTATGGAGATGGAGCTACTGGTGGAGTGATAAATATCATTACAAAACTTCCTCAAGATAAGAAAAATTATGGTAGTGTAAATATGGAAGCAGGGTCGTGGAACACAAGAAAAGGAACTGTAAATTATGGAACTAAAATAGGAGATAAATTTTTGTTGGATACTTCATATACATATACTGAGGGAGATGGATATAGAACTCCTCATCCTGACTATAAAGATGGAGATACAAAGAAATCGCTTTGGCTAAGAGGTAGATATCTGCTTGATGATGGATATTTGGAAATGAGATATAATTATAACAAAGTAGAAGATAGCTACAGTGATTATTTAACAAAAGAAAAATTTGATGACAGTATAAAACAACATGGAGCATCAGGAGGAAAATATAAAAATATATCAAATGAATATACTTTGACATATAATAAAAAATTATCTGATAAATTATCTTTTCTGATTTATGGAGGATATACAGAGAATGATTATAGATATAAAGCAACATATTATCCAACTGCATACAATGAAAATAAAAGAAATTTAATAACTCAATACTATATAAAACCACAATTAAAATATACTTATGGAAAAGATAGTTATGTGATTTTGGGTGGAGATTATAAAAATGGGAAAGTAGAAGATAGAGTATCTAAAAATCCAGATAAAGAAAAAGAATCATATGGAGGGTATATTTTAAATAAAACAACAGTTGGGCAATTCCAATTTACTCAGGGATATAGAAAAGAGAGAAGTGATTTTGATTATTTTGAGTTTTCACAACCAGATATTAAAATAAAAAAGAAATTTTCAAGTGATGCCTATGAATTAGCAGCAAATTATTTGTATTCTGATACAGGTAGTATTTATTTAAGTTTTACACAAGGATTTAGAACTCCAAATGCAGATGATTTAGGAGCATGGTATGGAGATATTGATGTGCAAGAAACAAAAGCATATGAACTTGGAGTAAAAGATATGTATAAAAATACATATATTTCTTCTTCTATATTTTTAATTGATACAGATAATGAAATTTATTTGAAAAAAGATCCTACAGATAAAGATTATGGAAAATATGGAAAAAATACTAACTTTGATGGAAAAGTAAGGAGAATAGGGGGACAAGTTTCTCTACAACATTATTTTGATAGATTAACTTTAAGAGAAAATATTTCATATATTCAACCTAAAGTAACAAGTGGAAAATATGATGGAAAAGAATTTGCTGGAGTGCCAAGATGGAATGCTAATTTAGGAGCAACATATAACTTTACTGATAATATTTTAGGAAACTTAGATATATATTACTCAAGCAAAACTTATTCAACTGATGACTTTGCTAATAAATTAGGTAAGGATAATGATTATATAACAGTTGATACTAACTTGAAATATAATTTTGAAAATGGTTTAGAAATATACACAGGAATAAGAAATTTATTTGATAAAAAATATGCAAATATTGTAACATCTAATACTCAATATAAAGTATGCTATCCAGCAGATGGAAGAAGTTATTATGCAGGATTTAAATATAATTTTTAGGATGGCATAATAAAATGATATAATAGATAGACAGAGATTTCTCTGTCTATTTTAAAATTAAAGGATAAGTGATAATGATGATAAAAAAGTTTTTAGTAATAATTTTATTCCTTTTTTCAGTTACATCTTTTTCTAAAGAATACAACAGGATAGCATCTGGAAGTCCATCAGTAACAGAAATACTTTATGAATTAGGATTGAAAGATAAAATAATTGCAATGGATAAAAATTCTGATGTAAAAGGGTTAGATGATATGAAAATACCAAAAGTAAGTTTTTATCAAATAGATACTGAAAGTATTTTCTCATTAAAAGCAGACTTGATAATACTTTCTACATTTAACAGAGCAGATAGAGAAGATTTTATTGAATTTATGAAGAAAAAGGGAACAGATGTAATTTATATTTCTGATATAAAAAGTATAGAGGATATTTATAGTTGTATTAGAGAAATAGGAGAAAAGACAGAAAGGAAATCTGAAGCAGAAAATATAATTTCTAAAATGGAAAAAGAAATAAACGAAGTAAAAGAAATAAGTAAAAATATAAAAAATAAAAAGAAAGCATATTTTGAAATATCACCCTTCCCTTCTATGTATACATTTGGCAAAGATGTATTTATGAATGAAATGTTAGAAATTGCAGGGGTAGAAAATATATTTAATGATAAAAGCGGATGGTTTATTCCAAGTTTAGAAGTTATAGCAAGAAGAAATCCAGATATAATATTTACAAGTACTTATCAAGTTGATGATCCAGTAAAAGAAATTATTGATAGAGGAAATTGGAATATAATAAAAGCTGTAAGAGAAAGAAAAATATATCCAATAAGCAGAGAAGCTGTCAGACCATCTATTAGAATAATTGAAGTAATAAAAAGAATAGCAGAAGTAAGTTATCCAGAGTATTATGAAAGTAAATAAAAGTTCTTGAAGTAGAAATAGAAAAGAAAAATATTGTTACTTTATGATGTAATTAAAAATAATATCTATGGAGGAAATGCTTTATGAAAAAAATTGTAATAATCTTTATGTTAGCTATGCTGTCTTTGAATATTTATGCTTCTGTTAAAGGAACAACATTGAATGGATATCTTTTTGCGAGAACTAAGGAACAAATGGTTAAGCTTGTGGAATATGTAAGAAATAACAATAAAAAAGAATTTATTAAATATATTAAAGAATTGCAGATAACAGGTGAGGGCGGAGCATTAGATGGAGGGTTGGAAGTTGAAATTGTAGACAGCAGTCAAGGATTGGTTCAAATAAGGTTAGTTGGGAGAACAGAAACAGTTTGGACAGTAACAGAAGCAATAAATAGAGAATAATTAAAAAAGTTGGGGGAAAATTTATTAGCTTAATTTTCAGCATAAATTTTGCTGTTAACTAAGAATAAAAAATAGATAGAGATTAAAGAAATCATTAAATAATAAGTGTTGTGGTTGGTCACAAGTATAAAATAAAATATCTGTAAATTAGAAATAGGATCTAAGACATTGGGAGTCTCAGATCCTATTTCTAAATTTGGTTAAATTTAAAATACAGTAACACTTCAAGGAAAGGGTCATCTTTATAATATCATTAGTTTAATATTTTGTCAACAAATATTTTGATAATCAAAAAATATTTTTTAAGAAGTATTATATATTTTGTTAAAAATATCTCTAAAATTATAGAAAATAAAGATATAGATAATTCTAATTTTAATAAATAAAAAAACTAGTGAAAAAATTATTTTCACTAGTTAGAATAAAATTTATAAATTGTTTGAACGCAATGATTTTTTCTTTAAAAATTGATAGATAAAAGAAGTGATAAATGTATTAACGATTCCAAGAGTTAGTGTTATTAATATATTTTGAAATAAATCTGAAATATCTAGACAATCTAAAAGTGTTCTAGTAAATACTATAGAAAAGGTATTTGTGAGAGAAAAGTTAAAATAAAAGCTGATGAGAGTATAAATTAAAAAATATTTAAATTTAAAATCTTTATCTCTCAACCAATATATAAAAATTATAAAATAAAAAGAAAAATAGACATATTTTTTTATATTGAATAAATGTATACTTACAAAAATTTGTAAAAATATAGCAATGAAAGTAAATATAATTCCAAGTATAATAAGAAATTTATCAAATTTTTTATTCATAAAAGACCTCCTAATTGATGATAAATTTTATCATAATTTTAAGTTCGTTACAAGAAAATTTGATGTCTTTAAAATAGGAATATAGGATGTTTTAAAAAAAGATATAAGGTTTTAAATCTTGTTTGGAATGAGACTTATATATAATTTTATTTGAAAATTGTATTGTTTTAAGTAGACAACACAAATCAATTTCTGTTAAACTACAAATACAATTAAGAATTACTAGGAGAGAAGAGGTGTTTATTTTTGGAAGGAAGATGTAAAAGATGTAACAAAAGACTTTTTTGGTTTAAAGAAGTAAATATGTATAGAGGGGAAGAATATTGTAATAAATGTTATGAGATACTTTCTAGGGAAAGTAAAAAAGGAATAGAAATAAATGGAAGTGAAATAGTTAAAAAAGAAGAAAAAATAAAATCTGAGCCTGATAAAAAATTATTTGAAGATATAAGTATAAATGATAAAGGTGGTATAGGTTGGTTACTGATTGGTCTTTTAAGTTCAGGAATAGGGATTATATTATTTGTTATTTTTCATAAAAAATATCCTAAAAGAGCCAAGTCATTACTTTTAGGAGTAGGACTAAGTGTAATACTTCCTATTGTAATATTTGGAATAATGGTGATTATAGAATTAATTTCAGGAGAATTAACTTAATATAAGATTAAATAAAATGTTTCTAAAGTATCTAGTTAAAAAATTATATTTTGAGAAGCATTTTTTATTTTTGCAGTGATTATAAAATAGTTATCTTAAGAAGCAAATAAAATTTTAAAGGAGAATTTTTATATTAGATAATTTACATATTTGGTATGTTTTAAATTTAGGTGTTATGATGAGTTATCTCTAGAGAAAAAGTAACTTTTATAGGAGGTAATAAATATGCAACAAATTGTATTAAAAAATGTTAAAATCGGAAATATTATAAGAGATGTTATTTTTCAAGCAGATACAATAACTTCTTTTCCCAAAACTCTTGGGTATGTTTGTGAAGGAAATGTGACATGGGATACTAGTATTGTTATGAATGATACAACTTATGAATGTACTGGATATACTGGATTTGCAAATAATGCTTTTAAAATTAGTAAAGTAAGATTAAATCTTACTCTTAGTCAACCTGGAAATATTCCAAATAAAGTAGTGATTAGTTTTAATTAATCATTTTTAAAATCAGGAAGATTAATGTCTTCCTGGTTTTTATATTCTGTTCTATTTGATAAAAACACTTTGGGTACCTAAGTAATTTAATAAATATTTAATTTTGTACTATTTATTTTGATATGGCTTATTTTTAAAGAGTTTTAAATGGTCCAAACTTCTCTTTTTTATTCAGTAATTTTCTCAAACACACAACAAAAGCTCCCTTGAGAGTGAGAGCTTTTGTTCGTAGAAATTAAAATGTAATAAAATAACAAAATTCAAAAACAACAAACTATCTATATTCCTTGAAAATGAATAGATAAAAATGGGTATAAAATTACATGAAATTTTCTCGGGTGGTCACGCGTTGGTCACAAATAGAAAATTTTATAGTATTTAATATTTAATACTAATATATTGTTGATAAAAATTTTAACATATAAAATTAATTTATCTTTTCTATAGCTTTTTTGAGTTCATCTATACTTTTATGTGTGTATACTTGCTCAGTAAGATCAAAGCTGCTATGGCCAATTATATTTTTAATTGCTGTGGTATTTGCATCAGCATTATTTAAAAGTGTAGCAAAGGTATGCCTGCAATCATGGGCACTGTGATAGTGTAATTTTAATTCTTTTGTTAATTTATCTAAAGCTCTTCTATAATGTTGATGCTTTGCTCCATATGTATTACCTGGAAACTCAAAAATATATTCACTAGAAGTCATTTTATACCTATTGAGGATTAGTCTATATATTTTTGAATGGATTGGAACTACTCTTTTTTTACCAGCATCTGTTTTTATTCCAGCTCCTTTGATAATTCCACTTTCTAAATCAACATTCTCTTTTTTCATAGCTATAATTTCACCAATACGCAATCCAGAATAAATCATAATGAGTGTTGTATCTACCTCTTCATGTTTATATAAATTATTCCATAATTCTTGTATTTCTTCATCAGTAAATGTTTTCTTTTCACGTTTAACCTCATGTTTTTTCCTGTATTCTAAAAATAGGCTATAGTCTTTTTCTATCAAGTCATTTTTCATAGCAAACTTAGAAACTTTGCTAAATAAGTTTTTTATTTCAATACCTATTGAATGGGTGTTTTCATCTAGAATTATTGAAAAATCTGTGTGACGCAATTCTTTAAATTTGACATTGTGTAAAATAAAACATTTTTCAAACATTCTTTTATACACATATTGACGTTCCTTACTTAATAGAGGGAATTCATAATCAACCCATCTGTCATATATATTTTTAAAAGTAAGTTTATCAAGAGATAAATCCCTTGGGTTAGTTTGAAAAGCTGCTAAAGCTTCTACAGCTTCTTTTTTAGTTTTATAGCATCCTAAATTAACTCTGTAGGTTCTTCCATCAGAATTTTTAGTTGCTATTCTTACTCTCCAAGGATTACGCCTATTTCCAGTTAATTTGGTTATACTACCAGTTCCATTAGCTCTTTTCATAAAACAATCTCCTTAGTATTAAAACTATATTTCTATAAAATTTATTATCAATATAGTATATCGATAGCTATACGATGTCAATCTTTTTTTACTTTTTATGGAAAATAAGTTATAATATAATGAAAAATAAAAATTAAGGTGAGAATAATGAGTTTTGGAAAAGAGTTAGAAAAAATAAGGAAAAAGAACAAAGATAGCCTTAGAAAATTAGCTGAAAAAACTGGAGTAACTCATAGTTATATTCAACAAATCGAAAATGGAACTCGACCTTCAAGTTTAGAATTTTTAGAAAAAGTAACAATAATTTATTCAGAAGATAAAGAAGCTTTAGAATTAACATATTGTAAGGAAAAAATCCCTAAATCTATCTATAGTAGAATAGATGAAATGACTAATATAATATTAAAAGAGGATTCTTTTAATATCTTTTTTTTAAAATTATTTAGTAAATTAGATATTAATGGAAAAAAACAAGTAATGGAATTGATTGTAAGTAAATTAGAAAAGCTGAGTGATGATGAGAAATACAAAAAAGATGAGAAGCTATTAGAAGAGATAAGAGAGTTTATAAAAAAAATTGGATAAAATCATTTACAAGTTATAAATAAAAATATATACTTAAGAAAAGGTGAGTTATGAACAATAAAAGACAGGCTACAGCTAGTGCAAAGGGGTACATTTTACAAAGTTATTTTGGAATATATTTTTTCTTTAAAGATGAAAATTATAAAGAAATTGATTGGGTTAAAATTGAAGGAGAAAAAGAAGATATAGAAATTTATTATTATGATAAAACTAAGGATTATATTCAAGTAAAAACTCAAGAAAAACCAGCAAAAGCCACTTGTTTTGATGGAAAAAAATTTAAAAAAGGAATTTTAACACTATATGAAGCCCTTGAAGTAGCTGAAAAAGAAGGTGAAAAAGTAAATAAACTTATTCTAGCTAATAATATGTTTTTTCAGGGAATAAAAAGATTAGATAAAAAAATAGAAAAAGGAGAAGAAGAAAATTTTATCTATAATTTATATGAAGATTTTTCAGATGAGGAAATTTCTGATTTTTCTAAAAAAGTTAATTATACTATAGATCAAAAGCTTTATTTGGCTAGAATAGATGATTCTTTTTTATTGAATCAATCTAAAATTATCCCAGAGTTAAAAAAAATAATAAATAAGTTAGCATTGAATGACATTGAAAGTAATATTTATGATGCTTTAAAAGTATTGTTTACTGAAAATAGTTGTGATCGTATAAAAAAAATTACCAAAAAAAATGTAGCATGGACATTTATAAAAAAGAAAATAAACCAAGAAAAAATAGTTAATAAATTTAATGAAGAATTTAGTAAAGAATTAGATGATTCAGATGTAACTGATATAGAGTTCTTGCTAGAAGATGTGAGTATTATTGATATGATAGAAAACTATTCGGAATACTATGAAATTTATATGCATTTCCAAAAATTAAGTGAGGATTTTTTTATAAGCAAGGGAAAGCCTAGTAAAAATAATATCAAAGAATTTATTGAATATATATCTATCCCCTTTAAAGAAAAAGAATATTTATATATAAAATGCTCAGATAATTACAAAGAACAAGAAATTAAACTTATTTATTATTTTTTCTCTTACTACATGTATTTGAAAAAAAATGATGCTAGAAAAATATATGATGAATTTGACATTAGGGGATGAAAATATGAAAATATCAAAATTAATAATAGAACATTCAGAAAAAAATTTAACCCTATTTCCTAGAAAAACAGTATATGATTTCGGAGAAAATACTTTAATAACTAGTCATGCTGGAAATACTCAAGGAAAAACTACTTTAATAAGATTTATTTTATATGCATTAGGTTATAAAATTCCTCAAACTGATGGAATGAAAATATATGAATACAAAACTAATCTAGAAGTTTTACATGATAATAAAAAATATTCTTTAATTAGAGATGGGCAAAAGCAATATATTACAGATGGAAACAATACAACACAACTTGTTCAAGCTAATGATTTGGGAGAATCTATTCCTATGCTAAGTATTGTTTTAGGAATAAAAAATGAATATATATCTAGTTCATTACTGGGGTGTTTTTACATAGATCAAGAAAAAGGTTGGACTTTATTGAACAGAGGTATAGTTATAGGAAAAATTAGATTTAATATTGAACAATTTCTTATAAATATTGAAAACAAAGTAGAATTTGAAAATTATTTTTTAGAAAACAGAACTCTTGAGAATGGAATAGAAAGAGCTAACTTTTTATTAAAAGTAATGAAAGAAAATTATATTTACAATGAAACTCCAGAAGAAAATAGAAAAGAAATTATTAATACAATTAAAAATTTAGAAAAAGAAAAAAATATATTAAGTCAAAAGATTTATTCAAAAAAAAGAGAACTAGATATTTTAAAAGATATTTTATTTCAAAATGAAAACTTTGCTAAAAAGATTGAAGATATGAATATTATTATCAATTACAATGGAAAAGATATAGTAGTTAATAAAGAGAACTTAAAGTCATATGATTATAACAATGATATTTTAGAAATGAAAAGAAATGAAATAGAATTAGAAATAGTGTACTTAGAGAAAGAAAATAATAAAATAAAAACTGAAATAAGAAAAATAAGGAAAGATAATGAAGAAACAGATTCTAACAATGAATTGTCAAAACTTTTTAGCAAATTAAAAAACAATGACTTTTCAGCAGAAGAATTAGAATTGCTTAAAGATTCTAATAGAAGAAAAATAAAAGAAAATAATAAAATTATAAATGAAGAAATAAAAAAAACTATTGATGAATTTTGGGAAATATTGCTTCCTATTTTAAATGATTTAGAAATAGGGAAAGAATACAAAGATAAAAAAATAATTTTAACTAATGATATGGCAGGAAAATCAGGAACACAGATGCATCAGTTATCATTAGCTTATAAAATTGCATTAACTAAATTGGTTGAAGTTAAGTTTGGAATAAAACTTCCGTTTATAATTGATTCTCCAAGAGCAAGTGAAATGAAAGAAGAAGTAGCTACTCTAATGTTAGAAATTACTAAAAAATATTTACCTAATAACCAATTAATAGTTTCTTCTGTTTTCTTTGATTTTGAAACAAATTTTCAGTTTGATAAAAAAATTTTTTTAGAAGATGGAGTGGTTAAAGAATTAGAAAAATTTATTTAAGTCTGAATAGTAATTTTTAAGAAATAAACTTTTTTATCAAAATAATAAAGAATGATTTAAAACTCACACTTTGAGTAGTGTGAGTTTTTTTGTTTAAAATAGGCTAATATTTATTACTTAGTTAATTTAATAATGGTAATTTTATCAACTTAATATTTTTATGTTCTTTCTTAAATTAATACACCAAGAGTGTAAAAAGAAATTAAAGTTGATACATTTTTTATGTTTTTAAGTTATTTTTATAGTTTGACATTTTATATTTTTAATTATAAAATAGCTGTATAATATTTCTAGGAGGAAAGTGTCTTGAAAATTTATGATAAAGATATTAGACCAATTTTATATGATAAAATTTCAAACTTGAAGGAATTTACTTCAGATAATACTTCTATTATTATAGATGAATTTCCTGTAGTTGAAGGATCTGCTAGAGTTGATATAGCTGTGGTTAATGGAAAACTACATGGTTTTGAAATTAAAAGTGAACAAGATACATTAGATAGACTTTCAGATCAAATATTCTTTTATAATATGGTTTTTGATAAAATGACATTGGTTGTTTCTGAGAAGTTTAAAGATAAATTAATAAACATAATTCCTAAATGGTGGGGGATATATTATATAAAAACAGTTGGAAATAAACCTAAGTTAGTTGTAGAAAAAAAATCAAAATTGAATAAAGATATTAAAATAGAGGCATTTCTATCCTTATTATGGAGAAATGAAATGCTGGAATTATTGTTATCTAATAATATTAAAAAAGGAGTGAAATCTAAAAATAAAGAAGATCTCACTCAAATTATTATAAAAAATTTTTCTTTTAATGAAATTAAAAACTTCACTAGACTTAAATTAAAGACTCGTAATATTGAGAGAGCTGTTCTAGTATCAAAACTATGTGATGATTTGTAGTATATTCTATTACTTGTTTAGGTGTTCCCTTGCTTTTAGGATCATCTAATATTTCTTTTAGTTTTTTATCTCCAGTTGAAAAATCTTCTCCTAAAAATTTATCAGAATCTATTAGCTTTTTTATAAGCTCCTTGATAGAAATTTTAGGTGTTTGCAATTTTTTATCAGCATTTTTTCCTTTTAATAAAAAATATGACTCTGGTAAAGTATATCTTATTTTTGCCAAAATGCTTTGTTTATTTATTTTTGAAAAATCTATCATAACATCAACATTTTTAGCTATTCCATAATCTGAATAAATAAATTTTAAATTTTTAAATTTAGAACATAGTTTTTTAAAAATTTCAAACTCTAATTTTAAAAATTCTTTTGTTCCTCCATTCTCAATTTCTTCAAGATTTTTAGGTAAAGAAGATGAAGATATGATTATTTCATTTTTTAGATCATTTTTTTCAAAAAATTCTAATATTTTTTTTGCTTGACTATAATTTTCTCTAGTATTGCTATCATTGTATGCATCTTGTAGATCAAGATTAATCAATATTTTAAATTCTTTTTCATATTTTTTTACAATATTTAAAATTTCTTCTTCTTCCATTTCATCTATAAAAATTGGCAATTTCATTCTTAAAATAAAGTTTTTTATTTTTTTATTTTGCAATATATTTTTTTCAAAGATAGAAAAATATTTACTTTCAACTACTGGAATAATATTTTCATATTCTTCTACCATTGTTTCTAAAAACTCATAATGATTTTTACTATCTAAGCCATAAAAAGAAGCACAAGTTTTATCTATATTTTTTTTCAGTGATTTTTTTGTTTTTTCTATTTCCTGCTCTTGCTCACTTTCAGTTTTAAATTTTTTTAATTCTTCAATTGTTTTCATTTCAAATATTGGAATCATTTTATTTTTATTTTTTTTTTCTAACATATAATAACCATTAAACTCACCTTGATTTGCTTTTAAAATAGGCATATAAATAATATTGTCTATAATTTTAACCTCCTTTGATTGATGTATTGTTAGATCATTGTTCATTATTTACCTCCTTTTTATCTTGATTTGTAAAATTTATGTTAAATTTTTTCACTTTAGGATAGTAAAATCAAAGTTATTTAGTTATGATATTTAATTTTATTTAAAAGCAATATTAATTATTTTTTATAAAATTATTTCCAGTTTTAATAAATTTAAGAATAATTTAAAATTCTTACTTGAATATGATTCATGTGAATTAAAGATGTTTTATTTAGAAAATTCTCTGTTTAAAAGTGTTCAAAATAGGAGTGTTATAACCTTCTATAAATCTTGAAACAAATAAATGAGAAGTAGCTTCAGAAAGACCACAATTATAGTGAAGAAATAGTTTCAATCTTAATGCTAACGAAGGTGAATCAATACCAAATTTTTGACAAAGAAATTTAAAACTATGTTCTTTGATAATATGATTATAAAGTGCCATATCATTAATCATAAAAATTAAAGCGCCAAAGTCTGCTTCTGCTTCATCTCTTTGCTCAGATTCAGAATAAGCAAAATAATTTAAAATTTTAGAAAAGTTTTGAGAATGCAGATTAGATTTTGTATGCATTAATCCATGAGTTGTTTCATGCATTTTTGTTAAATTTTGTTTTTCTTTACTAATATTAGAATTAACATTAACCCCTATAACTATTTTTCCATTTTCTCCTCTTACTAAACTTCCAGCTATGATATAAGCTTTGTCAGATAAAGGATAATCAGCATAAGTATAATTAAATTTTTCTTCATAATATTTTTGAATTTCTTTGAAAGTGATATCATTGAAAGAAATTTTAAAACAATCATTAATATCTCTAATTACTTGTGTTATTTTAAAGTGAAGAAATCTATACATCTCTTCTGAAACCTCAATATTTCCATAACGCATCCAGAAATCACTCAATCCTTTTTATTTTTTAATTTTGAAATTAGGTAATCAGTAAAAGAATCAAGTTCTTTCTTCAATTCTTCTATATCAGCAGTTTTTAATCCATCAGTATCTATTTTATATGTAATAAAAGGGTCTTCTATAGAAGTTGCATTTTCTACATTTTCTTTTTCCCATCCCATTAAGATACCAGGAGACACTTTTAATACTTCTGCAATTTTTTCTATTTTATCTGAAGGAATATTAGTAATAACTCCACTTTCGTATCTTTGAATAGTTTGTTTACTTGTTCCTACTTCATTAGCTAAGGCTTCTAAAGTAAAGTTTCTTTTTAATCGATATTTTTTTATATTAGTATTTAATATTCCCACAACTAAGCCTCCTTATGTTATTGTTTATATTAATTATAACATATTTCACATGTTATGCAACTAAAAAGTTTAAAAAAAGCAAAAAAATCACTTGACACGTGATAGAAGACATGATAATATTTAGTTACTTGTTGAGTGACGAAACAAAAAAGGAGGTTTAAAATATGATAGATGTGAATGAGTTAAGAGGAATAATAGCAAAAAGAGGATTTTCACAAGCTAGTGTAGCTAAAAAACTAGAAATTACACCTAAAACTTTTTATGAAAAAATGAAAAAAGGAGTTTTTGACAGTGATGAAATAGAAGAAATGATTAATATCTTAAATATTGATAATCCAATTGAAATTTTTTTTAAAAAATCTGTCACTTAAAAAGTGACTTAATAAAAGCTTAAGTTAAAAAGTTTATTAGGGTAGCATTTTATTTACTACCCTCAATTAACTATTTCTTTTTAGAACTTTTTGTTGTCTTTGTTTGAGACAAAGCACTACCAGCAACAGATTTAGCAGCATCACTATATCTGGCATCTTTCAAAATTTTAGATGCAGTTGTTGCTACTCCTTTAGAAGTTTGCTTTTTATTTGCCATGGAAATCATCTCCTCATGAAATATGAAAAATAAAGATAATCAAAGAAAACATACCACCATTAGTTGTATTAGCGTTTTTATAGAACGATTTCTAATATCTATATATTATCATAAATAACAAAAATGTGTCAAGAGAAAAATGTATTTATTAGAGTAAGTTGGTGATGAAAAATAACAAGATTTAATTAATAGTATAGAAAATTGTATAAGATAAATTATTAATGTATTATCATGATGTAAATGTGATTACTTTTTTATGAAATATATGTTAATAAAAATGATTATTTTACGCTTCACAAGAGAAGAAAAATAAAATTAAACTCTTTTGAAAAGGAAAATTGAGATTAAAATTATAATTATAAAAATTTAAAATAATTAATAAAGATGTGGGAGGTAACTAATGAAAAACTTAGTAATTAAAGATTATTTAGGAAATAGTATGGAATTTAGAGTAGTAGATGGATGTGTATATGCAAATGCAAATAGAATGGCTGATGGTTTTGGAGGAAATCAAAAACTGAAAGATTGGAAAGATAGTCCTAATACCAAAAGATACCTTGAAGCCTTTAAAAGTAAACTAGGGAAAATTTCCCTAGTTAAAAGTGAAGAGGGAAGATATGGTGGAACATGGATACATGAAAAACTTATTTTAAATTTTGCAAGATACCTTAATGTAGAATTCGAGTTATGGTGTGATGAACAAATAGCTACTTTATTGAGAGAAGGGAGAGTAGAAAGTAAAAATCCTATTTCTAAAGAAAAAAGGCTTGAAATAATGGAAAAGAATGCTAATGTCAGAATGAGTAAACAATATTTAAAACTAGCAGAATTAACAAATAATCCAAGATACAAAGAAGTTTTAATTGCTTTGGGAACTAATACTATGAGTAATAAAGAAATTTTACCATTACCAAAATTAGAACAAAAAAGCTATACAGCTGAAGAAATAGGAGAAATATTAGGTATATCTAAAAATATGGTAGGAAGAATAGCAAATGCTAATGGATTAAAAATTGAAAAAAATGGTTATTTAGCTCAAGATAAATCACCTTATAGTAATAAGTCTGTAGAAGCTTTTAGATATTATGAGTGTGCTATAGAGGAATTTAAGAAAGTATTAAATGGAGGAAATTAAAAATAAATTATACATATGATGATTTAAAAAGAGAAAGAGTGATGGTGTTAATAGATAGTTTAATTATAGAATTAGCACAACAAGACAAGATTGTATTTTATAAGGATAGTGATATGAAGAAAAAACATACTTGTAATGAATCAGCAGAAATATTAATGAATATATTAAATGAGCGAGATGATGAAGAATATGAACAATTTTTAAATAATTTGAGAGAAACACTATTAGATTTATAAAAAGAGATGAGTTTATGACAAATAGGATGAATGAAAATGAGAAAAAAATAAAAGAAATTTTAGAACAGATGTATAGGTATACTATCAATTCAAATAAAATAGAAAATTCATAATTAAGGAGGAATAAATATGTTAATGGAGTCAAATAGCCAATTAACACCAGAGCAAAAGAATTTAATATTTTTCTTTTTACAAGCAACAGACATGGACAAAACTACAGAAGCTGAAAAAGAAATAATTACAGAAGTTTTTGAAATGGGAGAATACTTTGAAGGAATTAATCATGAAGAATTTAAAATTAAAGCTAATCAACTAGAAGAAAAAATTTTAAATCTCATAAGTAAACTAAAAAATCAATATTTTGATTATGGAGCAGTAGCTAGAGAAATATCAGAATATAAGTTATCAGAGGATAGGGAGTGAGGAATATGTTAACTGAAACAAGTAAAGAAATATTAGAATTCATTCAAACTTGTTATGACAATAGATGCTATAAAGATGAAGTATTTGAAAAAACAGAAGAGGTAATGAAAGAACTTTATAAGGTAAAGGAGCTTTTAAAGGGCACTGAAAATGGAAATGAAAGATCAGAAGCTTTAGAAAATGCTGTATTGGGTTCTTTACAAGTAGTTAAAGAAAAATATTTTGAATATGGAATGTTGTATATGGATACGGTAGTATCAAAATAAGGAGGAGTTATGAAAGACATGAGAAGTTATTTAGAAATTAGATATTCAGAAACTGAAAAAGAAATAGGATTTATAGAATTGATCAAAGATGAAGCTGGGGAAACAGTATCATTTCAAGAAATAGCAAGATTTAAAAATCCATCTGAGGCAGCAAAAGCAAGAAATATATTAAGGTATACTTGGCAGCAGTTTGATGAAGTAGATTTTAAAATAACACAAGAAAAATTAGATAATCCTGAGGCATCATATAAAACAATAGGAGAAGCTTCAGAAAATATTTTAATGAGGTATGATGCATTAATAAAAAAAGATGAAGAAAAAGAAAAATTTACTTCAAAGGAAGAGATGGCATTATTTTTACTTATTGGTGAATTGTTTAACTGTACAGGCCATAATTTTTATAAAGATGGGACATTACAAGAAAATATAAATTGGGAAGTTATTCATAAAATTTTAGAAGAAGAAGCAACAAAAGAGAAATTCTATGAAGCAATACTGGATATCTTGGCAGAAGAGATAAAAAAATATTGTGGAGAGGAGGAATAAATATGGATAGAGAAACTAAAACAATAGTAATTGAAGCACTTAAAGAAATTAGTGAGATTGCAAAAATTTTAAATACTCCAAGCGTTGAAGGGAGTGTAAATGGGTAGAGGTAAAAGTGCAACAAAGAAAAGGGCAAAGAGGATAAGAGAGAAAAATCAAGCTAACTTAGCAAAAATGAAAGAATTAGGAGCTCAATTAAAAGAAAAAGAATCACTTAAAAAATTGAGGGCAAAGAAAAAAGCACCAAGACAAAACATAGCTTAGGAGGTAAAAAATGGTAAAAGTCGGAGACAGTGAAGAAAAATTGACATTGAAACCAGAAGAAGCTAGAAAATGGTTAGGTAGAGGAACAGACTTTATAAGAGAACTCCTCATAAGTGGTGTTGAGTGGGGAGAAGCTGTTAAGATGCCATCAGGGCAATGGAATTTTATAATCTATACAGCAAAATTACTTACTGTTTTAGGTATTCCACATACTGTAGTAATTAAAAAAGCACCTGAAGATCTGGCAGGATCAACAAGTGCAAATAACTAAAAACGTTACTTGAATTATAGCACAGGAGGTGCTTAAATGACAATTAAAAAATTTATTAGAAGAAATATAGCAAAGACATATATTTTATCTGCATTGATAACAATACTGAGTATGCCAGTAGCCTATGAGCGCAGAGGATATTTTGCTTTAGGTGGAGAAATACTTATTCCACTTATACCTGTAATGTTGCATATGTGGATAAAAATAGAAGATATGTGAATAAATTCAAAAAGATAATTTTAAAGAAAATATATCTAACCTCTAGATAGAGAACTAGGGGTTAGATTATTGCAATGTTAAGGAGGAGAAATGTCTGTAACAAAAAAATATTACTGGTTAAAATTGAATATAGATTTCTTTGATAGAGAGGAAATAAAACTTATAGAAAATTCTCCAAATGGAAAAGATTATATTATTTTTTATATGAAATTATTGTTAAAAAGTACTAATACTGATGGAAGATTGATGTTCAAGGATGTTATTCCTTACACTGATGAAATGTTAGCAACTATAACAAATACAAATATAGATGTTGTGAGAAGTGCTGTAAAAATGTTTATTCAATTGGGTATGATGGATAAACTTGATGATGGAGCTCTATTCATGATTGAAACTCAAAATATGATAGGAAGTGAAACTGAATACGCAAAGAAACAGAGGGAATATAGAGAGAAAAAGAAACAAGAATTAATTGAGGACAAAAGAGAAGACAATATTGAGACAAAAAAAGACATTGTCCGACAAGAGAAAGAGATAGAGTTAGATAAAGAGATAGATATAAATAATACACACACAGAGAAAATTGAAAAAGTAGAAAATTTAAATAATGATCCTGTAATAATCCAGCAGGTATTAAAAAAATATAAAGAGTTAGGATTGCCAGAATATGAGTATAGACCAGATAACTACGTAATCCTTGAAGTATATAACAATTTAGGAGCTAATAAACTACTGGAAGCACTAAAGATAATGAGTGAAAGTGAATTTGTTAAAAACAATCTAAGCATTAACACTATATTCAAGCTAGATAATTTAAAAAAGGCTCTTAATGGGAATTTTAAGGAAAAGAAAAAAACAAAAGATAAACCTAAAGAATTTAAAAAAACAGAATATAAAGATTTTACAGGAGATATCATAGATGAAATACTTGGAATTGAAGGAGGATAAAAGTGAAAAAATGTGAACATTGTGGAAAAGAGTATATAGAAAATCCTAGTATTCATGAGGCATTACCAGAATACATAAAAGAAAAAATAAAGCTTATTCCATCTTGTGACTGTTTGGAAAAACAAAGAGAAAAAGAACTGAAAGAGCTAGAAAAAAAGAGACTTCAAGAATGTATCATGAACAGAGTAAAAAAATATAAAGATATTTCTGTAATAGATTCTAAATTCTTAAAAAGCAAATTTGAAAATGCTGATATGAGTGAAAAACATATGGTTTTAGTTAAAAGATATGCAGATAATTTTTTAGTAAAGGACAAACCAATAGGTATGTTACTTTATGGTGATGTAGGTATTGGAAAAACATTTGCTATAGCTTGCATAGCTAACTATCTCATGGAGAAAGGGAAAACAGTCCTTGCAATGAATTTAGCTTTATATCTTGGAAAGTTAAGAAGAGAATGGGATGAAGCAGAGCAAGATATATTAAAGCAAGCTGAAACTTGTGATCTTTTGGTAATCGATGACTTTGGGGCAGAAAAAGGACTGGATGGCAACCAAACAGGGTGGAGAGCAGAGAAAATATACAACTTGATTGATGCTAGATACAGAGCAGAAAAACCTTTAATTATATCAACTAACTTAAATTTTGACAAAGATGAAAAAAAATGTGAAATAACAGAAAAATTCTCTAGTCAAGGAAAGAACAGAATAAGAGATAGAATAATTGATATGTGTTTTCCTGTAAAGGTAGAAGGAAGCAGTAAAAGAGGAAAAATAATTGGAGAAAATTTTAAGAACTTTATGTCATAAAAATAAAAAATAATTCTAAAGCTGTGAAATTGATTTTAAAAGAATTACAAGATATGGAAAAATTAAAATAAAAATGTAAGAGAGGAGAAAAGATGAAACTAGAAGAAAAAACACTAACTATACAGTTTTTAAAAGATTCAAATAAAGTTTGTTTCAGAGAAATTACTGAGATTATTAAAATTTCAGAAGAAGGTTTCAAAGAAAAAAGCAATCTTTTAAGAGAATTTGATATTCCATCAGAATATAAACAATCTATCCTGTATTTAGAGGAACTTATAAAAACTTTTGAAATTTTTAGTTTTTATAAATTTAGTGAAGAATATGAAGTTCTTTACATAGAAGAGGAAAATATTTATGGAGATATTATTCAAATATATAAAAGTATGTTTGATAGAGAAGATTTGATTATGAGAACTAAATAATTAGGGAGGAATAAAAATGACTAAGAGAGAGCAAATAGTAAAAATGTTAAAAGATAGAGAATTATGTGATTGTGAAATAGCAGTTCATTTTGATGAAAATGGAGAAATTGATCAAGCCACAATAACAAGAAATATAGAATTTGAAGAATAATACTTATAAGAACTAAAGTACATTGGCAAGTGAATAATTTGAGGAATGCTATGTTATTACATGGTATAATAACATCATGAAAATATTTATGGAGGAGTGATTTTATGAAAAAATTTTTATTAATTTTATCAGTTGTATTTTTATTAACAACAGAAGTTTCAACATTTGCATGTTCAGATAAAAATTTGCATGAGGAAGTACAAGTAATACTTAAGATGAAAGATGGTCTAATGTATATAAAAGATAAAAAATTAATTGTAAAAGGTCAAACATTGCTTTCATTACTTTTATTGCTAAATGATTTTGATAAAACAAAAATAGAAGAGCAAATAGAAACACTTGGATTTTTACTTGCAACATATGCAGTGAATCATGGTTTAGATTTGGAATTATCAGAAGAACAATAATAGGAGTGGATGTATGAAAAAAATTGTATTAATATTAATTATGTTTTTGTTAACATTAACAGGATGTGGCAAAGAAAGAATTGAAGACAATTCAAAAAGAGAAATAAAAAATGATAAAATTTATGTAATAGGTGAAAATAAACCATATACAGGAGTATTTATTAAAAAATATGAAAATGGTGACTTAGCAAAAATAAATAGATTTAAAAATGGTATTTTACATGGGAAACAAGAAACATATTATAAAGATGGTCAATTAGCATTAATAGATGTATGCAAAAATGGTCAATTAGATGGAGCTCATAAAGGTTATTATGAAAATAGAAATTTAAAAACTGAAGCCACATATAGAAATGGAAAATATAATGGGTCTGTAAGAGTTTATTATGAAAATGGTCAATTATGGAGTGAATCAAAATACAAGAATGGTGAAAAAATAGCTCCAACAAACTGGTATGATGAGAATGGGAATCCTAAACCTTCTTTATAAAAATTTGAAAGGAATGATTTATGAAAGATAAGCCCACTAAAATTATATTTCTAATTGGGTTTATAATATTGGCAATTATTTTTTATACAAGAGAAGTTGATATCTCTAGAAAAAGGGCACTGCTAACTATTGTTTACCTTGAAAGAGAGTATATACCATATACAGGTACAATAATAGGAAGGCATAAGAATGGAATTATTCACAAAGAAGAAAGATATATTTTAGGATTAAGAATGGGATTACAAAGAATTTATGATGAAGAAGGAGATATAATAAGGGCTCAATATATTGGATATAGTCCAATTTAATATAGTTATTTTACCCCTCAGATTATTCAGTTGAGGGGTTTTTTAATAACAAATTGAGGTGAAACAAAATGACAAAGAAAGAATATCTTAGACAAGGATTTAAGTTAAAAAGAGAGATTGAACATGATAAAGAAATTTTAAAAGAATTGCAGGCAAATTTAGATGGACTTAAAGCTATGCAAAATTCAGAAAGAGTTCAGGGTGGACCTACTAAAGATGACAGTAATATAGTCAATAGAATGAATAAAATTATAGAATTAGAAAACAGAATAAAATATAAGATATGCAAACTTGATGATTTTCAACAAAAATTATTGTCAGAATTAGAAAAAATAGAGAATATAGATGAGAAAGTTTTGATGGAGAGTAAATATATTCTTAATCTTTCATGGGACCAGATAGCTGATAAAATATGCTATTCTCTTAGCCATACTTACAGAATTCATGGTAAAGCATTAGTAAATTTTAAATTTTATAAAAATGATAGTGAATGATAGTAAAAAATATGATATTATATAAAATATAGAAATAAGTTATTTAAAGTAATCTTTATAAAATATTGGACTTTTTGGAGGGAAATATAAAATGCTAAGAACTGATATAATTATTAGAGTTTCATTTTTAGACCAACTAAAAAAAGCTGTGGAACATCTAAAAAATGTAAGAACAGAAAAGAAAAGTGGACAACTTATTTTAGATCTTGTAAGTGATTGTAAAACAGCAGTCACATGTATAATAAATGCTACAAATGCAGATAAAGAAGAAAGTGAAATAGAAAAAGGTTGGAAAAAGATTTTTGATGACTTAGAAAATAGACTTACATTTGAGTCAGATATTTATAAAAACCAAGAAAATTGGGAAGGTTTCTTAGACGAGTTAGTAGAGACAACACAAAAATGTTTTGATAGTATATAATTACAGAAAAAGAGAAGAATCAGTAAAATGGTTCTCTTTTTAGTTTATTAAATGGATTTGATTAGTAGCTTTTTATTTGGTATAATATAAAAAAAATATTTTAAATAAAAACCATAGGAGAAAAGTTATTATGCCAAAGAATGAATGTAAATTTAAAGAAGAAACAAGTGAATGCCAATTTAAGGAAAATACAAATGAATGTGATATATTTAATGAATATGAAAAATTAAAACCTTTGTTAAAATTAGGTATTGCAGTAGAAGTTTTTAAGTATAAATGGGGAAAGTATACTTTAATGGCATTATTTTTTAGCTTAGGGTTTATTTTTGTTTCAGGAGTTATCTCTAATTTAATTGATATTAAACTTTTTATTGATGATAACAATAGGATGTTTCTACATTTAAAAGGTGTATTTGAAATATTCAATCTAATACAGTTATGGGTAGGATTGGGGTTAGGTATGGTTGCCATGGTCTTTAGTATAATTTCTATGTTTTTAAGTTTTTATAATTTAGAACTGCAAAAAGAGAGTGAAAAAAATATTAAAGAGAAACTAGATAGTATGACAAAGAATGTAGTTAAGGATGTTAGAGATGAAGTTAAAGAGAATCTTAATATAATAAAAAAAGAAATGAATGAGCATTTTACAAAAATAGAAGATACAATACTTGAAATTAAAAACAGAGTTCCTAAATTAAATATAGATATATCTACTGAAAAACCGCAAGAAACAAAAGGTACAAAATATTTAGAAGAAGAAGATTAGAAATTATTTTTGGTAGGAGATGAAAATGAAAATAAAAAAAGAAAAATTATATAATGACTTGAATTTTATTATAACTTTAAAAAATGAGCTTAATACTATTTATGTGCCATTGGAAGAAGAAAAAATAAAAATACCTTTTAATATATACTCACAATTTTTTGATAAAGAATCTGTTTATAATATAGAATTAAACTTGTATTATAGACCAAACAATACTGATGGAACCTTTAAGACATATAAAGTTGGGGATTATTTATTAGATAAAAATGGAATGAGAGAAAAGAATAAAGAAATAAATAGTAGAATAGAAACAAATATTGGGATTATAACAAATGCAACTTCAAAAATAGCATTGAATTTAAATATTACTTCTAATGAAGGAAATTATGATTTAATAGCTATAAGTGAAGATAAAATTTTAGCAACTAAGGGATTTAACATAAGAAAAAAATCAAATGATTAAAAAGAGAGTCATTAATTTGATTCTCTTTTTTATTTGCTGGAGGATATATGCTATATAAAATATGTGGCAGCTGTGGAAATAAAATAAAACATGATGAGATTTGTTCTTGTAGAAAGAAGAGGGGGAGGGGGTATGATAGGGAAAATAGAAATAAAGTAAATGCCAAGTTCTATAATAGCAGAGAATGGAAGAAACTGACTAGACTATGTAAACTTAGAGCAAATGGATTAGATCTATATGAGCTTGAGATAAATAAAAGAATAGTTAAAGGTAGTCTGACACACCATATAGAAGAGCTAGAAGAGAATAGAGGAAGAGCCTTAGATATTAATAATCTTATATGGGTAGGGGATAGGACACATGCCTTCATACATGCAGAGTATATAAAGAGTGCTGAAGCTAAAGAGAAGATGCAAGAAATATTATTTAATATTATAAAAAAATATACCTATGGGGGAGATAAAAAAAGTTTTGGGTAAGGGTTCGTAATACCGCATCCCCCATATTTTCCCAAGAAAATGCCAGAAATGAAATTTCAATAAAATTCAAAATAAAAAAGGAGGTGTTATCATGGCAGGAAGGCCAAGAAAAGTAATTGATATTTCAACAGGAAAAATTGGAAAAGAAGCAATTAAAAATAGAAAAATCCAGGAAGAAAAATTAAAACTTGGAAGAGAACAATTGAAAGCTCCTGAATGGCTTAGAGTTGAGGCTAAAGAAGAATTTGAAAGAGTTGTTGAAGAAGCAGAAAAAATAGATATCCTAGATAATTTGGATCTGGGAATACTTGCAATTTATTGTAATGCATATTCCTACTATGTTGATGTTTCTAAATTAATTCAGGAAAATGGTTATCTTGGAATGAGAACAACTAAATATGATGACTATGAAACAGTACATCCTCTTTTAATAGTTCAAGAAAAATATGTAAAACAAATAATGCAGTGTTCTACAAAACTTGGATTGGCCACAACAGACAGACTAAAGTTGATTGTTCCAACAAAAGAAGATCCAAAAGAAAATAAGTTTATAGAATTGATAAGAAATCGAAAACAAGGATAGCTTATGAGACAAGATAGAACAACATTATATGCAAAGTCGGTAGTTAGTGGTAAAAAAATAGCTGGAAGAAAAGAGTTTTTAGCATGTAAAAGACATCTTGATGATTTAAAAAGAAAGAAATTTGAGTTCAAATTTGATGTTGAAGAGGCAGAATTTGCTATTGATTTTGCAAATACCCTTATTATGAAGAATGGAGAACCTTTAAAAACAAGAGGTTTTCAAGATTTTATTATTGGTTCTTTACATGGATGGAGAAGAAAAAGAACAAAAGAAAGACGTTTCAGGGAAGCATATATTCAAGTAGGTAGAAGAAATGGGAAATCTTTTTTATCTGGAGAACAGGCAACATTCTTTAGCAGCTATTTAGGAATGAAAGACAGGATATTTTGTGCAGCAACAAAGCAAGAACAGGCTAATATAGTGTGGGATGATATTCGTAATTTTATAGAATCTGATGTGGATTTGATTGAATTATATAAAGTAAAAGAACATGATAGAACCATAAAAAGTTTAATTACAGATACAGTTATTAAGTCTTTGGGTAGAGATACAAAATCAATGGATGGTTTTGGAAATATTCTAGCTATTTGTGATGAGCTGCATGCACATCCAAATAACCAAATGTATAAGCTTTTATTAGATGGTCAAGCTGATGTAGATAATGCTTTAACTTTAGCAATTACAACAGCAGGCTTTAACTTAAACAGCTTTTGTTATGAACACTATCAATTTTGTGAAAAAATATTAGAGGGACTTGTGGATAAGGAGTCTCTTTTTATTTTTATTTGCGAAATGGATAAAGATGATGATATTTGGGAACCTAAAAATTGGTTAAAAGCAAATCCTTATTTCCTTTTCAATGAAGATGGGACAATAAATGAAAAGAAACTGGCTAGATATGCAGAGAAAGCAATTGATGCAAAAGAAAAAGGCGGAGAAGATCTTACCAATTTTTTAACAAAACAGTTGAATATGTGGGTTAGTGCAAAAGGTGGTCAATACATTGATTTAGCAAAGTTTAAAAGTTGTGAAAGTGAACTTACATTAAAAGACATGAAAGGAAGAAAAGCTTATTTAGGTTTTGACCTTTCCAAAGGTGGGGATTTAACTAGCATAGCTCTTATTTTCCCTATGGAAGAAGAGAAGGTTTATATCTATAGTCACTCTTTCATGCCTGAACTTAGATTGGCAGAACATGAAAAAACAGATGATGTACCTTATAGAATTTGGGTAAGAGAAGGACTTTTAACACTTACTACTGGGGGCTTTGGAGTAAAGACAGACTATAAGTTTATTATTTCACATTTGAAAGAAATTATAGAAAAGTATGAAATTGAAATCCTAGAATGCGGTTATGATGCTCATAATGCAGGGTCTTTTTTAAGTGATTTAGAATTTTTAGATTGCGATTTAACAGAAGTGAAACAATCAGCAAAATCTTTAAATGATGCAACAATTGATTTTGCTCTATCTGTAAAGGCAATACAAGTACTTTATGATAAGAGAAATAGTTTATTGAAATGGTCAATTGCAAATGCAACAACAACAAGTAATAGCTTTGGAGAAATTAAGATTGATAAACAAGCACAAAAAAATAGAATTGATCCTGTAGATGCAATTATTGATGCATGGAAAATTATGTTGCTAAATAAAAAAGAAGATGTTGACATCAACGAATCTGTAAAGGATTGGTTGGAGTTGATGGGATAAGAAATTATAAAGGGGGTGAAATATGGGAATTATAAAAAGATTTTTCAATAAAGATGCAACAAAAACAGAAAGTACAAGAATAACAGGAATGAATTTTGGAGAATTTTTTGGCTTGAAAACAGGAACAGATTTATCAGAAGTTACTTATTTCACCTGCTTAAAAGTACTCTCAGAGAGCCTTGGAAAGTTATCACTGCATTTAAAAGATAGTGATAATAATAGGATTACTAATCATGATGCATTACAGCGATTAAAAAATGGAGTAAATCCTTTTATGACATCAAGCACATTTAAAACTTTATTAGAATATTGGAGAAATCATTATGGAAATGCTTATGCATATCTTAGTTATGACCTTAATGGGAATTTAATTGGAATATATCCATTGGATCCGCAATATGTAAGAATTTGGATAGATAATACAGGACTTTTTAATGGCACAGAAACACTTTGGTATGAATATAATAAAGAGGGAAAGTCATATTTTTTTAGTAAAGATGAGATTTTACACTTGAAAGGAGGACTAAGTAAAGATGGAATAGTAGGTATGTCAGTGCGTGAAACACTTGCTACAACACTTCGAGGGGTAAAAGCTAGCCAACAGTACCTCAATAATCTCTATGATAGAGGATTGACTGCTAAAGCAATTTTAAGATATACAGGAGATTTGAATAAAGATTTGCAAAAAAAACTATTGGAAAAAATTGAAGATTTTATCAATTCAAAAACCAATCCTACTGGAGTTATGCCATTACCTCCTGGAATGGATGTTGTTCCTTTGGATCTTAAACTAACAGATAGCCAATTCTTTGAATTAAAAAAATTCACAGCATTACAGGTTGCAGCAGCCTATGGAGTAAAGCCTAACCATTTAAATAATTATGATAAGTCAAGTTATGCAAATTCAGAAATGCAAAACTTGACTTTTTATATTGATACACTTTTATATATTCTGACTTTGTATGAAGAAGAATTCAATTTGAAATTACTGACAGAAAAAGAAAGAGCACAAGGGATACATTTTGAATTCAATGTTGCAAGTATTTTAAGAGGAGATTTAAAGACACAGGCAGAATGTTTAAATAAATATGTTTCTGGAGGAATTTACACAATAAATGAGGCAAGAAAACGTGCAGGAATGCCTGAAGTTGAAGGAGGAGATGTGATTATATTAAATGGAAGCTATGTACCATTAGAGCAAATAGGAGCAGCATATCGAAAGTGGGGTGAAGAAAGTGAATAAAAAGTGGTTAGAAATTAGAAATCAAGCAGAAATTACAGAAATTTTTATCAATGGAGATATAGAAAATGATGCTCATAATGATGGTATCATGGAGCAATGGTTTGGCTTGAAAGATACAAATACATATCCATTAGAAGTAAAAAAAGCTTTAGATGAGGCAGATAATAAAGAAGTCCATGTTCATATCAATAGTTATGGCGGAGAAGTTTTTGCAGGAGTAGCCATTTGCAATATGTTAAAAAATTATAAAGGAAAAACAGTTGCTTACGTTGATGGATTAGCTGCAAGTGCTGCATCAATCATTGCTTTTGGTTGTGATGAAGTTATTATTCCAAATAATGCATACCTTATGATACACAGAGTAAGTTGTGGAGTTTTTGGAAATGCTGATGATTTGAGAACTCAAATTGAAGTTTTAGAAAAACTAGAAGATGGAATTGCAAATACTTATGAAGAAAAAGCAGTTGAAGGAGTAACCAAAGAGGAAATTTTAAATTTAATGAAAGAAGAAACATGGTTCACAGGTAAAGATGCAGTAAAATATTTCAATATAACTTTAGAGCAAGGAAGTAACTTTGTAAATTATGTTGGGACAAATCAGAAATTTAAGAATATTCCAAAAGAAATTATAAATAAAACAGATCATAAAAATGATGAATTAAAAGCAAAAGAAGTGGCAAGACTGGAAAATTTAAGTAAAGAAATTGATATTACATTAGCCTTAGGAGGGATTTAATTATGAAAAAATCGGTAGAATTAAGAAAAGATGCAGAAGCAATGAGAAACAAAATCAAAAATTTAAAAGCAGAAAACAAAGTTGAAGAAGCACATGGAATGTTGCAAAGTTTAAAAGATATCGAAAACAAAATCAGAGAAGCAGAGTTGGAAGAAAGTTTAAATGCAGGAGGAGATAAGCAACAAGTGACAAATAAAAAAGAAATGAACTTAAATAGAATTTATAACAGAGTATTACTTGGAAAGTCAGTTTCAGAAGAAGAAATGGCTTTTTTAAATGCTGCAGGAACACCAGGACAAGTAGAAGCTACTGATGGAAAGGGAGGATACTTAGTTCCTACTGAGCAATTTACACAAATTAAAGAATTAAGAAGAACTTTAGTTTCTTTAAAAACTTTATGTAACATTGTTCCAGTTACTTCTTTTAAAGGTACAATGCCTATTGAAAAAGATGGAACAGGAGAATTAATTGCATTTGAGGAATTAAATGAAATAGATCAATCAGATGTGGATTTTGCACAAGTTGCATACAATACAGCAGACTATGGGGATATTATTCCTATATCCAATACTTTATTAGCAGATGAAAAAGCTAATCTAATATCATACATAGGAAAGAGATTTAATAAAAAAGCTGTTAACACTGAGAATAAAAAGATTATTGATTTATTAAATACTCTAACTGCTACAGCAGTTCCTAACTATAAAGGAATTATTACAGCTTTAAATAAAGATTTAGATCCTGCAATTTCTCAAAATGCAGTCATAATTACAAATCAAACCTATTTTGATATTCTGGACCAAATGGAAGATAAACAAGGAAGACCACTTTTAACAGTTAGTTTACAAGATGAAACTAAAAAACTGTTAAAAGGAAGACAAATAATAGTACTTTCTGATGTACTGTTACCAATGAAAGCAACAAAAGCTCCTGTATTTGTTGGAGATATGACGGAATTTGCAACATTCTTTGACAGAGAAGGGTTAGAGCTTGCAATATCTAGTGAGGCAGGATTCACTAAAAATGCTACTTATATCAGGGCTATTGAAAGATTTGATGTTAAAAAGGTAGATGGAAAAGCAATGGTATATTTGGAAGTGGAAACAGCAGCTGAGGAGGGTAGCTTATGCTTTTAGAAATAGAAGATGTAAAGGACTATCTCAGGATTGATTATGATGAAGATGATAATTTGCTGCAATCTTTAATGGTTGCAGCAGAAAATTATTTAAATGATGCTATATGTAACCTGAAAGAACATTTGGAAAAAGAAGAATTTAAAGAAAGAGCTAAAATTTTAATGTATGTAATTATCCAGGATTGGTATGATAATCGCGAAGCAGGGGAAAGCAAGGACTTTAATTATACAATAAGAAGTATGATGACACAATTGCAAGCAGGTGGCTAAATGAATAATATAACAAAGCGATTAAGGCATTCTGTAGAAGTATGGCATATGATAGATGGTAAAAATGAACTTGGAGAGAATGAAAAAATACCAGAAAAATTTAAAAATGCTTTTAGTGAAATTGTTCCTCAAAACTCTAGTGTGAAACAGGGACAGGCAGAAACGGAGAGTAACGAACATCAATTTAAATTCACATTTAGAAGAAAATCAGTTCAAGGAATTCAAAAGGACTGGTTTTTTATATTTGAGAAAGAAAAATATGAAGTTGTCTATTTCAACAGAGACTTTAAAGATAATCAATTCATTGAGGTATTCTGTAAAAGAATAGAGGAGTAAAAACTATGGATGGATTTAGCTCAAGAGATTTAGAAAATTTGGAGAGAGAAGTTTTAAGACTTGCAAAAAAGTATCCAAAAGAAACAAAGAAATTTTTACAAAATCAGGGAAATAAGCTAAAAGCAAGAGTAAAAAAGAAAGCAAAATCCAAATTAAAAGAAAAAAGTGGAAACTATCTGAAAGGGTTTAAACGTGGGAAAGTTTATAAATACAATCAAGAAGAGGATACAGTGAGAGTTTATAATAATATGCTACATGCTCACTTAATTGAATATGGGCATACAATTAAAGACAAGACAGGGAAAGAACATGGGTTTTAAAAAGGATATAGGATTTTAGAAGAAGCAAGAGCAGAATTTCAAAATGAATTTGTAAAGAATGCAGATGGATTGATGGATGAAATTATCAAAAATGGAGGTTTCTAATGGTTAAATTGAGTGAAATTTTAAAAGCAGTAAATGATAAACTTGCAGAAACCTTTCCTAAAGTTGAAATAGATAGTAAAGATATAACAGAAAAGTTTAATCGGCCTAGCTTTCGTACAGAGCTAGAAGGGTTAAGAACAAGTGCTTTTATGACAACTTATAAAGAACGAAATTTAACAATCAGAATTTACTATTTCCCTAAAAATATTGGAAAATCAAGAATAGAAAGACTAAAAATGATAGATGATTTAGAAGAAGCTTTTCTTGGAACTCTTTGGATAAATGAAAGTTTTGCTATTCCTGCAGAAAAGATTGAATTTGAGGAAACAGATGGGGTATTAATAGCAAGCATTGACAGTTATACAATGGAAGAGATTGAAAATGATATTACTGGAGATATGATGGAGGAACTAGAATTTAATTATAAAAGTTAGGAGGAAAAAATGGGTAGACCAACTATTGATATTATTTTTAAACAGAAAGCAATTACTGCAGTAAAAAGAAGTCAATTAGGAATTGTGGGATTGATTATAAAAGATCCAACAAAAGATTGGACAAGAAAAGAATATAAAATTATAACAGATATTAAAGATGAAGATTATACAGAGGATTTTTTGCAATTGGTAAAAGACTGTTTTCAATTCACTCCAGCTAAAGTGGTTGTATTTAATATAAAAGATGGAACTTTAGCAAATATACTGAAATTGGTAGCTCAAGAGAGAATTAATTGGTTAGGATTAGGGTATGATGGAGCAGAAGCTGATACGGCAACACTTGTTTCTTGGATAAAATCAATGAGAAAAGCAGGAAAAACTTATAAAGCAGTAGTTCATAAAGCTGTAAAGCCAGATAACAAAGGGATAGTTAATTTAATGAATGAAAAAGTTACATTTGTTGATAGTCGTGGAGAAGTAGAAGGGTGGCAGTATATCCCATCTATTTTAGGAATGTTGGCAGGGCTTCCAATGACAAGATCTGCAACAAGTTTTTTATGTAGTAATTTACAAGAAGTATCAATAATTGATGATATTGATGAGGTTATTGACAAAGGAGGATTTTGCCTACATAAAGATGAGGGAGATATAAGGGTTGCAAGAGCTTGTACATCACTACAGGAAATCACACAGAATGAAACTGAAGACATGAAAGATATTATCATTATCGAGTCTATGGACCTAATGAGGGATGATATTTACTCTACATTTAAAGGATGGATAGGAAAGTATAAAAATAAATATGATAATCAGGTTTTATTCTTTTCTGCAATTAATGCATATTTTAAAGAATTGGCTCGAGAAGATATCCTGGATAAAGAGTATAACAATTATTCAGAGGTTGATGTTGAAGCTCAAAGGTTAGCATGGTTAGCAGTTGGAAAAACAGAAGTTGAAGATATGGAAGATGAAGAAATTAAAAAACTGACATTTAAGAAAAAAGTATTTATGATGGCACAAATCAAAATATTGAATGCAGTAGAAGACTTTATATTTACCATTGATATGTTTTAGGAGGGGAGATAAATGGCAAAAAAAATGGATAAAAATAAAATATTGCGTGGTTCTTTTGGGGCTGTCTGGCTAAACAATGATGAACTAGGAGCAGCAAAGTCTTTTGAGGCTAAGATAAACTTAGAATATGAAGATATTGACATTGTGGGAGATTTAGGAAAGCATAAAAGATATATGGGCTTTACAGGTGAAGGAACTATGACATTACATAAAATAGATTCTTCTATTGCTGAGCTATTACATGAAGGAATTCAAACTGGAGATCTTCCTGATATAAAGTTAGTTGGAAAATTAGAAGATCCAACAGCATATGGGGCAGAACGTGTAGAATTTACTGGAGTAACAATAAATGAACTAATGGCTTTAAAATGGGCAAATAAGGAAATCAGAGAAGAAGAAGTTCCATTTTCTTTTTCAGGATATAGATTCATTGATATGATTAAATAATTTAGGAGGGAACATAAAATGGCTAAAAATATAACTTTGGAAACATTACTTGCAAGAAAGCAGCAATCAGAAAATGATAAAATGAAAGTATTTCTTTTTAATTCAGAAGTTCTGGGGGGAAATATTGAAATTATAAAACAAAAAGCAAGAGATATTATGAAAATTATGGACAGTTCAGATGAGAGAGGGATGGAGGCTTCAAATGAAATGAATTGTAAGATAATTTTAAAACATTGTCCAATCTTTAGAGAAAAAGAATTATAAACAGCTTATGGAGTAGCAGAACCTCACGAATTAGTGATTAAAGTTTTTGATGAAAATTTGGGAGAGATTGGAAAACTAGCAGAGAAAATACTGGGGATTTATGGGTTAGCAGATGAAAAGAAAAAATCAAATTTAATTGAAGAAGAGGTTGAAGAAATAAAAAACTAATATTGGGGGATGCTGAAATGGCATTCCTCTCTTTTTATACATTGAAAGGATTTAAAATAGATTACTTATTAAATTTAAATATAACTGAAAAGATGTTTATGTTTGCAACAATGGAGCTGGAGATTGAAAGAATGAATAAAGAAGTAAAATTATAGCTTTGTAAAATTGATTTTAAAGCCTTTCAAAACTTGGGTGAAAGTATTGTGAAAGGCTTCCAAATGAGTTTTATAAACAAATAGCAAAATTTAGGGGGTGAAAAATGGCTAAAAATATAAATGTCTTATTGAGCTTGAAAGACCAATTTACAAAACCATTACAAAATGCAACTAAAAATACAAAAGTACTGGATAACCATTTGCAGAAAGCAAGTAATAAAGTAAAAGCTTTTGGGAATGCAACAAAAGAAGCGATGAAGACAGCAGCAAAGTATACAGCAATAGGATTTGGTGCATTAACTGCAGCAGCAGGGGTATTTATAAAGCAATCTATTGATGCAGCAAAAGATAAATTGAAAGTAGATAGATTACTTGAAGCAAATTTGAAGAGAACAAAGAATTTTTCAATAGAAAGAATGTCAGCACTCAAGGATGAAGCAGGAGCTTTACAAGATTTGGGAGTAGTTGGAGATGATGTTATACTTGCAGGAGCAGGACAGCTTGCTATGTATAAATTGAATTATGATCAAATTAAAAAAACTATGCCTATTTTGGGTGATATGGTGGCTAAAGAAAAAGGATTTAATGCAACACAAGAAGATAGTATCGCTATGGCAGATGCTATTGGAAAAGCTTTGGATGGTAAAACTAAAGGGCTATTAAAATATGGAGTTCAATTGACAAAAGCAGAAGAAAAGGTTTTTAAAACAATGAAGGCTGAAAAAAGATTGGATTTTATCACTAAAAAATTAAATACATCTATAGGAGGAACAAATAAAGCTTTAAGAGAAACTGATGAAGGGAAAATAATTTCAGCACAAGGAGCTTTTGGAGACATGCAGGCAGAAGTAGGAAAGAAACTTATGCCTTATTTAGGTAAATTAGCTGTATGGTTTCATTCTAAAATTCCAGGTATACAAGATTTGATATTGGGAACTGCTGATAAAGTAGAACAGCTTATTATAAAAATTGATCCATATGTTACACAAATCAAGCAGTTGTTTGGCAGCTTATGGGATAAAGGAAAACCTGCACTTGAAGAATTTAAAAATATATTATTGGAAGGAGCAGGACAGGCTATAGATATTGCACAAAGCATTATCGATAACTGGGACAGGATAAGTCCAATAGTTTATACTGTGGTTGGTGCTTTGGCTGCATATAAAACTGTCATGTTTATTTCATCTACTTACACTTTAGCTATGGTTGGAGCTATGAAGCTAAAAACTATATGGGATGGAATACAGGCAGCTAAAACTAAAGGGCTTACAATCCAGCAAATAGCTTTGAATGTTGCCATGAGTGCTAATCCAATTGGAATAGTTATTACAGCAGTAGCAGCATTAGTAGGAGTTGGATGGATGCTATATAAAAATTGGGATTTAGTAAAAGCAAAAACTTTGCAACTTTGGGAGATGCTTGACAATAATCCAATTGGGCGTGTGATTAAATGGTTTATTAAGTTTGTAAATCCAATTGGACAGGCTATTAATTTATTTTTGTGGTTAAAAGAAAATATTTATGATAACTGGGATGTAATAAAAAATAAATTTATTCCTATTTTAGAAATGATAAAAAATCCAGTAGATACGGCTAAAAATGCTATTGGTGGGCTTATTGATAAACTTAAATTTTGGAATAATACAGAAATAAAAGATAAAACTATTAATATTACAGAGAATAAAGCCTCAGATAAATCTAAAACTAGGACAATTGGAAGGAAAGCACTTGGAACAAGTTATTTTAAAGGTGGGGAAACACAAATAAATGAAGGTGGCAGAACAGAAACGGCTATCTTACCAGCAGGAACAAAAGTAATGAGCCATGAACAAAGTAAAACTATGATTGGAAAATCTAATCAAAAAGTAGAAGTACATGTTCATATTAGTGGAAATTTTATTGGAGAAAGGGAACATATGGAACGATATGCAGAATATACAGGAAGAAAAGTTATAGCAGCAATAGGTAATATGTAAGGAGGTGCAGGGTTTGGATATTATATTTATAGCAGAAAATGAAAATGGCCAACAAGAAACAATCACAATCCCTGTAGTTCAGGGAATTGAGCCAATTATTTGTGAAACTACTGATGAAGAATTTCAAACGATAGATGGATCTGTTTTAAATTTAATAGGAGGAAAAGGATTAAGAAGTTTTTCCTTTTCCTCTTTTTTTCCTAGCAAGAAATATAGTTTTGTGAGTTGGGTAAGATACCAAGACATGCAAGAGTATGTTGATTTTTTAGAAAAATATAGAGATTTAAAAATCCCAATCAGGATAATTGTAGTAGATAGATATAAAGTAGTTTTAAATATGCTTTGCAGATATAAGTTTACTTATGCATTAAGAGATAAAGCTGGAGATATTCCATACACACTGGAAATAAAAGAATATGTTTTGCCAGTTCAAAGAAGTGATAACAATGTATAAAATTATTGTAAAAGATAAGGATATAACAGCTTACACAGCAAATCTAAATTGGCGTGATAGTGTTGATACATTAGGAGTAGAGTTAAATTTTGATGTGGCAGTAAATAGACATGATGAAAACTTTTCTTTTCTCTGGGATATCACACTTGGGGATAATGTACAGCTCATAAATAGTAAAGGTGAAAGTTTGCTTCAAGCTATTATTGTATCAGAAAATTTAAATGAAAAAACAACAAACTTTGTGGCATATGATATGGCTTGGTATTTAAATAAATCTACAGTTATTAGACAATTTAAAAAAATGATAGGAAATGAATGTGTAAAATCTTTATGTGAAGAAATTGGAATTAAAGTTGAAGTTTCTGGGTTAGATACTAAGATAGATAAAATATATAAAGATAAAGCTGTTTCAGAAGTGATTTATGACATTATTAATCAATGCTCACAACACAATTCCAAGAAATTTTTTATTGAAATGGATAAAGGGATATTGAAAGTAGGGTCTTTTAAAAAAATAAAGGTAACAGGGCAGTATGAGCTACATAAAAATCACTTTGTTAATGTGGCTGATTTTGTAGGTAATGTTTCTTTAAATAAATCTATTATTGACATGAAAAACTCTGTCTTGGTAATAACAGCAGATAAAGAAGCTGTGAGAACAGTAGGAAAGGAACAGGATCAAGAAAGTATTAAAAAGTATGGAATGTTGCAAGAGGTTGTAATACTTGATGAAAAGGAATATAAAAAAGCAAAACTTGTGGCAAAGAATGAGTTAAAAAAATTAAATAGAATTACTGAAAATTTTTCTATCACTATCTTAGGGGATGATAAAGTGAAAAGTGGCAGAGTAATTGATTTAGAAATACCTTTTTTCAATTTAAAAGGGGAATATTTAATAAAGGAAAGCAATCATATAGTACAAAATGGAATTCACAAATCAGAACTAAAGTTGGAGGTGTATCAGGAATGAGTGATAATCAAAAAGCTTGGGATATAGCTATGGCAGAGAAATTTAAAGAAAGAGATAACCCAAAGCCTATTGGAGCAGTCTTAGGAAAAATTTTAAGGCCACTTCCTGATATATCAATTGAATTATTAGGCGGTTATGGGATTTTAGATGCAGATAAGATTTATCTTTCTAATGCTATTACAAATAGATTAGCTATAGAATGCACAATAAAGGACTTTGAAAGTATGGGTAATAGTATTGAAAACATGAAAAGTTCCTTTATGGAGACTGGAACATGGACCCCATTCAAGCCTATTACTTTACCTTTACCATCAAATGATAAGACAGAAAGTGTTGATATAAAAATCCCAAAACAAACAAATGAAAAAGAAAATAAAACTAAAGGAAAATTTATACTGCAGACTGTATTTAATTTAATTCCTGGAATGTATGTTTTAGTAATACCTAACTATGAGGAAGATAAATTTTTTGTAGTTGATGTATTTAATTATGCTCCGGAGGTGAGCCTTGAATGGGAATATTACCAGAAATAAATTTTATTGATTATTCAAAACAAGTAGCAGAGATTCAAAAAGAAACAAATGGAAAAACCTTTCTAATCGATTTCAAAAAAGGGAAGATGTTAAGAAAAAATGGAAAACTAATTAAAACAGATGATGAAAGAGCTGTAAGGATGTGGCTAGAAAAAGTACTTTTGACAGAGAAATATAAATGGAATATTTACAAAGGTAATGGAATTAATCAATATGGAATGACTTATAAAGCCAATTTACAAGGACAAAGATTTCCAACTCCTGTTTTATATAGTGAATTCATAAGAGAGCTGAAAGAAACAATATTAAAAAATAAACAAATTATTGAAATAAAAAACATAGACATACAACTAATAAAACATACATTGGAAACTAAATTTACAGTAGTGTTAAAGGACTTCCAAGAATTTGAGTGGGAGGGTTATTTATGATAATAAAAAAAGAACAAAAAGAGATATTAGATGGGATGCTCAGGAATGTAAATGAGGAATATGATAGAACAGAAGGGGGACTGTTTTATGATAATTTAGCACCAGTAAGCATAGAATTAGAAGAACTCTATCAAAAATTAGATTATATATTTCTCAATTCTTTTGCAGAAACTGCTGAAGGGGAATATTTGGATAATATAGCTAAAGAGGTAGGAGTTTTCAGAAGACAACCTACAAAGAGTAAAGGTTTTGTAACAATAAAAGGAACAATAGGAACTGTGATTACAATAGGAACAAAAGTTGCTTCAGATACATATATTTACTTAACTACAGAAGAAAAAGAAATTCCAGAACAGGGAGAGATATTAGTACCTATTGAAAGTGAAAATGCTGGATCAGAATATAACATACCAGCAGAAACTATAGTAAATTTTCCAGTTACAATTCCAGGGTTACAAAGAGTTACAAATAAGCTAGCAACTACAGATGGGTATGATGGAGAGAAAGACAATGAACTGCGAGAAAGGTATTATTTTAAAGTCAGGGAGCCAGTTACATCAGGAAATATTTACCATTATAAAAAATGGTGCTTAGAAGTAGAAGGAGTTGGAGGAGTTAAGGTTTTTCCACTTTGGGCAGGACCAGGAACAGTGAAAGTGGTTATAGTAAATGTAGATATCCAAGCAGCAGATGAGGAGTTGCAGCAAAGAGTAAGAGACTATTTAGAGGAAGTACGACCAATTGGGGCAACTGTAACAGTTAAAAGTGCTATAAATAAAGGAATAGCAATTACAGGAATTGTGAAAATTTCTAAAAATGTTGATTTTGAAGAAGTAAAAAAAGATTTTGAGGAAGAGGTTAGAGAATACTTTAAAAAAATTGGGTTTAATCAAAATTATGTTAGTTATGCACAGGTAGGAAATACACTTTTAAATGTACAGGGAGTAGTAGATTATAGTGATTTGCAGTTAAATGATGGGGTATTAAATATCGATTTACAAGAAGAAGAGATACCAGAGCTTGCATCAATAACTTTACAGAAGGAAGTGATATAGGTGGAGGCCAAAAGACTTATGCAGCATATGCCAAAATATTATAGAACTATAGCAGAAATAGTAGTATTGCAAAAAACTATTCAAAGTGAACTAGAAGTTATTGATTTTACAAGTGAAGATGTACTAAAACAATTCTTTATTTATACTGCTACTTGGTCATTACCAATTTGGGAAAGGATTTTCGGATTACCTGTTGGGGATGAAACTACGAATATACAAGAACGAAGAGAAAATTTAATTTCTAAACTTAGAAGTTATGGAACTACAACAAAAGAAATGATTGTAAGAGTTGGAAATGCTTTTACAAATGGGGAAGTTCAAGTTGTGGAACATAATGAAAAATATTTATTTGAAATTATTTTTACAGGTATAATAGGGATTCCTCCTAATATGGATGATTTCAAAGAAACAATAGAGATTATCAAGCCAGCACATCTTACATACACTGTTGTATTTAGGTATAGAACTTGGGGAGAATTATCTCCTTATAGATGGGGAGAATTAGAACCATTTACTTGGGATGAGCTTTATCAAAGAGCAGAAATAGCATAAAGGGGGGACAATGATAACATCAAAAAATTTAAAAATGCAATTGCCAGAACCAAATGATTATGTAAAAGTTAAAGAGCATATAACAGATAACTTGCTCTTAGTAGATGATGAAATATTTAAAACTGCATCCAGTACACAGTTTGGAAGAATTAAAGTAGGAACAAATTTAAAAATAGATGAAAATGGATTTTTACATGGAAATCCTGCTGTAGACATAAGTGGAAAAATAGATAAGTATCAAATGAGATATGATATAAGAGACTATGATGAACTAACAGAAGATGGATTTTATATACTAACAGGAAGTGTAAGCAGCTCTCCAGCAGCAAATGCACCATATGGAGATTCGGCATTAGTGAAGGTGTGGACTCATTCAAATTATGTATATCAAAGTGCAGTATCTTATTATAGTGTTGGAGAACAATATACAAGATGTTTTCAAAAAGGAGTAAAAAATATTAAATGGGAAAGAATAATTAATACTAAAAATTATTCTTTTATGTGCCCTTATAGTATTGGGGATATTATGTTTACTACAAGTAGTCAAAATCCTGCAGTAAAATGGATAGGGACAACTTGGGAAAAAATAGAAGGAAGGTTTTTATTAGGATCTAGTAGTTCTTATGTTGTAGGGACTACTGCTGGAAGCACAACATCCGTTCTTACTGTAGCTAACCTTCCATCACATACACATAGTGCGACACAATCGGCTCATGCTCATACACAACCAGCTCATAGCCATGTTGTAACAAGTTATGAGGGAGGAAATAGAGCTGGAGTTTCTAACTATAATGCTGGATATAATGCAATAGGAACACAAGCAACTGGAGGAGCAGGAGGAGATAATACAGGAAGTGCTCAACCTGCAATAACAGTAGGATATACAGGTTCAGGAACAGCTTTTAATAATATGCCACCATATCTAGTAGTTAATATTTGGAGAAGAACAAGTTAAGATTAGAGGAGTGATTGAAGTGAATAAAAAATATATTTATTTAAGTAAAGAAGAAGCAAAAAAAGGAATAGCACTGGTTTATGAAGTATCAGATAAGGCTTTAAGTGAAAATGAAACGAAAATTAAATATAGGGATAGATGTTGCTTGTACATTGGGGAAGATTTACCACACTATATAACTTATGTAGAAGAAGGTAACACAGTAAGAGAGGCAACAGAAGAAGAAAAACTAGAAAGAGGAGATAGAGATTTATATGTAGGAGAAGTATATATAAATGGAAGAATAGAACAGATAGAAATACCAGAAGGAATGATAAAGCCAATATGGGATAATGAAAAAGGGGAATGGGAAGAAATAGCAACTTTAAAAGAGATAGAAAAATATTTTATGGATAAATTGCAAGAATATATGGACAATAAGGCAAAAACATATGGATTTGATAGTGTATTTAATGCTGCAAGTTATATAGATTCTAAAGTAGAAAGATTTAAAAATGACAGTAGAACATTGCTAGATTGGAGAGATAGCACATGGGATAAAGCATATACAATACTTGAAGATGTATTAACAGAGAAAAGAGGAATACCTACACTAGAAGAATTATTAAAAGAACTGCCACAGATAGCAGATGGAAGGAGATAAAATGAAAATGAGTGAAGGAGGAATTAAATTTTTAATCCAGGAAGAAGGAGAAAGATTAAAAGCATATAAGTGTGCAGCAGGAGTATGGACAATAGGGGTAGGACACACAGGAGCAGATGTAAAAGAAGGAATGGTAATAACAAAAGAAAAATCAAGAGAGCTTTTAAAAGCTGATTTAAGCCGTTTTGAAAAAGCAGTCAACACTTATATCAAAGTTCCACTTGAACAACACCAATTTGACGCTTTAATAAGTCTGGCTTTTAATATAGGAGTTGGAAACTTTTCTAAAAGTACTCTAGTAAAAAAGATAAATGCAAATGCTACTATTGAGGAAATAGAATTTCAATTTAAGCAGTGGAGGCTAGCAGGAGGAAAACCTATATTACTACCTAGAAGAAAGAGAGAGGCTAGACTATACAAAGGAGGAAGATATGAATAAAGAAACATTATTTTTAATAATAACAATTATCCTAGTTATGATGGGGACATATTACTTATACAAGTATAAAAAAGAAACTTTATGGGTAATAGCCTGTTATGTGGTAACAAGAGCAGAGGAAGGATTTGCATCAGGTCAGGGGAAACAAAAACTTGAATATGCTATTATAGAATTTAAAAAGAGAATACCAGTATATATATCCTGGATTATATCTGAAAAATTTATCATTTCTTTAATAGAAAAAGTTCTGAAAGCACTACAAGAGGAGTTTAAAAAGTCAAAGGATAAACAACTCACAATAGTAAATGAAATCCTTAAAACAGCAACCACAGGAGCTACAAAAGATATATTAAAAGTAGCAAGAGAAATGCAAAAAGATATTAATAGTAAAGGATATGTAGAAGGATATATTGAAGGAAGAACAGATTTTAGAGGAAACTCTAATTTAGTTGGAGGATTAAAAGCAGGAATCAAATTGTAAAGGAGAGTTGAGAATGATAAATTTAATAAAAACATGGGGGTTATATCTAGGTAGTGGTTGTTTAAGTTTGACTATCTACTTAATGGGAGGTTATGACATATTGATAAAAACTCTTTTAGTAATGATGATTATAGATTTTATAACTGGAATTATGAAGGGGTATAAAAATAAAAATATAAACTCCAATGTATCATATAGAGGCATAAAGAAAAAGGTAACAGTATTACTTATTGTGGTAGGTGCTTCTCAAATGGATTTGATACTTCATGATGTAGGTATTAGGTCGTTGGTATTGATGTTCTATGTAGCAACTGAATTTTTATCAATTCTTGAGAATGCAGCAATATTAGGAATACCCATTCCTACAAAATTAAAAGTAGCATTAGAGCAATATAGAAATAGATGAAGAAATAAAAAGTAAATATAGATAATAAAAGTGGGAAAAGTCCCATTTTTTTATTTACTTGACTTTAAAAGCTAAATATATAATAATTAAATAAAGAACAAATATGGGAGAGATAAAATATGAAACAAATATTAAGGAATTATTTAAAAGAAAAAAATAAGATTGAAACTTTATTCAGTGAAATTTCTGATTTAAGAATAATAGGAGAGGGAGCTAATGGGTTAGTATATTCTGGAAAAATTAATAACCAAGTTCCTGTTGCTATAAAGTTTTTAGTAACAAATGATAAAAAAAAATTGGATCGATTTAAAAGTGAATATATTAATATCAGTATGGTAAAAGATGAATTAATAAATATAGTAAATAATCTTCACTATGAAACAATTGATATAGAAGAGGGATCAAAAAAATATACTTATAATTATATCTTGATGAAAAGGTATTGTAAATCATTAAAAATGAAAAGGAAAGAACTTTCAAAAATAGAGTTTAAAGATTTGAAAAAACTATTTTCTGATTTATCCAAATCACTATCTTCTTTAGAGGAATTTGAAATAATTCATAGAGATTTAAAACCTGAAAATATTCTTATAGATGAAAATGAGAATTATAAAATAGCAGATTTTGGAATTGCACATTTTGCTGATGAAAATACTTTTCCTATGGTTGGGTTAACAAAAGATGGAGAAAGATTAGCAAATTTTGAATTTTATGCTCCTGAACAAGTAAAACCGCCTTTTCATACCTCTTTAGCAACTGATATATATTCTTTTGGGTTAATATTATATTGGTTTGTTTTTGGAGAAATAACTAAAGGAACTGGAAGAAAAAGATTAACAGAAGTATTTCCAGAAGGGGAAGCAGAATATTTTGATATAATTATTGATAAATGTTTAAGAGATGATCCAAAAGAGAGATATCAAACAATAGAAGAGTTGAATGATCATCTGGATGAAATTAGATCTTTAGATAGAGAAAAAGATCCTTTTGAAGAAATGACGAAATTTAATATGGTTTTGAGATCCGTTGTTCCCGAATTCTACATAGATGGACCATATTGTACAGAATCAGAAAAGGAAATTGAAACTATTATAGAAAAACTTGAAGAAATAAATAATAAAACTTTATATTTTAATACAGGAATTTTAAATAATAGAATTGAATGGCTGAAAAAAATAGACACAGGAAATTTTTTATTAAATATGGGGGAAATAAAAATAATTAAAATATGGGGGAAACTAGGTGACAGTTTATATGATGATATCTTGATTATAGAAACAGACAAGATAGATCCATATATAATTGATGGAGAGCCACATACTCATGTTGCTAAAATTAATGATGATGAGATAGTTCCTTTGCACAAAATAGAGGGAGGATATACAAGATATAATGGAAGTGTTGTTGATAATAGAGATTTAAAAATAGAAGAAAGAATTACTACCAATATGGCAAATCATAAGTACTATTTTATTGGGACTTTTTTCAATTCAATTACTATGCCTGAGAATGATAAGTATTTGGAAACTATTCAGAATCATAATCAATTAACTCCTGAAATAATTAAAGATTTTTTTATGAAGATAAGAAGAAATAAACGTTTACAAGTGAGTGAAAAATTATAAGAAAATAAACTATTGATTTAAATTTAATTGAATGATATAAGTTAATTGAATGATATAAGCATGATAAATAAAAAACCTCTAAGGACTAATCTAAGAGGTTTTTTTATTTTTAATTATTAGAAATTACCAATTGAATAATATAAGAGACTTCATAATATTTTCATGAGGTCTTTTATATTCTAACAGTTTTATAATCAAATTAATATTTTATATTTTTTATCAATATACTGAAAAAATGGTACACTAATATTCTAAAGAAAAAATATATGTACCAGGTGGTTGGTCACGCGTTGGTCACAAATAACAAAAATGAAATAATATATTTCTCTCAAACATACAACAAAAGCTCCCTTGAGAGTGAGAGCTTTTGTTCGTAGAAATTAAAATGTAATTTAAGGAAATGTCCTATGACAATATTATTATAACATATATGATTATTCTGTCAACAAATATTTTGAAAAACAAATAAAAAAATAAATTTCTAGTTGTCATAAAATAAATAAAAAGGTATAATTTAATATAGTGTTTTGGGAAAGAGGTGCATAAATTATGAATAAAGAGTCGTCTATAGGAATTTTTGATTCTGGAATAGGTGGGTTGACTATTTTAAAAAAAATAAGAGAATTACTTCCAAGGGAAAATATAATCTATTATGGAGATTGGAAAAACAATCCATATAGTGAAAAAAGCAAGGAAGATATACAGAACCTTAGTGCAAAAATAATGGATTTTCTTATTAGAAATAATTGTAAAGCTGTTGTTATAGGATGCAGCATATTTTCAGCTGCTTCTTTAGATTTTCTTAAATCTCAATATAATATTCCAATAATTGGAATGATAGAGGGAGGGGTAAAATCTGCTATACTTGAAAGTAAGCAGAAAAAAATAGCTGTTATGGGATCAGCCTTTACAATAAAATCTAATGTATATGAAAAAAATATAAAAGAAATAGACCCAGATATAGTGGTGTATCAAATTTCATGTAAAGCATTGTGCACAATGTTGGAAAAAGGCTGGGAAAATTATCCTGATAGAATTGAAGTACTTGAAAGTTATTTATGCCAGATACCTGATACAGCAGATACATTAATTCTAGGAGGAACACATTATCCCTTTATTTTAAATGATATAAAAAAATTCTTTAGTAAAAAAATTGTTGATTCTTCAGTTGAAAGTGCAATAGAATTATTTAGAGTTTTGGGACAGGAAGATTTATTGAGAGAGGGATACAAAAAGGGAAGAATAGAATTTTATATTAATGGAGATAAAGAAGTTTTCAAAGATGTAGCTGAACAATTATTTGAAAAAGAAGAAATAACAAACATGTTCTCTTTATATTAAAATTAAATATTAATAAAAAATTGGAATAAAGATAGGTCAATGAAAAATTTCATGTTGGGCTATCTTTATTTTTTTATTAGAAAATATATATAAAATATATTGTACAAAATTTGGAGTATAGAGTATACTCAATCCTATAATATTGATTTAGATAGAGGTGCAGAAAACAAAAGTATAACTATTTAGTCTGGCAGATGTTTTGAGATAGTTAGAAAGGGAATTTTGCCGAAATAGAAGAGAAGCCATGCTCTTTTGTTGGGAGTATAGATAATATCTATATTACTGTCATTGATTATCAATGGAGTGCTATCTGTGGGAACGATAATTTTGATGATATTATTTTATTTATAAATAATATTATTTTTATGATTGCATTTATCACAGTTTAGCATTGACTGTGATTTTTTTTATTTTAAATTAAAAATCATAAATCATATGAATGAATATATTTTATTTTATTTATATAGGTTTTTCACATAAATAATAGTATCTTATTTATATATATTCTGTAAATTTTTTTTAGAGTATATATAAGAATGATATTGGGAATATAGAAAACAGATATTTGTTTTTTATTTTATTGTGGAGTATATAAAGAAGTATAAAATATTTTATTGAAAATACAAAAATATTTTAAAACGGGAGGAAGGAAAGATTATGATTAATGCAATTTGGTGTGGAATGATAATTATTGGAGTGGTTGTATCTATATTTACTGGAAAGATTCAGGCAGTGACAGACTCAGCAATATCGTCAGCAGGAACAGCAGTGGAGATATCAATAGGACTGGTAGGTGTAATGGCATTGTGGCTTGGACTTATGAAGATAGCTGAAGAAGCAGGATTAGTAAAGGCTATGGGAAAAGCAATGAAGCCTCTTATGATAAGATTGTTTCCAGAAGTACCAGCAGATCATCCAGCTATGGGAAGTATGGTAGCAAATATGGCAGCGAACTTCTTTGGATTAGGAAATGCAGCAACACCATTAGGAATAAAAGCCATGCAGGAATTACAGGAACTGAATACAAATAAGGATGAGGCATCAAATGCAATGGTAATGTTTTTAGCAATAAACACTTCATCTGTAACTCTTATATCTTCAAGTGTAATAGCATACAGAACAGCAGCAGGTTCAGCAAATGCAGCAGAGGTTATAGCACCAACAATAGTTGCAACAATAGCATCAACAGCAGTAGGAATAATAGCTTGCAAAATTCTGCAAAAGTTACCATCATTTAAAAGAGAAGAAATTTAAGAGATAAAACAGAAGAGGGAGGAATAGAAAATGTTTGTAATGATAATGAATCAAATATCGCTTTATGCAATACCAATGATAATATTTATAATAGTAGGATATGCATTCTTTGTAAAGAAGGTAAGAGTATATGAAGTATTTTGTGAGGGAGCAAAGGAAGGATTTACAACAGCAATAAGAATAATACCATTTCTAGTGGCAATGCTGGTAGCAATAGGAATATTCAGAAGTTCAGGATGTATAGATATAATGATGAAAGTATTGGATCCAATATTTTCAATGATAGGAATGCCAGGAGAAGTATTACCAATGGCAATAATGAGACCATTGTCAGGAGGAGGAGCAACAGGAATAATGAATGATCTTATGCTGACATATGGACCAGATTCATTAATAGGAAGAATAGCCTCAACAATGATGGGATCAACAGAAACAACATTTTATGTACTGGCAGTATATTTTGGAGCAGTAAGTATAAGAAAGACAAGACATGCAGTAGCAGCAGGACTTTTAGCAGATTTAGCAGGACTGCTAACAGCAGTATGGATCTGCAATTTAATGTTTAGATAAAAATTTTGAGGTGGTAGTGTGTTAGGAAATAAACTTAAAAAAGGTGATACCTTGGGTATTATTGCACCAGCAAGCTTTACTTCTATTGATAAAGTAGAAAGTGCAAAAAATAATCTTGAAAAAATGGGGTTTAAAGTTATTCTTGGAGAAAGTACTAAAAGCAGATGGTATTCATATGCTGGTCCAGAAGAGCTAAGAGTAAAGGATATAAATGATTTTTTTGCTGATTCTAATATAGATGGAATAATATGTATGAGAGGAGGATATGGATGCAACAGACTTGTTGAAATGGTAGATTATTCAGTTATTAAAAAAAATCCTAAAGTTTTTATTGGATATAGTGATATAACTACTCTGCATATGTCTATTTTTCAAAAGACAGGGCTTGTAACATTCCATGGGCCTATGGCTGTAAGTAATTTCTCTGGAGAATATAATCAAGATACTTACAGAAGTTTTGAAGAAGTACTTATGAATGATAATGATGAAATAGTATTAAAAAATTTCACTAAAGAATTAGGAGTGCTTTCTGAAGGAAGGGCAGAAGGAGGAATAGTAGGAGGAAACCTAGCTACAATGATAGCCAGTCTTGGAACTGAATATGATGTAGATTATAATGGGAAAATCCTTTTCTTAGAAGAAATTGGTGAAAAGACATATAAAATTGACAGAATGCTGAACCAGTTGAAAAAATTTAAGGTTTTTGAAAAAATAAATGGAATTATTCTGGGAGATTTCAGAAACTGCCCAACAGATTCTGAGAATGATATGTGTTTAATGGATGTATTCAAAGATTATCTTTCAGATTTAAAAATGCCAGTGGTATATAATTTTGAATCTGGTCACAGTGAACCTATGATTACATTACCTATGGGAGCAAAGGTAAGAATAGATACAGCAGTTAAAGAGATAAAAATCTTAGAAAAGGTTGTAAGATAATCTATGAATAAAAAAAATAGTATTTTAAAAGAAAAGATAGAAGAAAATAGTGTTCTTTTTGTAGCATGTTATATGGGGAGATTGATACTACAAAATGGAGGAGAAACTTATAGAACAGAAGAAACTATAAGGAGAACTTGTGAACACTATGGAATAAAAGCTAATAGCTTTGCTACTTTAAATACTATAATCACTTCAATAGATTCTTTTGATGGAAAGAGATATTCAAAGGTAGATAGGATAGATTCGAGAACTTTAAATTTAGATAAAGTAGATAGATTGAATCATATAGCAAGAAATCTTGATGAATATAAGATAGCAGAAGTCAAAGAAAAAATAATGGAAATAGAAGCTGAAAATAAAATGGGCTTTAAGAAAAAAGTATTGGGGAATGTTCTTGTTGGAAGTGCATTTGCCATACTTTTCAGAGGAGGGATAAGAGATAGTGTTGTAGCTCTTATTTCTACCTTTGTTCTTGCATGTACAGATGAACTTATAAAAGATTTGAAATTAAATAATTTCTTTGTCAATTTTATTGGAGGAGTAATTGCAGCAATAATTTCATTGACATTTTTTAAGTTTAACTTTATAGAGGATATATCTATTTCTATAATATCTGCCTTAATGCTCCTTGTTCCTGGAATATCTTTTACAAATTCAATAAGAGATATTATAGCTGGAGATTTTGTTTCAGGGATATCAAGAGGAGTGGAAGCTGTAACTACAGGAATAGCACTAGCTTCAGGGTCAGGGATGATACTTTCTATTTTTCTATGATTTATAGGGGGAAGGATGATTATTCAAATAGCTGCCGCGATAACTGCGACTTTGGGATTTGGAATACTTTTCGGCTTGAATAGAAGAAAACTGTTCTTTGCAGGAATAAGTGGAGGAATAGGGTGGTTTTTCTATTTAATCTCATTAAAAGTAAATCTATCAGAAGCAATAGCATTTTTAGCAGCTTCTTTATCGATGACAATATATTCAGAAGTAATGGCTAGAAAATTAAAATCTCCTGCAATAACATTTCTTATAGGGGGGTTTATACCCTTAGTTCCAGGAAGTGGTGTTTATTATACCATGTATGGACTTATAAAAAATGATATGCAAATGACAGTACAAAAAGGAATCCAAACCTTTATAGTAGCAGGGGCAATAGCTGTAGGCATACTTTTAGGTTCAACAATATGTCAGATATACTTTTCAAAAAAGAAAAGAACACAATAAATAATTTAGGATACAACTTGGAAAAACTTAAATTCAGGAGGGAAAAATGAAATTGTTTGGTACTATGAAAGTAGAAAATAGGGTACTGATGATAGGGGGAGTAAAAGTTACTGAATTAGCAGCAAAATATGGAACACCTCTATACATTATGGATCAAGCTCTTATAGAAGAAAATATAATAAAATATAAAAATAATTTTAAAAGCACTAAATTTGATACATCAATAGTTTATGCTTCCAAAGCATTTTTGTCAAAAGCTATATGTCAGTTGGTTGGAAAGTATGATATAGATATAGATGCTGTATCTGGAGGGGAACTATATGCTATAAAAGCAAGCGGACTTCCAATGAAAAAAGTACATATGCATGGAAATAATAAAACTAATGAGGAATTAGAAATGTGTCTGGACTATGAAATAGGAAGTATTGTAATAGATAATGAAGAAGAGATAGAAAGATTATCAAAAATTTGTAAAGAAAAAAATAAAAAAGTTAAAGTAATGATGAGAATAAATATTGGAATAGATGCTCATACACATGAATATATAAAAACTTCTAAACATTCATCAAAGTTTGGAGAATCAATATTTGATGAGAGAATAACTGAAATAGTAGAAAAGATAGTAAAAGATGAAAATATGGAATTTTTAGGGTTCCATTGTCATATAGGTTCTCAAATATTTGATACAAAAGCATTTCATGAAGGGATTGAATCAATGGTAAAAGAAACTAAGAAAATCTCTGAAGCTTTAGGTATATATATACCAGAAATAAATCTTGGAGGAGGATTTGGAGTATATTATACAGAAAAAGATACTGCGATAGATATAGAGCAATTTATGAGATCTATGATAGAACATTTAGAAAAAAGCATAGAAGCTGAAAAATTGAAAATTAAAAAAGTATCTATCGAACCTGGAAGAAGTATAGTAGCCAATGCTGGAAGTACTTTATATACAGTTGGAGGAACAAAAACTACATATGGTGGAGTAAAATATATATTCATAGATGGAGGAATGACTGATAACATAAGACCAGCATTATATCAGGCTGAATATGAAGCTATTGTAGCAAATAAAGCAGATGCTTCAGCAGAAGAAATAGTAACAGTAGCTGGAAAATGTTGTGAATCAGGAGATTTAATAATAAAAGATGGAAAACTTGCAAAAGCAGAAACTGGTGATTTAGTGTTAGTAGCTACTACAGGAGCTTATGGACACTCAATGTCAAATAATTATAATAAAGCTCCTAGACCAGCAGTAGTATTTGTAAAAGATGGAAAAAGTACTTTATCAATAAAAAGAGAAAGCTATGAAGATTTAATTAGAAATGATGTGTTGATAGAACTATAAAATTTTTTTTACAAAATAGTATATTCTAAAAAAATGAATTATTTAGAAAAATATTTTATAAAAATTAAGTGATAATCTAAAAAATAGTGAACAAAAAATTATTTATTTTGATTGATAGAACAAAAGTGAATAAATTGGTAAAATCATTAAGGAATAAATAGTTCCTAAAATTTGGAGGAATAATGAATATCAATACAATGAAAGAAAATGTTGAAAAAGAAAAAGAATGGCTTATAAATGTTAGAAGAGATTTTCATAAGCACCCTGAATTAGGGCAGGAAGAGTTCAGAACAATGGAAAAAATATGTGAATATTTACAAGAAATGGGAATATCATATAGAAATAAAGTATTTAAAACTGGGGTAATAGCTGAAATAAAAGGAGAAGACCAAGGTTATACAATAGCTTTGAGAGCTGATATTGATGCATTGCCTATAATAGATAAAAAAAATACTTCTTATGCTTCAATTAATGAAGGAAAATGTCATGCTTGTGGGCATGATGCTCATACAACTATTGCATTAGGAGTTGCAAAATATTTTTCTGCTAATAAAATAGTTCCACCATGTAATATAAGATTTTTATTCCAGCCTGCTGAAGAAACAGTAGGAGGAGCAAAACCAATGATACAGGAAGGGGCTCTTGAGAATGTTAATTGTGTGTTTGGACTTCATGTAGATGAATATCTTCCAACAGGGCACATTGGAATAAAGTATGGAGCAATGAATGCTTCATCAGATACTCTTAAAATAAATATATATGGAAAATCTTGTCATGGGGCTTATCCAAGTGGAGGAGTAGATGCAATATTGGCTGCTTCTCATGTAATGGTAGCACTTCAATCTATAGTGAGCAGAAATATAGATGCCAGAGAAAGTGGAGTTGTTACTATTGGAACAATTCATGGAGGAACACAGGGAAATATAATAGCAGATAAGGTTCAATTAGTAGGAACTTTAAGAACATTAAACCCAGAAGTTAGAAAAACTATGTTAGGAAAGATAGAAGAAATAGTTATTAATGTACCAAAAGCTTTTGGAGGAAGTGGAGAGTTTGTAAGAGAAGAAGGATATACTGCTCTTATAAATCATGATAAGCAAGTAGATATAGTAAAAGAAAATGCTGTGGAACTTTTAGGAGAAGATAATATTTTTGAAAAGAAAACTGCAAATATGGGAGTAGAAGATTTTGCATATTTTATAGAAAATATTCCTGGAGCATTCTTTACTTTAGGTGTAGCAAATAAAGAAAAAGGTATAGATGCTCCTGCACATAATGGACTATTTGATATTGATGAGGATGCACTTCTTGTAGGAGTAGAAATGCAGTTGTTAAATATTTATTCAGCTTTCAATAAAAAATAAAATTCTTGGGAGGAAATAAATGCCAGAAATGACAGGAATGTCTGAAGTAAAAAGAAGGAAATATTTTGAAGGAATGAAAATACCACATACATATGTAATAATTTCATGTATAGTATTATTAGCTTTTATAGCTACTTATCTAGTGCCAGCAGGGGTATATCAAAGAGTTTTAGATCCAACATCAGGAAGAAACATTATAGATCCAACAACCTTTAAATATGTAGAAAACACTCCAGTAATGTTTTTTTCAATGACTCAACCTAATCTTTTTACAGCATTTGTTAAAGGTTTGAAAAACTCAGCAGGAATAGTATTTTTTACTTTCTTAGTGTGTGGTTCATTTAATATGATGCAGAAAACAGGTGCTATAGAAGGTGGAATAGCAAGAATAGCTCTTCTTCTAAAAAATAAGAGTATGCTTCTTATACCAATAGCAGTATTTGTATTTTCTATTGGAGGAGTTACAATAGGTATGAATACAGAAGCTATTGCTTTTGTTCCTTTAGGAATAGTAATGGCAAGAGCGTTGGGATTTGATGCTATGGTTGGAATGTCAATAGTAGCTCTTGGAGCAGGAGTTGGATTTGTTGGAGGATTTGTAAATCCTTTTACTGTTGGAGTAGCACAGCAGGTATCACAGCTTCCTATATATTCAGGGATGGGATATAGAGTTGTAGTATATGTAATCTTATATGTTGTGACTTGTGCATATATTATAAGATATGCTCATAAAGTAAAAGCTAATCCAGAGAGTAGTGTAGTAAGAGATTTAGAAAAAAGTGATAATTTTAGTATCGACTTTGATGCTCTTCCACAGCTTACAAAAGCTCAAAGAATAGTTTTAGGAATATTTTTTCTAGGATTTGGAACTATTATTTATGGAGTGTTGAAATATGAATGGGGAACAGATGAATTGATAAGTGTCTTTTTATTGATGGGACTAACTTCAAGTTTTGTATGTGGCATAGGACCAAGTAAGGCTGCTGAAAATTTCATAGAGGGAGCTAAGGGTGTTTTGTTTGGGGCTTTATCTATTGGAATAGCAAATGCAGTTTTAGTAGTTCTTCAGCAAGGTCAGGTAATAGATTCGATATTGCATTCATTATCACAAGCTATTTCTCATCTTCCAGGATATATATCAGTAGTATTGATGTATATAACTCAAATATTTACAAATGTATTTATTCCATCAGGTTCTGGACAAGCAGCAACAACAATGCCTATAATGGCTCCTTTAGGAGATTTATTAGGAATTTCAAGACAAACAACAGTACTGGCATTTCAATATGGAGATGGATTTACAAACTATATAAATCCAACAGCAAGTGGATTAATGAGTTACTTAGCTATAGCTAAAATACCATATGAAAAATGGGTAAAATGGATGGGACCTTTGATGGGAATCTGGTTATCAATTGGGGCTATAGCAGTAATAATAGCTCATATAATAGGATATTAAATATAAAAAATAAGTAAATTTAAATTGGTAATATAAGATGATGAAAGTTTGAGGAATAACAGAATAAAGATCATAAATTAGATTACCAATTTTTACATTTTCAAAACTGTGGAAACTGAAAGGAGGAGAGAATGAAATTTTCAAAAATGCAGGCAGCAGGAAATGATTTTATTCTTATGAATGGGATGATAGAAAAATCTTTAAATTGGAATGAAACAGCTAAAAAAGTATGTGACAGACATTTTGGAATAGGTGCTGATGGACTTATGTTCTGTGAAGAAAGTATGAAAGCAGATATAAAAATGAATTACTATAATTCAGATGGCTCTAGAGGAGAAATGTGTGGCAATGGAATAAGATGCTTTGCTAAATTTGTATATGATAATGAAATTGTAAAAAAGAATGAATTTTCAGTGGAAACAGACGCAGGTATAAAATATATAAAGCTTGACATAGGGGCATTAGGAGCTATAGAATACCTTAAAGTAAATATGGAAAAAGTTGATTTTAAAGGGAAAAATATTCCATGTACTATTGAAAAAGAAAATATTTTAGAAGAAGAAATAATGATAGGAAATAAGAAAGTAATATTTTCAAGTGTTCTTATGGGAGTTCCTCATGCAACTATCTTTGTAGAAAACTTTGATGAGTATGATGTAAATGAAACAGGAAGCCTTATGGAAAAAGCAGATATTTTTCCTGAAAAAACAAATGTAAATTTTGCTAAAGTGACAGCAGATGATACAATTATGATAAAAACATGGGAGCGAGGAGCTGGAAGAACGCTTGGATGTGGAACAGGCTGTTGTGCTACAGCAGCTCTTGCACATAAACTGGGGAAAATAAAAAAAGATAAAATAAAACTTCTGGCAGAAGGAGGAGAACTTTTCATAGAGATAGGAGAAGACTATGAAATAACTATGTCTGGAAAAGCTGAAACTATATGTCATGGGGAGTTTTTAAAATAAAAGGAAACTAGGAGGAATAAAAATGTTAAAAATGCCAGCATTAATAAGTTTAGCTAATCTTCCTACAAGAATTGAAAAATTAGAAAGACTTTCCAAAGAACTTGGAAAAAACATCTACATCAAAAGAGATGATTTTACAGGATGTGAAATTTCAGGAAATAAAGTTAGAAAGCTGGAATTTTCTACAAAAGAAGGGTTAGATCAAGGGTGTGACACTTTTATAACATGTGGAGGAATACAGTCTAATCACGCAAGAGCTACAGCAGCTGTTGCTGCAAGATTAGGACTGAGAGCTATATTGGTGCTTAGATCAAATGAAGAACCAGCTATGGAAGGAAATTATTTTGTAGATAAACTGTTAGGAGCAGATGTGAGAATAATTACTTCAGAGGAATATAGTGAAAAAAGACAAGAAATAATGGAGAAGATAAAAGCTGAATCTGATGTTGCTGGACATAAGGCATATATAATTCCAGAAGGAGCATCAAATGGAATAGGAACATTTGGATATTTAAAATGTATGAAAGAGATAGAAGAACAGGAAAAAGGACTTGGAATAACTTTTGATACAATTCTTTCAGCTGTAGGTTCAGGAGGAACTTATGGAGGATTGTTCTTAGGAAATAAGCTACTTGGACTAGGTAAAAAAGTTGTAGGAGTAAACGTCTGTGATGATGCAGAATTTTTTAAGAATAAGGTAAAGGATATAGTGAATGAAAGTCTAAAATATCTTGAAGAAAAATTAGAATTTTCTAAAGATGAAATGTGTATAATAGATGGTTATGTTGGAAGAGGATATGCTCTCAGCAGGCCAGAAGAACTGGAGTTTATAGTAAAGCTAGGAAGAGAAGAAGGAATAATATTAGACCCTGTATATACTGGAAAAACAATGTATGGGTTCTATAATGAAGTTAAAAAAGGTAATCTAAAAGATTGTAAAAATATTTTATTCATACATACAGGTGGATTTTTGGGATTATTCCCTAAACAGGAAGAATTTAAATTCTAAATAAAAACAGTGAGGTGTTAAAATGGCAGAGTTGAACAAGAAAAAAAGTGTATGGGAAGCCTATCGTTTTTCTATTATTTTAATAGGAGCGATAATTTTAGGAAGTATCATTGGAACTGTAATGGGAGAAAGAGCAAAAGTATTTAAACCTTTTGGAGATTTATTTATCAATGGAATGTTTACAATAGTTGTCCCATTGGTAATGGTGACTATCAGTAGTTCGATTTCTAGTATGAGTGATATGACAAGATTGAAAAGTATTCTTAAGAACTTGATACTTGTATTCGTTTCAACAGGATTTGTAGCAGCAATAATAATATTGATTATAGTAAATATTTTTCCTCCAGCTCAAGGAGTAAATCTTAACATTTCAGCAGCAGAGGCATTAAAACCTTTCCAAACTGGAGATCAGATAGTAAAAGCTATAACTGTTACAGACTTTCCTGAACTTATTTCAAGAAAGAATATGCTTCCATTGATTCTTTTCTCAATAGTTTTTGGATTGTGCGTAAATATGGTTGGAGAAAAGGGAAGAAAAATAGCTGATGGACTAGATGCTTTAGCAGAAGTATTTCTAAAAATGATCAACTTATTGATGTACTATGCACCAATTGGATTAGGAGCTTACTTTGCTTCACTTGTTGGAGAGTATGGAAAAGAACTTATAGGTTCATATACAAGAGCTATGATAATTTATTATCCTCTATGCTTTGCATATTTTATCTTTATGTTTCCAGTTTATGGTTATATAGCAGGGGGAAAAGAGGGATTGAGATCACTTAAACATCTTCTTTCACCAGCTTTAACTTCTTTAGCTACACAAAGTAGTATAGCTACTCTTCCAGTTAACTTGGAAGCAGCTGGAAAAATTGGGGTTCCTAAAGATATAAGAGAGATAGTTCTTCCTATAGGAGCAACTGCTCACATGGATGGAACTGTATTTAGTTCTATACTTAAAATTTCATTTCTTTTTGGTATATTTGGGGTTCCATTTACTGGAGCAGGAACATATGTCAGTGCCATTCTTCTGTCAATAGTAGGAGGAGTAGTAATGTCTGGAGTTCCAGGTGGAGGACTTATTGGAGAGATGCTTATAGTTACTATGTATGGATTCCCTCCAGAAGCATTTCCTATTATAGCAACAATTGGATACCTTGTTGACCCTCCTGCTACAATGATAAATGCAACTGGAGATACAGTGGCAGCTATGCTTGTAACAAGAATGGTAGAAGGAAAAGACTGGATTAAGAAAAATCTTGGATAATAACAAAAGACTTCTTTGACCTTTAGATAATTTATTTTATCTGAAGGTCATTTTTTATTTTTTGAAATTTTAAATAATTTAAATATATATGTTTTAAAGATATAATATAAAAAAATATAAAATTAGAAAAAATTTACATTATTTGCTGTCTAAAAAAGATTGAAAGGAAAAGTTTTTAGAAATTAAGAAAACAAATAGTTGAATGAGTTGTAATATAACAGTTTTGTTTTGCTTTAGTTGCTTAAGTTTAAAAATTGTACTAAACTTATATCAAGAAGGAAACTTTAATGAAAGAATAATAAAAATATTGAGAATCAGAAATATCATCTTAATTTTAATGACTTTGAAAATAAATTTAAATTTTTTAAAAAAATATAAATATATGGTTCAGGAGGTGCGTTAATGTTTGAAGGTTTGATTAACTCGATTAAAAATATGGTGCTTTCAATAAATGGATTGCTATGGGGGAAGCTCATAACAGTAAATGTTGGAGAAACGATAGTGGAGCTTAGTCTTTTGGTAGTTATTCTTATCCCAATAGGGTTATACTTTACAGTGAGAACAAAATTTCTCCCATTTAGAATGTTTCCAGAAATGATAAAGTGTGTGTTGGAACCTAAAAGCTCCACAGATAAAGATTCTATATCTGGACTGCAGGCCTTATTCATAGCTACAGCTTCAAGAGTAGGAATGGGAAATCTGGCTGGAGTGGTAGCAGCAATATCCTTTGGTGGACCTGGAGCAATATTCTGGATGTGGCTGGCTGCATTAATAGGTGCTTCAAGCGCATTTATAGAATCAACTTTAGCTCAGATATATAAAGAGAAAGATCCATTATATGGAGGATTCAGAGGCGGACCTGCATACTTTATGGATAGAATGAGAATAATAACTTGGATAAAAGAAGAAGATGAGTTCGTTGATAATATAAAAGGAACTTCTAAGTATGTATCAGCAGATGGAAAAAAATATTATACTAGAGGGACTAGATTCAGACTTTTAGGAGTATTATTTGCACTTTCTGGATTACTTTGCTGGGCAGGAATAAGTCAAGTTATTGCTAACTCAGTAAGTCAATCATTTGCAAATGCTTTCAACTTTCCACCATTATATACAACAATAGCTTTAGTAGTTATATCAGCAATTGTATTGTTTAAAAATGAAGGGATAGTAGATGTACTTAATAAAGTAGTTCCAGCAATGGCAATACTGTATTTCTCAGTAACATTGTTTATAATAATAAAGAATATAGGGCTTTTACCTCAAATGTTTGAAAATATATTTGTACAGGCTTTTGGGTTTAGACAGGCAGTAGCAGGAGGATTTGGAGCTATATTGATGCAGGGAGTAAAAAGAGGATTGTTTTCTAATGAAGCTGGTTCAGGGTCAGCTCCATGTGCGGCAGCAGCAGCAGATGTTGCTCATCCAGTTAAACAGGGATTAATTCAAGCTTTAGGAGTATTTATAGATACATTGTTAATATGCAGCTGTTCAGCTTTCATAATGCTTCTTGCACCTGAAAGTGTAACAAAAGGACTAATGGGAATGGATCTTTTACAAGCAGCAATGAATCATCACATAGGACAGGCAGGAGTCATATTCATAGCAGTAATATTGTTCTTATTCAGTTTCAGTACTTTCCTTGGAATAATGTTCTATGCAAGAGGGAATGTAGCTTATGTTTTTGGAGATAACTGGAAATCACAGAACTTGTATAAAATATTTGCACTAGGAATGCTTTTTGCAGGAGGACTTGCACAATATACATTTGTATGGGAACTAGGAGATTTAGGAGTAGGACTTATGACAGTCTTTAATATGATGGCAATAATACCATTATCAGGGCAGGCAATAGAATCATTAAAAGATTATGAAGTAAATTTTATGAATAAAAAGATTAAAAAAATAGAAACTATTGAAGAAATACAGAAAGTAATTTAAAAATTTTATATAGAACAAAATATCTTACATTAAATGAGGAGGAAAATATTATGGAAAAAAGAAAATTTATGCCAGAACCTTTTAAAATCAAAATGGTAGAACACATGGGAACTTTAGATAAAGAAGAAAGAAAAGCTGCAATAAAAGAAGCTGGATATAATACTTTCTTATTGAGATCAGAAGATTGTTATATAGATCTTTTAACTGACTCAGGAACTAATGCAATGAGTGACAGACAATGGGCTGGACTTATGCTTGGAGATGAGGCATATGCTGGAAGTAAGAATTTTTATCATCTACAGGCAGTAGTAAGAGAATATTTTGGATTTAAATACATAGTTCCTACACATCAAGGTAGAGGAGCAGAAAATATTTTATCTACTTTAATGATTAAACCAGGAGATTATGTACCAGGAAATATGTACTTTACAACAACTAGATTTCATCAGGAAAGGAATGGAGCTACATTTAGAGATGTTATCATAGATGAAGCGCATGATCCAGCAGCTGATTTGCCATTCAAAGGAAATGTAGATCTTAAAAAATTCCAAGCATTGATAGATGAAGTTGGAGCAGACAAAATACCTTACATCTGTCTTGCAGTAACAGTTAACCTAGCTGGAGGACAGCCAGTATCAATGGCTAATATCAAAGCTGTATCTGAATTAGCTCACAAAAATGGAATAATGGTTATGTTTGATGCTACTAGATGTGTTGAGAATGCTTATTTCATTAAAGATAGGGAAGAAGGATATCAAGATAAAACTATAAAAGAAATAGTTCATGAAATGTTCTCATATGGAGATGGATGTACAATGTCTGGTAAAAAGGACTGTATAACTAATATTGGAGGATTCCTATGTATGAATGACCATGATATGTATGTAAGAGCAACAGGAATGGTAGTTCAATTTGAAGGAATGCCTTCATATGGAGGACTTGCAGGAAGAGATATGGAAGCAATGGCAATAGGTATAACAGAATCAGTTCAATATGAATATATCAGTTATAGAGTAAATCAAATTAGATATCTTGGAGAGAAATTAGAAGCAGCAGGAGTGCCAATGGTAAAACCATTTGGAGGACATGCAATATTTGTAGATGCAAGAGCATTTTTAGATCATTTAACACAGGATGAATTCCCAGCGCAATCACTAGCAGCAGCATTGTATGAAACATCAGGAGTAAGAACAATGGAAAGAGGAATCATATCAGCAGGAAGGGATGTAATAACAGGAAAAGATCATCACCCTAAATTAGAAACAATTAGATTGACTATACCAAGAAGAGTATATACATATGCACACTTAGATTTTGTAGCTGATGCAGTTATTGATCTATATAACAAAAGAAAGGACATCAGTGGATTGAAATGGGATTATGAGCCAAAAGTATTAAGATTCTTTACTGGAACATTTAAAACTATTAACCCTGAATTAATAAAAGGGTACTAGGAATTATATTTTAAATAAAGTAAGATAAAATAAAATCTAGTTCAAAAGAAAGGCTGAAATATGTATTTCTGATGAACTAGTTTTTATTTTATTTATAAAATTTTAATAATTGCAAATTAAAATTAATGGAAAATCATAGTTTTTCAAAAAATTTAAAAAGTTATTGTATTATATTGGAAAAAGAGATAGAATAAAAAAGAAAATTAATATATTATGGAGGATTTCATTATGAATTCTGAAAAGACTGCAGAAGATAATTTAAAATTACTGCAAAAAGGAAGTGGAAAATTGTATATGCTCTGTTTGGGAGTAGGAGCACTGACAGGTCTTATTGTTTCTATTTACAGATGGGGATTAGGATATGCTAATCATATAAGAGAAAGCATCTTTAGTCATGAGGATATGTCAAGTCCTATGTTTCTTATGATGGTATGGATAGGATTTATTGTTGTTGGACTATTTGTAGATCTGATTGCAAAAAAATATCCCAAAACATCTGGAAGTGGAATTCCACAAGTAAAAGGGATAATATTAAGACAGCTTGATTATGTAAAATGGTTTCAGGAATTAGTTGCAAAGTTTGTTGGGGGACTATTTGGAATAGGATGTGGACTTTCTTTAGGAAGAGAAGGACCATCTGTACAATTAGGTTCTTATATTGGATATGGGGCTACTAAAATATTTAAAAGAGACTCTGTTGAAAAAAAATATCTTGTAACAAGTGGAGCAAGTGCAGGATTGGCAGGAGCTTTTGGAGCACCTCTGGCAGGGGTTATGTTCAGTCTGGAAGAACTACATAAGTTCATATCATCAAAACTTCTAATATGTACATTCTTAGCAAGTATAGCTTCTGATTTTGTTGGAAGAAGAATGTTTGGTATGCAGACAGCTTTTAATTTAAGTGTAAATTATCCTAAAGATATAAATCCTTATTTCCAATTTGGATTATTTATTTTATTTGGTATAATTATTGCCTGCTTTGGAAAAATATTTACAATGACATTAATAAAAGTTCAGGATATCTATAAAGGGGCTAAACTGCCAAGATGGACAAAAGTTTCTTTTGTTATGACAACTTCATTTATTTTATGTTTCATTTTGCCAGAAGTAACTGGTGGTGGACATGAACTAGTAGAAGAGATGGCTGGAGGAAATAGAACTGTACAATTACTTATGGTTATATTTGTTGTGAAATTATTATTTACAGCTTTATCATATGCAACAGGTTTTGCTGGAGGTATATTTCTTCCAATGCTTGTATTAGGAGCTATATTAGGAAAAATATATGGAATCCTATTGGTTAATATATTAGAAGTTGGACCAGAATTCATACCACATTATATGGTATTGGGTATGGCTGGATACTTTGTAGCAGTAGTAAGAGCACCTATTACTGGAGCAGTTCTTATATTGGAAATGACAGGAAATTTTGATCATTTACTTGCACTTGTAACTGTTTCTGTGGTAGCATATTATATAACAGATTTGATGGGATTAGAACCTATTTATGAGATTCTTTATGAAAGAATGGCAAAAGATGTTCCTCATGAAAAATTGGAAGACAGTAAGAAAACCATTATAGCTATTCCTGTTACAGGAGAATCAGAATTAGATGGAAAAAGAATATGTGAAATAAAGTGGGCAGAAGATGTTCTGGTAGTAGCTATTGTAAGAAATGAACATGAAATAATTCCTAAGGGAAATACCAGAATAGAAGCAGGAGATAGATTAACAATACTTCTTCCAGAAAAAAAAGTTCATATTATGAAAGAAAGTCTATATAAATTAGGTACTTGCAGTTAAGTAATAATTTTTACATAAAATATTTTATACAGGGGGAATAGATATGGAATTTAAAGTGAAACACCCACACTTTGTGGATAATGGAATCACTTGGGAAATATCTGGATTAAAGAGCACACTTAAATATAAAGGGAATCCAGTTAAATTAAAATGGGGAAAAACAAAGCTTCTTGATGATAATGGAATAGAAAGAGAAGTTAAAATATCAGATAATTTTTTTAATTCTCCAATGATAGTTGTTGATAAAACTGAAAAAATAAAAGTGATGGAAAATTATTCTAAAATAGCTTATTTCTTTATAATTCCTTCTTTTTTCTTTTTAATAAAAGGAGGAGCTTTAGGAGCTGTATTTGCAGTGGCTAATATTTATTTTATAAGAAATACTTTCCTTACAGATAAACCAATGGGAACAAAAATAGGATTGAGTCTCCTTTCTACAATTGGGGGAATATTACTTTTATTCGCAATAGCTATAATACTTACAATATTAATCAGAGGATTTTAATTAACATATTATAAATATAAAGATATTCAAAAGAGGGAAGAAAGGAAGGGTAGAATGCTTGATTTTAGAATTTATACATTTTTAGAATTGTGTAAAACATTAAGTTATACTAAAACTGCTGAAAATCTTCATATGACTCAGCCAGCTGTAACCCAGCATATAAAATTTTTAGAGGAATTTTATAAGAATAAATTGTTTCTGTATTCAGGAAGAACTTTATCATTGACAGCATATGGAAAACTGCTGTATAGATATTTGATTGCTATGAACTCTGATTCAGAAAAAATAAAGGAAAAAGTGTTGAATCTATCTTCAAATATTCATACTTTAAATTTTGGAGCAACTCTTACAATTGGTGAATACCTAATTCCAAGAGTATTAAAAAAACTTTCTCGTGATTATCCAGAAATTAGTGTTTCTATTTCAGTAAAAGATACTAAATTACTTCTTGAAAAATTAGAAAATGGAGATATTGATTTTCTTTTAGTAGAAGGTTTTTTTGAGAAAACAAAATATGATTCATTTCTTTTTTCAAAGGAAGAATTTGTTGCTGTGTGTTCTAATAAAAGCAGATTTTCTCAAGGAGAATTTACATTTGAGGAACTTCTGGGAGAAAGAATAATAGTCAGAGAAAAAGGGTCAGGAAGCAGAGATATTTTTGAAAAGATACTTTATGATAATAATTTATCTATCAATGATTTCAATAAAAAATATGAAATAGAAAATATAAAAGTAATAAAAGAGATGGTAAAAGAAGAGAGAGGAATAACTTTTATATATAAAACAGCAGTTGAAAAGGAAGTTGAGAATAAAGAGCTTTCAATTATAAATTTAAAAAACTTCCATGCAGAAAGAGAATTTAATTTTGTCTTTTTAAAAGACAGTATTCACAAAGATGAATATAAAAACTGGTTTAAATTTATGAAAAAATGCTGAAAGTAATTTCTTTCAGCATTTTCTCTTATACTAAGAATTCATATATTCCTATTCCACAAATTCCAGATGCAAGCATAACACAAATTGGATTTACTTTAAATTTTCTAAGTGCTATTATAGCACTTAGAAAAATTGCAACTGAAATATAATTTATATGATTTTCTTTTATATTTATTTTATCTCCAAAGAAAGCTATAAGAGCTATAGTAGTTCCAGCAGAAGCGATAAGACCTACAACTGCAGGACGTAAACCTCTTAATATACCTTTAATGACTTTAAGGTCCCCATATTTAAAATAAAGATATGTAAATATCATAACTACAATAAAAGATGGTGTAATACATCCAAGAGTAGCAACTAAAGCACCTTTTATTCCAGCTATTTGTATTCCTACAAACGTAGCGCAATTTAAAGATACAGATCCTGGAGTCATTTCAGCAATAGTTATAATATCAGTGAATTCTTTTAATGTAAGCCATTGGTGAAGGTCAACTACCTGAGATTTAATAAGTGGCATAGCTGCATATCCTCCCCCAATACTAAATAATCCTATCTTGAAAAAACTTATAAATAAATTTAAATATAACATAAATTATCACCTCTTTATTAAATGTGTTGAGTTTTAAATTTGTAACTGCTAGAAACAGCACCAACGAATCCACAAACTAAAACTATAAAGATAATGTTTATTTCAAAGAAATAAACTGCTACAAATACTGCTATTGTCATTAAACTAAAAATTAGTTCTTTTCTTTTCACTACATCTTTAGCTAATGAGAAGGTAACATCAAAAATTATTGCTGCAATAGCAGCTTGCATACCTTTCATTAGAGCATTTACAGTTACATTATCTTTAAATGATATGTAAAAAAATGAAATTATTGACAATGTAATAAGAGGTGGAAGCGCTGTAGCTGTTACAGAGATCAATGCACCAGGGATACCTGCCAATTTATATCCAACCAAGATAGATATGTTAATAGATAGTGAACCAGGAGATGATTGAGCAATAGCTATGAGATTCAATATTTCCTTTTCTTCTATCCAGTGATATTCTTTCACAAATTTTTTTCTCATAAGAGAAACAATAACAAATCCGCCTCCAAATGTAAATGCACTAAGGTAAAGCATGGTTGTGAAAAGTTTCCAATAGCTCTTTTTTTCTAAATTTAAGTTTTCCATAATTTACCTCCAGTTTTTTAGTAATTTTTTCTTTTTATTTTATATACTTATTATATAACTTGTTTAATTATAAAAAAAATAATATAATATTATAAAGTATATAATTTTTTTTATATGATAGGAGGATTATTTATGACATTAAGACATATAAAAATATTTTTAGCAGTTTGTAAGTACAATAATGTAACTATGGCTGCAAAAGAACTTTTTATAGCTCAGCCAGCAGCAAGTCTTGCTATAAAAGAATTGGAAGAATATTATGGAATAAAACTTTTTGACAGAATATCTAAGAGACTTTATATTACTGAACCAGGAAAAAAATTTTTAAGTTATGCTTCTCATATAACATCTCTTTTTGATGAAATGGAGAAAGAGTTAAAGTGTTATGATTCAATGAGTAATTTAAAAATAGGAGCTACTATAGCAACAGGAACATATTTTATGCCAAAATATGTAGAGAAATTTGCCGAAATATGTCCAGAGGTCAAAATCAATGTTTATATAGAAAACTCAAAAATTATAGAAAATAAATTGCTTACAAATGAATTGGATCTTGCTATAATTGATGGAATAATTCATTCTGAAAATATTATAAGTGATCCGATTTTAGATGATAAACTTGTTATAATATGTAGTCCTAAAAATCCTTTAGCAGAAAAAGAAACAGTTTCACTGGAAGAAATAAAGAATCAGAATTTTCTTTTAAGAGAGAGAGGAAGTGGAACAAGAGAGTTGTTTGACAGTATACTTTTTTCTAGAGGAATAACGATAGAACCATTATGGGAAAGTATCAGTACAAGGGCTTTAGTAATTGCTGTTCAGCAAAATATAGGAATTGCAGTATTACCATTCTATCTTGTAAAAGAAGAACTTGATAAAAAAATAGTTTCCAGAGTAAAAATAAATAATATTAAGTTTGTGAGAAAATTTAATATTATTTATCACAAAAATAAATATTTGAGTTCTTCAGCTATGTCTTTTATTGAAATGTGCAGAAATATGGAAAAATAAAAAATGAGGGTAGATCATACTTATTATGATTATCCTCATTTTTATTATTTAAAAAATTATGCTTTTATAGTTTTATCATTAGATTCCATGAAAGCAAGGTATTCTTCTTTAGTCATAACTGGTTTAAAGTCTTTAAGAATTTCTTTTCCTGTTTCAGCTCCATTAAATAAAAGATCCACTACTGTAAGAGCCATAGATTTAGCAGGGGCAAGGTAAGCATATTCTTCATCTACTATAGAATATCCTCTAGTATGAAGAGCACCCTGTACTCCACCAAACATTGGATGAAGTGTAGGAATAATATGAGATACATCTCCAAAATCAAATGATCCAGTGAAATCTCCACCATCTATAATATCTTCATCAGTAAGTCCAATATAATGAAGATTTTCTCTTAATACTTTTTCCATATTATCATGTTTTAAAATAGGAAGATATCCAGGAAGTTCAGTTATTTCTATTTCAGCTCCAACAGCCATAGCTCCAGCAATAAGTGCTCTGTTAACTTTTTTATTAGCATCTATCATACTATCTATTGTTCTGGCCCTTACATATGACTCCATTCTTACATCAGCAGGAACTACATTTACAATATCTCCACCTTTTGTGATAATAGGATGGAATCTTACTCTGTCAGCTTCTTTGAAAGTTTCTCTTTGAGCATTTACATTATTGATTGCAAGCATAGCTGCATTCAAAGCATTTATACCTTCGTATGGAGCAGAACCTGCATGAGATTCTTTACCAATAAATTTAATTTCTTTTCCTATAAATCCATTACTTTCAGGTCCTACAAGTACTTTTTTATCTCCAGTATCAAGAACATGGAACATTATACTCATATCTACATCATCAAAGGCACCTTTTCTAATAAGCTCCTGTTTTCCACCAAAATATTTGATATGTCCTTCAGCTTTTAATTTACTTCTATAAGCAAGTTCTATAAACTCTTCAGCAGGAGTTGCTATAAAATCAATTTTACCATCAAGTTCTTTAAAAACCCCTGATTTAATAAGACCTACTGCTGCTCCAAGCATTCCAGCTATCTGTACATTGTGACCACAAGTATGAGAAGCACCAATACTGTTAGCATCTGGATGTTCTGAACAAGAGATTCCATCTAATTCTCCAAGAATAGCTACTTTAGGTCCATCTTTATCTTCATTTATTCTAGCTCTGCATCCTGTATAAGCTATTTTTTCTTCAACCTCTAATCCTAATTCATTTTTAAAAAAATCACTTACAGTTTTTGTTGTTTCAAATTCTTTATACCCAAATTCAGGATTTGAATATATTTTTCTACCTACTGCTATGATTGTATCTTTGTTTTCTTCAATTGCTGCAAGTACTCTTTCCTTCAATTCGTTTTTATTCATAATGACTCTCTTCTCCTCTGAGGCTTTATTTTGTGATATACTTTAAAATAGCCTCTGTAGTTTTAAATAAATCATCAGTAACAAGATATTCATTAACAGTATGAACATCATACATTCCAACACCAATGATTATAGAATTGAAACCTTCTTTTGCTAGAATATTGCTGTCAGATCCACCACCAATTATTTTTAGTTCTGAGTGAATACCAATCTCTTCATAAATTTTAGCAAATTCTTTAGCAAATTTCAAATCATCTTTTGGTTTGAGAGCAGGATAATCATGACTTTTTTCCATAGTATACTTTCCACCAAATAAAATAGAGGCATTTTTACATGCTTCTTCATAATTATTTAACATTTCAATAATCTTTTCTTCAGAATGGCCTCTTAATTCAGCAGTAAATATGCAGTAATCAGAAACTACATTAGTTGGAAAATTAGATTTGATACTTCCTATATTAGAAGTAGTAAATTCATCAATACGTCCTATTTTCATATTAGATATAGCATGAGCAGCCATACATACAGCATTAATTCCTTTTTCAGGTTCTATTCCAGCATGAGCTTTTTTTCCAGTAAATGTAAAAGTGATTCCATATTTACTAGGGGCAGTATGAGCAATGAGTCCAGCCTTACCAGCATTATCTATAACAAGCATATTTGTAGCTGGTTTCATAGTGGCAGGGACAGAGGACCAATCAATATTTTTAGCACCAAGCATACCAGCTTCTTCACAAGGAGTTAATAATACAAAAATATCTCTATGATTTAATTTATTTTCTTTAATGGTTCTTAGAACTTCAATAATGCTAGCTATTCCCGCCTTGTCATCTCCACCTAAAGTAGTAGTACCATCAGTTTTTATTATATTATTTTCTATTCTAGGTTTTACATTTGAGGATGGTTCTATTACATCCATATGAGCAGCTAAAGTTACTCCTTTTTCAGGTAAGTTTCCTTGAAATTTTGCAAAAATAACAGGAGCATTTCCTCCATAATTTTTATATCCATTGTCTAAATAGATTTCTCCACCAAGTTCTTTTAAAAGTTTTATTAAATATTCAGCATATACTCTTTCATTATTAGAAGGAGAGTGTATTTTTATCATTTCTAAGAAATTTTCTATCATTCTTTTTTTATTCATTTTATTCTCCTTATTTTACAGATTTTTTAGAAAGTTCTTTATCCATTAGTTTTTTAGCAAAAGTTATTGTTGAAAAAACAGATACCAATGTTACTATAAATGATGGATTTCCTGGAATAAGAGCTACTAATTTTGTCATGATAAAAGATACTATTAGAGCAAATATTGCAGTTTTGGGAGATTTTATAGCAAATTGTGCAAAAACTCCTCCAAATAATGCTGGAATAATTAGACTAAGCATAGTCATAAAAGAAACAGGTAATTTTGATAAAAGAGTTTGTCCAGCAAAAACAGAAAGAAGTAAAAATACTATTCCTATCCAAATAGAAACTCCAATACCAATAGTTCCCATAATAGCTCCTTCTTCAGTACCTGATTCATATTCAGCAGCTTCTTGTGAAGCTATTGCAGCAGGGATTCTCATATTGACAAGATTTCCTGATAAAAATCCCATATAAAGTCCAGCTCTACCAACTATAGGATAGTAGCTGATTGGTTCACTGAAATAAAAAGCACCAGAAACAGATATTTGAGAAATAGCTCCAGCCATTATAGCCGCAATTCCAGGATTAAAACCAAAATAAAATGTCATTACTAAAGGTGGAAGTAAAGTTGCTACTAAACCTAAAACCATTGTTGATCTACCAATTTTTGTTATACTTTCAATATAGTTATCATAAATACTCACTTAAATTTCCTCCTAGTTACTTATAGTTTTAAAATGCTATTGTAGCTATTATAGCTCCACCAAACATTGCAATAGTTAAAGCCCATTCTTTTAACCAATTAAATTTTTCTCCTGCTTTCAAACAAATAATCATTATAATAAGCCCAGACACAGCAGATAAAGTAATATTTGGATTTGTAGTAACTTTTAGATAATTTCCTATGTTGAAATAAGCAAAAGAACCAAGCATAGCTCCAAGACCTACAGCAGGAAGAAGAGCTTTTCTTCCACTAGTAAGAAGTCCATTTACTCTATCCATCTTATGTGCAAAAAGAAAAACAAATATAATCCATCCCATAGATCCTAATGCCATTGCCCAAAGAGCATTTGTGAATACAAGAGGTGTCATATGAGTAGAGAGTTCTGAACCCATTGCTTGAGCACCAAAATTAGCAGCCATAGCTTCAAAATTAGAACCTCCAATAACGCTAAGTCTAAGAGCTGAAACAGGAGATCCCATTGTGACAAGAAGGGCTAAAAGACTTCCAACAACACCAAGAGCAGGGCCAATACTTGCAATTGCAGCTGTTTTTATTCCTTTATTCATTCTTTCCTTAGGAATTCCCATATCTTTTCCAGCTTGAATAGACTTTTTAATAATTAGGGCAGATTGGATTAAAACTATGATAATTCCAATTGAGCAAATTAACCAAAGTAAAGGATGGTTAGCATAAATCATGTGATTTGAATTTTCCATTTTATCTCCTTTTTAATTATATAGTATTTTAAATTTTTTAGTAAGTATTATATAAATGTAGAAACACCTAAACCAATAGGTAATCTTAAAACATACCAAATAACCATAAGAACAGTAAGAGTTACAAGAATAACTATAGAATAAGGAAGAGTTAAGGAGAAGATAGTTCCAAAACCAGCTTCTTCTATTTTTCTTCCTGTTTTCTTTTCCTTTTCAGAATTATATTGAGCCATAAGACCAATGATAACAGTTATTGCTGGATGCAAAGGTGAGATTATGTTAGTTGCTGAATCTCCAATTCTATAAGCAAGCTGTGCATAAGCAGGGTTAACTCCAATCATTCCAAATACAGGAACTACCATTGGGGCTAATAATATCCATTTTGTAGATGCAGAAGTCATAAATGGATTCATCATAGCAGTAAGGATAATTACTAAAACAAGAAGAAATAAAGGACCTACATTCGCAGCTTTAATAAGTTCAGCCATTTTTATAGCGATTATTCTTAAAATGTTACTTTTATTTAAAAGGTCCATAAATAAGGCACAAGTAAGAAAAGTAACCATCAATGGTGCAGATTTTTTTGCACCAGCTTGAAGAAGCCTAGAAACATCCTTTCCACTAGCTATTTTTTTAATTCCTATTCCATAGCTCACACCTATGAAAAGGAATAGGAAGAATAATATAACAACAATAGATGAAAGTAGTGGTGATTTAGGTAAAAATCCTCCAGCAGCATTTCTGAAAAATGCATTTGATGGAAGTGTTAAAATAAGCATAATAACTACAAAAGAAATAAAACCATACATTCCAAATTTTAATCCTCTATTTTCTAAATCAGTAAGTTCATATTTCTTTAACATAGAATCATCTGCAGTTTCTTCTTCTGGAAAAAGTTTCATTATAAATTTCTCAGTAAATATTGTAAGAACTACAGTGAGAACTATTGTAGCAGCTGCCATAAAGTAATAGTTACATAAAGGATTGATATCTAAATGAAAACCAGCATCTACAGCTACTTGTTCAGTGATACCAGCTACAAGTGCATCTGCTCCAGCTACTAAAAGACTAGCACAATATCCACCATTACAAGCTGCATATCCAAGCATTATTCCAAGGATAGGGCTTCTTCCAATTGAAGCAAATACCACTCCTCCTAATGTAAGTGTAAGAATAACCCCAGCATCTGACATAACATTAGCATTAACACATGCAAAAATAAATACAGCTGTTACTACACCTTTAGGAGCTTTTAATAGATATTTTCTCATTACAGAGTCAAAGAAGCCAGTTTCTTCAACTACTCCAATAGCCATCATCATGATAAGAACAAGTTTTAAAGATGGAAAATTAACATAAGTAGTAGGAAAATCAGAAACAACTTGTCTTAACTTATTAAAAGTGAGTAAATTTTCAATTTTTACTATGGTAAGAGTTTTTGCACCTTTTTCCATAAAAGAGGCTTCTACTCCAATTTTTGATAAGATAAGAGATATAATTAAAGTGAAAACAGCAAATATTCCAAATAAAATAAATGGGTCAGGTAATTTATTTCCAACTCTTTCTACAGTTTTAATAAAAGTTGTCATTTTGGTGCTTTTAACATTTCCTTGTGTCATAAAATCCTCCCTTAGATATTAAAGACTTGTCTTTAATATGTCTTTAATTTTTTAGTTAAATAGTTTATACAATTTTTTTTAATATTTGTCAATGTATTTTTTTCAATAAAAAAAGTAATTGTTTTTATTAAGAACAATTACTTTCAAATTTATACTTTTAAAAATTAAATTTTATTTTTCTCCGAGGTCTGCCAGCACCAGGAGTATTTTCAAATTCAGCCTCTTCTCCATAGCCATTTTCAATGATTTTTTTTAATAAACGATTGACACTTCTTTCACTAATTTCAAATATTTCAGCAAGTTCTTTACTGGAAAAAGTATTTTTACCATATTTCTTTATAATAGATTTTAATTTTTCTAAATAAGTAGAACTAATACCTATTTTTTTTGAAAGTTCAAAAATATCTTTATTGACAGAATCACTATATTGAAGCATATTTTCTGTCAATAAAGGGCCAGAAACATTTTTTCCATCGTAAAAGTATATTTCATTTTTATTTTTTGAAAGGCTTATTTTTAAGGCTTTTCTTCCATTAGCTTCAGCTTGTAAAATAGTTTGTCCTTCACCAATCCCAATTCCTGCATAAAAATCTTTTTTAGTAGTATTTTTGATAAGAGTAGTAATTATTTTTAAAGTGTCTTCATCTAATAAAAGACCTTTATTAGCTAAAATATAATATTCTTCATTTCCAAGAAATTGTATATTTCCTTGAATTTCTTTAGCATATTCTAATAGTTGAGTTTCAAAACTATTTTTATTTTGTAAAGTCTTTTGAGTAAGTTCAGAAATATTTTTTTTAATAAGTTTAATTATTTGAACCCCAATACCTGTTTTTTTAAGTTCTTCTATTTTTGCTATTAATTCAAGTTTTTTAAATTCTAATTTTATTTCGGTGTTGGTTGCTTGTAGCCTATAAACTGGAAGATTAAGTCTTTTTAAATAATAATAAATATATCCAAAAGCTGTAATAACACAATCTATTTCTTTTGTTTTTAATTTTTCAAGATAATTTTTAAGGTATTCCTCTTCAGTTTTAGAATATTCATATTTTTGAAGATAGTAATTTTTTATTTGAATTTCATATTCTTCAAAGACATCTTTTAGCATTTTTTCTTCAATAAGATCTATACCTATTTTTAAATTATCTATGGATTCATAGTCTTTTTGGAGAGATAAAAAAGCTTTGATTATTCCCATTTCACCTCTTTTAGTATAAACAATAGCTTTGTTAGAAAGATCAGTTTTAAGATTAAGAGATGAATAAATTCCAATTCCTGTAAGATATATCCCATCTACATCATTTTCTAATTTTTGAATAAGAGGAATCATTTCTTCAATTTTTTCTTTTGGATATTTAAAAAAACTTACTTCTTTATATTCAGAAGAAAGTATACTGTATATTTTTTCAACAGAGTCAGGAGCTCCAATAATAGCTATTTTCATTAAAATTACCTCTTTAAAAATTAAGTTATTCTATACAGTGGATTATATCATATTTTTTAATTAAAATATAATAAAAATGAATAATTATTATTTGTATTTTAGTAAGAAAATTATATCTGTATATGCAAATAATAGTTTGACATAAAACTAATTTCATGTTAAATTAAAGGATAGGTGATGAAATATGAAAAATGAAGCTTTTGGAAATTCATTGTATAGCTATCTGTCTAGAGCCCATCATAGAAGCAGAATTTTTATGGATGAAGAACTGAGAAAAAAGGGAATAACAGATTTGGGATATTCTCATATAAGAATAATAATAGTATTATATGTTTTTAAAACTCTTTCTATGAAAGAAATAACAGAAAAAATATCCAAAGATAAATCAACAGTAACCATCCTTGTAAATAAGCTAGAAAAAAAGGGATATGTAAGAAAAAGGGTTTGTTCTGAAGATAGAAGAGTTATGCATTTAGAACTAGGAGAAAAGGCAGAAGAGGTCATAGGAGTTATTTTTGATGTGTCACAAATCTTTCATAAAAAAGTAGAACAAATACTTGAAAAAGATGAAATAGATACTTTAAAGAGGATAATGTCAAAGCTTTTAGAAAAATGGTAGAATTTAAAATGTAACAGGAAAGTTTTTAGGAGGAACAAATGAAAAATAAACATCAATTTATGGGAACAGAAAAAATAACAAAGCTTTTAGTACAATTTTCACTTCCAGCTATAATTGGAATGCTTGTAAATGCTTTGTACAGTATAGTTGACAGAATATATATTGGAAATATAAAAGATGTAGGACACTTTGCAATAGCTGGAGTAGGACTTACTTTCCCAGTTACAATCTTTGTATTTGCTTTCGCTGTATTAATAGGGCTTGGTGGGGCAACAAATATATCTTTAAGTCTTGGAAGAAAGCAAAAAGATGAAGCTGAAAAATATTTGGGAAATGGAATAGGATATGGAATAATTATTTCACTAATAATAGCAGTATTTGTATTGTTGTATATGGATAAATTGGTTGCAGTGTTAGGAGGAAGCGAGAATACAAGCAGATATGCAAGAGAATACTTATGGATAGTAGCATATGGATTTCCAGCAACAATAGTTGGATATGTAGCAAATGCAGCTATCAGATCAGATGGAAACCCTAAAATGTCAATGGTTACTTTGCTGATAGGAGCCATAATAAACATAGTACTTGACCCTATTTTTATATTTGGAATGGATATGGGAGTATCAGGTGCAGCTTGGGCTACAATTATTTCACAATATATTTCAGCAGCATGGACTATATTTTATTTTAAATCAAGTTTTAGTGGACTTAAATTATATTTAAAAAATATGAAACTACAATGGGAAAAAATTAAGAATATAATGGCTTTAGGATCTTCACCATTTGCATTGCAAATGGGATCAAGTCTAGTAAATTATACTTTCAACAGTACACTAAAAGTGTATGGAGGAGATAATTCAATTGGAGCAATGGCAATTATTCAAGCAATAACAATATTTCTTGCTATGCCTATATTTGGAATCAACCAAGGAGTTCAGCCAATATTGGGCTATAATTATGGAGCGAAACTTTATTCGAGAGTAAGAGAAGCACTTCGTAAAGCTATACTTGGAGCTTCTATAATATGCATAGTAGATTTCTTGACTATTCAGTTTTTATCAAAATATTTTATATTCATATTTACAAGAGAAAAAGCTTTGTTGGATATAGCTTCTCATGGACTTAGAATAAATACAATGATGTTTCCTATTATTGGATTCCAAATAATATCTTCTGTGTATTTTCAGGCAGTAGGAAAACCTAAATTGAGTCTTTTTATAAGCCTTTCAAGACAGATAATAGTTTTAATTCCTTGTATAATAATAATGTCTAGAATGTTTGGATTAGCTGGAATATGGTTTGCTGCTCCAACAGCTGACTTCATTGCAACAGTATTAACATTTATTCTGATAAAAAGAGAAATGAAACAATTAAAGCAACTGCAAATAGCCAGAGAGGAAGAACTTATACTGGCAAGTGAAAAATAAAAAGAAATAGAGATTGAAATAATTTTGAAAAAGTACTAAAATATAGATACTAAAATTATATAAGGAGTTGTTATTGATGAATAATTTAGTTGAAAGATTTCTAAAGTATGTAAAAATTGATACAGATTCAGATCCTTCAAACAAAGCATGTCCAAGTAGTGATATACAATGGAATTTAGCAAAAGTAATAATAGAAGATTTGAAAGAATTAGGACTTGAAGAAATATCATTAGATGAGAATGGATATGTAATGGCTGCACTTCCAGCAAATTGTGATTTAGATATTCCAACTATTGGATTTATAGCACATATGGATACAGCACCTACTTACAATGGAAGAGGAGTTAATCCAAGAATTATAGAAAGTTATAATGGAGAAGATATTATTTTAAATAAAGAATTAGAAATAATCCTTTCTCCAAAAGATTTTGAACATTTAAAAAATTATATAGGACAGGATCTTATAGTAACAGATGGAAAAACTCTGTTGGGAGCAGATGATAAAGCTGGAATAGTTGAAATAATTGAAGCTGTAAAATATTTGAAAGAACATCCTGAAATTAAGCATGGAAAGATAAAAATAGGATTTACACCAGATGAAGAAATTGGAAGAGGAGCAAATCTTTTTGATGTAAAGAAGTTCGATTGTAAATTCGCCTATACAGTAGATGGTGGAGGGATAGGAGAGTTAGAATATGAAAATTTTAATGCAGCCTCTGCTGTAATTAAGATAAAAGGAAGAGATATTCATCCTGGAACAGCTAAAAACAGTATGATAAACTCAATTCTTATTGGAATGGAATTGAATTCTATGCTTCCTATAGAGCAAAGACCAGAGTATACTGAAAATTATGAAGGTTTCTTTCTGTTAAATGATATGAAAGGAACTGTAGAAGATACTTCAATGAATTATATAATTAGAGATCATTCAATGAAAAAATTTAATGAGAAAAAAATCCTTATAAAAGATGCTGTGCAATATTTATCTAAAAAATATAAAGATGCAGAAATAGAAATAGAAGTAAAAGATAGTTATTATAATATGAAAGAAAAAATAGAACCTGTAATGTATGTTATAGATCTTGCTCATAAGTCTATGGAAGAACTTAATATAAAACCTTGTATTAAACCTATAAGAGGCGGAACAGATGGAGCAAGACTTTCTTATAAAGGGCTTCCTTGTCCAAATCTTTTTACTGGAGGACATAATTTTCATGGAAAATATGAATATGTATGTATCCAATCTATGGAAAAGGCAAGAGATCTTATTGTAAAAATAGTTGAAAATTTAGTAAAAATAAATTTTGAAGAGAAATAAAAAAGAAAGTGGGAACCTGAGTCTAATGTATAATTAGATACAGGTTCTTTTAATTTTACAATATTTTGTAAAGTAGTTTTTTTTAAGATTGAAAGGGGAGATAAAATAATGTATAATTAATAAGATATGGGGAAAATTTTTATGGAAAATAAATATAGAATGAAATTGTGAGGCGTGGTTATGGATATAGATTACTTTAAAAAACTATCACCTTCAAGGAAGCTGATATTGGGATTTTTATTTGCAATACTTTTAGGAACATTTATTTTAATGATGCCTTTTTCACTTAGGGAAGGGGAAAAATTGAATTTTTTATCCTCTTTATTTACAATTGTATCAGCAGTGTGTGTAACAGGACTGACAGTAGTAGATGTGAGTAAGGTATTCAGTCCAGCAGGAGACTTAGTAATAATATTTTTTATACAATTAGGTGGACTGGGAGTAATGACATTTTCATCAATTCTGTTTCTGGTAATGGGGAAAAGAATGACCTTTTATGAAAGAGAACTTTTAAAAGAAGAAAGAAATGCAGACAGCAGTGGAGAAATATCAGGTTTTATAAAAAAGCTTCTTCTTACAGTTTTTGTTATAGAAAGTATAGGAGCAATTATCCTTACATGGGAGTTTTCAAAGGAAATGCCATTGAATAAAGCTGTGTTTTATGGAATATTTCACTCAATATCAGCATTTTGTAATGCAGGATTTGCTCTTTTCTCTAATAATTTGGAGGCATATAAAGCTAATCCCGTTATAAATCTTACTATTGGTTATTTAATAACTTTGGGAGGAATAGGATTTGCTGTAATTACATCAGTTATTATGGTTATAAGAAGAGGGATAGATAGATTCAATTTAACATCAAAAGTTGCGATTATAATATCTGTGATTTTAACTTTTGGTGGAATGATTTTATTTTTTGTTTTAGAATATTCAAATCCAGCAACTTTAGGGGATTTAAACTTTGTACAAAAAGTGCTGGCTTCATATTTTCAAAGTGTCACATTGAGAACAGCAGGATTTAATACTATTCCACTTGGAGAACTTAGAAATTCAACTATTTTTATGTGTTGTATTTTGATGTTCATAGGAGCTTCTCCAGGATCAACAGGTGGAGGAATAAAAACTACAACTTTTGGAGTAATATTATTTTATGTTATTGGAATAGTAAAAAAGAAAGAAAATGTTGAAATATTTAACAGAAGACTTGATTGGGAAATAATGAACAGGGCATTAGCTATATTGGTTCTTGCAATAACTTATGTAATTGTCATAATAATGCTGATGCTGATAGCAGAAAGTTTTAGTCCAGAAGAGATAATGTTTGAAGTTATTTCAGCTTTTGGAACAGTGGGATTGACTTTAGGAATAACTCCAGATCTTACTACTTTTTCAAAACTTCTTTTAATAATTACTATGTTTATAGGAAGATTAGGTCCAATGACATTTGCTTTAGCTATTGGAGAAACAAAGAAAAAAGCTTTATCTAAATATCCAAAAGAAAATATTCTGGTTGGGTAGATTAATGGTAAATAAATGGAGGATAGAATGAAACAATATTTAGTTATAGGTCTTGGAAGATTTGGAACAAGTGTAGCACAAACTTTATATGAATCTAATGAAGAAGTTTTAGCTTTGGACATAGATGAAGAACTTGTTCAGGAAGCTATAAACAGCAATATTGTAGATAATGCTGTTGTAATGGATGCAACTGATGTGAAAAATTTAAAAGAACTTGGAGTAAGCAATTATGATATAGCTTTTGTATGTACAGGAGATATAGAGCCAAGTATAATGATAACTCTTAATTTGAAAGAGCTTGGAATAGAAAAGATTATTGCTAAAGCTGTAAGTAAAAGTCATGGAAAAGTTTTGGCTAAAATAGGTGCAACAAAAGTAATTTATCCAGAAGAATATATGGGAAGAAGAGTTGCTCAGTTAGCTATGGAACCTAATATGATAGAGCATTTGAGATTTTCTTCAGAATTTTTATTGCTGGAAGTAAAAGCTCCATCTGTTTTCTGGGGGAAAACTATGGTAGAATTAGATATTAGAAAAAAATATAATGTAAACGTAGTTGGAATAAAAAAAGAAGATCAATCATTTAAACCAAATCTTTCAGCAGATACTCTAATAGAAAAGGGAGATGTATTATTAGTCATAACAGATAATAAAACTGCTGATTATTTAGAAAACTTAAAGTAATTTAATTTATATATTGTAGGAGGAACAAATGCAAAATTTTGATGTCATTGTGGTAGGAGCAGGACATGCTGGATGTGAAGCTGCTTTAGCTGCTGCCAGAATGGGAGCTCAAACAGCTATTTTTACTATAACTTTAGATAATATAGGAGTGATGTCATGTAATCCTTCTCTTGGAGGACCAGCAAAATCTCATCTTATTAGAGAAATAGATGCTCTAGGTGGAGAGATGGGAAGAAACATTGATAAAACATATATACAGATAAGAATACTTAATACTAAAAAAGGACCTGCTGTGAGATCTTTAAGAGCTCAAGCAGATAAAGTAAGATACAGTAAAGAAATGAAAAAAACTATTGAAAATTGTGATAATTTAAGTGCTATTCAAGGAATGGTAACAGAGATTATAGTTGAAAATGGAAAAGTTATTGGAATAAAAACCAGAGAAGGAGTAGAATATAGAGCAAAGTTTGTAATAATAGCTACTGGAACTTTCTTGAGAGGACTTATTCACATTGGAGATAAGCATTTTAGTGGTGGAAGAATGGGAGAACTTTCTTCAGATGATTTACCATTATCTTTAGAAAAGGCAGGATTAAAATTAGCTAGGTTTAAAACAGGAACACCATCAAGAATAGATGCAAGAACAGTAGATTTCTCAAAAGTTGAAGAACAGCCAGGAGAAACAGAAGATATATTAAAATTTTCCACAAGAACACCTGATGAAGAATTAAAAGGAAGAAAGCAGATTTCATGCTATATAGCTCACACAAATGAAACTGTACATGAAATAATAAAAAATAATAGGGAAAGATCTCCATTATTTAATGGAACTATACATGGAACTGGACCAAGATATTGTCCTTCTATTGAAGATAAAGTCTTTAGATATGGTGATAAAAATCAACATCATCTTTTTCTTGAAAGAGAAGGATATGATACTACAGAGATATATTTAGGAGGACTTTCATCTTCACTTCCAACAGATGTGCAGGATGGAATGGTAAAAAATATATCTGGACTTGAAAATGCTCATATTATGAGATATGCATATGCTATAGAATATGATTATGTTCCACCTCAAGAAATAAAATATACACTTGAAAGCAAAACTGTAGAAAATCTATTTTTGGCAGGACAGATAAATGGAACTTCTGGTTATGAAGAAGCTGGAGCACAAGGACTTTTAGCTGGAATAAATGCAGTAAGAAAGTTACAAGGAAAAGAGCCTGTAATACTTGATAGAGCAGATTCATATATGGGAACACTTGTAGATGATTTAGTATCTAAAGGGACTAATGAACCATACAGAATGTTTACTGCAAGAAGTGAATACAGATTGGCTTTAAGAGAAGACAATGCAGACTTAAGACTTTCAAAAATTGGATATGAAGTAGGGCTTCTTCCAAAAAAGGAATATCTAAGAGTGGTACAAAAGGGTAAGGATGTAGAAATAATAAAAGAAAAATTAAAGGAAAATTATGTTGGACCAAGTAATCCCAGAGTAAATGAAGTATTAAGAAGATGTGGAGAAGCTGAATTAAAAGATGGAACTACATATTTTGAACTTTTAAGAAGACCAGATGTAAAATATTCTGATATAAAATATATAGCTGAACTCTCTGATTTAGAGTTAGGAGATTATTCTAAAGATACAGAATATCAAGTAGAAGTACAGGTAAAATATTCAGGTTATATAGAAAGATCAATGAAAATGATAGAAAAACATAAGAGTTTAGAAAATAAAAAACTTCCTGAAGATTTAGATTATGATTCTCTGGAAAATATACCAAAAGAAGCAAAAGATAAACTTAAAGCTGTAAGACCATATAATATAGGTCAAGCTTCAAGAATATCAGGAGTTTCACCAGCAGATATTCAAGTATTATTAATATATTTAAAAGCGAGAGGTAATTAATCATGAGAGAATTCCTAGTGGAAGGAATAAAAAAATTAAATATTGAATATACAGATAAAAAAGTAGATGATCTTGTAAAGTATTTAGGATTATTAATTGAATATAACTCACATACTAATCTTACTGCTTTAAGAGATGAGAAAAGTATAATAGAGAAACATTTTCTGGATTCTCTTTTACTTCAGAACCTTATTAAAAATAGAAGTAAAAAAGCTATAGATATTGGAACAGGAGCAGGATTTCCTGGAATGGTATTGGCAATATTCAATCCAGATATAGAATTTACCTTAATGGATTCTATTGGAAAGAAGACTAAATTTCTTGAATTAGTAAAAGAAGATCTTGAACTGAATAATGTCAATGTAGTAACTTCCAGAGCAGAAGATTATATAAATGATGAAAATAGAGAAACATATGATCTAGGATTATGCAGAGGAGTGTCAAAACTTGGAACTATTCTTGAATATATAATCCCTTTTCTAAAGATAAATGGTGAGTTTTTGTCACAAAAAATGGAAGGAACTGGAGAAGAGGCTGAAGCTGAAAATGCTTTAAATATACTGCAAAGTAAAATAATTGAAATATATAATTTACAATTGCCTTATTCTAAAGATTCCAGAGTAATTATAAAGATAGAAAAAACTGCTTCAAATGACAAAAAGTATCCAAGAAGAGCAGGGATACCTTTGAAGAGACCTCTATAAAACCGCAGGAGGAGGAAATGAAAGAATTTTACAAGAATAATAAGAAAAAAATCATAACTGGACTTTCCCTCCTTTTAATTTTGGCAGGAGGATATTGGTCTGTGAGATATCATCTGTCAAAAACAGTTGAGATAATACTTCAGATAGCTTTAGGACCTAAAATTTCAAGCAGTTCTATTGAATTTAAAAGATATGGGTTAATAGAAATAAAAAATCTTAAACTGGTAAATAATAAAAAAACTATTATTGAGGCTCCTAAGGTGGAACTTCTTTATTCTAAAGAATCACTTAAAAAGCTAAGAATAGAAGATATCATAATATATGATGGGACAGCAAACATAACTAGAGAGAAAAATGGAGATATAAATATAGTTGCTGCATTTACTGTAGGAAGTAAGGAAGAAAGTGTTGATATAGAAACAAAAGAAAAAGAATACAAACCTGGTATAGGAGTACCTATAAACAGGATAACTGCTATAAATGCTACAACTAATTATACAGATCTTTCATATACGAATCCTATACAGGAAACTGCTTATGGAACAAATGGATTTCTTACTTTCAGTAAAGAAAAAGGAATTAATCTAATATTTAAAGGCAAAAATGAACAGCAGTTATATACTTTTGCTTTAAATACAAGTAAAGAGCCATATGATATAAATATAAAACTTGAAAATATAGCTGTAAAAACAGAGCTGCTTCAATATGCTTATGATGGAGATGAGATATCATACAAAGGTGGAATGCTAAATTTAGATCTTTCAATTTCACCTAAAGGTTTATTTGGAAATGCTGATTTTAAAGACGTTACAGTAAAATATAAAGAATTGGATACAGATATAAAAGTATCTGAAGGAACAGTGGATTTTCAAGGTAAAACTGTAATAGTTAAAGCTGATTATGAAGTATTTGATACAAAAGAAAAATTTCTTTTGGTATATGCTGATGATGAACTGAATATAGATTTTGCTGCTAAAAATGTAACATATCCTCAAATACAGAAGTATTCTTTAGCTAAAGATATTAATCTGCCCATAGAGAATTTAGTTATAAATGATGTAAAATTTAATCTTAATCTTAATTCAGAAAGAGAGTTTAAAGTTACAATAGATTTTTTAAGTAAGGATTTTGTTCTAAATAATTTAGAACTTAGAAATACTATTGGAAAATTTGTTTATGATAGTAAAGGGATACATATAAAGGATTTAAGTACAGATTTTTCATTCTGGAACAAAGAAAGAAAAGAAGAACTTTTTAAAAAGAAAATAGCATTATCACTTGATTACTTTGAAGACGAAGGGGCTTTAACCTTTGATATAAAAGGGAATGAATCTATAAATAATTATATTCCTAATATTAATGGAGTATTTAATTTTGAAACAAAAAACAAAAATTTTAATTTTAATTTTCTATCAAATATTATTAAGTTAAGAGGAAGGTATTATTCAAATATTGAAAAAATAAATCTTTACAGAGCAGGGAAATTTTCGCTTGATTATGATTTAAAAAATAAAAATCTCGAAAGAGGGAGTGGAGTAATAGATTTTAATCTATATAATCTTAGATTTGCTCTCGATTTTATAGCAGAAAATAACAAAATAATGATAGATAGTCTTACTGCTCATGATAAAAACGAGGATAAAATAACTTTTAATCTTACTGGAGAAACTGATATAAGTAAAATGTCTTATGATTTAAAATTTGATGCTGAAGAATTGAATGTAGAACGAAATATTTTGAACGAAGATGCTCTTTTAAATGCTTCTCTTAATGGAGAGATATCAGGAGAAAATGGAAACATAAATGCTTCAGTAGATGTTAAATCTCTGACTTTTAAATATCTAGCTGAAATTAAAGATATTGCTGGGAAGTTTGAATTTAAAAAAGATGAAAAAATTTTTGGAGACTTTAAAGGCAGCATAGGCCAAGTAAGATATAATGATTATGATCTTAATGGATTTATTTTTGCAATGAGAATAAAAGATGACAAATTTGAAATAAGAGATTTTAGAAATGGGATAATAGATATAAATGGAAATATAAACCTGAAAAATTTAGCTTCAAATATCAATTTTTCTGTAAAAGATTTAGACTTTGAAAAATTTAATATAGAATATCCTAAATTCTATATTAATGATGTAAAAGGGAAAATAACTGGAAAGATAAATGATCCAAAAATAGATGTAAAAATAAATGACATAAAACTGGATATTGGAGATGAAAAAAAAGATATCCTTGTTCATGGAGATATAAATTATTCTAAATCACTTGTAAAGGCAAATAAAATTTATCTTAACAGCAATATTTTTAATGGAAAATATAATTTGAAAAATAAAAAATATAATGCTGTTTTAAACATAATAGAGGATGATCCATCTGAATATTATTTGGATACAAATTTAAAATATAGAGTAATTGGAACTTTGAAAGTAGATGGTGAAGATAAAAAAATAAATGCTAGATTAAATTCTACAATAGATAAGATATATATGAGAGGAACAAAACTTCCAAATGTATATGTAGAGGGAAGATATAAAACTGATAATATTCCTGATGGAACTATTGAATTAAATAAAATAGTTCTTTCGAATGGAGATATGAAAGATATTCTTCAATTGACAGCAGGCTATAATTTACAGACAAAAGAAATAAGTGCTGACATAGATAATCAGGTGGTCAAACTGGATACATTAAAAGAGTATACAAAAGAAGAAACTGTAAATGGAAATCTTATTTTTAATGGAAAACTTTCTGGAAAAGTAGAAGACCTGAAATATGATTTAAAAATAAATAGTAATCTTATTTCAATGAAAGAAATAAATTTTAAAAATTTTTTAATAAAAATAAATGGAAATCTTGATAAAGTATTCTTAGATGAATTTTCGTTTAAGTACCTTGAGAACTCCTTTTATTCTAAAGGAGATGTAACATTAGAAAATAAAAAATACAACTTTTTAGTAAACTCTTCTAAAATAAATTTAGATTTTTTAAACATTTTTTTAGAAAAATATGGTATAACTAATATAGAAGGAATTGCAGCCTTCAATTTAGATTTGAAAGATGATGGAAACAGCGGGTATTTCAATTTGATGAATTTTGGAATGAAATCTAAAGAATTTTTTATTAATATGGATAACTTTAATAGTACAATTAAACTTGATAAAAAACGTCTTTATATAGAAAATTTCCAAGGAAAACTGAATGATGGGGATACTACTTTAAAAGGATATCTGGAATTACCAAGCATAACAGATATAGCTGAAAATCCTTATTATATGGAAGATTTAGACTATGATATATCACTTGATACTAAAGGAGTAAACTATAAATACAGCGATTACTTTAGAGTTATGTTTGATACAAAATTTAATATGAAAAATAATAAATTAGCAGGAAATATTAATATCATAGATGGAGAAGTTGAAAATATTCCAAGTAACTCAAAATCATTATTTCAGATAATCAAAAACTTTTTATTTAAATCATCATCCTCAATAGTAAATAAAAGTGAAGATCTTGGAAAAGATTTTCAGATTAACACTATTTTTGAAAAATCATTAGAATTAGATGTAACGCTGAAAATAGATAAAGGAATCAAACTTGATATACAGGATGTCAATATATTTGTTGGTGATGTAGAAGGAATTGTTGTAGGAGGAGGAAGACTTTCAGGTAAAAATGGAAAATTTGTTTTCTTAGGAGATGCAGAAATAAAAAATGGTTCATTAGCAATAAATGGAAATACGTTTGAATTAGATAAAGCACTTGTAATATTTAATGACAGAAAAGATTATTTTCCTAATGTAAATCCAACTTTAGTTATAGACTCTAGAGTAAAAGTACAGAATGATGAATTAGGAATGAGCATAAATGGGGAACTGGATGCCCTTAGATTTACAATAACATCTAAAAATGGAAGTGCCAGTGGTAATTTATCATCTTTGTTAATAGGGGATGAAGAATTTTCTGACAGTGCCTCAGCAACATTATTTAAAACTGTAATAGGAAGTCAATTATCGCAAACAATATTCAGACCAGTTTCAAATCTTATAAAAAATACTTTGAATATATCAAAATTTAGGATAAAGTCAAATATTTTGACAAGTGAAAATCAGAATCCAAATGCAGAGGATAACAGGCTGCGTTTAGGTGCTGTCATAGAAGCAGAAGATAATATTTACAAAGATAAATTATACTGGGTAGCAAGAGGTACCTTATTGGGGGATGATAACGCAGAAAATAATAACGAGAGAAACAGTGGAGCATTTGAAGAATATGACTTTTCAGTAGAATACAGATTTAAACCTGGACAATCTATTGGAATAGGAGCAGGAAAGCTTCCTAGAAAGGCTAAAACTAAGGCCGATGAAAATTCAAAAAATTCTATAAATTATCATATTGACTTCAAATTTGAGAAAAAATATGATACTCTATTAGATATCTTCAGAAAGCAATAAAAAACGGAGGTAAGGATGAGAAAACAATTAATAGTACTAATGGTTTTTCTATTGGGACTTTTCAGTTTTGGTGCTGAATCTAATTACAGCATTAAAAAAGTGGAGGTTATAAACAATAGAGAGATTCCTTTTGAAATCATTTTGGAGAACATGAGGTCAAAAGAGGGAGAGAAGTTTGTAACAGATAATATGATTGAAGATTACAAAAGTATCAAAGGGTTAGAATATGTAAATGATGTTTCTATTCAACCAACAGTTTATGATGGTGGAATAAAGCTGACTGTTGATATAACAGAAAACAGGGATGCAAAATCTATGCTTGAGAAAAAAGGGATTATCCCTTTATCAGAAAGAGGAAAAGTTGATACATCTTTACTAGTAAACTCAATTGAATTTATTGGAAATCATTATGTAAGTACTAAAGAACTTATGGATAAAGTTCCAGTAAAGGTTGGAAGTTATTTTTCTAAAAATAAGGTTATAGAAGGACATAAAAATCTTATTGAAAGTGGATATTTCAGAGATGTTATTCCTGATGCTGTTAAAAGTGGAAAAGGGGTAAAAGTAATATATGAAGTTATGGAAAACCCAATTCTTAATGGGGTAAATATTATAGGAAACACTGTTTATTCAACAGAAGATTTAATGAAAGTTATACAAACTGAGCCTGGAAAGATATTTAATATTAATACTATCAGAGAAGATAGAGATAGAATTTTAAAAAAATATCAAGATGATGGGTATACACTTACTGATGTTACAGATATAGGAATCAATGGAAATCTAGAACTTGAAATTTATTTGAGTGAAGGAACAGTAAGAGATATTCAATTCAAAAAGATGGTAACAAAACAAAAAGGTGCTAGAAGAAAACCTACTGATGATGTTTTAAAAACTAAAACATATGTAATAGAGAGAGAACTTGAATTTTCTAAAGATGAAATATTTAATTCAAATAAATACGATGAAACTGTAAAAAATCTAATGAGATTAGGACATTTCAAAAATGTTAAATATGAATCAAGAGATATTCCTGGAGATCCAGATGGAAAAACTATAATACTTCTTCTTGATGAAGAAAGAACTGCTATACTTCAGGGAGCAATATCTTATGGTTCTGAAATAGGTCTATTAGGAACTATCTCAATAAAAGATACTAACTGGAAAGGTAAAGGTCAGGAACTTGGATTTACATTTGAGAAATCTGATGAAGATTATACAAGCTTTTCAATTAATTTCTATGATCCTTGGATCAAAGATACAGATAGAATTTCATGGGGATGGAGCTTATACAAAAATAGCTATGAAGACGATGACAGTAAATTATTCCATGAAATAGATACTATTGGAGCTAAATTCAATATAGGTAAAGGACTTACTAAAAATGTAAGATTAAGTCTTGGAACTAAATTTGAATATGTAGAAGAAAAAGCTCAAAAGAATAAATTCTATAAAAATGGTGGAAAATATTATTGGTTTAATGGTGGAGAAGAAGTTCAAGGTATTGATGATGACTACTTTATTTGGAGTTTATTTCCATCTTTAACTTATGACACAAGAAACCATTTCTGGAATCCTACAGCAGGAGAATATGCTAAACTTCAACTAGAAGGAGGATATGCTGGTGGTTATGATGGTGATATTTTTGGAAATATTACATTAGAACTTAGAAAATATCATAGAGGATTCTTTAAAAATAATACATTTGCTTATAAAGTTGTTGGAGGAATCATGACAGATTCTACAAAAGAAACTCAAAGATTCTGGGTAGGTGGAGGAAGTACACTTAGAGGATACGATGGTGGTTTCTTTAAAGGTACTCAAAAGATTGTTGGTACTGTTGAAAACAGAACTCAAATCAATGAACTTCTTGGATTTGTTGTATTCTTTGATGCTGGTAGAGCATGGAATTATAAAGGAAGAGATAGAGATTATGGTCAAGATGCAGATATTCCAGATAAAATTGCAACAACAGCAGGGGTAGGATTAAGACTTAATACACCTATTGGTCCATTAAGATTTGACTTTGGATGGCCAGTTGGAGATAAAATGGATAGTGGAATGGAGTTCTATTTCAATATGGGACAATCATTTTAACATAATATAAAGTAACGGAGGTATCACACATGAAAAAAATATTAATACCAGCAATGGCATTAATGCTGTCAGTATCAGCATTTGCTATGAAAGTTGGGTATGTTAACTCACAAGAGGCTTTTGCTAAATTTTCCCAAACTAAAACAGTTCAAGAAAATTTAAATAAAGAAAAAACTAGACTTGAAAATGAAATCAAACAAAAAGAAGTAGCGCTTCAGAAAGCACAACTTGAACTTCAAGCAAAAGGAGCAAAGGTTACTGATAAAGAAAAAACAGCTTTTGAAGGACAAGTAAAAGCTTTCCAAAAATTTATACAAGATTCTCAAACTAAATTGAGCAAAGAGGAATTTACAAGATTCCAAGCTATTGAAACTACAATGAATAATGCAATTTCAGAAGTGGCTAAAGCTGGAAAATATGATTATGTATTTGAAGCTGGAGCAGTAAAATTTGGTGGAGAAAATATAACTGATAAAGTAATAAGCACTATGGAAAAAAACAAAAAATAGAAATATTTTAAGGAGGTAACATGAACTACAAGTTAGTTGATTTGATTGCCCTCCTTGGTTGTGAAGTAAAGGGAGATTTAAGTCTGGAAAATATTTCTGGGCTTGCTCCCTTTTTTCAAGCACAAGAGGACAGTCTGACATTTGCATCAGATGAAAAATTTTTAAAAAAGCTGCATGAAACTAGAGCAAAAGTAATAATAGTACCAGATATTCCTTTACCAGAAAATATTGGAAAGACATATTTGAAAGTTAAAGAAAATCCAAGAACGCTTATGCCAAAACTTTTGAATTTTTTTAAGAGGAAAACTAGACCTTTTGAAAAAATGATAGAAGATTCCAGCAAAATAGGAAATAATGTCAGACTAGCACCAAATGTTTACATAGGGCATGATACTGTAATAGGAGATAATGTAGTTATTCATCCTAATGTAACAATAGGAGAAGGAGTAACAATAGGAGAGGGAACAGTTATTTATTCCAATGCAACTATTAGAGAATTTTGTGTTATTGGAAAAAAATGTGTGATTCAGCCAGGAGCGGTAATAGGGTCAGATGGATTTGGATTTATAAAAATTGCTGGAAATAACACTAAGATAGAGCAGATAGGGCATGTAGTATTGGAAGATGAAGTAGAAATAGGGGCTAATACCACAATAGATAGAGGAACTATAGGAAATACAGTAATTAAAAAATTTACTAAAATAGATAATCTAGTACAAATAGCTCATAATGATATAATTGGAGAAAATTGCCTTCTTATATCCCAAGTAGGGATAGCTGGAAGTGTTGAAGTGGGAGATAATACTACTCTTGCTGGGCAGGTAGGAGTAGCTGGACACTTAAAGATAGGAAGCAATGTAGTCATAGCAGCTAAATCTGGAGTAAGTGGAAATGTGGCAGATAATCAAATGTTATCAGGATATCCTTTAATGGATCATAAAGAAGATTTAAAAGTAAGGGTTTCATGGAAAAAACTTCCTGAATTATTAAAAAGAGTTAGAGCTATAGAAAAAAAATTAGAAGAAAAATAGAAAGAAATTAAAAACATATTTGAACTATCTGGAATAAAGTGGTAAAATGGCAGAATACAAAATAAATATTATCAGAGGTAAAAATGAAAAAAAGAGTGTATTTTGATAAGTTTGGAGAAATGAAATTCATTTCCCACCTAGACTTGCTCAGATTTTTTGACAGACTTTTAAAAAAATCTCAGATTCCTGTAAAATACAGTCAAGGATTCCATCCAAGACCTAAAATGTCTTTTGGAAGTCCTGTGTCCTTGGGAACAGAAGCATATGATGAAATGATGGATTTTGAATTGGAAACTCCAATGTCAAATGAAGAGGTATTTAAAAGGCTTAATAGTAGCAATGTTGTAGGTTTCAAAGTAAATAAAGTTGAGGAAGTACCTAAAAAATCCTCCATAATGGAAGAATATACTGTCATGATATATGAGATTGAAGGCAGTGAAGAAGATATCTCAAAATTAGAAGAACTTTTGAACAGAGATGAAATAGTAGAAATAAAAGAGAAGAAGGGGAAAATTGCCACAAGAGATCTTAAAGTAAGAATAAAATCTTTTAAAAGAGAGAATAATAAGATTGCTATGGAAATAATAAATACTTCACCTAATTCTTATCTTGAGCTTGTAGGTATAGAGCAGCAAGATGTAAAAATAAAAAGATGTGGATATAAAATAAATTCTTAAAATAACAAATAATTTAGAGAGGGGATAAATATGTTAGAATTAAAATTTATTCGTGAGAACAGAGAACTTGTGAGAGAGATGCTTGCTAATAGAAACAGTAACATTGATCTTGCAGAATTTGACAAACTTGATGAAGAGAGAAGAACTATACTAGGTGAAGTAGAACTTTTAAAACAAAAAAGAAATACTGAATCTGCTGAAATCGCAAGATTAAAAAAGGAAAAACAAGACGCTTCTCAAATAATAGAAGAGATGGGAAAAGTTTCTGCTCAAATAAAAGAGCTTGATGCAAAATTAGCAGAAGTAGATGAGAAACTTACTTATTTCCAAATGGTAATTCCGAATATGTATCAAGAAGGAACTCCAGTAGGAAAAGATGAAGAATCAAATGTTGAAGTAAGAAGATGGGGAACACCAAGAGAATTTACATTTGAACCAAAAGCTCACTGGGAAATAGGAGAAAATCTTGGAATACTTGATTTTGAAAGAGGATCAAAATTAGGAGGATCAAGATTTGTATTGTATAGAGGAATGGGAGCAAGAGTAGAAAGAGCTCTTATCAACTTTATGCTTGATATGCATACTACAGAACATGGATATACTGAGCATATAACTCCATTTTTAGTAAAAAGAGAAATATGTGAAGGAACTGGACAGCTTCCTAAATTTGAAGAAGATATGTATAGAACTACTGATGATATGTTCCTTATTTCAACTTCTGAAATTACAATGACTAATATCCATAGAAAAGAGATATTAGATGAAAAAGAATTACCAAAATATTATACAGCTTACTCTCCATGTTTCAGAAGAGAAGCAGGATCATATGGTAAAGATGTTAAAGGAATAATCAGAGTACACCAATTCAATAAAGTGGAAATGGTAAAAATAGCAACTCAGGAATCTTCTTATGAAGAATTAGAAAAAATGGTAGTTAATGCTGAAGAGGTTCTTCAAAGACTTGAGCTTCCATACAGAGTTATTCAACTATGCACTGGAGACTTAGGATTCTCAGCTGCTAAGACTTATGACTTAGAAGTATGGCTTCCATCTCAAAATAAATACAGAGAAATTTCTTCTTGCTCTAACTGTACAGATTTCCAAGCTAGAAGAATGGGACTTAAATACAGACCTAATGGAAGTTCAAAAAGTGAGTTCTGCCATACATTAAATGGATCAGGACTTGCAGTAGGAAGAACTTTTGTAGCTATTATGGAGAATTATCAACAGGAAGATGGATCATTCCTTATTCCAAAAGCTCTAGTTCCATATATGGGTGGAATAGATGTTATTAAAAAGTAGTTTATTTATACTGCTTCTAAGTAATATATTCATTGGAAATATAAAAATAATGTTTGGAATAACTATCATTCTTTTTGTGATGAACCTTATTTTGAACAAAGATTTAAAAAAGAATATTGGAAAAATGAAATTTTTATTTTTTCTGTATTTTAGTACATGTCTTGTCCAGCTTTTTTATACACAGGAAGGAAGAGTTTTATTTAAAATAGGAAGTTTTTATGTAACTGAAGAGGGTGCGTTTAATTTCTTATTAAATTTTTTAAGAATATTTAACTTGCTACTCATATCTTGGATAGTGAGTGCAAAGAAAATAATCAGTGGAAAATTCAACAGATATCAGCATGTCATAGAGAATGTCATAGATCTGGTACCTCAAGCACTTCTCCTTATAAAAAAGAGAATGAAGATAAAATGGTTTTTTAGGCATATTTTAAAACAAATAAGAGTAAAAATATGATCTATTATAGAATTGATTTTATTTTAAATATCTGGTAGAATTAAGTATATACAAAATTTCAAGGAGGCTATAAATGTACAATTATAAAGATTTAGGACTTTCTAATACTAAAGAAATGTTTGCTAAAGCTAATAAAGAAGGGTATGCAGTTCCTGCATTTAACTTCAATAATATGGAAATGGCTCTTGCTATAGTAGAAGCATGTGCTGAAATGGGTTCACCAGTAATCCTTCAATGTTCAAAAGGAGCTCTTAGCTACATGGGAGCTGATGTAGTGCCTTTATTAGGTAAAGCAGCTGTAGACAGAGCAAGAAATATGGGATCAGATATTCCAGTAGCTCTTCATTTAGATCATGGACCTGATATTGCAACTGTAAAAACTTGTATTGAATCTGGTTTCTCATCAGTAATGATTGATGGATCTCACTATGATTTTTCAAAAAATATAGAAGTATCAAAAGAAGTAGTAGAATATGCTCATAAATTTGATGTAACAGTAGAAGCTGAGTTAGGAGTTCTAGCTGGTATCGAAGATGATGTTAAAGCTGAAAGCCATACTTATACAAATCCTGATGAAGTAGAAGAGTTTGTAAATAAAACAGGAGTTGATTCTTTAGCAATAGCTATAGGAACTTCTCATGGAGCTCATAAATTTAAACCAGGTGAAGATCCTAAATTAAGACTTGATATATTAGAAGAAATCGAAAGAAGAATCCCAGGATTCCCTATTGTACTTCACGGATCATCAGCTGTACCTAAGCAATATACAGATATGATAAAAGAATTTGGTGGAGAAGTTAAAGATGCAATAGGAATTCCTAATGCTGAATTAAGAAAAGCTTCTAAATCAGCAGTTGCAAAAATTAATGTTGATACTGATGGAAGACTTGCATTCACAGCTGCTATCAGGAGAGTTCTTGGAACTAATCCAAAAGAATTTGACCCAAGAAAATATCTTGGAGCTGCAAAAGATGAAATGAAAGCTTATTACAAAACTAAAATAGTAGATGTGTTTGGTTCTGAAGGGGCTTATAAAAAAGGAACAAAATAAGAAAAGAGCCTAAAAATAGGCTGAATGAAAGGACAGCAAAGGTGCTGTCCTTTTTGTATAATAAAAAAATGGCATTTTTTTTATTATTTTTTAAGATTTATACTACTTATGCTTTACAAAGAAAGACCAATGTATTATAATTATATGAAAGAAAGTATTAAAAAACGAAAATAGGAGGAATCATGGTAAAGGAAAACAGATTGGTACAAACTTTTATTGATATGGCAAGTATTTCATCACCATCATTAAAAGAAAGAGAAGTTGGAGATTACTTACTAAAAGTATTAAAAGAACTTGGAATGGAAGCTTATGAAGACAATGCTGGACAGGTTCATAGTGGAAACTGTGGAAATATTATAGGAGTATTGAAAGCACCAGGAAAGAAAAAAGTTCTATTTAGTGCTCATATGGATACTGTGCTTCCTTGCGATAAAGTTACACCAATCATTAAAGACGGAGTCATCACAAGTGATGGGACATCTGTTCTTGGCGGAGATGATAAAGGTGGAATAGCTGCAATCCTTGAAATGATCAATGTAATAAAAGAAAATAATCTGGATCATCCAGAAATCATAGTTGTATTTTCAATAGCAGAAGAAATAGGATTACGTGGAGCGAGAGTTTTTGATATAGAAAAGTATTCACCAGATTATTCATTTATTCTTGATTCAAGTGGAAAACCAGGAGTAGCAATTATACAGGCTCCATATTCAGCAAAAGGTGAAATGAAAATAATTGGAAAACCAGCACATGCAGGAATATCTCCTGAAAATGGAATAAATGCATTAACTGTAGCTTCTCATGCTATAACTAAAATAAGACTTGGAAGAATAGATAGTGAAACAACTTCTAACATAGGTATAGTGAGAGGAGGAGAAGCCGTTAATATAGTAATGCCTGAGCTTTCTATAATGTATGAGGCAAGAAGTTTCCAAGGAGAAAAATTAGATAACCTTTTAAAAGAAACTAATGATATATTTGAAGCAACAGCTAAAGAATTTGGAGCAGAATTTATTAATGATGTTAAAAAAGGGTATGATGGATTCACATTAGATTCTGAGTCAGAAATATTAAAATATTTTGCTAAGGCCTGTGCAAATGTTGGATTAGAATGTACACAAAAATCTTCTGGGGGAGGAAGTGATGCTAATGTCTATAATGCTAAAGGATTTACAGCTGTAAATCTTGCAGTAGGAATGAGCAAAGTTCATACTAAAGAAGAGTTTATTGAAATCAAAGATATGGTAGATACAGCAAAATTAATTCTTGAAGTTTCAAAGGAATTGTCTAAATGATAAGAAAAGATAAGTCCTCTAACAAGAAGAATAAAATATTGTTTTTGTTTATAGGGATTATACTGCTCCTCTTTTTCTTTAGAGGAGCTCTTAATCATATTATAGATGGAGTAGGATATCTTTTTTTTCCAGTTCAGAAATCCATCTATAATACTGGAAATTACTTAAAAGAAACTTCCTATGCTGTTACAGAATATAAACATATTTTAGAAGAAAATAAGAGGCTGAAAACTGAAAATGTAAAATTGGATATGGTTATGGAATTTAACGTTACTCTTGTAGAAGAAAATGATAGACTGAAAAAACTTTTAGAAATGAAAGAAGAAAGTCAAAAAGATTTAAGAGTAGCAAGAGTTAACTTCAGAACACCAAGTAATCTTTATGAAAGATTCTATATAGATTTAGGAAAAAATGATGGAATGGTAAAAGATATGATTGTACTTTCTGGTAAAAATCTAATAGGAAAAATAGGAAAAGTTTATGATGATTACTCAATGGTAGATATGGTGACTGGAGAGAATTTTAATATAAGTGCTTTAACTGAAAATAATATGCTTGGAATAGCTAAAGGTAGTAACGAAGGCAATGGTGAGCTTTATTTTGAACCAAATACTTTTGAAAACACTATAAAATCAGGAGAAAAAGTATATACTTCTGGGATCAGTGATATATATCCAAAAGGATTATATATTGGTTATATCTCAGATATAAATGAGGATGAAAGTGAGATATTCAGAAGTATTAAAATAAAAACTGATATAGATGTATTGAATCTTAATGAGGTTTTGGTCATTATACCAAAGGAGAAAGAATGAAAAAATGGATATTAACATGTTTTCTTTTGATATTTTTTACAGCTTTTTCTTCAGAGAAAAGAATTTTAGATATTAAAAAATTAGCCTTTTTTACTAAGGAAACTTTGGTAGTGAATGGGAAAGAGAGAGAAACTAGATATAATGTAAAATTTCAAGTTCCAGATAAAATAAGGAAAGAAATAACATTTCCTGAAATGAATAAAGGAGAACTTTATATTTATAATGGAAATGAAAAAACAATATATCTTCCTATTTTCCAACAAATTACTCATGAAAAAATAAGTAGTGATGAAAATAGAATAATAGAAGTAATAAATTATATTTTTGAAAAAGAAAAAAAAGATATCAATTTTAGAAAAAAGTATTATAATAGTGAGATAAAGGAAATCTCTCTTGAAGATGGAGTGACAATAAAATTTAATAAATTTACAAAAATAGATGGGTATCTTCTTCCAATATCTTTTGAACTCTTTGATAATGAAATTAAAATTGGAGTTATCAATATAGAAAATTATCAAATTAATCCTGAATTTGATGGGAAGGAATTTGTGCTGGAATAATGAAATTCTTTGATAGTAATGGAATAGTCATAAATAAAAAGGATTTTGGAGAAGCAGATAGATATATAACTATTTTTACAGAAACTTTTGGAAAGGTAAATGTCCTTGTGAAAGGAATAAGAAAAAGCAAGAAAAGAGAACAAAGTTCAACTGATATACTTGCTTTGACTAAATTTACTTTTTATAAAAAAGGAGAGAATTTTATACTTTCTAATTTAACTACAATTGATTCATTTAGTGAAATAAAAGAAAATATAGATGTATTGGGGATCGGATTATATATAACATCTATACTGAATTCTATTCTTGTAGATAATAATAGAAAAAAAGAGTTGTTTTCACTTACTTTAAAAAGTTTGAACTTTTTAAAAAGCAGTAATGATGAAAGAAAAAACTATATATTAACAGCTTTTTATCTTTTCAAAGTGATCAAAGATGAAGGACTGGGATTTTCAGCTGGGGAAGGATGCTGTTTTTCTTTTGAAAGAAGTACTTTTTTATTAGAGGGAACAGAAGTTTTTTTTAAAGTATCTCTTAAAGAAAAAGAGATAGTAGAAAAATTTTTAAATGAAAAAGTAAAAAGTATAATTGAAGAAGAATACAGTATTAAGGAAATAAAAAATATAATTTTCCTTTTTGAAAGATACCTAAACTTTCATTTAGGAATAGAGCTAAAATTAAAAAATTATTTAATGGGGGTAGAGAATGATTAATATAGTAAAGATCACTGATTATATGTCAGAAGATTTAATATCTCTTAATCTAAAATCAAAAAACAAAGAGGATGTTTTAATGGAACTTGCAGAGCTTATTGGAGCATGCCCTAATGTGAATAATACAGGAAATGCTATATACAAAGCATTAGTAGAGAGAGAAAAATTAGGTAGTACAGGAATTGGAAAAGGAGTAGCTATTCCCCATGCTAAAACTGATGCAGCTGAGAGATTAACAATAGCATTTGGTATAAGTAATGAAAAAATAGATTTTAAAGCTTTAGATAATGAAAATGTAAACCTGTTTTTTGTGTTTGCTTCACCTATCAAAGACAGCCAAGTATATTTAAAAGTCTTAGCAAGAATATCAAGGTTAATAAGAGAAGAAAGCTTTAGGAATGAACTACTTGCATGCAAAACTCCTAAAGAGGTTTTAGAGTGTATAAACAATAAAGAATCAATATAGGTGATAAAAATGAAATGTCCATTTTGTAATTCTGAAGATACAAAGGTAGTAGATAGCCGTTCTTTTATGGATGGATATTCAATTAAAAGACGTCGTGAGTGTATAAAATGTGAAAAGAGATTCACTACTTTTGAAAAAGTAGAAGAAACTCCTTTATACATAGTGAAAAAGGATAAAAGAAGAGATAGATATGATAGAAATAAGCTTATGAGAGGACTTGTAGCAGCTACTGTCAAAAGAAATATAAGCAGAGAGAGTCTTGAAACTTTTGTTCTTGAAATAGAAAAAACTATCCAAAATTCACTGAGAGGAGAGATTACAACTCAAGAATTAGGAGAAATGGTAATGGAAAGATTGAAAAGTATAGATCAAGTAGCATATGTAAGGTTTGCTTCAGTTTATAAAGAATTTAATGATATAAAATCTTTCATAGAAATAGTAGAAGATATAAATAAAGATAATAATAAAAAAGATTAGAAGCAGGTGAAATGATGAGAATACTTTTTATGGGAACTCCTGAATTTGCAGTTCCTTGTTTTGATGTATTAAACTCAGAATATGAGATAATAGGTGCTTTTACAAAAGTAGATAAACCAAATATGAGAGGGAAGAAAATAAAATTTACTCCAGTAAAAGAATATGCTTTAGAGCATAATATACCTGTGTATCAGCCAAATAGCTTAAAAATTGAGGAAACTCAAAATGTCATAAAAGAATTGAATCCAGATTTAATTGTGGTAGTAGCTTATGGAAAGATACTTCCTAAAGAGATAATAGATATGCCAAAATATGGAGTAATAAATGTTCATTCATCTCTTCTTCCAAAATATAGAGGAGCAGCACCTATAAATGCAGCTTTAATACATGGAGAAAAGGAATCAGGAGTAACTATAATGTATATTGCTGAAGAACTTGATGCAGGAGATATGATACTTAGTGTTTCAACTGAAATAAAAGATGAAGATAATTTTCTAACTCTCCATGACAGATTGAAAGACTTGGGAGCAAAAGCTCTTTTAAAAGCAGTAAAACTTATAGAAAAAGAAGAAGCACCAAGAATATCCCAAAATCATTCTGAGGCAACTTTTGTAAAACCTTTCAAAAAAGAAGATTGTAAAATAGATTGGAATAAAAGTGAAAGAGAGATATTTAACTTTGTGAGAGGAATGAATCCTTTTCCAAGTGCTTATACAACTTTAGATGATAAAATATTTAAAATATATGGTGTGAAAGAAAATTTTAGAAATTATGAAGAAGGAACAGTTGGAGAGATAGTAGACATAAAAAAAGGGGCAGGTGTCATTGTGAAAACTGGTAATGGAAGTGTTATATTGACAGAAGTAAAACCTGAAAATAAAAAACTTCTGAATGGAACAGATATCATAAATGGGAATGTACTAAAAAAAGGTGATAAACTAAATTAACTGTGCAGCTGGAAGGAGAAACTATGATATTAGATGGAAAAAATATGTCTTCTCAGGTAAAAGAAGAGCTTAAAAAAGAACTATTAGAAATAAAAAATAAAACTGGACTTGTACCAGGATTTGCAATAGTTATGGTTGGAGAAAATCCGGCATCAAAAATATATGTAAATTCTAAAATAAAGGGTTGTAAAGAAATAGGGATAGAATGTTTTCCACATTTTCTTCCAGAAGATGTCAGTGAAGAAAAACTATTGGAAACAATAGATGAACTAAATAAAGATGACAAGGTAGATGGGATGCTTGTACAGCTTCCTCTTCCAAAACATATAGATGAAAATAAAGTTATACAAAAAATTGCTTTAAAAAAAGATGTAGATGGGTTTAAACCTGAAAATCTAGGATTACTTTTTTTAGGAAATAAAACTTCATTAAAACCTTGTACCCCATTAGGAATAATGGAATTATTGAAAAAGTATTCAATAGAACTTCAAGGAAAAGATGTTACAATTATTGGAAGAAGCAATATAGTAGGGAAACCTATGGCAGGGTTCTTTATAAATGCAGGAGCAACAGTTACAGTATGTAATAGTAAAACTAAGAATTTAAAAGAAAAAACCAAAAATGCAGATATATTAGTAGTAGCTATTGGTGTTGCAAAATATATTACTGAAGATATGGTGAAAGATGGAGCAGTGATTATAGATGTAGGAATAAATAGAACAGAAGAAGGACTTTTTGGAGATATAGATTTTGAAGGAGTTTCAAAAAAAGCTTCCTATATAACTCCAGTTCCAGGTGGAGTAGGACCAATGACTGTTGCTATGCTTTTTCATAATACTGTGCAGGCTTTTAAAAATAATAGAAAAATATAAATATATTTAAGGATATGGAGGGAAAAGATAGATGAACGAAAAAGAAAAAAGAGAATATTACATAGTTGATAAAAGAATACTGCCAAACTCTATTCAAAGTGTAATCAAAGTTAATGATTTAGTACAACACAGTAAAATCTCAAAATATGAAGCAATAAAAAAAGTAGGAATAAGCAGAAGTACATATTATAAATACAAAGATTTTATTAAACCTTTTTTTGAAAGTGGAAAAGATAAAGTATTTAGTATCCATATGTCACTTGTGGATAAACCAGGAATTCTTGCAAAGGTTTTAGAAATAATAGCTACAGAAGATATGAATATACTTACAATAATACAAAATATTGCAATTGATGGAATAGCTAAATCAACTATTTCACTTCAAACAACTGAAAATGTACTTAGAAAAATAGAAGGTATGTTAGAAAGAATATCAGAAGTTGATGGAGTGAAAGATTTAAGAATAATAGGAAGCAACTAATTTGGAGGAAAAAATGAAAATTGATTTAAAAACTATAAAGGATTTAGCAGAAAATATTGATAAGTATAACTTAAATGAAGTAGTTATAGAGAGTGAAGGAGCAAAAGTAACTCTAAAAAAAGAAATTCCAGCAGCAGTAGAAACAGTTACAGCAGTACAAAGGGCAGCTGTAGTACAAAATGTGGAAACAGCTGCAGTAGAAGAAATTGTAGAAACAACAGTAGAAACAGAAGAAATGGAAACAATAAATTCTCCAATGGTAGGAACTTTCTATAAATCTTCAGCTCCAGGAAATCCTGCTTTTATAGCAGAAGGACAAACAGTTTCAGCAGGAGATACATTATGTATAATAGAAGCTATGAAACTTATGAATGAGGTTAAATCACATAAAAATTGTACAATAGTAAAAATTTTAGTGGAAGATGGCCAGCTTGTTAAGAAAGGTGACAAATTATTTTCTGTAAAATAAAGCCAGATTCTTTCTGGTTTTTATTTTTTTTAAATGAAATTTGACTTTTTTGTGGTATACATATATAGTAAAAGGTATTATTTGCAAATCTTCTATAAAATTTATAAAATTCAAATATAAAAAAAGAACTGTATCAGGTGGATATACTGAAGTTATGTTGTTTTTTGATAAATTATATGGTAAGATTATATCACATGGAGGTGTTCTATGAAAAAAGTTAAAGATGTATATAATAAAAATATAGTTACAATAGGAAAAGATACTCACCTTGGAGATATCATTTTTATAATGAAGAATCAAGGGTTTGGAAAGCTCCCAGTAGTAGATGGAGATAAAGTAATTGGAGTAGTAACAAGAGAGGATATACTTATAAAGCAAGGAAAAACTCCTTTACCACCAGTTATTGCATTTTGGGAAGTAATGATAGCTCTTCCTAACAGTAAGGGTTATAAGGAAAGTTTGAAAAAATTTATTTCATTTAAAGTAGAAGATATTATGCAGAAAGATTTTTATACTGCTGATCTGAATGATGATTTAGAAAATGTAGTAACAAATATGCTTAATAAGGGATATAATTATGTTTTAGTTATGGAAAACGAAAAATTAGTTGGAATAGTCACAAAGAGTGATTTAATAAATAAATGTTATTAGTTTAAAAAATAAGGAAGGTGTATGAGTAAAAGTGGACACGTACCAAAATGTTGTGTTACTTGTGTTTTTAATTTTGTTATCAGGATTTTTTTCTGCCTCTGAAACTGCTTTGACAGCATTTAGAAGCATACATTTAGAAAAATTAGAAGATGGAAAGCATGATAAGCAGGTAAATCTTTTAAAGAAATGGTTGAAAAATCCTAATGAGATGCTTACAGGGTTGTTATTAGGAAACAATATAGTTAATATACTTGCTTCTTCAATAGCAACTATAGTTACTATTCAATTTATGGGGACTTCAAGCAAATCAGTTGCTGTGGCGACTATTGGAATGACTATTATTATATTAGTATTTGGAGAAATAACTCCAAAAATAATAGCTAAAAATCATTCATTAAAGATAGCAGGAGTGGTTATAGTTATTGTTTATTGGTTTAGCTTTTTTACAAAGCCATTGATCAAAATATTGATATGGATATCAAAGTTCATAGGAAGGCTTCTTGGGATAGAACTAGAAGATGAGACATTGATGATAACAGAAGAAGATATAATTTCTTTTGTAAATGTAGGAGAAGCTGAAGGTATAATAGAAGAGGATGAAAAGGAAATGATTCATTCTATAGTAGGATTTGGAGAAACTTCTGCTAAAGAAGTAATGACACCTAGAACAGCAATGCTTGCATTTGAAGGAAATAAAACTATTGACGATATCTGGTATGAAATGGTAGATAATGGATTTTCTAGGATACCAGTATATGAAGATACTATTGATAATATATTGGGAGTACTTTATATAAAGGATATAATGAATTCTATAAAAGATGGAAATACAAATGTTCCTATAAAAAACTTTATCAGACCAGGGTATTTTGTTCCTGAAACTAAATCTATTATAGAAATATTAAAGGAATTCAAAGCTCTTAAAGTTCATATTGCATTAGTATTAGATGAGTATGGAGGAATTGTAGGACTTTTGACTATAGAAGATCTTATAGAAGAAATAGTTGGTGAAATCCGTGATGAGTTTGATACTGAGGAAGAGGAATTTATTACTCAAATTGATGAAAATAGCTATGAAGTAGATGCTATGATAGATATAGAAACTCTTGACAAAGAGTTATGCTTAAACCTTCCTGAATCTGATGATTATGAAAGTCTTGGGGGATTGATTGTTACTGAATTAGGTAGATTAGCTACTATTGGAGATGAACTTAAATTCAATGGAGTTAAACTTAAAGTATTAGAAATAAATAAAATGAGAGTATCAAGGGTTCTAATAGAAAAGGAGCAACAGTCTAATGACTAAACATATAAAGAGTTATTTTTATGCAGGATTATTTTCTCTTCTCCCATTAGTGTTGACACTATATATATTTAACTGGGTAATGAGTTTAGTAATGATAGTTTTAAATGATTCATTTGTTACAAAAGTAATAAAAGAAATTATATTAAATCTGGTAGGAGAAGAGGATTATTTATTTTATTTTCAAATATTAACCTACATATTATCACTGGTTACAATGGTAGTATTTATTTGTTTTGTAGGACTTACATTAAAAATGGTATTTTTTGCAAAAATAGCTAAAAAAGCAAAGGCTTTTCTAGCTAAAATACCATTTATAAATCAGATATATTCTACAATAAGTCAGATAATAGATGTTATTACTTCTGACAGATCTAAAACATATCAAAAAGTAGTAGCAGTGGAATATCCTAGAAAAGGGATTTATAGTATAGGATTTTTAACATCTGAAAGTAATCCTAATGTGGAGAAGGCAACAGGAATAGAAAGAATGTATAATATCTTTATCCCAACTTCACCAAATCCAACTTCAGGTATGTTTATAGTTATAAATGCAAAAGATGTAAAAATATTAGATATAAAAGTAGATGATGCAGTCAAGTTGATAATATCTGGAGGAGTTATTCTACCAGAAAAACCTTTAGAAGAAAAAGAAGAACAGGAGCAGATAACAATAGAATGAAAAAAATATTTTTTCTGTTAGGAATACTGCTTTTGGGTGGATGCTCTGGAGCAGATAAGAAAGAAAAAAATCTTATTCAAGATGATTATACCTTTATTAAAGGAGTAAATCTTTATCATAAAGGGAAGAAAAAAGAAGCTTTAAAAGAGTATGAACAAATATATAAGAATGACTCAAAAAATCTTATGGTAATGAAAGAGATGGCAATAGTAAACTGTGAACTTGGAAATAAGGAAGCAGCTATTTATTATTTAGAAAAAGCTTATGAGATAGCCCCAAATGATGAAAGTGTTATAAAAAATTTAGCTAATGTCTATTATAGAGATAAGCAGTTTGAAAGAGCAGAAAAATATCTTAATATGTTTCCAAAAAATTCAAATGATAATGATATTTTGAAACTTAGAGGATATATAGCTTATGAAAAAAGCGATTATGAAAAATCATATAATTATCTAAAAGAAGTACAAGAGGAAAAATATGATATGAGGCTGTATCATACAATAAAAAATAATCTTATAAAATTGAATAAAAAAGAAATTTTATATTCTTTATTAAATAAAAAATATGAAAATTATAAAAATAAAAGAGATTATGTAATTTTATATTGTAATTCTTTATCAACTGTATTCAATGAAAAAGATTCAGCAGCCAAAATATTGATAAGATATATATCAGAATATGGTGGAGATGATGAGCTATTTTTAATACTTTCAACATTGTATCTAGAAAATGGAGATAAGGAAAAAGCATTTAATTCCTTTAAGTTAATTTCAGATAGTTATAAGTATGAACCTAAATATATAGAACTCAGAAAAAAATTAAAGAGAAAGAGCATAGATGATTAATGGGGTGAGATGGAATGGACTTAAAAAATTATGTAGCAACTGTATTAGATTTTCCAAAGGAAGGGATTGTATTTAGAGATATAACGCCTTTGATGAATGATGGAAAAGCATATAAAGAAGCTACTGATCAAATAGTAAAGTTTGCTAAAGAACATAATATAGATGTGGTAGTTGGGCCAGAGGCTAGAGGATTCATTTTTGGATGTCCAGTTTCATATGCTTTAGGAATAGGATTTGTTCCAGTCAGAAAACCAGGAAAGCTTCCAAGAGAAGTTATAGAATATTCGTATGAACTTGAGTATGGATCAAATGTTTTATGTATGCATAAAGATTCTATTAAACCTGGACAAAGAGTTTTAATAATAGACGACTTACTGGCAACAGGTGGAACAATAGAAGCAGTTATAAAACTAGTTGAATCTCTAGGAGGAATAGTTGCGGGACTAGCATTTTTAATTGAACTTGAAGAGTTAAAAGGAATGGAAAAACTTAAAGATTATCCTGTTTTGACTTTGATGAAATATTAGAATAGCAGAAGCCTGACTCAGAATTTACTTGTTTTGGTTAGGCTTTTTTATTTTAAGTTCTTTTAAAATAAAATCACATTATAGAAAAGAGGAAGTATATGAACTATTGGGAAGAAATTGTAAATCAGATAAATAAGAATAATTTAAAAGTAGATCTGGAAAAAATCAAATTAGCTCTATATTTTGCTGAGGAGTGCCATGAAGGACAGTATAGAAAATCTGGAGAAGATTATATTATGCATCCTGTGGAAGTTACTAAGATTCTTATAGATATGAAAATGGATACAGATACTATTGTAGCTGGAATACTCCATGATATAGTTGAAGATACATTGATAACTTTAGCAGATATCAAGTATAATTTTGGTGATACAGTAGCAACACTTGTTGATGGAGTTACAAAATTAAAAAGTCTTCCTAATGGTACTAAAAAGCAGGATGAAAATATAAGAAAAATGATTCTTGCTATGGCACAAAATCTTAGAGTAATAATAATTAAGCTTTCTGATAGACTTCATAATATGAGAACATTAAAATATATGAAACCTGAAAAACAGATAGCTATATCACAAGAAACTCTAGATATATACGCTCCTCTTGCACATAGATTAGGAATAGCAAAAATAAAGTGGGAGCTTGAAGATTTATGCCTTCGTTATTTAAAGCCAGAAGAATATGAACACATTAAATCTTTGATAGATAGTAAAAGAGATGAAAGAAGCGAATATGTAGAGAGCTTTATAAAGACTATAGTAAAACTTCTTCATGACACAGGGATTAAGGGGAATGTAAAAGGAAGGTTTAAACATTTTTATAGTATCTATAAAAAAATGTATGAAAAAGGAAAAGAATTTGATGATATATATGACCTTATGGGGGTACGTATAATTGTAGATACAGAAGGAGAATGTTATAATACTCTTGGAGTTATTCACAGTCATTTTAGACCTGTTCCTGGAAGATTTAAAGATTATATAGCAGTACCAAAGTCAAATAACTATCAGTCTATACATACAACAATAGTAGGACCACAAGGTAAATTTATTGAGATCCAAATAAGAACAGAGGATATGGACAGAGTAGCTGAAGAAGGAATCGCAGCTCATTGGAGTTACAAAGAAAAAACAAAAGTTACAAAAGGAGATCAAGTATATGGATGGCTTAGAAATATACTTGAACTTCAAAATGAAGCAGAGGATACACAAGATTTTATTAAAAGTGTAACAGAAGATATAATGAATGAAACAGTTTTTGTATTTTCTCCAAAAGGGGATATTTTGGAACTTCCTCAAGGCTCTACACCTTTGGATTTTGCTTTTGCAATACATACACAAATAGGATGTAAATGTGTAGGAGCTAAGGTAAATGGAAAAATTGTAACACTTGACTATAAGCTTCAAAATGGAGATAGAGTAGAGATAATAACTGCTAAAAATTCAAAAGGACCTGCAAAAGACTGGTTGGATATAGTAGTTACTCATGGAGCTAAAAGTAAAATAAGAAAACTGCTTAAAGAGCAGATAATGGATGAAACAATAAAGAATGGTAGAGAAAATCTTGAAAGAGAACTAGGAAAATTAGGAATATCTTTAAAAGAAATGGAAGAGGATCCTATCATTAAAAAACATATGGAAAAAAATAATATCAGTAATTTAGATGATTTTTATTATCATGTGGGAGAAAAAAGAAGTAAAATAGATATTATTATAAAAAAACTTAGAACAAGAATAGAAAAAGAGAGAGCTATTTCAAATATCAACATAGATGAACTTATGGAAAAGAAAAAAGAGAAGGAAAAAAGTACTTCTGGTAAAAATGATTTTGGAATAGTTATTGATGGAGTGAATAATACTCTTATAAGGTTTGCAAGATGTTGTACACCTCTGCCAGGGGATGAAATAACTGGATATGTAACTAAACTTACAGGAATAACTGTTCATCGTAAAGACTGTAAAAATCTAAAAGGAATGATAGAACATGATCCTTCCAGAGAGATAGAAGTGGCTTGGGATAAAGCTCTTACAGAGAAAAAAGTCAATAAATATAAGTTTACATTCAATGTTTTGGTTTATGATAAACCAAATATACTTTTAGATATTATAAATACAATAGCAAATCATAAAATTCATCTTGTTTCTGTTAATTCTAATGAAATAACTAAAAATGGGGAAAAACTTATGAATATAAAATTAACTATTGAAATAAGTGATAAGAGTGAATATAAATATTTATTGAACAATATTTTAAAATTAAAAAATGTAATATCTGTAGATAGATAATATAAGATAGGAGAATATATGACAATTAAATTACCTGTTACATATGAACTGGTAAAAAAACAGGGAAAAGCCAGAGCAGGAAAGATAACAACTCCTCATGGAGAGATAGAAACACCTGTATTTATGCCTGTAGGAACACAGGCAACTGTAAAAACTATGACACCTGAAGAATTAGAAACTATTGGAGCTGAAATAATACTTGGAAATACATATCATCTTTATTTAAGACCAAGTGATGAATTAATAGCAAAGTTTGGTGGACTTCATAAATTCATGAATTGGAATAAGCCTATACTCACAGATAGTGGCGGATTTCAGGTATTTAGTCTTGGAGCTTTGAGAAAAATTACAGAAGAGGGAGTAAAGTTTAGTTCACATATTGATGGATCAAAACATTTCCTTTCTCCAGAAAAATCAATAGATATCCAGAATAATCTTGGATCAGATATAGTTATGCTTTTTGATGAGTGTCCTCCAGGTTTATCTACAAGAGAATACATAATTCCATCTATTGAAAGAACTACTAGGTGGGCAAAAAGATGTATAGAGGCTCATAAGAGACCTGATGAACAAGGACTGTTTGCAATTGTTCAAGGAGGAGTATATGAGGACCTTAGAGATAAAAGTTTAAATGAACTGATGGAGATGGATGAAAGCTTTTCTGGATATGCAATAGGAGGATTGGCTGTAGGAGAGCCTAGAGAGGATATGTATAGAATACTTCATCATATAGTAGAAAAATGTCCAGAGGAAAAACCTAGGTACTTAATGGGGGTAGGAGAGCCTCTTGATATGTTGGAAGCTGTTGAAGCTGGAATAGATATGATGGATTGTGTACAGCCTAGCAGAATAGGAAGACATGGAACTGTATTTACAAAATATGGAAGACTTGTTATAAAAAATGCTTCTTATGCTGAAGATGACAGACCGCTTGATGAAGGATGTGACTGTTATGTATGCAGAAACTATACAAGAGGATATATAAGACATTTGTTTAAGGCAGAAGAAATATTGGGACAAAGACTTGCTACTTACCATAATCTATATTTTCTTTTAAAATTAATGAAGAATGCTAGGGAAGCTATAATAGCAGATAAATTTGGAGAATATAAAAATAATTTTGTAAGAAATTATACTATGGGAAAAGAGTCAGAATGGATTAAAGCAAAAAAAATATCTGAAAAATAAAAAAATATGATAAAAAGAGAATGATTTTAAGAAATCATTCTCTTTTTTTGTTTGCTTGATTTTATTTAGAACATTTATGTGTTGATTTTTTAAAAATAATAAATGCAGCTATTAATAAAACATTTTAATAAATATATTCTTTAAAAAAAATGAACACCATGCTATAATTGTACTATAAAAGTTCTTTTTATATATAAATAGTACATTTTATTCATGAGGAATAACAAGAAATAAAATTGATTTAAAGAATTAAAATGTATTATTTGTTTGACAAAACTAGCTGTAAAGGAGGAAAAAGACATGAAAAAGATGTTGGGGATATTTCTTTTTCTATCTTGTTTAACAACTACACTTTATTCACAAGAAATAAGTGAAAAAGAGGGAAAAAAAGTTCTTGAACAGATAAGAAGAGAAATTCAAACAGAGGAAAAAGCAAAACAAAAAGCTATTGAAGATGCTGAAAAAGTAAGAATAGTTGCTGAAAAGGCTGAAGAAAAAAAAGGAAAGAAAATATTAGAAGACATCAGGAGAGATATGAATGAATCTCTAGAAGAAAAAGTATTTAGAAGTGAGAATACTCCAGAAGTAAGAATGGCAGCAGCAACTGGAGCTTTTGAAATTGGAAAGGAAAGAATGTCTTTCTTGAAGATGGAAGAAGAGGAAATTATGAAACTTGAAGAAGTTTTGGGAATGGAATCTGATGAAAACAGAGTATTTTTAAGTCAGAAATTTGATGAAGTATATGATGAGTTTAATTCAAATAATAATGAGATTGAAGTACTTTTACTTGAAAATGAAAAACTTAATGAATACTTGAGCAGATTAGATAAGATGGAGCAGAAAGTAAAAGTAGGGAATTAAGGGGGAAGTTTTATGAGAAAGAACGACATTGAAAAATCTTTAAAAAGATTTTTGAAAAGAAAGGTCAGTTATTCTCTTTCACTTTTGATAGCTTTCATGATAACAGGAGGGATATCTTTTAGTGCAGGAATAACAGCTGAGGAGATACAGGAAACTAAAAGCGATCTTTTAACTAAGATACAAACAGAACGAGAAGAAATAAAAAGAAAAATAGCAGAAAATGAAAGACTTATAAAAGAATATAATTCAGATTTTGTGAAACTTGTAAGAAAGGGAGATTTTTATTCAAAACCTCTATTCAACAGTACACAGGTATTTCTTTCATATCAATACTTAGATAATGGAAAAATGAAAGACAGAACAGATAAAGAATTTGCAGAAACAATAGATGCAATAAACAAACATTATGGAACAAAGAGCGGAAGGAGTCTGCTTAGATCTACAGGAAATATTGGGAAAGATAAAATAATGTCTGGAAATGGAGTAGCTGTTGATACTGAAAGTTTCAGTGAAACAATTAACTTGGGAGCAAATATAAAGCCATTAAATCCTGAATTACCAATAATAGAACCTAATATAAATGTAAGTGCTTCAACACCAACTGTAAGTCTGGGAACATTACCAGGAACAGTAATTCCAGGAGTAGTGGCTATCCCTACTGTAACAACTCCTACATTGGTACTGCCAGGAACACCAGCAACAGTAAGTGTAAATGTAAGTACACCAAGTGCAGTCACAGCAATATCAGTAACAGCACCAGCAGTAACAACACCAAATACACCAGCTGATAAAAATATTACAGTGGCGCCACCAATAGCACCCGGTGGTTATACACCTCTTATAATTGATACACCTAACAAGCCAGCTACTCCAACTACCCCAACAATTACAGTTTTAACACCTGTAAATATTACTTTCCAAGGAACTGGTTTTGGACAGGATACACAAGTACAGTTCAATGGAAGTCAGGGAATTGCAGCAATGAACTTTGCTACATATACAACTGGGGGAATAGATATTTCAGCAAATGAAACTACAGTACAATGGACTGGAACAATGACAGCCAATGCTTCTGTTCTTCCAGCTAATTCTTCTTATGGATTTGGGAGCTTTAATACTTTCATAAGTGATGTATTAGACCATGATGTATCTGTAGCTGGAAACTATACAATGAGATCAACAGCTACATCTAAATTTCCAATGTTTGTAAGTTTGAATCCTTATGAAGTAGGAAAAACTTCGAGTGCAGACAAGACATTTAATTTTCAAGGTACATTGACATTACATGGAGTTTCTTCTGGAAGTAATGGAGGAATATTAGGATTTGAGCATCAGTTGTTAGCAGGTGGAGGAAGTGGAACTACTGCTGTAGCAAATGTTAATAATGGAACAACAACTTCTATACTAAAGAACTCTGGTACAATTGATTTAAATAGTGGATATAATATGATAGGGATAATGATAGATACAGAATATTTTAGTAATAGCCAAAATGCTTTCTTTAACAAAAGACCACAAACAAGAAATGATGGGTTAATAAAGATAAGTAGTGGAGCTTATAAAAGTGTAGCGATAGATTTTGGTTATTACCTTGTACAAAATGCTGCTAATTTAAGAGGGCCTAATTCTGATGTATATCTTGGAAATATAGAAATATCTGGGCAGCAAAGTTATGGATATAGACAAAAATATTATGGAAGTCAATACTATGATATGGTTAAATTTTATGGCTCAAATGGAGTTATAAAGGTAATGGGAAGCCAGAATGTAGGAATATCTATTGCTGAAGGAATGTCTAGTGGAGACCCAATTGCTAATGCTAATAGTATACAGATACAAGTTGGTGGAAATAAAAATGTAGGATTTCTTAGAAATAATAATACATCTACTACAAACCATACTGCAATGACTTTGGATAGTACAAGGTTAGGAACAACATTTGATTTTCTTTCTACAGCAACTCAAAGTACACTTATTAGAAGTGATATAGATGAGATTATTTTAGATAAAAATCTTTCTGTAACAGCTGCTGGAACACAAAATAGTATCATGCAGGCTGGGGGAACAGGTAAAGTTACTTTGAATACAGGGAGAACTATTACTGCAAATATGAATCAATTTTATGCTTTGACAGCAGGAAATTTTATAGGTTCAACAGGAGCTTCTGCTACAAATAAAGGAATAATAAATGTAGGAGGAACAGAAAGTATTGGCATGGCTATAGCAGCTGGAAATACAGGAGCCAATAGTGGAAATATAAGTTATATAGGAAATAAAGGAACATCTATATTTAATTTGGGAAATTTTGGGATAACAGGTGGAACAATAAGTGCTACTGGTCTTGAAAGCGGAGTACTTTTCAATAAAAGTGGAACTGTGAATGTTTCGGCAGGAACAGTAAATTTAAATGCTTCAAGTGGAGCAACTGCAATATATAGTTCTGGAGGAACTGTATCTTCATCAATAGGGGCAAATTTAAAAATTTCTGTAGATGATACATCAAATCCAGTGACAAAAGGATTGGCTATATATGCAGAGAGTGGAGCAAATGTAACTCTTGGAGCTGCTAAAATAGAAGTAAAAAATGGAGCAGCAGGAGTAGCAGCATTTGGTACAGGAACAAGTATCAGCCTGATAGGTTCAGAGCTAAAATATTCAGGAGAGGGATATGCAGCATATTCTGATGGAAATGGAACTATCAACTTGAGTAATGCTAATTTAGAACTTGCAGGAAAAGCAACAGGAGTAGAGCTTGATCTGCTTTCTCCAAAGATAACTTTAAATAATACAACTATTAAAATGATGTCAAATGATGCTACAGTAGCAAATCTAAAAAATGCTACTGGTCTTCTTTCTAATAGTTTAAAGGCTACAGTTGAAACAAATTTAGGAACAGGAGTAACAATAGTAGATGGGGTTTCTGGATTAACTACATTTGATAAATATAAGATAGCAACAGTAGATGGTGGAGATTTGACTATTGATGCTAATATGGATAAGTATAGTCAAAATGATGCTACTACTGGATATTTCTATTCTAGAAGATTTCTAGGACAAAGACTTGATTTGACAGTTGATACAGGAGTTACAGTAACAAGTTCAACTGATACAGCATATGCTACTTCATACTTTAACAATCAAGTAGTAGGACTTGAAATGAACTCAAGTAAAGCAGCAACAAGTGCAGCAGATGCACAAATAAATCTAAAAACAGGTTCTAAAGTCATAGCTGACAGAACAGATGCAGGTGCTGGAGCAATAGGACTATACATGAACTTTGGTAAAGTGGATATTGCAGCAGGCGCAGCAGTAGAGGTAGAAAAAGAAGCAAATGTTGTAAATGAAAGTGGAGTAGGAGTTTATGCAGTAAATGGAAGCACTGTAACAAATGCTGGAGAGATCAGTGTAGCAGGAAAAAATGCCATAGGAATATTAGGAATGACATATAGAGAACAGCTTATGGGAACTCCTATTGCAGATGAGTTTGGAAGTGGTGGAATTTTTGCAAATCAAGGAAAAATAGAGATTACTAATAATCAGGATATTAAACTTGATGGAACAGGAACTATAGGTATTTATGCATATAATAACAGTGGAGGAGCAAATACAAATTCCAAAGTAACAAATGCTGGAACAATAGAGGTAGGAGAATCTACATCTACAAATGCAGCTATAGGAATCTATGGAGATAAATCCTTTATTGCCAATAATGGAAATATTAAAACAGGAAAAGAAGGAATTGGAATATATGGAATTAAAGGTTCAACTATCAGCAGTCTTGGAACTCTTACATTAGGAGCAGATGGAATTGGAGTAATGGCTGATGGAACATCAAGTATCACAGCTACATCAGTTACTCTTGCAGCAGGAGCAGGAACAGATGTGAATGGTAAAACTGGTATATTTTACAAGGGAATAGGTTCAGAGTTACAAAGCATAAATGTAGCTGTAGATGCTTCAGCTTTTGATAAAGGAACAGCTATATTTGTAGAAAAGATGAACCTGTCATCTGGAGGACAGATAGATGTAGGAAAAGATGGAGTAGGTATCTTCCTGAAAGGGAATACAAGCGCTAATACAGCAACTAACACAGGAACTATTAATCTGACAGGAACAAAAACTGGCGCTGTAGGTATGTATACAAAGTTAGGGAAAATAATTAATACAGGAACTATCAATGTAAATAATTCTACTCATATAGGAATGTACGCTGAAGGAACTGGCAACACAGTTGCCAATGGAAATATAATAAATCTTAATGTGAATAACTCTACAGGTATCTTTGTTAAAGATGGTGCAAAGACAGAGCTAAACATTGGAAATAATATTAATTTCATATCAGGAGTAACAAATAGTCTGGGAGTATTTGCAGATGAAGCTACTGTTGAATTTAAAGATAATATGTCATTTATAAATAGCAATGAAAATAAGAACATCTATGTTTATGGGAAAGATGCAGCAGTTGAAATAGATGCAGGTAAAACTGTAACAATAGATGGAATGGGAACTCCAGCAACAGCAGGAAATAAAACTGTAGGAATTTATCTTGAAAATGCTGGTACAGGAAGTACATTTACAAGCAATACAACAGGACAGCTTATTGTCCAGAAAGAAGCAGTAGGTATCTATTCAAAAGGAAATAATACTTTAAATGTAAATGTAACAGCTGATGGAGAAAAAACTACAGGAGTATTTATTGAGGATGGATCAACTATAACAGGAACTGTAACTGCCAGAGGCGCATCAGGAGTAGGAGCAGTAGGAGTATATGGAAGTAGAGGAGCTGTAACAATAGGTGCTGTAGGACTAACTCTTAATACAGATACAGATAAAGGAACAGGAATGTATCTTGCTGATGGCGCTTATGCAACTGGAGGTAAAATCACTGTAAGTAATACAGCTGCAGTTGATAATATAGGAGTATACTACAGTAAAGGAACAGCTTCAGGAACTGTAACAAATGGATCTGAAATTGAGCTTGCAGGAAATAAAAGTATAGGAATATATGCAGCAGATGGGATAAATCTTGTAAATACTAAAAATATAACATCTACAGGATTAAATAATAATATAGCTTCATATGTAGGAGGAAGCTCAACACTGACTTCAAATGGAAATATAATTATGACAGGAACAGACAACATAGGTGTATATACAGGAAAAGGAAGTGGAATAAATAATGGAACTATTAACTTAACTGGAGCAGCAGGAACATCCTCAGCAGGAATGGTAGCTAAAGCTGATGCAGCATCAGATACAGCTTCAGTAGAAAATAAGAATATAATAACTGTAGGAAATAATCTTGGAATGTATGTAGCAGGTGCTGGAACAAGTTCAGGAAAGAATACAGGAACAATAACAGCAACAACAGGAACAGGAGTATATGTAGATGGTGGAGGAAACAGCTTTGATGGAACTGGAGGAAGTATCACATCAAATGCAGTAGGAATCTATTTAAAAGATACAGATGCTAATAAAATAACTGCTGGTACTTTGAATATAAGTTCAGGAGGAGTAGGAGTATTTGGTGAGAATGCTAAGATAGATTTTGCAGTAAATGTAGCAGGAACAGGAGCAGTAGGAGTTGCAGCTAAAAATGGTTCGGTAATATCAGGAAATATAACAACTGGACAGGATTCTGTTGGAGCATATGTACTGGATAATACAGTTTCATTTAATGGATCTGTAATTACAACTGGTACTAACTCATTAAATACATCAATAGGAGTACTTCTGGCAAATGGAATAGGAACATATACTATGAACAATGTAACTGTAAATGCTAAAAATGGAGTAGGAATCTATCTGGGAACAGGAGCTAATCTTACACACAATGGTACAGTTACTACTGAAAATGGAATAGGTATCTATGTAGCAAATGGAACTACTCTTACAACAGGGACAACTGTTTTGAATGTAAAAAATGGTGGAACAGGTGTATATATAGATCAGGGAACAGCTAATCTTGGAACAACAGGAAGCCTTACATTTAACTTCTCATCAGGAGGAGGAATAGGAATATACAATAATGGTGGAACAATGAATATTGGAAGCAATATCAGTGTTACAGGATCAGGTTCTCTTGCAGCTACAAAAGATGGAAGCCTTACATCAAGTGGAACATTAAATATTGGAACAGGAGCAGTAGGACTTTTAGGAGAATATGGAGCAGCTACAACTACTCCTAAAGTAATAACAAATACAGCTTCAGGAATTATCAATGCTACTGGTGGAGGAATAGGACTTGCAGCTATAAAATCAGGAGCAGGGCCAGGAGCTGTAGTGACAATAACAAATGCAGGAACTATCAGCGCATCTGGAAAATCTATTGGAGATGACCCATCAATAGGAATATATACAGATACAGCAAATGTAGTAAATACTGGAACTATTAATGTAGGAACAAATGGAATAGGAATATATGCAGTATTTAATGGAGTAGGTATTACAGTTCAAAATGATGATATAAAGATGAATGGAAGTGATGGAATAGGAGTTTATCTGAAAGATGGAGCAGGTCTTGCATCAGGAAACAGCATTACAGGAACAGGTTCAAATAATACAGGACTTGTACTTGAAAATACAGCTGTACCAGCTTCAGTAGGAACTATCTCACTTGGAGGAAACAGTATTGGAGTAATGGCTACAGGAACAGCTACAACAGGAACAATCAATGGAAATATATCAGTAGGCGCTGGAAATAACTCAATAGGTCTTGTATCAGCAAATGGAGCTAATGTAACACTTGGCGCAGGGTCTACAGTTACAACAGGAAATAATGGAATTGGAGTATATGTAAATGGTGCAGCATCAACAGCTGTAATAAATGATGTTTCCAAAATAAGTGTAGGGACTGAAGGAGTTTATCTTTATTCAAATGGTGGAAATTTATCATTTGCTGGAAATCTTACTGTAAATGATCAAATAGGAATAGCTGCCAATGGTGGAACTGTAGCAACACTTGGAGCGACATCAATTACAGTAACAAATGGTGGAATAGGAGCATATATCAAAGGTTCTGTACCAGCACTGACAGGAACTGCTATTAATCTGCAAAGTGGAACAGCTTCAAAATATTCAATGGGTATCTATTATGATGGTGTAGCTGGAATAGGAACAGCTCCAGTTATTAATCAGACAGGAAATTATACAATAGGAATGGTATTGAATGGTTCATCAGGTACAGCCAGTGGAGTAAGTATTACAGGACAAAATCAAGTAGGAATTATGGCACAGAATGGGTCTGGAATTACTGCTGGTGGAATAGTGTCAGTATCAGGAGATAAAAACATAGGGATTTATGGAGAAAATAGTAATATCATAGCAAATTCAGGAATTTCTGTAGGAAATTCTACATATTCAGCTGATAAGAGCAGCTCATCTATAGGAATCTTTATGAAAGGCGGTATATATACAGGAAGTGGAAATATTGCTGCAGGAGATAACAGTATAGGGATCTATGGAGATCAGATGGCAGGAGGAAGTATAACTCATCTGGGAGTAGGAAATACTATGACTCTTGGAGATAAAGCTATTGGTTTCTATGGAACAGGAACATCTGGAAATATGGAAGCATCATTTACAGGTGCATCAGGAACAACTGGAGGAAACGGGACAATTGCTTTTTATGGCAAAGGGATTGATATGAAAGTTACTTCAGATATATCTCTTGGAAATGATACAGCAGTAGGAGTTGTAAGTCATGGAACTGGAGATGTAATATATAATGGAGCTATAAGTGTAGGAGCTAAGTCTATTGGTATTTATAAAGTTGATGGAGCAGGAATAATGACAACATCAGCAGCCAGTTGGAATATAGGAAAAGGTGGATATGGTATTTATGTAAACCAGTCAGGAGCATTGGAAACAGTAGTAAATAATAATGCTGGTATGGTGCTTGATACATCAGCAGTTGGAATTTTCTCTAATGGAAGGAATAAAATATATAATTCTGGAAATATAACAGTAGGAGCTACTGATTTAGGAGCATCAGGAGATCATAGTAAAACTGATGAGCATTTAAACTCTGTTGGAATGTATCTGGCAGGAGGAAGCATTGCTGAAAATACAGGAACAATCACTGTTAATCATGATCACTCAGTAGGGGTTTATGTAACAGGTACAGGAAGCTACTTTACAAATAAAGGTACTGGAGTATTGAACCTTGATGGCGGCGGAGTAGGAATACTTGTAAAAGATGGAGGAATAGCATTAAATGAAGGAACTATTACTCTTGGAACTAATCTGGCAATATGTGGAGCAGAAACTGTAGGAATGGCAGCGTTTAATGGAGGGGCAATTATTAATACAGGGACTATCAATGTAAATGCTGGAATTGGAATGCTGGTGGAACATGGAGGGACTCTTAACAATATAGGAGTACTTAATGTAACTGGTGGAGTAGGAATACAAGGAGCAGGAACAGTTATCAATAAAGGAACTATCAATGTATCAGGAAGTGGAACGGAATCAAATCTTGGCGGAGCATCTGGAACAGCTAATATTGGAGCCGTAAAAATAGAATCTGATGGAACTATTACAATTAATGATCAGTATGTAGCTATTGGAGGAACATTGAATGCAGCAGGAGCTATTGTTGTAAATGGAGCATATGTAGATGCAACAACAGGAGTACCTATGTTCAATGCTTCAAATGTAACTGGAGAAGTAAGGCTGCTGTCTAACTTTGCATCTACAGGAAATGGAATTTCATATCTATTCCAAAACTTTGTAAATACAGCAGCAGGAACTATATCAGGTTCAAAACTATCTACAAAGACATCGCCATTATTTGTAGCGAAGATAACAACAGATGGACATTTAGCAGTGGCAAAAAGACCATATGCTGATCTGACAATAGGAGAACAGTTTGATGCTATGGATAAGGGACTTGACAATATACTTAAAAATAGTGGTGGAAGTGGAAGAGATGCTGAAATACTAAAAGGTTTAAATGAATATTTAGATGGATTACCATCAGATCAATTTGAAAGAGAAACATCACAAAAACTTTCAGAGTTCAGAGGGGATATTTATGCAACTATTCAAGGCAGAATGCAGGATATCAATCAGGCTTTTGATAACTCTTTCTATGAACTTGAATCTTCATATAATCTGACTAAAGACAGCAGTAAATACAGTGTGATCTATACTGATGGAAAATATAGAGATTCTACATTAGGAATAGATGAATATGATTACAAGGTAATGGGACTTCTATATATGAAAGAAAAAGAAGGAGCAGAGTATGGAAGCAAATATGGATATACAATAGGATTTGCAGGATCAAAGTTTGACTTTGATGATGGTGGATCAAAAGAGGATGTATATTCACTAAGAGTAGGAGCACACAGAGTTAAAAATCTAAGTGAGGAACATAAAGTATCATGGCTGTCAAGAATAGAGCTTGGATACAATAGACATATTGCTAAGAGAAAACTTAACCTTCATGAAACATTTGAAAATAAGGGAGAGTATAATACATACTCTGTAGCACTTGATAACAGACTTACAAAAGTTATCTATACAGACTTGTCTAGACAGTTGGATGTATATGCTGATTTAGATTTGGAATATGGAAAAATAGATGACTTTAAAGAAAGCGCAGGAAGCAAAGGCGGACTTGAAGTACAGATTAAAGATAATGACTACTTAAGCGCACAGGCTGGAGCAGGAGTGAAAGCATCACAAAGAATCTATGCAGGAAATGACATCTCAGTAAAAGTAACAGCAGATGTGAAATATGCATATGAATTTGGAGATAACTATGATGGAAACAAAGCAAGACTTAAAAATGGAGAAGAAGGATATTACAGTCTGATAACTCCAGAAGAAAGAGAAGGAAAACTGAGTGGAAAAGTTGGACTTACAATAGAAAAGGCTAACCACATGGGAGTAACATTTGAAGTGGAGGCAGCAGATGAAAATCATAAAAAAGATTCATCAATTAAGTATGGTGTAAGATTTAATTACAAATTCTAATTAATTAAATGATAGAGAATGGCTGAAGAAATAGATTAAAATTATATTTTAAAGTCATTCTCTTACATAAAACAAAAAAGGGGGATGAAAACAGTATGAAAAAAATATTATTAGGGTGTCTATTAGTGGTATCTGTAACAGCTTTTGCAGCAACAGATGTTATGGTAACACTTGAGCAGCTTGAACAAAATTTTCAACAGTTGGAAGCTGAAGAAAGAGCTATGTATGACCAAAGGAAAGCAGAGGCAGAAACAGCTGAAAAAGTACTAGCAGAGCAAAAAGCAACATACCAACAAATAATAGCTCAGGAAAGACGTATAGCAGATGTAAAAGAATTTAGATATTATAAAGGACAGTATAATCAGCTTGCAAAAAAATATTCTGATGCAAAAAGAACCTTAGAAGATGAAATGAAAAAACAGGAAGAAATAATTTATATGTTTGAAATAATGAAATAGTCAAATATTAAAAGAAACTGATCTTTAGATGAAATGTCTTCAGATCAGTTTTTTTATTTAGCTTTGAATAGCACTAGTAAAAAAATTTTTAACTCTGTCATAAGATTGTTCATCTCCTATGAAATAAAGGATATCTCCTTCTTGAAAAACAGTTTGCGGTCCTGGTGAAAGAATAGTTTTTTCACCATGCTTAATAGCAAATATAGTAGCTCCAGTATGATTCCAAAACATTACTTCAGCACTTGTTTTTCCTATAAAATTCATACTGGGAGTAATACGTATAGCAAAAGGTGTAAAAGGATTTACAGCTTCAAATTTATCTGTGATTTCTAAAAGTTTTGTTATACTGTTTAGAAGTTTTTCATTTTCTTTTTTCTGCCTTTTTACCCAGTCATGAATATCTTTTTTTATGCTATCAATAGTTTGGCTTTCTCCATATTGTTCCATATATCTGATAGCATTTTCAATAGATTTTATTTCTATTCCACTTCCTTTAGAAATATTCAATATGTCAAATTCTTTCAAAATATATACAGATTTACGAATAGTTTCTGGGGAAACTCTATATTCAGTAGCAAGAGTAGATCTTCCAGAAAGTTTTTCGCCAAGACTATATTTTCCATTTATTATTTTTTTTGCAATATCGATTGCAATTTTCTGATAGATAGGAACTTCATCGATGATCTCATTTTTCATTTTACCCCACCTTGAGATATAGTTTTTAATTAATTATACAATGTTTTTTAAAAAAATAATAGAGGAGAATAACTTAAATATATAAGTTATGCTCCCCCTAATAGATATTATTTAATAAGATTGTTTAATTTTTTTATGAAATCTACAGGATTTTCTATTTGGAATCCTTCTAATATCAATGCTTCAGTATATAATACATCAAGAAGATCGTTGAAAGTTTCTGTATTTTCAGAAGATTGAAGTTTTTTAAATACAGGATGTTCAGGATTTAAAGCAAGTATTTTTTCAGCTTTTACCCCTTCATTTCCAGGTATTTGAGAAAGTACTTTTTCCATTTCTAATGAAACATTTCCCTTTGCCAAAAGAGAAGAGGCAGCTTTCCCTAAATCATTGCTAAGTTCAACATCAACTATTTTATTTGACAGTGCTTCTTTTATTTTATCAAGAAGTGTTTTATTTTCTTCTGAAAGTTTTTTAATTTCTTCTTCTTTTTCCTTACTGTCATCAATTTTGAAATCTGAATCATTGATAGATTTAAATGATTTACCATCATATTCCATCATAGTTTTTAGGGCAAATTCATCTATTTTATCTGTAAGCAAAAGAACTTCCATTCCTTTTTCTTTTAGTGCTTCCATTTTAGGAAGAGAAGTAACAGTAGCTAAATCTTCTCCTACTACATAAAGAATTTCCTTTCTATCACCCATACATTCTGTATATTCTTTTAGGGTAACATACTTTTCATCAAGAGAACTTCTGAAGATAAGAAGGTTTTGAAGTTTATCTTTATTCATTCCAAACATATCATGGATACCAAATTTTATATTTCTTCCAAAGGCTTCCCAGAATTCTATATATTTGTCTCTATCAGTTTTTAAAAGTTTTTCAAATTCACTTATTATTTTCTTTTCAAGGTTTCTAGAGATAGCTTGAAGTTCACTATTTTGTTGTAAAATCTCTCTTGATATATTAAGTGAAAGATTGTCGCAATCTACAAGGCCTTTAATAAAACTAAAATATTCTGGAATTAATTCATCACACTTATCCATTATAAATACATTTTTAGTATAAAGCTGAAGTCCTTTTTTGTAATCCTTTGTATAAAAATCTATAGGAGCTTTTTTAGGGACATATAAAAGTGAAGTATACTCAATATTTCCTTGCACTTTTAAATGAAAATGCATCATTGGATCTTCCCAGTCATGAAAATTAGATTTATAAAATTCATTATAATCTTCATCTTTTAAAGTCGATTTATCAGTTTTCCATATAGGTTTTGTAGAGTTAATTACTTCATCATTAAAATAGATTGGGTATCTTACATAATCAGAATATTTTTTAACAAGGTCTTTTATTTTCCACTCTTCAAGGAAGCTATCAAAGTCTTCTCCTGATTTTATAGAAAGAGTGATAGATGTACCTCTTTTTTCTAATTCAATTTCTTCAATTTCATAAGAACCATCTCCAGAAGATATCCATTTTACTCCTTTATCAGAGTAAGGAGATTTAGTAACAAGAGTAATAGTATCAGCAACCATAAATCCAGAATAGAAACCTACTCCAAATTGTCCAATAATGTCTATTTCATCTTTTGAAGCATTTTCCAATTTTTCTTTGAAAGCTTTAGAACCTGATTTAGCAATAGTTCCTATATTCTCTGCTACTTCATCATAAGTCATTCCTATACCATTGTCTGTTATAGTCAATTCTTTTTTGTCTTTATTCACTGATAATGTTATTTTAAAATCTTTATCTTCACCTAATATTTCACTATCAGTAAGAGAATTAAATTTTAACTTATCAATTGCATCACTTGCATTTGACACAAGTTCTCTTAAAAATATTTCTTTATTTGTGTAGATAGAATTTATCATTAAGTTAAGTAATTCTTTTGTTTCTGCCTGAAACACTTTTGATTCTTTTCTCATTTTTTAAAATCCTCCTTTTAGCACTCTATATCTTGTGTGGCTAATAATTATATACCATAAATCATTTTTCATGTCAATATAAAAATAAAAAAAGTTTTAGAATTTTAAAAGATAAAAAAATTCTAAAACTTAATCTATTTCATAACTTTATAATTATAAATATATTATGCAAGATTTAAAAAATGAGTTGATAATCCAAAATAAACTACTAATGCACAAGCATCTACTATTGTAGTGATCAATGGACTTGCCATAATAGCAGGATCAAGTTTAAGTGCTTTTGCCATCAGTGGAAGGACTCCTCCAACAACTTTAGCTATTACAACTGTGAATAACAAGCTTGCACACACCACTAATGAAATAGTAAGACCAGCTCTATCTATAAAATATATTCTTAAAAAATTTACAGCAGCTAGAGTGACCCCGACTATCAAACTTACTCTAAATTCTTTCCAAAGTATTTTTCCAACATCTTTAATTTGTATTTCTCCAAGAGCTATTCCTCTGATAATTAAAGTAGAAGATTGTGAACCTGCATTTCCTCCAGTATCCATTAACATGGGAATAAATGCAGCTAGAATAACAACAGATTGAAGTACTTCTTCATATCTTCTTATGATAGTACCAGTAGCAGTGGCAGAAATCATAAGCACCAAAAGCCATATGATTCTATGTTTTGCAAGAGAAAATACAGATTCTTTCAAATATTCTTCATCTGATGGGTTCATAGCAGCCATCTTTTGAAAATCTTCTGTATTTTCTTGATCAATGACATCTACCACATCATCAATAGTAATAATACCAACAAGTCTTCCTTCATTATCAACTACTGGCATAGATGTAAGGTCATATTTTCTGAATTGAGAAGCAATAAATTCCTGATCATCAGTAGTAACAGCACTAATAACATTAGTTTCCATTGCATCAACCAAAGGAAGTATATCATCTAAGAAAATAAGACTTTTTAGTGAAATAAATCCAACAAGCTTTCTTTGATTATCAATAATATAGCATATATCAATGGTTTCATTATCAATACCTACTTTTTTTATATGATTTAAAGCCTGTCCAATATTCATATCGCTCTTTAGAGAAACATATTCCACTGTCATTACACTACCAGCACTGTTTTCAGGGTATTTTAGAAACTGGTTGATTAATTTTCTGGTGTCTGAAGAAGTATTCTGCAATATTTTATCTACAATATTTGCAGGCATTTCTTCAATGAAGTCTACAGTGTCATCAATAAACATTTCATCAATTATATGACATATTTCTTCATCTGTTATATTTTCAACAATTTCCTGTTGTTTCTCTGAAGAAAGATATGAAAATACTTCTGCTGAAGTATCTTTAGGAAGAATTCTAAATATTTTAAGGCTTTGTTCTTTAGTAAGATCTTCAAGAAGTTCTGCAATATCTACTGGGTTTTCTTCCATAAGTGATTCTTTCAATTTTGCTAATTGATTATTTTTTAGGAAAAACAAAACATTTTCCATATTCCACCTCCATTTCTAAAAATTTTGTTACACATATAAGGGTAGCATTTTCTCAGAAAAAACGCAATATTTGTTTATAAAAAAATTTAATTTCTGAACAGAAAACTTTTAATTATACTGTAAATATTGTATAATAATTAAGATAGAGAGATTTTAGGAGGATAAAAGTGAATGTAAAGCAAAGAGCCATTGGGCTTATACAAGAAGTTGAAAATGGAAAATATTCCAATATAGCTTTAAATGATTATTTTAGAGAAAATACTCTAAACAGAAAAGAGAGAGGCTTTATAACAGAACTTTTTTATGGGGTAATAAGAAAAAAAATATTTTTAGATTATGAAATAAATAAAAGGGTAAGTACAATAAAAAAAGATTGGATAAAAAATCTTCTTAGAATATCTATATACCAGATTACTTTCATGAAGAGTGATAATAAGGGAGTAGTGTGGGAAGCTTCTGAACTTGCTAAGAAAAAATTTGGTGTTCCAGTAGGTAAATTTGTAAATGGAGTATTGAGAGGATATTTAAGAGAAATGGAGGATGATATAAAAGAATTGAGAGAAACAGATAAGCTTGATATTCTTTTATCATATCCTAGATGGTTTTATGAGAAAATAAAAGAAGAATACAGAGAAGAAGCTGAATTGTTTTTAGAGTCTTTAAAAAAGATACCATATATAAGTTTTAGAGTAAATACCTTAAAGTATAGTGAAAAAGAGTTTGAAGAGTTACTTTCAAGTAAAGAGATAGAAATAATAAAAAAAGTGGATACAGTATATTATGTGGATTCAGGAATATTACTATATAGCAATGAATTTAAAGAGGGGAAAATAATAGTACAGGATGCCTCATCTTATCTTTCAGCTAAAAATTTAAATCCAAATGAACAAGATTTAGTTTTAGATACTTGCAGTGCTCCTGGAGGAAAGACAGCAGTACTTGGTGAGTTAATGGGAAATAAAGGAGAGCTTTTAGCTTTGGATATTTATCCTCATAAATTAAAACTAATAGAAGAAAATTGTAAAAAATTGGGAATAGATATAGTTAAACCTATAAAAATGGATGCAAGGAAATTAAATCAGCAGGGGAAAAAGTTTGATAAAATATTAGTAGATGCTCCATGCAGCGGTTATGGTGTACTTAGAAAAAAACCTGAAGCTATATACAATAAAACTGCTGAAAATATAGAATTATTATCAGAATTACAATTTGAAATACTTGAGTCAGCTTCACAAGTTCTTAAAGATGAAGGAGAGTTGGTATATAGTACTTGTACTATTTTAAAAGAAGAAAACACAGAAAATATAAAGAAATTTTTAAAAAAATATCCAGAATTTGAAACAGCAGAAATATATATCCCTGAAAATGTAAAAGGGACTTATGATGAGGTTGGTGGATTTACAATTGACTATAATGAAGATATTTTAGATGGATTCTATATTGCAAAAATTAGAAAAAAGAGGTAAAAAATGTTAGAAGAATTAAAAGAAGCTAATGAATATATAGTAGGGAAGATTAAAGAGAAAGATGAATTGATACTTGAGATGGAAGCATATGCACATGAGTATAATGTTCCTATTGTAACAAAAGAGGTAGCTGAATATTTAAAATTCTTAATAAAAAGTTATAAAACAAAAAATATTTTAGAAATTGGAACAGCTATAGGCTATTCTGGAATACTTATGGCTAAAGAAATAAAGGAAGATAATGGAAAACTATATACTATTGAAATAGATGAAGAGAGATATAATCTTGCTCAAGAAAATTTTAAAAAATCTGGATTGAATAATATCATTTCTATTAAGGGTGATGCTTTAGAAGAAGTAAAAAAAATAGAGGATAGATTTGATTTTGTATTTATAGATGCTTCAAAAGGTCATTATATGGACTTTTTTGAAGATTCATATAAATTGTTGAATGATGGAGGAATAGTATTTATTGATAATATAATGTTTAGGGGATATTTGTATAAAGAGTACCCAAAGAGGTTTAAAACTATAGTGAAAAGATTAGATAGTTTTATAGATTATCTTTATAAAAAAGAAGGGAAATTTGTTTTGCTTCCTTTTGGTGATGGTGTTGGTCTTTATTATAAGCAAAGAGAAAAAGTGTGAAAAAAACTAATTTAAAAATTGGAAATATGAATATTTAAATAATAAAAAAAGGGGAGATGTTGTAAATTAGTGATTTATAAACTAATTTGCAACATCCCCTATTTTTATAATTTTGGATACTTAACTGTCTTTCCAAGCTTTGAATTGATAACCTTTCCATCTTTTAATGCTGTTTCACCATTGATAATAACATATTTTATTCCTGTAGGAGAAAGGGTACTATCTACAAATGTAGCTTTATCTTCCATCTCTTCCAAAGAGAAAATTGTGATATCAGCATCATCTCCAATACCTAAACTTCCTTTGTTTAATTTTAATATTTCAGCAGGATGTGAAGTTATTTTTTCTATTCCTTCATACAGTGACATAATTTTTTTATCTCTCACATATTTTGAGATAAATCTTGGGAAAGTACCAGCTGCTCTAGGATGCCCATTTCCCTCGCTTCCCAATATTCCATCACTTATAATTATAGTATTAGAATCTTTTAGAGCTGTTTCTATATCTTTTTCCAGCATCATATGGCCTGTAACAAGAGTGTCAGGAATTTTTTTTCTAAGAATATTAAATAATTCTTCAGTACATCTTTGACCCTTGTATTTTCCTTCCATGATTTCTAAACAATTATATTCCATTTCATGTTTTTGTATATAATCATTATCAAATACAGCTGACCCTATATGAGTGCTGAAAGCAGCATAAGGATAACAATCGCAAGAAACATTAATTCCTTTATCTCTCTTCTCCTTTAGAATAGAAAGAAATTTATCCATTTGTCCATAACCAGCCATACTTCCTATATGTGAAATTTGTAGATGAGCTTTTACATAATTTCCAACTTCTAAAAATTCTTCTAAAGCTTCAAATACATCTGAACCATCATTTCTAAGATGAGCACTGATTATTCTATTTTTTCCAAGACCAGACAAAGTGACTAATTCATTAAAATCTATTCCTGGAACATATTCTATTCCAAAACTTATTCCAAACAGATCATTTTCTTTAATAAGTTTTTTACCATACTGATACATTTTTTCAATATCTTTGCTTTCTAGATTTTCATATCTATCATTTGCTCCAATATATTCTCTAAGTATACTATGTGGAAGAAAAAGACCAAAATTTACTGGATTCCCTTTTTCAACTGTATCTAAATATTCTTTTATATTGTTTGGGCCAATTCCACAATTTCCTCCAATAGCAGTAGTGACACCCATTTTCAACATTTTTTCAAATATATTTATTTTGATTTTTCCATTTTTTATAGGATCTTCATGCATATGTATATCAATAAATCCAGGAGATATATACAATCCTTGGCAATCCAATTCCTGATCTCCAAATAATTTGTCAAATGATAGTTCTTTTATTTTTCCATTTTCTATAAGGAGATTCATTTTTTCAAATATTTTATTTTTAGGATCTATTAAAATTCCATTATTCACAGCTATTTTCATGATGATATATCCTCCTTTAAATATTTTAATTAGAAATAAGTATAAGAGATAATCCAGAATTTGTATAATATAGTTTTTATATTTTTTTAATATAGTTCATATATTTGTAAAAATATGCTCAGTAAAAAGGATAAGAAAGATTTTATTAGTAAAATTATGATATAATAGTTATGAAATAATGAAATATATTAAATTGAAATTCTTAAAGGAGATGATTCAATGAAAATTATAGAGCAGTATGACTTAAAAGGAAAAGTTGCAATTATAACAGGAGCTGGAGATGGAATAGGAAAGGCTTCTGCCCTAAAATTGGCTGAAGCTGGAGCTGATGTAGTATGCAGTGATTTAGATATTGAAAAAGCCAGGGAAACAGCTAAGGAAGCTGCAGTATTTGGAGTGAAAGCATTAGCTGTAAAATGCAATGTGACAATAGAAGAGGACTTGAAAAGCCTTGTAGATGAAACTATAAAGAGTTTTGGAAAAGTTAATATATTAGTAAATAATGCTGGTGGAGGTGGTGGAGGAAGGGAAAAACTAGAAGAGTTAACTCTGGACTACATAAGTTTTATATATAAACTTAATGTATTTAGCATTTTTACTCTTATGAAACTTTGTGCTCCATACATGAGAAAAGATAATTATGGTTCAATAATAAATATAAGTTCAATGGCAAGTAATATGGTAAGTCCAAATATGAGTGTATATGGAAGTTCAAAAGCTGCAATAAATCAGCTTACAAAATATGCAGCTCTTGATTTGGGACCTGAAATCAGAGTTAATGCAATAGGTCCAGGAGCAATAAAAACAAAAGCATTAGCATCAGTTCTTACATCTGAAATAGAGAAAAAAATGCTGGCTAAAACTCCAATAAAAAGATTGGGAGAAGTGAATGATATAGCCATGGCAGTATTGTATTTTGCAAGTCCAGCTTCAAGTTGGACGAGTGGGCAGATACTTTTTGTAAATGGAGGGGGAATTCAGGAACTAGATTAAAAATATTAAAATATTAAAAGGAATAAAAAAAACTTACCTAATAATATATAGAGTGGCAACTAAAGAAGGAGCAAAATTATTAGGAGGTTTTACTATGAAAAAGAAACAAGAAGAATTAATTTATCAAATGAACAAATTTTTAGCTAATTTACATATTTTTAAAACTATAGTGCATAATTACCACTGGAATTTAAAAGGAGAACATTTTTTCACTATACATCCAATGCTTGATGGAGTAATGTCTGAAACTGATGAACACATAGATGAAGTAGCAGAAAGAATATTAATGATAGGAGGAAGACCTTTTGCTTCTCTTAAAGTATACTTAGAACATTCTATGCTTCAAGAAATAGAATCAAAACCATATACAGGAGTAGAAGCAGTAAAAGGAATACTTGAAAACTTTAAACTCCTTTTAGATGAAATGAATGTAGCATTAAAAATGGCTGAAGATGTTGAAGATCAAGAAACAGCAGACTTATTTACAGGAATAGGAGCAGCTTACCAAAAACATATTTGGATGTACACTGCTTGGATGACTAAATAGTTACAGAACTGAATTTAACTTTAAAATATTATAAAATAAATCGGCTCATATATTTTTGTGAGCCGATTTTATATTTAAAAAATATATTGAATAAGTATCATATATAGAATAGTTCCTCCTCCAATAGACAAAAGCATATTCTTTTTCCATCTGTGCAATATTACTATCCCACCAATGGAAATAAATTCAGGAAGTCCATAAGGAAATGAAACAACTGAAACTCCTTTCAAACAATAGACAACCAGCATTCCTATTACAGCAAATGGAAGTACTTTTCCTAAATATTGTATATATTTTGGGGTAGGTTTATTAGCAGGGAAAATTATAAAAGGAAGAAATCTTGTAAAAAGAGTTCCAAGTACTACCATAGCCACAGTTATTATTTCTTGTTCTACTGTAAGTCTCATTTAATTTCCTCCTTCTCAAGCTTCTTTCTGCTCAATGTAAGTGAAATAAGTATAGCTATCATTGATGGAATGATAAAATTTTCCATTCCAAATACAAGAAGACATGCAATAGAAGCTAAAACTCCTATTATAGCTGGAAGATGATCTTTTTGAGAATCCCATTGACTAAGGAATATAACAACAAAAAGAGCAGTCATTACAAAATCTATTCCTTTTGTATTAAAATTTATAAAGGAACCTAAGATTCCCCCTAAAGTAGCTCCAGATACCCAATAAGCATAATTTAAAAGAGTAACAAAAAACATAAACCACCCTTTATCTATTTCTTCAGGAATATCTGCAGTACAATTAATGGAAAAGGATTCATCACACATTCCAAATATTAAGTACAGTTTCTTCTTTCCAGTTCCTCTGTATTTTTCCAACATAGATACTCCATAAAAAAGATGTCTTGCATTAACCATAACAGCTAATAAAAAAGCATTTAGTGGATCAAAAACTGATACTAAAAGATTAGCAGTTATAAATTCCATAGATCCTGCAAAGATAGTAAGGCTCATAAGCATTGGATAAACAAAAGAAAACCCCATCTTATTCATATATATTCCATAGGCTAATCCCAGAAATGTAAAACCAGCACAAATAGGAATCGTATGTGGAAAAGCGGCTTTGAATGCTTTTGATTTTGTGTTCATTTTATTCCCCCTTTTGTATTTAAATTGTGATATTAAAAAATTAATGTATTTTCTTATTATACCTAAATTACGGATTAAAGACAATACCAAATTTAAAAAAAACTTCTTTCCAATTTAGAGGAAAAAAGGATTAGAACAAAAACAGTAAATATGATAAACTTAATCTATATAAGATATGGATTCAGGAGGGAAAGCAATGAAGAAAAAAGTTAAAACAACAGGTAATCCACTACTAAAAAAGGCTCTATTTTTATTTTTTTTCAGCCTTTTGTTACAGATTCCTCTTATGTTTGTAAATGGAGTAGTCCATGAGAGAAATTATCTTTATGATTCTACTATTAAAAATATAGGAAGAGAATGGGGAGAAACACAGACAATAGCAGGACCTGTTATTGTAGTTCCTTATACAGAGGAATATTATGAGAGAGAATATACAGTAGACAAGCAGGGAAAAGAAATCGAAATTGTTAAAAGTAAAAAGAGAAAAAATAGTTTAGTGGTTCTGCCTGAAAAATTAGATGTTAATGTTGATTTGAAAGAAGAAGTGAGAAAAAGAGGTATATATAAATCTATGGTGTATACTGGGGAATTAAACATGAAAGGAAATTTTTCTAAAGTGTTGTCAAATATTCCAGAAAATGCAGTTATAGACTACAATGAAGTAAGTATATCTTTAGGAATAACAGATATAAAAGCTCTTCTTAAAATAGATAAATTTAATTTTAATGGCAAAGAGATAGAATTAGAATCAGGAACTGGATTGGGAAAACCATTTCAGATATCTAAAGGAATTTCGGGAAAACTGGGAATAAAAAATGAAGAATTAGGAGAAATTCCATTTGATATAGAATTAGTGTTTAGAGGTAGTGAAGGGATAACTCTTTTACCAATGGGAAAAGACAATAGCTTCTTTATAAAATCAGCATGGGAAAATCCAAGCTTTTATGGAATGCTTCCTAGAGAAAGAGTTATAAATGAAAATGGATTTACAGCAAATTGGAATATATCCCATCTTACAAGAAATTATAAGCAATACTTTTTTGCAAGTGAAAGTAATAAAATAGATTTATCAGAGGCACAAGCAGGAGTGGCTTTATATAATGGAATAACTCACTACAGACAGGTAATAAGAGCAGCTAAGTATGGAGTTTTATTTATAATGATGAGCTTATTGGCTGTATACCTTTTTGAAATATCAGGGAAGAAAGAAACTCATTATGTTCAGTATGGAATTGTAGGATTTTCTTTAGTTATGTTCTACTTGCTGCTTTTATCACTGGCAGAACATATAAGTTTTATAACTGCATATGGAATATCAGCAGCAGCAGTTATAGTACCAGTATCTTTGTATATAACTAGTGTTACCAAAAATATTAAATATGGATTGGGGATGTTTGTTCTCCTTATAGGTATATATTCTATATTGTTCTCAATTTTAAAAATGGAAGATTATGCACTTCTTACAGGAACACTTCTAATTATGGGAGTATTGTATCTTCTGATGTATGTAACTAAAAATATGGAAATAGTAAGTAAAAAAGTTCCAGATACAGAAGAAATTGAGAACGAGGAACAGGTGAAAAAATGATAGATAAGAAAAAAGAGCTTGAACTTTTGGAGGCAAAATATCAAGAAATAAAAAAACTTAATTCAGAAGCTGAATCTATAATATCAAGTATAAAAAATGATGCAGATATCAATAGAGAAACTCAGCTTTTAGAAGAAAAGGAAAAACTTGAGAAAACTTTAAAAGAAATTAAAGATGAATTACAGAAAAAGATAAAAGAGATAGAAGATTTAAAGAATTCAAATATAGTGCTTTTAGAAGAATTAAGGGAAAGTAAAAGGTTAAGAAGAGAAAAAGAGATAAATAAATTTCAAGTAATGGCTGCTAAAAGGGTAAAAATAGACCTTGAAGACAGAATAATAAGCAGGCTTAATAATTTTAGGAAAGAATTATATAAAAAAATTAATATTCAAGATAAAGAACTGATGAAAGATATGTCTAAAGAATCTCATGAGTTGAGAGCTGAACTAAAAGCAGTAGCTGAAAAAGCAGATGTATTTATTGAAAATTCAAAGAAGAAAGCTTTAGAAGCTGGAATAGCTTTAGGAGAAGAGAGTTCTGTATTTCATAGTGAAATACAGAAAGAATACGACTTAAAAGAAGATAAATATCTTTTTGAAAAAGAGAAAAAAAACTTTGTTCTGGAAAAACTTATTGGATTAAAAGGATTTAATTTTTTAGGAATAATATCAATTTTTTTAGGAATATTTTTAGTTTTTAAAACACAGTTTAGAGACTTCTTTAATAATGATTATATCAAAAGTTCAGGATCATATCTCTTAGGAATTATTTTCCTTTTTGCAGGTGAGAGATTATATCAAAAGAACAAAAAACATTTTGCTGTAGGATTGATAGGTGGGGGAATAGGAATACTATATATAACTACCTTGCTATCAACAATGTATCTTGGACTGTTTTCTATGATGCTGGGGCTTTTTATCTCAGTTATTTTAACAGGATTAGTAGTTATATTAGCATTAAGATATAGTTCACAAATTATAGGAATATTAGCTTTAATAGGGGGATATTTGCCATATGGAGCTTATATTTATTATGAAGGTGGAATTACAAAAATATACTATCTGATAGCTTATTCTCTGATACTTCAGGGAATAGTTTTAGGAGTGTCTTGGAAAAAAGACTGGTTATACAGTAAAATAATTGGGTTTGTAATAGGTTCAACAAATATGGGAGGAATAGTATTTTATCTGTCAAGAAATATGGGAGATAAACTTACTGCATTTTTCTATATTGTAATATTTACAACAGCATATAGCTTTATATTTCTTAATTCTCACAGAAAAGAGAACAGAGAAAGTAATGTTATAGACTATATACTTCTCAGTCTTAACCTTATTGTGAAATTTTCTTTGATATATAGTTTGTCAGATGGAACAACACCAAACTGGATGAAAGCTGGATTAGTAGCAGGAGTAGGTATTATATATGGATTCTTTGGGGATAAACTTAAAGAAAACAGAGTATCCAAAATTTTCTATGTAATAGCTTTAGGATGTTTCATAGTGATAATTCCTGTAATACTTTCTAAAGAATACATAGTGCTAGCATGGGGACTGGAAGCAGTGTTCTTATACTTTATGGCCTCAAAATATAAAAATAAAGAGATAGAATATGGAGCAGTTTTTATATATTTAATAACTCTTTTAACAAATTTCTTTATAAGAGAGGAAAAATATTATCTTGTGTACATACAGGATATTTTGATAATTTCACTTTCTTTTGTAGTTTATTTTATTGTGAAGGAAAAAAGTTATAACAAAACTATTAAAAGTCTGATGGCTCCATTTAAGTATCTTATATTCTTATACTCAATATTTTTCATCAATAATATAATTTTTCTAAATATAAAAAAAATACCAGGAAGATATTATACTAGAGAGATGTTTGGAGTTTTAATAGCAGTTTTAATTGTAAATATTTTGTTGAGAACTGTAACTTATAAGGTTAAAGAACTTCAGGATAGATTTAGTCTGGTATTTTTAACAATAATAGAGATATTTTCAATATTGATAATAAATATGATAAATGTATTTGGATATGTGAAATATGAGAATGGAAAAGAAAAAATCTTACTAATAATTTTCATTTTAGCAGCAAATATATATTTATTCCTCTTTGGAAGAAAAGACATTCATTTTACTTTATTTAAAACTAATGAGAAAAAAGTTCCATGGATAATAGGAGAATCAATATATATAATCGTAGTTTCATATGTACTAATGAATAATGTACTTTATATAGAAGGAGCAAATCTGGTAATAAATATTGTAGGACTGCTTATGTGTGGATATCTCGTTTGGAAAGGATTCAGAACACCTAATAGAAATATAAGAAGGGTAGGACTTGGAATAGGAATATTCTTTGTTTTAAAAAGTTTCTTTATAGATTTTATTTCTTTCAGCAGTACATACAAACTTCTTGCATATTTCAGTATGGGAGTTATATTAATAGGAACTTCTTATATCTATCAAACAGCTCTTAAAAAATTAGAAAAGGAGGAAAAAGGTGAATAGAATAATATCAATACTATTATTTATAATATCTTTGCAATCTTTTTCTTATGATTATTTTAAAGAGATAGAAGTAAATGGAAATAGTAAATATAAAGAATTTTATATAACAGAGGACATTTACTCTAAAAGCAAAAATGATTTGGGAGATATAAGGATACTAGATGATAATGGACAGGAAATACCTTATGTAATTGAAAAAAAAGATGCTGGATATAATAATATAGAGAGGATAATTTCAGTAGGAAATATAGTTTCAGAAACAGCTAAAGAAGAAAGAATGGAAACAGTTTTTAAATTTTCTCCTAAAACTGAGTTAGATGATGTATTTGGAAATAGAATAGAGATAATACCTAAAAGGAATTTTTATTTTGAATATGAATTGCTAGGAAGTAATAATGGAAAAAATTGGGAGTATATAACTTATGGAGAAATATATAAAACTCCAGACAGAGAAAATTTACTAATAGATTTTCCAGAAGAAAAATATACATATTATAAATTGGTAACTGATTTGAATAAAGAAAGTAATTTTAAAGGTGCAGTTCTTAAATTTTATGGAAGTGAAAAAAAGGAAACAGAAACTATTTTACTAAAATTAGAATATCAATCAGAGGAAAAGGATAAAACCAGTATAATTACTATTGAAACTAACAATCTTCCTATACATAAAATATATTTAAAAGCCAGTGGTGAATTTAAAAGAAATTATTCAATCGGAAACAGGGATTATTATAGAACTGGAACTATTTTCAAAGTTGGCGACAAAGAAAATATGCAGATAGATTTCAGAAGAATATCAAGATCAGAACAATTGATACTAGAGATAAAAAATGGAGATAATAAACCTCTTGTAATAACTGAAATTCAAGGAGAATATATTCCTGCTAAGATAATGTTTAAAGCAGAAGAAAATGGCAAATATAAAATAACTTTTGGAAATGAAAACTTGTATAAACCAAAGTATGATTTGGAAGAGTTCAGCAGTATGATAAAAGACAGAAATTTAGTTATAGCTGGGAAAATAAATACAGTTGAAAAAGAAGCAGTTCAAGAATCAAAAGATATGAGTATGTATTACAATATTTTTATTGGATTGATTGTACTTTTACTAAGTAGTTTTATGATAAAAAAAATAAGCAAAAAAAAATAATTTACATTTGAAACATGCTGTTTTTATTGAGAAAAGAGCATATTTCATTTTTAGAACAAAAATAAGACTTACAATTTCTTAAAAAGTATAGTATAATATATTCTTAGGTAGTAAACATAGGATTCTTTAATAAGATAGATATTTATTTAAATGTATTTTGTTACAACACACCGTTAAAAATATCTTTAAAAAGAACAAGAGGATTCCTATAATGCTACAAAACATTTTTTGTTGTAGAACACGAGGGAAAGTAACTCTGATTGTTTTTAAATGCATATGAGATTTTTTAGTGTGGTATGATGAAATAAAATAATTTAAATAAAGGACGTGAAGAATGGAAAAATTAGAAGAATTCAAAAAATTGGGATTGGGAGAGAAAACAATAAAGGCTCTCTCAAAAAAAGGGTATGAAAAACCAACACCTATACAAGCTTTAACTATACCAGCATTACTAGATGGAGATAAGGATATAATAGGACAGGCACAAACAGGAACTGGTAAAACAGCTGCTTTCTCTTTACCAATATTAGAAAGATTTGAACCTGGAAAAGTGGTACAAGCTATTGTTTTAGCTCCTACTAGAGAACTTGCTATCCAAGTTGCTGAAGAAATGAACAGTCTTGCAAATGGTAAAAAAATAAGAATAACTCCTGTATATGGAGGACAATCAATAGAATTCCAAATCAGACAACTGAAAAAAGGAACTGACATAATTGTTGGAACTCCAGGAAGAGTAATGGATCTGATGGACAGAAAACTTATAAAATTAGATAATCTTAAATATTTTATATTAGATGAAGCTGATGAAATGCTTAATATGGGATTTTTAGAAGATGTAGAGAAAATTCTTGAATCTACAAATGATGATAAAAGAATGCTTTTCTTCTCTGCTACAATGCCAAATGAAATATTAAAAGTTGCTAAAAAACATATGAGAGATTATGAAGTTTTAGCAGTAAAAACTAGAGAGCTTACAACTGATCTTACTGATCAAATTTATTTTGAAGTACATGAAAGAGATAAATTTGAAGCTCTATGCAGAATAATAGATCTTACTAAAGATTTCTATGGAATAGTTTTCTGCAGAACTAAAAATGATGTAAATGATGTAGTTGGAAAATTAAATGACAGAGGATATGATGCTGAAGGTCTTCATGGAGATATCAGTCAAAACTATAGAGAAGTAACTTTAAAAAGATTTAAAGCTAAAAAAATAAATGTATTGGTAGCAACAGATGTAGCTGCAAGGGGAATAGATGTAAATGATCTTTCTCATGTAATCAATTATTCCATACCACAGGAAGCTGAGAGTTATGTACATAGAATTGGAAGAACTGGAAGAGCTGGTAAAGAAGGAACTGCTATAACATTTATCACTCCTCAGGAATATAGAAGACTTCTTCAAATTCAAAAAATTGTAAAAACTGAAATCAGAAAAGAAAGAGTTCCAGGAGTAAAAGATGTAATTCAAGCTAAAAAATTTAGATTAATAGAAGAATTAAATCATATACTTGCTGAAAATAATTTTGATAATTTCAAAGACCTTTCAAGAGAACTTTTAAATGGGGAAGATGCTATAGATATTGTAGCTGCTTTAATTAAACATTCATATGAAGATGTACTTGATGAAAGCAATTACAATGAGATAAATAATAGTGCTCCATTAGAAAAAACTGGTAAAGTAAGACTATTTGTTGCTTTAGGAAGAAAAAATGAAATGACTCCTAAGAAATTAGTAGAAATGGTAACTAGCAAAACTAAAGTTGATGAAAGAAAATTAAAGAATGTTGAAGTATATGAAAACTTCTCTTTCTTATCTGTTCCTTTCCAAGAAGCAGAAGAAATTATTGAAATATTCAAGCAAGATAAAAAAGGAAGAAAACCTTTAATAGAAAAAGCTAAAGAAAAGAAACAATAATAAATATATAAGACGGCTCAAAGGCTCATTCAGATTTCTTTTGAGTCGTTTTCATTTTTTGGAAAAGAAAGCAACAAATTCTTGATAGTAGGGGAGATTATGTTATAATATAAGAAAATATAATATAAGGAGTCTGAAATGAAAAAATGGATCTATACTATTGCAGGTTTATTTGTTTTAGTTGCAACAATAGTAGTAGTTTTCTTCTACTTTGAAATAAATAAAAAAGTAAATTATCGAAAGATAATTGAGATAAAGAGAGGTGTTCCATTAAAAGCTTCATTATCAAGCCTTCCTGTTTCAGACAATTTTGTTTTCAAAGTTTATTTGAAATACAGAAATGAGGGAAAGGGAATAAAGGCAGGATATTATGAACTAAAAGGAGAAATGTCAATGAAAGATCTTATAGACGTCCTTGAGGCAGGTAAAGATAAGGTATTTAAATTGACTATTCCAGAAGGATACAGCATAGCAGAAATTGCTGATCTTTTAGAAAAAAATGGAAGAATAGACAAAGATAAATTTTATAAGGAATTTAATGGGATAGAGTTTCCATATCCTACACCAGAAGGGAATTTTGAAGGGTATTTATACCCTGAAACTTATTATATACCAGAAAATTATAATGAAAGATTAATTATAAGAACTTTATTAAGAGAGTTTCTGAAAAAATTTCCACCAGAAAAGTATAAAGATAAAGATGAATTCTACCAAAAATTGATAATGGCATCTATTTTAGAAAGAGAGGCTAAACTTGATGAAGAGAAACCTCTTATGGCTTCTGTATTTTATAATAGAATAAAAAAGAAAATGACACTTTCTTCTGATGCAACAGTGAATTTTTTGTATGATTATAAAAAAAGAAGAATGTATTATAAAGATTTGGAAATAGATTCACCATATAACACTTATAAATATAAGGGACTTCCCCCAGGACCAATATCTAATCCAAGCGTAGTTTCAGTAGAAGCAGCATACAATCCAGCTGATACAGACTACCTGTTTTTTGTTGCAACAGGGGATGGAGGACACTTTTTTAGTAAAACATATAAAGAACATCTGGAATTTCAAAGAAAAAATAAGGAGAATAAATAGTGAACAAAGTAGTTATAGCTGCCATAAACAGCCAATATGTACATCTGAATCTGGCAGTGAGATATCTTAAAAAATATACAGAAACAAATAGTAATATAAAAGTAGAAATATATGAAACAAATATTAATAATCAGCTTTTGAATATAATAAAGGATATTTTTGAGCTGAATCCAGATAAAATAATTTTTTCAACATATATCTGGAATAAAGAATATGTGTTTGAGATAGTAAAGGAGATAAAAAAAGTGCTTCCTACTGTAAAAATTATACTTGGAGGACCTGAGGTGTCTTTTGGTTGGGAGAAGGTAATGGAAGAAAATCCAGAGATAGACAATATACTTGTTGGAGAAGGGGAAAAAGTTTTTTTAAACTTTTTAACCAATGAGAACGACAAAGTATTGGGACTTGTTTACAGAAAAGATGGAGAGATATGTTTTAATGGCTCAGAAAAAATAATAGAAGATTTGGATATAATTCCATTTCCATATGAAAAAGAAGAATTACAGGATAAAACTAAGATATTTTATTATGAAAGTTCAAGAGGATGCCCCTTTAATTGTTCATACTGCATGTCTTCAATAGATAAAACTGTGAGATATTATTCATTGAACAGAGTAAAAGAGGATTTGAAAATATTTTTAGACTCTCCAATAAGACTCTTAAAATTTGTAGACAGAACATTTAATTTGAAGAAAGAAAGATACATGGAGATATGGAAATTTCTTTTGGAAAACTATAGAGAAGGGATAACATTTCACTTTGAAATAAATGCAAATATTTTTGATGATGAAACATTGGATTTTCTTGAAACAGTGCCAAAAGAATACTTTCAATTTGAAATAGGAGTGCAGACTATAAATCCAGATACTATGAAAAGTATAAACAGAAATAATATATTGGATAAGCTGGCTCATAATGTAAGAAGGATAAATAAAAATATTCATCTTCATCTTGACCTTATAGCTGGACTTCCTTATGAAACATATGAAATATTTAAAAAATCTTTTGAATATGTTCATGATTTGAAACCAGAGATGATACAGCTTGGGTTTTTAAAACTATTAAAGGGAACTCAAATGTACAAAGAAATTGAAAAGTATGAATATAAATATTTTTCTAAACCGCCATATGAAATTTTTTCAAATAAATTTATATCTTTTGCAGAAATAATAAAGCTCAAAAATCTTGAAAAAATTCTAGATTATTATTATAATTCAGAAAAATTTTCTATGAGTACAGATTACATAATAAAAAATCATTATGAGAATTCTTTTGGTTTTTATGATGAAATAGCAGAATATTATGATAAAAAAGGATATTTAAAAATAAGTCATAAAGAAACAGCTCTTTTTAATATATTGCATGACTTCTATAGAGAAAAACAATTTGAAGATGTTGAAATATTTGAAGAATATTTAAAGTTTGATTTTATAATGTTAGGAAAACCAGGATTTTATCCAGAATGGTTAATTAGCAGAAAGGATTCAGAGCTTCATAACAGTATAATAAAAGAGAAAGGTTTTAAAAGTGTAAGGGAAGGACATAAAAATAGTGAACTTGAATTTTTTAGATTTGATATATTTTCTGGAAATAAAGAAGAAATAAACATATTCTTCGATTATAAAACAAAAAACTATAAAGTGATAAAAAATAAAAGAATATAGTTAAATTATTTTGCAAAAAAATGGTAAGATATGTTATAATTTTATGAAAATGAAATGGAGAATTTATGAATTTATACAAGGCAATCCTAGAAAAAAATAGAAAAAATAAACTGATAGAAGAAAATGATAAAATAGTTGTTGGTTTTTCAGGAGGTCCTGATTCAGTTTTTTTAGTTGAAATGCTAGTGAAACTTAGGGAGAATATAAACTTTGATATGGTACTTGTCCATATAAATCATCTTTTAAGAGGGGAAAACTCTGATGGTGATGAGATATTTTCATTGGATTATGGAAAGAAAAAAGGATTACAAGTTTTTAGTAGAAAGATAAATATAACAGAACTAGGAAAAGATATGGGACTTACCTTGGAAGAAGCAGGAAGAAAAGCAAGGTATGATCTATTTAAAGAGATATTTGAAAAAACAGGAGCAAATAAAATTGCTTTAGCTCATAATAAAGATGATCAGTTGGAAACATTTATGTTTAGATTGATAAGGGGAGCTGGTCTTGAAGGTCTTGAAGGTATTGTTGCTAAAAGAGATATATACATCAGACCAATATCTGAAATTTATAAAAAGGATATTGTTGAGTATCTTAATGAAAATAATATTTCTTATAGAATAGATGAAACAAATCTTGAAAATGAATTTACAAGAAATAGTATAAGACTTGATCTGATTCCGTTTATAGAAAAAAGATATAATCCAAAGTTTAAGGATAAACTTTATTTTTTAATAGAGGAAATAAGAGAAGCAAATAGAGTATTGGAAATGAAATTCGAACAGTACATGGTTAACAATAAATTAAGTATAAAAAAATTGAAGCAATTAGATAAGTATCTTCTTAGTAAGGTGTTGATACAATATTTATATAGTTATGGAATAGAAGTATCAAGAAAGAAAATCCAACTGATAGAGGATATTTTATATAAAGGAGGTAGTAAGGATATTTCTTTAAATAGGGAATTTATTCTTAAAAAAGATTATGATTTCCTTGGAATAGAAAAGAACACAAAAAAAGAAGATAACTATATCAAAGAAGTTGAATTAGAAGTGCCAGGTCAGATAACATTTGGTGATTATATAATAGAAGCAGTTCTTAGTAATGAAATATTATATGATAAACAAAACTTTTATACCAGCTTAAAAAAAGGAGATAAACTTAAAATCAGAAGTAGAAACGATGGAGACAGAATGATTCCAATAGGAATGATATCAGAAAAAAAAGTAAAAGATATCCTTATAAATGAAAAAGTTCCAAAAGAAAAAAGAGATACAATCCCTTTAGTGTTACATAATGAAGAGATAGTATGGATTGCAGGAATAAAAGGAAATGAAAAATATAAAAATTCTGATTATAAAAGCTGTGTAAAATTGAATATAAGGAGGATCAGTAGTTGAACAGAGAAGATTTTATAGAAGAAAAAGTACTTTATATAGAGGAAGAAAAAGAGGTAAAAGACTCTGAAAAGAAAGAGAAGCCAAAAGAGGATGAAAAAAAGACTTCTCAAGAGCCAGATAGTAAAAAGCCTCAAGAAGATGAAGAACAGATAAAAGATGAAAAAGAAAAAATACATGATGAAATAAAAGAAAGAAAAGAAGAATTAAAATCAAAATTAAGAGATGGGTTAAATCAAAACGGTAACAAAGAAGAAGATCGTACTAATAAATTAAAAAGCCTTGGAGGAAAATTTAACTTTAAAGGTTTTGTAATGTTACTTTTCATTGTTACATTGATAGCTTCTGCACCAGCTCTTTTATCAACTAATGCTAAAACTCCCAATAATGAAATTGGATATAGTGAGTTTATAAGTCATGTAAAAAATAAAGAGATAATTAAAGTTAATGAAAAAGAGGGATATGTATATGGTTATTCGCCAGAAGATGAAAAGAAAGAAGTAAAATCATATAAAGCAAGAATGATAACTGACAGATTGGGAGATGACCCTGTTTTAGTCAAAACAATAGAAGAAAATAATGCTTCTATAAAATCACTTCCACCTCAAGAATTACCATTCTTATTAAATATGCTTGCTTCTTGGTTCCCAATGCTTCTATTGATAGGAGTATGGATATTCATGCTTAACAGAATGAATAAAGGAAGTGGTGGAGGACCTCAAATTTTCAATATGGGAAAATCTAAAGCTAAAGATAATGGAGAAGAGATTTCTAAAGTAACATTTGATGATGTAGCAGGTATTCCAGAAGCAAAAGTAGAACTTGAAGAAGTGGTAAGTTTTTTAAAAGAACCAGAAAAATTTAAAAAAGTAGGAGCAAAGATACCTAAAGGAGTATTGTTGTTAGGAGGACCAGGAACTGGTAAAACTCTTCTAGCTAAGGCGGTAGCTGGAGAGGCTAAGGTGCCATTTTTCAGTATGTCTGGATCTGAGTTCGTAGAAATGTTTGTAGGGGTAGGAGCTTCAAGAGTAAGAGATTTATTTAATAAAGCTAGAAAAAGTGCTCCTTGTATTATATTTATAGATGAGATAGATGCTGTAGGTAGAAAAAGAGGTTCTGGGCAAGGTGGAGGAAATGATGAAAGAGAACAAACTCTAAATCAACTTTTAGTAGAGATGGATGGGTTTGGAACTGATGAAACTATTATAGTACTTGCTGCAACTAACAGACCTGAGATACTGGACAAAGCTCTAATGAGACCTGGAAGATTTGACAGACAGGTAATAGTTGATAATCCTGATATTAAAGGAAGAGAAGAGATATTAAAAGTGCATATTAGAGGCAAAAAAATTGCTAAAGATGTAGATTTATCTATAATAGCTAAGAAAACTCCAGGATTCGTAGGGGCTGACCTTGCAAATATGCTTAATGAAGCTGCAATTCTTGCTGCAAGAGCGGGAAGAGAAGAAATAACTATGGATGACTTGGAAGAAGCATCTGAAAAAGTAAGCATAGGACCAGAAAGAAAATCTAAAGTAGTAGTAGAAAAAGAGAGAAAAATATCAGCTTATCATGAAGCAGGACATGCTGTTGTGACTCATCTACTGCCTAATACAGATCCAGTTCATAAAGTAACAATAGTTCCAAGAGGAAGAGCTGGAGGTTTCACTATGTCACTTCCTGAAGAGGAAAAAGGTTACTATTTTAAAAGTGAATACTTAAATATGATAAAATATGCTTTAGGTGGAAGAGCAGCTGAACAAATTGTATTTAATGATATAACTACAGGAGCAAGCAGTGATATTCAACATGTTACAGGTATTGTTCATAGTATGGTAAAAGTTTATGGAATGTCAGATAAATTTGGACCAATACTTCTTGATGGAACTAGAGAAGGAGATTTATTCCAGCAGAAATACTATAGTGAAGAAACTGGAAAGGATATAGATGAGGAAATTCTTTCAATAATAAATACTCAATATCAAGAAACTTTAAAATTATTGAGAGATAATTTTGATAAACTAGATGTTATAGCAAAAGCTTTATTGGAAAAAGAAACACTTAATAGAGGAGAATTTGAAGCTCTAATGAATGGAAAAACTCTTGCTGATTTAGCTGAATCAAAAAAAGAAGCTGCTGAAATAAAAGCTGATGAAGTTATAGAAGAGAAAGAAAAAGAAGAAGTAATTGAAAAAATAGAAGAAGATAAAGAATTTGATAAAGAGAATCAAGAATAAAAAAGTTTTTTAAAATGAAAAGAATAAAAATATTTACATTTGTTAGATAATATGATATGATTATCTAGTAAATTTGTGCTCAGTTTTACGATTAGCCCCGTATTACTTGGCTCAAATAATATATAACTCAGGAGGAAATATAAAATGGCTATGAGAAGCAAAGCAGAAATTGTTAAAGAATTTGGAAAATTTGAAGGAGATACAGGATCAACTGAAGTACAAATCGCACTTCTTACTGAAAAGATCAATCACCTAACAGATCACCTAAGAGTTCATAAAAAAGATTTCCATTCAAGATTAGGACTATTAAAAATGGTAGGACAAAGAAAAAGATTACTAGCTTACTTAACTAAGAAAGATCTTGAAGGATACAGAAACTTAATCGCTAGATTAGGAATCAGAAAATAATTAAATAAAGAACGAGGAGATATCCTCGTTTTTTTTATAACTTTTTTAAAATAAAAGTTGAATTTTGTATGAATTTAAAGTATTCTACATAGTATAGGGATAAATGATAACAGGAGAGGATTATGAAAAAATTTTTATTGCTGACATTGATGATATATTCATTATTTTCTATAACTATATATTCTCAAGAAGAATACATAAAAGGGAAAATATTGAAACTAGAGGACTGTCTTTCACCAGAAGAAGAAGTTGAAGAGTTAAAAGAAATACTTCTTTATGATGTGGTGATAATGGAAGGAGAGAGAAAAGGAGATAAAATTCTTGTGGAATTTCCTATCTATAGAGAAGACGCTTTTAATATAAATGTAAAAGAGGGAGATAATATAGTTCTTTATCATGATATAGATGAAGAGGGAAATGAAAAATACTATGTAGCTGATAAAGATAAAAGAAATGATATAATATACTTAGGAGCTCTTTTTGTAATTACTACACTGGCTTTTTCAAAATTTAAAGGCTTTAAAGCTATGATTGCATTGCTGTTGGTAGTTGTATTTATATATAAAGTTTTTATTCCAGGAATAATAGTGGGATATTCTCCAATTCTTTTATCAGTGGCAACTGCTTTATTTGCCTCTATTATAACAATATATCTCATGACAGGGTTTAATAATAAGGGGATAATAGCTATATTAGGAGCAATAGGTGGGGTTTTAGTAGCAGGAATATTGTCTTTTATATTTGTAAATTCAATGAGGCTGACAGGGTATGTCACAACAGAAGCCTTAAACTATGCTTCAATGCTGCAGAACATAAAAATAAAAGAGGTAATATCTGCAGGTGTTATTTTAGGAAGTATGGGAGCAGTAATGGATGTGGCCATGTCTATATCTTCAGCATTAAATGAAATAAAAGAAAAAAATCAGGATATACATAGAAAAGAGCTTTTCTTATCTGGAATGAGAATAGGAAGTGACATAATAGGAACAATGATTAATACGCTTATTCTTGCCTATATAGGAAGCAGCCTGATGACTACTATTTTTATATATTTGCAGAAAAGTCAATATCCTCTTATAAGAATATTGAACTTTGAATCAATAGTTGTAGAGATATTAAGAGCTTTTTGTGGAAGCATAGGTATTTTGGTTGCAGTACCGATAACAGCCTATGTAGCTTCAAAAATTTACTCAAAAAAATAAGCTTAATTTTCATCAATTATTAAAAAAAATTAATTTTAAGACTGAAAAATTAGTACTCTTGTTCTATTAATAATACGATATTTTATCATATATAAAATCTATATTTGCTATATAAATTTTATAAATTTGACTTAAAGCCCAATAAATAGTACATTCTTTCTATGATTATATTTAAAAAAGATAATGTTTAAGGGCGGTAGAAAAAAATATTTCTTTACTTATTTTAAAAATGTTGTATCCTTATTATAGAAAGAGTGTTATAATAAAAACAATTATTTCAATTATGTACACTCAAAAAAGTTTTCATTTTAGAAAATATAATAAAAAATTTTCAAAATGAAACGAAATAAAAATATAGTTTTAGGGAGGAATGTTATTTATGAAAAAGAAATTACATCTATTGGTTCTAGCACTTCTATCGGTATTCTTATTTATCTCTTGTGGTGGAAGTAAAGAAACAGCAGGAGCAAAAGCAGCAACAAAAGATACACTGGTAGTGGCTAACGGAGCAGATGCAAAATCTTTGGATCCACATGCAACAAATGATGCACCGTCATCAAAAGTAACAGTTCAAATATATGATAGATTAGTTGAACAAGATGAAAATATGAATATTATTCCAAGTCTTGCTGAATCATGGGAACAGCCTGATGATGTGACAACTGTATTTCATTTAAGAAAAGGAGTAAAATTTCACAATGGTGAGCCTTTAACTGCAGCAGATGTTAAATTTTCTTTAGACAGAATGAAAAGTTCTCCACAAGTATCTCATATTATAGGAACTGTGGATAAAGTAGAAGTAGTAGATGAAAATACTGTAAAAGTAATAACTAAACAACCATTCGGAGCTTTATTAAGCCACTTATGTCATCCAACAGCAGCTATACTTAATGAAAAAGCTGTCAAAGCTGCTGGAGATTCTTATGGACAACATCCAGTAGGAACAGGACCATATAAATTTGTATCATGGGCTTCAGGTGATAGAATAGTACTTGAAGCTAATCCTGATTATTTCTTAGGAGAAACTCCTATAAAAAATGTTATATTCAGAGCAATACCTGAAGCAACTAACAGAACAATAGGATTAGAAACTGGAGAAATAGATATAGCTTACGATATTGAAGGAATGGATAAAGAAAGAATAAGAGAAGATAAAAATCTAGTATTTTTAGAAGAACCATCTTTATCAATTGACTATATTGGATTCAATACTAAAAAAGCGCCTTTCAATGATGTAAGAGTAAGACAAGCTATTGCATCTGTAATCAATGTAGATGATATTATCTCTACAGTATATAAAGGATCAGCAACAAAAGCTAATTCACTTATTGGACCAAAAGTGTTTGGGCATAGTGATGAAGCAAAAGCTTGGACAGTTGATATAGATAAAGCTAAAGCTTTACTAGCTGAAGCTGGATATCCAAATGGATTTAAATCAAAAATCTGGATCAATGAAAATCCAGACAGAAGAGATATAGCTATAATAGTTCAAGATCAATTAAGAGCTATTGGAGTAGATATAGCTGTTGAAACTCTTGAGTGGGGAGCATTCTTAGATGGAACTTCAAGAGGAGATCATGAAATGTTTATATTAGGATGGGTAAGTGTAACTGGAGATGCTGACTATGGATTATATCCATTACTTCATACATCTTGTTTTGGTGGAGCTGGAAACAGAGCATTCTATGACAATCCTAAAGTTGACGAATTGTTAACAAAAGCAAGAAATTCAAATGATCAAGATGAAAGAAAAGCATTATATAATCAAGTACAAATTATAGTTCAAGAAGAAGTGCCTTTATACATAACAGCATACAAAGCTCAAAATGCTGGATTACAAAAATATGTAGATAACTTTAAATTAAAAGCAGCAGGACACCATAGATTGTATGGTACAAAATTTAAACAAAATTAATTTTAAAAGAAACTGACTTAAAAAATAAATATTTAGAGAAGGGCTGCATCTAAAATTTATACTTTTTAGATCCAGCCCTTTAAAATAAAAAGGGTTTGTAACAAAAATTAAAATATATATTAAAATTTAAAGGAAAGGAGAGAGCACTTTAAAAAGTTAGAGTGTCGTACTAAAAGATGCACAAATACGTATTAAGAAGACTTTTATTACTTATTCCTGTATTATTAGGAGTATCGCTTTTAGTTTTTACTATCATGTCATTAACTCCTGGGGATCCAGCACAGTTAATTTTGGGTGAAAATGCACCTAAAGAGGCAATCTTAAAATTGAGAGAAGAAATGGGACTTAATGATCCATTCTTAGTTCAATATTTTAGATATGTGGGAAAAGCTGTTGTTGGTGACTTTGGAAGATCTTACACTACTGGAAGAGAGGTATTTGGAGAAATATTTTCCAGATTCCCAAATACACTTATATTAGCTGTCATTGGAATAATAATTTCAGTTTGTATAGGTATACCAGTTGGTATTATTTCAGCTACAAGACAATATTCATTCTTAGACAGTTTCAGTATGATATTAGCATTACTAGGAGTTTCTATGCCAGTATTCTGGTTAGGGCTTATGCTTATACTTACTTTCTCTGTTAAATTAGGATTATTACCTTCTGGAGGATTTGATGGGCTCAAGAGTTTAATACTACCATCAGTGACTTTAGGGGTAGGATCTGCTGCTATCATAACAAGAATGACACGTTCTTCTATGTTGGAAGTTATAAGACAGGATTATATCAGAACTGCGAGAGCTAAAGGGGTTGCAGAAAAAGTTGTAATCAATAAACATGCTCTTAAAAATGCGCTAATCCCAATAATCACAGTAGTTGGATTACAATTTGGTGGTCTTTTAGGAGGAGCTGTTCTTACAGAATCAGTTTACTCATGGCCTGGTGTAGGAAGACTTATGGTTGATGCTATCAGACAAAAGGATACTCCTACAGTTCTAGCAGCAGTTATATTCTTAGCTGCAACATTCAGTGTTGTAAATCTATTGGTAGATATATTATATGCTTATGTTGATCCTAGAATCAAATCACAATATAAGTAGTAAGGGGGATTAAGATGTCATCTAAAGAAAATGCAAAACAAGCCAATAAAAAAAGAAGCCAATGGAGAGAAGTATGGAGAATGCTGAAGAAAAATAAAATGGCTCTTTTAGGACTTGTTATTCTATGTATATTAGTTTTATTAGCATTATTTGCTGATGTTATAGCAAATTATGATACAGTAGTAATTAAACAAAATTTAGGAAGCAGATTACAAGGACCAAGTGCAGCTCACTGGCTTGGAACTGATGAATTTGGTAGAGATATATTTGCAAGACTTATCCATGGTGCAAGAGTATCACTAAAAGTTGGAATTGTAGCAGTTGGGATTTCAATTATATGTGGAGGAACTTTAGGAGCTCTAGCTGGATATTATGGTGGAAAATTAGATAATATAATCATGAGAATAATGGATATATTCCTAGCAGTACCAAGCATTCTTTTAGCTATTGCTATTGTTTCTGCATTAGGACCAAGTATAATCAACTTGATGGTTGCTATCAGTGTGTCTAACATACCTAGATATGCAAGAATAGTTAGAGCATCAGTTCTTTCTATAAGAGATCAGGAATTTGTTGAGGCAGCAAAAGCTATTGGTGCAAGTAATGCGAGAATAATATTCAGACATATAATTCCTAACTCATTGGCTCCTGTAATTGTACAAGGAACTCTAGGGGTTGCAAGTGCAATCTTATCAACAGCAGGATTGAGTTTTATTGGACTAGGAATACAGCCTCCTGCTCCAGAATGGGGATCTATGCTATCTGGAGGTAGACAATACCTTAGATATGCATGGTGGGTAACTACATTCCCAGGAGTGGCTATAATGATAACTATTTTATCATTGAACCTTTTAGGAGATGGACTTAGAGATGCACTAGATCCAAGATTAAAACAATAATAGAGTTAGGGGGAATTATAAAATGAGCGAAAAATTATTGGACATAAAAGATTTGACTATTCAATATGTTACAGAAAGCGAAACAGTATCTGCTGTTAATGGACTTGATATAGAACTTAATGAAGGAGAGACTATAGGTCTTGTTGGAGAAACTGGAGCTGGGAAAACAACTTCTGCTCTAGGTATCATGGGACTTGTTCCAAATCCTCCTGGGAAAGTAGTAAAAGGATCTATTAAATTTTTTGGAAAAGATCTTTTGAAAGAAACTGAAGAAGGAATGAGAAAAATTAGGGGAAGTCAGATATCAATGATATTCCAAGACCCTATGACTTCACTTAATCCAGTTATGACTGTTGGAGAACAGATAGCTGAGGTTATAGATATTCATGAACAAATAGGACCAGCAGCAGCTTTAGAAAAAGCAAAAGATATGCTTGAACTTGTTGGAATTCCAGGTGCTAGAGTAAATGATTATCCACATCAATTCTCTGGAGGAATGAAGCAAAGGGTTGTTATTGCCATTGCTCTTGCATGTAATCCAAAGCTTCTGATAGCAGATGAACCAACAACTGCACTAGATGTTACTATTCAAGCCCAAGTACTTGACTTGATGAATGACCTTAAAGAAAAATTTAAAACTGCAATGATCCTTATTACACATGACCTTGGAGTAGTTGCACAAGTATGTGATAAGGTAGCTATAATGTATGCTGGAGAAATAATAGAAGCAGGAACATTGTTAGATGTTTTTGAAAATCCTAAGCATCCATATACACATGGACTTTTTGGATCTATTCCTAGCTTAGATGAAGAAGCTACTAGATTAAAACCTATTCAAGGGTTAATGCCTGACCCTACTGATCTGCCAAAAGGATGTAAATTCCATCCTAGATGCCCTCATGCAACAGAACTTTGCTCTAAGCAAGATCCAAATGTTGTAGAAGTAACTAAAGGTCATAAAGTAAGATGTCTTATTTGTGAAGGATTGGTAGAATTTAAAGCGGAACAGGAGGATAAAAAATAATGGAAGATAGCAGAGTTTTACTTGAAGTAAAAAATCTAAAAAAATATTTTAATACTCCAAAAGGACTGCTTCATGCAGTGGATGATGTAAACTTTTCAATTCGTGAAGGAAAAACATTAGGAGTAGTTGGAGAATCTGGATGTGGAAAATCAACTACTGGAAGAGTTATTTTAAGACTTCTGGAAGCTACTGATGGAGAAATCTTATTTGAAGGAAAAAATATTAGAAACTATACAAAAGAACAAATGATAGAGATTAGACAGAAAATGCAGATTATTTTCCAGGATCCATTTGCCTCTTTGAATCCAAGAATGACTGTAAGTGAAATCATTGCAGAACCACTTATTATTCATGGAATCTATAAAAATAGAGAAGAGCGTGATAAAAGAGTAATGGAACTTATGGAAACAGTTGGATTAAGTGAAAGACTTATGAACACTTACCCTCATGAACTTGATGGAGGAAGAAGACAAAGAATAGGTATTGCCAGAGCACTTGCATTGAATCCTAAATTCATAGTTTGTGATGAGCCAGTATCTGCTCTTGATGTTTCTATCCAAGCACAGGTATTAAACTTGATGCAGGACCTTCAAGAGGAGTTTGGACTTACATATATGTTCATAACACATGACTTATCAGTTGTAAAACATTTCTCTGATGATATTGCAGTTATGTATTTGGGACAATTAGTTGAGAAAGCTCCTTCTAAAGACTTGTTTAAAAATCCTATTCATCCATATACAAAAGCATTATTATCAGCTATACCAGTAGCTAGTGTAACGAAGAAAATGGAAAGAATAAGACTGCAAGGAGAAATTACTTCTCCTATCAATCCTGAAAAAGGATGCAGATTTGCAAAAAGATGTGTTTATGCAAAAGAGATATGCAGACAGGAAGATCCAAAACTTCAAGAAGTTGGAGAAGGACACTTCTATGCTTGTCACTTAGCAAAAGAACTTGGATTTGTAGATGAAAAAGCAATATCTTTAGATAAAAAATAAAATAATAAATAATATGCCCCAGTTGATACAAGTCAGCTGGGTTTTTTATATAAAAAATTATTTTTATACATAAAATATGAATTATATTTTTTATTTATTTCACTATTTATAATAGTTTTTTTATAAAAATATGAACAAATATATATTTATTTTGTTTGCTAGAAAATTCTAAAAAATTTGATAAAATATAATATAGAATAAATAATATGAACTGAAACATTTAGGAGGAAAAAGATGATTAATGCAATTTGGTGTGGAATGATAATTATTGGAGTGGTTGTATCTATATTTACTGGAAAGATTCAGGCAGTGACAGACTCAGCAATATCGTCAGCAGGAACAGCAGTGGAGATATCAATAGGACTGGTAGGTGTAATGGCATTGTGGCTTGGACTTATGAAGATAGCTGAAGAAGCAGGATTAGTAAAGGCTATGGGAAAAGCAATGAAGCCTCTTATGATAAGATTGTTTCCAGAAGTACCAGCAGATCATCCAGCTATGGGAAGTATGGTAGCAAATATGGCAGCGAACTTCTTTGGATTAGGAAATGCAGCAACACCATTAGGAATAAAAGCCATGCAGGAATTACAGGAACTGAATACAAATAAGGATGAGGCATCAAATGCAATGGTAATGTTTTTAGCAATAAACACTTCATCTGTAACTCTTATATCTTCAAGTGTAATAGCATACAGAACAGCAGCAGGTTCAGCAAATGCAGCAGAGGTTATAGCACCAACAATAGTTGCAACAATAGCATCAACAGCAGTAGGAATAATAGCTTGCAAAATTCTGCAAAAGTTACCATCATTTAAAAGAGAAGAAATTTAAGAGATAAAACAGAAGAGGGAGGAATAGAAAATGTTTGTAATGATAATGAATCAAATATCGCTTTATGCAATACCAATGATAATATTTATAATAGTAGGATATGCATTCTTTGTAAAGAAGGTAAGAGTATATGAAGTATTTTGCGAGGGAGCAAAGGAAGGATTTACAACAGCAATAAGAATAATACCATTTCTAGTGGCAATGCTGGTAGCAATAGGAATATTCAGAAGTTCAGGATGTATAGATATAATGATGAAAGTATTGGATCCAATATTTTCAATGATAGGAATGCCAGGAGAAGTATTACCAATGGCAATAATGAGACCATTGTCAGGAGGAGGAGCAACAGGAATAATGAATGATCTTATGCTGACATATGGACCAGATTCATTAATAGGAAGAATAGCTTCAACAATGATGGGATCAACAGAAACAACATTTTATGTACTGGCAGTATATTTTGGAGCAGTAAGTATAAGAAAGACAAGACATGCAGTAGCAGCAGGACTTTTAGCAGATGTGGCTGGGCTGCTGACATCAGTATGGATATGCAATTTAATGTTTAGATAAAATAAAAAGCAGTAGAGAATGATTAAATAGTGAATTAAATTTTAGAAGCTTGAAAATAAATAGTCAGTATTTGTACTTAATAGGTTCTAAAATTATATTTCTATATTAATCATTCTCTTTTTTATCTAAAAAATAGAAAAATTTTAAAAATATCTGGTATAATATAAACAAGTCTTTAATAATATCGCTAAAAAACTAAAATATAAAAAAATGAGGTGTTTTATGATAACGTTTGATCCCAAAAAGTATGCAGTAACATTAAAACTTGTTTTTCTAAAAGCAGTCTATGAAATTTTTCCAGATATTGAAGTAGAGATAGAACATTCTTTAAATAATGGAACATATGGAACTGTAATAAAAGGAGAAAAAATAACTGAAGAAGGTATTAAAAAAATAGATAAAAAAATGAAAGAAATTATAGAAAAAAATTATCCGATAGTTCTAATATGTCAAGATAATGATACTTTAAAAAGTAAAAGTAAAAGTAAAAGCATATTAAGAAAAGACATAAGGACATTACTTGAAAATTCAGGATGGACAGGAATGATGGAATATGAAATAGATGGATATTTTGATTTCATTTATGAGGAGCCATATCCTTCAACTGGAAATGTAAAATTATATGAAATTTCTTTATATAATGGTGGTTTTTTAATAAAATATCCAACAAAAACTCCTGATGAACTTCCACCATATATAGATAATCCTAAAATGGCAAAAGTATTTCAGGAAACAGGGCAATGGAATTGTATTTTAGATGTATCTACTATTGGTACATTAAATGAAAAAATATTAAAGGGTAAAATTCCAGAGTTAATAAGAATAAATGAGGCTCTTCATCATAAGAATATCAGTAAAATAGCAGATCAAATAGCAGAAAATAAAGATATAAAATTGGTAACTATTGCAGGACCTTCATCTTCTGGAAAAACAACATTCAGTAAGAGATTATATCTTCATTTAAGGGCTAATGAAATAAATCCAATAGTAATATCTTTAGATGACTATTATATTGGAAGAAAAAATGTTCCCCTTGATGAAGATGGAAATAAGGACTACGAAACTATTGATGCTCTTGATTTGAAATTATTGAATGAAAACTTAAAAGAACTTGTAGCTGGGAAAGAAGTGGAGATACCAGAGTATAACTTTGTAAGTGGAGAGAGAGAAAAAAAGGGGAAAATGATGAAAGTTCCAGAACATGGACTTATAATCATAGAGGGAATACATGGGCTTAATGAGAAATTAACTGCATCTATACCTAAGAAAAATAAATTTAAAATATATGTAAGCTGTTTAACGCAGCTGAATATAGACAGACATAATAGAATAGCAACAAGTGATGTAAGAAAAATAAGACGTCTTGTAAGAGATAGTATGGCTAGAGATACATTTGTAGAAGAAACTATTGCTATGTGGAATTCTGTAAGAAAAGGAGAAGAAAAATATATTTTTCCATTTCAGGAAGATGCAGATGTGATGTTTAATTCTAATTTAGTATATGAATTAGGAGTGTTGAAAAGATATGCTATAAGGGAGCTGATAAAAGTAAGAGCAGACAGTCCATATTATGAAGAAGCAAAAAGACTTATGAAATTCTTGTATTGTTTTGTTGATATAGATTCAAAATATATTCCTGATGATTCAATACTTAAAGAATTTATTGGTGACAGTATTTTTTATAAATATTAATTAAAAGGGTTGGAATAGTTCAATTACTATCACTAAAAAGGCTGACATGAAAAAATTCAAGTCAGCTTTTTCTTTTAAGATAAAATTAACATAAATTTATAGAATGATTTCTATTTTTTATAGCAAAAAAAAGGGTGCAAAATCAGTAAAATAAATTACTATTTTGCAGCAGCTCCCTTTAAAATCATCTTTTTTATTTGCTATAAAAATAAAAAATCCTGCTAATATTTTTATAAAAGCAGGATAGTTATTAATTTATTCAGCGTATAATTCTTCTAATCTTTGCTGTACATTTTCATCTTCAAGATATTCATCATAGCTCATCATTTTATCAAGAATTCCATTAGGAGTTATCTCAATAATTCTGTTGGCTACTGTCTGGATAAACTCATGGTCATGAGCTCCAAATAGGATAGTTCCTTTAAAGTTGATAAGTGCTTTGTTCAATGATGTGATAGACTCTAGGTCTAAGTGGTCATTAGGGTTATCAAACATAAGAACATTAGCATTTGTAAGCATCATTCTAGAAAGCATACATCTTACTTTTTCTCCCCCTGAGAGAACTGTACAACTTTTCATTGCATCTTCACCTGTGAAAAGCATTCTTCCTAAGAATCCTCTTACAAAAACATCATGCTGGTCAGGTGAATATGGTCTTAGCCAGTCAATAAGGTTAAGATTTTTATTTTCAAAGAATTTAGTGTTATCTTTAGGCATATAAGCTTGAGTTGTAGTTACTCCCCAAGTGTATGTTCCTGAATCAGCTTCCATTTCACCAGCTAATATTGATAAAAGAGTTGTTTTAACAATATCATTTTTAGCAAGGAAAACAACTTTGTCTCCTGTATTAATAGTGAATGTAAGGTTGTCAAGGATTTTAACTCCATCAATAGTTTTAGTAAGATTTTCAACTTTAAGAAGGTTGTTTCCAGCTTCTCTTTCTTGCTTGAATTCTATAAATGGATATTTTCTATTTGATACCTGCATATCTTCTAATTGAAGTTTATCAAGAAGTTTCTTTCTTGAAGTAGCTTGCTTAGATTTAGAAGCATTGGCACTAAATCTGGCAATAAATTCCTGTAATTCTTGTCTTTTTTGCTCGATTTTCTTATTTTTAGAAGAAAGAAGTTTTACCATAAGTTCATTTGATTCATACCAGAAATCATAGTTTCCTACATACATTTTAACTTTTCCATAATCAATATCTGTAATATGAGTACATACTTTATTTAAAAAGTGTCTGTCATGTGATACAACTATAACAGTTGTATTATCAAGATTCATAAGGAAATTTTCAAGCCAAGATATAGCTTTGATGTCAAGTCCGTTAGTAGGCTCGTCTAAAAGCAATACATCAGGCTGTCCAAATAAAGCTTGAGCTAAAAGTATTTTAACTTTTTCAGGTTCTGTTAATTCTTTCATAAGTCTGTGATGAGAGTCAATCCCTATACCTAATCCCATTAAAAGAGTTTCAGCTTCAGTTTCAGCTTCCCAACCATTTAATTCAGCAAATTCTCCTTCTAACTCAGCAGCTCTTAACCCATCTTCATCAGTAAATTCACTTTTTGCATATATAGCATTTTTTTCCACAATAATATCCCAAAGTTTTTTATGCCCCATAAGAACTACATTAAGTACTTCTTCATCTTCAAAGGCAAAGTGATCCTGCTTTAATACAGCCATTCTTTTATTTTTTTTATCAAAGATTATTTCTCCTTCTGTAGGGTCAAGATCTCCAGAAAGTATTTTAACAAATGTAGATTTTCCAGCACCATTTGCTCCTATAAGACCATAACAGTTTCCAGGAGTAAATTTAAGATTAACATCTTCAAACAGTTTTCTTCCAGAAAATCTCATTCCAAGATTACTAGTAGCTATCATTTAATATATATCCTCCTATAAATTTTACTTTTATACATATTCAAAAAATCATTATATTATACCACAATTATTGACAATTTAGCAATAGAAGTTTAAATTATATTAAAATATTTCCTTGTTTATATTTTTTTTAATTTTATCTCTAAAAATCAAAAAATTTGAATGGAATTATAAAAAATATGATATAATGTTACATCAAAGTAAAGTTTCAGAGAGGTAAAAATGCCAAAATTATTTGATAGTATAAATATAAAAAATATAAAAATAAAGAACAGAATAGTTCTTCCTCCTTTAGTAAGATTTTCAATGGTAGGGAAAGACGGATTTGTTACAGAAAGAGTGGTAGAATGGTATAAAGATGTTTGTGCTGGAGGAACTGGACTGGTGATAGTGGAAGCTTCTGCTGTGGCAGAAGATGGAAAATTGAGAGAGAACCAGTTAGGAATATGGGAGGATAAATTTATTGCTGGACTTAAAAGAATAGCAGATATTTGTCATGAGTATGAGGTTCCAGTCCTTATCCAACTTCACCATGCAGGTTTTAAAGAGAAAATAAAGGATGTCCCTGAACATATTCTTGATGAAATACTTGAGAGCTTTAAAAGGGCTTTTAAGAGAGCGAGAGAAGCAGGGTTTGATGGAATAGAAATACATGGAGCCCACACTTATCTTATATCACAGCTAAATTCAAGATTATGGAACTTGAGAGAAGATAAATATGGAGGAACTTTTGAAAAAAGAATGTACTTTTCTAAAAGACTCATAGAGGAAACAAGAGAGCTTTTTAATGATGATTTTATTCTGGGATATAGAATGGGTGGAAATGAACCTGAAGTAAAAGATGGAATAGAGATAGCAAAATATCTGGAAAAATTGGGAGTAGATATTTTGCATGTATCAAGCGGTGTACCTGATCCTGCATTCAAACAGGAAAGAAAAATAGAAATGCCATGTGAATTTCCTCTGGACTGGGTAATATATATGGGAACAGAAATTAAGAAATATGTAAATATACCTGTAATAGGAGTAAGAAAGATAAAAAAAGAAGCAGAAGCCAGTTGGCTTGTAGAAAATGAGCTTTTAGATTTTGTAGCAGTAGGAAGGGCTATGATAGCAAGACCAAACTGGGCAGAAGCAGCAAAGAAGGAGTATGAAAAAAGAAATGGAATTAAAGAGTCTTGATATATTCTGTGAAATAATAGATAATTTTGGTGATATAGGTGTAGTATACAGGCTGGGAAAGGAATTTAAGAAAGTTTTTGGAGAAAATACAAGAATAAGAGTGATACTTAATAGGCTTGATGAATTTACTAATATAAATTCAAAGGTAAAAAATATTTCAAATCAAGAACTAGAGGGAATTCAATATGTTACATATGAATATGTTAAGAAAAATATGTGTACTTTTTCCACTGCAAATGTTATAATAGAAGCCTTTGGGTGTACAATACCTGAGGAGTATATGAATGAAGCTTATGACAATTCAGAACTGCTGATAAATTTAGAATATCTCTCAGCTGAGGACTGGATAGAGAGCTGTCATTTACAGGAATCACCAAGCGGAAAAGGGAAATTAAAGAAGATATTTTTTATGCCTGGATTTACTGAAAAAAGTGGAGGAGTCATTGCTGATTCACTTTATCTGGATAGAATAAAAAATGTAATTGAAAACAAGGAATATTACAGAAAAAAATATTTATCAGAAATAGAAAATATTGATAAAAAAATTATAGGAACAGTGTTTTCATATGAAAAAAACTTTACTCCATTATTTAGAGACTTGAAGTCTTTAGATAAGGAAATAGTAATTTTAGCTATGGGGGAAAAGACGCAAGAAGGCTTTAAAAACTTTTTTGAGAAAAATTTTATAGAAAAGCTTGGAAATATTTATAAATATGGTAAAATAGAAGTACAGTTCTACAAATTTTTAAGTCAGGAAGATTATGAAGAATTAATAAATCTGACAGATTTTAATTTTGTAAGAGGAGAAGATTCTTTTATAAGAGCAGTACTCACAGGAAAGCCTTATCTATGGCATATTTACTGTCAGGAAGATTATGCTCATATGGATAAAATAGAAGGATTTTTAGATAAATATGAAAAACAGATGAAGGGAAAAACTTCAGATGAATATCTGTTTGAGTACAAGAAGCTTTTTAAAGATTACAATTTTAGAAGAGAAAATTCTTTAGAAGAAGGAAAAGAGGAATATTTATTTTTCTTCAACAATCTGAAGGAGATAGAAAGATGCAATTCTCTATTTAGAGATTTTCTTATCTCAAACTGTAATCTTATAAATAAAATAAAAGATTTTATAGAGAAATTTTAGGAGGTCAAAAATGAAAATAGCTCAAGAATTAAGAGCAGGAAGTACAATTAAAATCGGAAACGATCCATTTGTAGTTCTAAAATCAGAGTACAACAAATCAGGAAGAAACGCAGCAGTGGTAAAATTTAAAATGAAAAATCTATTAAATGGAAATATTTCAGATGCTGTTTACAAAGCAGATGAAAAAATGGATGATATCAGACTTGATAAAATCAAAACTGTTTATTCTTACAATGATGGAAGTTTTTATGTATTCTCAAATCCGGAAACTTGGGACCAAGTAGAACTTAAAGAAGAAGACCTAGGAGATGCTATCAACTATCTTGAAGAAGGAATGGAATTAGATGTAATATACTATGAGTCTACTCCAGTTGCTGTAGAACTACCTACTTTCCTTGAAAGACAAGTTGAGTATACTGAGCCAGGACTAAGAGGAGATACAAGTGGAAAAGTAATGAAACCAGCTAGAATCAATACTGGATTTGAAATTCAGGTTCCTCTATTCGTTGAACAAGGTGAATGGATTAAAATCGACACTAGAACAAATGAATATGTAGAAAGAATTAAAAAATAATTTTTTAATAAAAGCTGATCGGGTGACTTGGGTCAGCTTTTTAATTATATTAATTAAGCGGGGTTAGTATGGATAGGAATAAATTTGATGCTATCTTAGAAAAAGTAATGAAAGTTCGTGGAGTAAAAATAAATAGAGAAAACTTCTTGAATAAAGAATTATCTAAATATTTTTCTGAAGATGTAGTGAAAAAAGCTGTTCAGGAGAATCCAGCTATTGCAGGAATAGACGTTTCTGAAATAAATAAAATAGCAGATAGAGTGATTGCATGTGAAATAAGGCAATCTACTCTTATTTCAACAATTATAGGTATTCCAGGTGGAATAGCTATTGTTGGAACTATATCTATTGATATTACTCAATATTTTGGACGTATAATCAGAATAACTCAAAAACTAGCTTATCTTTATGGCTGGAAAGATATGTTTGAAAATAAAGAGGAATTGAGCAGAGATACTATTGATCGTATGACTTTACTTATGGGAGTGATGTTTGGAGTAGACTTGGCAGATAATGCTGTGGTTAAACTTGCTCAAAGTGCTGCATTGAATATTGAAAAGAAGATATTGCAGAAAGCTTTGACAAGAAGTGCAGTATACCCAATAATCAAAAAAGCTGCCTCGATATTAGGTATTAAAGTCAGTCAGCAGAGCTTTTCTGTTGGAGTAAGTAAAGCTATTCCATATATAGGAGGAGTAATTTCAGGATTAGTTACTTATATCACAATGAAACCTCTTGCTCTTAACCTACAGGAAGCTTTATCTGAACTTCCTTTGGCAGATGCAAGTTTTTATAAAGATAAATAATTTAAAAAGGATGATTTGAAAGAGGAAAGATAGTAAACTTAATTATCTTTAAATCATCCTTTTATTTTATTAGATAATATTGAGATAGTTTTTAAATTCTTTCAATAAAATATTTAATGAAATATGGAAGAGAGAATTTAGAGATTAGATATATTTTAAAAAATTTGCAATAAAAATACTTACCTTTAATTTTTTTCATAAAATATAGAAGAATATAAAATTTCAACAATAACATAGCTACTTTTAAATAAATTATAACAGTTAAAACTTTTGATTTTTTAATAATAAAAATTTAATTTTTTTATTTAGATAGTATATTCTTCATTCCCGTCTTCTCCATCTTCATCTTCATCGTTTTCCTCTTCTCCATATTTTTCTGGATTTAGATAAATATGTTTGTATGAAAGCTTTTTGAAAAGCTGATATAAAAATGAATTTATGAACATTCCAATAATTCCTCTAATAACAAGAATAAACATAAGGATATACTCTAATTTAAAATTAAAATTCTGATAATATTTTAGATATTGTGCAGGCAAAATTAAAATAACAGATACTATACCTGATAAAATAGCAGATACCACCCATGAACAAACAAGAAATATCAGAAAATATACAAACTTGTAATATTTGTCCATTTTAAAATATACAATATATGCAGCCAGAAAGAAAAAACCAACAATAATTCCTGCAATATTAGCATTGTGACTACGAAAGAGCAGAAAACTAAGCCAGTAAGTTAGAATTGTAATAAGCAGATAAACTCCTGATATAGCTAATATAAAATAATCAAAATATTTTTCATTTTCTCTTTCATAGCATTCTTTTATACTTTTTTTCATCATTTATTTTTCCTCCAATAGTTTTATTAACTAAATTATACCATTTTATTTTTTAAAATAAATCTTTTTTAGTATCATATTATGAAAAAAGAGTGATTTATAAGCGAAATAATTAATGATTACAACAATATTACTGTTGTATCTGAGTAATTATATTAGTTAAAATTACTAACTGTTTAATTACTGAAAAATTAATATAGCTTTTTTATCACTCTTTTTATTATTTAAATTTAATTTCTTTTTATTCCCTGTGAAGCATTAAGTACAGCTAATAATGATACTCCAACATCTGAGAATATAGCCATCCACATATTTGCTATACCAAAAACTCCAAGTATCATAACTATTACTTTTACTCCAAGAGCCATAACAATATTCTGCATAACAACTTTTTTATTTTGCTTTGCTATTTTTAATAGTTCAAGTATCTTAGAAGGCTCATCTTTCATTATAACAACATCAGCAGCTTCTATTGCAATATCACTGCCTACACCCCCCATAGCTATTCCTACATCAGCTAGAGATAGTACAGGAGCATCATTGACACCATCTCCTACAAAGACAACACCTTTATCATTTTTAGATTTAATTTCTTCAAGTTTACTTACTTTATCCTGTGGAAGTAGCTGAGAATATACATTGTCAGGATTCAAACCAAGTTTTTCTCCAACCACTGCTCCTATTCTGTCACTATCTCCAGTAAGCATATAACTTTGGATGCCAACTTTTTTCAATCCAGCTATTGTCATAGGAGAATCTTCTTTTATTTCATCTGAAATATATACATATCCTAGGAAAACATTGTCTTCAGCTACATAGAGAACAGTTCCAGCATAATGTTTTTCTTCAGCTTCTATTTTGTATTCTCTCATAAGTTTATAGTTACCTATAAGTATCATTTTACCTTCATAATAAGAAAGTACTCCAAATCCAGAAAGCTCTTTATAACCTTCTATGTATTCTTCATTTATTTCAATACTTCCATGACTTACAATAGCTTTTCCTATTGGGTGATTAGAGTAGAATTCACCTATTTTAGCAGTTTTTAAAAGATCATCTTCATTTCCATTTACAGCTTCAAGTTTGTCTATTTTAAATTTACCTTTAGTAAGTGTTCCTGTTTTATCAAATACAACAGCCCCTATAGTTGTAAGAGCTTCAAGATAGTTTCCTCCTTTGATGAGGATACCGCTTTTAGAAGCTTTTCCTATGCTGCTGAAGAAAGTAAGTGGAACAGATAATACCAAAGCACAAGGACAAGATATAACAAGGAATATCAATGCTCTTCCAAACCACATATTGAAGTTGCCAAATAATGCTGGGAATCCAAGTCCAACTATCAATGCTATTAACACTACTATTGGAGTATAATATCTTGCAAATTTTGTAATGAATTTTTCTGATTCTGCTTTCTTATTGCTTGCATTTTCTACCATTTCAATTATTTTATTAATAGTAGAATCACTGAAAAGTTTTGTAACCTTTACTTCAAGGACTCCAGCTCCATTCAAGCTTCCACTTAGAACTTCACTGTTTACAGTAACATCAGAAGGAAGAGATTCTCCAGTAAGTGCAGCAGTATTCAAGTCACTTTCACCTTTTATTACAATTCCATCTACTGGAACTTTTTCTCCAGATTTAATGATAATGATATCTCCAATTTTTAGTTTTTTAGGAGAAATCTTTACTACTTCACCATTGTTATCTCTTATATTTGCATAATCAGGTCTGATATCTAAAAGCTTTTCAATAGATTTTCTTGAATTTCTTACAGCAGATTCTTGGAAGTACTCACCTATTTTATAGAAAAGCATTACTCCAACAGCTTCAGTTGTTTCTCCCAGATAAAAAGCACCAAATGTAGCAATAGTCATCAGGAAGTTTTCATCAAGGAAATTTCCTTTTGTAATATTTTTAAAGGAATTAAGAACAACATCTCCACCTAAGATTATATATGCAACTATAGATACAGCAAGTTTTACCATTGGGAAAGGTTTAAGGAAAACAGAAACAATAAATAGAACAGCTCCAATAATAAGAAGCATTTTTTCTCTTTTCTCTTCTGCTTTTTCTTGAGCTATTTCTTCTTCTCTTTTAGCTCTTGCTTCATCTGTGTCATCATCACTTTCAGCTTTGTATATTAAAGTTCCAGGTTCTAATTTATCAGCTATTGTGTTTATTTTTTCTAAGAAACTTTTTTCATCAAAAGATGAATCAGATTCAATAGTCATCTTTTTTTTGTAAAGATCAAGATTGCTGTTGATAACTCCTGCTAGTTTAGAACTTTCATGCTGTATTTTAGCAGCACAACCAGCACATCCTAAATTTTCTACAACATATTCTCTTGTTTTTATCAGTTCATTTTCTTTTTTATATATTTTTGTTCCAGGTTCAAGCTTGTCAGCCACTTTATTGATATCTAATAAAAATTTTTCTTCATCAAAACTGTCATCAGTTTCAACTACCATTTTTTTCTTGTAAAGATCAAGATTGCTGTTTAGTATACCTGACATTTTAGAACCCTCATGTTGTATTTTGGCAGCACAACCAGCACAGCCAAGGTTATCCACTGCATACTCTCTTACTTTCATATATATCCTCCATAATATTATTAATTGTTTAATTATTTTTTAACAGATATAGCATATACCCCCATACCCTATATATAAAATATCATATTTATTATTCTTTGTCAATTAGATAATAAAAGATATTTTTATTCCCTTATCCTTTAAAGGTATACGACTTTATATTAAATATCTTTTCGATTTTATTTAAAGATATAAATAATAATGTTATTGTACAAACTTTGAACAGTGGTAAATCTATAATCTTAAAGAAGTGGACATTATATCTATCATATGATAAGATTAATAGAGATCCTTTGAGAGTTAATATCAAGGTAAAGGGGTGGTAGAAATGAAAGTAAATAAGGAATACATTGAGAGATTGTTTTCTGATATTATAGATGAGAATATTTTTATTAAAGGTATTGTTTCAAGTCCTGTGAATAAGGAATATCCATATTCAAAGATAAATATGAAGCCATTAAAAATAAAGAATGAAATATTTATACAATTTGAACAATTTAAGGATAACAAAGCTTTTCATGATAATATTTGTATTGATTCTTCAAAAATGAAATTTTCTGAAATACTGGATAATTTCAAACAAATTCTTATATCTGTAAATGGAAGTGATTATCAGATATTGAAAGGAAAAAACGATTTTAATCTCAAAAAAACTGAAAATACAAAAACATTGAAAACTTTAGAGCATAATAAAAAGAAAAACTATATACTTGAAGAAGGAACACCAGCACCTTTTCTTATAAAATTGGGAGTTATGGGAGAAAAGGGGGAAGTTTTTAAGCAAAGCTATGATAAGTTCAAACAGATAAATAAATATCTGGAATTTATAGATGATACTATAAGAGAACTTCAAAATAGAAAGCTCATAGGTTCTCATATTAAATTTGTAGATTTTGGATGTGGAAAATCATATCTTACTTTTGCACTTCATCACTATTTAAAGAATATCAAAAACTTTACTTTTGAGATAATAGGGCTGGATTTAAAAAAAGATGTAATGAAGAAATGCAATGATATAGCTAAAGAATTAAAATGTGAAAATCTGGAGTTCTTAACAGGAGATATTAAAGATTTTGACAAGCTTCAAAATGTAGATATAATATTTTCTCTTCATGCTTGTAATAATGCTACTGACTATGCACTTTTGAAAGGATTGGAGCTAAATGCAAAGGCTATCCTTGCAGTTCCATGCTGTCAGCATGAATTTAATGATAAGATAAGTGCCAATAAGAAAAGTGATTTCTTTGCATCACAACTTCCTATAGGAAAGCATGGAATACTTTTAGAAAAGTATGCAACTATTGCCACTGATGCTTTTAGAGCTCAGGCATTGGAATTATGCGGGTATAGAACTCAGGTAATGGAATTTATAGACATGGAGCATACTCCCAAGAATACCCTTATCAGAGGAATAAAAGAAAAGACAACAACTGAATCTTTGAAGAAAAGATTTGAAGAGTACGGAAAGTTTAAAGATTTTCTAGGAATAGAACCACTTTTAGATAGTCTGCTTTCACCATATTTTTTGATAAAATTATAATAGCTACAATAAAAAAATAGATGGCTTCTAAGTAAAGATATAATTTTAGAACTTTTCCAGTAGAAAGATTTGTTATTAATTTTATTTACTTTATTAATTACATCAATCTTTCTAGTTTCTAAAGCTTTAAAAATTATTCTAGCTTTTTAGTCATCTATTTTTAATTTTTTACCACCATCTATGATGTCTTCCTATTCTATAGCCACCATAACCTATACCACCTATAAGGACAGTGTTTACAAGATTATCTCTTCTCTGTTCTCTTTTTTCTCTCTCAATAGCTATCTGCTTGTCAAACTCCAGTTTTTCTCTCATAAGTTCTATTTCTATCTCTTCTTTACTAGGAGTATTTCTAGCAATTTCTTTTTCTCTGTTTGAGTCAACCAGTTGTTTATATTCATTAAATTGTTTTATTTTCATTTCAACACTATCTTTAGGTGCAGGAGCTGTAAAAGCAAAACTGCTCATAATGATACATAAAAATAATAATTTCTTAAACATTATTATCACCTCTCTTATAATAATTATACCATAATTAAGCAAAAAAAGAAGCTGGTTTTTTTACCAGCTTCTAAAGTTTGAAATTTTTTAATTAGTCAACATTTTTAAGGATTATAGCAGTTCCCATTCCTCCACCAATACATAGAGAAGCAAGTCCATAAGTTAATCCTCTTTTTTTCATTTCATATATTAAAGTAACCATGATTCTATTTCCAGAAGCTCCAACTGGATGTCCTAAAGCAATAGCTCCACCATTAACATTAGTTTTATCGTTGAACCATTCTCTTTCTACACCATGTTGTATACATAGTTCTTTCATAACTCCTAAAGATTGAGAAGCAAAGGCTTCATTCAATTCGATAAGTTCCATATCTTGAAGTTTCATTCCAGATTTTTTAAGAGCATTTCCAATAGCAGGAACAGGTCCCATTCCCATTATTTGAGGATCTACTCCACCAATACCAGTAGCAACTATTTCAACTAAAGGTTTAAGGTTGTACTTGGCAACTGCTTCTTCAGAAGCAAGTATCATCATAGAAGCTCCATCATTTAATCCAGAAGCATTTCCAGCTGTTACAGTTCCATCTTTTTTGAATGAAGGTCTTAATTTACCTAATTTTTCAAGATCAGTTTTTCTATTAGGATACTCATCTGTATCAACAGTGATATCTCCTTTTTTAGTACTTATAACTACTGGAACTATTTCATCTTTGAATCTTCCAGAGTCAACAGCAGCTATTGCTTTTTGTTGAGAAGCAAATGAGAATGCATCCTGCTCTTCTCTTGTAATTCCATATTTAGCAGCTATATTTTCAGCAGTGATTCCCATATGTACATTTGTAAATGCGTCTGTAAGAGCATCAAATACCATATGATCTTTCATAGTAAGGTCAGCCATTTTATGTCCGCCTCTTACTTTTCCTGGAAGGATGAATCCAGCATTAGACATTGACTCAGTTCCTCCAGCAAGAATAAGATTTGCTTCTCCTGCTTTAATGTTAGCATATGATGAAATGATAGTTTTCATTCCGCTTCCACATATAATGTTAAGTGTATAACCAGGAACTTCCTGAGGTACACCAGCTTTTATGGCTACCTGTCTTCCTACACCTTGTGCCTGACCTGCTTGTAATACATTTCCGATAACTACTTCGTCCAGATTAGCTGGATCAATTTTTGCATCTTCAATAACTTGCTTTGCAACTGCGGCTCCAAGGTCGCTAGATGATAAAGGGGCTAAACTTCCTAAAAAACTTCCTATAGCAGATCTTTTTGCTGCTACAATGTATACTTTACTCATTAAATCCTCCTATACCTAAATTTTATTTTATTTGTGAAAATTAAATAACCAGTCCTCCAGTTACAGGTAAAACTTGTCCTGTAATGTATGAAGCCTCATCACTTGCTAAGAAAAGAATAGCATTTGCTACATCTTCAGCAGTTCCAAATCTTGCCAATGGAGTTCTTTCCATCATTCCAGCAACTACTTTTTCTGATAATACATCAGTCATTGGGCTTTCAATGAATCCAGGTGCTACACAGTTTGCTCTGATAGCTCCTCTTCTTGCTAATTCTTTTGCCCAAGTTTTAGTCATAGCTATAACTCCACCTTTTGTAGCTGAGTAGTTAGTTTGAGCTAAGTTTCCATATAGTCCAACTACAGATGAAAGTGTAACTATTGATCCAGATTTATTTTTTGACATAATAGGAGCAACAGCCTGAGTCATATTAAATACTCCTTTTAAGTTTACATTGATAACTGCATCCCATTGTTCTTCAGTCATTCTTTGTAAAAGGGCATCTTTAGTGATACCAGCATTATTTATTAATATATCTATTCTTCCATATTCAGCAGCTATCTTTGCAACAAATTCTTTTATAGCAGCTCTGTCAGTAACATTTAATATTTCATGTCTTACATTTGATTGTTCATATACAGCATCTCCCATATCACAAGAGATAACCATTTCTGCACCTTCAGCAGCAAATTTTTCAACAACTGCTCTTCCTATTCCCCTAGCACTTCCAGTAACCAAAGCGATTTTTCCTTTTAATCTATCCACTATTTTCCTCCTTAAACTTTCAGCATGAATTTAAGCTAAATCATATTTGTTTTAAACACTTATGATAAGTATAATTTTTTTTTTAATAAAAGTCAATAAGAACATTATTCAGAATACATCAATGACCGATTATGAGGATAATCAGTCTTAGAACAATACTACTGTAATCTTTTTTTTAAATTACAATAAATTTATTTGCAGTTTGAGGAATATAATTGTTGAATAGTGACTATAATTGTTGTAAAATAAAAAGTAAAGAATGGAACAACTGGAGGTCTAACTATGAAATTTATTATTCTGGTTATCAGTTTTCTGATGATAGGATGTACAAATATAAGAAATAATACTCCCTCTTCTCCTAGAGAAAGTATAAAAACTTACTATGAAAATGGAAAGATGGAGTCTAAGATAATATATGAGGGAAATAAAAGAAATGGGAAAATGACAAGTTACTATGAAAATGGAAAAATTGCTGTAAAAGGATTTTTTAAAGATGATAAAAGAGATAAAAAATGGATATTCTATAATGAAAAAAATGGGAAAATATCTAGTATTGAAAAGTATAAAGATGGACAGCTTAATGGAGAACAGGTATATTATCATGATAATGGAAAAATAAAAGTAAAAGGTAATTATACCAATGGAAAAAGAAGCGGCTTCTGGGAAATGTTTGATGAAGAAGGGCAATTGGAAGTACAAAATATATTTATTGATGGGGAAAATATTATAAGTATAGCAATATATCAAAAGAATGGAAAACTTCTATGTAATGGAAATGTTGTGAATCAGTTAAGACAAGGAGAATGGAAATATTTTGATGAAGATGGAAATATAGCCTATATTGTAAATTATGAAAGAGGAATAAGAAATGGAGAATGGCATGCATTCGACAGAGATGGAAATATTTTAATGAATGGAATTTACAGGAATGGAAGAATAGTAGGAATTGATATTGAAGAATAAAATGTCAGATTTATATGGGAAAGAAAGATGTAAAAATTGGAGTTGCTTTATCTGGTGGTGGAATAAGAGCAACTATATTCCATTTAGGACTTTTTAAATGGCTGGCAGAAAATGAACTTATGGAAAATATAAAACATATTTCTTCAGTATCTGGAGCTAGTATAGCTATTGGATTGATATATACATATAATAATATGAAATGGCCTACAAGCAGAGAATATCTAGAAGAAGTTCTTCCAAATCTGAAAACTGCAATGTTAAAAGAAGATGTTCAAAATAAGACTTTGATAACAAGTTAAAAAAAACCTTGGAAACTATTTGGAAGTAAATCAAATATATTGGCAGAAGCGATGGAAAAATGCTGGAAAATAAAGGGAGCTTTTGGAGATCTTCCTGCTTATCCAGCATGGTCAGTTAACTGCACTACTTTTGAAACAGGAAAAAATTTTCGTTTTTCACAAAAATTCAGTGGAGATTATAAAATAGGATATTTTGATTCTAAAGATTTTCCTTTAGTAAATGCAATTGCTTCATCTGCAGGATTTCCTTTCTTAGTAGGAATGTACAAATTAGATACGAGAAAATACAATTGGTATGATTATGGAAGTAAAGATAAAAAAAACTTGGAACATGACCACATACATCTATGGGATGGAGGGGTCTACGACAATCTTGGATTGGAAGCTATTTATAAAATGGGAAATGGTGGAGCGTGCAGAAAAGGTGTAGATTTTTGTATAGTGAGTAATGCTTCAGCTGGAAGTGCAGAATTTACTGAAAGTGGAAGAAGTATTTTGGAGAAGCTGGGAGATACAAAAAGACTTCTGGATATAGCTATGGATCAGATTGGAGCATTGAGAAGCAGAGAATATATGGCTTTTGTAACAGAGAAAAAAGCTGGTATGTATGTACAGATAGGAAATTCTGCTGAAAAAATAACTTCTGGAGCCAAGCTTGATGAAAAGATAAAGCAAGAATTGTTAAAAGAATGTTTAAAAGAAGAGGACTGTGTTAAAGTAAAAACTTACAAAACTACTTTGAATAAACCTAATGAAAGAGATTATAACTTGATATTAAGACATGGATATGAGAATGTAAAATGTGTTTATTATTCATATGATTCTATTTTAAAATAAAATAATTAATGAGAAAGTTTACTGAAAAATATTTAGAAAAAAATCAGGATTTTAAGAACTTTCTCATTTTTTATTGAAAATAAAAATTTAAAAATAATGATAAATCTGGTATAGTAAAATTGTGAAAAGTTTTCATAAACTAATTTGTTATCAATAGGAATGTTTATCATAAAACATAAACTTGAACATAAAAGGAGAAGCCAATGCCATTTACATTTTCACATCCTGCAATTATATTGCCATTAAAGAAACTACCTAAAAAATATATATCAATGACAGGACTTATTGTAGGAAGCATAGCCCCTGATTTTGAATATTTTCTGAGAATGAAAAGCAAGTACAGTCATACTATAAGTGGCATTTTATGGTATGATCTTCCTATGGGAATTTTTCTTGCTTTTATTTTTCATAATTTAATCAAAGAAGCATTGATTAATAACATGCCTCTTTTTTTTGAATCACGTTTTATAAATCTTAGAGATTTTAATTGGAATAGCTATTTTAAAAAGAATTGGTATATTGTTATAATTTCAATTATAGTTGGAGTATGTTCCCACATACTATGGGATGGATTTACTCATAGAACAGGACATTTTGTAAAAATATTTCCAGTATTGAAATCCTCTATAAGACTTTTTGGAACAAAAATACCTGTATATAGAGGACTGCAGCATATAAGTACTCTTATAGGAGGAATAGTAGTTATTAAAGCTGTTATTAGCCTTCCTTCAGATACAAACTGTATATCTCGAAGGGGGAAATATAAATATTGGTTTTTTTTGATTGTTTCAACACCAATAATAATGTTTTATGGACTTTCAAAAAGGATTCCTTATTATTCTTTTTGGCATCTGATAGTGAACTTTATTACAGCTTTTCTTCTCTCTCTAGTATTGACATCTTTTATATTCAGAGGGAAAAAATTAAAGGATAGTTAAGATAATCTTTGAAATATAAATGAAAATAAAGGTTCAGGAGGATAGACATGGATAAAATATCAGAAACAAAAAAATTGTTAAAAATTGTTAGAGAGAATATAGAAAAGATTGCAGAAACTAAAGTGAAAAAAGAAAAAAGAGAAGTCACTGAGATAAAAAAAGAGATTATGCAGTATCATGACAGCATAATGGAAAAAATAGAAATATTTGAATCCAATGAATTGTGGTTGGAAGAAGTTATTGAAAGATTAAAGTTAATATTGGAAGATACAGAAGTTTTAATATAAGATCCAATTATATTTTAAATTGGTTTTAAAAGCAGGAAAGATATTTTTTCTGATTTTTATAAGTCTGCTAATTGCTAAATAAATAATATTTATTTAAATATTATTGTTTTTTGAAAAATTTCACTAAAAATTAAATTAGAAATTAAAAAAATTTAAGCTCATGTGTTTTAGAAGGAAAGATTCTAAAATATATGGGCTTTTATAATATATAAAAAACAATTAAAAATATTTTTAAATCAATTTTTTAATCAATCATTAAGAAACCGTTCATGGAAAAAACCTTAATGTTTTTATGAGATATAAGAAGATAGTCTTTTAAGAAGATAATAAAAGATATAAATAATACACACAGAGGAAAGAAAAAATAAATATTCTGAAGAAAAAATTTATGAGAATATACAAACAGAGATCTGTTAAATAAAAAAATTAAAAAAAGAAGGGCAAGAATAAAAAAACAGCAATTGAAAAAAGATGCATTGAAATTATAAATTGAAAAAGTTCTTAAAATCTAAAAAAAGATTATTATTCTTCTTTATAGATAAAAGCGAACTTTAAAACAAGAAAATGATTATCATTATAATCTCTAATGTTGTAAAAGTCAAGATATAAAAATTTTAATTTAAAAAAAGGTTAAAAAAATGATGTCTTAAAAATAAGGTTCTTTACTCCTGTAGATGTTCGCTTTTATCTATATAAGAGAACCTTTGATATAGCTGAATAAAAAACAGCATTGATATTGATTTTAAAAGTTAGAACTATGAAGCAAAACAATAAAAATTAACAGTATAAAAGGAATTTTTTTATCAAATCAAAGTGAACTTATAATTTAAAGTTATATTGAAATTTTTTAAGACATCAATTAAGGAGGAAATTATGATTGAAAAGATGATGAAGGCAGTAAAAAGAGGGAATAAGAAAAGAAGCAGAAATATAACAATAGGAGCAGTAGTAGGATTCCTGCTTTCATGCACAGCAGTAATGGGGGCAGATAAATATTTGCGGATAAAGGAAAATAGTGGAATAAAATTCAGTATAGACAACAATGATCCTGCAAGTACAGTTAATCCATATAGTGAAAACAATTGGGATGGAAGCATTTATATAAATAATATAATATTATCAGGAAGAGATAACAATGCTGGGGCAGGTGCTTATGGATTACAATTAGAAGGAGATTTAAGTGGATTTGAGCTTATAAATAACAGTTCAATAACAGGAACATTAACAGGAAGGAGTGGTGGGAGTTATGGAATTTATAATGGCTCAGACTCTATTAGAAACCTAACAAACAATGGTTCAATAATAAGTACAAGTGTAGGAAGGAATGGTGGGGGTTCAGGAATTTATAGTGATTCAGGAGATATAGAAAGTCTAACAAATAATGGTTCAATAACAGGAACAGCTGGTGAAGAGCTGGGACAAGGTTCAGGAATTGTTAATCAATCAGGAACCATAACAACACTAACAAACAATGGTACAATAATAGGCACATCTACAGGAAGTTATGGAAAAGGTTTAGGAATTTATAATAATATAGGAACTACAAGAAGCCTAGTAAATAGTGGTTCAATAACAGGAACGGCTGAAAGAGAAAGTGGACGAGGTTCAGGAATTGAAAATTATCAAACTATAGGAGTTCTAACAAATATAGGGTTAATAACAGGAATAGCTGCAGGAGAAGATGGACAAGGTTCAGGAATTATTAATGGGTTAGGAGCCACAACAACAACACTAACAAACAATGGTACAATAATAGGAGAATCCACAGGAAAGACGGGAAAAAGTTATGGAATTTATAATTATTCTTCTTCTACTATAGGAGTTCTAACAAATATAGGATTAATAACAGGCATATCCACAGAAAGTAGTGGAGAAGGTTATGGAATTTATAATGCACAAGGAACTATAACAAGCCTAGTAAACAACGGCTTAATAACAGGAATAGCTGTGGAAAATAGTAATGAAAGTTATGGAGTTCATAATGACTCTGGGACAATAGAAGCATTAACAAATACAGGAGTTATTTATGGAAAAACTAATGCTATATGGAAGAATAGTGGAAAAATAGCTAATTTTAATAACTATGGACTCCTTATAAGTGAAACAGGTGATACAGTGAATGGAGCGATACCAACTAATGAGGGCTTGATATTTAAAGAAGTTAGTGAAGGAAACTATACTGCAAAGACAGATGATGATTATGAAAAATTTGGAAAAAAATATGATAGTAGTTCAAGTGGGTACATAATAATAAATGCTAAAGCACTGGGAAAAGATAAAGACAATATAACAGGAACTGAAAGTTTGAGTTTAGATAAGGGAGTTTTAACATATGGAAATTCTGAGAAAATTAATATTTCTTCAGATGAAAAATATATCTTAAATGGAATAACAGATACCCTAAAAGTCACTGGCAGAGGAAATGAGCTGAATAATAGTACAATAAATGCCTATGAAACAGCAGTGGCTATGAATGGAATGTCAATGCTTACTCTTAATAATACAGAAGTAAATGGAGGAGTAAAAGATAGTACTGTAAATATAGGAGGAGATGGAAATACTCTTACTGTTCAGGGGGATTCTGTTATAAACAGCAGTGATACAGCTATAAAAGTAGATGGAAATAATAATGATGTTACTTTGGAAGGAAATACAGTAGTTAATGGAAAAATGGAGTCAACAGGAAATAATAATATTATCAATCTTCATGGAAAGAATATGAGTATTCTGCATGACATATCTGGATTTGAAAATATGAATATAAAAAATAATGTAACATTCTTTGAAGATGTAAATATTAAAGGATTGAAAGAAATAAAAGTAGAAGAAACAGGAGTCTTAAATCTTAGACTTAAGGCTGATGGGACAATTAATGTAAAAGGAGAAGGGGAGATTGCAAAAGCAGATCATGCTTTTATTGGAAATGACATGATCATACAGGGAGAAGGAAATGGAGTAGATACAGCAGGAACTCTAAACTTTGTAACAAATGGAATAGGAAAAAAAATATATGTAGATATGACGGATATTGAATTAAAAAACCTGTATATTAAAACTAGTTCACCAATAGATGGGTATAAAATAACTGACAGAGAAAATATTATATTGGGAGCATATGGGAGCCTAAATGAAATATATAGACCAGAAAATACAAGAACAAATAAAAGATATGAATCTTTAAACAACATATATAAAGGGATCTACAGCAGTACAGATGAAAATCTTAATGCTCTGAGAATATTGATTTCTTTTAATAATTTTGGAAATAATTATGAGGAAAATATGAGTGATGATAAGCAGCTTAAAAATCTTATGAGCTACTTAAACAGTATCTATGCAGAAACTCCATATTCATTCTCAAGTGAATTATCAAGAAAGTCAACAGGGATGTTCAGAGATATAGTAACAGAGAATCACTTCAGACCAGATTTGAATAAATGGATGATAATGGGTGGACTTACTCATGCAGATGGTGGAACTAAAGATACATACTATGGACAGAACTATCATGGATTTGATGGAGGAACAGCAGATACAGATGTGGATATGAAGCTTACTGGAGCATACGCGCTGGGTAAATATGGATACTCTGAAAATGTATCACTGGGAGTAACAGTTGGAGGAAACAAAAGCGAAGCTGAACTGTCAATGTCAAAAGTAGAAGGAAATAGTGGATATATAGGGGCATTTGTAGAAAATTACAGAGGAAATCTAACATTGAAAGCAGGAGGAGGAATACAGTACTCAGAATATGACGCTGACAGAAGAACTCTTGGTGGACACAGCTACAATGAAAAATATTCAGATATGGCATATGATATCTACCTAAATGGAAGATATTCACATAATATTGGAGATAACTTATTTTTAGAACCTTATGGAACTTTATCATATACATATATAGATCAAGATGGAGCAGATGAAGGGAATCAAACTCTAGCAATAGAAACAGATTCAAAATCATTTGACTATACAGTAGGAAAAATAGGAGTGGACTTGAAGAAAGTTATACCTCATGAAAAAGGAAAGAGTACGCTTTCAGCGGGGGTAAGCTATACAAAAATATTAGATGGAGCAGATGAGGAGTTTATAACAGGAAGATTTAAAGGTGGAAGCAACTTTGATATTTTAGTAGCTCACAAAAATGAACATAGTATAGGACTAAATGCAAAATATGCGCTGGAACTAGAAAATGGAGTGCTATTTGATGTAAAGGGAACTTATGCAGTAGAAAGAGATTCACATAATGGGGCAGGAAAAAACAAGACTAAAGGTGAATGGATAGTGGGAGCTGGATTAGGATATAAGTTCTAATAACAGAAATTAATATTAAAAATATTTAGAAAATATAATATAAGAGTTTTAAAACCAAATTATCTCACAATTTTTCACCCTCTTCCAAAATAAAAAAGAACCAGAAGGATTTAAATTCTTCTGGTTCTTTTTATTATAAAAATATTTTATTTATTTTAGATTCACCAGTTACTTTTATTCCATTCTTTGCAAGCAAATCAGCTGTAGCTCCATTTCCAGTTATTAGTATCTTTGAAAAAGTACCATCATAAATTTTTCCATAGCCGCAAGAAGGGCTTCTTTCCTTTAAAATAGCAGCACTACAGTTATATAGTTTAGCCAATTTTAAAACTTCCTCTGCACCTTTCAGATACTCAGCTGTAACATCTGTCCCAGTTTTTGTGATAATTTTATCACCCTGTCTTTCAGCAGGATCACGAGGAGTAGCAAGCCCTCCAAGCTGTTCTGGACATATTGGTATAAGTTCATGCTCCTTCATTAAAGCTTTTATATCTTCTCTTAGCTCCCCTTTGCCATTATAACGGCATTCTACACCTAACAGGCAGGCACTGATCAGGATTTTCATAATATTCCTCCTGAATTACGAAGCTAAAGCTTCAACTTTATCTTTGAAACCTTGAGGAACTCTTTTTATTTTCTTCGCAGCATAATCATAACATACCAGCATAGTATATCCATTGATAACTTTTTCACCAGCATTATTATATATTTCATAATGGCAAGTGAAATTAATTTTTTCTATTTCTACTTTAGTTATTCTTATTTCTATTTCATCATTTAAAAATAGTTCCTTATTATATTCAACATATCCATTTTTTTGGATAACTCCTACTCCATCACCTAAATCTAATTCTGTAAATCCAAGAGATTCAAAGAATGCCATTCTTGAAAATTGGAAGAAAAGAAGAGCTCTCTCATTTCCAACATGACCTCCATAGTTTATATCTTCCTGTACTATTTTATATTTGTATGAAAACATTTTACCTCCCTAAAAAATCTTGTTAAATTGAATATCAATACAACAATTATATTATAAAACTTATAATAAAGAAAGATATTAAAGAAAAGAAAATAAAATAGAAATAATAAATTAGTGCAAAATCAAATTTTAAGCAACATATAAAATTTAATTACAGAGAAGATAAATTAAAAATATTGACAATGAAAGAAATTAGTGTATAAAATTGAGTTGGAAGAAAAATACATATATACTAAGGAGAAAGGAATGGGGAAAAAAGGGTATGGATTTTTATTCAAGGAAAAAATAGAAACAGAATCTTTAAAAGATGAAATTGTAGAGAATAGATATATTAATAAAATGATGAAGTCTATAATTGATTCATCTTATGATGGAATTTATGTAACTGATGGAGAGGCAAATACTCTTTTAGTAAATAAATCTTATGGAAGAATAACAGGTCTAAATATAGAAGAATTGATTGGGAAAAATATGAAGGATCTGGTAGCAGCAGGGGTATATGACAATTCAGGCTCTCTTGTAGTTATGGAAACAGGAAAAGAAGCTACAGTTAATCAAAAATTATCATCTGGTAAAGAAGTATTGGTTACTAGTGTACCTGTATTTGATGAAGATGGAAAAAGAAAGTATATTGTAACTAATGTGAGAGATTTATCAGATATAGAAAGACTGAGGAGAGAACTGTTTCTGAATCAGAATCTGACACAAAAATATAAAGATGAACTGGAGAATATGAAAGAGCAGCTTGTAGATATAGATGATATAACATTTAAAGATAAATCTATGTTTAATACATTAAAAATGATATTAAAAATCTCAAAGATGGATACATCTGTTCTTCTTACAGGAGAAACAGGAACTGGAAAGACCCATATAGCCAAGCTAATACATAAATACAGCAACAGAAATGAACAGACATTCATTGAAATAAACTGTGGTGCTATACCAGAAAGTCTTATAGAATCAGAATTTTTTGGATATGAAGCAGGAGCTTTTACTGGAGCATCTAAAAAAGGAAAGATGGGAGTTTTTGAACTTGCAAATAACTCGACTTTGTTTTTGGATGAGATATCAGAATTGAATATAGATTTGCAGGTAAAGCTGCTGAAAGTATTGGAAAGTCTTGAAGTGAGGCGTATTGGAGGAGAAAGAGTTATTCAGACGAATGCAAGAATAATAGCTGCTACAAACAGAGATTTGAGGGAGTTGGTAAAAGAAGGTAAATTTAGAGAAGATTTATATTATAGATTGAATGTAATATCTATAAATATTCCATCTTTAAAGGAGAGAAAGGATGATATAATACCTCTTTGTTTAAGATTTTTAAAAGAATTTAATAAGAAATATGATGTGGATAAATTTTTCAGTCAAGAGATAATAGAGGTATTCTACAGATATCAATGGCCTGGAAATATTAGGGAAATGAAAAATCTTGTGGAACAGCTTGTAATAATATCTCAAGGAAATGAAATATCTACTGACTATCTTCCAAAATATATTTTTCAAAAGGGAGCTTTAGAATTAGAAAGTGATGAAACAGGAAGAATAGATGAACTTTATCAGTATCATAAAATGAGTTTAAAAGAAGCAACTCTCAAATTTCAACAGAACCTTATTAAAAATATGCTTAAAGAAAAAGGTTCTCAAAGACAGGTAGCAAAAGTGCTGCAGGTAGATCCAGCAACAATTACAAGAAAACTTGCAGGGGTAGAATGACTAAGTTGATAAATTATATCTATATTGCAAAAATGCAATTAATTGCAAAAATGCAAAACTATATAAAAACTGTATTGAAATTATGCAATACAGTTTTTTTTAATTCTTTTTGAAGAAATATCAAAACTTGATTTGGAAGGAGTTTGAAAAAATAAAGAGAAATTTATTTTGTTGGCAGAGAAATTGCTTATTACATATATCAGAGAATCAAAATAAATTTAAAGGGAAGTGATTTGTATGGCTTTAAAAACACCTCAGGAGTATTTGGAGAGTTTAAGAAAATTAAACTTGGAAGTTTATCTCTTTGGAGAAAGAGTAAAGGACCCAGTGGATAATCCTATTATCAGACCATCTTTAAATTCAGTAATAATGACCTATGAACTTGCACAAGACCCTAAATATGCTGATCTTATGGTAGTTGAATCTCATATGACAGGAGAAAAAATCAATAGATTTACTCATATTCATCAAAGTACTGATGATCTTGTAAAAAAAGTAAAAATGCAGAGATTACTAGGGCAAAAAACAGCTGCTTGCTTCCAACGTTGTGTTGGAATGGATGCTTTTAATGCTGTGTACAGTACTACTTATGAAACAGATCAAAAATATGGAACAGAATATCATGCTAGATTTAAAAAGTTTCTAGAATATGTGCAAAGGGAAGACTTAACAGTAGATGGAGCTATGACTGATCCTAAAGGGGATAGAGGACTTTCACCTTCAAAACAGGAAGATCCAGATTTATTCCTTCATATAGTAGAAAAAAGAGCAGACGGTATTGTAGTTAAAGGAGCAAAGGTACATCAGACTGGAATAGTAAATTCTCATGAAGTACTTGTAATGCCTACTATATCTATGACAGAAGAGGATAAAGATTATGCAGTGGCTTTTTCTGTACCTACAGATACTAAAGGAATAAAAATAATATATGGAAGACAGTCATGTGATACAAGAAAACTTGAAGAGGGAACTTTAGACAGGGGAAATCCTAAATTTGGAGGACATGAGGCTCTGGTTATATTTGATGATGTATTTGTACCAACTGAACGTATATTTATGTGTGAAGAATATGATTTTTCTGGAATGCTGGTAGAAAGATTTGCAGGATTCCACAGACAGAGTTATGGAGGATGTAAAGTAGGAGTTGGAGATGTACTTATTGGAGCAGCAGCTCTTATTTCAGATTATAATGGAACAAAAAAAGCTTCTCATGTAAAAGATAAAATAATTGAGATGATACATTTAAATGAAACTTTATACTGTGCTGGAATTGCATGTTCTAGTGAAGGACATCCAACAGTGGCAGGATCATATGAGATAGATATGCTTCTTGCTAATATCTGTAAGCAGAATGTAACTAGATTCCCATATGAAATAGCTAGACTGGCAGAGGACATTGCTGGAGGATTGTTTGTAACTATGCCTTCTGAAAAAGACTACAGAGATCCTGTATTAGGAGGATATATAGACAAATATCTAAAAGGAGTAGCAGCTGTACCTACAATAGATAGAATGAAAGTGCTTAGACTCATAGAAAATCTTACACTTGGAACAGCAGCAGTAGGATATAGAACAGAATCTATGCATGGAGCTGGGTCACCTCAGGCACAAAGAATTATGATAAGCAGACAGTCTAACCTTGAAGTTAAAAAACAGCTTGTAAAAGATATTTTAGACATTAAGGATTAATTTATGGATAAAATAGAAAAATTTTTAGATGAAGAGATAAGACCAGAACTGCGTAAACATAATGGAGATATATCTATTGAGGAGTATGATAAACAAAATAGGAAACTGGTTTTAAGATTGATGGGGCAGTGTTGTACCTGCCCTCACTCAATTGATACTAGTGAAAATTTTATAAAAATAAGTGTAAGAGAAAGATTTCCAGAGATAGAAGTACTGCACGTAAATGCTGGTGCTTCCAGAGAATTCATAGAGATAGCTAAAGCATATTTAAGGGGGAGATAGATTTATGGATTGGAGAGAGGATTATAAGAAAAAAGTGTGTTCACCAGAAGAAGCAGTGAAAAAAATAAAATCAGACAGTCGTGTGGTAATCTGTCACGCAGCTGGAGAGCCTCAAACTATAATTGATGCAATGGTACAAAACTATAAAGAGTATAAAAATGTTGAAATAGTTCATATGGTAGCTCTTGGGAAATGTGATTATATGAAGTTGGAAATGGCAGGGCATTTCAGGCACAATGGACTTTTTTTAGGGGGAGGAACCAGAGATGTTGTAAATGCAGGGAATGGAGATTATACACCATCGTTTTTCTTTGAAATACCTAAATTATTTAAAAAAGGAGGAACACTCCCAGTAGATACAGCTTTAATACAGGTATCACCACCTGATGAACATGGATATTGCAGTATGGGAATAACTTGTGACTATACAAAAGCAGCTGCTGAAAATGCAAAGTGTGTAATAGCTCAGGTAAATAAATTTATGCCAAGAGTATTAGGAGATAATTTTATACATATATCAGAAATAGATGTAATAGTAGAGAAAGATGAACCTATAATTATTTTAAATCCGCCTAAAATAGGGGATGTTGAAAGAAAAATAGGTGAATACTGTGCGAGTCTGATAAATGATGGAGATACTTTACAGCTGGGAATAGGGGCTATACCTGATGCAGTACTTACATTTTTGAAAAATAAGAAAGATTTAGGAATACATTCAGAAATGATATCAGATGGAGTAGTGGATTTGGTAAAGGCAGGAGTAATCAACAACAGCAAGAAAACTCTTCACAAGGGAAAATCAATAGTGAGCTTCCTCATGGGAACTAGAAAACTTTATGATTATGTAGATGATAATCCAAGTGTAGAAATATATCCAGTTGATTATGTAAATGATCCTAGAGTGATATCAAAAAATGATAATATAGTATCTATAAATTCAGCAATACAAGTAGATCTTATGGGACAGGTAAATGCTGAAACTATGGGAACAAAACAATTTAGTGGAACTGGGGGGCAGGTTGATTTTGTAAGGGGAACAGCTTTTGCTTTAAATGGGAAGTCAATAATAGCAGTACCTTCTACAGCTTCCAAAGGAAAAGTATCAAGAATCACTGCTTATCTGGATGAAGGAGCTGCTGTGACTACTTCAAGAAATGATGTACAGTATGTAATTACTGAATATGGTATTGCTGATCTGAAAGGAAAAACTTTAAAAGAAAGAGCTAAGGAATTGATAAAAATAGCTCATCCTGATTTCAGAGAGGAATTGACTCAGAAAGCATTGGAAAAATATAAAACACTTTAGGAGGGGAAAAGTATGGCAATTAAGAGAGAATACGGACAGGAACAACCATATACTCCATTAGGGATATTCAAGCTGAGGCTCCCTTTTATTCATTACAAATGGGAATGGTCAGAAGCTATGCAGGCAATACTTATGTGTGCCACTTGTCTTGGAGCTATTCCTATACTGACAGAACATCTGGGGATATCTTTTGAACTGGCATGGTCAATGGTAATAATTAATGGAATATTATATAATCTCCATGCTCTTCTTGGAGATCCAGTAGTCCCTGGTTGGATAACTCCTTCTATTCCTTTGACAATAGTTTATCTTTCTAAATTCACTATTGGTATAGACAGAATACATGCCCTTATAGCTTTACAGATATTAGTTGCTTGTATATTTATAATCATGGGTATAACAGGACTAGCTGGAAAACTTATGGGAATAATTCCAGTATCTATTAAATCAGGAATATTGTTAGGAGCAGGATTTGCAGCAGTAGTTGGAGAATTTAGTGCAAAGGGGAGATTTAATCTATATCCTATTTCAATAGCCTTTGGAGGATTATTTTCTTTTTATCTTCTTTTCTCAATAAAATTTAGAGATTTAAGAAAAAGAAATAAACTGGCAGATGCTTTTGGTAAATATGGAATGCTTCCAGCAATTTTTTTAAGTATAATAATCAGCCCATTGGTAAAAGAACTTCCATTTCCTAAAATAGAGATAGGATCGGTTATAAAGATACCTGAAATTGGAAATATATTGAGAGAAGTAAGTATATTTGGAGTAGGAATTCCTAAGATGGCATTTTTCGTAAGTGCTATTCCTATGGCAGTAATGATATATATAATTGCATTTGGAGATTTTGTTACAAGCAGTGCTTTGATAAATGAAGCTGATGAAGTAAGACAGGATGAGAAAATAGATTTTAACTCTAATCGTTCTAATCTTATCAGTGGTCTTAGAAATATAGTTCAGGCAGTATTGATTCCATATGTTCCTATGTGCGGACCATTATGGGCAGCAGTTACAGCTTCTGTTTCACAGAGATATAAAGAGGGAAGAGAAGCTATGGACTCTATATATGGTGGAGTAGGGACATTCAGAATAATGACTTGTGTGTCAGTTGCGTTGATACCAATAGTTTCATTGGTACAGCCTATACTCCCAGTGGCTCTTTCACTTACTATGCTGGTACAAGGATATATCTGTACAAGACTTGCTATGTCTATGTGTGAATCTGAACTGGATATGGGAATAGCTGGAGTAATGGCAGCAGTACTTGCAACAAAAGGTGCAGCATGGGGAATGGGAATAGGTATTATTCTTCATCTGCTTCTTGCAAATGTAAAAAATAAACAGGTAAAAACAGCAGAAGTAAAAGAATAAGGAATCTAAATATGGAAATTAGATTTTGTGGAGGATGTAATCCATTATATCATAGAGAAAAACTATATGAAAAACTAAAGCTTTTATCACTAAATGAAGAAGAAATAATAATAATATTGAATGGTTGTCAGAGAGGGTGTGTGAAAGCTTTAGGAAATAAGAGGGTGATAAATGTTCAGGAATACTTGATACATATAGGTAAATTTGATGAGGAAGAAATATTGAAATGGATAATGAGGAAAGTAAAATAATAAGAGAGAGATATTTTCAGAAGAAAATCCCAGCAAGGTTTGGAAATATCCCTCACTATTTTAATTAATTATTTTATTGCAGTATTTTTTTACGAAAAGAAAAATATTATTTTTCCAATCTTTAAAAATATATTATATAGATTTTTTCCTCTATATTATTTATAATATTAAGAAGAGAATATACTGTATAAGGAGTATGATATGGAAATAAGATATGGAAATGATAAGGATAAAATAAAAGCTAAATATATATGGAAAGAGTGTTTTACAGATAGTGAAAATGAAGTTGAGTTTTATTTTAATGAATTATATAAAAAAGAAAATTTTTTATTATTAGAAGATGATGAAAAGAATATAAGGGCTTCACTTCATGAAAATCAATATGAGGTGATAATAAATAATGAAAAACTTTCATCTTTCTATATAGTGGCAGTGGCAGTATCTCCCCAATATAGAGGAAGAGGATATATGGGAGAACTTATAAGATACAGCTTGAGAAATGCAAGAGAAAAGGGGCTGGACTTTGTTTTTCTAAGTCCAATAAATACTGAAATATATAGAAAATATGGTTTTGGATATATGAGCAGTCTGGAAAGATACAGTATCTCCATGAAAGATTTACCTTTTGACAGAATAGAGAGAGCATATGAAATAAAGAAAGCAGCTAATGAAAAAAATTTCTGTGCAGATTTAATAGAGATATATAAGAAAAAAATGAAAGATAGCTTTGCATACTTAGAGAGAAATGAAAATTACTATAGAAGAGCTTTGAAAGAGATGGAAAATGAAAATGGAGATATTTATATTTTCTATATGGAAAATAAACCAGCAGGATATATTTCATTGTATAAGAAAGAAGGAATTATAGAAGTAAGAGAACTTTTTGGACTTAATAAAAAAGTGATTGAATCTATATATGCCTTTATAAAAACTTACAAGGAATACTATCCAGAGGTTATAATAAAAGCTCCTATAAACAGCAATATGAATTTCTATATTTATAATCAGACATCTATGAAAAAAACTGAATTTCCATTTATAATGGGAAGAATAGTCAATGCAAAAAATATGTTGAAAAGACTTCATATAGAGGATATGGAATTAAAAATATCTGTTATTGATAAGATAATAGAGGAAAATAATGGTATCTATGAAATTTCTGTATATGGAGTTGTTTCAAAAAAAGATAAGAAAAAAAGTATAGAAAGTGATATAGAAATAGATATAGCTGATTTGAATCATTTGATATTTGGGTATTTTTCAATAGATGAAATGATAGAGCTGGAAAGAATAAAAATAAACAATAAAGAAAAAATAGAAGAAATAAAAAAGATATTTCCTAAGAGGAAAGTATACCTACAGGAATATCAATAAAACAAAAAAGCTGGCAGGTTTCATGCAACTGTCAGCTTTTTTGTTAATACATAAAAATTAAAATACTTTTAAAAAGAAAGGATTTGTAAAATAATTATATAATAACTTATTAAAAAAGTCAACAATTATTTTCAATTATTTTTTATTTGTTTCCTATTATGATTTCATTAAGAGATAACTTAGGAACAAAGTGATTATTTAAAGTATCTCTATAATATTTAGTATCTTTATTTTCTGCTGCAACTATTTTAACTTTATCTTTTGGTTCTCCTAGGGCAAGAATAAAATATGACTTATATTTTTCTTGAAGTCCAATTATTCTTTCAACTTCTTTTTTGTTGTAAGCACCAACTATACATCCTCCAAATCCCATTTCACCAGCACAAAGAAGCATATTTTGTGAAGCTATACCCATATCAAAGTGGAGTAAAGATTCAGATGTCTGAGTAAGAGGATTACAAGCACAAAGTATGACATAAGCTCTTGGAGATTCTTCAAGTACAGGGTTCCAGCTTACAGCAGCAGCCCATTTAATCTGCTCAAATATTTCATCACATAATTTTTTGTCAGAAACACAAAAAAATCTGATAGATTGTGAATTTTTAGCTGAAGCACCCAGTCTGGCTCCTTCAACTATCTTAGACAATTCAGTTTTAGTCAATGGCTTGTCAGTAAAACTTCTGTGTGAACGTACGTTTTCTAAAGTTTTTAAAATCATAGCATCCTCCTAAGTTTATTTGTTATCTATTTAAAATAAGATCTCTGTATTCTTTAGCAGTGAGCTTTTCTTTTGGCAGTGCTTTTGTACTGATGGTAGAAGCCAGAGCCTGTCCAAAATAACCACTGTTCAAGGAGTTTATATGAGTAATAGCTATAGCTAGTGCATCTGCTGCATCATCTGGTTTTGGAATTTCTTTCATTCCTAAAAATTTCTGGACCATCAGCTGTACCTGTTTTTTTTCAGCTTTTCCATATCCAGTTATACCTGTCTTAACCTGCAGAGGAGTATATCCTTGTATTTTTAAACCATTCTGTTTTCCACATAGGAGAAGGACACCTCTTGCCTGTCCTACAGAAATTACAGTCTTGTTATTTTTAAAGAAGAAAAGTTCTTCTATTGCCATATGTTCAGGATTGTATTTTTTTATGAGATCACCAAGCTTTTCATAAATCTGGCAGAGTCTTTCCTCCATAGGAGTATCTTTATCAGTATAAAAACATCCATAATCTACTACTTTAAATTTACTCTCTTCATAATCAATTACACCAAAACCTACTATTGCTGTTCCTGGATCGATTCCCAGTACTCTCATTAAAAATCACCTCTCTGATTAAAGTGTAACATATTTACCTATATTTTTCTATTAAATAAAAAATATAAAAAAATAAAGGAATTTCATCAACTATATAGTATAGAATTTATGTAAAGTATAACTTGAGGAAGGGTGAGAAAAAATGTTGGATATTTCAGAATATATAAAAGACATAAGTTTATATCCTCTTTTGACGCCTGAAGAGGAGAGAGATATCTCAGTCAAGGCAAAGGCTGGAGATAAGGATGCACAGGAGAAACTGGTTACATCTAATCTTAGACTAGTTATAAGTATAGCTAGAAAATATACAAATATGGGTATACCTATACTTGATTTGATACAAGAAGGTAATATGGGGCTTATCAAAGCTGTTGAGAAATATGAGCCTGACAAGAATATAAGATTTTCTACTTATTCTACATTTTGGATAAAGCAGAGTATATTGAGATATATAACATCGAGCAGAGGACTTATAAGGTTTCCATCATATGTATATGATGGGATATCAAGAATGAAAAAATATATTCAGGATTACAAAAACAGATATTCACATGTTCCATCACTTGATGAGATATGCCAAAATCTGGATATGAGAAAAAAAGAAGCAGAAAGATATATTGAGGTATTGGAAAAGGGAAGCAGTACTGGAGAGGAAATGTATGGAGAGATAGCAGAATATTGCAGCAGTATAATATCTGATGATACTTTTGAAGATAAAGTCATTGCTAAAAATTCAAATATGGATTTGATGAAAAAAGTAAACAAGCTTCCATCAAAAGAGAGGGAGGTTCTGATATACAGATATGGACTTTTGAATGAAAAAGTGCTTACTCTGGGAGAAATAGGTGAACGTATGAACCTTACTAAAGAAAGAATAAGGCAGATACAACTGGAGGCTATTGATAGACTAAGGGAAACATTATAAAAAATTTAAAAATTATGTAAAAGGTGTTTCATAGGTTGAAACCCTTTTTTTTTGCACTATTGTTGAGTCTTTTAGTATAAGATAGATACGAAAACAATTGACATATATTGTTAAAAATTATAAAATTATTAGTGTATGCCAAAAATAACAAATCAGTATGAAAAGGGGAAGAAAGACATTTGAAAAATAGATTCTATATAACTATAACTGATTTCAGAGGAGTAAAATGTTATTCTTTTGATAAAATAATAAAAAAATATCTTTTTGTAGTTGGGAGCCTTTTCTTTACAGGACTTGTTTTACTGATAATAATGATTTTTGTATTGAAAGAGAAAGTAGATGAATACAGCTACTTTAAACTTGAAAATGAAAAACTTTATACTCAGATAGAGGAAAATAGACAAAACTTGGAAGAGAAAAATCTTGAACTTGAGAACATAAGTGAAAAAATAAGTGAAATAGAAAGACTTATGGGAGAGGACACTGCTATTAATTCAGTGAATCTTAATGATATAGAAAGACTTGATTTAACTAAGCTGAACATAATTGATAAAAAATATCTTCTTCAAATGATACCAAATGGAAATCCGATAGCACCATTCAAGGGATATTCAAGTGGATTTGGAGGAAGATTCCATCCTGTTCTAGAGCAGAGAAAATTCCATTATGGGTTGGATTTTGTAGCTAAAGTAGGAACAGATATATTGGCACCTGGAGATGGGATAGTAGAATATGCTGGATTTAATTCAGGTGGATTTGGAAATCTTATTATATTATCACATAACTTTGGATTTAAAACATATTTTGCTCATTTGAATGAGATAGATGTAAAAGTAGGAGATTTTATAACTAAAGGAACTGTAATTGGAAAATCAGGAAATACAGGACGATCAAGTGGTCCTCATCTTCATTATGAAATACACTATCTTGGGAAGAGAATGGATCCAAAGAATTTTGCAAAATGGAGTCTAGAGAATTATGACTATATATTTAAAAACGAAAAGGGGGTAAAATGGCAATCTTTACTAGAAATGACAAAGTTGCAGACACAGATTATTCAACAAAAGAACTAACTAAAGTATCTCAGGGGACTTCATTTACAGGGGATGTGGTAAGTGAGTGTAATCTGGTTATTGATGGGGAAATCAATGGAAATATACTTTCGAGAGCATCAGTTACCATTGGACCTAAAGGTAAGGTAGAAGGTAAAATAGCAGCTTCAAAAATTGTTATAAGTGGTTTTTTTAAAGGTGAGTTAGAAGGTGATACTGTTGAACTTTCATCTACAAGTAATGTAATTGGAGATATTATCAGTGACAAACTTGTAATAGAAGATGGAGGAAATTTTGAGGGATACAGTAAGAAAAAAAAGTCTAATGAGTATTTGAGTATGAAGGAAGAAGAAGATAAAACAAATTCATATGATGATACAGATACAGAGGAATAATCAGACATTGACAGGTGGTATTGTACCACCTGTTTTTTGTGAAATATTAAGAAGTTACAGTAAATTTTAGAAATTTTCCTGCTCATAAGTTTAACTGCTTAATTAATAGAAATTTATTTTATTTAAATATATTATTTTTGTGTTTTATTCACATTATAAATAAATCAGATAAAGTCTAACGAATAAGTAGATTCAATCCACTAATTATACTTACGATAACAATAAATTTTTCAAAAACATTTTGATTCATTTTTCCAACTAGATATCGTCCAATGAATATACCTATAAAAATAGTAGGAATAGCACAGGCACCTCTTGAAATAGTAAAAAAATTAACATTTTTTAAAAAAAAGAAATAGAGTATAAGCTTTGAAAAATTAACTATGAAGTAGAACCATGTCCTAGTACCATAAAATTTTTCTTTATCAAGGTTAATATTCAAAAGATATATGCTCATTAAAGGTCCTGAAACGTTCCCTATAAAAGATGAAAATCCACCAAGAAATCCAAATATATGACTTAATTTTGAGAAATTGACATTCAAACTTTTTAGAAGAGTGAGAATACCTATTGCTAATATGATAACTCCCATACTTTTTTTGAAAAATTCATCAGATATATTGTTGCCAAAAAATACAGCAGCAATTATCCCTAACATTGTCATTGGAAGTATTTTTTTTAGTGTCTTTAAATCAAGATCTTTTCCATAGAGGTACAGCATAATGAAGTCAGAGATAACTACAGGTATAATTATAATACCAGCAGAAGTTTTACCTCCATACAATGAAGCAAGAAGGGGAGAAAAGACTAAAGCAGTTGGGATCCCAAGTTTACTGAATCCAGCTCCGAGTCCCAGAATAATCATTCCAAAAATTTCAATAGGTGTCATAAAAGCTCCTCCAAATATTTAAAATGCAATATCAATAAAAATATGGTATAATTTTAATTGGATGAATGAAATAATTATACATACTTTTATAATTATTTTAACACAAAAAAAATCAAAAAGATACAATGAAGATTGGGTACAATAGAAGCAATATTGTTTAAATAATAAAGTTAGGAGAGGTATTATGAGTGTTTTTTTAAAATTTATTTTACTTATTATTTTAATACTGATGAGTATTTTTTTATCCATAAGTGAGATATCCCTTGCTTCAGCAAGAAAGATGAAACTGCAGATAATGATAGAAGAGGGAGATGAGAATGCAGAAAAAGTATTGAAGGTACAGGAAACTTCAGGGAATTTTTTTACTGCTATTCAGATTGGAATAAATGCTATTGCAATATTAGGTGGTATAATTGGAGATAACATAGCAGGACCATGGGTAACTTCCTTTATAGGAAAATGGATGCCAGCTCTTGCAGATAAAGCTCCCATGATAGGAAGTATAATATCATTCCTTCTTATAACAGGAATGTTTATTGAGTTTGCTGACTTGATACCTAAAAGGCTGGCAATGGTGGCACCAGAAGCTATTGCAGTACACATAATAAGTCCTATGATGGTTTTGATATATGTTTTAAGACCATTGATATTTATATTCAATGGAACAGCAACATTTGTTTTTAGGCTGTTCAAAATCCCTTTGAAGAGAAATGATAGTATAACCTATGATGATATATTTGCTGTAGTAGATGCAGGAGCAGAGGCAGGAGTAGTTCAGAGAAAGGAACATTATCTGATAGAGAATATATTTGAGCTAGATACCAGATGGGTTTCTTCCATAATGACCACAAGAGATGAGATAGTGTATCTCACTTTAGAAGAGGGAGAAGAGAGTATAAAAGAAAAAATAGCAAACTATCCCCATTCTAAATTTTTGGTGTGCCAAAACGAAATAGATACGGTTCTAGGGTATGTAGATTCTAAAGATATTCTTCCTAGAATATTAAAAGGTGAAATGAGTGGACTTCATGATATACAAGAGATATGCAATCCAAGTCTTCTAATAATTCCAAATACATTGACATTATCAGAAGCTTTGGATAGATTTAATGAAGCAAGGGATGACTTTGCTATAATATTAAATGAGTATGGGCATGTAGTAGGACTTGTAACATTAAATGATGTAGTAAATACCCTTATGGGAGATATAGTTTATCAGGATCAGGATGAACAGCAGATAATATCAAGAGGTGAAGGTTCATGGCTTATGGATGGAGTGACACCTATTGAAGATGTAAAAAAAGTTTTGGATATTGAAAAATTTCCAGAAGAGGATACATATGAAACAATAGCTGGATTTATGATGTATATGCTGAAAAGTATTCCTAAAAAAGCTGCTATGGTGGAATTTGAAAATTACACTTTTGAAGTTGTAGATGTAGATAACTTTAAAGTTGATCAACTTCTGGTAACAAAAAAAGAAAATGATGAAGAGGAAGAAGATTTTGAAAATATAACTCTTGAATAATAAAGCAAATACCAGGGTAACCAAAAATTAGATTTTGGTTACTCTTTTTTTAATGATTATTTTATATGTTTATGCTGAGGTTGTTTTTATATTTATATGATTATTTTAATATTTTCTCTGAAAACTATACTTTTAGTAGAAGAAAAAATTTAATGATTTAATTTGGCAAGAAAAAATATTTGTTTTTGAAATAAAATATTTAAATATAAAATTTATATCCAAATCTGCAGATAATAGATGAAATGAGTCATAATTGCATACAAAAATTGAATATTTTATTTGCTTTTGAGAAAGGATTGGAATATAATTAAGAGTATAATTTAAAAAAGAAATTATATAATTATTAGAGCAGAATAATTGGAGGAATCAAAATGTTGTTTTGGGGAAAAAAGAAAAAAATGCTTCCAGATATCATAGTTGGATTTGTTCTTTTAGAAGGAATTAGTTATGACTTCAATGAATTGAAAGTTAATTTAAAAAAGGAATGGGGAATAGAAATAAAAGATTCCGCAGAAGAGGACACAATAGCCTTTAATGTGGATAAAATGCTTATAGCATGCAGCTTTGTACCAGAACCAATTCCAGATCATGAGGTAGAAAGCCACTACAAGGATAATTGGATGTGGAAAGATGCAGAAAAGAAAGTATCTAAACACAGATCACATATAATAATTTCCATACTTAATGGAAAAGATATTATTGAAAGATATAAAATATTTACAAAAATAGCCAGCAGTATATTGGCAGAGGATGGGACTATTGCTGTGTATATGAGTCCTATGATTATTGAGAGAGAAACATACAGATGTCTGGCAAAGGAATTGAAAATAGGAAAACTTCCTGTACTTTTATGGGTATATATAGGAATAGCTGGAGGGGAAAATGGTATATCAGCCTATACTCTTGGACTGAATCATTTTAAGAAAAAAGAGGTAGAGATATTGAATTCCTTGAGAGATTGTGAAGAGGTATTTGAATTTCTTCTGAGAATAGTTGGAGAAATAATAAAAAATGATATCACTGTTGAAAAAGGGAGCTATTTCAATATTGGAAAAAAAGTATTTTCTTTTAAAGTATCTTCTGGTATTTTTGTAAATGGAAAATCTCTAAAAATAACATATTAGTATATATATAAAAACTGATCAGATTCATAAGGGCAGTTTTTTTATTTGAAAATTAAAAAGAGATATTTAGGAGTCTAAGCTAAATATCTCTTTTCTATTGTTAATACACAGAAAGTTTAAATTGTAGTTAAAGTTTAAATATTTATATAAAAAGTTATTAATAATTAATCTTTTTCATTTGCATATTGAACTTTTTTAGCTTGCATGTCTTCAGGTTTATGGTAAGTAGCAAATTTAGCATGATCTATATAGATGTTTTGAATATCTGGATTTTGTCCCAAACCTTCTAATATAATTTTAGAAACTGTGAATCCAGCTCCTTTAAGATCATTATTCCAATCTTCAGCTATGTCATTATTAGCATGATCTCCAGCAACAAACATAAATGGCATTAATATAACATCTTTAACACCTTTAGATTTTAATTTAGCAACTACATTGTCAAATGTAGGGTATCCCTCTACTGTACCAACTGCATAAGTATCCATTCCTTCAGCAGTAAATACATAATCCATCATAGCATAAGCAGATCCTCCAAAATGATGAGTTCCATGTCCTACTAAAACTACACCTTGATTAGCTTTTAAAGGTCCTACTTTTTTAGCTATAGCTTTAGCAACAGCTTCATAGTCTTCATGAGTAGTTAATAGTGGAGTTCCCATTCTTATATCTTTAAAATCTTTTTCATATCCTTTTAATTCTTCAGCAAGATTGTTAGATTCAACCCCGTTCATGATGTGAGTACCTTGTACTAAAAGATGAGTGTATCCTTTAGCTTTTAAATCGTTTATAACTTCAGAAGGATTTTGTTTTTCAATTCCTTTAGCTTTTAATCTTCTCATAACAATTCTTGAAGTATAGGCCTCTTTTACATCAGCATTTTTGAATTCATTTTTAGCTTTTGCATTGATAGCATCAATAGTTAAAGCTCTAGTATCATCATAAGTAGTTCCAAAGTGAACCATAAGCACAGCTGCTTTATCCCCTTTTTGCATTCCTTTGAAAAAATCGTTATCCACATATCCTCCTTCTGAATGTGCAAATGCTGCAGTTCCTCCAGCTAGAAGCATAGCTCCAGCCAATAAATTTCTCATTTTTCCCATAATCTTCCTCCTAATAAATTTGCAGGGATTTTTTTAAATAAAAAAATCTCCTGTGATAGGAGATATAAGCCTTGATTAAATAAAAATAATTAAGGTCAATATCTCTTGTCCACGCAATGATATTTACAGTATTCATTTGAGGCAGGTCTCCTGGCTTAGCTTCATTCTTAAGATACCCTTCCCAGATTAAATAATCCAGTGGTTATATCTTTCGTCAGCATCACAGTGGCGGGACCGCGGAGGGATTAAACCTCACTTCCCAATTATTCTAAAAATATAGAACCTCAAATTCAATTATTCTGTTCAGTATGAATATACTATGTTTTCTTTCAAATGTCAATAGTAAAAATTAAAAATACACTTTAGAATTTTGGGTAGAAAGGATATTTATATAATTCTTCATTGACAAAGAAGCAGTTAAGTAATAAAATTAGAGTATTAAAATATATTGCTATATGATGTTTATTCTAAGTTTTATGATTAAAAGGGAATTGAGTGAAAATCTCAAACGGTCCGGCCACTGTAATTTAGCAAATAGCTTTCAGATACCATTGGATGTATATCTGAGAAGGAGAAAGCTGTGTTTGAGCTATAAGTCAGAAGACCTGCTTAGAAAGATTATTGTACAAGCTTCCGAGGAAAGTTATGCTACATAGAAATTTAAAGAGCTTTTAATGTAGCCTGGTATTTCTTTGTGCTGGGCTTTTTTATTGGATAAAATTATATAACAGGAGAAAATAATGAAAAAAGTATATATTATTCTAACTGCTGTATTCCTACTTGTAATAGGAAATATATCTTTTGGAAAAGAGAAATTTTCTATACATCAGGGAGAAGAGGACTTGCAACTGGATTATTTTCCAAAGGCTGTAGTCACAGATTCGGCTATAATATCAAGATTTCTGGCAGCATTGGATATTGATTTGGTAGGAGTGGCAAGTTCTACAACAAAGATACCTGAAAAATATGATGATATTCCCAGAATAGGAAGGTCTGGAATACCTGATTTGGAATTGGTAAAAGCTTTGAGGACAGATTTAGTAATATCAACTATTTATTCCAAACCAGCACTAAAACCAAAATATGATAATCTTAATATACCTAGTTTTTATATGAAAGTGGATACATATGATGAATCTATGAAAGCCATTGAAATACTGGGAAAAGCTTTTCATAAGGACAAGGAAGCTAAAGCTATACTTGATGATGTAAAAAGGAGAGAAAAAATACTAGCTGAAAAGTTAAAGGGAAAAGAAAAAAAAAGAATAGCCATTCTTTATGGAAATGGAGAGAGTTTCTTTATGACTGGAAAAAATCATTTTCTCCAAGGTCTCATGGATAAAATAGGGTGTGAAAATGTAGTAACTTCTATTGATAACAGTGCACTTTTGAAAAGATCAGTACCATTCAGCATGGAGCAGCTCATTAAAGCTAATCCTGATGTGATATTGAGACTTCCCACAAGCCAGACTAAAAATGGAGAGGGATTTGAAGAGATATTTTCAAGCAACCCTGTATGGAAGCTTACAAAGGCATATAAAAATAATAAAATACTGGATATCGATCCTACATTATTCAGAATGAGTGCTGGGGTAAATTCGATAGACGCATTGGAGGAATTATACAGATATGTTTATGAATAAAGATAAGAGAGGGAGAAAGATAATTCTTATCTTTACTGCTTTGGTTATTTTAAGTTTTTCAATCATATTTTCAGTGAGATTTGGAAGTGTGAACTATACTTCTGGAGAAATATTGAAATCTCTTTTCATAAAGAGTTATGATGATGAGATATTGAAAGCTATTTTATGGGATATAAGAATACCACGTATACTGATTGCTGTAATGGTAGGATGCAATCTGTCACTAGCAGGAGTATTACTGCAAGCTGTAATGAAAAACCCACTGGCTGATCCGGGACTTACAGGAGTATCTTCTGGAGCAAGCGTTACTGCTTTGATTATTATGATACTTTATCCTAGAGCTATATTTTTTATGAATTTCTCTGCATTTGTAGGGGGAGCAATAGCTTGTGCCATTGTGTTTATGCTAGCATGGAAAAAAGGTTTGAAGCCTATAAGAGTGATTCTGTCAGGGGTAGCTATAAATGCTATACTTGGGAGTATTACAGGTTTGATGTTTATACTTTTCAGTGATGAGATACAGGGAGTATTGTCTTGGCTCAATGGAAGCTTGAATGGAAAAAACTGGAGACATGTAACAGGACTGCTTCCATATACTGTTGTTGGAATTTTAGCCTGTTTTACTATGATAAGAGATGCAAATATTCTCCAATTAGGAGATAATTTTGCTGTGAATCTTGGAGTGGATATTCCCAGAAAAAGATTAAAGCTTTGTGCTCTTGCCTGTTTTCTAACAGGAATATCAGTTGCCAATGTGGGACTGATAGGTTTTGTTGGACTTATAGTTCCTCACATAGCTAGATTGATAATAGGGTCAGATCATACATATCTAATACCATTTGCTGGACTTCTTGGTGCTGTAGTACTGGTAATAGCAGACACAATATCAAGAACTATGTTTTCACCTATTGAGATACCTGCTGGTATAGTAATGGCTGTAATTGGTGTGCCGTTCTTTCTGTACCTGCTGAGAAAGGTAGGTGACTAGAATGAAAACTATAAAAGGGTATAATATAGAGCTGGCTTATGGAGAAAAAGTCATTATACATGATCTTGATATCGAGATAACAAAAGGAGAAGTAGTTTCTATAATAGGAACCAATGGCTGTGGAAAATCAACTCTTTTAAAAGCTATATCAAGAGTGCTTCCATGTAAAAATGGAAATATATATTTAGATGGAGAAGAGATAAGCAGTATAAAAAATAAGGAGTTTGCAAAGAAACTTGCATTTGTTTCACAGAATAATGAGATACCTGATGATATAACTGTATATGACTTTATCATGTATGGGAGAGTTCCTCATAAAAAATGGTATGAGGTATATAACCAAGAAGACAGAGATATAGTGGACTGGGCTATTACAATGTGTAAATTGGATAATTTCAGAGAGAGAAAAGTAATGAGCTTGTCAGGGGGAGAAAGACAGAAAGTATGGATAGCAATGGTGCTTGCTCAAAAGACAGGGATACTTCTATTAGATGAACCTACAACATATCTTGATATCTGTCATCAATTTGAGATAATGGAGCTGGTAAAGGAACTGAATCAGAATCTGGGAATAACTATAATAATGGTGCTTCATGATTTGAACCAGGCTGCTCAATACAGCAACAGGATAATTGTGCTTAAAGATGGGAAAAAATATAAAGATGGAAAATCACTGGAAGTTCTTACACCACAACTCATAAGAGAAGTGTACAGAGTGGAGTCTTCAATTGAAATAGAAGATGGAGTTCCATATTTCAGATTAAAAGGAATAGTTAAATAAAAAAATAATTTTAAAATAAAAGAGTAAAAAAATTCTTGAAATTAAAAATATATAATCAATGAAATAGATTAATATATAGAAAAGATATTCTTTGAAGTATAAAAAATTTCAGGAAGCTATGGAGATTATTATAAAAAATATTAAAAATAATAAATATATGATAAGGAATAGCTTTTGAAATATAAATTATTAAGAACAAAATTTTAAATAGTGTAATTTTTTCGTAATTTATATATCAAATTTTATGAAAATGATTGACAAAGAGCAAGATAAATCATATCATATGGATATAGTGTTAGGTGCCAAAAGGCTTAAAAGAGGAAGATGGGTGAAAATCCCACACAGCCCCCGCTACTGTAAGGTGGACGAAACCAACAACCACTGGATTATTTAATCTGGGAAGGAAGGGAGTAGAATGAAACCGAGTCAGGAGACTTACCTAAAAACTAGTTTTTTTACTTTTTCGGTGGGAAAAAGAGAGAGCATCAATCAAATATCAATGGATATTTAAGATTCTCTGATAAAAACAAAATGGGGGCTTGTAAGCACTTGTTTTTTATCAGAGATTTTTTTAGTGTAATTAATTAATTTTAAATATAGATCAGGAGGAAAAATGTATACTTACTTCATAGAAGGTGGAATGATGATGTGGCTTTTAGCTGCCTTATCTATAATGGGATTGGGAACAATATTAGAAAGAACTGCTTATTTCATAAAAAATGAGCAGGGAATAACAAGGGAATTTAAAGAGGAAATAGTAGCTCTGGTAAGAGCTGGAAAAGAAAAAGAAGCTATAGAATTATGTGATAAAACAAATAATTCAGTATCTAGAACAGTAAAGAGCATACTATTAGCTTATAAAAATGAAAATGATCTATATGAAAGTAAAGAGAAGCTAATGAAAGAAAAAGCTTTGGAGCAGATAGAGAATCTGGAAAGAAGATTATCTATATTGGGGATAGTGGCATATATTTCTCCAATGGCTGGACTCCTTGGAACTGTACTTGGAATGATAAAATCATTTAAAGCAATAGCATTGCAGGGAGCTGGAGATCCAAATGTAGTAGCCAATGGAATCTCAGAAGCTCTTCTTACAACAGCCGCAGGACTCCTTATAGCCATACCAGCAATAATAGCATATCAAACATTTAACAGAAAAGCTGATAAGATAATGCTTGAAATAGAAAAAACTTCCACTGCACTTATCAATATTAAAAAAGCTGGAAAGAAGGAAGAGATATGAGGGAACTAAGAAGAAAGAAGGGGATAATTAATCCTGATCTGACACCATTGATAGATGTGGTCTTTCAGTTATTGATATTTTTTATGCTGGTGACTACATTCAGCCAGTATAATAAATTTGACATGAATCTTCCTAAATCTTCTGTAGAGGAAATAAATATGACAGAAGAGGGAGCTGAACTGATAATAGATAAAGATGGCAAGTATTTCTTTAAGAATGGTGAAGATTCAGTAGAGATAGAAAATGAAAAACTAGAAGAAACTGTAAAAGAACTGATGAAAGGGAGAAAAGAACAGACTCTCATAGTTAGTGCTGATAAAGATTTAAGATATGAAACTGTAATAGAAACTATGGGAAGATTGAAGAATATAGGGCTGGAGAAATTAGAAATAAATAGTATAAAGTAGGTGATGAAATTGAAATTCTATGTAATCTCTTTTTTATGTCATCTGCTGTTGCTTTTTGCTATATATGTCAAGCCTGTAAAAGATGTAAAACTGGATAGTAAAAATGTTTTGGTATATCTTAGTGAGCTGAAAGTGGAAAATAATACACCTGCTCCAGCACCATTGCAGTCTTTTGCACAGCCAGAGCCTAAAAAAGAGGAAAAGCCAAAGGAAGAAAAGAAAATTGAAAAAAAAATAGAGAAGAAAGCAGTAAAAAAAGTTGTTAAAAAAGAAGTTAAAAAGAAGGAAGAACCAGTGAAGGAAGAAGCTAAAGAAGAAGTAAAAGAGGAAATATCTTCTGGAAATTCAGCACCATATAATCCATTAGCAGGATTAGTGAAAGATGGAACTGGTACATATATAGGGGATCAGAAGAGTGGTGGCGGAATCAGATATAGAATCAAAAGAGAAATTGAACCTGAATATCCTGTCCTTGCTAAAAGAGCCAACTATCGAAATGAGGTAGTTATAAAAACAAAATTCCTTATTGGACTCAATGGAAAGGTAGAGGAGATAATATTTTTGGATAACTTTACTTCTTACGGCTTCAGAAAAGAGGTAGAAAAAGCTCTTAAAAAATGGGAGTTTGATCCAATAATTTATCATGGAGAAAAGATAAAACTCTATTTCTATAAAGATTTCAGATTTAATGTTAAGTAAATATTTAAGATAATATTCAGAAAAATAAAGTGTATAAAGTTAATTTAAATAAGTGTTTTTCAAAAGCTATATAAAATTTAAAGGAGTGATAATTATGAGAATCAATTCAGAGAGTACACATTCTATAATCCCAGCATTATTGATAAACAAAGCAGTAGAAGAAGCGAAGAATCATGACATACCTTGTAACATAGCAGAAATGGAAATATTTACAGTGATGGATACTGTTAACCTTTATTTTTTCAAAGATGAAAATGCTGTGTATAAAGCGACAGTAGATTGTATCAATAGTGGAGAGGAATATGTAAGAAAGTATATGGAACTTATAAAAAATTCTTTTGCTAAAGCTTTAAATGATTTTGGAAACATATCTAAAGTGGAAATAGTAAGAGGAGCAAATTCTTAATAAAAAATACTTGAGGCAAATATAAATTGTAGTATAATTCAAGAATAAGAAAAACAACCTAGAAAATAAAAGAGCCATGGGAACTATAAAGATAACTTGGTAAATATAGTTGGCTAACGCAAGCAGTTGCTTCCCTAGAAGTTCCCACTTCAAAAATTATGAAGTAAATTTAAGTGGTGAAAGGTTCAATTATTGAATATAGAATTATTGACTTTATAAATATATACAACAAAGAAAAGAATAGAATATCAAATGGTTCTAGTTTTACTAGATTAAAAGGGAAGCAGGTTAGAGTCCTGCACGGTCCCGCCACTGTAAAGAGGATGAAAGCAGTTTACCACTGAAATGATTATATTGTTTTGGGAAGGTATGCGAGTAAAGTGATTCTAAGTCAGGAGACCTGCCTTTGATAAGAATATCAACTTGCGAGGACGAGTGTGAATTTAAAGATTGTATTTTGTTATTTATTTTTTGATACAGAATATTTAATCCCAGAATTTACATGATTGTAAGTTTTGGGATTTTTTTATTTATGTCATGAAATGGAGGAGATAAAAATGGAAGTACGAGAAGCACCTTTTTTTAATAAAATTTCTGTGAATGGAGTAGCATATATAATCGGAGAAGATAAGCCTTTTAGTGGAAAATTAATATGCAGATATCCTACTGATATTTTAAAAGAAGAAGAAACCTACAAAGAGGGTATCAAAGATGGAGAGAGTAGAAAATTTTATCCAAATGGTCTGTTGAGAGAAATAGCTGAATACAAAGAGGGAAAATTAAATGGGGATTTCTCACAGTTTTATCCTAATGGAAATATAGAAGAATATATATTTTTTAAAGATGATCAGATGAATGGGGAATGGGTAAAATACTTTGAAAATGGTAATATTAAGATGAGGGCATTTTTTAAAAATGGAAAACTTAATGGACAGAAGATGCTTTATTACCCAAATGGGGAAATTCAGGAAAGCAGTATGTTTAGAAATAACATACTTCATGGAAGAAATATACTCTATTATCAAAATGGAAAAATGCAGGTAGTAAGAAACTTTGTCAATGCAGAATTAGAAGGAGCAGTTACATACTATTTTGAAAATGGAGATATAGAGATAAAAGAAGAATATAAGAAACATATTAAAAATGGAAGATATATAAGATATTATGAAAATGGTGTAATCAATGCAGTAGGATATTTTAAAGATGATATGCTGGATGGTGATTGGAGTATGTTCTATGAAAATGGAAAGCTTTTTGGAACAGCATCATTTATGAATGGGAAAATTATAAAGGATGTATCATGATACAAGAATGAAGGAGGTAATGATGAAAAAAGATTTAAAAAAAGGTTTTGATATAGGAGAATTGGCAAAAGTAATTGAAAATGGAGAGCATTTTAAAAATGTGGAAAGAAAAGTAGGATTAATTTATTCTGGAAAAGAGCTTCCAATAGTTCAAAAAACAGTATCATATATTGTTACTGATGAATTTATTAAAGCAAATATGGAGAAGTTATTAAAATTTAATATAATAAAGGAAGAAAGAAATGAAAACTAAAAAAACAGACTTAAATAATTTAAATATTTTGGAGGAATTAAATAGAAAAGTTCAGATTGGAAAAGAAGGTGAGGAAAAAGAATTCCATGAGGTAAATAATTTTGATATTTTAGAAAAATTAAATAAGAATGTCCAAATAGAAAAAGAAAAGAAAAAATAAAATTAATATTTTTACTTTAAATTAAAATAAGATAGCAGAAAATAGAATGTAAATAAAAATGAGATGAACTTCATATACCTAGGCTCATCTCATTTTATTATACAAGGTTTATTTTATGATTTTTTCTCTGCTTCATCTTTCCTGATTATTTCTTTTCGATATTCAAAAATATTTAATATATTTTTTAGTTCAGCATTAATAGCAGGAACATGAAAAGTAGAACCAGATACTGCATCCATTTTTACATTGTTTTTGTTTTTTCCAATTACTGTTTTTTTCACAGTTTCAGAATTAAGAGGAAAATGTTTTTTCTTTGCTTCTGGAATAGAATAATCTATTATTTTCCCATCTAAAGAAACTATAACAATAAAAGGTTCATGTCTGTCATAAACTTTCAAATGTGTTAAACAGGCATATGCAGATATTTTATTATTATTTTTTAAGGGAATAAAGTTGTAATATCCAAGAATTCCATAGTCTTTTGTTTTGCCAAATTCATCAAAATTATAGTTCATCTTTTTAATATCATCTTTAAAATTTTCTATTTTAAATCTCTCTGTTGGACTTTCTTTTACTCTGTAACTATATACATTCAGTGAGAAAGATAAAAATAATAATAGTATAAAAAGTTTATTCAAGTTTTTCATTACTTCCTCCTTATTCAATATTAAAATTTATATTCAGCACTTACATAATATGTTCTTTCAGGAGAAGGAGAATAATTGATTTTTGTACCAGCATAAGTAATATAATCACAATATATTTCATTGAAGACATTATCTATTCCAGCTGATACAGCTATTCCGTTTTCAAAATTATATTTAGCAGAAATATTTGTAACCATATAGCTATTTGTTTTTGGGACTTTATTATAATAATCATTGATTAGATAAGCTTTTCCATGGTAATTTGATTCTATATTAAAAGTAAATTGAGAAGTTATTTCATAGGTAGCTCCTAATCCAAATATTATATTGCTTACACCAGGAATATCATTTCCTTTATATGGACCATCTACAATTTCGTTGTGCATATATGTAAAGTTTTCTCTCAATGTTAATTTGTCAAAGTACTGTTCACTAGCAAATTCAACTCCTATTCTTTCAGTTTTCCCATTAAGATTGTAGTAGCTTCCACTTTCTGAGCTATCTAGTATTTCATCTCTATAATAGTCATACATTATCTCTTTGTTTCCTTTAATATAGAATACAGCTCCAGATAAATAGATATTATTTATAAGAGATTTAACTCCAATTTCAAAAGTATCAACTTCTTGTGAATCCCTTGAAGCAGTTTCTCCAGTAGCTTTATCTGTTTTCCAGCCTGTATATTCAGTTAGATTAGGTGAACGATATACTCTATTCCAGCTGATATATCCAGAAGTATCTTCAGAAAACATATAGTTTGCTGTTAATTCATAGTTTGTATTTGTATTGGAATCATTAATATTTTTTTTATTTTTAAAACTTCCATTAGTATTATAAGAAGTTTTATCTTCATCAAATTTATTTCTTTCTACTCTTATTCCTTGAGTAAAAATAAAATCATTATATGAATATTTATTTAAAAGATATCCCCCAATAGCTTCATAATCAGTTTCTGTATATGTTTTACGGTAAATTACAGAACCAGAAGTACTGTATCCATCCTCTTTAACCTTTGCTTTTGAATAATCTCCACCTAAGATTAAGCTGCTTTTTTCCATATAGCTATATTTTAGTTGTGCATTTGTATATATAGAATCAGTATTCTTTACTCTACTGTGATATGATGAATATGTAGCTGTTTTAGGCTGAGAATAAGTATATTCCCTCTCTCTATATTCCGTTACAGCTGAAAGAGATAAATTATCAGACAGCTTTTTATTAAATTCAAGAATATATTTATCCTGTGTATCATGAGCTATTTTTTCCTTATAGCTTGAACCATTCTGCTTTCTGTCTTCATCATATTGAACTTTAGTAAGGTAACTAGAACCTGTTGATTTTCTTTCATTACGAATATATTTAAAGCCTATATTTCCATCTTTTAATCTGTATTTAGCTCCTATTTCTCCAAATTCTGCTTCTTTTTTAGTATAATCTCTATACCCATCTTTATCTGTATTAATATATCTGGCATCTATTGATAAGTTTTCTGTTAGATTAGTTCCATAGTTCAATTTATACTTTCTTTCATTGAATGAACCTATTTGAAGTCCAGTATTTCCCCAATATTTTTTATTTACATTTTCTTTAGTAATAATATTGATAACACCAGAAGTAGCATTTCCTCCATACATAATAGCCCCACCAGCAGGGACAACCTCTATTTTTTCTATTTGTTCTACAGGAATAAAATCTAAATCGAAGGATCTATTATCCATACCATTTTGAGGAATTCCATCAACCAGTACAACCAGATGTTTGTTTCCCATACTTGGAACTTGTCCTCTCATTGATAAATATCCACCTGCAAAAGAAAGACCAGGAACATTTATAAGAGCTTCCTCTACATTTTTGTATCCTCTTTTTTCAATCTCATCTCCTGTAATAACAGTGACATTTTTAGCTGTTTCAATAACAGGAGTTTCATCATATCTTTCTGATGTAATAGTTGACTCATTAAGTTTTACAGCAAAATTCTCCTTTTTTCCTAGTTCATCTGCATAGAGGGATGAACTTAAAATTAATGCTAAAATACCAATTCTCTTATACATTTTTTCTCCCCTTTAAAATATTATTTTTCAAAAAATATATAAGGTTTTGTAAATAAAAAAACTCTAATAAATAGAGAGTTCTACCTACTAGAGAGTCAAAGTTAAAACAACCAATGAGATTTCAATTCATTGATAGATGTATAATGACTATTTGGTAAGTCTTCTGACTTGGCTTCATTCTACTCTCACGCCTTCCCAGTTTCCCAGTGACATAATGTGATTTCGTCTGCCATACAGCAGCTTTCGCTGTGAGGGATTCTCACCCTGCTTCCTCTATTAAGCTTTACAAAAAGCACCTAAATATATTTTTGATTATGAACTAATTGTACTTGATTTAACATATAATGTCAATATCAATTTCAATTATTAGCTTTTATAAAATAATTTTTAAATGAATATATTAAATAAAATGATCTTTTTATTGTATTGATTTTCTTTCTTTGTCTTTTTAAGAAGATTTAGATACTGGAAATATAAAGCTGAATAAATAATTAATTGACAAGGAACCCTATTTTATATATCATTAAAAGAAAAAGTACTTTTTGTAAATTTAAAGAGTTGTACAAAAATTGAAATACTGGGGGAATGAGTTTATGAAAAAAGTTTTTAGAATATTATTGCTGTTATTAATAGCTTCTATCTATGTTTCTGGGGCAGAAAGAAATGAAAAATATTATGATGTGGAAGTAAGAGAAGATAAACTCTTGTATAAAAAGGAAGAGGAAAAGCCATACAGTGGGATAGTAACTATAACAGAAGAAGATAAAATAATAAAGAAAGAGGTTTATGAAAATGGAAAATTGAACTCAGCAAAAGGATATTATGAAAATGGAAATATAAAATGGGAATCTACAAGTTATAAAGATGGGAAATTAGATGGAATAAGCAGAATTTATTATGATAATGGACAACTTAAAATGGAAACAAACTATAAAGATGGAGAAAAGGATGGAATAGAAAAAGGTTATCAGGAAAATGGAAAAATAATAGCAGAACTAAACTATAAAAATGACTGTCTACATGGAACATCAAAGTTTTATGATAAAAATGGAAATTTGGAACATGAGCAAAATTATAAAGAGTATGTACTTCATGGTATAGAAAGAATATATGAAAAAGGAAAAGTAATTTTAGAGAGAGAATATAAAGATGGAGATATTGTATCAAGTAAAAATTTAAATGAATAGAATATAAAAAATGGCTTAAAAAATAGAAAACATTACTATTTTAAGAGCCATTATTTTAATTAAAATTTTAGAAAGTATAATTTATTTCAACTGAATAGTTTCTACCAGTTGCTGGTGTATATTGACTAATATTATTCCAATATCCAACATATTCCTCATATTTTTCATCAAATAAATTATTGATTCTTGCCACAAGAGAAATACAATTTTCAAGCTGATATTTTGCATTTAATATTCTAGGAGGGGCAGCGTGGAAATATACAAAACTAATGGTGTGTGCAAAAGAAATTGGTGTAGAAATAGAAGATGGAATATTAAAAAAAGTAAAATTTTTTGGATGTTGTGATGGAGATTCAAAAACTTTTGAAATACTATTGAAAGATATGAAGATAGATAAAATAGTAAATGATCTATATCATATTGAGTGTAAAGAAAGAGGAACTTCATGTATGAGGGAATTATGCAAAATACTTATGCAGCTGGCAGGAAGATAAATAAAACAGCCTTAACTCTTGATAGTGAAGGTTAAGGCTGTTTGAAAATATATCAATATTTAAATTTCTTATTATAAAATCATTAAATCTATTCTATTTCATTATTTATATATTACATTTTTAACTCTGTCCAGAGCCTCTTTAACTATTGATCTAGGACACGCAAAGTTAAGTCTTACATAGCCTGCTCCCTCTGCTCCAAACCAGTTACCATAGTCAATAGCAACTTTAGCTTTATCTTCAAATATTTCTTCTAAAGTTTCACCATCTTTTAATACCCCTCTGAAATCTATCCATGCAAGATAAGTTCCTTCAGGTTTTAGATATTTTACTCCTGGCATATTTTCTTTGATATATTCTTCAATGAATTTTCTGTTTCCATCAAGATAATCTATAAGTTCATCAAGCCATTCAGCAGAATGCATATATCCAGCTTTGATAGCTTCTATACCAAAAGTATTAGGAGTTTCGAGTCTTATTTTCATAAGAGTATTTTTGTATTTATCTCTTATTTCATCATTGGCTATAAGGATAAGAGAAGTTTGAAGTCCAGCAAGGTTGAATGTCTTACTTGGAGCTGTACAAACTATACAATTATTTTTAAGTGCCTCTTTCAATGTAAGGAATGAAGTGAATTTACTGTCTTTGAAAATAAGGTCAGAGTGAATCTCATCAGATATTACAAGTACATTATGTTTTAAACAGATTTCCCCCATTTTCTCAAGTTCTTCTTTTGACCATACTCTTCCCACAGGGTTATGAGGATTGCATAAGATAAACATTTTTACACTGTTCTCAACTATTTTCTTTTCAAAATCATCAAAATCTATAGTGTAGTAGCCATTAGTATCTATCAGAGGATTAGTAACTATTTTTCTGTTGTTGTTTTCAGTAGATATTCTGAATGGGTGATATACAGGAGTTTGTATAAGGATAGAATCTCCCTCTTTAGTAAATGTCTGTATCATATAGTTAAGAGCAGGGACAACTCCATTTGTAAAGATTATCCATTCTTTTTTAAGGTCTACATTTTTTCTGTTTTTATTCCAATTAACAATAGATTGAAAATATTCATCATCAGTTGAAGTATATCCAAGTATGCCATGAGTCAATACAGCCTGCAGGCTGTCAAGTATAGCAGGAGCAACTTTGAAATCCATATCTGCCACCCATAAAGGAAGCAGGTCAGTTTTTCCATTATATGTATTTTTATATATTTCAGGATTCCATTTTCTAGAGTTTGTTTTACTTCTATCAATTATTTCATCAAAATTATATTTCATTTAATATTTCCTCCATCAATATTTGGTAATTTTATCTTAAATTTTCAAAACCAGAACTCATATTATCTGGGTGAGTTGCAAATCTTTCATCTTTGTTTAAAGCTATGATAGTATTCATTTCCTCAGGAGAAAGAACAAAATCAAGGTCTTTATTTTCTTTTATTCTAGATGGAGTTACAGATTTTGGCAATGGAAGAAGTCCAGATTGAAGGTGCCATTTAAGGATAACCTGAGCAACTGTTTTTCCATGTACTTTTCCAATTTTTTCTATAATATCATTTTCAAGGTTTCCCTGCATTAATGGACTCCAAGATTCAACTATAATACCTTTTTCATCACAGTATGCTCTTGATTTAAGCTGTTGATTCAGTGGATGAAGCTCAATTTGGTCTATCATAGGGATGATTTCTGCTTCTGGAAGAAGTTCTTCAAAGTGATGAATTTCAAAATTACATACTCCAATAGCTCTTACTTTTTTCTCTTTGTAAAGTTTTTCAAGAGCTTTCCAAGTATCAATTGTAGTTTTCATATTAGGAGTATTAGGCCAGTGAATAAGGTAAAGGTCTACATATTCAAGGCCTAGTTTTTTTAGAGAAAGCTCAAATGCTGCTAAAGTTGAATCATATCCTTGATCAGAATTCCACACTTTAGTAGTGATGAAAAGATCTTCTCTTTTTACATCTTTATTCTCAGCTAAGAATTCTTTGATTCCCTCTCCAACAAATTCTTCATTTTTATATATCATTGCAGTGTCGATATGTCTGTATCCAGTTTCTAAAGCATATTTTACACTTTTTCTACATACTTCTGGATCTGTAATTTTCCAAGTTCCAAAAGCTATTTCAGGTATTTCTACACCGTTTCTTAATTTGTACATATATTCCCCCCTGTATTAAATTAATAGTTCTATTATAATTATAACTCATTTTTTTTGTGATAACAATTATTTTATAAAATAAATAAGCAAAGTGTAATTGTGAGATTGAAAAGGTGTTAAAAGAAGAGAGAGGGACTATTCTTTATACAAATATTTTTGCTGGGTTCAAATATCTGAATACAGTTTTTTATGAGAATATTGCTAAAAATGAAGATTGTTTTAAAAGTTAAAAAAATATGCAGTTTAAAGTAAAAAATATAGTATAATATACAAAAGATAGATTTAAAAAGAAATAGGAGGTATCTAAGAAAGAAATAGCAGTATTGCCATATTAAAAAGGATATTTAAATAAAATTATTATTTTAAATTAAATAAATAGGAGGGATTACCTATGGAAAATATAGAAAAATTAGCTGAAATTATAAAAAACAGTAAAGATATAGTTGTATTTAGTGGAGCAGGGGCATCAACAGATTCTGGACTCCGTGATTTTCGTGGTAAAAATGGACTTTATAATGATAGAAGCTATATGGGATACGAACCAGAGGAGATATTGAGTCATGATTTTTTCTTTTCTCATAGAGATATTTTTGACAAGTATCTAGTAGAAAAATTATCTATAAATGATATAAAACCCAATGCTGGACATAAAGCTGTGGCTGAATTGGAAAAAATGGGAAAAGTTAAAGCTGTTATCACACAAAATATAGATGATCTTCATCAAGCAGCAGGGAGCAGAAATGTCCTGGAACTTCATGGAACATTAAAAAAATGGTATTGTTTAGAATGTGGAAAAAGAAACAATAAATCATTTGATTGTGAATGTGGTGGAATAGTAAGACCACAGGTAACTCTTTATGGAGAAATGCTTGATGAAGAAGTAACTTCTAGAGCTATAAAAGAAATAGAAAAAGCAGATACTTTAATAATTGTAGGAACAAGTTTAACAGTTTATCCAGCAGCATATTATTTAAATTATTTTTCTGGAAAAAATCTTGTTATCTTAAATGAAACTCCTACTTCTCAAGATGGAAAAGCTCAGCTTGTAATAAGGGATAATTTTTCTAAAGTAATGACTGAAACGATGAAATTATTGAATAAATAGAATACAATAAAAGAGAAATTTATATAATAAACCTATTTTTTTAGACATTATATTTTAAGTATTGATTAAGAAGGATTGATTTCTATATTAAATAGAAGTTAATCCTTTTAATTTTACTTTAATTCTTTTATAATATTTTTCTATTGTTAAAAAATTTTTCTGTCACTTTTAGAGTTGATTTAAATATTAGATTTTCTAGTAGATTTGCAGGGATAAGAAATATAATTTTAGTAAAAAAATAATTTGTATTAAAGAATAAATTAATTAAAAAATATATTTATCTTTTAAATAAAAATAGCCCAATAATGGACTATTGTTAGTATAGATATGATGATATGAGATAAATTAGACATCTTCCATTTGGTTGATGATTAAAATTTTATTTTTTTATTATTAAACTTGGAATAAAGATTAATAACAATATGAGAAAAAGAAATGGGATAAAGGTAGGATAAATCCAATTCTTAATCACAAAAGCTATTAAAATACTAATAATACATAATAACACTTTTTCCATTTTTTCTCCCTTAGTTTTTAATTTGGAGTTCCTTCCAATAGAGCTTTTACTGGGCAGATAAAAAATCATTGGAAGGAAAATTAGTTGACATATACATTACCTGGGAGGCAATGCATCCAAGAATTTCTTCTTAAATATAATTATATAGCATAAGTTATATTTATACAAGGATATACAAGATAAATTATTATATAAGTTTTAGAATTTAAGAATTGATTTATTAAATCTGATTTTGAAAAAGTAGGAAGTAAAACAAGTATTTCAATAAAAAAAATTAATATAATCTATTTATTAAAGTAAAGATATTATAGTAAAAAGTGTAAATATAAATTAAATAAAAGAATCTTTATTCTATAAAATTTGTATAAATATAAATTGAATATATTGTTGAATTTATTTTGTTTATGATATATACTTAATATAAGGAAAAGAAATTTTTTTTGAATATAAACCACAAATTTTTAATAGCAGGGTATTCTGCTGATTAAGCCCTAATCTATAATATTATCTCTAAAATATTATATTCAGTATAAGTTAAAAGGAGCAGGAGTAAAATCCTGCTCTTTTAATGTGGTGTAATTTTAATATTTTAAAAATTTTTTATTATATTTTCCAATTTATAAATCTTTGAAATTCACCTATAAGTCTATTTTTTTGATAAAATTAATGTATAGCTAAATTAAAAGTAAAATATATTAAAGAAAGAAGTTTATAAAATAAATATATTTTTGTTAATCTGTACAGAAGCGTTTATTTGTTGTATAATTTTATAAAAGAAACAAAAAATTATATGAGGTGGTTTAACAATGAAAAAAATATTTATCTTTTTAGCAACTTTGATGCTGTTGGCAGGGTGTAGTTCTACTCCAGTTAAAGTAGAAGTTCCTGTAGAAGTATCTCTTGAAAATGTAGCTGGTAATGAATATGTACTGACTAATCTTTTTGCAGAAAATAATTTAACTATTGGATTTGATAAAGATGGAAGAATTTTTGGATTTGCTGGAATAAACAGATTTTTTGGAAAAGCTGATATAAATGATGGAAATATCAATATAGGAGCATTAGCTACTACTAGAATGGGTGGACCTAGAGATAAAATGATAGTTGAAGATCAATATCTTACTCTTTTGAAAAGTGCTAAAACAATAAAGAAAGATGGGAATAATCTAATCTTAACTAATGATAAAGCAGATGAAATGATTTTTATAAAAAAATAAAAATTGAAGAAAATGAGGGAAGAAATGGAGAAATTAGCAAATCAGATACAATTTTTAATAGAAATAGACAAGGTAAAAAGTATTTTAAGACAATCTATTGTACTGGGAGATTTAAATAGAAGAGAAAATGATGCTGAACATAGCTGGCATATGGCATTGTGTGCAATGACTTTGAAGGAATATTCTAATCTGGAAGAAATAGATATGGAAAAAGTCTTAAAATTGATACTTATACATGACATTGTTGAAGTATATGCAGGAGATACTCCTGCGTTTTCGAATTACAACAAACAGGAGAAATGGCGAACAGAACTTGAAAGTGCAGAGAAGATATATGGAATGCTTCCAGAAGAGCAGGAAAAAGAGTTCATGAAGCTATGGCTTGAATTTGAGAATATGGAAACAAAAGAAGCAAAATTTGCTAATACTTTTGATAGATTTCAGGGATTTATACAAAATCTTACTTCAGATGGGCACACATGGAAGAAATTCAATGCTACAAAAGAAATGGTACTGAAGAGAATGTCACCTATAGTTGAGTATGCACCACAGCTTTTCCACGAATTTGTAATGCCAGAAATACAAAAGTATATTGACAAAGGAATTATAAAAGAATAAAGAAATAAAGAATAGAAATACTTTAGATGCTGTTAAATAGCATTTAAAGTATTTTTTATTTCTTAGGAAATTATAATTTGATAAGTTTGTTGAAAAAATAAAAAATGTTAATTATTTTGTATTCATATTAGATATATTAATTGAATAAGATTAAAATTGACAGCACAAAAAAGCTGATTGTTAATCAGCTATTTAGCGATATTCTTTCCAGCAAATGGAGCCTGTATGTATATTAAAATATGATATTTTTTTAACTTTCATTCTGGTATTACATTTAAAACAATAAAAAGGATTTACTCCAAAAGCTTTCCATATTTCAAGTTGATAAAAAGTAAAATTGGAATATTTAGAGACATATTTTCTCATGAATTTCATGATGTTTTTAAGTTCTGATTTAATATTTCTAGAATAGATTCCAAAGCGCCTAATCATTTTGAAATGTTTAGGGGGAATGTGAATAATTAATTTGGAAAGAAATGTTTCTGCATCTAAAGTAAGCTCAATTCTTTGTTTATCATCAGCAAGACTTTCATAATAGAAAGTAACCTTATTATCATAAAAATCAATAATTTTATATTCTGCGATAGGAGCTCTTGCTAGATATCTGCCAATATATTTAATTGCATAAATATTATTATTTAAATCATTTTTTGCAACATTGAAAAAGAATCTTGTATTTTTGCGATAAAGGTAGTTAGCAGCAGCATAAGCTTTAGCTTTAATTTCAGGCTTGTCATAATTTCCAGATTTAACAATATCAATAACCATTTTTTTCCATTGTCCAGCAATGGAATTGACATGAAAATATTTTTTTTCAAGAAATTGGTAGTTTTTATTGAAACCACCTAAAGTAACAATAGCATGAATATGAGGGTTCCATTTAAGATCGCGTCCAAAGGTGTGAATAACAGTAATCAATCCATAATGAATGATATCTGAGTTAGTAAAGTATTTAGAAGAATATTTTGAAATTTTATGAATTCTTTGATTTTTTGCTTTAATGTTATGAAATTGATATTTAAAAACATCATTAACAGCATAAGCAAGCTTAGTTAAAAGATCTCTATCATAGAAGAAAAACATTCTAAGTTCTTCAGGAATAGTAAAAAGGACACTTCTATGTTTAACATCAATAAGAGAAGTGGAAGTTTTTTCAGTTCAAAGAGCAGAATAACGTTTACCGCAGGAAGGACAAAATCTAGATTTACAAGTAACTTTAATTTTATGCGCATCATGACAATTAGGGCATTGAAGAGAGAGAAAAGATTTATCAATAGAACAAGCTAAGAATTTTTGAATAGTCTGTTTAATATCCTCAAAATGCTCATTTTTAAAATATTTCTTGATTTTACCTAAAAGATTTGTTATATTGATTTTAGAGATAATATGTTTGATTTGCATGTATGTCTCCTTTGTATAATTAGGGTGGTAACTATATTATACAAAAAAGAGAGCTGAGTAAAACATTTTTTTAAATGTTACTCAGCTTTTTTTATATATAAAATAATCTCATAATAAAGGAATATATAACTTTTATATTTTTATTTTGTAATTAAAATAGTTAATTGATATGATATAATATAAATATTAAAACTATTTTAGTAAAGGGGATTGATTTATGGGATTACGAGATATAAACTATAACAGTTATACTTATCCAGCAGAAGATATTATAGAATATAGCAGGATAAATACTGATATTAAAATGTTTGAACAAAAAGAAAGAGCAAAAATCAAACAAGCTACATATTTTAAAATATCTGAAATTGGAAAGGATAATGAGTTTATAAAGATAGATAAACATAATATTAATTCTTTTCATATAGATGTAAAAGATAAGATATTTGTTTTTAGTGGAGATATTAATCCTGGGGATGAAACTATAAAATTATCTAGATTATCTAAAGAAAGCAGAATTAAAACTCCATTTTTTAAGAATGTGGAGATTAGTATTGCTAGCATGGATAGAGATAACATAAATGTTAATAAATTTAACTTTATAGGATATGTGGCTAATTATTATGAAATATTTGATAATAAAGGTAATGGAAGATTTGAATTAGTAATTACACATAGAGAAAATTTTTATAATGAAAACTTAATAATAACAAGAAAAAATGAATTATTAGCTATTGCTAAATTTCCAAATAAAAAAGAAAAGTTATTAATTCCATTAAGTAAGGAAGAAGCTAAAAGAGAAGTACAAAAAGGATTTCAAACAGAAAATCTTTTATTTTCTTCAGCAGGAATAATATGTGCAGGAATAGGAATAACTGCTGGAGCAACTGCTTTAGCAGCTGGGGGTTTAACTATGGCTGCAACAATAGGTATAGGAGTGACAATTTTATATTGTGCTAATACTATTTTTAGTGGAATTCAATCTCTTCGTTTAGATTATATTGGAGATGATGAAGAACTAGTAAAAGATGATTGGAAAGTAAATCCAATAAAGTGGTCTTTTGGAGAATTAATTAGTTATACTATTGGAGAAGATAAGAGAGCTATAGGTCATGCTGGATATTATTTATCTGAAATTGTTGTTGGAGGCATCGGGTTAAGAGATACTGCTAAATCATTGAGAGTAGCAAGTAATTTCAAGCATGTTAAAATATCAGGTTATCATCCAGTTTTAGGTAAAATGGCTGGGAGTACAAAGAAAATTAAAAAAGGTAGAGCAATATATAACGGCTTTCAATTAACTACTGGTGGATACAACTTAAAAATTCAAGCAGAAGGTTTTAAAGAGAATAAAGAAAAAATAGCTAATTAAGGAGTGGAGATGAAAAAAAATAAATTATTAGAATTTATTAAGATATTCTTTTGTTATGGCTATATTCCATGTTTAGTTACTATTATAATTTTTGATATGGTTACTGGAAACAGTACTGATATAAAAAGATTATTGTTAGGTAGTTTTCCAATAGGCTTGATTATATTTATGCCTTTATTGTGTGCTTTGGAATATATGATAAAAGGATATATAAAAGAATTTAAAGTTTCTTCTGCTATGGGAAAAATCTTTTTGATATTAGGTATGGCATTAGTAGTATATGGTGTGTATCAAAGAAGTCAGTTATTTAAATAAAAAAAGATAAGATTTATTTTAATCATTTTTCTGATATAATATCCTTAAAATATAAATACAAAATAAAAAAATGTGATAAGATACATAATATAGTGTAAATTTTGTTATTCTTAAAATACTCCAGCATTTTCAGTTTTTTCAAAAGAGGAGAAATGGAAAAAAGAACTGGAAAGTGCAGAGAAGATATATGGAATGCTTCCAGAAGAGCAGGAAAAAGAGTTCATGAAGCTATGGCTTGAATTTGAGAATATGGAAACTAAAGAAGCAAAGTTTGCTAATACTTTTGATAGATTCCAAGGATTTATACAGAATCTTACTTCTGATGGACATACATGGAAGAAGTTCAGTGCTACAAAAGAAATGGTTCTTAAAAGAATGTCACCTATAATTGAGTATGCACCACAGCTTTTCCACGAATTTGTAATGCCAGAAATACAAAAGTATATTGACAAAGGAATTATAAAAGAATAAAGAAATAAAGAATAGAAATACTTTAGATGCTGTTAAATAGCATTTAAAGTATTTTTTATATTGAAAAATATTTCTCAACATAATAGGTTAGAAGCTTGAAGAAAAATATTATAAATAACAAGAGAGCACAAATACTGATATCTTCATTTGTTAGAATATATCATGATATGAATATTCAGCTGATTGTGAAAGGAGTAGAAACAAAGGAGCAATTTGAACTGCTTAGAGAGTTGAAATGTGGGATACAAGGATATCTTATTAATAAACCAATTCCATTTAAGGAATATGAGAATAAATTTTTATAGAAAAATTATTTTTAAAGAGGCTGCAGCTAGAAGAATAGATCAAAGTGAGGATAAAAATTAAAGTTCATATTTTAATTTTATATTGTAAAAAATAAATATATCTATGTTTTAAAAGGTCAGGAAAAAATCCTGACCTCTGTTTTTAATAATCCATCATAAAACTTTTTAATTTTTTCTTTATTCTTTGAATACAGTTATCTACAGATTTGACATCTCTTCCAGTAATTTCAGCTATTTCAATATATGTCATTTCTGCAATAAGATATTCAAAAATCTCATTTTCCATTGGACTCAAATGTGTTTTCAGATATTTATTTATATATTCCATCTTTTCTTTTCCAAGACATAGTTCTTCTGGGGAATGAAATATAAAAGACTGATGAGTGTATGTTATATTGGGCTCTGACTCATTTTCCGTTTGAATTGAAATAGCCATATTAAGTATTCTATTTTTTCGGGAATTAGAATTTTTCAAGGTGGTTATAAGATGTCGTTTGATACACAACAATGCAAAAGTTCTGAAAGAGGCAGTCTTATTTTCATCATAGGCATTGATTGCCTTAAATAGTCCTATCATAGCCTCCTGCATGACATCTTCCTTGTCGCCCCCATAGAAAAAATACTTTTTAGTTCTGTAAAGTATAATCCTTTTCAAACTTTGAAAGATTTCAATAAAAGCTTTGTCATCACCATTTTTGGCATCTTTAATTTTTTTGTAATCCATTTCTTTTCCTCCTGTGTTTAACTTATGTGGTAATGCTAAAAAGATTTTCAAAATTTGAGTATTGCTGTGCATATAAAAAAAACACATACTAAAACTTAATTAGTATATGTTTGGCTATACAGCGATTTTACTTTCTTCCTTTATAATTATTTGAATAAATAAAAGAAAATTAATATGTATTACAAAAATAGTTGAATGATAACGAAAAAATTCATTCAATATAGAGGACTAAATTTTAGTTTTAAAGAATTAAAAAAGCATTAAAAATTCACAAAAGTAAATACATAGCCCAACAAAAAATAATGATATTCCAAATAGGCAGAAGAAAAAGAATAAAAGAACTTTCATAAAAACTCCCCTGTTTTAATTGATATTTTACTAAGGTTATTCTAAAAAAAGTATTAAAAATCCTTTATTTTTTATAAAATAAAATTTATTTTTTTAAAAATCATAATAAGTTTATAAAAAATGATGTCAATTATCTAGAAAAGTTCAATATTATACTTCAATGAATTTTGCCAACTCTGGAATAAATTTTAATTTCACAGTTCCAACTGGACCATTTCTTTGCTTTCCTATTATGATTTCAGTATCTCCATTTGTGATATCGTTTTTTTCATTGTAATATCCATCTCTATATAAAAATGCTACAATGTCTGCATCCTGCTCAATAGCCCCAGAATCTCTTAAATCAGAAAGCATAGGTCTTCTATCAGCTCTCTGCTCCACAGCACGGGATAATTGAGATAAGGCTATCACAGGGACATCAAGTTCTCTGGCTAAACCTTTTAGTGATCGAGATATCTCAGATATTTCCTGCTGCCTATTTTCAATTCTAAGATTACTCCCCTTTATTAATTGAAGGTAATCAACAATAATCATATCTAATTTTCCTGCTGCTTTCATCCTTCTAGCAGCTGCCCTCATCTCCATCACAGTAATATTTGGAATATCAGCTATATTAATATGAAAATTTCCAAGAAAATTACTAGCATTTCCTAGCTTTTTCCAATCATCATCCTTTAAAAAGCCATTTTTGATTTTCTGGATACCTATCCCTGATTTTATAGACAGTAATCTTTGAAGTATTTGAGAACTGGACATTTCCAAACTGAAAATCAATATAGATTTTCCAGCGTTAGCAGCATTAAAAGCTGTATTCAATGCAAAGGCTGTTTTTCCCATAGATGGTCTGGCAGCAATAATTATAAGGTCAGAAGGATTGAAACCGCTGATCATTTTATCCAGAGAGGGATATCCAGAAGTAATGCCACTGTATAGGTCAGCGTTTCTGTATATTTCCTCTAGTCTTTGATACTCTTCCCCCAATAATTCTTTTATTGACAGAACATCTTTGGTTTTATTTTTTTTAGATATGTCAAATACAAGAGCTTCAGCTTTATCTATTATCTCATCAGGAACGATCATATCATCTGAAGTCATCTCAATTATTTTGGTAGCAGTATTCTGCAGACCTCTCAATTTTGATTTATTCTTCACTATGTGGGCATATTCAGTTATATTGGCAGCTGTAGGTATAGATTCAATTACATCATAGAAAGTATCCTCTTTAATGCTCTTGTCCTCTTCTAAGACAATAATAGGGTCTATTGGCTTATTGTTATTGTGAAGCTGAAGTACAGAAGAATATATTTTTTTCAATTCTGCATTAAAAAAATCTTCTGGTAAAAGAATTGAGGTTATTTCTTCTACTACATTCTGCTTTAAAAAGATGCCCCCTATTACAGATTTTTCAGCTTCTGCATTGTATGGGATTTTTCTTACATTTTCAAAATTCATTTTATCTCCTTGGTTTATATTTATTTTATAGTTTTTTTTATTTTAAAATATTTGAAATTTAGTATAAGTTACTGTCCAGCTATGCTCAAGAAACTGAAATATTGATTTTCAGATGAGAGAGCAGCAGGAGTTTCTTTTTCTAAATCTTGAAACTTTTGAATATATATTTTCTGAAGCTCATTATCATAGCCAGTTATGGAATTAACAAAGCATTCTAGTGCAAAAGAAAAATTGTCACAAGCTTTGAACATAATTATATATCTTTCAAAATTATTTTTTATGATTTCTTCCTCATCTGGTTCATCAGGGATATTTTCTATCTCTGCAAACTCCCATTCCTTTTTCAGACCTTTGTAAAATACAGCATTGAAATCTTTTATTTTACCAGCAGAGAATGCTTTTTCAGTAAGTGAATAAATTTTATCAACTTGATTTTCACTAATATCAGGAATAAATTTGCTAACATTGGTGATAGTAATATTTTTTAGTAAAGGGTATTTTTCTTGTTTTAGAAAGTCATAACTACTACTAATATTTTTTTCTTTTTTAGTAGTTTTTCTTTTCTTGATAAAGATAGTCTTAATAGACTCGAAACTTTCGATGGGTTTCGACTCGACAATTTCCTTTTTTATTTCAGAGTTTTTTAAAAGCCCAGCTGTAGTTTTTTCTAAAGAAATATTTGAAGTTTCTTTTTTATTTTCAGCAAATGTGAGAATACTGTTTTCTTCTGCAATGAGGTTTTCTATATCTTCATCCATATCCACATCATTTTTCCAGCATTCTGGATTAACATTATCTTTTTTTGATAAAGATTTTTTTATAGTACATAAAAATATGACATCAGCTTTTCCATACCCCTTTTTAACTATTTTGATAAGTTCATTGGCTTCAAGTTCTTTTTTACAGCTGACAATAGTATCTACACTCTTATTTAAAAGTTTTGATAATTTTTCTACTGAAAATCTGATATAGATATTCTGGTTTTTATCATACCAGCCATTTTCTACTGATTGAGGAAGCAGGTCACACAATATACTGTAGAGAATTTTAGAAGTATCACTGAGCTTTTCTTTTATAACTGTCACTTCTACGATTTTAGTTTCCCCTTTAACTACTATATTTTTCTCTTTTTTTATTTCTTTTTGATAGCAACTGTTGTTAAAAAGTTTCTTTTCTATTCTAAAGAATGAATTTTTATTGATGTCTGTTATTTTTATGAATGTCATTTTTACTCTCCCTTATATAAAGTATTCAATAAATATTGTAGTCTGAAATATATTTTTTTGACAGTGATGAATTGTGACGAATTGTGATGATTTGTGAAAAGGAAAATTATTTTCTTCTTTACAATGTAAAAATCTTTAATATATATTGTAAAGTAAAATACATTTTTTTAACAGTGCACTGGTGTGTATGAATGTGCAAGTTTGTGCAATAGAAAATAAAAATGAAGAAAAAAATAGGAATTTATTTTAAATTTTGGAAATTATGTAGAGAGAAATAACTATAGCTTTTATATTGTAAAATGGAAAGATATAATATATACTGTATTTAAAAAGAAATGGAGGGAGTATATAAAGAATTATTGTAGAATAAAAGATATGAAAGATGTTCAATTATTTATAACTACACATTCTAAAGAGTTTTTAAGTGAATTTTATAATGCTCTGAATAAAAATGAAGAAGAGAGTGTAAGCTTATATAGATTTGAAAAAGTAAAAACTGAACTGAAATAAAGATTCTATTCTAAAGCAGAAGCTATAGAATAGAGATGGGATATAAGATAATACGGGTAGAATAGTTTTTGCAAATGAAGGAATAACAGAGGTTAATCTTATATTGAAAATATTAGAATTAAAAGATAGTTTTATATTTGTTAATTTAGAGTAGAAGAAAAAATCTAACAGTAAAGGTTCATTTTATATTCTAATTCATGATATATTTGGTATGATAAATTGTGAAAGTGGAAAAGTATTTGTTAAGAAATAAGGTGTTTTCATTTATTGATCTTCTTGATTTAGTAAGAGGATAAACAGAGTTAAGCTATGGATAAATCAATTATCTGTAGCTTTTTTAATTGTTCCAAAAAATAAAAAAGCCTAGTCATTTCTTGGTCGCACACTAGGCAGGCGACATTCTGATAATTTTATATCATATTTTATTTTCTCTGTCAATACTATTTTTTAATTTTTTTTAAAATTTTTATGAAGCAAATACTTTGATTTTAACAAACTATGAGATGAATAATTTTATATATTTATCTGTAATGAAAGATTTATTTGATAAATATTTATATGTTCTATTTATAGAATTATTTTCCTTATAATTATAAAGTATTTCTGCCATAAATTCATATATATTGATATGAGTAAATTTTAAAATAGTTATTTATATTATTTCCTTGGCAGTATTTTCATCTATTACCAGATGAGTTATAACTCCTGTTTTTAAAGCGCCTATTACAGCATCTCTGCTCGTCTTGGAAGAACATATACCTATTACATTACCCACTCTTCTCAAATCATTTAAAGGAATTTCTATAGAGAAATCATTCTCCCCAGTGATAAATTTTCCATCTATATCATAGTAGTATGAAAGAATGTTACCAATAGCTTTTCCTTTTTGAAGATTATCTCCAAATCTTGAAGCAGTAGCAAGGTCAGGCACTGATGGATGGTTTCCTATGCTTAGGATGACAACATCCAGTTTCTCCCAGAGCCTTTTTATATCTTTGTAATTCTCAATATTGATAAACAGATTTTTTTCCTGCTCAGTAGCTAGAAATGCAGGTGCAAATAGATAATATGGTTTAAGGAAAGTCATCTGTGAAAATATTCTTACCAGCTCATTTGAATGAAAATCTCTGGTAGGCATGGAAATATTACCAACTAAAGGACATACATAGCCTTCAAGTTCCATCTTTTTTTCTGAAACTTCAAGTTTCTGAACCAGATCACCAATATTTTTCCCCCATCCAAGACCAAATTTCCTATACTTTTTAAGATTATTATTCATATATGATATTACATTATTCAATATTACCTGATCAGTAAGGTAATCTGTATCAGCTTGAGGAATAACCATTCCCCCCTGAATGCTGTATTTTTTCTTAATCTCTTCCATAAGAAACTCGTTACTTACAAATGGAGAATGTATCTGGATAGTAACTATCCCAGCTTCCTTTGCATCAGCAAGCATCTTGCTCACAAGAGGACGAGATACACCTAATCTTTTAGCAATCTCATTTTGAGTAAGGTCTTCTTCATAATACATTTTAGCTATTTCCACCATTTTCTGAGTTTTTACATTATCATCTAACATCTGTTTCCTCCAATTTGTGCAGATTAGTCTTCAATATAGACAGTGCTGAAGTCATGAAGAGTAACTGGATGGATACTTAATCCTTTTATATTTTTTTGAGCACCAACAGCTAATATTCTGTTGTAAAGCATGATATCAGGGGCATCATCCACTATTAATAATTGAATTTCTTCATAAAGTTTTTTTCTTTCTTCAGGATCAGTAGTCATTTTAGCTTTATCTAAAAGTTCATCAACTTTTGGATTTTCATAGAAATCTCTGTTGCCAGCCCCACCTTTTGCAGATGAATGATACATTGCATAAAGTCCATAGTCAGCATCTCCAGTTACTACTCCCCATGATCCTAGGAAAAGGTCGTGTCTTCCTTTTTCTGTGGCATCCCAGTAAGCACTGACTTCTACTACATCTATTCTTAAATCAATGCCGATTTCTTTTAAATAGGCTTGAAGTATTTCAGCAGTTTGAGTATTAGCTTCTCCTCCAAACACTAAAATACTTGTTTTAAATCCATTTTCATATCCAGCTTCTTTCATCAATTCACGAGCTTTTTCCACATTGTATTCATAGTTTTTAGTTTTATCAGTAAACCCAAAAACTCCTGGAGCTATAGGAGAAGTAGCTATTTTACCACTTCCATTAAGAATTACATCAACAATAGCTTGTTTATCTACAGCATAGTTTATGGCTTTTCTTACTCTTACATCATTCAATGGAGTTTTTTGAGTATTCATTCCAACATATGAATAAGAGATTGAAGGCTTAGTTATAAGTTGTAATTTAGGATTGTTTTTTATAGTATTCTCATCTACAGAGCTTACAGCAATTGAGATGTCTATTTCTCCAGTTTCTAATCCAATAGTTCTGTTAGAAGCTTCTACAATATTTTTAAATACTATATATTTAAGTCCATTTTTTTTATCAAAATAATCTTCATTTTTTTCAAGAGTCAGACTATCACCAGGTATCCATTCTTTAAATTTATAGCTTCCAGTACCAACAGGATGATCTTTAAAACTTTGCTCATCTTCAGTAATAAGTTTTTTACTTACAATTCCTAGTGCAGGATGAGAAAGATGTGCAAGTAAAGGTCCAAATGGTGTCTTAGTAACAATATTTACAGTATAATCATCAACAACTTCTACTTTTTCGATAGGAGGAAGAACAAAAGCTATTCTAGGTGAATTAGCCATTCTATCAAATGAAAACTTTACATCTTCAGCAGTAAAGTCATAGCCATTATGGAATTTTACTCCTTTTCTTAATTTAAACTGCATAGTTTTATCATCTATTTGTTTCCAAGATTCTGCTAATCCAGGCAGAATATTCATATCTCCATCTGATTCCACCAGCCTTGAATAAATAAGTTTGTTGGCTCTTAATGAAAAACCATCATTTCCTTGGTGAACATCTAATGATTTAGGTTCTCCATCTTGAGCTACTATAAGCTTTTCTTTCACAGCTTTTGCTGAAGTTTCTGCTTTATCATCTGAACATGCAGAAAAAAGTATTGTACAACTTAATAAAATCATAAATAATTTTTTAAACATAAATAAATCTCTCCTTTTTCATTTTCATTATTATATTATAAAGGCAATCATAAAAAAAAACAACTGTTAAATGCAATAGAGCAATTCCATCTACCTCCCTTTAAAAAAGAAATTTTGTATATTTAAATCATATACTGGAGAAAATATGGAATTCATTTTTTTTTAAATAAAAATATAGTTGAAATTATTTATTGGATTTTATATACTGAAAGTGAGTGACTGAAATTTTATAGCAAAAAATAAAAATAGTATATAAGAATTTGGAGTGGAAGTTGCAAAAGAATAGATTTAAAAATATTTTATATAGTTATAAATGAATTATCAAGGAGGAAAATATGAAAATACTAATAATAGTTTTTATTAGTTTAATAACAATAAGCTGTACTAATACAAACAATAATACTTCTCAATCAAATAGCAATTTAGTGTACGAATCAATAATAGCAACACTTTTATATAATAATAATATTGAATATCCGGTTGCTAAAGTAAATACTAAGACAAAGTCTAAATCACATGAGACTATTAATACGGTATCAAACACACAAATAAACAGTCAAAGTATTTCTGATGTAAGTACTCAAAGTCTTTCTAATGGTGGAAATAGGAGAACAGAAACGAATACAAATACAGTCAATACAAAAACTGAAAGTATAACTAAAAGTAAAATTTCAGAAAAGAGTTCAAGTGTATCTACAAGTTTTGGTTTTTAATTAAAATAAAAAATAACTATAATTAAAGGAGAAAAAAATGAAATTTTCTTATATTGATGAAGGAAAAGGGGAAACTCTTGTATTTATTCATTCTTATCTTTGGGATAAAGAAATGTGGAGGCCTCAGATTGAAGAACTAAAAAAGGATTTCAGATGTATTGCGATTGATCTTCCAAATCATGGAGAATCTAGAAATATCGTTGGAAATTCTTCATTGGATAAAATAGGAAAGGATATTTCTGAATTTTTAAAGGAACTAAAAATTGAAAAATATTCATATATAGGGCTTTCAGTAGGAGGAATGTTAGCACCTTATATTTATAATCTTGATAAAGATAAGATAAATAAAATTATAATTATGGATTCATATGTTGGTGAAGAATCGCTTGAAACAAAAGAAGTATATTTTTCTATGCTGGATGCAATAGAAAAAGCTAAATACATTCCTGATGTACTTATAGAAAAGATTGCTCCTATGTTTTTTAGCCCTTCAATAGATAAATCAGGAGTATTATATAAAACTTTTGTTGAAAAATTAAGGGGAATACAGGAAGAAAAAATTGAGGGAATAGTAAAATTAGGGAGAGTAATTTTTGGAAGAGAAAATGCTTTGAATCTCTTAAGTGAAATAGATAAACCAACATATTTTTTAGTTGGTGAATATGATATTCCAAGACCATACAATGAATCTGTAGAAATGGCAACTTACATAAAAGATTGTAAAGTTATGAAAATAAAAAATGCAGGACATATTTCTAATTTAGAAAATATTGAAGAAACAAATAAAATATTAGCAAACATCTTAAAATAAAAATAATATGTAGATTTAATATAGTACTAAATACTGAAAGAAGTTATTAAAAAAATGTATTAATATGATAAAATAGTAAAAACTAACAACTTATAACTAAGGAGGGTATACAATGAGGGGAAAGAAATTTTTAATGTTAGTTATAGGAATAATTTTTTTTAATATATCTCTTATAGTCTTAGGAAATGAAGAAGAGGAAACTCAGGAAATCAAAAAAGGAATAGAATATTATGAAATGAAAAATTATGATTCAGCAGAAAAGATATGGAAGCCATTAGCAGATAAAGGAAACAAAGTAGCACAATACAATATGGGGCTTTTATATAAAGTTCAGGAAAAATATGATCTTTCAGAAAAGTATTATAAATTATCAGCAGATCAAGGATATCTTGCTTCTCAGGAAAGACTAGGGTATTATTATTATAAGCAAAAGAAAGAGTATAAGGAATCTGAAAAATATTATAAAATGGCAGCAGATCAGGGAAGTAATTATGGTTATTGCGGATTAGGATACTTATACAATACTTTAGATCAGCAGGATTTGGCAGAGAAATATTATCTGATAGCTGCTGATAGAGGAGACCATCTTGCACAAAATAATTTGGCAATAATATATGAGGAGCAGGGAAGATACAGATTGGCATATAAATACTATAAGATGTCAGAAAAACAAGGATATACTTTTGCCAAAGATAATTTAAAAGTATTTAAGAAGAAATTATTGAACCTCAGCTGGAAAGAGAGAATTCTATTCTATAAATAATTTGAAAGAAAACTACATTCAGAATCTTGGATAGATAAGATGAAGGTGTAGTTTTTTATTAAACTAATAAAATATAAAGGCTAAATTTTATAAAAAACTTATTCTGTAGAAAGAGATTAGTACAACCAATCTAGAAAGAATGAAGCTAAAGGAGAATGGATAGTTGGAGTAGTATTGGGGTATAATTCTAGTTCTATAAATATCAACCTTGTATTTTTGATAAATTAGTATATAATCAAATTAATAATTACACTTAAAAGATAAAATACTAAAGAGAGCTATCTGCCATAATCAGATAGTTCTTTTTTGTTTAATATTGATGAAGGGATAAATATTGTAAAATATTAGATTAGGATATAGATTTTATTAAATAAAGATATTCCATTTTCAAAATTAATGTATTATACTATATTTATAAAAAAACAAGGAATATAGAATAAAATAATCTGGGGGAGTTAATATGTCTGGGAAAGATTTTAAATACATGAAGAGAATATTCAAAGGAAAAATAAAAATGACATTGAGAACAATAGTGATGTTTCTAGTAACAGGAACAATATCTTTGTCAATGACAGAAGAAGAGATAAAAAAGAAAGCAGAGGAATTTAGAACAGAAGAATATTACTATATGGGCTGGGGAGAAGGAAATAATCCATTAGACACAATAAATGCAGCAGAAGCATATGCACAGGGATATACAGGAAAAGGAGTTACATTGGGAATAGTAGATGATTATGTAAATTTATCCCATAGTGAATTTTTAAATAAGGATAATTCATATGTAATAGGAAAAATACCAGAAGATATGGATTGGTCGAAAAATGATCATGGAACTCATGTAGCAGGAATAATGTCAGCCTCAAAAGATGGAAAGGGAATGCATGGAGCAGCTTTTAACAGTAATCTTGTATCTGGTCTTTTTTCTACTAGTGAAGGTCTAGTAAAAGCATATAGTTATTTTAATATAAGAGAAGATATAAAGATAATAAATAATAGTTGGGCAGATTTTATATATATTGATGAAATTCATAATACAGATGGAGAAAACTACAAAGGCAGAGATGGATTTTTAAAAATAATGCAAGAATATGAAGACATTTCAAATAATATGGAAGTATTGAAAAGCAGTATGAAATCATATAATAAGCTATTGATTTTTGGAAATGCAAACTCTGGGCATATAACACCATCTCTATACCCTTTATTATCATACCTAGATAAAGATGTAAAAAATAATATAATAGGAGTAACAGCATTAAATACATATGATGAAAGAGGTGATTCAAGACTTCTAGCAGTATTTTCAGATTTAAATAAATATAATGAAGAAAACAGTATATCAGCACCAGGAACAGTGATAAATTCCGCATATGCAGACAATATGGGGGAATATATTGAGTATGATGGAACTTCTATGGCAACTCCAATAGTGACAGGAGTAGGTGGATTAGTGCAGGAAGCCTTTCCATATATGTCAGGAAAACAGATAGGAGATGTACTGTTATCAACAGCAGAGAAAATTATTGATAAAACTCAGGGAATTACAGCAACAATACAGGAAGACGAAGATAAAAAACCCGTTTTAAATATGATATATTTTGGAGATAAATCAAATTCTAAAGAAGAATTAAAAAAAGATATAGATAAATATTATAAAGAAAATGAAAAATTTTTAAAAATTTATTTAAGTAATGTTTTTGAAGGTAGAGAAGATTTTATTGATTACTTTATTAATTATTCTGGAATTTCTATTTATGAAAATGTACCATATGAAATAGTATATGGACAGGGAGTATTAGATGCAGGAAAGGCAGTAAAGGGATTAGGAACACTTAATGCCAGAAGATTGGAAAAAGAAGATATAAGTTCATCAAATAATAGAGTGAATAAATATTTAAGTGAAAATGAGCAGGCACTCTACACAATAAATACAATGGGCTTTGATTCAACATGGAGTAATGATATATCTGAAACAAAAGCTGGGTATATGACAGCAGAAGGAAATTTAGAGGGAGTAACTAATATAAATAAATTCACTAGTGAAGAAAAAGAAAAGTTAAACGGATATATAAATAAAAATACAAGTTTAACAGATGAGGAAAAAGAATACTTTGATAAAATGTTTAAGTTTTATCTTTCTAATGAATATAGATATGACAGTGAGAGTGGAGAAATAGTAACATCTACTGATAATGATATTCTCTTATCAAATGGAAAAGAATATATAGATGAATATAATAAAAGAGTAGAAGAAAGTGGATTGGCAGGACTTTCAGTTGGGTTATTGAAAGAAGGAGCAGGAACACTTTCTCTTACAGGGAATAATACTTACAAAGGAGCAAGCATAGCAGGAGGAGGAACTCTACAGATAGACGGTTCAGTAGCTGGTGATGCTTACAGTCTTAATGATGAAATGGGCACTGGAATTATTGCAGGAAAAGGAATAATTAATGGAGATTTATACAACTATGGAAAAGTACAGGCTGGAAGCTGGGGAAGTACAGATATTCTTACAATAAAAGGAGAATTTAATTCAACAGGAAGTATAGTAGTAAATGTAGATGGAACGAAAAATAGTACTCTTTCAGTAGAAAGTATAGAAAATATAGTAGGAACAATAATAGAAATAAATGGAACAGCTATACCAGAATATGTGTATAGTGGTTTTCTAGTGTCTGAAAAGGGTAATGCAGATGTAGAAAATCTTACAGGAAAATTATCTCTCTTCTTAGGGTACGATGTAGAAAAATCTATGATTAGAGCTGCAGCTGGAAGCTATAATTTAGCAGTAAATAAAACTGCTGGTTTAAATTCATTATCAGGAATGAACAGCAGTGAAAAAACTTCATCAGAAGCTTTGGAAGTTATGTATACAGCGCTTTCAGGAAGAAATGAGCAGAGAGAACTTGATATCCTATACAACCTAAAAGATGAAGGAACAGCTTTAAAAGCTTTTCAGGAAATATATGGAGGACTGCAGGGAGATATGATACATAATCTTCCTTTGAATACAAGGATAAACAGTTCAATATATTCAAGATTATCAGATAGTGATATGGTGTTGGACAGAGCAGAAAATTCAATAGTATCACTGGACAAAAATATGTGGGTAAAGGTATTGAATGGTTGGAAAGATATAGACAGGAGCAGAGGAATGAGTTCTGTAGATATAGATATGAAAGGATTTATACTGGGAAATGATTTTCAGCTTAACAGTAATAACAAAGCAGGATATTATCTAGCTTATGGAGAGAATGATATTAAAACTGGAAATGATAAAGGTGAGATAAAGGACTTTAGAACAGGACTATATGGAAACTATGAAAAGAATAAACTTAGTCTAAACAGCTATATAGGACTGGGTCTGCAAAGAAATGAAAGCGAGAGAAATTTAACTGTATTAGACAGGAAAGCAAAAGGGAAATATGACAGCTGGACATTGGAAGCAGGGGCAAAAGTAAATTATGAAATGACAAAATCAATATATCCATATGGAGAGATAAATATCATAAGATATGAAAATGAAAATTTTACAGAAAAAGGAGCAGGGATATATTCTCAAAGATTTGAAAAATCTAAAAATATTTATACAACAGCAGGATTAGGAATAGAAGGAGTAAAGAACTATAAATCAGGAAGAGGAATAATAGCTTTGGGATATGAAAGGATACTTACAGGAAATGATGGAGATATGAAAGTATCATTTACAGGAAATAAAAATAATAAATTTAAAGTAAGAGGACACGAGGAAGATAGAGATTATCTTGTAATGAAGGTAAAAGGAGAAAAACTCTTCACAAATGGAGTAAGCATATATGGAGAACTGGAAGGAAGAGTATCAGAGAATACCAAGGATATCAGAACAAGCTTGGGAGCAGGGTATAGATTTTAGGTGAGGAAACATAAAAGAATCTGGAGGAATTAAGATGTCTAGGAAAGATTTTAAATACATGAAGAGAATATTCAAAAGAAAAATAAAAATGACATTGAGAACAATGGTAGTATTTCTAATAGCTGGAACATTGTCTATGTCAATGACAGAAGAAGAGATAAAAAAGAAAGCAGAGGAATTTAGAACAGAAGAATATTACTATATGGGCTGGGGAGAAGGAAATAATCCATTAGACACAATAAATGCAGCAGAGGCATATGCACAGGGATATACAGGAAAAGGAGTTACATTAGGAATAGTAGATACTTATGTAAATTTATCCCATAGTGAATTTAGAAGGAAAGATAATTCATATGTAATAGGAGAGATACCTAAAGATATAGATTGGTTGAAAAATGATCATGGAACTCATGTAGCAGGAATAATGTCAGCCTCAAAAGATGGAAAGGGAATGCATGGAGCAGCTTTTAACAGTAATCTTGCATCTGGTCTTTTTTCTACTAGTGAAGGTCTGATAAAAGCATATGATTATTTTAATACAAGAGAAGATATAAAAATAATTAATAATAGCTGGGGATATAATGTGTATATTGATGAAATTCATAATACAGATGAAGGAAAGCATAAAGGCAGAGATGGATTTTTAAAAATAATAGAAGAAGATAAAAATGCTTCAGATAATATTGAAATATTAAAAAATAGCATGAAAAAACACAATAAACTTTTAATTTTTAGTAATTCAAATTTTGGACATATAACTCCTTCATTAATTCCATTATTATCATATTTAGATAAAGATATAAAAAACAATATAATAGGAGTAACAGCATTAGACACATTTTCAGGAAAAGATAATCTGGGATTTCTAGCAGTATTTTCAGAGTTAAATAAATATAATGAAGAAAACAGTATATCAGCACCAGGAGTAATGATAAATTCAGCAAATGCTGCTAATTCTCAAGAATATATTCCAATGGCTGGAACTTCTCAAGCAGCTCCAATGGTAACAGGGGTAGGTGGATTGGTACAGGAAGCATTTCCATATATGACAGGAAAGCAGATAGGAGATGTATTGCTGTCTACAACAAACAAAGTTATTGATGAATCTCAAAAATTTGTAGGAACAATACAGGAAGATGTAAATAACCCCCCTATTTTAAATATGATATATTTTACTGGGAAATCAGATTCTAAGAATAAATTAAAAGAAGATATAGAAAAATATTATGATGCAAATGAAGTGATGTTGCGAATGTATTATTTAGGGTTTGGGGAAGAGGGAAATAAAGAAAATTTTGTAGAAACTTATATGGAAGGAAATTTAACTCATATCTACGAAAATGTACCATATGAAATAGTCTATGGACAGGGAGTATTAGATGCAGGAAAGGCAGTAAAGGGATTAGGAACACTTAATGCCAGAAGATTGGAAAAAGAAGATATAAGTTCATCAAATAATAGAGTGAATAAATATTTAAGTGAAAATGAGCAGGCACTCTACACAATAAATACAATGGGCTTTGATTCAACATGGAGTAATGATATATCTGAAACAAAAGCTGGGTATATGACAGCAGAAGGAAATTTAGAGGGAGTAACTAATATAAATAAATTCACTAGTGAAGAAAAAGAAAAGTTAAACGGATATATAAATAAAAATACAAGTTTAACAGATGAGGAAAAAGAATACTTTGGTAAAATGTTTAAGTTTTATCTTTCTAATGAATATAGATATGACAGTGAGAGTGGAGAAATAGTAACATCTACTGATAATGATATTCTTTTGTCAAATGGAAAAGAATATATAGATGAATATAATAAAAGAGTAGAAGAAAGTGGATTGGCAGGACTTTCAGTTGGGTTATTGAAAGAAGGAGCAGGAACACTTTCTCTTACAGGGAATAATACTTACAAAGGAGCAAGCATAGCAGGAGGAGGAACTCTGCAGATAGACGGTTCAGTAGCTGGTGATGCTTACAGTCTTAATGACGAAATGGGGATTGGAATTATTGCAGGAAAAGGAATAATTAATGGAGATTTATACAACTATGGAAAAGTACAGGCTGGAAGCTGGGGAAGTACAGATATTCTTACAATAAAAGGAGAATTTAATTCAACAGGAAGTATAGTAGTAAATGTAGATGGAATGAAAAATAGTACTCTTTCAGTAGAAAGTATAGAAAATATAGCAGGAACAATAATAGAAATAAATGGAATAGCTATACCAGAATATGTGTATAGTGGTTTTCTAGTGTCTGAAAAGGGTAATGCAGATGTAGAAAATCTTACAGGAAAATTATCCCTCTTCTTAGGGTATGATGTAGAGCAAGCGAATTTTTTAACTAGAGATACATCTGCAAGCTATAATTTAGCAGTAAATAAAACAGCTGGCTTAAATTCATTATCAGGAATGAACAGCAGTAAAAAAACTTCATCAGAAGCTTTAGAAGTTATGTATACAGCGCTTTCTGGAAGAAATGAGCAGAGAGAACTTGATGTTCTATACAACCTAAAAGATGAAGGAACAGCTTTAAAAGCTTTTCAGGAAACATATGGAGGACTGCAATCAGATATGGTGCATAATCTTCCTTTGAATACAAGGATAAACAGTTCAATATATTCAAGATTATCAGATAGTGATATGGTGTTGAACAGAGCAGAAAATTCAATAGTATCACTGGATAAAAATATGTGGGTAAAGGTATTGAATGGCTGGAAAGATATAGACAGGAGCAGAGGAATGAGTTCTGTAGATATAGATATGAAGGGATTCATATTAGGAAATGATTTTCAATTTAACAGTAATTACAAAGGTGGATATTATTTAGCTTATGGAGAGAATGATATCAAGTCAGGAAATGATAAAGGAGAGATAAAAGACTTTAGAACAGGACTATATGGAAATTATGAAAAGAATAAACTTAGTCTAAACAGTTATCTAGGTCTAGGATTCCAAAGAAATGAAAGCGAGAGAAATTTAACTGTATTAGACAGAAAAGCAAAAGGGAAATATGACAGCTGGACACTGGAAGCAGGGGCAAAAGTAAATTATGAGATGACAAAATCTATTTATTCATATGGAGAGGTAAATATTATCAGATATGAAAATGAAGACTTTAAAGAAAAGGGAGCAGGAATATATTCTCAAAGATTTGAAAAATCTAAAAATATTTATACAACAGCAGGATTAGGAATAGAAGGAATAAAAAATTTCAAAACAGGAAGAGGAACAATGGCGTTGGGATATGAAAGGGTGCTTACAGGAAATGATCCAGATATGAGAGTATCCTTTTCAGGAAATGAAAATAATAAATTTAAAGTAAGAGGACATGAAGAAGATAGAGATTATTTTGTAATGAAAGTAAAAGGAGAAAAACTTTTTGAAAATGGAATAAGTATCTATGGAGAAGTAGAAGGAAGAGTATCAGAAAAAACTAAAGATATCAGAACAAGTCTAGGAGCAGGGTATAGATTTTAATGAGTATGGAAAAAATATATAGTAGATTTCTAGTATTTTGAACTAAAAACTTGCTGCTTTTTCTTTTAGTATATAATTAAATTAACAATTACAATTAAAAGATAAAATATCAGAGAGAGCTATCTACTGCAGCTAGATAGTTCTTTTTTATATTATTTATTAGTTCTTTAGAGGAGAATGAAATTAGTTTTCTTTCAAAGAGGACAATGGCATTTTTTTCACTTTATATTTACATAAAGTTGAGCATATGATAAAATGTATTATATTATTATTTTGAAAAATATAGGAGTGTAAATTTATGAAAAAGATGAAAAGTTTTCTGGGATTGCTGCTGCTTGTTTTCCTTTTTATATCATGTGAAAATGGAAAAACTGCAGTTAAAGATAATTCTAATGTAGAAAAACTTGAGTATAAAGAGAACAAAGAGAAATATACTTATGATATAGTGATACCTCAGATAAAAGGTATAGATAATGAAGATATTTCCTATCTTAATCTTTCTCTTCAGGAAAGTGCAAGGATAATTATAGAAAATATAGCAGCTTCAGCAGAAACTGCTTCTAGTGAAACTCCAGCAGAAGCTATAATGAGTTATGAATTAAAGGAAAATAATTTTAATATACTTTCAATAGTTGTGACTTCCTATATCTATCAAGGGGGAGCACATGGCACTACTACTGTTGAAACATATAATATAAATAAAAAAGATTATTCTCTTCTTAATTATGATGTCATATTTGATGAGAATGCAGAAGAATATTTTAATATGAAAATGAATGATATAATAACTAAAAGCAAGGAAAATAATGGAAGTAGATATGCTTTGAATACTGAGGGAAAAGAGGTATTATTCTTTGAAAATGCAGAGGCAAATGTAAAAAATACAGCTATGTATTTTGAAGGAGATAATGTAGTATTTCTTTATCCTCACTATGAAATAGCTCCTTATTCAAGTGGAATGCCTATATTTAAGTTTGATAAGAAAGATATTAAAAAATATATAAAGATAAAATTCTAATGATAATAGATTTGAATGTGGATAACAAAAAGCTGGATTAAATTTTGGAAATTAGGAAAGTTCTGAAATTATATTTCTGCTGGAAAGTTATCCATTTTTTTCTTAAAATGTATAAGGAAATTAAAAGCAGCTCATGGGCTTTTTTCCTTATAAAAAGGATAATATAGTTTTTTTCTAATACTTATAATAGGTATAAAGACTAGGAGGAAAAAATATGTATAATAAAGGCAGATATGATAAACTTAAATATTTACTTGAAATAGGAATATTCTGTGTAGTGATATATTTTATCCATAAAGAGATGAAGATATACAGTGTAAAAGATATAAAAGTTTCTTTAAAAGCTATAAATGGCAGTTATGTAATACTTGGGGTAGGAATAGTAATAGTTGATTATCTCCTCCTTACTATGTATGATGTACTGGCATTTAAAAATGAAAAGTTCAAGCTTTCTAATTTAAAAATAATATTCACTTCATTTATAAGCTATGCATTTGCTAATTCTATAGGACTTTCAGGACTGACAGGTTCAGGGTTGAGAATAAACTTGTATTCTCTGTGGAATGTTCCATATAAAAGTATCATAAATGTAATAAAATTCTGCTATGTGAGTTTCTGGATAGGGCTTTTGTGGGTAGGAGGATTATTTCTTACTTTTGAACCAGTAGATTTGAGTAGATTTGATTTTTATTTTGGAACTACTAGAGAAGTAGGAATTATTCTTTTGATAATAGCAATATCATACTCCTCTCATAAAGTATTTTCAAAGAAGAAAAGTTTTGAAATATCTATATTTCAAGTTCTTATATCTCTTTTGGACTGGATAATGGTATCTGGACTTATATACATTTTTCTTCCTCATAGTGATTCTCTTACATTTATCAAATTTTTTCCAATATTTCTTAGTGCACAGATCATAGGAGTATTAAGTAATCTCCCTGGAGGAATAGGGGCTTTTGATTATGTATTTCTTACTTTAATGGGAAAATATTATCCTCCCTCAGTAATAGTAGCAGCTTTAATAATATTCAGACTTCTTTATTATATAGCTCCTTTTGGAATAGCTCTGGTATCTTATTGCATCTACAGAGTTATATTGAAAAAAGGAGAGCTGAAGAATATATCTATTGTTCTTGGTAAAATGATAATTTCTCTTATTCCTCTTCTCATATCTATATTGATATTTGCAGCTGGAATTGTTCTTATAGTTTCTGGAAGTATGCCTCCCCTTATTTACAGAATAAAAATATTAAAAGATCTTCTTCCTGTATTTACCATCAAGGTATCACATTTTCTTGGAAGTATAACTGGAGCAGTTCTATTGATACTTGCCTATGGAATTAAAAAGAGGCTCAATGGAGCATACTATATGACAATAGTATTTCTTGGAGCAGGGATGACTCTTTCACTGCTGAAAGGACTAGACTATGAAGAAGCTTTTTTTCTGGGAATTATACTGGTTATAATAATTCCATTGAAAAAGTATTTCTATAGAAAAACTTCTATTATAAATGAAAAGTTTACTCTCAACTGGATGGTAATGATATTTTTAGTAGCTATATCAAGTCTTTATATAGGATTTTTTGCATACAGCAAATCAGATTATATGAATGAGATATGGTGGAAAGTAGCCTTTAACAAAGAGTTTCCAAGATTTTTAAGAACTACTATTGGAATATCTGCTACTCTTATAGTATTTGGAGTATGGAAGCTTTTTGCTCCTGTAAATGAAATAGTAGAAATAGAAAGCAGTGAAGTGAGTGAAAAAGTAAAAAAATGTCTTTCTCTTTCAGATAATCCTGAAGGGAATCTGGTGCTTCTAAATGACAAGAAAATTGTGCTGGAAGATGGAGAAGAAAGTTTTATAATGTATGGTAAAAGTGGTAAAAGTTACATAGCTATGGGTGATCCTGTGGGGAAACCTGAAAAAGCTGGGGATTCTATCTGGAAATTTTATGAGCTGTGCAGAAAAAATAATAAACAGCCTGTATTCTATGAAGTATCTAAAGACTATCTTGATTTTTATCTGGATGTTGGATTGAATTTCCTGAAGATAGGAGAAGAGGGAGTAATTGACCTTAAAGAATTTACATTGAATATACCTCAAAGAAAGAATATAAGGTACACATATAACAAACTTAATAAGGAAAATATGACTTTTGAGGTTATTCCAAAAGGTGAAGGAATAAAATATATGAAAAGATTAAAGGAGATATCTGATGAGTGGCTGGAAAGTAAAAAAGCTAAAGAGAAAGGCTTTTCTCTGGGATATTTTGATGAGGAATATCTGAATAATTTTCCAATAGCTGTACTTAAAAAAGATGAGGAAATAATAGCTTTTGCAAATATAATGGTTACTGACTCTAAAAAAGAAGCAGCTGTTGACCTTATGAGATATCTAAGATCATGTATCAGTGGAACTATGGAATATCTTTTTATCTATATAATACTCTGGGCAAAAGATGAGGGATATGAGAGGTTCAGTCTTGGAATGGCACCTCTTTCTGGTATGGAGAATAGAGATATAGCTCCTGTATGGAATAAGATAGGACTCTTTGTATTTAAAAATGGAGAGAGTTTTTATAACTTTCAAGGATTGAAACTATTTAAGAATAAATTCTATCCTGAATGGGAACCCAGATATATAGCTTATTCAGGAGTATTTTCAATGCCAAAAGTATTAAAAGATGTGACGCTTCTTATATCAGGTGGAGTAAAAGGACTTATATCTAAATAGAAAATGAAATAAACTGACTGAAGGATCAGGTTCATTTTTTATATAACAACTAAATTTTATAAAAATTTTTTTATATTTGTAAAATATCTTTATTCATAATTCTGAGTATCTAAAAATATATTTCTATAAAAAAATGAATTGATTTTTTAATTTTCAAGAGTATAATGGAATTATAGAGAGTGTAAAAAATATATTACAAAAAAATAGAGATAAAGCCAAGAATTCCTCCAAACTTTTACATTTTTACTTCTTTTACCCATTTCATAAAATACTATACTAGAAAAGGAAAGGGATACTTACAAAGAAGATTCATTGACTTCTACCTATTATTTAATTATTGTTAATTAACTAAGGAGGATAATATGGATTTAGCTTTGATTGCACACAAAATTATGAATTTTTTGCTTAATTTAGATGTATCTACAATGAAAGCGATAGTATTGGGAGCATCAGCTATAGGTGCTGGTTGTGCTATGATAGCAGGGTTAGGAGCAGGAATAGGGGAAGGTTATACAGCTGGGAAAGCAGTAGAGGCAGTTACAAAAATTCCTGAACAGAAAGCTAATATTATAACTACAATGATATTAGGACAGGCAGTTGCTGAATCAACAGGAATATTTGCACTTGTAGTAGCACTTATTCTCTTATATGCAAATCCAATGCTTAATGTTTTTAATTAATAGTTGATAATCAATCTATAAGAAATAAGTGTGGATTGATTAAAAAGACGGCAGAGAACCAGAGATGTAATTTTGATAGAGAAGACAATAAATCTTTCTAATTTAAAATTAAAAAATAAAGATCACAGCAGTTTTTACTGTTGTATCTCACTAATTAAGGCAGTTAGATATTCTAATTGCCTTAATTAGTGGAAAATATTATCTAAGAAAATAAAACCATACTAGCCCTGAAACAACAATGAGTCCAATAATTATTTCAAAGAGCTTTTTTAAGACTAAGTATGCAGATACTATTATAATTACAGCTGCAAAATATTTCCAGAAATTCTGCAGTAAATCGTGTATCATCATTAATGCCTCCATTTTACCTGTTATTCAATCAATATACTTACTTTATAGAAAATATCTTCTCTTTTTTTTATACTTAAATTTCCTGGTTCAATTATGATATTAACTTCATCATTTGCTCTTTTAAAATTATTTTCCTCTATCCATTTAATTAATTTTTTTATTGAAACTTTATTTTCAAAATGGTTTCCTTTCAAAAACATACAGGCATACCTGCCTTTTTTTAAAATAACTTCTTCAACTTTTTTATCACCTTTTACAACAATATATCCTGACCCTAGAACATTTACATCATCCATTTCACTTAGATCCTTTTTAGTTATATAAAATAATATCTTTCCATCATATTCAGTAATTAATTCCAGTATTTTTTTATTAGGAAAAGTAAGTGTTTTACGATTTTCCTCTTCATATATTTTTAACCCTTTTATATTTTTTATTTCTTCAATAAAAGGAATTCCAATAGGTATTTTTGAAGCTTTATCCATTCTCTTTAGATGTCCTTCTAAATCTTTCTTTATTATCTTCAGCTTTTCTATATCTTCATTTACTCTTTCTAAAACATTTGTTATGAGTTCTTTATCTTTTTCTATTTCCTTACTTCTGCTGTCTGATTTTTTGCTGAAAAAGATTTTAATTTCCTCAAGGGTAAGTCCTAATTTTCTCATTGTGCTTATTTTCTTTATTGTTATTATTTGAGCTCTTGAATAGTATCTATAGTTGTTCTCTTTTCTTAATTTAGGAGAAACAATCCCCTCTTTATCATAGTATCTCAATGTAGAGCGTGGAATTTTAAGAATCTTAGAAATTTCTCCAACTAAAAAATATTTTTGCATATTTCCTCCCTGAATAATTTTAAGGCATAAAATTATTGCAAAATTAAAAGTTTAAAATCAATTATATTCATATATAATAATAACAACTTTAGATGAAATTTACTATATTTTTTTAATAAAATTTTTTTAAAAAATACTTGACCTTAAACTAACTTGAAGGTTTATAATTATATATATAAAGAAATATTCTTGTATATGTTAATAAAAAATGATAACAAAGGAGATGCGAAAATGAAAAAAACAACAATGATATTATCAACATTAATGGTTATGGCTTTATCAAATGGAATTGTATATGCAGAACAAGGAGATGGAAAACCTTTAGAAATGAGTAAAATTGAAGTAAGTATGCAGGAAAAAAAAGGTATAGGTGAGAAAAAAGAAAATAGACAGATGGAAACTAAACAGGAAGCAGCTCACAGATATGCACAAGAAAGAAGTGAAGAAAGATAATTTTGAGAGTTTATTTATTTTCTTTTAATTTAAAGAAGAGAATAATCTGAAAGTAAAACTAAGATTTTAGCAATTTTTCATTAGAAAAGATATATAAATATTTCTAAATTCTAAAATTCTAAAGTTTACTTTAATATTTTACTAAGCTAAAATAAGGGTGACTCATAAGCAGAAAGATTTCTTATTAATGAAAATCTAACTTATGAGCACCTATTTTTTATTTGAACTAAAAATATCTAACAGCTATGCTATCTTGCACAGTCAGAAGCACTTCCCACTAAAATTTCCAATCCATGAGAGAGGGAATCTATAATAAAAGACAGAGATTCCTCAACAGCTTTAGGACTTCCAGGCATATTTATAATGAGAGTAGATTTTCTTATACCAGCAGCAGCTCTGGAAAGCATAGCTCTTTTTGTGATAGTCATAGAGTATGCTCTTATAGCTTCTGGGATACCAGGAACTATTTTATCTGCTATCTCCAGTGTTGCTTCAGGAGTAACATCTCTTTTAGCAAATCCTGTACCTCCAGTAGTAAGTATCAAATCAGCTTCATTCTTATCACATATATTTTTAAGTGTTTCTTTGATAAGTTCATATTCATCAGGAATCAGTATCTTTTTAACTACTTTATATCCATTTTCAATAACAATTTTTTCTATTACATTAGTGGAAATATCTTCTCTTTCTCCTCTTGCACCTTTGTCACTCATACAAACAATAGCAGTTCTAAACATATATTATTGCCTCCATAACGATTTTTTTTATTATATCATATATTTTTTAGGAAAAGAATGAAAAAATATTTGAAAAACAACGAAAATTGTAAAATAAAAATTCGAACTCTTGATATAAAATGTTAAATCTGATAAAATGGTCTAAGATAAAATAATGAGGTGGGTAGATGAAAAAGTTTTTTAAGATAGCAACAGCAGCAGTTTTGATTTTTTTACTAGCAGCATGTGGAAAGACTGAGAAAAAAGAGATAACTATAAGTGCAGCAGCAAGTTTAAATGAAGTATTATCTCAAGTAGTAGAAAATTATCAAAAAGAAAATAAAAATGTAAAAGTAAATATAAATTTTGGAGCTTCTGGAGCTTTGAAAAAGCAGATAGAAGGGGGAGCACCTGTAGATTTTGTATTTTTTGCATCTAAAAAAGATTTAGAAGATTTGAAGAAACAGGATTTGGTATCAGAAAAATTTTCTAAAGATATCCTTGAAAATACCATGGTAGTAGCAGGAAGAAAGAAAATAGACAACCTTTCTGAAATGCTTGAACATAAGGTAGCAATAGGTGATCCTGATACAGTGCCAGCAGGGAGATATGCTAAACAAACTTTGGAAAACGTAGGGTTATGGGATAAAATGCAGGAAAATTTTGTATTGTCTAAAGATGTAAGAAGTGCTATGCAGTATGTAGACCTTTACGAAGTTGACTATGCTATGATTTACAAAACAGACAGTAAAGTTATGAAAAATGCTGAAATAGTTTTTGAAGTGCCTAATACCCTTCATACACCTATCATATATAGTTGTGGTATATTAAAAGATAAAGAGAGAGATGAAGTAAAAAGCCTGTACAGATTCCTTACAACTAAAGAATCAATAGAAATTTTTGAAAAATTTGGATTTAAAATAGTAAATGAACAATAAATTTGATATAAATGCTGTGTTTCTTACTTTAAAGATAGCCTCCATATCTACTATGTTGACATTGATAGTAGCAATACTTTTAGTATGGGGTATGGAAAATAGGAGTAAAAAACTTAGAAGTATAATTGAAATGCTTATAAATCTTTCTCTTTTTATATCTCCTACAGTTTTGGGATATATCCTTATTATATTTTTAGGAAAAAGAGGGATAATAGGTTCCTATCTGTATGAGTTTTTTAATATTCAGGTAATATTTTCATGGTGGGCAGGTATAGTCACTGCATTTGTAGTATCACTGCCCCTTATGTATAATTGTATAAAAGCAGGCTTTTCATCACTGGACTATACATACAGAGAAGCTGGAAAAGAAATGGGAGCTTCTGATTTTCAGATACTTCGTCTGGTAATAATTCCATTAATAAGAAGAAATATACTTGCAGGGATAGTATTATCTTTTGGAAGAGCATTGGGAGAATTTGGAGCTACCCTTATGCTTGCTGGAAATATCCCTGGAAAGACACAGACTATGTCTACTGCCATATATTCAGCAGTAGAACGTGGAGACAACAGAACAGCTAATTTACTTTTGGTAATAGTGCTTATAATAAGTTTCTGTATTATGTGCCTTTATAACTATTTTTTTAAAGGAGCAGAGAAATAATGAAAAAGATAAAAACTGTAAATGCAGTAGGATGCGTATTACAACATGATATTACAGAAATAGTTCCTGGAGAAGTAAAGGGAAGAGCCTTCAAAAAAGGACATATAATAAAAGATGAAGATGTAGAAAAACTATTAAGACTTGGAAAAGATAATATATATGTTTTTGAACTTGGAGATAAGGGAATGCATGAAAATGATGCAGCTCTTGTACTTGGAAAGTTAGGAAAAGGTAAAAATATCAGACTGGCTGATGAGATAAAAGAGGGGAAAATAAATTTTTATGCTCAAGAGGATGGAGTATTAAAAGTAGATACAGAAAAACTTTTAGAGCTGAATATGCTTGGAGAGATATCTTTTGCTACTCTTCCAGATAATATTCCAGTAAAGAAAGGTGAACTGATAGCAGGAGCAAGAGTTATTCCTCTGGTTATTGACAGAGAAAAAATGGAGAAGGCTGAAAATATTACAAAATCTCCTATACTAAATGTAAATAGTTATAAAAAATATAAAGTAGGAATGGTAACTACTGGAAATGAAGTTTTCTATGGAAGAATAGAGGATAAATTTGGAAAGATAGTTACTGATAAGCTTGGAGAATTTGATTGTGAAGTAATAGCTCAATTTCTATCACAAGATGATAAAGATATGATAAAAAGAAAAGCTCAGGAATTGTTGGATATGGGAGCAGAGATGCTGATATTCACAGGAGGAATGTCTGTAGACCCTGATGATGTGACGCCATCTGCAATAATAGAGCTGGGAGGAGAACTGGTAAGTTATGGGTCACCTGTTCTGCCAGGTTCTATGTTTCTGTTGTCATATCTTGGAAATGTACCAGTGATGGGACTTCCTGGATGTGTGATGTTTGCTAAGAGAACTATATTTGATTTAGTTCTTCCAAGAGTATTGAGTGGAGAAAGACTTACAACTAGAGATATTATGATGTATGGGAATGGAGGACTTTGCCAAAGTTGTGAAGTATGTCACTATCCTAACTGTACATTTGGAAAATAAGAGGTATGAAAATGGATTTTACACATTTTAATGAAAATGGACGAGCCAGAATGGTTGATGTCAGTGAGAAAGATGAAACAAAAAGAAAAGCTGTGGCTAGAGGATATATCCAAATGGGAGCAGATACAATCAGGGCAGTAACTGAAGGAAGAATAAAAAAAGGAGATGTCCTTTCTGTAGCACAAGTAGGAGGTATATGTGGAGCTAAAAAGACATGGGATTTGGTACCTATGTGTCACAATATACTTTTGACAGGAGCAGATATAGAGTTTGAGATTGAAGCAGATAGAATCTGGATAGAGGCATCTGTAAAGACTACTGGAAAAACTGGAGTGGAAATGGAAGCTCTTACAGCTGTAAGTATAGCTGCTCTTACTATATATGATATGTGTAAAGCTATAGATAAACACATGGTTATAGGAGAAATTAAACTTATGAGCAAAACTGGAGGAAAAAGCGATTTTCTTCTGGAGGATAAAAAATAAAATAAAAAACAGATTGAGTTTTAGGATTTTTCAAATTAGAGATTCTAAAACTTTTTTTACAAAAACATATTGACATATTTAGATATATGAATGTATAATGGTTTTATGATATATCGATAAAAATAGATTTGAGGTGAGGAAATGGAAAAAAAATATGAAAAAATGGCAAAAGTCTTTAAAGCTTTAAGTGATCCTAATAGAATTTTTATTTTGGAAATGCTAAAGTCAGGGGAAAAATGTGCTTGTAAAATTTTAGAAGAACTCCATATAGGACAGTCTACTTTATCACATCATATGAAAATATTATCAGATAGTGGAATCATCAAATGTAGAAAAGATGGTAAATGGAGCTATTATTCTTTTGATGAAGAGGGGAGCAAAGAATTAAAAAAAATATTAAATAATATATTAGACTTTAGTTCTGCCAATCTAAAAGGAGAGGAAAATTCATGTCAATAATTATCAGCCTATGGGACTTCTTTGAAAATCAATTTTTAAAAATGTTATGGTTAAATAATTTAGTAAAAAAAGGTCTTGTTAATATTGGAATTAATGCTGATAGCAGGGTAGGAGGAAGTATACAATTTTTTATATATGATACAATAAAAATAATTGTACTTTTATCTATACTTATTTTTGTTATTTCATATATTCAAAGCTTTTTTCCACCAGAAAGAACAAAAAAAATACTTGGGAATTTTAAAGGAATAAAAGCTAATATTTTAAGTGCTTTACTTGGAACAGTAACTCCTTTTTGCAGCTGTTCGTCAATACCTATATTTATAGGTTTTACAAATGCTGGACTTCCTGTGGGAGTAACTTTTTCTTTTTTAATATCTTCTCCTTTAGTTGATCTAGGTTCATTCATTTTATTGATAAGTGTTTTTGGATTACCAATAGCAGTTATCTATGTGATTGTAGGCTTAGTTTTAGCTGTAATAGGAGGAAGTATTTTAGATAAAATGGGAATGGAAAAATATGTTGTAAAATTTACAAAACCTGTTGGAAATACAGAAATATATTCTCCAGAACTTACAACTAAAGAAAGAATTATATATGCACATGAACAAGTGAAGGAAACTGTAAAAAAAGTTTTTTGGTATGTTATTGTTGGAGTTGGAATAGGAGCTTTAATTCATAACTGGATTCCTGCTGAAATTATTCAAAAGATATTGGGAACAAACAACCCTTTTTCAGTTTTAATAGCTACTATTATTGGAATTCCTATGTATGCTGATATATTTGGAACTATCCCTATTGCAGAAGCTTTATTTGCTAAAGGAGTTGGAGTTGGAACAATTCTATCATTTATGATGGGAGTTACAGCTTTAAGTTTACCATCTATAATAATGTTAAAAAAGGTAGTACAAAATAAATTACTTATAAATTTTGTTGGAATAGTTGCTGCTGGAATAATTATAATAGGATATGCTTTTAATGCTTTTAGTTACTTATTTATTTAAAAATAAAAAATATATTTAAGGAAGTGAATAAAATGGGAATATTTAATAAAATTTTCAAAAGTAATTGTAGTTGTGGTAGTTGCAATGAAAAAGAAGCTTTAGATGGAAATGTGATAAAAAAAGAAGGAGTTATGAATATAAAAATTTTAGGTACTGGCTGTAAAAATTGTACTAACTTAACTGATAATGTAAAAAAAGCTCTTCTTACTTTAAATATTGAAGCTAATATTGAAAAAGTAACTGACATGGCAGAAATTTCAAGTTATGGGATAATGTCTACACCTGGCTTAGTTATAGATGAAAAAGTAGTTTCTTATGGAAAAGTATTGAAATCAGAAGAAATTGAAAAAATAATTGAGAAATTATAAAGAGAGGCTATAAAATGACAAAGAAAAAAGTAGCTTTTATATGTGTTCATAATTCTTGTAGAAGCCAAATAGCTGAGGCTTTTGGAAAATATTATGCTGATAATATTTTTGAAAGTTACAGTGCAGGAACTGAAGTAAAAACTCAAATTAATCAAGATGCTGTACGGCTTATGAAAAAAAATTATGAAATAGATATGGAAAAAACTCAAAAACCAAAGCTATTAGATGATATTCCAAAAGTTGACATTATAATAACTATGGGATGTAATGTTGAATGTCCATTTTTACCTTGTGAACACAGGGAAGATTGGGGATTGGAAGACCCTACTGGAAAGTCAGATGAGGAATTTATAAAGGTAATTGAAATTATAAGAAACAAAATTATAGAATTAAGAGATAATTTAAATTTTAATGAAAGTCAATAATTAAATTTATAGTTAATATTGAAACAAATATTCTATATTCACTTGTTATACAGCTATTAAGGTGATAGGAGCTGCATTAGGTGCTGGCAGTGACGACAATAGTTCTTTCTAAAATGGTTGCTGAATCTCTATTTAATATAGATGTAGTTGGATTTGGAAAAGATATAATGCTGCCATTAGCTCATATATAAAAAAGAGATGGTAACCAGAAATCTAAAGTAAATTTTAGAAATCTGGAAGCCATCTTTTTTATTTTCTAATTATTTATATAGATTTACCCATATCTGGAGAACAGATACAACTATAATACCTGCAATAAAGAAAAGGGCTGCACTTCTATGTCTGGAAGAAAGAAGCATATTAATAAGTTTTGCTATTACTACCAGCCCGATTATCACTCCTAAAGAAAAAACAGTAAGAGGAATAATATAGAGATTCTGTATTATCTCAGTGACAGAACTGTAACTTGCAATATGCACTGCACCATCAAAGAATTTACTGACAAATCCAAGTATATTATAGTATTCTCCCAGCATCAATAGGAGCAGAGAACCAGATATTCCAGGAATTATCATAGCTCCAGCAGCTAATGCACCACAGAAGAAAAGCTTTATACAATAAGAAACTGTTATTACCTGTACAAGTGTTTTTGGATCTGTGTCGCTTCCAAAACGATAGTCCAGAAATACAAATACTAAAGTAATGGCAGCTCCAATGATGAAAGATGTAATATTTCCTCTGTCTTTTTTATTCTCTCCTTTTACTATAAAAGGTATAGAAGGGAGGATAAGCAGACTAAAAAAAGCAGCTGTACTTCTTGGATAATTAATGAAGCAGAATTCTATTATCTTAGCAAAAAGTATTATTCCTATAAGCATTCCAGAACAAATCTGAAGTAAAAATTTCCCATACTCTATCTTCTTTTTAAAAGGAACAGTAAGAAAATTTCCAATGGCTTCTGTAAGTTTATCATAAACTCCCATTATAACGGCTAATGTACCTCCAGAAACTCCAGGCATGATATTTGCCACACCAATTATTATTCCCTTAAAAAAAAGTTTAAACATATTTTGAACCCTCCTGCTGTTGATGATATATTATTATATCATAGTACTGTAGAAAAATTAAATTTTAGTAAAAATTTTTTTAAAAGGAAACTATTTGCTCATTGAATCGAATCCATTTATTACCAGATTGATTTCACCAGTAAGGGGGTCCATAATAAGACCATGAACTGCAACATCTTTTGGAACAAGAGGGTGATTTCTCACTACAGAAACACTTCTTTCTACAGATTCTTCCACACAGTCAAATCCATGCATCCAGTCTTTTACATTTATACCAGAATAGAAAAGTGTATTCAGAGTATTCATATCAATTCCTTTTGACTCCATTTTCTCAACTATTTTATCAGCATTAAGGTTGCTCACACCACAGTCATAATGACCTACTATAAAGACTTCTTTGATATTAAACTCATAAATGCAGATAAGAATACTTCTCATAGCACTTCCAAAAGGATGTACTACAAGTCCACCAGCATTTTTAATTATTTTTGCATCACCATTTTTAAGATTCATAGCTTTTGGCAGAAGTTCTGTGAGCCTTGTATCCATACAAGAAACTATTACTATTCTTTTTTCAGGATATTTAGTAGTTTGATATTTTTCATATTCTTTAGTTTCTACAAATTCTTTGTTAAAAGTTAATATTTTTTCTAAATTATTTTTAATTTCCATAACACCATTCCTCTATATAGTTTTTAAAACTAAATTTGAAATAAATTTTTATTTAAGAAATATTTTACTCCTATTGCAACTCTAAGTCAATCTATTTATATGGAAGAAATTAACTAAAAAGACTATATAATTATGAAAAAACGTGGAAAAATATATACCCACAGGAGATAAAAAATAGATTTTAGAGAAAAAATAAAGAAAAATAGATTTTCAATAAATAAACAAAAAGTTAACTAACAGAAAGAAAAATATCTATAAAAAAACTTCTCCAATATCAGAGAGATTTCTGATACTAGAGAAGCATTAATTAATTTTTTTATCTCAATGTTTTTATATTATATTTTTCTCTTATAAATCTGGTAAAGTTATCTATTGTAGGATGATAACTAGAGTTTTTTCCTGATATAAGATAAATAGTCCGTTCAGATAAAGGGCTGATAGGGATACTTTTTAATTTAGTATTCCTGTTTTCACTTTTTTTTAGTTCTTTTTTCGCTGTCATTTCACTGCAGAATGTTATTCCAAAATCTCTGGATACTAAATTAAAAATAGTTTCCATTTGAGTGCAGCTGCATGAAATCTGATATGGAATTTGATGTAGTTTTAAATAATTTAATATTATATTTGGAAATTGAAAATTATCATTAGAAAAGATTAATTTTTCATTGGCAAGGTCTTTCAATTCAATACTTTTATTCCTCGCAAGTTTATGTTTTTCATTGACTACTGCTACAATTCTATCTTTTTGTAGTTTTATTATATTCAATTCTGTTTTTAATTTATTTAAAGATACATCTGTAAGTATAGTAAATGCCACATCTAATTCTTTTTTCAAAATAGAATTAACTAATGATGAACTTCCACTTTCTTTTATTATCATATCAATTTTAGGAAATTTTTCTTTAAATTCATAAAGATAATCAGGAAGTTGTAATGCAGAGAAAATAGGTAAAATTCCGATATTAATACTTCCTTTGCTCATAGAAGCATACTCTCCCATAAGCTGTTCTAATTTTCTAAAACTATTGAGTATAGGAAGTGATGATTCAACAAAAGCCCTTCCAGCTTCTGTTAATTCCACTCTATGTCTTTTTCTTTCAAAAAGTTTTATATTAAGTTCATTCTCTAACTTTATAATTTGATTAGAAAGAGATGGCTGAGATATACATAATTCTTCAGCTGCTTTAGTTATATTGCCATGTTTAGCTGTAGCTGTGACATACATCAATTGAGTTTTTTCCATAAACCTACTTCCTTTCATAAATAAGATAATATATATATTATTATTACATTTTTATCAGTTTATTGTCAATTTAAATATAGTTTTTAGCTATCAACTTTATAGTTTTTTTGATTTTTACAAATAATAATTCTCTTGATATAATCCAATTACAAGTTAAAACTACATATGCAAAAGGAGTATGGAATGGAAAGAAAACTAAAATATGATGTTGTAGTTATTGGAGGAGGAGCAGCAGGAATCTCAGCAGCAATAGGAGCTAAGAAGAGAGGACAGTCTGTTGTCCTGATAGAAAGAAGCAGTTGTTTGGGAGGACAGGCAACTAATGCAAATGTAGCTTCTTATTGTGGATTTTTTACTAGTGGATCTGAACCAAAACAAATAATTGGCGGGGTAGGACAGATGGTATTGGACAAATTAGCTGCTATAGGAAAATATGATGGATATCGTCTTTCCACAGTGGGAAATGCTATTGTTCCATTAGATTCAGAAGCATTAAAGTTTGTACTGGATGAATTAGTATTGGAAAATGAGATACCAACTTTACTATATTGTACTTTAATAAAAGCTAAAACAGAAAATTCAAAAATAACAATGATTGAATGTGTTGATGATATGGGGAGTATTTTCATTGAAGGGAAAGCTTTTGTAGATGCCAGTGGAGATGGAAACTTAGCATATTTGGCTGGTGCTGAAATCATATTCGGCAATCCAGAAGGAATTACTCAGATGTCTACAAATATTATGAGAATAGGAAATTTTGACATAAGCATAAAACTTTCTCCAGATGTTATAGAAAAAGCAATACAGGCAGCTAAAAAAGATGGATTTAAAAATCTCAGTAAAGATTCAGGAATAATTTTTAAAGCAGAGCAGTATGGATATGCTATTTTACCAAGTATTCAGGTAGGGTCATTAGACTGTTCTACATTAACAGCCTGTGAAATGAATACAAGAAGACAGGCACAAGAGTATATAGAAGCATTTCGTAAATATATACCTGGGATGGAAAACTGTACTTTAATATCAACTGGGCCGAAATTAGGGATAAGAGAGAGCAGACATATTGTAGGGAAATATACACTTTCTTTAGATGAAGTTTTGAATGCAGTTAAAAATAAAAGGGGAATAGCCAGAGGAGCATGGCCTTGTGAAAATCATCAGAAATTAGATAAAATGGCTGAATATTTGTGGGTAAAAGATAATGATTACTATGAAATTCCAATAGATATATTATTATCTAAGAATATAAAAAATCTATGGAGTGCAGGAAGAACTGTAAGTGCTGACTCTATGGCGTTTGCTTCTGTACGTGTGATGGGAATAAGTTTTGGAACAGGACATGCAGCTGGGGTAGGAGCAGCATATATGGCTGAATATGGAGAGATAGATATTAATTCTATAAAGTCAGAATTAAAAAAACAAGGGGCTATATTATAACAAGGGGGATATATGAATCAAGATTCTAAAAGAAATTTTTACATAATGATATCATTTGCATTAATTATTTTTGGACGATTTCTGCCGCTTCCAGAAGGGATGAAGCCTGCAGGTATGGCTGTAACAGGAATATTTGCTGGAAGCCTTCTGCTATGGCTGACAGTAGCTATAGACTGGCCAAGCCTTCTTTGTATAGCTGCTATAGGAATGATTCCTGGAATCGGATTTAAAGGGGTATTTCTTAGTTCTTTTGGAAATGAAACTTTTGCTTTTCTAATGTGTACTTTTATGTGTACCTATGTTTTATCAGAAACTCCTTTTTTAAAAAGATGTGCTCTTTACTTTATTACAAGTCCAATGGCGAAAAAAGGCCCTTGGATGTTTATAATTTCTTTTCTTACAGCTATTATATGTATAGGATGTTTTGTTTCGCCAACAGTACTTTTTGTTGTTTTTCTTCCTATACTGGAAAAAATTAATGAAATATTGGGATTAAAAAAAGGTGATAAAATAGGAAATATGCTGATGATAGGATTGACATTTGCTGTATCAGTATCAGCTGGAATGACTCCAATAGCTCATGTATTCAGCATTATGGCTATGGGATTTTATACTACAGCTACTGGGTTAACTATTGGATATGCTCAATATATGGCATTTGCTATACCAGTTGGAATTATATGCATTGTCCTTCTTTTGCTGATGTTTAGATTTATTATGAATCCTGATATGTCTCAGATAAAAAATATAGATATTTCTTTTTTAAAAAATGAATTAAAACCAATGGAGAAGAAAGAAAAAACTATTCTTGCTGTATTTTGTTTAGTGGTAGCTTTATGGGTTCTTCCTAGCTTATTAAAAGAAATTTTTCCAGCAGTTACACAAATAAGCCGTATGGGAACTGCAATGCCTCCTATGCTTGGAATAATTCTGTACTCAATTATTTCATTTGATGGAAAGCCTTTATTAAATTTTGCTGAAGGAATGAAAAAAGGTGTACAATGGTCAAGCATAATAATGGCTGCTGGAACTCTTGCCATAGGGAGTGCCATGACTAATGGAAATGTAGGACTGGCTGACTATTTGATAAATGTGCTAAGTCCAATTTTAAAAGATATCAATCCTATGCTTCTTGTAGTAGCATTTACAGCATGGGCTTGCATACAAACTAATTTTTCTTCAAATATGGTGACAGTAACAGTTGTGACAACAGTGGCTATTCCATTGGTACAAGCAACTAATGGAGCTATTTCATGTCCAGCAGTGGTGGCAATCATAGGAATGATGTCTGCTTATGCTTTTGCTACTCCGCCAGCTATGCCTCATGTTGCTATGGCTATTGGATCAGGATGGTCTGATACCAGCAGTGTGATGAAGTATGGATTAATTTTTATGACATTATCTATTATAATAACTGTAATTATAGGATATCCAATAGCAGCTATGCTGATGTAAATAAATAGTGAGAAGCCAAAAATATCAAGGCTTCTCACTATTTTTGTAAAATAATATATTTTAACTCTATTAATTTATTGACTGTTAATATTTATATACTCTAGGGATTCTAGGACTTAATATAGTTAAAAGTTCATATATATTCATTCCAGTAAAATTTACAGCTTTAGTGATGTCATTGTATAAAAGAACTTTATCTCCCTCTTTTACACTTCCATCTACTTCTATAAATGTATTGTCCATAGTTACTTGAGCTATTTTAAATTCTTTGTTGTTGATGATACATTTACTTTTTTCATTTCTTTTAAGAAAACCATCCCCATATCCTATTTTTATTTTTGCCAAATATTTGCATCCTTCAATATCCAGATCATCTTTTAATTCATATGCAACATATTTATGATCTTCAATATCTCTTACACCAGCTATCTGTCCTTCTAAAGAAAAGACTTGTTTTAAATTTGGATCAAAATAACCAACTTCCTGCAGCCCATATGTAAGCATCCCTACTCTCATATGAGTAGCTATCTCGCAATTGTAATTCATTACAGCAGCACTATTTTGCAGATGTATCATTTCAAATTTATCTTTTCCTATAGAATTTACTACATCTGTGAATAAATCTATTAATTCCAAACCATCTTCATAATTTACAGCAAAAAGATGTGAAAATATACCTTTAAACTTTAAATTATTTTCATCAGTGAATTTTTCTAATTCAGATATTTCAGAAAGAGATATACCATTTCTTCCAAATCCAAGATCTATTTTAAGCTGCATTCTATCAGACGGGATTCCAGCTTTTATAAAATCTTTTAGTTCGTTAAGATCATTGACAGCTATGTCTAGATTAGGATTATTTTTTATCAATTCAATATCTCCAATACTTTCAAAGACGAGAACTCTAAAATCATTTCCTAAGTTCATTTTCAAGATGTTTTCAGCTTCAATATAACGTGCTACGGCAACTTCTTTCAGTCCACCAGCATAAAGAGCCTTTACTATCAACTCTACCCCATGTCCATAAGCGTTGGCTTTAACAACAGGAAGGATATTTTTTCCTCTTAATTTTTTTAAATAATCTATGTTATGTAATAGATTTTTTTGATCGATAACCATTTTTATTGAATTGATAACCATACACTCCTCCTGATTTTTTTGTTATTTACATTCTACACCATAAATTAGAAAAAATACACCCCAAAATATTTAAAAGGAAAATTTCAAGAAAAAGTTAAATTATGTTATAATTAAAAAAGAAACTTATATTTGAAAAGGAATGGTTGAATAAATATGGATAAAGTACATAAATTTTATAAAGAAAACTACAAAACACTCACTAAGGTAGAAAAGAAAATAGCTGAATTTCTTGTAAAGAATCCTAAAAAGGTAATGGTTTTGTCGGCATTGGAATTAGGAAAAGAGATAGGAGTAAGTGATGCTTCTGTTTTGAGATTTTCTAAAATTATGGGGTTTAATAAATTTAATGATTTTAAAAACTATATAGCTTTAGAACTTAGTGAAACAAGCCCAGATGACAGGATAGTAAAAAACTGGGATAATTTTAATTCTAAAAATGATATAGCAAATAAAATAGTTAATGCTGATCTTGAAAATATAAAAGAATTTTTATTAAATGTAGACTTTGATCAAGTAAATGAAGCTGTAGAAATGATAGATGAAGCCAAGAAAATATATTTTTTAGGAATAGGTTCAAGTCGGGCTATATCTCAATTTATGTTTTGGCATGTAAAAAGACTTGGATTTAATGCAGAATGTGTAAATGAAGGCGGATTGGGACTATATGAAGCTTTTTCTCATATAAAAAAAGGTGATATTGTTATAATATTTGCTTTTCCTAGATTTTTAAATGATGAGATAAAAGCTGTAAAGCTAGCAAAAGAAAAGAAAGCAAAAATAATAACTGTTACAAGCAATGTATTTTCTGAAATAAGTTTTTTGAGTGACATTGTTTTTAAAATATCTGTTGAAAATAATGGTTTTTTTAATTCTTATATAGTACCAATGGAACTGTGTAATATAATACTTACAGCACTTTTTGAAAAAAATAAAACAAGCATATATGCAGAATTGAAAGAAAATAGTCTTGTAAAAGATTTCCTATTTACATCAGAAAATTAATATTGGTATATAATAATTTCAAAGGGTAAAATAAATAAAGGGTACATTTTTAATTAAATTACTATATATAAAGAAAATAATATTAAGAAAATTTTTTTAAGTCCATGTAATTTTAGAGATAAAAATTCTAAAATTCATGGATTTTTTTTATTAAAACTTTTAAAGTAGATAGTAAATCTTTCAACCACTTTAAAAACAGAAATAAAAATACAGGAAGAAATTATAAAACTAAATTAAAAATATGCTGAAAATCAATTTTTTAACTATTCATTAAGAAACCATTAATGGTAAAACCGTTCATGGAAAAACCCTTAACGTTTTTTTTTGAGATATCAGAAGATAGTCTTCATTAAGAAGATAATAAAAGCTATAAATAATGCACACAGAGGAAAGAGGAAAAAGTAAGTGAGAAAAAATAAAATCGATAAATAAAAAAGTACAGGGAGTAAAATCTCTGTATTTTTTTGTGTTAAAAAAATAATTTTTTCAGACAATTTTCTTAAAATAGGTTTCTCAATATTTTCTTTGAAGCAGGAATTTTTGGAATCTTAATAGGAAAGAGAGGAAATAAAAAAGTTCTCTTTTATATAAAAAGAAGAACTATCTTTCATTTATTAAATTTAAAGAATATTATTAACATACTAAATATTGACTTTTATTTTAAAATGATGTATTATCTATAGTGTAAGTATACAGTTTCAAATTATGGATTAAAGGTTTTTTTAGATAACCAATAAACACTACTGTTCTCTTTTTTATATAAAAGCGAACTTTAAAAAGTATTTTTTGAAATTTACACCAATTTTTTTTTTAAAGAGCAAATATTGCAATAGAAAGAGAATTGAGATATAAGTTCTAAATAAAATATCAACAGGGAGGAAATAATGATTGAAGAAATGATGAAGGCAGTAAAAAGAGGGAATAAGAAAAGAAGCAGAAATATAACAATAGGAGCAGTAGTAGGATTCCTGCTTTCATGTACAGCAGTAATGGGAACAGATGAATATTTGTGGATAAAAGAAGATAATGGAACAATAAAATTCAGTACAGACAACAGTGATCCTGCAGGTACAGATAATCCATATAGTGAAAACAGCTGGAATGAAAACATTTATATAAATAATATAGCATTATCAGGAACAGGTAATGCTCCTAAATCAGGTGGTTATGGATTAAAATTAGAAGGAAATTTAGGGGGATTTGAACTTATAAATAACGGTTCAACAACAGGAACATCTACAGGATTTAATGGAAACGGTTTAGGAATTTATAATTTTTCAGGAACTATAGGAAGTCTAACAAATAACGGTTCAACAACAGGAATATCTAAAGAAGGTGGGGGGACTGGTTCAGGAATTTATAATTTTTTAGGAACTATAGAAAGTCTAACAAATAATGGTTCAACAACAGGAATATCTATAGGAGCTCTTGGACAAGGTGTAGGAATTTATAGTGACTCAGGAAGTTCAGGAAATATAGAAAGTTTAATAAATAGTGGTTCAATAACAGGAACAACTGTAGAAGATGGTAATTATGGTTTAGGAATTTATAATTTTTCAGGAACTATAGGAAGTCTAACAAATACAGGTTTAATAACAGGAACAGCTACAGGAAGTAATGGAGAAGGTTATGGAATTAATAATGAAGAAGAAATAACAGTACTAATAAACAATGGAGTAACAATAGGAACAGTTACAGGAGGTAAAGGTTTAGGAATTTATAATGATATAGTATCTACTATAGGAAGTCTAGTAAATAATGGTTTAATAACAGGAATATCTGAAGGAGATATAGGTTATGGAATTTTTAATGATGGTAGTAGTACTATCACAAGGGCGGCAAATAGTGGGTTAATAACAGGAACATATGCAGGAATTGCTAATAACGCCACTATAGAAGGTCTAGCAAATAGTGGAATAATAGCAGAAAAAGATACACAAGGTGAGGGTTATGGAATTAATAATCAAAGTACTGAAAGAATAGCTCATATATCAAATTCAGGAGTTATTTATGGTAAAACCAGTGCTATAAACAATACTGCTGGTGGAGAAATAGGTTCTATATATAACAATGGAATATTAGCAACAAAAGGAGATTCGCCTATAAAAGATGATGGGACAATAACCCTTACAGCGAATTATGGACTAGAGATTGCAGAAGCTACTGGAATAGTAAGTAATGGTTCTAATTATCATCCAGCTGGCCCACCAGGAGTTGTATTTGTAGGCTATAATGATGTTGGATATCAAATAACAAGAGATTTGGTAATAAAAAATGCTGTTATCCAAGGAGGAGGAACTGGGATAGGAACATCAACAGATAGTTTTGAATTTTTAGGTGCTCCTAATGAATTTGATAACTTAATACTAAATGGAAAAAATGAGACATTAAAAGTTACTGGAACAGACAAAGAGGTAAAAGGTTCAATAATAAATGCCTATGGGACAGCAGTTATTTTTGAAGGAACAGATGGTCAGCTTACATTATCAGGAACAATAGTAAATGGCGGAGTAGATGAAGAAAATAAAATAACAGTATCAGGAAGCGGTGCTGGAGATACATTGATACTTCAATCTGGAGAAGTTCAGTATTCAGGGGGAAAAGGAACTCAAAATACTATAATCAATGGAAATATAGATATGAAAGCAGGAGATGATACTCTTACTTTTGATAAAGAGACAATAATTAATGGAAATATAGCTATGGGAGCTGATAATGACACCCTTACAGCAGAAGCAGGAAGTATTATCAATGGAAGTTTTGATGGAGGAGAAGGAATTGATAAACTTTCTTTAAAATCTGGAGCAATGGTTAATGGAAATATAGCTACGGGAGCTGGGAATGACACCCTTACAGCAGAAGCAGAAAGTATTATCAATGGAAGTTTTGATGGAGGAGCTGGAGATGATAATCTTTCTTTAAAATCTGGAGCAATGGTTAATGGAAATATAACTATGGGAAATGCTAATGATACCCTTACAATAGAAGCAGGAAGTATTATCAATGGAACTCTTGATGGAGGAATGGAAAGTGACACTCTTAGTTTTAATTCACCAGCAACAAGAACATCAAATAGCAATGGAATAAATATTCATCATAACATATCAGGATTTGAAAATATGAATATAAATACAAATGTAACTTTATTTGAAAAAACTGTTAAAGATGATGGAACATTAGGAGATTTAGCCATAACAGGAGCAGAAAATATAACAATAGAAACAGATGGGGTACTTACCCTGAAAATAGATTCAGCTAAGACAGCTAATTTAGGAGGACAAGACAAGATTATAGGTCATGCACTCTATGGAAATAATGGAGAAATAATTTCAACTGGAGGAAAACTGCTGCTGGCAGTAAATGGAGCAGGAAATGAAAAAGTGATAAGTTTTGGAGATACTACTATAGATGGAAGTCTGGTAACAGCCCATGAAACAAAGAATGAAGAAGAGATAAATTTTGCTGCAACATCTCTGCTTCACTGGGTAAAGAGAGTAGAAGGAACAACTAATGAGGTAATAATTACATCTAAAGTTGATCTTCCTACAGACATAACTTATGAAAAACTGAATAAAATATATCACAGTATTCGTTCAGTAGATGAATTAGGGAACTTTAATGTAGATGATGATGAGAAATTATCAACATTCTTAGGATATCTGAATGATATCTATGCAGGAAATCCTTACTCGTATAGTCCTGAACTTTCAAGAAAATCTGCTGGGATGTTTAGAGATATAGTTACTGAAAATATTTTTAAACCAGAAACAAATAAATGGATAATTTATAGTGGACTTACTCATGTAGATGGTGGAACAAAAGATACATATTATGGAAAAGGATATTACACATATGACATAGGAAGTTCTGACATGGACGCAGATACAAAAATCACTGGAGCATATATGCTTGGGGAATATGGAGTATCAGATACATTAACATCAGGAATAGTAATTGGAGGAAACAAGCTGAAATCTGACTTGTCTAATGGCTCAAAAGTAGATGGAAGCGCACTGTATCTAGGAGCTTATGCAAAGAAATATATAGGAAATCTAAAAGTAGCAGCAGGAGCAGGATTCCAATATGGAGATTATGATGTTGATAGATTAGCTATAAATAGTGTGGCTTCTGATACAGCAGAATCAGTAATGAAATATTCAGATAACTACATTGATATAACATATGATATCTATCTGAATGGAAGATACTCTCATAATATTGGAGAGAACTTATTCTTAGAACCATATGGAACTTTATCATATACATATATAGACCAAGATGGAGCTAATGAAGGAAGTAAAACTTTAGCTATTGAAACTGATTCTAAATCATTTGACTATACATCTGCTAAAGTAGGATTAGACCTTAAAAAAGTAATACCTCATGAAAAAGGAAAGAGTACAATGTCAGTAGGAGTAAGCTATACAAAAATATTAGATGGAGCAGATGAGGAGGTTATCACAGGAAGATTTAAAGGTGGAAGGGACTTTGATATATTGGTTGCTCATAAAAATGAACATAGTATAGGAGTAAATGCAAAATATGCTCTTGAACTTGAAAATGGAGTACTATTTGATGTAAAAGGAACTTATATAGTAGAAAGAGATTCACATAATAATTCTGGAAAGAATAGAACTAAAGGTGAATGGATAGTTGGAACAGGATTGGGATATAGGTTTTAATAAAGATAACAGAGAAAAATTTTCAGATAATAAAAAAATCTAAAGGGAGTATCGACTTTAGTAATTAAAGAACTGATGAAAATTTTTTAAAAAGAAATAACAGGATTAAGAGTATCAAAGATATTTAGGATAAATAAAAATAGTAAAATAGTAGAAAGAGTAGAAGACAGATCGTAAGTTACTCTATTCTCAAAATTGAAAAGGATTGATTTCTGCACCTTGCATAAGTCAGTCCTTTTATAATAAAAATTTTTAAGAAAAATAAATGGTGGGAAGTGTACTATATATATACTTTTAATATTATTTTTAAATTAAATGATAAAAAAATTGAAAATTATTGTTGACTTAACTACAGAAATGTTGTATCTTGTAGTAAGAACTACAAAGATAAAGGGAGGGTGTAATATGAGAAAGCCTATAATTGGTATAACTTCAGCACATGAAAAGGAAGAAGGGTTAAGAAATTATCATAGAACTACATTGAGCATAGACTATACAAAAGCAGTAGTTGCAGGGGGAGGAATTCCTTTGGTTATTCCTGTAACTGATAATATAGAAATAATAAAAGCCCAATTAGAATTGATAGATGGATTGCTTTTATCAGGTGGAGCAGATTTGAATCCTTTCTTATATGGACAGGATTTTAAAGAGGGGATAAATGTAATATCACCTGAAAGAGATACTTACGAAATGATGATATTAGAAGAATTTTTGAAAACTAAAAAACCTATATTGGGAATATGCAGAGGACATCAGCTTATAAATATCTACTTCAATGGAACATTATTTCAAGATCTAAGATATTATGGAAAGGAAGTTCAAAAACATAGACAGGATCTTTATCCTGAACTGGCTACACACAGAGTAAATATTGTGGAAGAGGACAACATACTTTTTGAGCTGTATGGTAAAGAGATAGCTACTAACTCATTCCATCATCAGATTATAGATAAACTTGGAGAAGGACTTACTACAATAGCTACTGCCAATGATGGAGTAATAGAAGCTTTTCAAATGAAAGCACATAAATTCCTTTATGGTATTCAATGGCATCCTGAAATGATGACTGCTAGAGGAAATATGGAAATGAAAAAAATATTTGAAAAATTTGTAGCAAGTTGTGAGGTAAAATAGATGCATATATTCACAAATGGGAAAATATATTCTTTTGACTCAGATAATAATATATATGAAGCAATAGCTGTAGAAGATGGAAAGATAATAGCTGTTGGAAAGACAGAGGAAGTATTAAAAGAATTTGAAGCTAGAAAAGATAAAGTTGTTATCAACTTGAAAGGGAAAACAGCAGTGCCAGGATTCAATGACAGTCATGTACATTTTATGAATTATGGATATACTGGTAAAAAAATAAGATTAAATGATTGCAAAAATATAGAGGAACTTATTACCCTTGGAAAAGAAACTTCACCTTATGGGGGATGGATACTGGGAAGAGGATGGAATCAGGACCTTTTTATAGGGGGGAAGAGAATACCTGAAAAAAGTGATCTAGATAAAATATCTACAGAGATACCTGTATGCTACACAAGAGCCTGTGGACATGTAGCTGTAATCAACAGCAAAGCTATGGAACTTTGTGGTATAACACCAGAAACAGAATGTTTTGGTGGAGATATAGATTATGAAAAAGGAATATTTACAGAGAATGCGCTGTATCTTGTGTACTCACATATCTCTAAACTTTCTCTTGAGGAAATGAAAGAGATAATTCTGGAAACTCAGGAAAAATTTCTGGCAATGGGAATAACTTCTGTACAGACAGATGACTTTGAATCATTTCCAGATAAGGACTTCAAAAAAGTTATACAAGCTTATGAAGAACTTAAACAAGAGGGAAAATTAAAAATGAGAGTATATGAACAGGGGCTTATGCCTGTAAAAGAAAGAATAAAAGAGCTGTCTGAATACAAATACTTCACTGGAACTGGTGATGAAAGATTCAAAATGGGACCTATAAAGCTTCTGCTAGATGGATCACTGGGAGGAAAAACTGCTTTGCTGCAAATGCCTTATGCTGGGGAAAAGGAAAATAAAGGGGTAGTGACATATACACAGGAAGAGTTTGATGAAATAGTAAAATATGCAGATTCATTGGAGTATCAAATAGCAGTGCATGCTATAGGAGATGGAGCTGTAAAAATGGCATTAGACAGTTTTGAAAAACTTCCTGAACTCAACAGAAAAAGACATGGAATAGTTCACTGTCAGATAACTACAATGGAGCTTATAGACAGAATAAAAGAGTTGGATATTATAGTGTATATACAGCCAATATTTCTGGACTATGATCTGCACATAGTAGAAGACAGAGTGGGATATGAAAGAAGTCTGGAATCATACGCATGGAGAACTATGCTTGATAAAGGGATAAGATTATGTTTTGGTTCAGATGCTCCTGTAGACAGTGCAGATGTAATAAGGTCAATACATTGTGCAGTGAACAGACAGGATATTAATTTTTATCCTGAGAAGGGATGGCTTCCAAATGAAAAAATATCTGTGGAAGAGGCAGTGAGATGCTATACAGTAAACAGTGCTTATGCATCTTTTGAAGAAAATATAAAGGGTAGTTTGAAAAAAGGCAAACTGGCAGATTTTGTTGTATTAGATAGAGATATATTCACTATTGAAAAAAGTCAGATACTTTCTACTAAGATTGATTCAACAATCATAGGTGGAGAGATACTATATATAAATATTTAAGGGGGTATAAAAATGTTGGCGTATTTTGAAGCTTTGGTTGGTTTCCTATGGGGATTGCCTATAATTGTAATCATTTTAGGAACAGGATTTTATTTCACTTTTAAAACTGGATTTTTCCAAGTATTTCATCTTAAGCATATTTTCTCTGAAACTATATGCAAGATAATTAAAAAGGGAAATAAGGCAGAGGGAGAAGGAAAAGGACTTATTACTCCATTTGAAGCAGTTGCAACAGCAATTGGGGGATCTGTTGGAGTAGGTAACATCGGAGGAGTTGCTACTGCCATGGCAGTAGGAGGCCCAGGATCGCTTTTCTGGCTTTGGATAGCGGCTTTTGTTGGAATGATATTAAAAATGGCTGAGGTATCTCTTGGAGTTTACTACAGAGAGAAAGATGAAAAGGGAGATCCATATGGAGGTCCTACTTACTATATGGAGAAAGGTCTTGGAGAAGAAAAAGGTCATAAATGGTGGCTTATACCTGCAGCTATATTTGGTGGGGGAATATTCTCTACATTCTTTATAACAGTACAAAACTATACAGTATCAGAAGCTGTAAGTGCTGCATTTGGAATTAAAATAATCTACGCAAGTATCATCTACATTGTATGTAACTATATCTTGATAATTGGTGGAATCAAATCTCTAGGAAAATTAGCTGGAAAAATAGTTCCATTTATGTGTGTATTCTATGTAGGAGCAGCATTATATATAGTTGCTATAAATATTGGAAACCTTCCTGCAACATTAGGGCTTGTATTTAAAGGAGCTTTCACTGGAACAGCAGCAGCTGGAGGATTTGCTGGAGCAGCTTTCAGCCAGGTAATGAGAATCGGTATGGCAAGATCAGTATTCAGTAATGAAGCAGGATGGGGTAGTTCTCCAATGATTCATGCTTCTGCACAGACTGACCATCCTATTAAACAAGGACTATGGGGAGCATTTGAAGTATTCATTGATACAATCGTAGTTTGTACTTTGACTTGTCTTGTTATAATCATCACAGGTGTATGGAGCAGTGGAGCAACAGGAGCTACTCTTACTCTAAATGCTTTTGCAACTGGTATGGGATCAGCAAGTAAAATATTCATAGCAACTGGAATATTCCTATTTGGAGTAACTACTTCATCTGGATGGTATGCTTATTATGAAATTATTTTAAGACACCTTATGAAATCATCTCCTAAATTAAAAGATGGAATATTAAAATTCTATAAAATATTCTATCCAGTACCAGGATTTGTAATGGTGGTTATGGCAACTACTATAGGAATGCCAGGATCAACTGTATGGTTGTTCGCTGACTTTACAACAGCAGTACCTACATTTATTAATATAGCAGTTATGCTTTCATTAAGTGGAACTTTCTTTAAACTGTTCAAAGATTATAAAACTAAATATATTTTGAAAGAAGAAGTTAAACCTGAAGATAAAATAAAAGTATTCTATGAAGAAGACTAATATTATTTGATATGATACCTATAAAAAAAGGAGTTGTAGCAGACTCCTTTTTTTAATCAAAGTGGAGGAATAACTAAAAAGGGAAAGATAAAAAAAGGTGTACTAATAAAGAATAAAAATTAAAATTAAGAATATAATAAAAAAATTAAAGACTGTTAAGCAGTCTTTTTTTTTGTTTAAAAACAGAGAAAAAAATACATATATAGATAACTTAGATGAGTATACTGATAACATATGTGCTAAAAAAACATCATTATTTAATTTGTGTGCTGAAAAATAATATGTTATAATTTGTTAAATAAATTTTGTTTACAAAAATGTAATTTTTACACAAAAATAAAACGAACATATTCTTAGAATCTTGTATTTAAAATATTTGTACGTCAAAAATAGATAAAATAACAAAATTTATAAATAAATATTCTATATAAAACATATGGAAAGGGAGAGAGATTATGAAAAGAATAACTGGGGTAATCCTTTTTTTATCTTGCTTGACAACTATACTTTATTCACAGGAAGTAAGTGAAAAAGAAGGAAGAAAAGTACTTGAGCAGATAAGAAGAGAAATACAGTTTGAGGAAAAAGCGAAACAAAAAGCTATTGAAGAGGCTGAAAAAGCTAGAATAGCAGCAGAAAAGGAAAAAGAAAAAAAGGGGAAAAAAATACTTGAAGATATCAGAAGAGATATGAATGAATCACTTGAAGAAAAAGTATTCAGAAGTGAAAATGATCCTGAAGTAAGAGCAGCAGCTACAACAGCAGCTTTTGAAACAGGAAGAGAGAGAATGGCTTTCTTGAAAATGGAAGAGAAAGAGATAATGGATCTTGAAAAAGATTTAGGAATAGAAGGGGAAGAAAATAGAGTATTTTTAAGTCAAAAATTTGATGAAGTATATGAAGAATTTAATTCTAAAAATGTTGAAGTTCAGAATTTATCTGATGAAAATAAAAAACTTAATGAATACTTGACTAAACTGGATAGAATGGAACAAAAAGTAAAAGTGGGGAAATAGGGGGGAAGGTTTATGAAAAAAAATGAGATAGAAAAATCTTTAAAAAGATTTTTAAAAAGAAAAGTCAGTTATTCTTTTTCAGTGCTTATAGCATTTATGATAACAGGAGGAATATCATTAGGAGCTGGAATAACAACAGAGGAAATACAGGAAGCAAAAGGGGATATTTTAACTAAAATCCAAGTAGAGAGAGAAGAGATAAAAAAGAAGATAGCAGAAAATGAAAGACTTATAAAAGAATATAATTCAAACTTTGTAGAGCTTGTAAGAAAAGGTGACTTTTATTCTAAATCTTTAGTTCCAAGTACACAGGTGATTTTTACTTATCAGCATTTAGATAGTGGAAAAACAAAAGACAGAACTGATAAAGAATTTAAAGAAACAATAGATGCAATAAATGAATATTATGGAACAAGAGCAGGAAGAAGTACATTAAAATCTTCTGGAAATATTGGAAAAGATAAAGTAATGTCAGGAAATGGAGTAGCAGTAGATACTTCAGTATTCAGAGAAGAGATAGATCTAGGAGCTAACATTCAGCTTTTAGAACCTGAGATGCCAGAAATAAATCCAAGTGTATCTGTAAATGTGACTACCCCAAATGTAGTATTAGGAGTTTTGCCAGGAGCTGTAAATCCAATTGCAATTACAGTACCAAGCACATCTATAACTCAGCCAGGCATACCATCAACACCAAGTGGAGTAAGTGTAACTGTGGCAACACCATCAGCAGTAGATAAAATAGAAATAACTGCTCCAGTTATTCCAACTCCAACAGAACCAGCTGAAAAAAATATAGTTGTTAATCTTCCAGCAGCACCAGAAGGATATGATCCAACTATGATAGTACCTCCAGCAGCACCTTCTACACCAACAATAATAGCACCAGTGGAATTTACTCCACCAGCTTTAAACTTTGTAGGAACTGGATTTGGGCAGTCATATGGAATAGGGTCAGTACAAAATGGAGCTAAAAGAGGAGGGATAGATGCTAATATAGTAATAGAAAACTATGAAAATTATTCTACTCCAGGAAATACAGAAGATAGTCCAGTAGAAATAGTGGCAGGAGGGAATGCTACTGTATGGAGTAATGGAAATATACATGCTTCAACTACAGTAGAGTATTCTTTTAGTGAGATATTGATTCCAGGAAATACAGGGAGAACAAATGCCTTTATTAATGAGTTGAGAGATCATAATGCTACTATTGGTGGAAATTATAAAATGTCTTATGGAGCTTCAGATGCTACATATACAAAAATGTTTTTGAGTCATAATCCAGCAGGAAGAAACACAGCTGATGGGTTTCCTTCTATGGGTGGAGGACTGACATCAGGATGGCTGGGACAAAGTGGAGGAGCAAAAACAGCAGAATTCACTGGAACACTAGTATTGAATGGTTCATCTAAAATAAATCCAGTAGTAGGAACAACGTATGAAATACTTGTAGGAGTAGAGCATCAATTATGGGATAGTCAGGATAATAGAGTTGGTTATTCAATATTTAATAATAAAGGAAAAATAACACTGAATTCTGGTTATAATGTTATAGGAATAATGATAGATACAGAAGCTCTTAATGAAACAGGAAGAACTAAGTATAATAACAACCAAACTAAAAATACAGGGGTTATTATAATAAATAATGAAAATAGTATAGGGATAGATTTTGGTGCTTATACAGCTCAAACTTATATTCCAGTTGATGTTGAAATTGGAAATATTGAGGTAAATGGTAAAAATAACTATGGTTATAGAATGAAGAATATATTTACTTCTAATAATGTATATTATGATGATGTAACTGTATCAGGAGGAGCAGGAAAAATAACTGTAGGTGGACAGAAGAATGTAGGATTAGCCATAGGAAAATCTCTTTCTTCAGCTCCAAATCCTTATACAGAAGCTGGGAATTTAAATCATGGTGTGCTAAGTGGAGCAAATCCAATATCTAACTTTTTTGGAATTAATGTAGAGATAGTAGGAAATGAAGTAATAGGATTTTTAAGGCTGCTTGATTATTCAACTAATAATACTAATGACTTTATATTTAATAATCAGGTAATGGGAAATTTTAATATAGGTACAGGAGCTACTAACAGTACCCTTATAAGAACAGATAAATATGGAATTCAGATACTGGCTGATATTACAACAACTGGAGCCAGTGGAAGCGGAAATACAGTTGCTCATTCTAATGGACAGACACAGCATATATATAATAGCGGAAATATAACTGTTGGAAGCGGTCTTGTACAAACTACAGGACTATCAGCTACTGGAACAGCTGCTTCATCTAAAATGAATATCAGAAACAGTGGAACTATCATTCTGGGTGGTAAAGAAAGTACAGGAATGTATGTAGATAAATGGACTCAGGGAGAAAATACAGGAACAATTAAAATGACTGGGTCTGAAAAAAATGCTGCTATTTCTAATGAGGGAAAATTTAATCTTTCAGGAACTTTAGAAGTAAATGGAGAAAAATCATCAGGGCTGTATAATACTGGTGCTGGAGCAACTTCAATAAATAATGATACTGTTATAAAAGCCCAAAATGGAGCAACAGGTATTTATGGAAATGGTGGAACAATAACTCTTACAGCTGGAAAAAAATTAAATATAACTGTTGATGATACTTCTAATCCTGTGACAAAAGGGCTGGCAGTTTATGCTGGGAATGGATCTGTTATAAATATACAGGGAGCAGATATAAGTGTAAAAAATGGATCAGCAGGAGTAGCTTCCTTTGGTACAGGAAGCAGTATCAATTTAAATGGAGCAAAATTAGAATATAGTGGAGATGGTTATGCTGCATATTCTGATGGAGCTGGAAAAATTGATTTAACAAATTCTCAAATAATACTTGGGGGAAATGCAACAGGTCTTGAAATGGACTTGAATATTGCAGAAGCATCTAGACCAATAAAGTTGAGTAATACAACTATAACTATGATGTCAAATGATGCTATAGTTGCTAATTTGAAAAATGCAACAGGACTGCAAAGCTCAAATCTTCAGGGAACTATAATAACAGCTCTAGGGGGAAATATAAATATTAACCCAGGAACTGATATCTATGGAACATATGATAAATATAAAGTAGCAGCAGTAGATGGGGGAGACCTTACTATAGATAGAGATATGGATAAGTTTTCTACTGTAAATACTTCAGATGGATATTTTTATTCAAGAAGATTTTTAGCTCAAAGACTGAAATTAGATGTAGCAGCTGGAGTAGAGGTAAATGCTTCTACAGACAGTACTTATGCTAATGACTATTTTAAAGGACAGGTTGTTGGACTTGAAATGAGTTCAAGTAAAGCAGCAGCAGCAGTATCTGATACTCAAATCAATTTGAAGTATAATTCTATTGATGGAGGAGCTAAAGTATCAGCAAATAGAACAGACTCTGGGGGAGCAGGAGCTATTGGATTATATATAAATTATGGGGAAATAAATGCAGATTCTGGAACATCTATTGAAGTAGAAACTGGAAGCGGTCCTGTAAATGATAAAGGTGTAGGAGTATACGCTGTAAATGGAAGTAAAGTAAATACTCAGGGAAGTATAAAAGTAGCTGGAAATAAAGCTATTGGTATATTGGGAATGACTAACAGAGAACAGCCATTGGGAATACCAATAATCGATGAATTTGGTGGAAAAGTAGGAGAAAATACAATAGCTATTAATAATAGCGGAGATATAGAACTGGCAGGAGAAGGGAATATAGGAATATATGCTTTTAATAATAAACCTTCTGGAACAAAAGCTGATGCAGCAGCTAAAAATAGTGGAAATATTAAAATAGGCAATTCTACATCTGGAGAGATGGCAGTTGGAATCTATGGAAGTGATGCAACTTTAGAAAATACTGGAACTATATCAACTGGGTCAGGAGCTATTGGTATTTATGCTGACCAAGAGTCAGAGATAACAAATATAGGAACTCTTGAATTAGGAACAAATGCAATAGGAGTACTGGCTAATGAAAATACAGTATTAAATACAACAACTTTAACTTTAAATCAAAATGGAAGTGGAACAACAGGGCAAACAGCTGTTTTCTATAAAGGAAAAGGAACAGGATCAGAGACACAAACTTTAAACTTTGGAATAAATACTCAAAATCTTGAGAAAGCAACAGCTATTTATGTTGAAAATCTTAATTTTGTTTCAAACAGCCAGCTGGATATTGGAAAAGATGGAGTAGGAATATACCTGAAAAAAGGAAGTTTAAATAATACTGCAACTAATGCTGGAACAATAAATCTATTATCTGGAAAAACTGGTGCAATAGGAATGTACACTTCTGCTGGAAAAATTATCAACAGCAATACTATAAACATAAATGATTCTACACACATTGGAATGTTTGTTTCAGGAACAGGAAATACAGTTTCAAATGGTGGAACAATAAATTTAGGAGCAGATAGTTCTACTGGAATATATGTAAAAGATGGAGCTAAGGCAGAATTAAATACTTTAGGAAGTATTATTTTTACTGGAAAAGAAAGTGTAGGAGTATTTGCAGAGAATGCAGAAGTTGAAATAAAAGACAATATTCTTTTTTCTCAGTCTAATGAAAATAAAAATATCTTTGCTTATGGAAAAAATGGAGCTAAGGTAACTTTAGATGCTGGAAAAACTTTGAGTGTAAATGGAGTTGGAACACCAGTGACTACAGGACATAAAACAGTTGGAATATATCTTGAAAATTCATCAGGTAAAAGTTCATATATAGGAAATGGGAAAATACAGGTAAGTAATCAGGCTGTTGGACTTTATTCAAAAGGAGAGAATGACCTTATTGTAAATGTTGAAGCAACAGGAGCAAAAACAACTGGAATATTTGTAGATAGAGCTTCAAATATAGGAGGAACTGTAGTTGCTGAAAATGATGCAATCGGTGTATATGGAGATGGTGGAAAATTAAATATAGGAGTAGGAGGAGTAACAGATTTAACTTTAAAAACAACGACAGGAATAGGAACAGGAATGTATCTAACAAGTGGGGCTTATGCTGCTGGAGGAGATATCAATGTTGAAAATACCACTTCAAATAAGAATATTGGTGTGTATTACAGCAAAGGAACAGGAAGTTCACCTGTGGCTAACAGTTCTAAAATAAATCTAAAAAATGGAAATACAATAGGAATATATGCAGCAGATGGAATAAATCTTTCAAATAATTCAGATATTACTACTCTTGCAGGAAAGACTGGAAATATAGGAGCTTTTATTGGAGGGAATTCTAAATATACTTCTAATGCAGATATTACTTTAAATGGAGCTGGAGGAATAGGAATATATTCTGAAAATGGTCAGGGAATAAATTCTACAGCGGGAAAGATACTGCTTAATGATCTAGGAAGTACTTCAGTAGGTATGGCAGCAGAGAATACAGCCTCTGTAGAAAATCTAGGAACAATAACAGATGCTGGACAAAATCTAGGAATGTATATTTCAGGAACTGCTTCAAGTTCAGGGAAAAACAGTGGAACTATAACTACAGATAAAGGAACAGGAGTATATGTAGAGGGGGCAGGAAATAGCTTTGATGGGTCAGCAGGAAAAATAGAAGTAGTGACAAGCGGAATAGGGATTTATTTGGAAAATACAGGTTCTAATAAAATAAAATCTGGAATTTTAGATATAGCTTCAGGAGCTGTAGGAGTTTATGGTGATAATGCTAAGATTGATTTTACAGTAAATTCTTCAACATCAACAGGAGCAATAGGAGTTACAGCTAAGAATAATTCAGTAATATCAGGAAATATTACAACAGGAACAGGATCAGTAGGAGCATATATCCTAGATGGTACAGTTTCATTAAATGGAGCAGTGATAACTACTGGAGTGAATACATCAGACACATCTGTAGGGATACTTTTAGATAAAGGAATTACATCTACATATACTATAAATAATGTAAATGTAAATGCTAGAAATGGAGTAGGAATATATCTAGGAAATGATACTGGAACTTTTACAGGGGTGGATTTAGTTCTTAATGGAACTGTAAAAACTGAAGGAGGAGTAGGAGTATATGTAACTGAGTATTCTACTTTGACAACAGGAAATGCAACTTTAAATATTGATGGAGGAGCAGGGATTTATGTGGATAAAGGAACTGCAAACCTCGGAATAACAGGAAACCTTACATTTAATTTCCTGTCAGGTGGAGGAATAGGGATATTTAATAATGGAGGAAATCTTACTCTTGGAAATAATATAAATGTTACAGGATCAGGTTCGCTTGCATCAACATCTAATGGGAGTCTGTCATCAACAGGAAATCTTAATGTAGGAGATGGAGCAGTAGGACTTTTAGGAGAATATAATAGTGGAACAACTACACCACAAAGTATATCAAATTCTGGAAATATAACAGCATCATCAGGTGGAATAGGGCTTGCAGCTATGAAAGGGAGTTCGCTTCCAGGAGCAGGAATAACAATAGCTAATAGTGGTACAATAACTGCCTCAGGAAAATCATCAAGTAATGCCTCTATTGGAATATATACAGATATTGCTGATGTAGTAAATACTGGGCAAATCAATGTAGGAACAGATGGAATTGGTATCTATTCTTCTAACAATGGAACAGCTTTGTCAATACAGAATGACAACATGAAAATGATTGGTGCAGGAGGAATAGGAGCATATATTAAAGGGGCAATAACTGGAATAATATCAAATAATATCACTTCAGTTGCTGGAGCATCTAATAATACAGGTGTTGTATTGGAAAATGTTACTGGAGCACCTTTAAATATGGGAACAATTTCTTTAGGAGCAGACAGTATAGGAGTATTGGCTAAAGGAACAAGTGGAACAGTTAATGGAACTATTGGAGTTGGAAATGGAGAAACATCAATAGGACTTGTAGCTGACAATGGCTCAAATATAACAATTGGAACTTCTGCAAATATTTCAGCAGGAGATAAGGGAATAGGAGTATATGTAAATGGAGCTTCTTCTTCTGTTATAATAAATGATATTTCAAAAATCAGTGTAGGAACAGATGGAGTATTTGTATATTCAAATGGAGGAAATCTCACATTCTCTGGAAATCTTGTAGCTGACAATAAAATTGGAATAGTAGCAGAAGGAGGAAGTGTAAATACTCTAGGTTCTTCTATTACAGCAAAAAATGGAGGAATAGGTGCTTATGTAAAAAGTTCAGCTCCATCATTTGGAACTACTGTTATAACTGTACAAGCTGGAACATCAGAGAAACATTCAATAGGAATTTATTATGATGGTGTTACCTCAGTTGGAATTATTCCAACAATAAATCAAACTGGAAATAATACTATTGGATTGATATTAAATAAATCTTCTGGAACATTGGCAGGAACTACTATTGGAACAACAGGAAGCAATCAGGTAGGGGTAATGGTAAAAGGAACTGTTTCCAATAATGTAGGAGTAACTGGAAATATTGATGTATCAGGGGATAAAAATATCGGATTGTATAATGAAGGGGGAACATTAAATATAGGAGGAGCTGTACTAGTTGGAACTTCTTCAACAGGAGAAAAAGCTTCAATAGGAGTATATCTTGATGGAGGAACATATACAGGAACAGGAGCTGTATCAGTAGGAGCCAACAGTATTGGTGTCTATGGAGTGAATGTAGGAAATATTTCACAGACAGGAGCACCTATTTCAGTTGGAGCAGGGGCTGTAGGTATTTATGGAGCAGGAACTGGAACAGAAACTATGACTGTAACAGCACCAAATATTACAGTGGGAACTAATAAAGCTGTAGGTGCTTATGGAAAAGATATAAATATGCTGGTATCAGGAAATATGTTTGTAGGAGCTGGAAAAAGTGTTGGAATAGTAAGCTCTGGAAATGGAGATATTTCATATACTGGAGATATAACAGTAGATAATAAAGGAACATCAGAAGCATCTATTGGAATATATAAATCTCTGGGAACAGGAGTTATAACTACTTCATCTGGAAACTGGAATGTAGGAGATGGAGGTTATGGAATCTATGTTCAGCAGGTAATAAAGGAAGAAGGAAAAGCAGATATCATTACTTCAAATACTGCAACTATAAATAATGATGCAGATATGGTCCTTGGAGAAGCTGCTGTTGGAATTTATGCTTCTGGGAATAATAACATAACAAATAATGGGAATATAACAGTAGGAGTTACAACTGTACCAGGAGGAAACCATGCAAATGTAGCAGAACACAAAAATTCAGTTGGAATCTATCTGGCTTCTGGAAGTAAAGCTGTAAATACAGCAGGAACTATAATAACAGTAAATCATGATCATTCATTAGGAGTATTTGGAACAGGAGCAGAAACTAAATTTACAAATAATGGAATTATGAATATAGATAATGGGGGAATTGGTGTTCTGGTAAGAGCTGGAGCAATAGCAGTAAATAATGGAACTATTAATTTAGGAGGAACATTAGCTAATTGTGGGGCTTCTACTGTAGGTATGGCAGCATACGCTGGAGGAACAATAATCAATAATTCCGTTATAAATGTAATTGAAGGTGTTGGAATGCTTTTAAGTGTAGGTTCTGAACTTGTAAATGATGGGACTATCAATGTAGTTAATGGAACAGGAATAGAAGGTAGTGGAAAAGTAGTAAACAGAGGAAACATATATGTTACTGGAACAGGAAAAGATGAAGATACTTCAGGAACATCTTCTACTGCCAATATAGGAAGTGTTGTTGTAGATTCAAAAGGAAATATAACAATAAATGACAAGTATGTAGCTATTGGAGGAACACTTTCAACTGCAGGTTCTATAATAGTTAATGGAGCATTTGTAGATGTAACAACTGGAACTCCATTATTTAACGCTCATAGTGTAAGTGGGGAAGTAAGACTTCTTTCAAACTTTGCTTCAACTGGAAATGGTAGAACATACTTAATAGAAGATTTTGTTAATACAGCAGCAGGAACTATTACTGGAAATAAACTTACTCCTGTAACTTCTCCACTGTTTATAGCTAAAGTTACTAGTGATGGACATTTAGTTATTGTTAAAAGACCATATGCAGATCTTACTATAGGAAAGCAATTTGATGCCCTTGATAAAGGACTGGATAATATACTTGAAAATAGTAATGGTATGGGCAGAGATGCTGAGATATTGAAAGGATTAAATGAATACTTAGATGGACTTGATACAGGCAGCTTTGAAAAAGAAGCTACGAGAACTCTTGCAGAACTGAGAGGAGATATTTATGCAACTATCCAAGGAAGAATGCAGGATATCAATAGAGCTTTTGATAACTCTTTCTATGAATTAGAGTCATCATATAATTTAACAAAAGACAGCAGTAAATACAGTATTATTTATACTGATGGAAACTATAAAGATTCAACTCTTGGAATAGATGACTATGACTATAAAGTAATGGGTGTACTTTATATGAAAGAAAAAGAAGGAGCTGAATATGGAAGTAAATATGGATATACATTAGGATTTGCAGGGTCTAAATTTAAATTTGATGATGGAGGTTCAAAGGAAGATGTTTATTCATTGAGAGCTGGAGTTCATAACGTCAAAAATCTTAGTGATGAGAACAAAGTTTCATTGCTATCTAGAGTAGAATTAGGGTATAATAGACATAGTGCTAAAAGAAAAATTGAACTTAACAAAACTTATGAGAATAAAGCTGACTACAATACATATTCAGTAAGTATTGACAATAAACTTAGCAAAACTATATATACAGATCTGTCGAGCCAGCTGGATATATATACTGACTTAGAACTTGAATATGGAAAGATAGGAAAATTCAAGGAAAGAGCTGGAAGCAATGGTGGACTGGAAGTTCAAATTAAAGAGAATGATTACTTTAGTGCACAGCTTGGAGCAGGGGTAAAAGCACATCATAAAGTTTATGCTGGATCTGATATTTCAGTAAAAGTGACTGGAGATGTAAAATATGTGTATGAACTTGGAGAGAACTATGATGGAAATAAAGCTAGATTGAAAAATGGTGGAGAAGGATACTATAGTTTGATAACTCCAGAGAAACAAGAAGGAAAAATTATAGGAAAAGTAGGATTGACAATAGAGAAAGCTAACCATATGGGGGTTACTTTTGAAGTAGAAGCAGCAGATGAAGGACACAAAAAAGATTCATCAATCAAATATGGAGTAAGATTTAATTACAAATTCTAAAAATACTGAAGTGAGCAGCTTATGAGAAAAATATAATTTAAATCTTTTCAGCTGTTCACTTATCTAAAAAAATCTGGAGGGGAAATGGTTCATTTAGTTTATTGTGATGATAAAGAAAAAGTGTTAGAGAAAATCAAAGATGGAACAAAAACGATGATAGTTCGTGGTGCAGCTGGAAGAAAAATACCTCACAGCAGGGTTTTTCAAGGGGAAGTACTGTATTTTATGAAAAAAGGAACAGCTAAAATAACTGAAAAAGCAGTAGTAAAAGCTGTTCAAAACTATGTAAAATTATCTGATGATGAAATAATAAAAACACTTGAAGAAAATCAGAAAAAATTAAATATGACAGATAAGCAAAAAGAACGTTGGCATAAAAAATGCCTTTGTCTTATTGAATTTGAAAAAGTAGAAACTATAGAACCTCTTGATTTTGACAGACAGGGGAATATGGATGACTGGCTTATCATTGATAAGATAGAAGATGTCCTTGTGGGAACAAGTATTCCTTACAATTATGAAAAGTCTAAGTTTAAAAATAATTAGACTCTGTGAAATAATTTACATTAAAATAATAATATAAAATAAGGGTGACAGATAAGATAGATTAAATTTCTACTTATAAGTCACCCTTTTATAAAAACTCGATTTTTTAAATTGGTATTATTTAATTAATTTCTGAGCTATATTTTCTAATAACTGATCTATTTTTACTACAATTTCATTATTTTCTAAATTGTATTCTTTAGCTGTATATTTCATTTTTTTAAATCTAACAATTGTATTTCCAGAATTATCTTCCATCACTAATAGTTTCAAAGGTAGCTCTAATGCTATATTCTGATTTGCCTGCATTAATAATGTTCCTACCTTTGGAGAACCAAATACAATAACCGTAGTTTTTCTTAAATCCAGATTTACTTCCTTTGCATTTTGATAATGGTCAAACTCAGCAAAAATAGGAATACCTAAAGTTTTTAATTCTTTTTCAATTACATTTATTGTTTCCTCAAAGTTAAATGAGCTTGTATAATTGGAAAAGGCCTCTTCAGCAACAACTTGATTTTTTTGTTTTAAACTTGAGTTATCTGCAAATAAAAAAGATGAACTGATTAAAAATACAAATAAAATTAATTTCATAAATTCCTCCTAAGATTATTTTTTATATAAATAAAGTATTAAATTTCTGCAGGCAAATGACTTAAAACCAAGATATAACTTTTAAATTTCCTTTGACTTTTTGTCACTTTCTTAACATTTCATATCTATATTCCTATATTATCATCTAAACTTTATTAAGTCAAGTAACTTTATTTTTTAAATTAAGTTAGATAAAAAAATAATAAAACTAGAGTCTGAGATAATGACTATTATAAATTTTATTAGGAGGAGCAGTTTTTAGTTTAAGTTTTTTATTGTTTCAGAAACTATATTTTTTATATTTTCTATAAATTTTTCCATATCGTTATCTAATTTAGTATTAGAAAGCTTTATCCATCCAAGCCTTATTTCATCTTTATATTGAATAATAGGTTTGCTTATTATTTCTGGTCCAGCATATCCTGTTGGAAGAATTCCTGTTCCAATAGAAAATGCTCTTGTATTAGTGAGAATATTTATCATAGTACCTCTATCTTCAACAAATATCTTTTTTTCTATGAGATTAAAATCATAAAGTAAAAATTCTTCAGCAAAATCCATAGATGCTGAAGCTTCTTCTTCAAAAGATGCAAATGGAAAATCATAGAGATCACTTATACTTATTTCATTTCTTTGTGCTAAAGGGTGATTTTTATGAAAGAAGACACAAGGAGTTAATTTCACAATTTCATAAAATTCTATATCTTTAGAAGACAATACTTTCTTTAAAAATTTTTCAGTTAATTCTGAAATAAATATTATTCCAATACTGCTTCTTTTTGAATAAACATCATTTATCACTTTATACATTCCAACTTCTCTTATATGAATTTCAAATTTATCTGTAATTTTTTCTTTAAAAAATTCTATGAAAGCTTTTATAACAAAAGGATATCTTTGAGTAGAAACAGCAGCATACATAGTAGGGTTTGTTTTGTGTTGAGAATACATTTCTAAGATCTTTTTCTTTTGTTCTAAAAGAGGTCTTACATGATTTATAAATTCTTTCCCTTCATCAGTGAGGTCTACTCCCTTTATATTTCTATTAAAAATCGTTATGCCTATCTCCTCTTCTAATTCCTTTAAAAGTTTACTCAAATAAGGTTGAGCAACATATAAATTTTTTGAAGCTTTACTGATTGAGCCACATCTGGAAATTTCTATTATATATTGAATCTGCTGAAATGTCATCTATATCACCTCTTTTATTAAGAATACTTAACATAATTATACTAAAAATCAAAAAAAAGTCTATATTTTAAATTCTTTTATAACTTTATCTGACTAAGAGAGAACATTTAAGGGGGTATAATTATTTGTTATAACTAGAGATATTTTTTAGGTATTTTACAGTTATAAAATCGCTGTGCTATACTTTTGTTATAAAAATATATTAATTGATTTATTTACAAATAAGTAGAACAAATTTAAAACAAAGATTGCGCGATCTGGAGTGGGAATTAATTATGAAATGAGAAGGAGGAAGGTATGGATAATTTGCAATCTAAAAAAAATTATGGGATAAAAGCATTTTTTCCACTGGCAGTTTTTTTAATTATTTATCTTGGTTCAGGAATATTTTTTACTTTAATGGGAATAGAAAAACCATTTAATCAGGTTCCTAGAGAAGCAGCTCTGTTAGGAGGATTAGTAGCTGCTATTATTATGGGAAAAGATAAAGTGGATTTTAAAATTGATATTATATCTAAACATGGGGGAGATTCAGGAGTAATTTTAATGTGTATCATATTTCTTCTAGCAGGAGCCTTTGCAGGTGCAGCAAGAGGAATGGGAGGGGTAGATGCTACTGTTAATCTAGGGCTTTCAATAATACCAAGAAAGTTTATATTTTCTGGAATATTTATCATAGCAGCTCTGATTGCAACAGCTATGGGAACTTCAATGGGAACAATTTCAGCAATAGGACCTATTGCAATAGGGCTTGCTGAGAAGGCAAATATATCACCTTCAATTGCTATAGCAGCAGTTTTAGGGGGAGCAATGTTTGGAGATAATCTTTCAATAATATCAGATACTACAATTGCAGCAACTCGTGGTGCTGGATGTAAAATGAATGAAAAATTTAAAATGAATTTATTGATTGCTCTTCCGGCTGCTATTATCGCAATAATTTTATATAGTTTTGTTGGAGCAGGGGAAGAACTTACAGGAGAATATACTTATAATCTGGTAAGAATAGTTCCTTATATTATAGTTTTAATTACAGCATTGCTGGGAATGAATGTTATAGTTGTTTTACTTCTTGGAACAGGAATGTGTGGAGTAATAGGATTTATAACAGGAAGTCTTACTTTTTCCACATATGCTCAAGCTATAGCTAAAGGAATTAATGGTATGTCAGGACTTATCATAATTGCAATAGTACTTCGTGGACTCACAGGAATAGCTAAAGAATATGGAGGTATTGATTGGCTTGTAAATTCATTGGAGAAGAGAATCCATTCTAGAAGAGGGGCAGAATATGGAATATCTGCATTAGTATCTCTTGTTGACTGTTCAATGGCAAATAATACAGTGGCAATACTTGTAAGTGCACCTTTAGCTAAAACATTTGCTAAAATTTATAATATAGCACCAAAACGTTTAGCAAGCCTTCTTGATATTTTCAGCTGTGCAGTGCAGGGAATAATACCGCATGGTGGACAAATGCTTCTTGCAAGTACAATGACAGGGCTTTCCCCATTTGCAATAGCAGGAGTTTCTTATTATCCATTTTTACTGGCAATAGCAGCAATAATTACCATTCAGTTTGGACTTTTAAGAACAAAAGAGGAAAAAATGGGTGTTGAATTATATCAGGAAGCTGAAACAGAGGGATAAATATAAAATGGAAGTATAAAATAAAAAAGTATAAAATGGGAATTATTTCCACATAAGGAGGAGTAATATGAAAATAGTAAAAGTTGATGTTATGCAGTTAGGAACAGATGTAAGACCAGACTGGCGTCCAATAGTCTGCCGTATTTATACTGATGAGGGAATATATGGAGATGGGGAAGCTGCAATGGCTTATGATGTGGGAGCATTAGGAGCTTTTGGAATGCTCCAGGAATTGGCTAAAATGGTAATAGGAATGGATCCATTGGATAATGAAGTTATATGGGATAAATTGTATCGTTCGACTTTCTGGGGACAAAATGGAGGGCCAGTAACATTTTCAGCAATATCAGCTATAGATATAGCTCTTTGGGATATAAAAGGAAAATATTTTAAAGTTCCAGTATATAAGCTTTTGGGAGGAAAAAAGAGAGATAATTTAAGATGCTATGCCAGTCAGCTCCAATTTGGATGGGGAGAGGTAAGAATACCTGCAAGAACTCCAGAAGATTATGCTAAAAATGCTAAGAAGGCTGTTGAAGAAGGTTATGATGCTGTAAAATTTGACTTTTTCCTATATAATGAAGAAGATGGCTTCTTTAATGATAATGACAGACTTGGACTTTTGAGTAAAAAATATTTAAATATAGTTGAAAAAAGAATAGCAGCTGTAAGAGAAGCAATTGGTCCAGATGTAGATATTATAATGGAAAATCATTCTTATACAGATGCACAGTCAGCATTGCAGTTAGGAAGAATGGCAGAAAAATATGATATATTCTGTTTTGAAGAACCAACTACACCATATCCAAAAATTACTAAATATATGTCAGATAAATTAAATATACCAATTGCAACAGGAGAACGTATCTATTCTAGATGGCAGTATGCTCAATATTTTGAAAATTCTTCTGTACAAATGATACAACCAGATTTTGGAAATTGTGGAGGAATTACTGAAGGTAAAAAAATATGTGATATGGCATATGCATATGATGTAGGAGTACAGGGACATGCGTGTGGAAGTCCATTATCTAATGTTGTAGCTTTGCACTTAGAATGTGTAATACCAAACTTTGTAATCCATGAGCATCATGCAGTAAATCTAACTCCATATAATAAATCTTATTGTATTTATGATTATCAGCCAGTAAATGGAAAGTATAAGGTGCCAGAACTTCCAGGATTGGGAAATGAACTATCTGAAAGTGCTATGAATAATTCTATAAAAGTAACTATAGAATAGAAATTTAGAAATAAAGTCTAAAAAAATTACAATTTATATTAAATGGATGACTAAAAAGTTAGATTAAATTTTTGGTGATTAAACAGTTGAGATTTCAATTGTTGTAATTACTAGAATACAACAGTAGAATTGTTGTAATCTTTCATTTTAAAAGTCATCCATTTTTAGTTTGGATTTTTATCATTTCAGAACCTGTATTTTATATTTGAAAAAATATGGAAACCAGTATATAATTATAGAAATCAAAAAAGAGGTGAGAACATGGAAAAATTAGTAAATAATGGCAGAATATTAGAAGTAAGAACAGGAAGTCACCTCTATGGCTTAGCTACCTCAACTTCAGATAAGGACTATACAGGAATATTTCTTGCTCCATGGGAATATCATATTGGACTTCAAAAGTTAGAGCAGGTAGATTTAGGAGTAGAATCTAAGCTGGAAAATGGAAAAAACAGTTCAGAAGCAGTAGATAGAACTTTTTATGAACTAAAAAGATTTGTTGCATTGGCAGCTGGGAATAATCCCAATATAATAGAACTTCTCTTTGTAGATGAAGATAATATCATATATATAAACGAATATGGAAGAAAATTGCTGGAGAATAGACATCTTTTTCTTTCACAAAAACTGATAGAAAAGTTTTCAGGCTTTGCTAATTCACAAAAGCATAAACTTTATGTAAAAAAAGAAAATCTTGAAAAACTGTACTCAGCCAGAGATTTTATAAAAGAGATGATAGAAAAGTATAAATCAGATAAAATTCTTTTGCCAGAAATGAGCAAAGAGAAAAATTTTTGGAAAAACTTTATTCAAAGAGATGCAAAGGGAGATGTTTACAGGATAGGAGAATATAATATTAATTCTAATCTCAATCTAAAAAATGCCTGTGAACTTATAGAAAGAATAATAAAAGAGAGCAGCAACAGACAAGAGCTTATAAGATTATCAGGATATGATACTAAATATGCTTCACATCTTGTAAGGCTTTTATTAGAAGCAATAGAGATAATAACCACTGGAAATCTGATATATCCTTTAAAGGAAAAAGATTTAATAATGAAGATAAAAAAGGGAGAAATGAAATTTGAGGAAGTAATTGAGCTGGTAGAGGAATTGGAGAAAAAGCTTAAAAGTTTTGAGAGTACTCCTGAATTAATTGTAATACCTGAAAAGGCAGATATAGAAGCTATAGAAAAGTTTGTAATAGAAATATACAAAGACTTTTTGCTCAAAGGAGAATGATAAATGGAAAAACTAAAAAAAATAGAACTTGGGGAGAATGAAAAATATATTCTTGATATCATTCAAAAACATGGAGAAGGTTATGTAGTTGGTGGGTATGTGAGGGATTCTCTTCTAGGACTGGAACCAAAAGACTGTGATTTTGTGACAAACTTATCATATGAAAAACTTTTGGATATATTTAAGGAGTTTCGCCCAAAAGAGATTGGAAAAGCTTTTGGAATAATTCAGGTAAAATATAAAGGAACACATTATGAAATAGCTAAATATAGAAAAGATGTAGGTATACCAGAAGACAGAAGAGAGCAGGAAATAGAGTTTACAGATGATATAATGGAGGATTTGAAAAGAAGAGATTTTACTATTAATGCAATAGCTTTTGATGGGAAAAATTACAGATATGTAGAGCATGCTGTAGAAGATATAATGAATAGAAATCTTCGTTTTGTTGGAGAAGCTTCAGAACGTATAAAGGAAGATCCATTGAGAGTTATGAGGTTTATAAGATTTCTTGTAACTAAAAAATTAAATAACAAGAATGATATAGGACAGCTTCAGCCATATATCCCTCTTGTAAAAAAACTGTCTATGGAAAGAATGAGAGATGAATTCAGCAGGATAATAACAGCTGATGATGCTGAAATAGCAATAGAACTTCTTGAGCAAGGAGGAATACTTGAATATCTCATACCTGAATGGACAAAAACGAAAAGATTCAATCAGAGAAATCCACATCATAATCTTACTTTAGATGAACATATTAAAAAGACAGTAGCTTCTATTGAAGGGGACATAGAGCTAAGACTTGCAGCTTTGCTCCATGATATAGGAAAACCTGAAACATACACCATAAAGAATGGAATAGGGCATTTTTATGGACATGAACAGGAAAGTGTTGTTATGGCAGAAAAAATACTTATAAGAATGAAGTATACAAATAAAATTATAAAAAATGTAACTTTGCTGATTGCTAACCATTTGAATAACTCAAAGAACAGCAATAAAAAATACTGCAAAAAATTGATTGATAAAATAGGACATGAAAATATGCCAAAACTTTTTAAATTGATGGAAGCAGATAGAATAGCTCATAAACCTCCATTTGATTTTACCGCTTTGGATAAATTAAAAATTGCATATCATGAAATATGTAATAATAATGAGCCTGTATCTATGAAAGATTTAGCAGTAAATGGAAATGATATGATAGGAATAGGGATAACTAAAGGAAAAAATATTGGAGAAACTTTAAAATACCTTTTAGGAAAAGTACTGGAAGACCCTGCAAATAATGATAAAGAAATCCTTATGAATTTTGCAGAACAGTATAAAACACTTTTAAAAATTTGATTTTCATTGCATTTTCTTATAGATTTTGATATTCTAATCATTGAGAGGTGAGTGCAAATGGAAAAATTTGACAGAATAAATGAGCTTGTAAAAAAATTTAGAGATGACAGAGATTGGAGCCAGTTTCATAATCCTAAAGATTTAGCAATATCTCTTTCTATTGAAGCAGCTGAATTACTGGAATGTTTTCAGTGGAAGAGCAGTGTGGAAGCTGAAGAGAATAACTATCAGGATATAAAATATGAAATGGCTGATGTAGCAGTTTATCTTCTTTTAATGAGTGATAAAATGGGAATAGATTTGTTGGATGCAGTGGAAGAGAAAATGAAACTTAATGAAGAGAAATATCCAGTAGAAAAAGCTAAGGGATGTTCAAAAAAATATAATCAATTGTAAAGTAAAGAGGATAGCAAAAAGATAGTATAAATTTTAGAAATTTGAAATGTTCTAAAATTATATTTTTCTTTTATGTTATCCTCTCTTTTTTTACTATTCTTTATCAATTGTCTTCTATAAGTCTTAATAATTTTCTGCATATTGAATTATAACAAAATAAATAACTCTAGTAAATAAGAATATTATTTTCTTTATCTGTGATTGAATTTGAAAGAAAAATTAAAAAATGAAGGAAAATGAAAGTTGTATTAGAATAATTATATAAAGATCAAGAAAAAATAAAAGAAAATAAATGTTTTGAAATAAAACTTTATGATTTTTTCATATACGATAAAAACGAGAATAATGATTTTAGACCAGGTTGAAAGAATTTTGAAAGATATTGTGAAATGTTTTAAAAGAATTTGAAAGAAAATGATTGATTTTTTAAGAAAAGAGTGATACTATAAAATCAAGAAGAGGAAAGGGAGGAGTAAAATGCTTAATATTGAAAGATATAATCTGATTTTAGAACTAATTAAGAATAAAAAGAATATAAAATTAAATGAATTAGTAGAAGAAATGGGTGTATCAGAAGCAACAGTTCGTAGAGATCTCAACTTTCTTGAAGAAAAAGGTAAAATTAGAAGAGTACATGGTGGAGCTGTTTTAATAGAAAATAAAGAAGAGGACATAATATATAAGAAAATGGTATTTTCTGAGGAAAAGAACAAAATAGGAAAAGAAGCAGCCTCTTATGTAAAAAATGGGGATATAATTTTTCTTGATGCTGGGAGTACAGCAGAATGTATGATTAAGTATCTGGGAGATAAAGAAGATATAAAAGTAGTTACTAATGGGTTTACACATATGGAGGAACTTGCAAAATTTGGAATTGAAACATACCTTATAGGTGGAAAAGTAAAAATGAAAACAGGTGCAACAGTAGGAGCTACAGCAGTGATGGCACTTAAGAACTACAACTTTGACATTTCTTTTATAGGAGCTAATGGAATAACACTAGATGGATATTCTACACCAGATCCGGAAGAAGTTATAGTAAAAAGTGAAGCTATAAGAAGAGGAAAAGAAGTATATTTCATCTGTGATGGATCGAAATTTAAGGCTAACAGCTTTATAAACTTTGCTTCCCTAGATGATGGTATATTAATAACAGATGGAAAAATTCCAATAGAACTTGAAAAAAGTTTGAAAAAAAAGGAGGATTAAAATGATCTACACAGTAACTTTAAATCCTGCTATAGATTACTATATCGTAATGGACAGATTTATAGAAGGAGAATTAAATTCACTTAAAGATGGATATACTTTAGCTGGAGGAAAAGGAATAAATGTATCTAAAGTTTTAAAAAACTTTGGCAGAGAAAATATAGCACTTGGATTTGCAGGTGGATTTACAGGAGATTATATAAAAAATAGTTTGAGAGATTATGGAATAAAAGGAAACTTTGTTGAACTTGCAGAGAATACTAGAATAAATATAAAAATGAAAACAGAAGAAAAGGAAAGTGAAATATCTGGAAAATCCCCTGTAATCACAGAGGAGAATAAAAAAGAACTTTTAGAAAGTCTGAAAGATATAAAAACTGGAGATGTATTAGTTCTCTCTGGAAGTGTACCTAAGACTATGGGAAATGAGATATACAGAGATATGATATCAAAAGTACCTGAAGGAGTAAGAGTAATACTTGATACAAGAGATGAGCCTTTCAAATATTCTCTTGAAGCTGGAGTGTATCTGACAAAACCAAATAAAAATGAACTTTCTGAATTTTTTGGGAAAGAACTTAAAACAATAAAGGAAATAATAGAAGCTGGAGAAAAACTAAGAGGGATGGGAAGTGAAAATGTTATTGTATCCATGGGTAAAGATGGTTCAATGCTTATTACTAAAAGCGGAGTATATTTAGGAAATGCTCCTAAAGGTAAGCTTATAAGTTCAGTAGGAGCAGGGGATTCAATGGTAGCAGGAGTTATCTATGGTATAACAGGTGGAAATTCAATAGAAGATTCATATAAGTATGGGATAGCATCAGGAAGTGCTACTGCATTTTCTGAAGGGCTGACAACATTGGAAACTATGGAAAACTTATTAAAAGATATTAAAATTGAAAAAATTAAATAAGGGGGACAAACTATGATAAACAATATGCTTTCAGAAAATTGTATAAACCTTAACTTAAAAGGGACGACTAAAAGTGAAATTATTGATGAACTGGTAGAAATCTTATATGCAGCAGGAAAACTTAATGATAAAGAAGAATATAAAAAAGAGATACTGAAAAGAGAAGCACAGAGTTCAACTGGACTAGAAGAAGGAATAGCAATTCCTCATGCCAAAACAAGTGCAGTAAAAATTCCAAGTATTGCTTTTGGATTATCTAAAGCAGGAGTGGATTATGAATCTTTAGATGGAGAGCCTTCAAAATTATTCTTTATGATAGCAGCTCCAGCAAATGCTTCTGATACTCACATAGAAGTACTTTCAAAACTTACAACTACATTATTAGATGATGATGTAAGAGAAAATCTTTTAAAAGCAGCTTCGCCTAAAGAGGTAATAGAAATATTATCAGCAGATATGGAAAAAGAAGAAGAAAAGCATGATACAAGAGATACTGGAATGCCAGATGTACTTGCTGTAACAGCTTGTCCTACAGGAATAGCTCATACTTATATGGCAGCTGATGCTCTTATCAAAAAAGCTCTTGCTATGGGAGTAAATATAAAAGTTGAAACAAATGGTTCTACTGGAGTTAAAAATGAACTTACAGATGAAGAGATAAAAAATGCAAAAGGAATAATAGTAGCAGCAGATAAAAATGTTGAAATGGATAGATTTGCAGGAAAACATGTTGAGATAGTTCCTGTAAAAGAGGGAATAAAAAATCCTGAAAAACTTATAAAAAATGCAGTGGCACAAAATGCTCCTCTATATTCAGCAGAAGGTGGAAAATCATCATCTTCTTCTAGAAAAGAAAAGAGCGGATTCTATAAACATATAATGTCAGGAGTTTCAAATATGCTTCCATTTGTTGTAGGGGGAGGAATATTAATTGCACTTTCATTTATGTTTGGTATACATGCAAGCAATCCTAATGATCCATCATTCAGCCCAATAGCTAAATTATTAAATGATATTGGTGGAGGAAATGCATTTTTCTTAATGGTACCAGTAATGGCAGGATTCATTGGAATGAGTATAGCTGATAGACCAGGATTTGCCCCAGCAATGGTTGGAGGACTTATTTCTCTGAATAATGGTGGAGGATTTCTTGGTGGGCTTATAGGTGGATTCCTTGGTGGTTACAGTGTTGTATTGTTGAAGAAAGTATTCAGTAAACTTCCTGAAAGTTTAGAAGGGATCAAACCAGTTCTTTTGTATCCATTGTTTGGGATATTTATCACTGGTGCTTTGATGTATGGAGTAATTATTGATCCAATTGCAGCATTGAACACAGGAGTTACTAATTTCCTTGAAACTTTAGGAACAGGAAACCTTATTCTTTTAGGAGCTGTATTAGCTGGAATGATGGCAGTAGATATGGGAGGTCCGGTAAACAAAGCAGCATTTACATTTGGTATAGCAACAATAGCAGCTGGAAACTATGCACCTCACGCTGCTGTAATGGCAGGAGGAATGGTACCGCCTTTAGGAATAGCAATAGCAACAACATTATTTAAGAATAAGTTTACAAAAGATGAAAGAGATGCAGGAAAAACTTGTTATATAATGGGATTATCATTTATAACAGAAGGCGCTATTCCATTTGCAGCATCAGACCCTGTAAAAGTAATTCCAGCTTCAATAATTGGAGCAGCAATTGCTGGAGGGCTTTCTATGATGTTTGGAGTATTATTACCAGCTCCACATGGTGGAATATTTGTTTTCCCAGTAGTTACTAATCCAGTAATGTATCTTGTATCAATAATTATTGGTTCATTAGTAACAGCCTTTATATTAGGAGCTTGGAAAAAACCAGTGAATGAAATTTAATTTATTATAGAAGAAAAGACCAATCGGCTTAGTGCTAATTGGTCTTTTTTTATGAAAGTAAGTAATACCTTAGACTATATTTATTTTATCGTTGTGGAAGATAGTTGTCAATATAAAAATGACTTATATAGATACAAAAAATAAAATTTTATGATAATATAATTGATATAAAACTCTTTCTCCAAGATATTTTATATTTAGTAGTATAGGAAGAAAAAGGCCTCTCATTTTGGGAGGTCTTTCAGATTTCTAGTAATTTCATACTACCATCATTATTTTTCCAAGTATGACAAGTCCTAAAAAGGTCTTATATATTTAAAAATTATGATATTATTTTTAATAATAAAAATTTAAAAGTGTGTAATAATTTTGTTGGAGGTTAGAGATGAAAGAAACAGAATTCATCAAATTTTATAAAAAGAGAAATAGAATTAAAAATCGGAAAGAAGCAAAAGAAAAAATAGATAATTTCTGGAAGGCATTATTAAAAGCTATATCTAAAGATGGAAAGGTTTTATTTAAAACTTGGGGAGTATTTGAAGAGAAAGATGTGAAATCTAGAAAAATAGTAATTCCAAAACATCAAAAAGAAACATATACTCAACCAAAAAAGACATTAAAATTTAGAGCAGGAAAAGGGTTAATAGACTCTATAAATAGAAAGGGTGAAAATAATGAATAAGAGAGATTTTGCAAAAATATACATGGAAATAAATAAAAATAGTATTAGCATGAAAGAGACTATGGAAGAGATAGAGGTTTTTTTAGAAACTGTGGAAGAAGCTCTTATAAGAGATGGAAAAGTAAGATTTGTAGGAAGAGGAATTTTTGAGGTAATAGAGAGAAAACCAAGAATAATATCGAATCCATCTACAAGAGAACTTATGAAGATTTATCCAAAGAAAACAGTAAAGTTTAGAGTAGCTAAAAATATCTATAATGAAGTAAATAAAATATAAAAGAGAAGATTAATTGAAGTGAACCCAAAAAGTTGGACAAGATGTCTAATAAGGAGGGTTCATTTTTAGTTTCAATTATTAAAAAGTATTTTTAATAAAAAAGGCCTCAGACCATTTGATCCAGAGGTATTGCTAACATATGTGTTTTTCAATCACTTACTATAAGAAGTGAGGTAAGCATAGATAGAGAAAGAATAACTATGGGAGAAACTAAAATAAAAAAATTAGAGAGGGAAGTTTTTAGAAAATAATAATTTACATATTTGGTATGTTTTAAATTTAGGTGTTATGATGAGTTATCTCTAGAGGTAAAAAAATAAAATTTTAGGAGGTAATGAGATGTTTAATACAGTACAAGAGTTAGTAAATTATGTAGTAAATACTTTGGGAGTTGAGAGAAGTCAAGTAAAAGCTGAACGTAGTGGAACTAATCCAGGGGTTCAAATATATGGAAATAAATTTATTCCATTAAGTTGTTCAGAAGAAGAAGTGAAAAGAAGAGTGGAAGAATTTCAAAGAATGCTAGGAAGATAAAAGATAACAGGATATCAGGAAGAGTAATTTCTTCCTGGTATTTTTTATATAGGGATAAACAAAATGAAAAAAGCTAGGGGAACCTAGCTTAAATTTTTTATTTCTTTTTTAAGGAACTCTAAAATATCTTTTTGAGGAAAGATTTTTCTATAGATATATAAAAATTAGTGTAATTTTCTTAAAACTTGCTATTTTAAATTAAATATAGTATTATTACTTTGAAATATTTATTTCATTAAAAAAATTTTTATCTAAAAATTTTACTAAAAACAAATGAATTTGTATTTAAAACTTTCGAAAGTTCCAAGAAACCAAAAAAAATACTAGATGAGGAGATTTTCATGAATAAAAAAGGACAGGAAGTTAGATATATAAATAAAAGTGATTTAGTAAATATAAGAAAATATTTTAAAGAAAATAAAAAAATAATAATGTTAGCATTAATCAATATAGGAGTAAATGTAGGATTAAGAATTTCAGATCTTTCTAGATTAAGATTTGAAAACATAAATGGTGATTATACAATAAGGTTAAAAGAAAAGAAAACTAAAAAAAATAGAAAAATAAAGTTTAACTCTATATGTCAAAAAGCAATAAAAGAACTTAAATTTTATTATAAAGAACTAGGTTTTTCATCAGAAGAAGGTTTTTTATTTAAATCTTTGAATAGAAAGTATGTGAAGGAATTGATAGATAAACCTATTTCAACAGTAGGAATTTCTAAATACTTAAATAAAGCTAGAAAAGATTTAAATATTAGTTATCCAATAGGAACTCATTCATTGAGGAAAACATGGGGACATAGAGTTTATAAAGGGACATTAGATATAGCAATAGTAATGACTATATTGAATCATTCTTCTGCCAACCAAACATTAAAGTATATAGGAATAGAAGAAGATAAAATAAATAAAATTTATGAAAAGTTTGAAATTTAATAAATTTAGTAATAAGAAAAAGTTGTAGTAAGTAAAAAGTTAACATAAATGGAAATTATAAAATAGCAAGAAAAATATTTTAAATTCTTTATCATTTAACCAATAAATAAAAACTGATGAACATAAAAAAATTAATAATCAAAAAATTTGGGTTATTAAAGAGTTATATTGAAGGATTAGAAAAGAAATATATAAAATAGATTTTAGATTTGGATAAAACCTTCCTTAAAATTTAATAGATTAGGAAAAGAAGCTTTTAATTCTATTATTAGCTTCTTTTTTATTTTAATTTTTTTATATAAAATAAAAACGTAACAAAGAATTATATTATACCTCTATATTTTTATGAAAAACTAAATAGTAAATTTATATGGTATAATATTTTATATATTAAAACTATTTTAATAAAAGGGGATTGATTTATGGAGCTATATCATTATGAAAATGAAACTATCAAAACAGAAATAGTATAAAATCTAAAATTAATGATGAAGAAATAGAACTGAAACAAATAGATTTCTCCAATATATAAATGTTTCTCAAAAAAGGAGTATTTATTATAACTGGATATTTGAGAGGAGAAGATGAAAAGAATCTTGCAGAGATTATGAAATTAAATAAATGGAGCATGATTACAGGAATATCTAAAGAATCTCTGAGAGATATTGAAATTAAAATATCAAGAAATGGCTATGTGTTAAGACATTTAATATTTGAAGGGTATTTATCCTCTTATAATGAAACATATGACAATGTAAAAGGTTATAGATTTCATTTTATTTTGAGGGAACACAAAAAAATAAATAGAGAAGGGGCATATATAAGAACTGTAACATTAAAAGGTGTAAAAGGTGATATGATAATAATGCCACATGACTTTAATTTTAGTCAAAGTTTGTTAAGTGGTTTAAATGGAGTTACAGGAGCTTCTTTATTAAAAGATGTTGGGATTAAACTAGCTGTAACAAGTGAGAGTAAAATAATAACAGGGGCTTTAGGATTTTATTTCATAGCACATGGAACAGGAATGGTAAGTGAGTTCATGGCAGATGTTACTTTTGCCATAAAAAGAGAACCTGAAAAAATAGGAAGCTTTAATATGACTAGAGATTGGGTTTATCAACCATTGGGAGAATCAATAGCTCAAGAAATTAATAGAATAGTTCCTGGAATAAATATAAATAAAGATATAGGTATAGATGCTTATAATCATGCAAATTTAGCATTTTCAATTTTAACTTTAAGTGCAGATGTAGAAAAAAGTTATAGGATGTTAAAAGGGTATGAAGGAGCAGGAATCTATTATAAAGTAAAATATAGAGATACAATAGTAAGTACATGGGGTAGAAGATTAACTGCTTACAGAGAATATGGTTCTACAACTATTAAAGCTTTACTAGGGGATCTTGGTTTTCTAGTTCCTGGAGCATATTCAGTTAAAGAGTCCATTAAGTCAGAAATTGAAAAAAGGAAGTAAAGGATATGAAAGATAAAGAGTTTTTAATAAAAAATCTAATTATAACAGTAATACTTTATATTATATTTAGAATATGGGGATATCATTATTCTGGAATATTTGTTCCTTTGTCACTAGGTGATTTAAAATTGTTTTTTTTCTTTTTTATAGTAATCATTATCTTACGAAGCTTTTTAGTACTTGCTCAAAATGTAACAGGAGATTTGATGGAAGGTCCATGGAGTAAAAGAATAATTTTCATAATAGTAGCAATAGTCATGATATATTTATATAAATCTACAGGTAGAATTTAAAATATCTTCAAAATTTTTTTGAAAATAATAGTATCTGTTTATGAAATTTTTAAGTAGGAATACCATTGTCTTTTCTTTTCAAAGTTGGAATAAATGAAGAATTGCTAATAGAAAGAATAACTGGATAATTTTAAAAATTTCCAGAAAAAATAGCTTTATAAGATTGATTTTAAAGGACTTTAAAAGGGGAAGTCTATACAATATATACCTTTAGAATGTATGCTTTAATTATTTATGGGAGGTCCAGTAAATAAATCGAGCTTCACTTTTGGAATCGCTATGATAGCGGCTGGAAACTATGCACCTCATGCTGCTGTAATGGCAGGAGGTATGGTACCGCCTTTAGGAATAGCTTTGGCAACTACATTCTTTAGAAATAAATTCACTAAAGATGAAAGAGAAGCAGGAAAAGTTTGTTATATAGTGGGACTATCATTCATAACTGAGGGAGCTATTCCATTTGCAGCATCTGACCCAATAAGAGTTATCCCTGCAAGTGTAATAGGAGCAGCAATCGCTGGAGGACTTGGAGTATTATTACCAGCTCCTCATGGTGGAATATTCGTTTTCCCAGTAGTTACCAATCCAGTAATGTATCTTGTATCAATAATTATTGGTTCATTAGTAACAGCCTTTATATTAGGAGCTTGGAAAAAACCAGTGAATGAAATTTAAGTTATATAAAGAAAAATTTGACATATTATAAGATGAAACAAAAGATTTTAAAAAATGTCAAAAAATTATATAGTAGGATATATTAATTTGAAAATTTGAAATAAGAAAGAGGAAATCAAAAAAATTTGCTGACAGCCATTTTTTATTAATTTTTTTATAAATAATCAAACCAATAACTAGTAAATAGAGTAACAATGAAAACAGTGTATACTGCATGAGAAAAGTACACACTGTTTTTTGTTTTGTCATTCTATCAAACACTATTTTTGATAGATGAAAATTTATTTATTTTCTCTCATTACTTGACAAGGATTGCCATATGCTATGCTATTGTCTGGAATATCTTTTGTAACAATGCTTCCTGCTCCAATTACAACATTATTTCCTATTGTAACACCTGGCATAATAATAGCACCACCGCCAATCCATACATTATTTCCTATTGTAACTGGAGCTGTTTGAGTTTTGCAAAATTCAAATGAACCATCCTCTTTAGGTTTTCCAAATCGCTCTAGTGAATTTGTTGGATGAAAAGCTGTGTATATTTGTACATTTGGAGCAATTAGAGCATTATCTCCAATATGAATGATATTATCATCTAGAAATGTACAGTTCATATTTACTTCACAATTATTTCCAAAATAAATATTATTGCCATAATCAACAAAAAATGGTGCTGTTATCCAAAGATTTTTACCCATTCCTCCAAGTAATTCACTTAAAATCTTTTCTTTTTCTTTGGTGTTTTCAGAATTAATATTGTTATAACTCCTTACCAAATTTTTTGCCTTATGCCATTGAGATAATAGCTCAGCATCTCCACAATCATAAAGCTCTCCTGCTAACATTTTTTCTCTTTCAGTCATAATTTCCTCCAACTTCTAATTTTTAAATTTTTTTCAAATACAATCTTCTTGAACTATTTTTCAGGAAGTATCCTTAGCTCTACTTGGTTAATTATGATTTATAATTTTAGTTTATGTTCTTATTTTAACACGTTCTTCTTCTTTTTTTCTATATATTTTTGATTTTGGTGATATCCCCTTTATTATCTTCTTATAAAATATTTCATTTTTTCAAAGTTATATCATTTTTTATCTATATTTAACAGTTTCCAATTTTGCTATATTTAAAAAACAAGAAAATCTTTTTGAGAAATTTTTATTATTCCTTTGCTGAAATGTACATATAAGTTTGCCAAGATTTTTGGTACTTGTTCAAAAGATAACTGGAGATTTGATGGAAGGCTTACAGAACAAAAGAATAATTTTTTATAGTAGTAGCAATAGTTATGATATATTTATATAAATCTACAGGAAGAATTTAAAAACAATATTTCAATATGAAGACAAATTTTTGAACATAAATTTGAAAGTTATAAATAGCAATTACTAGTTGCCAAAAAGTTAATTATTAGTGGTTGAATGTCAAATGAAAATTGTGATAAGATAATAATAAAGATTTTTTTAAGAGGGGATAATATGAAAAAAATAATATTTGTTTTAAGTATTCTTATTTCTAGTTTTGTTTATGGAGAGGAAAAAGCAGAAATTACTAAAAAAGTGTCTTCAGTTGTATCTGGAGCTGTATCAACTGGAAAAAATATACTGAAAGGGGTAAAAGAAGGGATAGATACTGGAAGAAAAGAAGGAACAAGTATTGATGGAGCAATGATTATATTTGATAAGGAATCCTTAGAAAAATATATAAAGGTTTCTATAATTTCAGTAGAGAATTTACCAGATAAAAACATTGAGGATTCAGAAAATAAAATTGAATATAAAATAACACTTGGACTAAAAAATAATACTGATAAACCAGTGCGAATGACAAATCTTCAAGAAAGAGGTTCATTGCAACTTTTAGATAAAAATGGATTTGCAGTTTTTTCTTCTGGTCCTTTTGAAGATGTAACAATTCCAAAAGATGTAGCCATAAAACATAGTTTTATATTTTTAACTGATGGAGAACCAAATATTATAAAGATTTATGGAAAAGAATTTGAAGTTTTTAATAAAATATTAAGATAATTTATATCTATTGAAAATAAAAAAGTAAGATTTTTATAATAAAGGAACCTCTGCATTGTAAAGAGGTTAGTTTTAAAAGGATATATAAATGTCTGCATGGTGGAATATTTGTTTTCCCAGTAGTTACCAATCCAGCAATGTATCTTGTATCAATAATTGTTAGTTCATTAGTAGCAGCCTTTATATTAGGAGCTTGGAAAAAATCAGTGAATGAACTTTAATATATTATAGAAGAAAAGACCAATCAGCTTAGTACTAATTGGTCTTTTTTGAGTTATATATAATTGCAATTTTTTTGTTTCTAAAGAATTAATTTAGTCTTTAGTTTAAAATATTTAACTTTTTAAAACTTTCTCTTACTATTTCTTCTCTTTTATATAGAAGTTCAGCAGTAGGATTATCAATATTAGTGGCAAAAATAAAAATATTATCAGGAGTTTCCAACCATCCAACAAACCACCCTATTGGAATTTCTATATTATTAGTTGCCCAGCCTGTTTTGCCATGTAATACATAGTTTGTACCCTTTTCTAAAATTGTAATATCAGCAATTTCTTCCTGATGCTTAATGTTATAAGGTAATTTTTTTTGTGCTAAAAGAGTTAATAAGTTTATCTGTTCAAATGCACTAATTTTTAAAGGGCCATGTAACCAGAAAGAATCTACTTTTGTTCCAATATTTTTATTACCATAATTTAATTTTTCAATGTTCTCTTTCATTGATTTTAAACCTATTTTTTTTGCTAATTCTTTATAAGCAGGAACCTGAGATACTTTTATTGCATACTTTAAACTTGAATCCTTAGCCCAAGATTCAAGAAAAACTTTTTTACCATCATATTTATAAAAAACTTCATCAACATCCCTGACACTTTCAGTTTCTAATCCTATTAAGCTATTAAAAATTTTAAAAGTTGAAGCTGGATAAAATTGTTGTTCAGCTCTTTCTCTATTATAGCCTACAAAAACATCTTTTTTTAAATCATAGACAACAAAAGTTCCATTAATATTTTGATTTTTAAATATATATTTTATTTCATCATTTTCAAAGAACTCAGTAGCTTTTAGTTGTGGGATAAATATAAAAAATATATTTATAATCAAAAAAAATTTTTTCATAAAATGTTACCTCCATTAAGCTTTATATTGTTTATATAATAAGCTATTTTTATAAAAAATACTATCTCAAAATATAATGCAAAATTTTTTGAGAGAAAGAAAATAAATATTGTAAATTGAATTTTGGAAGAGAAAAAATATAATTAAAGATACCTAATAAAATAATTAGTATATTAGTAACTGACTAACCTGAGTATTGAATTTAAGTTATTTTAATAATTGAAATTTCAGAATAAGAAAGACTACCTAATAAAGATTGAAAACAATGATCTAGTATTTCTACTAGATATTTTAATTAATTAAATGTCTTGATTTTTATATTACAAGGAATAAAATTATAATTAAATATTAAAAAAGGAACTTCATTAAAATATTAGAATGAAAAAGTTAGAGAGTAAATATTAGTATGAGGTGAAATATGGAAAAATATTTAATAACAGGAGCAATATTAGCTGCTATGACTTTCTTAATTGTAGGAGTTGGAATAGGGGTAGGAATAGTGATATGTTTAATAATGTAAGGGTGTCTATGATAAATTTTAAGAAAAAATAAAATATAAAAAATTATAACAATAGAGAAATAATCTATAGATTATATTTAAATTATATAAAAGAAAAGACCAATCAGCTTATTGCTGATTAGCCTTTTTTTAATTAAGATGATAATTTTAAACAGCTGAATTATTGTTAAAAATACTTGTAGGAAGAATTTTTAACCTTAAAGCTTTAGCAATACTGTGAAAACAATCAGGGTTAAAAATAGAAAGAGCAATAGCAATTAAAAAAATTATTATAAATAAAATAATTAATACTTTTAGAATCTTCATAAAAATCCCCCCTCTTTTGTATCAGCAAATATTGTAACTGTTTTTTATATTATAACATAAAAAAATTGAAATTATCTATTATATCCTGAGATAATAAATAATTCATTTTTAATAGTATATGGAATAGCATATGCTTCTAATATTTCTTTAAGTTTTTTTGCAGCATTTACTTTTTTAGGCTTGTCCATATATCTTTGATGTGCATAATAATAAGGGTATATTTTTATCCAATCAATAACAAAAAAATTTCCTTTACAGATACTTTCAAATGACCAATCTCCAAAAAAGACCATATGATCTTCAAAGGGAGGTTCTTCTGGGGGAGCTTCTTCATCAAGACGTTTTAAGATGAATGGAGGTTCAAAAGGCATTTCAGTTTCCATAGCTAAGAGAAGGTCACACCATTTTGAATTACTTATTATCCTGTATAATCTTTTTTCATCTACTATTTTTTTTATTTTTCTTTTTAGAACAATATCCAAAATACCAACTCCTTCCTTTATAGTAGGAAATATATTTTTTATAACGACGAGATTATATCATAATCAAAGGGATTAATTCAAGAGTTTAAAAATGACAAGTGAATTTAATTAATAAAAAAAGAGGAAAATCATATTTTTGTAATGAGAAAAAATGAAGATACATAGCTGTAAATGAAATGGATATGAATGAAAGAATGTCAACAATAGGGAATAGTCTTTTAATAGGACCTATTACATTGATATGTTCTTTTGTAACTGTTGCTTTTACAAAAGAGAAACTGCTTTTCCTGCTGATTGTGATTATATATTAGAAGCTTTAAAAAGTGAAATACAAAAAGTAAAAAATGATGATGAAGAGAAGTATGAAAACTTATTCTTTTGAAATTAAGATATTAATAAAAATCATTAACGAAATTAAAAAAAAAATTAGATTAAAAAAATTTATGATTTAGTAGAATAATATAAACTATTGTGGTACTATAAAATATACAAACAATAGGAGATAGGATAAATGATATATGATATAGTAGTGATTGGGGGAGGCCCAGCAGGGAGTGTTTTTTCAAAATTTATTGACAGTAAATACAAAGTTCTTCTTCTGGATAGAAGAGATTATGAAGATGAAAATAATAAGGTTATAAAATGCTGTGGGGGACTTCTGGCACATGAGGCCCAGGCTGCTTTATCAGGATTGGGTTATTCTTTATCTAAAGATGTACTGGTATCACCACAGGTATTCAATGTACAGGTAATAGATTATGATAATAATCTTAGAAAAAAATACTATAAAAACTATCTGAACTTTGATAGAGAAAAATTTGACAGTTTTCTTTTATCTCAGAGAGCAGCTCATGTAGAGCTTATAAAAGGAGCTTTATTTATAGATTATTCTGAAGATGAAAATGGAATATACACTGTGATATACAGAATGGGTACGGATATCAAAAAAGTAAAAACTAAGATGATAATAAGTGCTGAAGGAGCCAATTCTTTAGTCAGAAAAAATATAGATAGAGATTCTAAAAATAACTACATAGCTATTCAAAGAGTATACAAGATGAAAGAAGATTTTTCATATCATATGGCTATATTTGATAAAAATATAAATAATTACTATTCATGGATGGTACCTAAAGGAGAAGAACTTATCTTGGGAACTATTATGAAAAAAGGCAAGGACTGTTGGGATAGATTTCATAAGCTGGAGCAAAGAGTCAAATCAGAGGGAATTAATTTAGATGATGTAATTAGAGATGAGGGAACTTTTATAAAAGTACCTAAATGGAATGAATATTTTATGGGAAAAGACAGAATAGCTCTCATAGGAGAAGCAGCAGGGCTTATAAGTTCAAGTTCTTCAGAGGGGATAAGCTACGCTCTTATCAGTGGATATTATCTGGCAGATTCTATAAATAAAAAAGGTTTAAAAAATGGACTCACAGATTATTATAAAAGAACTGGAAGTATGAGAACAAAATTGAATCTAAAAGTTTTGAAAGGAAAGTTGATGTACAATCCTTTTATCAGAAAGTTTATAATAATGTCAGGAATTTTTTCAAATAAAGATTATATAAAATAAGATATAGAAAAAGAGGATGACACTGCATCCTCTTTTTAAAATTAATATTTATTTGTTGATATATTTAGCAGCTTCCTGTCCTGCGATACGTCCAAACACAACAGCAGCACTGTAAGCGCCAGTTGTATTAGTAACCTCACCAGCAGCATAAAGTCCTTTTACTACATGACCATCTTTATGAAGTACTTCAGCTTTTTCATTAGCAGCAACTCCACCTTTTGTCATATGAATAGCAGATTCAACTTGTACACCATAGTAAGGGCCTTCAGCTTTAAATTCTTTTTTAGTAGGTTTTTCTCTGAATGGATCTTTCATTTCTCCACGAACAGCTTTATTGAAATCAGCTACTGTCTTTTTAAGAGTTTCAGCTGGAATATTTAACTTTGCAGCTAATTCCTCAAGAGTAGCAGCTTTTGTATGAAGTCCTTGAGCTGTATGCTTTTGTAAACGATAGCTAGAATCATAAAGATCTTGGTCATAAATATAAAAAACTTTACTTTCAGGCTGATCAAGTATAGTGTAAGCAGTAGGCAGTCCAGATTGGCTTTCATCTGCAAATCTTTCACCATTTTTATTTACAAATATAAATCCATCCCCAGCACCTGTAAGATCTCTTGTAGGATTAATTATAGTTTTAAATACACTTAGAACTTCCATATTTTCCATTTTTAAATTATTTTTCTCAAATACAGGAATAAAATCTCCAGTTGCTCCCATTTGATTTGAAGTTTGAACTCTCTCAGAACCAGGAGCAAATTTAGCAAGATATTCTTTATTAGCAGAGAATCCACCAGTAGCAATAATAACAGCTTTTGCATTGATGTTATAAGTATTGTTTTTCTGCTGTACTTTTACACCTACAGCATTTCCATCTTTCATAATAAGGTCAAGTCCTTTAGTGCCAGTACGAATATCTACACCTAATTCATTTACTCTTTTCTCCATACCATCTTGAATGTGAGCTCCAGCATAAGCATCAGCTTCTGCCATATGATTTCTCAATCCATAGTTGTAATTAAGATTTACACCAAAGCTTCTCAACCATTCATCAAGGACATATGCACCTTCAGCTTGTGCTTTTGTACGTTCTATAGTATCTCTTGGATTAGTTTTATCTTTAATAAAAGCTTCAATAGTATCATTTATTCCATTAGCTTTTTGAGCTTGTGAATTAATCATATCAAAGAAGTTCATATCAAATTTTCCATTACCACTAAGTATATCCAGTTTTTCAATAATAATTACATTTTTTACCCCTGATTCTTTAGCAGATATGGCAGCAGCAAGTCCAGCAGGCCCACCTCCGATAATTACAAGGTCAGTATTTACATCCTCTAATATAGCAGCAGGCTGCTCTGGTGCTTTAGTTTTAAAAGTTATTCTTCCAAAATCTATACCATTTTTTTTCATAGCATCAGCAACAGCTCTTTTTACTGCAAAAGATGTATAAGAAGCCCCAGATACACTGTCAACAATAGGTGACTGAGCTTCAAGTATTCTTTCTTTAATAATAGGGAAAGCTCTATCCATTAAATGTGAAGTTTCTTTATGAGAGATAAGCTTGATATCCTCAATTTTTTTTCCTTCAGTTACAACTTCGATTTTAATATCTCCTCCAAATCCTGATGCAACAGCTTCAGTAGTAGTTTTTTCAGCAGCAAAACAGCTGAAAGCTATAAGAAGTGTTCCTAGAACAACAGAAGCAGCTAATGAAGTTAATTTTTTCATTTTAAATCCTCCTTAGATGTTGTATTATTTTGAAATTTAATGTTAATATATAAACTTTTTTTATATATTAAGGACATTATATATTTGTATTATAACCTGAAATCTATTAAAAGTAAAATTAAATTAGAATGGGATAAATATATATTATATATAAAAGTTAAAGAGGAAATTAGAAATAAAAAAGAGATTGATAAATTTTGTCCTAGTTTCTATCAATCTCTTAAAAAAGTTAATATTTTATTTGTTAATATATTTTGCAGCTTCCTGCCCTGCAATTCTACCAAAGATTACAGCAGCACTGTAAGCACCAGAGTTGCTATTGGCAACTTCTCCAGCAGCATAAAGTCCATTTACTATATTACCATTGTCATAAAGAACCTGAGTTTTTTCATCAGCAACAACTCCACCTCTAGTCATATGGATAGCAGATTCAACTTGAACACCATAGTAAGGCCCTTCACTCATAAATTCTTTTTTAGTAGGTTTTTCTCTGAATGGATCTTTGATTTCACCACGAACTGCTTTATTGAATTCCTCAACAGTTGATTTAAGATTATTCTTATCTATTCCTAATTTATCAGCTAATTCATCAAGGGTATCAGCTTTTAGATGAAGTCCTTGAGCTGTATGCTTTTGAAGACGGAAACTTGAATCATACAATTTTTGGTCATAAATATAGAAAGCAGCAGAATCAGTCTGATCAAGAATTTTTTGTGCAGTACTGAATCTTGTAGCATAAGTAATACTTTCACTTGTAAATCTTTTACCTTCTTTATTTACAAGAATAAATCCATCTCCACCACCAGTCAAATCTCTAGTTTGTCTGATAATGAATGGGAATATATTTAAAACTTCAAGATTAGCAGTTTTTATATTATTTTTTTCAAATACAGGGATGAAATCTCCAGTAGCTCCAATTTGATTTGAAGTTTGGAAAACTTCTGACCCAGGAACATATTTTTTAAGAAGTTCTTTGTTGGCAGAGAATCCTCCAGTAGCAAGGATAACGGCTTTAGCATTAATATCATAGAAGTTATTTCCATTCTGTACTTTAACACCAGCAGCTTTTCCATCTTTCATAATAAGATCAAGTCCCTTTGTACCAGTACGAACATCTATACCTAATTCTTTTACTTTGTTCTCCATACCATCTTGTACATGAGCCCCAGCATAAGCATTAGATTCTGCCATATGTCCTCTTTTTCCATAATTATAGTTTAATTTTACCCCAAAGCTTCTCAGCCATTTATCCAAAACAAATGCTCCTTCAGCCTGAGCTTTTATTCTTTCAGGAGTATCAAGAGGGTTGCTGTTGTCAGCAATAAGAGATTCAACAGTATCGTTTATTCCTCTTGCTTTTTGGGCTTCTGAATTAATAAGATCATAGAAATTCATATCATATTTTCCATTACCACTAAGAATATCTAATTTTTCAATAAGAATAATATTTTTCAATCCAGCTTCTCTGGCAGATATAGCAGCAGCTAATCCAGCAGGTCCCCCACCAATGATTACAAGATCAGTGTTTACAGCTTCAAGGTTAGCAGCTGGCTGTTCAGGTGCTTTAGTATTGAATCTGATTCTTCCAAAATCTTTTCCATTAGCTTTAAGGGCCTCAGCAACAGCTTTTTTAACTCCAAAAGAAGTGTAAGAAGCACCAGACACACTGTCAACAACAGGTGATTGAGCTTTTAAAATTCTTTCTTTCAATATAGGGAAAGCTCTTGATATTATATGAGAAGTTTCAGAATCTGAAACAAGTTTGATATCCTCTATTTTTTCCCCATTTGTTAAAACATCAACTTTGATTTTACCAGAAAATCCATCTCCAATCCCAGATGTAGTTACAGTTGCAAATATAAAAGTACTGATAATTAAAAATAATACAATTGTAAATAGTTTTTTCATTAATATTTCTCCTTTTAAAGTATTGTATTGTCAACATTTAATCTTCTTAAGTATTGACATACTTCAATAGTATAATCTATAAAATGAAAAAAGTAAATTCTAAATTTTTGTTTATATAAATATTTAGTAAAGAGTTGAAAAAATAAAATTGAGGACTTAGCTTAGAGGATAAAATAATTTTATAAGTAGAATGGATAAATATCTTTATACCATATTTTTTAGGAATGAAGTTTATAAAAATTAATTTTTAAAATTTATAGATATTTTATCAGAAAAATATTTTTCAGAAAAATTTTACATAATATATTAAGGAAACAAAATAAAATATATAAAGAAAATATTATGTTTTGATATATAGTTATACCGTCCGTAAAAAAACCAAATTACTCTTTTTATAATCGTTGACATTTGTAATTACATATGATAATATTAAATTAAAGAAATATGGAGGTGTCAAAATTGAAGATTAATAGAGAAGATATTAAAAAAATGTTTCTGACATCATGTGAGCTTTTAAAAGCCAATGCTGATGAATTGTCTGAGATTGATTCTAAGTTTGGTGATGGAGATCATGGAATAACTATTGTAAAGATAGCAAATGCTATAGAAAAAGATATAGAAAACTGGGATTCAGGAACAAGTATAAAAGATTTTATAGATGACCTTGGAATGAGTGCCATGGGAGTAAATGGCGGATCAGCAGGACCTCTTTGGGGAAGCTGGATATCTGGATTGGCTATTGGTATTCCAGAGGGAGCAGAAGAACTGGATGAACAAATTATAAAAGATATGTTTGCAGCTTCATTGGAAGAGATGAATGATGTATCTGGAGCAAAAGTTGGGGATAAGACTATGATGGATACATTTATACCAGCAGTGGAAGCTATTGCAGCTTCTGATTCAGATATCAAAGGAATGTTTAAAGAAGCAGCCGCCGCTGCAGAACAGGGATGTGAAGATACTAAGAATTACATCTCAAAATATGGAAGAGCTAAAAGTTATAAAGAAAAAACTCTTGGGTTTAAAGATGCAGGAGCGGTTTCAATGAATCTTTTATTCCAGGGATTTGCAAAAAGTTTTGAATAAAATAAATTAATAGGAGGGGTTTTTATTATGAAAATGAAAAAATTCATCAATGATCCAAGTAATTTAACACAAGAACTTTTAGAGGGATTGGCACTTTCTAATCAAGATATTATTGAATTGACTGAGGGAACAAGATTAGTAGTAAATAAAAAATTAAAAGATGCAGACAGAGTGACTATAGTAACTCTTGGTGGAACTGGACATGAGCCTGCTATCAGTGGATTTGTAGGAGAAGGAATGGTAGATATTTCTGTACCAGGAGATATTTTTGCTGCACCTGGACCACAACCATGTTTTGAAGCTATCAAAATAGCTGATAAAGGAAAAGGAGTACTTTTTGTAGTATTAAATCATGCTGGAGATATGCTGACTGCTAACCTTACTATGAAAATGGTAAAAAAAGCTGGATTGAATGTAATAAAAGTAGTTACTCAAGATGATGTGGCTAATGCACCTAGAGAAAATGCTGATGACAGAAGAGGACTTGTTGGATGTGTACCTTTATATAAAATAGCTGGAGCAGCCGCTGCAGAAGGAAAATCTTTAGAAGAAGTAGCAGAAATAGCTCAGAAATTTGCTGACAATATGGCAACTATAGCAGTAGCAGCAAAAGGAGCTACTCATCCAAGCACAGGTGGAGTTATAGCAGAACTTGATGAAGATGATATGGAAATTGGAATGGGTCAGCATGGAGAAGGTGGAGGAGGAAGAATGCCTCTTAAAACTGCTGATGAAACAGCTCAAATTATGCTTGATGCTCTATTAAAAGATTTAGATATCAAAACAGGAGAAAAATTATTAGTAGTTATTAATGGAACTGGGGCAACTACTCTTATGGAACAATTAATAGTATTTAGAAAGTGCTATAATTACCTAAAAGAAAAAGGAATAGAAGTTGTGGCTAATGCAGTTGGAGAATTATTGACAGTTCAGGAGCAGGCAGGATTCCAAATGATGATAGCAAGAATGGATGACGAACTTGTTCATTACTGGAATCAACCATGTAATACACCATATTTTAAAAAGTAAGAGAGGTAAAATAGATGGCAGATCAATTTGGAAATAAATTAGCAAAGGACTATATGACAGATGTCCCTTTTGAAAATAATAAATCATTTTATGTAAAAGGAATGGAGAATATGGACTGGGGAATGAAATCTCGTCTAGCTAAAATATTCAATCCTAAAAGTGGAAGAACAGTTATGCTGGCTTTTGATCATGGATATATAATGGGGTCAACTGCTGGATTAGAGAGATTAGATTTAGCTATTCCCCCTTTAGCAGAAGATGTGGATGTTTTTATGGCAACAAGAGGAGCTATGAGAACTTGTATACCTCCATATTTTGATAAAGGCTTAGCACTTAGAGTAACAGCAGGAGGTTCTGTACTTGATGATGACATGAGCTATGAAGTAATAGGGGTAGATATAGAAGATGCTATCCGTATGAATGCTACATGTATGGCAGTACAGACTTTTATAGGAGCACCAGGACAAAAAGAGTCTATTGCCAACCTTACAAAGACTATTGATATGGGAAATAGATATGGGATACCTGTAATGGGAGTTGTAGCAGTAGGAAAACAGATGGAAAGAACAACTAAATATTTCCTTCTTGCAACAAGAATACTAGCTGAATTAGGAGCTCATATAATAAAAACTTATTATTGTGAAGATTTTGATAAAGTAGTAGCAGCTTGCCCTGTACCTATTGTGGTAGCTGGAGGGAAAAAGCTTCCAGAAGATGAAGCTTTAGAAATGACATATAATGCTATAAGACAAGGTGCAGCAGGAGTAGATATGGGAAGAAATATATTCCAAGCTGAAGATCCTAAGGCTATGGCTAAAGCAGTAGCAAAAGTAGTTCATGAAAATTATACTGGTAAAGAAGCTTATGACTATTATCTAAGTATTAAAAAATAAGAGATTTTGAGGAGGATAAAATATGGAATTTGTACATATAGGTGTTCCTACTACAGAAATAAAAGAGAATGAGATATATTTAGCACCTTTAAAAGTATTTGTAACAGTTGCCGATGATCATGAATATAAATTTGAATATTTAAGATACGAAAGTGGAACTCCACTTCCTATTGAAATGCAGCATCAGCCTCACATAGCTATAAAGGTGGCATCTATTGAAGAAGAAAAGAAAAAAATGGATAGAGTTATCTTTGATACTTTTGATGCTGGAGATATAAATATAGCTTTTGCTATCAAAGAGGGAGTAATTTTTGAGTTGATAGAAGAGAAAAATAAATAAGAAAAGAGATTGTTATAGAGTGAAAAAAGCGGGTTAAGCCGCTTTTTTCTTTTATATTTAAATATAAAACTGAAATTTATAAATTATAAAACTTTAACTATTGGAATAATTCTAAGTTCTTGAATATAATTTATAGTGTAATTGCAAAAATTGATTTTTAAATATCTCTATATTTAACATGCTACAATTTAATATCTGAGTTAGAAATAGAAGGGAGTATAAATATTAATACCAGAGAAAAATTTAAAGGGCAACTTTGTGTAAAAAAAATCCTGTTGAAAGTGACCTTGAAGAAATTATCAAAATAAACTAAACTGAAGCTATAAGAAGGATATATAAATATAAAGGGGGACTTTATGAAAAATAGTTTTAAAGATAATGTACAAGTCTTTGGTAGATCATTGCTTCTTCCAATAGCAGTAATGGCTCCAATAGGAATGGTAATGGGGATAACAGGAGCATTAACACAAAGTTATATGATTTCAAGATTTCCATTTTTAGGAAATGAATTTTTAAATATGCTTATCAACAGTTTGAAAAGTATAACAAGTGTGGTTTTTGATAATATTCCTTTATTATTTGCAATGGGTGTGGCATATGGTATGTCAAAAAAAGAAAAAGGAATAGCTGTATTTGCTGCTGTTCTTGCATATCTTACTTTGAATATTGTTATGAATGTATATCTGAAGACAACAGGTCTTCTTGTGACAAAGGGAATGTCACAGGTAGGTCAGGGAATAGTTTTAGGAATACATACTTTAAAAATAGATGCTGCTGGAGGTATTATCAGTGGACTTGTAGCTGCAAAGATAACTGACAGATTCTATAAGCTTGAACTTCCATTGGCTTTTGCTTTTTTCAGTGGTAAAAAATCAGTGCCTATTATAACATTTATGGTAATGATACCAGTAGGAATTGTAGTACCAGTTGTATGGGGAGTTATTACAAAAGTTCTGCTGAAATCTTCTTTCATCTTTATGAATGATAAATTTGGATTAGCAGTTTACTGGTTCTTGCACAGATCACTTATTCCATTTGGACTGCACCATGTACTTGCTTCTATAGTCAGATTTACAGAAGCTGGGGGAACATATATGATAGAGGGGCAAGCATATATTGGAATATTGAATGCTGTAAATCATGTACTGTTTGTATTAGGACCTCAAAGTCCTTATTGGAACGAACTTATGCCTAAATTAACAAGTTATCTGGGTGCAGGGCAGATGCTTACAACTCTATTTAGAGTACCAGCAATAGGGCTTGCAATGTATCATACTTCTTATGCAAGAAATAAAAAGATAGCTGGAGGGGTTATCCTTACAGTTGTACTTACAGCTTTTCTTGGAAATGTTACTGAGCCTTTAGAATTTTCATTTCTGTTTATAGCTCCTCAATTATTCGTTGTGTATGCTGTCCTTTGTGGAATAATGGCACTTCCATTGAATTTCTTAAATGTATCAATTGGATATATTAGAGGGACTATATTTGACTTTGGAATATTTGGACTGCTATACGAAAATACACACTGGGTACAGCTCATCCTTTTAGGTATTGTAAACTTTGTGGTATTCTATTTAGTATTCAGATTTGCAATTACTAAATTCAATCTTGAAACTCCAGGTAGGGAGCAGGGAGAAATGGAAGACAACAGAAATAATCAATACCTGAAAGAAAAACAATATGGAAAAGTAGCTGAAATAGTGGTAGAGGGTCTTGGTGGAAAAGATAATATAGTAAATGCAGAGAACTGTATAACTAGATTAAGAGTGGATATAAAGAATAAAGAGCTTATCAATCAGGCAAAATTAAAAGAAGCAGGGGCTTCTGGAATATTCTTCCCACAAGAAAAGCATATCCATGTGGTATTTGGACCATATGTTGAATTTGTAAAAAATGCTGTTGATGACTATCTTAAAAAATAAAGAAATATATAGTTTTGGGAGGAAAGTATGAGAGCACTCTATGATTCAAAGAGTAAGACAATGAATTATTTTGGTATAAAGGAATTGATGTCTAAAGAAGCTAAATATCAAGCATGGCTGGATATAGAAGCTGCTCTGGCAAAAGCTCAGGGAGAATTTGGAATAATACCTAAGGAAGCTGCTGAAAATATTGGAAAAGCAGCTAAGGTAGAATATATAGATTTTAAATTGATGGATGAGATATACAAAAAGATAGGACATGGGTTCGTTCCATTTGTAAAAGTTTTCATAAAAGCTTGTGATGAAATATCTGGAGAAAGTGAAAGTTCAAAATATATTCATTATGGTGTAACCACTCAAAATATACAGCAGAGCGGACAGCTTATTGTATTGAAACAAATACATGAAAAATATCTTTTGATTTGCTCTAAAATACTTGATAATCTAGCTAAACTTGCTGAGAATAATAAAGATTCGGTAATGGCTGGAAGGACGCATGGAAAACATGCCACTCCAATAACTTATGGATATAAGGTATCTGTATGGATAAGTGATATTCTTACAAGTGTAGAGAGAATGAAAGAAGTGGAGAAGAGGACTTTCAAAATAATGATGGGGGGAGCAGTTGGAGCTTTTAATACAGTAGGAGAAACTGGGAGAAAAGTTCAGGACAGAGTGGCTGAAATACTTGGAATGTACTCTATGGATGTGCCTTCAAGAAATATAACAAGCCACAAAGAAGAATATATAATGGGACTGGCTCTTTTAGCAAACAACTGTCATAAAATAGCTGAGGAAGTATATAGTACTTCAATAGAGGAATATGGAGAAATATCAGAGGCTTATGAAGAGGGAACTGTGGGAAGCAGTACAATGCCTCAAAAAATTAACCCAAAACTTGCTAAGGGAATAATAGCTAATTCACAAAAACTTTATTCAATAGTACCACTGGGATTATATTCAGGAAGCAGACCTTTTGAAGCTGACAGCTCATCATATATGCTTTTTGATGCAGCATTGGAAGAAGCTATGGAACTGATAACAGAGGTGCTGTTAAGAACTGAGGAACTTACTAGAACAGTACAGGTATTTAAAGAAAGAATGTATCAGAATGTTCTTAACAATAAAGGGCTGGATAATAGTGAGTATATTATGATGAAGATAGCAGAGAAATTAGGAAAAGATAAGGCTCATTCAATAATTTATGAGTTGGCTATAAAATCAGAGGTAGAACATAAGGAGTATTTTCAGCTGTTAAAAGAAAATGAGATAATTTCATCAGCTTTTAGTGAGGAAGAGATAAAAAGTATGCTCAAACCTGAAAACTATATAGGATTATCTAGTGAACTAGCAGTGGAAATGGCAGAAAAGGCAAGAAAAAAAGCAGAAGAAATTAGAAAATAAATATATAAATAAATTAAAGTGTCCATTAAAGTATTGAAATCGTCAATATTTATGGACATTTTTTTGTTGTTTGAAAATACTCTTAAAATCGTATATTTAAAAAAGGCGCATTTGTGTATAAAGGCGCCCTTTTTTCATGGAAATTTTATATTAATTATATCCTTTAATTTTAAAAAAATCAAGAAAAAAGTTTTTTGGTGAAATAATATGTTCAAAAAATAGAATCTTTATATAGTGGAAAATACAAAGGGTTAAAGTTCGCCTTTATACACAAAAGAGAACTCTTTTTTTTACTGGAATTATAAAAAAAATGACAGAGGGGAAAGAATATGCTAGAGAATATAATGAAAGCAGTAAAAAGAAAAGTAAAGAAAAAAAGTTTGAATGTAACAACAGCAGCTGTAGTAGGATTTTTGTTATCATGTCCATTGACAATGGGAGAAGGATTGGAAATAACTCAAGAGGCAGGAGAAAAAATATTATTTAATGATAAAGTCTACGATAAGGCAACACATCCATTTGTATATAATACTTTTGAGGATAATATCTACAGTAATAATATGGAAATAGTAAATAATGGACAGTTAGGTCTGGCAATAGAAATAGCTGATGATTTGCAACTAGAGATATATAATAATAATTTAATATCAGCAGATAATAATGATGAGGCATATGGAATATATAATAGCAGCTCAAAAATAAAAAAAATAGAAAATAATGGAACAATATCAGCAAAAGGAACTAATTCCAGTAGTGGAATATATAATATTTATGGAGAAATAGAAAGTATAGTAAATACAGGAGAAATAATTGTAGAAACAACTGCCAGTTCCCAATCTAGTTATGGGATATATAATCTTTCAAGTAAGATTGGAGATATAGTGAACGATGGAATAATATCAGCAGAAACAAAAGGAAATAATAGTGATGGATATGGAATATATAATCGTTTACACAATGATCAAGGAACAATAAAAAACATATTAAATAATGGCTTAGTACTAGGAAAAGGAATAGATAATGGATTAGGAATAAGAAATACAGGAATGATAAATAATATAAAAAATGCAGGAATAATATACGGAAATTCACTCAATCAGTCTTCAGGGGTACATAATGAAAGTACTGGAGTTATAAAAAAGATAAATAACAGTGGGAAAATTGTAGGAACAGTAGGAAGTCAAGCAAGAGGAATTTATAATTATTCTGGAACAATAAAAAGTATAGAAAATACAGGAATAATTTCTGGGGAAGGATCAAGGTTAGGGGCTGGAGTAGCTATGGGACCAATGAACAGTATCAGAAGCTCAATAAAGAATACATCAGATAATGAAACTAAAAATATAAGTAATACAGGAATAATATATGGAGCTGGAAATAGAGGCTTTGGAATTTTTATAAATGGAACAACAATAAGAACAATAGAAAACTCAGGACTTATAGCAGGGGTAGGAAATAATGATGAAGCATATGGAGTTCAAAATAATTTTAATTCTTCAGAAATAGATAATATAAAAAATACAGGAAAAATTATGGGAATATCTGCAAATGGTAATAGTGTTGGATTATCAGATAATACTGGAGTTTCATCAATAACAAATCCAATAGATAACTTAGGAATGATAATAGGAAAAGGAAAGTCTTCTGGAACAGGATTTCGTAGTGAATCAATTGTTGGAGATAAAATAAATAATTTTGGAATAGTTTATGGAAATACTTATGCTCTTAGTGCAAATAGTCTAGGAGCAGTAGGAGGAAAGAACTATGGACTATTAATTGGAGAGCTAAATAATGTAGTAATAGGAGATGATGAAAAAGAAATAAAAAACTATGGAATTGTATTTAAAGTTAAATCTAGTGACAAATATGATGTTTCATATAGATATGATGGAAGTGAAGATATAGATGTAAGTATGTTTTCTAATGAAAGACAAATGAAGGTTAAAAATGCTGCCACATCAGAAAATGGAAGTAGTAGCTTTTCAGAAAAAACTTATGAAGATTCTATAATAAATGGAATAACAGATACAATTAAAATATCAGGAACAGGGAATACAATAAAAGGTTCTGTAGTAAATGCCTATACATCAGCAATAAAATTCGATGATAGTGGAGATAATTCCTTGACTATTTCTGGAAGTATTATAAATGGTGGGTTAGAGGATAAAGGAATAGCCATTAAGGGAGATTCTAAAAATGATGAATTGATTTTAGAGTCTGGAGAAGTAGAATTTAAAGATGGAAGTAGTGAAAAAATAAATACTGTAATAAATGGAAGTATAGATTTAGGTGAAGGGGACAACAAACTTACAATCTCTGAAGGAACAGTAATAAATGGAGAAATTATAACAGGAAGTGGAAATAATGCTCTTACTCTAGGAAAAGGAAATCTAAATCGCAGTGCAGAACAGGAAGAAATAAATATTTTTAATAATATAAAAGGATTTGATGAAACATTAATTAATGGAAACATAACTATATTTGATAAAACTTATGTATTTGATAAAGACTTGAGTGTTGCTGAAGAAAAATTGACAGCAGAGCTTGGAGATATAACATTGGAAAATGGAAGCAATCTAATACTCAAAATAGATGGTACACAGAAAGAGGAAGGTAAAATTACAGGTCATGCATTGCATGGAAATACAGGAAGTATATCATCTAATGGTGGGAAACTTTTGTTGGATGTAGGGAAATTATCTGTAGGAACTATAGTAAACTTTGGTGGAACAGAATTGACTGATTCAATGAAAGGAAATGAAATAAATTATGCTTTAGATGTGACATTGGACAGTCTTTCTCTTCTTCATAATATTGAAAAAATTTCAAGTGAAGATATCAAAGTAACAATAAAAGGAAATCTACCTGTAATGCCTTATCCAGATGATATAAATTATAATCAGTTAAATAAGATGTATCAAGGAATTCTTTCAACTGATCAGATAAAATATTTTAATATTGTTAGTAAAGAAAATCTTTCTACTTTTTTAGGATATTTAAATAATATTTATGCAGGAAGTCCATACTCATATTCTAGTGAACTTTCAAGAAAATCAACAGGAATGTTCAGAGATATAGTCACTGATAATATCTTTAAATCTGATATAGGAAAATGGATGATATATGGGGGATTAACTCATGTAGATGGAGGAACTAAAGATACTTACTTTGGAAAAGGGTATTATACTTATGATATTGGAAGTTCAGATATAGAAACAGATACAAAAATAACAGGGGCATATATGTTGGGAGAATATGGAATATCTGACACTTTTACCTCTGGCATAGTTGTTGGAGGAAATAAACTTAAGTCTAATCTTTCTAATGGTTCAAAAACAAATGGAGATACTCTATATGTTGGAGCTTATACTAAAAAATATATAGGAAATTTAAAAGTAATAGCAGGAGCAGGGTTTCAGTATGGAGATTATAATGCTGACAGAATAGCCCTAAATAAAGTAGCCTCTGACATAGCAGAGTCAATAATAAGATATTCTGATAATTACAATGATGTAGTATACGATATTTATTTAAATGGAAGATATTCTAATCCAATAGGAGATAATTTATTCTTAGAGCCTTATGCAACTCTATCATATACATACCTAGATCAAGATGGAGCTAATGAGGGAAGCAAAGTTCTTGCTATTGAAACAGATTCAAAATCATTTGATTATACAGTTGGAAAAATGGGAGTAGACTTGAAGAAAGTTATTCTACATTCAACTGGTAAAAGCACTCTAACAGCAGGAGGCAGCTATACAAAAATATTAGATGGAGCAGAGGAAGAATATATCACAGGAAGATTTAAAGGTGGAAGAGATTTTGATATTTTAGTCGCTCACAAGAATGAACATAGCATAGGACTTAATATTAAGTATGCTCTTGAATTAGAAAATGGAGTGCTATTTGACATAAAAGGAATTTATACAATAGAAAGAGATTCTAATAATAATTCTGGAAAGAATAAGGCTAAAGAAGAATGGATAATAGGAACAGGGTTAGGATATAAATTTTAATTGGTTTATAAAGTTTTAAGGGGGAATGATTATGAAAGAATCAGATTTTATCAAACTTTATAAAAAGAAAATAAAGGCTAAAAACTATAAAGAAACAAAGAAAAAAGTAGATTTATTCTGGAATGCATTTTTTAAGCTATTAGATAATGAAAAGAAAATTGTAATAAAAAATTGGGGTATTTTTGAAAAGAAAAGTGTAAAATCAAGAAAAGTAGTAGTCCCAATGTGGATAGAAGCGGGGTATAGTAAACCTAAAGAAATAATAAAATTTAGAGCAGGAGAAGGATTAATAAAAAAGATAAATAAAAGTGGTGAAAACAATGAATAAAAAGTCACTAGCAAAATTATATAGAGAAATGAATTCAAAAACATTGACAGTAAATGAATCAATAAAAGAAATAGATATATTTCTTGAAACATTGGAAGAAGCTTTATTAATAGATGGAGAAGTTAAATTTACAAAAGTAGGAGTATTTGAAATTCTTATAAGAAAACCAAGAGTAATAGCCAATCCTATAACAAAAGAATTAATGACAATTTATCCAAAGAAAACAGTAAAATTCAGAATATCTAAAAAAAATGAAATAACAAAATAATAAGATCAAATATTTTTAGCTGTACTTTGAATATCAATGAAAGGTTGGTATTTAAGTACAGCTATTTTTATTTTTCAAATACTTCTTGAACTTCCTGCCTCTGTACATAGATTAATATCTGTGGTACTATTTAGATATAATATTTTCAGGGGGTGAGAAAGCTGAGTATAAATAAATCTGAACTTAAACTTTTAAAAAAAATACAGGAGAAAAAATCTTTTAATCTGGAAGAATCAGAAGATGTATTTAATAAAAGTGAAATAAGTTTGAAAAGAAATATAGTAAATCTCAATAACTATCTTCCTGAAAAGAAAAAATTAAAAATAATAAATAATACTGTAACAGCAGAAATAGATTACAGAGATTATATAGATTTTGTTCATAGCCTCTCCTTAAATGATTATATGATATCTCAAGAGGAAAGAGTCAACCTTATGATTGTCTATTCTTTTTTCAGCGAAATATTAAATATGACAAGCTTATATGATAATTTAGGAATCAGTCTTACTACTAAGAAAAAAGACAGCAAGGAATTAAATAATATGCTGAAATCTAACGAACTAAAATCTGAAATAGTAGCAAAGAAAGGAATCAAAGTAATAGGAAATGAAAGAAATTATCGTATTCTTATAGCTTCTATATTGTCAGATGTATTTGATCTCGACTTTGATGACAGTCTTATAAATAGAAAAGCAAATAATCCTCTTGAAAGAATGATATTCAATTATTTTATAGTCAAGGGAGCTAAGGAGATAAGTAGAGCAAAGGTTATATTAAATGACTTTTTAGAGAAGAATAAATTAAGAATATCTTATTCTTCAAAGAAATTTATATATATCTATATTGCTTTAAGTTTGTACAGAATAAATAGAGAACACAACATAGAGGATAAAACTGTAAAGAATATTGTGAAAATCAATGAGTATAATATATTGGGAGATAAATTTGAAGATAATTTTTTGAGTTATCTAGTATCTTCACTTGATTATACTGCCAGTTCAGAGCCTCTTATTAGTGAAGAGCTTAAAAATCTGACTAAAGAATTTATAGAAAAAGTACAGAGCAGAGTGATAACACAGTTCTATAATTATACTCAGCTGTTTAATGAAATATACTGCTATATACACAAATCCTTGATAAGAAACAGTTTTAAATATAGTTTTTATGATAATAATATTGAAAATACCAAAAATGTATATACAAGTCTGTATAATATAGTAAAAGAATCTATAGATACTATTGAGGAAAAATATGGAATATATTTTACTCACCAGCAAATATCTGCAATGACCCTTATATTTAGAAAAACTGTTATGAAGAATAAAGTTCTTGGAAGAAATAGAAAAAAGATAGTGATAGTGAGCAACTCAGCAATAGAGAAGATAGACTTTTTTGTGGAGATTCTTAAAATATATACAGATGTAGACATAGTTTTGAAAATAAATATAAATGAACTTTATCTGCTGAAAGATACAGAATATGATTTGATAATCACTTTTTCAAATAGAATAAAATCACTTCTTGAATTTAATGGTTATGAAAATATAAAGCTTAATTTTTATCTGGGAAATGAAGATGTAGAGAAACTATTTTCATTGGGAGTTTCTACAGGAAGCAGAAAGATAAAAGTTAATGGCTTCATTGAAGAAATAAAGGAAAAAAGTGATGAAGAGATTAAAGAGATTTTATTAAATAAATATGAACATTATTTTTTGAATTCATAATAAAAACGAGGATAGTTCCTCGTTTTATTTTGCTAGTAATATTACTTATTTTTTAGTAAATCTCTGATTTCAGTAAGTAAAACTTCTTCTGCAGAAGGAGCAGGTGCTGCTGCAGGAGCCTCTTCTTTTTTCTTTTTAAAATTGTTTATAAATTTAATAAAAATAAATATACAGAAAACAATTATTATAAAATCAAGAGTATTTTGTAAAAACATTCCATATTTTACCATAATAGGTTCTGCCCCTTGAGTTGGAGAAGGAATTGTCAAAGCAAGAGCTGAAATGTCAATTTTTCCTGTAACTATACCAATCAAAGGCATAATAATATCATTAACCATACTTGAAACTATTTTTCCAAAAGCTCCCCCTATAATTACTCCAACTGCCATATCAAGCACATTTCCACGTACTGCAAATTCTTTAAATTCTTTAAAAAATCCCATAAAAACCTCCATTTCTAACTATCGTTAAATATTGTAAATATATTATATAACATATATTTCTGTAAAGGAAGTAAAATTCCTTTATTAAAATATATAAAAATATTTTAATCATTTTTTTGAAAAATAAAAAATATTTTGCAAAAAGATATTGACATACTTTTAAAAAGATGATAATTTATACCTATGAATAAATTATGCAAGGGGATTTCAGGAGGATAAGATGAGACAAGAAGCGACTATTAACAGAAACAGCATAACAGTAAACTTTACAATAAAATATTGCAATAATGCAGAATCTCTGTTAGATAGTGATGGATTTAAAAGAATTATGACAGCATTTTTAGAAAAATTGGAAAGAAAAGAAGTTCCAGTTTACATATATATCAAGGAGAGATGCAATACAGATGACAATCTGCCAGAAGTAATGACAAAGTTCTTCAAGCTTCTTATAGTTTTAGAAGCTGAAGAGATAGCTACATTAGATGAAAAATATGCTAGACTTTTAGAAAGTAGAGATACATTAGTAGAATTTATAGAAAGGCTTTATACTTTTTGGAGAAAATATGAAAGATACGCAGTAGTAAGAAATACAAAAAGAGGAGAAGGATTACAAAATGTAAACTTTATTGAAGCTATAAATAATTTTAAAAACCTTATACTCAGTACATACAGACAGATAGAAGAAGCTGTGATGGGGTACAAACACAGAGTTTATAGACAATTAAGTGCTGGTATAAATGCAGGAATAATATTGAATGATACAAAAAGAAGCTGTCCTTCTGAATATTCATTTTTAGAGAAAATTCCTTTTATTGAAACAATTATATTACAACCTCCATTTATTACTTACCCAAAAAGAAATACAAGAACAGGAATATTTCAAGAAGTAAAAGAAAATCCATTTAAAGATATATGTATAAATACTGAAAACTGGTTTTGTTATCCAGCTAAGGTAGGAGATTCTCTGGCTTTTATATATTTCAACAGATATTTTATGTCACAAGGGATAGCTTTATGCAACCTTTTTGAATTGGCTAGAGAAGAGGAGTATATGAACAGAAGGCCTGATATATTATATATCTATGGAGTAAAAGACTTTGAAAATGAAATGAAAACTGTATTTTATAATGATAAAGAAAATAATATGATGATAGGATATGCTAACTACAACGAAGATATAGACTACTTTGGATATATGAAAAAAATGATATTGACACTTCACAATATAAGAATGATAGAAAAAGGAAAACTTCCAATACATGGTGCTATGGTAAATATTGTCATGAAAAATGGAAAAACATTTAATGTTGCCATAATGGGAGATAGTGGAGCTGGAAAATCGGAAAGTTTAGAAGCGTTCAGAACTCTCAGCGAGAAGTATGTAAAAGATATGAAAGTTATATTTGATGATATGGGAACATTTGTATTGAATGAAACTACAAGTCCTAAAGCATATGGGACAGAGATAGGAGCCTTTGTAAGATTGGACGACCTTGATACTGGATATGCCTATAAAGAGATAGACAGAAGTATTTTTATGAACCCAGATAAGATAAATTCAAGAATAATTATTCCAATAGCTTCATACAATGATATCATGAAGGGGTATCCTATAGATATGTTTCTTTATGCTAACAACTATGAAGAGGGAGAAGAGATAGAATTTTTTAATTCAGCAGAAGAGGCTATACCAGTATTTAAAGCTGGAAAGAGAATGGCTAAAGGAACTACAAGTGAAAAAGGTTTGGTGGATTCATATTTTGCTAACCCATTTGGTCCTGTGCAGAATATAGAAAAAACAGATGTACTTATAGAAAAATTCTTTGAAGATATGTTTAAAAAAGGTGTAAAAGTAGGTCAGATAAGAACTCAATTAGGGATAAAAGGAAATGAAAAAGATGGTCCTAAAAGAGCAGCACAGAAATTATTTGATCTAATAAAAGATTAGCTCCTTAAGATTTATTTTAAAGTATAAAAAGAGATTGATATATTAGTCAAGAATATAATTTTAGAATTTTTCTAATTTCCAAATTTCTAAAATTCATTCTAGCTTTTTAATCAATCTCTTTTCTATTGCATTATTTATTACATTGTCATTTCTTCATCACCATAAAAAACTTCAGATTTCTCTGCTGTTTTATCTAAAAAATTAACTTTGTAGCCTACATTATTCTTATAAAAAAATCCATCTTCCAATTCTACTTTAACAAAACACATATTTTCATGTGCTTCATTATTATGTTCAAAATACCAGGGTTCAAAAACTTTAATAAGTTTAGAACGAATTTCTTTGTTTTCAGGTAGCAGAGGATGCCCTATATTATATGCTTTTCCATTGAATTTGTGAAAGTTTCTGGAAAAAGAAACATGAGAGTTTTCAGTGATATCTTTTACTTTTTGTGAATTTGAATAAGTAACTATATAGAATATTCCATCTTCAAAAAAGGTATCAACAAATCTTACAGAAGGAATGTTGTCCCTTGCAGTTGCCATAGCAAAATGGTAATCTTTTCCAAATAATTCTGACATAACTTTCATGCTTTCATTGTAAGTATTTTCCATGTATCTCCTCCATGATGTATAAGTATTTGTTAGTTAAGTAAGACCAATTACCTGTTAAAAATACATTCTATTTTTTTACTAGGAACACGACATTTGTTGCAAGAGATACACTTTGATTTTCTAATATCCCCCTCTTCCCATCTTTTTACTAAATTAGGTTCAGCAATAAAAGGTCTGGCTAACGAAAAATATTCTATTGAAGAATTATTGAGTATTTCCTCCATCCCTTCTATACTTCTGTTTCCTCCTACCAATAAAGTAGGTATTTGAGTATTTTGAGCTATGGTATTGGCAAATACTTTGAAATAACTTTCTTCAGAAGGAGAAGAAATAGTTCTAGAAGGATTAGCTCCACTCACTTCAATAAAATCAAGCCCCATCATAGCAAGTCTTTCACAAACCCAAGAACTTTCACCAAAGTTAAGTCCTTCATCTTCAAAATCATCACAATTTATTTTCATACCAACAATGAAGTCATCTCCAACAGCTTCTCTTATAGAAAGATATACATCAATCAGTATTCTTGCACGTCCATCTACATCTCCACCATACTCATCTTCTCTTTTATTAAAGAAAGGATTTAAGAATTGGCTTAAAAGATATCCATGAGCAGCATGTATCTGGATACCGTCAAATCCACTATTTTTTGCTCTCACAGCTGCCTCTTTAAATTTTTCTACTAAATTACATATATCTTTCTGTGTCATTTCCACAGCTTCTATACCAGTGATAGGATTTTTATGGGCGCTGGGACCATAAATAGTTTTACCAGAGTTTATATTATTTTTTCCTTGTGAACCTCCAGCAACGATTTGAAGGAAAATATTTGCTCCATATGAATGTACTTTTTCAGTAAGCAGAGTATAGTCATCTATAAAAGAATCATCATAGATACAAAGCATATTAGGTGCAGGAAGATCATCTTTTAATACAGATGAAAAACTGGTAATTATGTTACCTACTCCCCCTTTAGCAAGATTTTCATAAAGATCAAAAAGCTCTTTTGTCATGTGACCATTATCTGCAAGATTTTCCCAAACAGCACTTCTAAAAAGTCTATTTTTTAATTTGAGATTTGCAAGATTAGTTTTATCGAAAATAGTTTTCATTGAAGCCACCCCTTATGTTACATTTTATTTCTTGAACATAAAATATACAGCCCCTATCATGCAGAAAAAAGCATAGATATAATTTAATTTAAATTCTTGTTTCAAATATAATATAGAAAACCCTGAGAATACAATAAGAGTAATTACTTCTTGTATAATTTTCAGCTGTGCAACAGTGAAATATTGAGAACCTATTCTGTTGGCAGGTATAGAAAAGCAATATTCAAAAAATGCTATTCCCCAGCTTGTGGCTATTGCAAATATCAAAGCACTTTTGGTATTTTTTAAATGTCCATACCATGCAAATGACATAAAAATGTTAGAAACAAACAATAGGCAGATTGGTAAAATTTTCATAAATATCTTTCTCCTTTGTAAATCATAATTTTAACATAATGATTTTATACCAAAGAAGAATAATAATCAACAAGATTTTTTTTAAATTAAAATCGAATAGTTGCTATATATTATATATATAGTTCTCTCGAAAAACTATATATATAATTATATAACTTTTAAGAAAAAAAACAAGGAAATTTTTATAAAAAAACCTCTTATTATTCCGAAATAATCAGAATGTTAAGAGGTTTTTAAATTTTGTTAAGTATTGATTAAAATATTAGTCTATCATTTATTTTATTAATTCTAAAGCAACAGGAACATTTTCCTGAACAGTTTCTTTTTTGATTATTTTACCAGCAACTTCTACACCAATAGCTCCTATTTCAGCAGGTTTTTGAGCAACAGTAGCAGATAATTTTCCATCTTTTACAGCAGCAACAGCATCATCTGTAGCATCAAATCCAACAACTATTATATTTTTTCTTCCAGAAGATTCAATAGCTTTTAAAGCTCCTAATGCCATTTCATCATTGTGAGCAAATACAGCATTGATTTCAGGTTGAGCCTGAAGAATATTTTCCATAACTGTAAGACCTTTAGTTCTGTCAAAATCAGCAGCCTGTTTAGCTACAACATCAAGTTTACCAGCAATAGCTTTGTTAAATCCTTCTCCTCTATCTCTGGCAGCTGTAGTTCCAGGAATACCTTCTAATTCAACTACTTTACCTTTTCCACCTAATTTTTCAACAATATAGTTACCAGCAACTTCTCCCCCTAAAACATTGTCAGAAGCAACATGAGAAACTACTTTTCCACCATTAGCAGCTCTGTCAAGAGTTACAACTGGTATTTTGCTTCTATTAGCTGCTCTTACAGAACTTACAACAGCATCAGAATCAGTAGGATTGATAAGAAGGACATCTACCCCCTTTACTAGAAGATCTTCTACATTTCCTAATTCTTTAGAAGGGTCATTTTGAGAGTCAAGAACTATAAGTTCATATCCCAATTCATTAGCTTTTTGTACAGCTCCTTCTTTTAATGTTACAAAGAAAGGATTATTTTGTGTAGAAACAACAAGACCTATTTTTTCTCCAGCTGCAGAAGCTGCTGATGAAACAGCAACAAGCAGAGCTGCCACTCCAAAAACTTTTAGAAATTTTTTCATTTACACCACTCCTTATTTATTTGTTAGACTTTTTGTCTATTAATACTGCGATTAAGATAACTAGAGCTTTAATCATCATTTGATAATAAGAAGAAACATCAAGTAGATTTAAAGCATTTCCTAAAACACCAATGATAATGGCTCCAAGAGCTGTTCCTGTAACTTTTCCAACTCCTCCAGAAAGAGATGTTCCTCCTAAAACAACAGCTGCTATTGCATCAAGTTCATATCCTGTACCTGCTGTAGGCTGAGCAGAGAAAAGTCTGGAAGTAGTTATTACTCCTGCAAGAGCTGCAAGAACTCCACAAGTACCATATACCCATATTTTTATTTTATCTACATTTATACCAGAAAGTTTGGTAGCTTCTTCATTTCCACCTATTGCATATGTATATCTACCAAATTTTGTATGAGATAGGATATAATGACCTCCAATAAATAAAAGAATCATTAAGTATATAGGAACTGGAATGTTGAAAATATATCCATCACCAATATTTTCAAAAAGCATACCTCCATCACGAACAGTAATAGGCTTTCCATTAGTAAATACCAGGGTAGCACCTCTTAGGAAAGTCATTGTCACCAATGTAACAATGAAAGCCTGTAATTTCATTACTGAAACTAAAAATCCATTGAAAAATCCAAAAATCATTCCTAAAGCGAGAGTTATTATAAGAGCAATTAAGGGATTTAATCCAATATTTAAAAGATAAGCCATAACTGCACCGCAAAAAGCAAGAATTGAACCTACTGAAAGATCAATTCCTCCTGTAAGAATAACAAATGTCATTCCAATAGCAATTATTGAATTTATAGAAGTTTGTCTTAATACATTCAGAATATTTGCCATAGACAAGAATCTGGGATTTAGAATAGCCACTATTATAGAAAATATAACAAGACCAATCAAAGGTTTGTTGCTCCAAAGTTTTTTAAACATTATTTCCTCCTACTGCACATCTCATTATTTTTTCCTGTGTTGCCTCTTCACCTGTGAATTCACCAGTTATTTTATGATTATGAATAACTAATATTCTATCACTAAGTCCAAGAATTTCAGGCATTTCAGAGGAAACAATGATGATGCTTAATCCTTTTTTCTTTAATTCATTAATGAAGTCATATATCTCTTTTTTAGCTCCTACATCTACTCCTCTTGTAGGTTCATCTAATATAAGTATCTTAGGATTAGTTAGTAAAGCTTTAGCAATAGCTACTTTCTGCTGATTTCCTCCACTCAGATTTTTAATTTTCTGATCAATAGTTGGAGTTTTAATACTAAATTTCTCTACATAATCTTCTACACTGTTTTTTTCACTTTTTTTATTAATTTTAAAGAAAGTTGAAAAGAATTTTAAAGATGATATAGTCATATTTTCTTTAACACTTAACCCAAGAACAAGACCATCACCTTTTCTGTCTTCAGATACATAGGCAATTCCATTAGAAATACCTTCTTGAGCTGACTTTATATTTTTTTCAGAACCATTGAGCAATACCTGCCCTGAATGCTTTTTTAAATGGCCATAGATAGTTTTTACAAGTTCACTTCTTCCAGCTCCCATAAGACCAGATATTCCTAGTATTTCACTTTCGTGAAGCGTAAATGAGATATCATCTATAAAGTCATTTTTAAGATTTTTTACTTTTAGAACTTCTTTTCCTTTTTTTACATTTACTCTGGGAAATTGTTCATCAAGAGATCTTCCTACCATATTTCTAATAATAAATTCTTCATCAATATCTTTTACTTCTTTTTCATATATAAATTTTCCATCTCTCATTATTGTAATATCATCACATATTTCTGGAATCTCTTTTAACCTGTGAGAGATATATACAATGCTTTTCTTTTCTTTTGTAAGTTCCCTGATTACTTCAAAAAGACTTTCAGTTTCACTGTCAGTAAGAGCATCAGTAGGCTCATCCATTACTATTATTTTAGCATTTTGAGATAAGGCTTTAGCTATTTCCACCATTTGCATTTTTCCAATAGTAAGATTTTTAATTAATGTTTTTTCGCTTTCAGTGACATTTAATTTATCAAGTAAAAATCTTGCTTCTTTATCCATAAGTTTAGCATCTATTTTTCCAAAGCTGTTTGTAAGTTCTCTTCCTAAAAAGATATTTTCTGTTATACTTAGCTCTGGAATCAGGTTTAATTCTTGATGAATAACAGCAATTCCTCTTTCCTGTGAATCTGTTACATTTTTAAAATTTACTTTTTCATTTCCTAGATAGATATTCCCACTGTCCATTTGATATATACCAGTCATAATTTTGATAAGGGTAGACTTACCAGCTCCATTTTCTCCTAAAAGAGCCATTACTCTTCCACGATATATATTTAAATGAGCACCATTGAGGGCCTTTACACCAGGGAAAGTTTTGACAATTTCAGTCATTTTTAAAACTATTTCTTTTTCCATATTCTCTCCCTAAAATACTACTCCTGATTTCAGTATTATATTTGCATACGGAGAACATTCTCCAGTTCTTACAATAACCTCACTATTATGAGTAATTTTTTTAAACTCTTCATGAGGAACAAAAACAACTTTAGGATTCATGCCAGCTTCTTTAAATGATTTCATGATTGATTCATACATAAACATATTTTTTTCTTTTATTTCTTCAGCAAGAATGATTTCCTCTACCTGCATTTCGCTAAGTACAGGGTTTAACACTTTAATAAATCCTGGAAGACCAGCTTCTACAGCTAAATCTATTCTTTTGACATTTTGTGGAATAGGAAGACCAGAATCACAAAGAGTGATATGTGCTGTATGTCCGATTTTTGCTATTTCATAAGATAATTCACTATTTAGTAATCTACTTTTTTTCATTCTTTTCTCCTTTGAAATTTTCAACTTCTTTAATAGTTGGTATTGATATTTGAGCTCCTTTTCTTGTTACAGTTATGGCAGAAACTTTTGTAGCAAATTCAATAGCTTCATCTAAATTATCACCTTGAATATTTTTTACAAGACCACCAATAAAACTGTCACCAGCAGCAGTAGTATCCACAGCTTTTACTTTATAAGCAGTATGAAGTGTAGAACCTTTTTTATTTAAATGAAGAGAACCTTGACTTCCAAGAGTAACAATAAGTTCTTTTACTCCCATATTTAAAAGTTTTTGAGCAGCAGCTTCTATTTCTTCTAAAGTGTTTGTAGGCATACCAGTTATGATGCCAAGTTCACTTTCATTAGGAATAATTATATCGCTGTTTTTTATGATTTCATCACTCAGCAGAGCAGCAGGAGCAGGGTTTAATATAGTTATTTTTTCAGCTTCCTTTGCTTTTTTTAATACATATTCCACAGTATCTATAGGTATTTCCAGCTGAGTAACAAGTATATCTGCATTATTTATAACTTCTATATGTCTGTCTATATATGCTCTGTCTACATCCATATTTGCACCAGATACAACAAGTATTCTATTTTGACCATTTTCTTCAACTATTATTTTAGCTATACCAGTAGATGAAGCAGAATTTTCTATATATTCAGTATCAACTCCGCTGTTATTCATTGATGATATAAGATCCTTACCAAATGAGTCATTTCCTATTTTGCCAAGCATTGTAACTTGAGTTCCTAATTTTCCAATAGCAACAGCCTGATTAGCTCCTTTTCCACCAGGCACTTGAAAAAATTCTTTTCCAAAAAGAGTTTCTCCTCCCCTTGGAGCTCTTTCACACACAGTTACCAAGTCCATATTTATACTTCCTGCAACTACAACTTTTTTCATTAAAACTCCTTTCTATTTTTTATCAAAATAGGTTCTATATATGTTTTTTTTCTTTTATTTTTATCTGTAAAAAAAAGAGAGTATGTTTTTTCTCCTATTATATCAAGTGGTATTTTACAAGAGATAATATTTATTCCAAGTACCTCAAGATATTCAATTTCCTCAAAACATGATAATTCTATTTCTTTATCAACAGCTTTCATAGCTTTTAAAAATCCTAAAAGCATAAGGTTATTAGAAGCAAAAACAGCTGTAGCTGAAGTATTCAAAATTTTTTTTCCAGCTTTATATCCGCTTTCAAATAAAAAATCTCCTTCATGAATATTAGTTTTTGAATATGGAATATTCATATCAAGGTGGGCGTTTATATATCCTTTTAATCTTTCTTCTGCATTGAGGGATGAAAGATCTCCAGTAATAATAGCTATATCTCTATGTCCTCTATTCAATAATTCAGTAACTACTTTATAGGCACCAATATAATTATCAAGAAATACTCCAGGAAGAGTGTAATCTCTAATATCCCTGTCTAAAAGAAAAACAGGAATATTGTAATTAATAAGGGGCAGAAGAGGATTTTTCTCATATTTACCATTAATTAGAATGGCAATAACCCCAGCTATTCTCTGTCCTATTATATTTTTTATAGCTTTCTTTTCTAGTTCAATATTTTCAGATGTATTGTAAAGAGCTATCTGATAATCACTTTTTGCAAAATTAGCACATATATTATTTATAAGTGAAGCAAAAAATGGGTTGCTGATATTAGGAACTAACAAAGCAATAGTATTATTTTCCATTTTAGATAAATTTCTAGCTATAACATTTGGAGTATATCCTTTCTTTTCTACAAATGCCAGAACTCTTTCCTTTGTTTCAGGGTTGATATTTTCACTTCCATTAATAGCTCTGGAAACAGTGGCTACTGAAATTCCGAGATGAGCTGCAATGTCTTTCATATTCATATAATCACCACTTGTTTTTATAGTTATGTAACCGTTTACAATAGAATATTACCTTACACTTTGTACTTTGTCAATAATGAATGTTTAAAAAATAAAATGATATGCACTCTGAAAAAAAAATTCATATTTTTTAGAAAAAAATGTTATATTATTTTAAACAAATAGAACGTAAAAAGCATTCTCATTACCTGATGAGAACTTTTTATAAAAAAAAGTGATTTTTAAAGGTACTTATTTTTTTATTGTTTTAAATGCGAACAGAAAAAATTATTGTCAGAATATTATTATTAATTAAAAAAAAAGGAAGATAAAATATCAAAATGTCAGCAGCTGTACTTGAAAATTTAAATAGATTATGATACTCTTAGTGTGTGCTATATGCATTGTTAATTGGTAATTATAAAATTTTAAGAATATTTGTGAAATATAAAACATAGAAGTAAAAATATAGATTAAAAAGCTTTATTTATCAGGGAGGTTTATTTTGGGAAATATTATAAGCGACTATCATGTACATAGTGAGTTTTCAGGAGATTCAACTCAGGATATGGAGGAAATTATTCAAAGGGCTATTTCTTTAGGATTACAGGAGATAGCTCTCACAGACCATTTGGAATATGATATAGAAGGAATGACTGACAGATGGGTACTGAAAGTAGATAAATATGTAAAAAGGGTATTGGAACTGAAGGAAAAATACAAAAAAGAAATAGATGTAAAGTTAGGAGTAGAGGTAGGAGTACAGACTCATACAAGGGAATATTTAGAGGGAGTTGTAAGCAGCTATCCTTTTGATTTTGTAATAAATTCCAGCCATGCTATCAATAGAATAGATCTTGCTTTTGGAGAGATACAGGAAGGAAAAACAAAAGAAGAAGTACAGGCACTTTATTTTGACAATGTATTAAAAAATGTAGAGATTTATGATAAATTTAATGTTTATGGACATCTGGATTTTGTAACAAGATATGGTGGACCTAAATATAGAGGGTTAAACTATAAAGAAAATTTTGATAGAATTGATGCTGTATTAAAAAAGTTAATAGAAAAAGGAAAAGGTATAGAAATTAATACTTCTGGATATAGATATAAAGAAGATAGATTTTATCCATGTACTGATATCATAAAAAGATATTATGAACTTGGGGGAGAAATCTTGACAATAGGATCAGATGCTCATGTAAAAGAGTATTTAACTATGGATTTCAAGAGAGCATATGACTTTTTAGAAAGTATAGGTAAAAAATATATTACTTCTTTTGAAGGAATGCAGCCAGTTTTTAAGAAAATAAAATAATATAGAGAAGGAAGAGGTAAATAAAATGACATATGAAGTAAGCAGAGAAGTAATGAATGAAGTGATAAAAGAATTTGCTAAAACGGCAAAAAAATTGAAAGGAGATTTGGTAGTATTTACATCAAGACTTGAAGATGAATATGTAATAAGAGATATCAAAGATTTTGAAAAATTAAAAATAAAAAATGGTGACATGGTTGAAGCTACTGTTTATGTAGATGATGATGACGAGTTATTTGAAGAATTTAGACTTGGAAATGGAAAAGATGATCAAGAAGTAAGAGATAAAGTTCTTGATAGAAAAAAATAATATATTTTTAGTATTTATTAGAAATTAATGACTAAAAATATGTTAATAAAACTTACATAATGAAGAAATTTGAAATGGTAAAATTGTATTTTCAGCTTGTTTTAAAAACTGTTTGATTTAATATATAAAAAATGATAGAGTGTATTAAAAGTCTTTAATGGAGGTAGAAATAATGTATAAAAAAATAATAACTTTTTTAGCAGCAGGAGCTCTTTTAGTTGGGTGTTCTAGTTTAGGGTCTGGAAAAAATGATATAAAAAGTATAGAAAAACAAGAATTTCTATTAACTAATATGTACAAAGATGCAAATATAACTATTGCATTTGAAGGAGATAGAGTATATGGATTTTCTGGTGTAAATAGATATTTTGGAGGAGCTAAAATAGAGGGAGATAATATAGAAGTACTTAATGTTGCTTCTACTATGATGGCTGGGCCAGAAAATAGAATGCAGGCTGAAAGTGGATATATCAAACTCTTAAATGAAGCTGATAAAATAGAAGTTAAAAATGATAGTATCATATTACTTACTAAAGATAATGAAAAATTAATATTTGAAAAAAAATAGTCAGATAATTTAGTCAATGTATATAGGAAACTGTAAAATAGTTTAATGTTTTATATGAAATAAGCTAAAAATTATTTAGACAGAATAAATTTGATATTGTTAATGCAATTGTAACCTTGTTGCCACATGATTGGATTAAATTGAATCTAAAATTTCCCTCTATGTAATTAGAGGGATTTGAATTTTTTGTAAAAAATTTATAAGGAGAATAAAATGTCTAAAAGTATTAGCTTGGGTAAAGATCCAGTATGGAAATTATTTTTAAATTTCTCTATCCCAGCAGTGACAGGAATGATAGTAACAGCTATGTATTCTATAGTGGATGGAATATTTGTAGGTCGGGGAGTAGGAGCAGAAGGGCTTGCTGCCTTAAATTTAGGCTATCCAATAGTGAATTTTGGAGCTGCCTTGAGTCTGATGTTTGGAATAGGAGGGGCTACTCTTATTTCTTTAAATCCAAAGGATAAAGAATTTTGTAACAGATGTTTTTCATATATAATAGTGCTTAATGTTACTGCATATCTGCTTATACTTCTTTTGGTTATATTTTTTAATGAAAGAATAATAAGGCTTATGGGAGCAAATGATAATCTTCTTCCAATGGTAAAAGCATATATGTATCCATGTACAGCAGCATTGGGATTTCTAATGATATCAAATAGTCTTAATGCTGTGGTAAGAAATGACAAAGCACCAGCTTATGCTTTTATTTCAATGGTCATAGGAGCTGTTACCAATATATTTTTAGATTGGCTTTTTATAATGAAATTTGGTTTTGGAATATTTGGGGCAGCAACAGCTACTGGAATAGGACAATTATTTTCAATGCTTTTTCTTATAAGGTACTTTATGAAACCTGGTTCAAGATTTAAGTTTTCATTTGAAAATAGAATAAAAATGGATATAATGAAAAAAATAGCAGCCATAGGGTTTCCATCATTTATAATGGAATTTACAGTGGCACTGATAACAATCTTGTTCAATATTTCCTTTATGAAGTATAGTGGGGAGATGGGGGTATCAGCTTTCTGTATAGTTGGTTATGTATTTTATATATTCAGGATGTTGTATAATGGTATGGGACAGGGAATACAGCCAATAGTAAGTTATAATTATGGAGAGAGAAAATTAGAAAGAGTGGAAGACACATTTAAAATTGGACATAAAATATCATTTGGAATAGCAGTTATCATACTTATATGGGTGAACTTCTTTGGAAGCAGCCTTATAAGAATGTTTAATGAAGATCCAGAACTTATAAAGACTGCTGTGCATGGGTTAAGATTGTATGCAAGTGCAATAATATTTGTGGGAGCTAATTTTATAAATATATCTTTCCTTCAATCTAAGGATAAAGCAAAGGCTGCCAATATACTTTCAGTCTTGAGAAGTACAGTATTTGTATTGATAGGACTTATTCTTCTTCCTAAATTTTTAGGTGAGAATGGAATATGGTTGGCTCTGCCATTTTCAGATTTGATGACATTTTTAACAACTTTAGTATTGAGAAAGAAAACAGATATATTATAAAAAAGAAAGACTGTTTTAAAAATAAAAAATATTAGAATTTTCTGGTAATAAAAAATTTTAAAATTTGGATTATTTTAACAGTCTCTTTTTTTATGAAATAAAAAATATAAAACATTTGACTGAAAAATATTTAGTATACAATTTAATTTTTGTTATATTGAAAATAATCTAAAAATCTGAAATTAAAAAATTAAATTAAAAAGATGAAAAAAAATAGGAAATGTACTATAATTAAAGTAGAGAATATACATGGGGGGAGTGGCAATGGATATAAAAAGAGAGTGGAGAAGAAATAAAAAAGTATTTGCAGCGATTATGGCAATAGCTCTTCCTGCAATAGCTGATTTATTTGTTCAAACATTATTAGGATTTTTTGATATGATAATGGTTGGAAAATTAGGGCCAGTAGCAATAAGTTCAGTAGGAATAGGAAATGCTCCTGTGCAGGCAGTTATTCCAGTGTTTTTTGCAATAAGTATTGGAACAACAGCCATAGTCAGCAGAGCTTTTGGATCAGACAATAAAAAAGAGGGGAAAAATTCAATGGCACAGAGTATAATTCTATCTGTACCATTTTCTATTATTATAGCAGGGCTCCTATTAATTTTTGGAGATAATATACTTAATCTTGTAGGAAGAGCTGATGATATGGACTTAGTAAGAACTACAGAGTATTACAGAGCAGTAATTATAGGACTGCCATTTTTATGTTTTAACGTAGTATTTGCAGCAGCCTATAGATCAACAAGTAAATCTACGATCCCTATGATAGCAAATCTTATAAGTGTTATTTCAAATATTATATTGAATTATATTTTTATTTTTACACTTGGAATGGGTGTACTTGGAGCTGGAATAGCTACTACAATAGCAAGGGGAATAGTAACAGTTATTTATTTAGTGCTTACACTATTTACAAATAAGTTTTGGGTTTCAATACCATTTAGTGCATTAAAATATGATGGAAGCATGATAAGAAGAATATTGAAAGTGGGAATACCTGCTGCAGTAGAACAGGGTATATTCAGAATAGGTATGCTTGTGTTTGAAATGATGGTAATATCTTTAGGAACTATGGCATATACTTCACATAAGATAGCTCTTACAGCTGAATCATTCTCATTTAATATGGGATTTGGGTTTTCTGTAGCAGGAACAGCATTGGTAGGACAGCAGTTAGGAAAAAATTCACCTAAAAATGCTGAAAGGGATGCAAAGGCAACAACTTTGCTGGCACTTTGCGCAATGTCAGCTTTTGGATTGACATTCTTTATACTTCCTGGAACGATAATAGCAATGTTTACTAAGGAGCCTGCTATTAGAGAGATGGCAACAGGAGCTTTAAGATTGGTGTCAATATGTCAGCCGTTCCTTGCAGTATCAATGGTATTGAGTGGTTGCTTGAGAGGAGCTGGAGATACTAAGGCAGTTCTTCTTATAACAAGTCTGGGAATGTATCTGATAAGAATACCACTTACATATTTATTTTTATATAAATTAGATACAGGGCTGTTGGGAGCATGGGTAGTTATGTCAATAGATCTAGGATTTAGAAGTATAGCTTGCTACAGAACATTTAAAAAAGGAAGATGGAGATACTTGAGTGTTTAATGAATGGAGGTAGTTTTGGCAGAAAAAAAAATAAACTTTAGATATATTGGGTATGGAAATAGTTTTGCAGATGAATATTGGAGAAAAGAGGACAAGGTAGAGAGCAATCTGTACCTTTTTTCTGATAACAGGATGAAATCTGTATTTGTTAAGAAAATGAAAAGAGATATTTTCTCAAAACAACCAGAGTTTATGACTATGGATGAGTTTAGAGAGAGAATATTTATTTCAGATAAAATAGTATTGAAAGAGGCTAAGAGAATCTTAGCCTTTTATAAGTCTATACCACAAGATGTGAAAGATGAGCTTAATATAAAATCATATTATGATATAATAGATTTTGCAAATAATTTTTTTACATATTACAGAGAAATGAATATAAATGATATAGAAAAGATAGACAATATACATAACTGGCAGGAAAAATATTTCTACTATTTTGACAGAATAAAAGAGTCATTTGATATGCTGTGTCAGAAACATAACTATATTCCGAATGACTGGCTTGAGAGTATGGAATATTTTCAGGCAAAGTGGATTCAGAAATACAAAAGAATAATTTTTGTAGATATAATAGAATATCCAGAAATATATAAAAGAATAATAAATAAGTTATTAGAAGAAAAAGAGATAGAAATAATACTTCAATTAGAAAATGGAGATTTTGATGAAAATAAGCTTAAAATAGAAAAAATAACTTTACCAGAAATTTCTCCTAGCAGAATATATGTATATCAGTCTAAAGATGAATTAGAAGAGAGTATGAGTCTGATTTATTTATTTGAAGAAAAAAGGAAAAGTGGAGATATGTATTCGCCTGTTCCAGAAAATAATACCTACCATAATATTTTCCCAAGATATTTTGGAAAATCTCAGGCAGTAACAATGAATGATACAAAATTATATAAATTTTTAAATATACAGTTGAATATTCTTATGAATATGGAAGAAAAACTTGGAAGAGTTTATTTAATATCAGCTTTTAAAAAAGCATTTGATGATAGAGTATTTAGAGAATATTATTCACTGAGTGCAGAAGATATAATTACACTTAATAGCTTTATGAGAGAAGATTATAAATATATTTCTTCTAAAATATTGGACACATCAGAAGCTGAATGGATATTTTCAAATAATGTTGAATTTAGAAATAAAATGGAAAATATATTTTTTGATCTGAGTAGTATAATAGAATTAAAAGGTGTAGATGATATATATGAATATTTTAAAAAGCAGATAAATTTAGAAAAATTTATTGAGAAAGAATATGGAAGTATTTTTGAGAAATTTTTTGAAATATTTGGAATAATGAAAAGTAATGAAAATATGAGTATTCATAATAGTTTTAATACATATTTTGAAGGAAATCTTGGAAGTTCTCTTTTTAGGCTTGTTATTCAGTATATGAAAGACATAGTTATATCTTCAAATGAAAAAGTAGATTCTGAAAGGGCTATTGTTAAAAATATGGAAGCTGCTAGATTTGCAAGAGAAAGCAGATCATTATATAAAGAGAAAAAAATGTTTGGAGAAACTAATTTCTTTATGGATATTACTGGGGATATTCTACCAGGGAATATAGGTGATAATCTTATATTTACTGAAAAACAAAGAAAAGATATGGGAATGGTAAGTAGAGAGGAAAAAAGAGAAATAAAAAAATATAGATTTTTTCAAGCTGTATTCACTAACATCAATGCTGTTATTTTTACTAAAAAAAATGAAGATAAGGGTATAGATATATCTCCATTTTTAGATGAGCTTTGTATAAAATATAATTTAGAAATAAAAAAGGCACCTGTTGATCTAAATGGAAGTATAGAGGCTCTTAAGAATTCTATATTTGAAAAAGAAAAAGGATATTCACAATTTGAAATGGAAAGTTTTCCAAAAGATAATGAAGATTTCAAAGATGGAAAATTAAGTATGGGAGCATACGATTACAGCAATTTAAAACAATGCAGATTGAAATTCTATTTTCAAAAGATGAATAATCTGGAATATCTATGTCTGCCAGAAGAAAGTGATATAAGCAGCAGATTTTTTGGAATACTTGTTCATAAAGTATTAGAAGAAATAGTAAAAGGAATGTGGAAAGAAGTAATATCAAAGGGAAACTTTAAAATTGACAGTACTTATATAGAGGAAATATTGAATAAACATTTTTCATACAGCAGAGCTAAAATACCAGTACATATGGATAATTACTGCAGTGAAATAATGATTCCAATAATTACAGCTAATATAGAGAAGTTTTTTAGTTATATAGAAACAAAATATCAAAATATTAAAATAAAAAGATTTCAAGGAGAAAAGGGAGTATATGAAACAAAGCCATTTATAGATGGAGATATTCAGATATTTCTAAGAGGAGTAGCAGATCTGGTAATAGAAAGTGAAATTGGAAACGAAATCATAGACTACAAGACTGGAGGAGCTAACAAAGAACAGCTGGATTATTACAGCATAATTCTATATGAAGATGAAAAGAAAGCTCAAAAATATATTTTCAATGTATGGAAAGGAAATATAGAAGTACATGAAGAGATAAAACTTACAAAAGAGGGATTAAAAGAGGATATAATTGACTTCTTGAAAAGCAGTGAATATTCTCTGGCTGAAAAAACAGGAACATGCAGCAGCTGTGAATATATAAAAATATGTGGAAGGGGGAGATAATTGTGAAAAACAGACTGGTTTTGAAAGCAAGTGCTGGAACAGGAAAAACTTATCGTCTCTCTCTGGAATATGTAGGGGCATTATGCAGAGGTATAGATTTTAAAGATATACTTGTAATGACTTTTACTAAAAAGGCCACTGCTGAAATAAAAGAAAGGATACTTAAATTTCTTAAAGAACTGGAAGAAAATACAAAAGATGGAGAAAGTATAAAAGAAAATTTGAAGAAGATATATCCAGATATGGAATTTAACCATGAAAAAATATCTTCTATATATAGAGATCTGATTCAAAATAGAGATAAATTAAAAGTATATACTATTGACGCCTTTACCAATCTGATATTTAAAAAGGCGATAGCTCCATATTTAAAAATATATTCATATGAGATAATTGATGATGATGAAAATAGAAAAATCCTTATAAAAACATTTCAGAAGATATTTGATAATAAAGATGATTTCAGAGCTTTTAAAGGTTTTCTGGAGGATAATTCAGAAAAAGATATGGAAAATTATCTTACCCTTATAAAAAATCTGTTAAATGAAAGATGGAAAGTTATTGTGCTGGGAGAAAAGCTGAAAGAGAAAAGAAATGGACTGTCAGCAGAAAGCAACTGGAAATATATGGACAGAATAACTGAGATATTAGAGAGGGTATCTAAAATAAAGGATAAATCTTTGGAGGAGCTTTTTAAAACTTCACTGAAAAAATATCTCTTATGTAAGAATGAAGATGAAAAAGAGAGCTTTATACTTGAAAAAAATGGAGATATTCTGGAAAAAGAAGTATGGAATGGAGTAAAAGTAAAATCTAAAAAAGGTGATATAGATTCTGAGCTGGAAGATATGAAATATATCTATGGAGAGCTGAGAGACAACCTAGCTAAGACTATGTACAATAACAGCATCATTCCTTATGAGGAAAAGCTTCTGTATATTTTAAATAGAATATATGAGGTTTATGATGATATAAAATTCAGAGAGAAAAGATTTACCCATTCTGATATCAGCAGCTACACTTTTAAATATATCAGAGATAAGGAATTGAATTTTATAAATGAAAATGGAGTGACAGATGAATTTTTTGAAATATTAGATGGAAAAATTGATACTATATTCATAGATGAGTTTCAAGATACAAGTATACTTCAATGGAAAATACTAAAAGATATAATTGATCAGACAAACAATGTAATATGTGTTGGAGATGAAAAGCAGAGTATCTACGGCTGGCGTGGAGGAGAGAAAAAACTTTTTGAAAATCTTGAAAAAATAATAGATGGAAAAGAGGAGAAACTTTTTACCTGCTTTAGAAGTGAAAAAAATATAGTGAGCTTTACAAATATGATATTCTCAAATATTTCTAAAATGTCAGATAGGGAAGAATTTGGAGAAGAACCATGGAATTTCTATGAGGTAAATTCAAAGTCAGAAGATGTATCAGGCCATATAGAAGTATTGAGAAAAAAATCAGAGGAAGAAGCTACAGTAATAGATCAGATAATAAAAAGAATAAAAGATGATTTCAATGGAAATTATAGAGGAATAGGAATATTAGGAAGAACTAATAAAGAGCTGGATATGATAGCAGAAAAATTATCAGAAGCAGATATTCCATATGTTATAGACTCAAATTCCAATATAGTAGATTACAGAGGAATAAATGGACTTTTTTCTTTGATAAATTATCTTGTAAAAAATGATTATCTAGCACTTTTAGATTTTTTTAGATCGGATTTGATAAATATAAGGGTAAAAGCTCTTAAATATTTGATAAAAAATAGAGAAGATGTAGAAAAATATCTCAATATGGAAGAGGCAGAAATTCTATTAGACGGTGTCGATCTTGAAGTATTGGAAATAGTGAGAGATATTAGAAAAGAATATCTGGAGAACAATGGAGAAACAATTTTTCTTACTTATGATATTTTGAAAAAAGTAGGAATAGGTGGAAAACTTAATAGTAAAAGTGATATTTCAAATATTTATTCTTTTTATAAAATAATAAAGAGCTATAAATATTTTGAGGAATTTATAGTTGAATTTGAAGATAAAAGAAATAGTGATAAATTTAAAAAAATGGTATTGGAAGATGATAACAGTGTCAATGTTATGACAATACATAAATCTAAAGGGTTAGAATTTGATACTTTGTTTTATTATTATAATCCTTCATCAAGAGGGAGCTCAAGAGGGAATATGAGATTCTTTCTGAAAATGGATAAAGAGTACAATGAGCCTGAAAGTTTTCTGATTACTCATGACAAATTCAAAAAAGTTATAAAATCTCTAGGAAGAGAGTATGACTATCTGGCTGATATAGAAATCAAAGAGAAGCATGAAGAGATAAATAACCTGTATGTAGCCCTTACGAGGCCTAAAAATAATTTATATATAGCAGTTGAAAATGATAAAGAAAATCTTTTTTCTGAGGCACTCTTTATCAGTGAAGACAAGATAGAAGACAGTGATATCATACCTAGCAAAATTGAAAAGAATGCAATTAAGGAAAAGAAAAGGGAGTTTGTACTTGATTTATCAACACCAGAAGCTGAATATCCTGATGCAGAAGAAAGTATGGAAAAAGAAAGAGAAAAAATTTATTCTCATGCTCTTGGAAATGAGATAAAAAGAGTAAGGGGAACAACAGTACATTTTTTCTTAGAAAATATTATAAATGGAACTGATGAAGAGGTGACTCTCTCAAAGGAACTTACTTTTTCAAAATTTGCTTCTGTCATAGGAGAAAAGGCTATAAAGGAACTTTTGTCAGATGAAAATATAGAATATATTTTGAATAAAAATAGAGAGATTTTTTCCAATAAATGGGATTTTATATTTCCTGAATATGAAGTATTTACAGAAGACAAGACATACAGAATAGATAGACTTATGATAAAAATGCCAGATGAAGATACTAAAGGAACAGTATATATAGTTGACTATAAAACTGGAGAAACTGATGAAGACCAGATAGAAAATTATAAATATTTAATAGAAAAACTTTTAGAAGATAGAGAGATGCTGAATAAATTTGAAATAATCACAGAATTTATAGAATTTAAATTATGAAAATAGAAGGAGTAAATATGATAGTTGAAGTAAAAGAGCACAATCCAGAATGGGCTTGTTTGTATCTTGAGGAAGCTGAAAAAATAAAAAAAATACTTCAAGGTGAGCTTATCAAAATATATCATATAGGAAGCACTTCTGTAAAAGGGTTAAAAGCAAAGCCAATAATAGATATAATGCCAGTGGTAAAAGATATAAATAGTATAGATCAGTATAATAGTGAGTTTATTGAATTAGGCTATGAGCCAATGGGTGAATTTGGAATACCAAAAAGAAGATTTTTTAAAAAAGGAAAAGAAAAAAGAACTCATCATATTCATATATTTCAAATTGCTGATAGAGAAAATATTGAAAGGCATCTTGCAGTAAGAGATTATCTGAGAGAACATCCAGAAGATGCAGAAGCATATGGAGAGCTGAAGTATGAATTAGCACAAAAGTTTCCAAAAGATATAGAAGGCTATTGTGATGGAAAAGATTCCTTTGTAAAAAATTTAGAGAAAAAAGCTCTTGCATGGGATAAAAAGTAGACATTTAAAGTTTTGACAAGGGAGAGGTTTATGAAAAATATATTAGTAGTTGTTGGAAGTGGAAGAAAAAATGGAAATACTGAACAATTAGCAGATTCTTTTATAAAGGGTGCTGAAGAAGCTGGACATCATGTGAAAAAAGTTTTTTTAGGAAATAAAACAATAAATGGCTGTATAGGATGTAATGCCTGCCGTTATGGGAAACCATGCATACAGAAAGATGATTTCAATGAGCTGATTCCTGATATAAAAAGTTGTGACTTACTGGTTTTTGCTTCTCCACTTTTTTTCTGGACAATTTCAGCAAAAATAAAAGCTTTTATTGAACGTTTTTATTGTATTGCAGAAGAGGATTCTAATCCTTCATTAGGAAGATATGAAAAATATCCTGTAAAAGACTGTGCACTGCTTATGACTTCAGCAGATAATTTCTTCTGGACATTTGAACAGGTAACTTCTTATTATCAGTTTACTTTAGTCAATTATATAGGATTTAAAGATAAGGGAATGGTGTTGGCAGGAGGATGTGGAAATACTAATGGTAAGCCTAAGATTAAAGAAACAGGACATCTCTTAAGGGCATATGAATTTGGTAAAAGAATATATGGATAAAATAAAGGAGAATGACCAAATCATTCTCCTTTTGTTTTAGAATCTAATAATTTAATTCTTTTAGTACTGTATCAATCTCTTCACTTTTTTCCTGAGGAGCATTAATAAAAATAAATGTATTTTCCACTCTAGAAATAACTTTGTATTTTGAGTTAGTTTTCAATGTAAATCTTGAAGTGTTCCCAACAGTTTTTTGAGTTTGAACACTCTTATTTCCCTTTGATTTTTCAAAAGTTTCTTTATTAAGATTGTAAGAACTAACTGCAACATCTACATTTTCAACAATGAAAAATTCAATCTGGTAACCATCTTTTCCTGCAATTAAAACATCTTTAATAGCCTTTGAAGGATATTGAGATGTAATGTTTATTACTTCATACCCATTTTTTCCCATCTTGTTTTCAAAATCTCCAGCTGTCATAGCTTTTTTGTTGCCACAACCTATAATTGTAAAAATCAATACTGCTCCAATTAAAATTGAAATAATTTTTTTCATAAAATCCCCCTTGATAATTTTTATAGTTAATTATATCATAAAACAAATTAATGATGTTAACTTATTTTGAAAGAAAAAATATTTTTTGAAAAATATTGTAGAAATATTGAAAGAAATCAACTATATATTTTTTGAAGAAAGATTTTTTCATAGATATATCACTATTCTTAAAAAATTTATTTTTTTCTTTCTAAATAAAAAATACTCTTTTAAAATATAATGTAAAAAATTTTAAAAAAATAAAAATGTAATGAAGAATTAAATTGGATATTTATAATTTTATTAAAAACTAAATAGTAAATTTATGTAGTAGCAATGGTAATGATATATTTATATAAATTTACTGGAAGAATTTGAAAAGAGAAGAAATTAATCTGTTGCTTCAATACTTTAAAAAATTTTATGAAAGAATGGTAAAATCGTAAGAAGCAGCTAAAAGCAATAAAAGGTTGCCATAATGAAAAATTTACTTGGTAGTATGTAAAGCTAATATTATGTTAAAATTATTTTATAATTTAGATATAAAAATATTAGTGGGGGAATAACTATGAAGGAATTGATTGTTGTTTATAATTTAGCTGTTTGGGTTATTTTATCCTTATTAGGTTTAGTAGTATTGGGAAAATTTGCTCAACTTTTAATAAGGGACTTATCTACAGGAGTTGAAATTTTTATTCCAGGTATATTAATTTTAGTTTGTGGAACTTTGCTGATAGAATATTTTTTTATTACTAGAGTAATTAAATATAACAGAATTTTAAAAAATCGTCATAAAAATAATAAAAAATAAAAAATTATATTATGAAATTTAACTGGCTTAAAAATACTTATTTTTATAAAATTAAAAAAGGTTTTTAGAATAATATGAGGAATAAGTAAAATAAAAAAGAGAAGAAATTAATCTTCCCTTTTATTTTTTATTAGTCTTTAAATACTTGGCTGATGCAACTATATTTACAAAAATATCTTATTTTTCAGAGCATTAATCTCTAAGTGCCAATGGCATTAAGATATATCTGTAATCCTCTTTTCCTGTTTCAGTTATTTCAAACATAGAAGAAGCATTGCTTCCTTTAATAACTGGATTATCTGAAATATTATCTATATATTCAGCAAGAAATTTACAGTTTAATGAAGATTTGAAATCTTCTCCCTCTTTTATCATATTAACTTTTTGATTAATTTTAGCCTTTCCAGAAAAAGCATTGATTAAAAGAGTTTTACCTTTAAAATCAAATATAGCTCCAAATTTAGCATCTACACTTGTTTTAGCTACAGTGATGACTCTTTTTAAAGCACTTTTTAATTCATCTCTATTAAATTCCATGACTTTAGTAAAAGAGTTGTTAGCAAGAATACCTTTAAAATCTGGGAAAGGCAAAGCAATAGTCTTGCTTGAAAAATAAGCATTTTTCCAAGCAAGAATAACATTTTCTCCACTGAAACCAATAGTTACTTCTTCTTCTGAATCTTTTAAAAGTTTACAGATAACATTTATACTGTCCATTGGAATTGATATCTCTTTTTCTACATGACAATTTTTTTCAGCTTTAAAATATAAGAGTCTGTAAGAATCTGTAGATACAAGATTGATTTCATTTAATTTGAAAATTGCTCTAACACAGTTTATTTGAAGATTATCATTTGTTAGAGAAGCTGCAAACTTAGATTTTTCAAGGAGTTTTACAAGTTCTCCTCCTGTTATAGTAAGAAGCTTTATAGGTGTAGTTTCTGTAATTATAGGGAAAGTTCCCTCTTCAAGTATTGAAAATTCTGCCTGATGTACTGTAATAAATCCATTGCTTAAGATAAATTCAATATATTCTTCATCAAGTAATTTTATATATTCAAGTAGAAGAAATGGTTTTAAAACTACATTTCCCTCTTCTTTAACTTCAGCTTCAGCTTTTCTTATATGATCTACTTCTAGATTAGTTCCTACAAAAGTAATAAGATTGTTTTCAGCTTTTATCTGCAGCCCTGAAACAATAGGTTTAATAGGATTTTCCTTTAATATATTTGTATATTCAGAAAGTATTGAAATCAATTCCTCTCTTTTTATAGAAAATTTCATTTGTGCCTCCAAAGGTATTTGTTAATCAGCAATCAATATTTCTTGCCAGTATTTATTCTGCAGGTCAAGAGTATTGTGAATATCTCTCAATACCTGAGTATTTTTTAAATCTTCTATCTGGAATAGAGGTTCTACTTCCATTAATTCTCTAGCTGGAATATTGATAGAAGGTGTTTCCAGTATATCTGCCAATTGAGCATATACTTCTGGTCTGTGTATAAATTCAATAAATTTGTAAGCATTTTCTTTATGAGGTGCATTGCTAAGAATAACAAATGAATCTATATATGCAGTTCCACCTTTTTCAGGAATAATGAAATCAACTTTTTTTCTTTCATTTGCATCAAGTTCTCTAAAAATATTATCAGGATATCCTTGTACTACCCAGAAATCACCACTTGCAAAACCTTTTCCAAAAGATTCAGAATCGAATTTAGCTATATTTCTTTTCCATCCTTTTACCATTTCAGCAGCATCAGCTATATCTTTTTCATTAGATGTAGTCTGATCTTTCCCATTCATAGCAAGAGCTGATGTCATAACTTCTCTCATATCATCTAAAAGAGTCATTCTTCCTTTTAAATCGCTTCTATTGTAGATTGAATAATCTCTTGGATAATCTTTTACATAGTCTTTATTAACTGCAATAACAGTAGCTCCCATTACATAAGGAACACCATAGTCATTGTTTTTATCAAAATATTGAAGCTTTTCAAGTACCAAAGGGTCTATATTTTTCAATGTAGATAATTTACTTTTATCAAGTTTGTCTATCATTTTTTCTTTCATCATAATCTCAGTATAGTCAGCTGAAGGAAGTACGATATCATATCCAGCTCCACCTGCTTTTAATTTTGTAAACATTTCTTCATTAGAAGAATAGATATCTTCAATGACTTTTATACCAGTTTCCTTTTCAAATGCCTGATAAGTTTCTTTTGGAATATAATCAGCCCATCCGTAGAGGTATAGTGTATTTTCATCTTTACCGCTCTTTCCACAAGAAATCAAAGTGAAAGCCAAAGTTAATAGTAATAGTATTTTTTTCATTTATCAATCCTCCTAAGTTCATAATCTTTTAATATTTTAATATAGAATAAAGATTAAGTCAATTAAATTCGTATTATTGGTAGAGAGAAATTTCGGTTAAAATCCTTGAAATATCCTCGGCAAAATATGTTTTTGGCTTGACTTTAAGTGCCATATTTTCCAGATAAATAAAAGATTTAACAACTGGATATATTTCATCGCTAAAAGTCATTCCATATTTTATTCCTGCTTTGAAGGAACACATTATATTTTTGCATATGCTGTCTTTTTGCAGATAGCTTCCTTTTGAGTTTTTAAATATATTATTGATTTCTACAGAGAGTATATTCATTTTTTCAGGCTGAATTTTCACTTTTGACATATTATTTAAAATATCTGGTATTTCAGAATAATCATATTTAGAAATAGCTGAAAGAATTTTAAATAGGTTTATTCTTGTATCATCATTTATTGAAGAAAGAACATTGCAGTCTTGAAAATATATAAAGCCGTCACTTCCAAGAATAATATTTCCCATATGAAGATTGCTGTGAAAAGTACCTATTTTCAAAATAAAGAAAAGCTGTATTCTTATTACTTCCAGTACATCTTTATAGCTGAGCCTTCTATTTTCAAGCATCTGATAAAAATATGTTCCATATGTATATTTGCTTACTAACATGATATCAGATGTAAGATAAGCATATATAGAAGGAAATTTTAATCTGGCAAAACCTTTGTAACCACTGTATTGATTGAGATAGTCTTTTAAAAGTTCTGTACTTCTTATCTCATTGTTAAGATTAAGTTTTTGTTCAGTTACTTTTTTTAAATTTTCAATTATCTCAACTGTCTTATATTTTTTGTTGAATCTAGGATAGAACCAAGAGAGAAATTTTAATTCTTTTTCCAATGAAGCTACTTTTTTAGTAAAATTCTTTTTAGCATTTTCATTAACAGCTTTTATAGTGATTTCAATACCGTTTTTCAGACAGCCTTTAAAAAGATAGTTTATGTCTGAGTAAGAGTAGGAATCATTATCATAATACTCCATTTGTGACAACAGAGGACTTTTTTTAGGCAGCAGAGTCAGAAGGTGCCTATCTTCTTTTTCTGTATCAGAGGTTTGAAATTTAGATAGATAAATACATTTTTCTATATCTATGACATCAAATCTTGAAGAATATTCCTGAGCTATCCGAATACCAAGTATACCAAGTTTTGTAATAATATTTGGATTGGGAAGTTTTTTGGAATGAAAAGATGAAATTAATTTTATAAAATTTAATAAAAGCATACAAACTTCCTCCTTAGTGTAATACAATATTTGTACAATTAATTATAGCTCATATTTTCCTTAAAGTAAATATTAAGAAGGGAGGAGAGTATAAATTAAAATCCTAATTTTTGATAAATTATGATATAATTACTGTAGGAAAATTTAAAAATAATCAAAAAAGTTTTAGGAGGAACAGTGGACTACGTTAACAGTCTAGAAAATAATACAATAAAAAAAATAAAGAAACTTAAAATAAAAAAATATAGAGAAGAGGAACAGCTTTTTATAGCTGAAGGAAGAAAATTTCTTGATTTTACTTTTGAACCTGAGATAATAGTTTTTAGAGAAAATTATGGGATAACTAGAGAAATAGAAGAAAAATTAGAAAAGTTTCAATGCAGGAAGATAATTGTTTCTGAAAGAGTTTTTGCACAGCTCACTTCACAAGAAAATTCACAAGGTGTAATAGTTGTATATCCATATATTAAGGGCTCACTGATTAAATTACAGAAGAATATAGTAGTTCTTGATAAAATAGGAGATCCAGGAAATCTGGGAACTATTATAAGAGTAGCTGATGCAGCTGGATTTAAAGATATAATTCTCACAAAGGGAAGTGTAGACTGTTACAATGAGAAAGTTGTGAGAAGCAGTATGGGTTCTATTCTCAATATGAATATACTTTACATGGAAGAAGAGGAGCTTATAACTTTTCTCAAAAGAGAAAACTATAAAATGGAGGTTACAGCATTGGATAAAGATTCTGTATCTTATACTGAAATGAAGCTTACAGAGAAAAATGCAATAGTATTTGGAAGTGAAGGAGATGGGGTATCTCAGAATTTTTTAAAAATATGTGATGAAAAAATAATAATACCAATTTATGGGATAGCAGAATCTTTGAATGTAGCCATGGCGTGTGGAATAATTTTATATAAAACTAAGGAGATACTGGGGGAATAAATGGTAGAGAAATACAAACATTTAGAAAGAAAAGAAGTTTTTAAAAATAATCATATTACAGTTTATAGTGAAAAATTACAGCTTCCTAATGAAAAAATAGTAGACTGGACATTTACTGGAAAAAAAGAGGCAGTAGGAATAGTTGCTTCCTTTGATGATAATACAATACTTATGGTAAAGCAGTACAGGCCAGCAGTAAAAAAGGTAACTATGGAAATACCTGCTGGATTGGTGGAAGAGGGAGAAGATCCTCAAGAAGCTGCATTGAGAGAACTTGAAGAGGAAACAGGATACAAGGCTGGCAAAATAGAAAAAATGTGTGAATTTTATAACAGTCCAGGAATGACAGATGGTAAATTTTATATTTACTATGCTGAAGAATTAAAAAAAACTCACCAACACCTAGATGATGATGAGTTTTTAGAAGTTGAAAGAATATCTTTGAAAGATATTAATATAACAAATCTCTCAGATGCTAAAACAATGCTGGCAGTGAGTTTTGTAAATCATAAGAAACGTTAAGCTTTTTTCTGATTGTGCCTGAATGTATAGTAAGCAACTCCTATGATTATAGCACCACCTAAAAGGCTCAGCATATCAGGTATCTCATGGAAGAATATGAATCCTAATATAATACCAAAAACAATTGCTGAATAATTATAAATGGATACTTCTGTAGCCTTTGAATATTTGTAGGCATAAGTTATACCGAATTGCCCTATAGAAGCAAAGAGCCCAGTGGCTAATAAAAGCATAAGCTGAGTTGAATTAGGCATAATATAATCATTAAGAACAAAAGGAAGAGTTCCTACTACTGATACAACAGAAAAATAAAATACAATAGTATCAGGACTTTCTTTATCCTTTAAGTATCTAAGAAGTGTGTAGGCAATTCCTGCAGAGGCAGCTGACAGCAGTCCAGCTAGACTTGGAATTATACTTAAAGAGAATTCAGGTTTTATAACTAGTAATGCTCCACCAAATGTAATAAATATACCAATAATCTGTTCTTTATCTATTTTTTCTTTTAAGAAAAGACATGCCATTATAGTGACAAATATTGGAGAGAGCTTTCCAAGCATGGTGGAATCTGCAAGAGTCAGATGAGTTATAGCATAGAAGTTAAGTATAACTCCAGCAAGTCCGAATCCTGCTCTGGCAAAAAGAGCCAACTGACTTTTCTTTTGTCCAAAAATAGGAACAGCAGATTTTTTAATCAGGTAGAATGCTATAACAAGGCTCACCAGATTTCTAAAAAATACTTTTTCAAATAAAGGAATATCTCTCAGGTACTTTACTGTAACACTCATAAGGGTAAATCCTAAGGCGGATATAAGCATGGAAAATACGGCTTTGGTTTTGTTTGACATAGTTTGAACATCCTTTCTATAAATTAGTTTAAGTTTTTAAGGGGGAAAATTTTGAAAAAATTATCATTTTTTATATTACTGACAATATTGTTTTCAGGATGTATGTTTTCCCGAGCAGAGATTAGGAGAGATGAAAAAATCTCTAAATATTTTACAATGGGAGAGGCAGTAGATAGTGCCAGTGCCAAAAAATATGGGATAGACAACACACCTTCAAAACAACAGGCAGCTAACATAAGATATACAGCTGTAAGGCTGGATAAAGTTAGAAGACTGTTGGGAAGACCAATTCAAGTAAGCAGTTGGTACAGGAGCAGCCGTGTGAATAAGAGAGTAGGCGGTTCTGATAGTTCTGCTCATCAAAGTGGTCTGGCTGTTGATATAATACTGAAAAAAGGTTCAGCAAAAAAAGAATTTCAAAAGATAATGAAATCTTCATTAAGTTATGACCAATTAATATATTATCCTAAAAGAGGACATTTGCATATAGGTTTTCGAAAAAATATGAAAAAAGAAAGACAACAAGTAATGATAAAATAGGAGAAAAAATGAGATTAAAAGAGATATTAGAGAAAGAAAAATTTACTAGAGATGATTTAGTCACTCTTATGAAAATATCTGATTCTAAAGAATTGGATATGCTTTATAAAAAAGCCTATGAGATTAAAACTGAAGAAATAGGAAGAAAAGTATATTACAGAGGACTTATAGAAATAAGTAATATCTGTATAAAAAACTGTAACTACTGTGGAATAAGAAAAGGAAACTGCAAGGCTGAAAGATTTTCTATGTCTAAAGATGAAATAATGAAAGGAGTAAAGTGGATATATGAGAATAATTATGGTTCACTGGCACTTCAATCTGGAGAAAGACAGGATGAAGAATTTACTGATTTTATAGAAGATATAGTAAAAGAGATAAAAAAACTTTCTAATGGAAAACTGGGAATCACACTTTCTTTAGGAGAACAATCTTATGAAACATATAAGAGATGGTTTGATGCAGGAGCTCATAGATATCTTTTGAGAATTGAAAGTACAAATGAGGAACTATTTAAAAAGCTTCATCCTCAAGATGGTAAACATACCTTTGAAGTGAGAAAAAGATGTCTAGAGGATTTGAGAGATATAGGGTATCAGGTAGGAACAGGAGTTATGATTGGACTTCCAGGTCAAACTGAAGAAGATTTAGTAGATGATATTATTTTCTATAGAGATATGAAAATAGATATGATAGGAATGGGACCATATATAATTCATAAAGACACACCACTGGGGCAGGAATGGGAGCATATAGTACCTTCTAAGGAGAAAAGAGTAGAGCTTGGTTTAAAGATGATTGCGATAACAAGAATATTCCTCAAAGATGTAAATATAGCAGCTACAACAGCTTTACAGGGATTAGACCCTCATGGAAGAGAAAAAGGACTTCTGGCAGGGGCTAATATACTTATGCCAACTGCTACACTAAAGGAACATAAGAAAAAATATCTTCTTTATGATGATAAGCCTGGAATAGAAGACAGTGTTGAAAAATGCAGAGATGATATGGATATGAAGGTAAAATCTATAGGAGATGAAATAGTATATGGTGAATGGGGTGATTCACTCCATTTTAAAAGAAAGAAAAATAGAAATTAAAATAACTGAGAAAATAAAAAAGAAGCTGGGTCAATTTTGATCCAGCTTCTTAAAAACAAAGATTAGTTCATTTTGTCTGTTAAAGTTTTTCCAGCTTTGAATTTTACAGTCTTCTTAGCTTCTATTTTGATTTCTTCACCAGTTTTAGGGTTTCTTCCCATTCTTTCAGCTTTTTGAACTACTTCAAATTTTCCCCATCCGATAAAATTTAATTCATCACCAGACTTTAGTACTTCTTCGATCTCTGTTAAAATAGCATCAACTTTTCTTTCTGATTCAGCTTTAGAAACAAATATCCCTTTTTCAAATAAAGCTTTTGCAAAATCCTTTTTTGTCATTATAAATTTCCTCCTAAAATAAAACTAAAAAAATACAAGTTCCTAATTTATATCACATAATCCAGATATTTTCAAATTTTTTTTATAATTTTTTAAATATTTCTTTTGATATTTTGAGAAAACATAGTAGAATATACTCAGTGATAAATAAAAATATAAGTTTAAAAAAGAGAGAGGTAGAAATGATGAAGAAAAAAAGCTTGGTGCTATTTCTGTTGGCAATAATTTTTTTCTCATGCAGCCGTGTTAACTATAAAATAGATGAAAAATCTTATCAGGCTAAGGGGAAGGATAGTAGAATAAAATATATAGTTTTGCATTATACAGCAACTAATGATGAGGTAGGAATAAGAGCTTTAACTGGTCCAAATGTTAGTTCTCATTATTTGATAACTTCTAAAGCTGAAGAACCAACATATGCTTTAGTGCCTCATGAAGATAGAGCATGGCATGCTGGAGTAAGTGAATTTGCTGGAAGAAGTAATATCAATGATACATCAATTGGAATAGAAATAGTAAACAAGGGAATAAAAGCTATTCCAGATGCTCCTAAATACGATGGCTTTTTCAGACCTTATGATGAGTATGTAGAGTTTGATGATGCACAGATAATGAAGGTAGCAGCATTGGTAAAAGTTTTGGCAGAGCAGTATCAGATAAAACCTAAATTTATTGTGGGACATTCAGATGTGGCCCCATTGAGAAAAATTGATCCAGGTCCAAAATTTCCATGGGAAAGACTTTATAGAGAGTATAATATAGGAGCATGGTATGATGAGAGTGATAAAATATTTTTCATGAATGAAACTCTATTTAATGTAACACCTATCTCTGAAATAAAAGATGAGCTTAGAAAATATGGTTATAAAATTAATACTACAAATGAGTGGGATGAGGAAAGTAAGAGGGTAGTATATAATTTTAAAGCGCATTTTAATCCAAAAATGCTGAGTGAGGAAATGGATTTAGAAAGTTTTGCTATCTTAAGAGCTTTGAATAAAAAATATAAATAAGTGAGTTAAGAATTGTATAGAAGTACATAAATAGGCAACTTTTTTAAAAAAATTTGCTTGTATAAAATGCTAATTAGTGGTAAAATAGAGCTGTAGTAAAACCTTAATTTATAAATTAAACACTAAGTTTTTAACACTTTTCAAAAATTTTAGGGTTTGTTTGTTCTTAATGGTTTTAATTTTCTTAAAATTTTTGGAGGTGCTTTAAATGCTAAAAGGAACTGTAAAATGGTTTAACAAAGACAAAGGGTTTGGATTTATTTCTGGTGAAGATGGAAACGATTATTTCGTACACTATTCTAATATCAATTCAAAAGGATTTAGATCTTTAGAAGAAGGACAAGCTGTAACTTTTGAAGTTACTGAAGGAAACAAAGGTCCAGTTGCTTCTAATGTAACTGTAGCATAGTTTAAATTTGCTGAAAAAATTTGTGGGGTGCCAGCAGGTGCCCTATTTTTTCTTGGTGGAAATGATTGATGGAGGGATAACTATGAAAAAAGAATATAATAAAAAAGAAAAAAAATCTCATACTTTTGTCATTAACACAGCAGTAAAAATATTTTTGTTTCCACTTTTTATTTTTGGTATATTATTGAGAGAATATGACAGAATATTTAAGAAAAAGAAAATCAAGAAAAGAACAGAAGGATTATGGTATTAAAGGCATAAGAAATTACTTTACAAAATACTATATTTGTGATAAAATAAAATCCTTGTGTGCACAGGTGGCGGAATGGTAGACGCGTAAGGTTGAGGTCCTTATTGGTAGTTTTCCAGTGAGAGTTCAAGTCTCTTCCTGTGCACCATGTATACTTACACTAAAAAAAATTATGAATAGTTATATAGAGGATAAAAGACTGTGTTTTTAACAGTTTTTTTTATTTTTTGACTTTCTAATGATTTTAGAAATAGTTTATTTTATAGTTGCTATTTTATGATATAATAAAATAATATTCAGAAAATAAAGGAGAACTGGTATGTATATTAAAACTGAAAGGCTTGTGATTCGTGACTTGGAACAAAAAGATATACCTGAATTAATCAGAATAGTATGGCAGAAAAATGTTCTTAAATTTATGAAAGATTGGTCTGAAAATACTTCATTTCCAGATGTACTTCAAAAATATATTGATTGGCATCAAAAGCAAAAAAATTCTACAGATATATATGAAAGCAAACGTTATGCTGTTGTACTTCCAAATGATGATAAATTAATTGGTATAGTTGGAATGGGACTTGAGGATGTAGTTAATGAAGTGGAAATGGCATATTTCATTGATGAAGAACATCAGGGAAAAGGATATGCAGCTGAAGTGTTGTCTGCATTATTTGATTGGTGTATATCTGTATCTGACTTACCATATCTTATTTTGATTATAGATTGTGCAAATATTGCTTCTTGCAGGGTGGCAGAGAAAGTTGGATTTGAATTATTTGAAAAGAGAACTCCAATAAGCCATAAACAGCCAAATATGGTTAGTGATAGTTATTTTTATTATCGAAAATATCGTTAGAAAAGAAAAAATTCAGTTTTAAAGACTAGAGAAATAAAAAATATTACAAAAAGGCAATTATTGTTTACATAAAGTCATTCATAATTGGTTGTATGTAAAGAATAGTTATGATAGAATAAAACATAATTATAAAATTTAAAGGGGTGTATATCATCAATGAAAAGAATAATATTAATTTCAAGTATTATTATTTCTAGTTTTACTTATGGATAGAAAATCTAAAATAGTTATTGCTTTTTCTTTGATATATCAAAATACAACAAAGAAAAGTATTTTAAAAGAAGTTGAAAAAGTATATGAATTTAAAATTTTAGACAAAGTGAGGTTTTAGAAAGATGAAAAAAAATAAAATATTTATAATACTTATCATAATTTTATTATGTGTAGCTGCTGTAGTTTATTATAATAGATATTTACTTTTTAAATTTTTACCTGCTCAGCTAGATGATAACTATAGTAATGTAAATGGAGTTATGGTGAATAATGAAGAACAAAAACCATTTACTGGAAGACTTAAAACTGATTTAGGAGATAGAATTGAAATTTATTCTTATAAAGATGGACAATTGGATGGGCTTAATGTTGCTTATCAAAATGGAAAAATAAAGGAAATAGGGCATTGGAAGAATGGTATGCAGAATGGAGTATTTCAACTTTATACAAAAGAAGGGATCTTAGTTGATGATGCAATATTTAAAAATGGACAAAGAGATGGAATTACTAGACAGTACTATAATGATACTGGCAATCTTCAAATAGAAGTATATTACACTGATGGGATTTTAAATGGTGTAGCAAAAGAATATTATCAAAATAAAAAACTTTTGAGAGAGATTATCTATAGTTATGGGAAGAGAGAAGGGTTAACTCAAGAATATTATGATAATGGAAAGAAAAAAATAGAGATGTACTATGAACTTGATGTTCCAAATGGTTCATATAAAATGTATGATCCAAATGGGCAGATTTTATTAGAAGGTAGATTTGAAAATGGAAAGTTTGTTCCTGAATCTAATAATGAAGAGGCTACAATAAGTGTTGATGAAATTTCTAATGAGTGATTTATTTGGTGCTTTATCAATTTTCTGTTATAATAACTTGAAAGTATATTCAATATATAAAGATTTTGTAAAACTAATGAAATGTAATAATTATGTATAGTGCTTGATATACTTAATCTATGTACAAAAAGGGAGAGAATTAATGAAGAAACAGATTGTATTTGGAATTGCTGGATTTATAATAATATTGGTATTTTTTATGGTATTTACATCATTTTATACAGTAAAAACTGGAGAAGTAGCAATTATTTCAAGTTGGGGGAAAATTACAAGAATTGATAAAGAGGGATTGAATTTTAAAATACCAATAGTTCAAACAAAGGAAATGTTAACAACAAGGGATAAAATATATAGTTTTGATAATATGTCAGTAAGTACAAAGGATATGCAGTCAATAGTTTTAGACCTTACAGTGCAAAGTGCAGTTTCTGATCCTGAAAACCTTTACAGATCATTTAGAGGACTGCATGAAACAAGTTTTATTATTCCAAGAACAAAAGAGGTAGTTCAAGCTTCAATAAGCAAATACACAATTGAAGAATTTGTTTCAAAAAGACAGGAATTGAGCAAAATAATATATGAAGATCTGAAAGATGATTTTAATGCTTATGGATTATCAGTATCAAATGTTTCTATAACAAATCATGATTTCTCTGTGGAATATGAAAGAGCTATTGAGGCTAAAAAGGTTGCTGAACAAGAAGTAGAAAGAACAAGATTTGAACAAGAAAAATTTAGAGTAGAAGCAGAAAATCAAGTTTTATTAGCTGAATACAAGTTAAAGGAAAAAGAGCTTCAAGCAAAGGCTAATCAGGTAGAGGCAGAATCATTATCACCAATGCTGTTAAGAAAATTAACTATTGAAAAATGGGATGGAAAACTTCCACAAGTTAGTGGAGGAGATAATTCTCCAATAATAAAGTTAAATGACTAAAGATATGGAAAGGGCTAAAGAAGAATTTAGTCCTTTTGTTTTGTAAAAAATATGAAAAAAATTAAAAGAAGATAAATATTTAAGAAAAAAATGAGTCCATGTAATTTTAGAAATAAAAATTTCTGAAGTTTATAGGTTTTTTAATATTGAAATTTTTAGAATAAAGAATAATACTTCTAACCATTTAAAAATCTAACAGTAAAAAAGATTAAATTAGTTTTTTATAATCCACAGTTATATAAAATTAAAGGGAAAAGAATAAAATAATAATTAAAATAATAGAAAAAAATAAATCTTTCCTTTATAATTTTTATAAAAACAATAAATATTATGATATAATAAAATGTCTGATAGGATAAAAGGAGTGATAAAATATATTATTTTTTAAATAATAAAGTATATTTTTTCCAATTAAAAAACAGGGGGAAAGGGAAAATATGCCGAAATTAATTCTAGGAGCAATAGTAATATTATGTAGTTATATTGGATATAAGAGTAAGAAAGTGCATATACAAATAATTTCTCTTTTTATTATTATATTGGCAATAATCTATCGAATTTATAAATAATGAATTTTTTTTATTTACAATGGAGATATTGTGATTAAATTATAAGACATCAGGGGAGAATTTATGAAATGTAAAAATTGCAATAATCTAGTAAAAAGAACTTTATCTGATAACTGCGTCAGCAGATTTAAATTCTATAAAACTGTTGCTTATTATTGTGATCACTGTGATAAAATATATATTTTGGAAAAATATAAAGATGTCATAGCTGAAAATAAATATGACAGCGAACTGGAATGGCTGAGGGATCAGAATCCATATTTGAATAAATAATATAAATGAAATAAGGAACAGGAAAATAATTTCCCTGTTCCTTTTATTTTGTCAAAGCTTCTCTAATAGAATGAAGAAGCTCTAAAAGTCTTTTTTCTTCAGAATCAGCTATTTCTTTTTGAGAAGTGTGTATGTAAAAAGCTCCCATCTCACTGTTGGTAATATAAGAGGCATGAGATTTCAAATATCCTTCCATTTCTTCAAACAACATAGTAGTCATAGTTTTAGCAGTAATCTCTTCTCTTCCTTCAAGAATTATTTTGTCATTAGTCAATAAATATGCTTTTTCAACAGTAGCCAAGCATTTACTGTGTTTATATGCAATAAATCCCCCAAACATATTTTCTATCTCAGTAAAAAATTTAAAATTTCCCACCCACATTTTTTTCACTACACCAGAAATTTCTTTTAATGATTCGCTCATAGATACCCCCCTGCATGATATTTTCTAGTTCTATTATTTATTATACACTGATTTTGTAAATAAATCAAAAAAGTATGGAGATTAATTACCTGAAATCTATTTGATGATAAAAAATGATAAAACTTAACTTGAGTAAGTATCTTTGAATTTGATTTTAAAGAATTCTATAATGTAAAAAAGGATTGCCTCCTGCTGTTTACAGAAATCAACCCTTGTTAAACAATTTTAAAATAAAATATATTTATTATTTTATCAAAACTTTTTAGAATCACCTATTGAACAGCTTCATATTCATCAGTGAAGTTTTTAAGTTTTTTCTTAATTCTTTGTATAGCATTATCTACTGATTTTGGTTCTCTTCCAGTTTGAGAAGCAATTTCTGTATATGACATTTCAACAAGCATATAATCAAAGATTTCATTTTCCATTTTACTCAAATGTGTTTTTAAGTATTTTTTCAGAAATTTAAATTTTTCCTTACTTAAATATATTTCTTCAGGATTATAAAAATTAAATGATTTATTAGAATATGCTGGAACAGCATTATAATCAAAAGAATTTTCATTGTTATTTACAGCCATATTCAACATTTTATGCTTACCACTATTGGAACTTTTTATTGCAGTAATCAACTGTCTTTTAATACATAAAATTGCAAAAGTTTTAAAAGATGCCTGTTTACCTGACTCATAACCATTTATAGCTTTTAAAAGCCCTATCATAGCTTCTTGAAGCACATCTTCCTTATCTCCACCATAAAAGAAATATTTTTTAGTTTTCAGAAACATAATACCATGAAATACTTTAAAAATTTCCTGGATAGCTTCTTCGCTTCCTGCTTTTGCCCTCTTAATTAAATGTGAACTTATCATAAAGACCACCTCCATAAATTTAAAGGTAAATCTCCCCCAGTTATTTATAAAAATATAATATTAAAAAGGATTCTCTTAATATAGTATATTATATAAAAACAAAAAAAGCAAATTATTTAAGCAAAATAAAAATTTTAATGTATACATTTTTGATAGAAAACGATTAAAAAAATGAGTTCAAGAACTGTAATATTGTTCTTTAAAAAACAAAAATTTTTTAATATTTAACGATTAAAGATGTAGCCTGAAATAATAAATAGAATAGCAGATATCAATCCATTGAGAATGGCATAGGGAACCTGTGTTTTAATATGATCTATATGATCAGCACCAGCAGCCATAGAAGAAAGTACTGAAATATCAGAAACAGGAGAACAAGTTCCTCCCATAAGAGCTCCAGATATAACAGAGGATACTGTGAGTGTCATGTGACTTCCTGTAATAGATGACATTTGAAGTCCCACAGGCATCATAAGTGCAAATGTTCCCCATGAAGTTCCTGTAGAAAAAGATATAATAGCTGAGATAATAAATATAACAGTAGGTTCAAATATTCTGTGAATTCTTCCATTGATAACAGCAGCAAAAAATTTACCTATATTAAGTTGAGAAGCTACTTCTCCAATAGTGAAACTCATAGCAAGAAGAATGATAACAGGAACCATATTTTCAGCTCCTTTATAAAAATAAGCCATAAATTCTTTTCCACTCATTATTTTCTTGATAACTATGTAATAGAAAGCTGTACAGATAAGAGCAGCAGAAACAGCCCAATATACTGAAACAGAGCCTGAACCATGAATTATATTTCCGTTTCCAGTTATATAAAGCCCTACAGGCATCATAAAAATAATAACTAAAAGAGGAAGTACCATATTCATAAAATCAGGCTTCATATTTTTTCTCATTAAATTTTGGCTCCCACTAGTATCAATAAGTGGAGTTCCCTCATCTCTTACAAGTTTTCCTGTATTTTTAGCTCTGTCAGTAGCTTTTTTCATAGTTCCCCAGTGCTTTCCTATGAATATATAAAAAAGAAGGGTCACTAAAGTTACTAATGGATAAAAGTTAAAAGGGATACTTTTTATTAATATTTCAGAAGGGTTTCCACTGATAGTTCCAGTTGCTACCTGTACACCAATTATACCAATGAGAGTTGCTCCCCAGCCATTGAAAGGAAATATTCCACAAACTGCTGTACACACAGAAGCACTTTCATAAGAAAGTTCTTCACTGGAGATCTTATACTTTTCAGAAAAAGCTTTTGCAATAGTTCCAGAAACAAGTATGTTGATAGAAGATTCAAAAAATAAAAATATTCCAATTATATATGAAAGAAAAAGAGCATGTTTTCTATTTTTAACAACAGAGGTTTTTTCAGTAAGGGAATATACAACTCCATTTACTCCTCCAGAAGCCTGAAGAAGTATAACTAAAGCTCCAGCAAGAAGAGAGAATGCAATTACTTCAGCATTTCCTCTTACCTGAGTCATTATATCAGTCATACTTTTAATAAAAGCAGCAAATATATTTCCATTAGTTAATATTATATTTCCTAATATAATTCCAGCAAAAAGTGAAACTAAAGTTTCTCTAGTAATTATTGTAAGAACTGCTGCAACTATTACAGGCAGTACATTTAAAAAACCATGATCCATAATTTTCCCCCCAAGAAAACTGTTGTTAATTCAATAATACATGTTTTTTTTTAAATATACAAGGAAATCATTTTTTTTGTAGAAAATAACATATTATATAAGAAACAAAAAGGGGCAAACTGGATAAAAATGTAAAACAGGTTATAAAAAAAGAGGACAACACACAGGAAGAAAATTAATATAACCTGCAGCTATCCATCTTTTAAATATTTATTTAATAATTTTTTCTACTTTTCCCTGTTTGAATATAGCTTCATTAGTAACTTTACCATCTCTTGAATATTTTCTGAATAAACCATCAAACTGATTATCAACAAAAGTATATTCTCCTTCAAGTTGGCCATTATCATAGTAAATTTTAGAAACTCCATTGATTTTATCTTCAACGAAATTAACAATGTTTTTTATCTTTCCATTTTCATAATAAATTTTTGATTCTCCATGAGCTTTTCCATTTTTATAATTATATTCGCTTTCCAATTTCCCAGTTGGGTAATATGCTTTTACTAAACCATGATATTTTCCATCAAGGTAATTGTTTTCCTCTTTCAAAATACCATTGTCATAATATATTTTTCCTTCTCCTTGGAGTATATCATCAACATAATTTTCTAAATACTGCAGTTGTCCATTAGGATAGTAATATTCAGAAGGACCATTTCTTTTGTCATCTTTAAAATTTATAACATTTCTTAATTTTCCGTCTTCATAATATATCTTACAAATACCTTCAATTTTGTTATTAATATAAGATGATTCATTCTCTATTTGCCCATTATCAAAGTATATTTTTGCTTCTCCATTTAATTCTCCATCTTTAAACATTCCTTCAAAAGCGAGCTGTCCATTTGAGAAATATTCTTTTACAGCACCATCATATTTACCCTCTTTAAAATTCTCTTCAGATTTCATTTTGCCATCTTCATATTTGGCAGTGATTTTTCCAGTAAAAGGTTTCTTTTCATTAATAATATAGATTATTCCATCTCTCTCTTCTTTTTTTGATATATCAAGCTCTCTTTTTCCAATATTACAACTAATCATTAAGATAAAAAGAGAAAAAATTATAAGAATTTTTTTCATAAATAAATCTCCTTTGTTTTTCTTTTTATTATATCACATAAAAATAGTTTAAAAAGATATATTATAAAGATAAAGTTGATTTTTTAGAATTATAGATGAAATTTTGCTTAATAAAAATTAAAAAAAATTATATAATTTGATTTTATGGTATAAATAGTATATTATAGAAAGTAAGAATATTCATAAAGCATAGAAGGAGGAGAATTTGTGGAAAATTTTAAGATTGGGCTTTTGTTAAAGTTGGTAAATGATGGAGACTATGACACAGAGGATTCAAAGTCGTTGCTGAATAAATATGAAATTAATGAAAAAAATTATTTGAAAACAGCATTAAAAGAAGATTATATAAAAATATGTGATATTCATCAAGGAACAGTAAAAGAACTTAAAGAGATTTTAAAAAATGCTGGTTTGGTACAAACAGGGAATAAAGAAACTCTTATCCAAAGGGTTAGTGAAAATGTAAATGAAACTGAATTAAAAAAGTATTTTGGAAATGATAAGTATAAATTAACTCCGTTAGGAAGAAAGTTTTTAAAGGATAATATGGAAAATATTGAAAAAACATTATCTGAAAATGAGGAAAAGGAAAAGAAAAAGAAAGAAGAAGCAGTAGTTGAAGAAACAAGAGAAGAAATTATTGCAGAAGAAGAAATACAAAAGAAAATAGAAAATACAGTTAAAGCTGAAGAAAAAATAGAAAAAATTGAAGATAAGTTAGAAGAAGTAATTATTAAAGAAGAGATAAAAGAAGAAGTAAAAGCTGAGGAAATAAAAAAAGATACAGCAAGAGAAAAAAATGAAAAAGAAGTATTGGTACATAAAGATAAATTTGCAAAAAATTATCTAATAGCAGGAATTATAATTATTGTAGTTGTAGTATGTATAAATATGTTTTTATAAGAATGATATTTGAGCTGCCTTTTGGCAGCCATTTTTTATATCTTTTATAAATCTTTAAAAAAATATTTATTAAATTAAAAAACACTAAACAAAGATAAATCAAGAAAGTAGTTTTTTGAAATAGTTTATAATCAAATAAAGCTTCTGATGAGCATATGCTATAATATAATATAAATTATTGAAAAAATAATAATATATGATTTGAAAAAGTAATAAAAAAATAAATAAGAAAAAAGAAGATTAATTGGAGTTTATGGAAATAAAGAACTTTGTGATTTTTTTAAGATAATTTTAAAATAGAACAAGATATATTTAAAATTATTCTTTTTAAGCTTTACTAAAATTTTTAATATAGAAGTAAGGTTCATATATAAAACTATTGTATATATTGGATTAATGAAGGAGGCATTATGAAAAATAAAAAAGTTGGACTGGCACCAGGAACTCTTGTATATACTGGGGAGCTAAAAGATGAAAAAATTAAAATTATTTTTTATTCATATAATGAAGAAACCGTAAAAAAAGTAATTGATAATTCTCTTGATAAATTATCTTTATTTAATGAAAAAAATTTTGTAAATTGGATAGCTATTGAAGGTGTGCATGATGTTGAATTAATAAAAAAAATAGGAACTTTTTATGAAATAGATAATCTAGTGCTGGAAGATATCTTGAATATAGATCAACGTCCAAAATTTGAAGAAAGAGAAAAATATATATCATTTTTCTTAAAAATGATATATCTAAATAAAAAAAATAATGAAATTGAATATGAACAGATTTCTTTTATTTTAGGAGAAGGTTATTTGATAACTTTTCAAGAAAAAACTGGAAATATTTTTGATAATCTTCAAGAAAGAATAGAAAATGGAATAGGAAGACTAAGGAAGAAAAAAGAAAATTATTTGATGTATGCACTTTTTGACATTATTGTAGATAATTACTTTTTAATTTTAGAGGATTTTGAAGAAAAGATAGAAGCTTTGGAAGAAAAAATAGTCAATAATCCATCTCAAAAGATTATAGAAGACATCATAAGTTTAAAAAAAGAAATTTCAAAATTTAAAAGAAATGTTATACCTATTAAAGAAATTTTAATAAAAATTTCAAATGTTGATTATTTTGATGAAAGTATGAATATATATTTAAAGGATCTTCATGACCATGGAACTATAATCTATGAAAGTATAGAAATAATCTACAATAGAAGTAATGATTTAATTCAGCTTTGTCATTCATCAATAGGAAATAATATGAATGAAATAATGAAAATATTGACAACTATATCTACTATTTTTATTCCTTTGAGTTTTTTAGCTGGACTTTATGGAATGAATTTTCAATATATGCCAGAATTGTCTTGGGAATATGGATATTACTTTGTTTTAGGATTAATGTTTATTGTTGTTGCAGGAATGATTTTATACTTTAAAAGAAAAAACTGGTGGTGAAATAAATAATTTAAATATAGAAGAAACTAAAAAAGGGAGTATTGTTTAATATAAAAAGGACTTATTATTCTCACAATAATTCTCATAAGAATAAGACTAAAGGAGAATAGATAGTTGGAACAGGGCTAGTGTATAAGCTCTAATAGAAACTTATTCAAAAAATTAATTGAAAAAGGGTGACAAAAGTTAAAATAATGCTTTTTTCACCCTTTTTTAATCTTATTTATTTCCTTCTTTTTCTGCTTGTATTTGTTTAAAATTATCAATTATAATCTGTTGTTCATTCATAGATTTTTGTATATCTGTTAATATAATCTTATATTTTTCTAGAAGCTGATTATAGTCATCTTTATAAAAAACATATTTTCCCATTTGCTGTAATTCGTTTAGACTGGCAGTTACACTTTTGTAAAGATCTTTTTGTCCTGTAAGAACTGTTGCTGCTGTTTCAGCTATTTCTTTTTCTTCAGCATATCTTTGATCTTCTTTCTGTAAAAGAAGCTGATATTCTTTTTCCAAAGATTTCATTTGAACTTCAAAATCATCTGCAGAAACAGCAAAAGATGAAATAGTTATGAGTAGAGTACCAAGTAATGTTATTATTTTTTTCATTTTTACCTCCAAAGTTGTATAAAATAATAGTTTTCCGTAATATATATAAACTACTTCTATTTAATATATTATCCCTTAAATTTTATTTCCTTTATTATTTTGAAAAAATAATTCGTAAATATTTTAAAGGAATAAAGAAAAAATTATTGAAGAATATATTAACTAAATTCGATAACAGAGGCAGAACATTAAGTATAGGAAACTAAATGTATTTTATTCAATATAATTGACACTGAAAAAGAACAGTTGTTTTTTTAAAATCTAGTAGAAATAATTTTTTTATTATGCTATAATGAAATCAAATGAATTATAAATTCTCAATAAAGCAAAAAATGCTAAAAAATAATTTAAAAATATTTATAAGGAGGGAAAGTTATGTTTAGTTATCTTCAAAAAATAGGTAAAGCGCTTATGGTGCCAGTTGCAGTTCTGCCTGCTGCTGCAATATTATTAGGTTTAGGATATTGGATTGACCCTGTAGGATGGGGGGGAGAAAGTGTATTAGCAGCTTTCTTTATTAAATCAGGAGGGGCAATAATTGATAATATGCCTATTCTGTTTGCTATTGGTGTAGCATTTGGTATGTCTAAAGATAAAAACGGATCAGCAGCTCTTGCTGGATTAGTTTCTTTCTTAGTTGTAACTACTTTATTATCTCCAGGTGCAGTAGGAATGATAAAAGGAATTCCTGCAAATGAAGTACCTGCTGGTTTTGCTAAGATAAACAACCAATTTACAGGTATTCTTTGTGGGGTTATATCTTCAGCACTTTATAATAAATTCAGTGAGGTAGAATTACCTAAATTCCTATCTTTCTTTAGTGGAAAAAGACTTGTTCCAATTATTTCATCATTTGTCATGATGTTGGTTTCTTTCATACTTATGTATATCTGGCCAGCAGTTTATTCTGGACTTGTATCATTTGGAGAAGGAATCAGTAAATTAGGACCAGTTGGAGCAGGAATCTATGGATTCTTCAACAGATTATTAATACCTGTTGGATTACATCATGCTTTGAACTCAGTATTCTGGTTTGATGTTGCTGGAATTAATGATATCCCTAACTTCCTAGGTGGAGCAAAATCTATCGCTGAAGGAACAGCTGTAATAGGAAAAACTGGAATGTATCAAGCTGGATTCTTCCCAATCATGATGTTTGGATTGTTAGGAGCTTGTCTTGCATTTGTAAAAACTGCAAAACCTGAAAACAGAGCAAAAATCTCTTCTATCATGTTAGCAGCTGGATTTGCAAGTTTCTTTACTGGAGTTACAGAACCTATCGAATTTGCATTCATGTTCGTTGCTCCTGGATTATATTTATTACATGCTATATTAACTGGTATATCTGTATTCATTGCAGCATCTATGCACTGGATGGCAGGATTTGGATTCTCAGCTGGATTTATTGATTTAGTTCTTTCAACAAGAAATCCACTGGCTCAAGGTTGGTATATGCTTATAATACAAGGACTTGTATTCTTTGTAATTTATTATGTAGTATTTAAATATGCCATTGAAAAATTCAATCTAAAGACTCCTGGTAGAGAAGATGATGATACTGCTGAAGTTACAGAAACAGTCAAAGTTACTTCTAATACTGAATTAGCTACTGCTTTATTACCTCTTTTAGGTGGAAAAGCAAATATAGTCAACATTGATAACTGTACTACTAGATTAAGACTTGATGTAGTAGATAGCTCTGTAGTTAAAGATGGAGAAATCAAAAAACTTGTTCCTGGTGTATTAAAACCAAGTAAGACAGCTGTTCAAGTAATAGTTGGTCCTGAGGTTGAGTTTGTTGCAACAGAATTAAAGAAATTAGTATAATAACTTAAAGATATAAATAAAAAATGGTGTGGGTGACTGCATCATTTTTTATTTTATAAAATCACAGAATTTAAAATGATAGAATATATTTATAGTAAAAAAGATTAAGTAAAAATTAGAAAAATTTTAATAAAGGAAAGCGTATTTAGAGGAAAAGAACATTAAATTAAATTTTAAGAAGTGGTATTTTATAATTACAGATGGTAGAGTTATAGGAAAATTGAGAATAGAAATCATTTGAAATATTGAATAATAATAGGAACGATAGAAAGAAAAGTTATTTGAAAAGTTAGAATATTAAAAATGAGAACAGGAAATAAATATAAAACAAGGAGAATAGAGCTGAATGTTTTTATTTGTTGAATAAAAAAGTTTTAGAACTTCATGAATATAAACCTTGAAATTCTAAAACTTAATTTTTTCCCCATATAGTTTTATGATTTTGGTTCAAAAACAAATTCTTTTTGGAAATACACACTTATAACTTTTCCATTATATACAATAGGAGAAAATTTCCATTTTCCTAAAGCATCTATTACAGCCTGATCGAATCCTAATTTACTATGAGAATCAATAATAGATATGTTTTTCACATTACCAAACTGGTCTACAAGAAATTTAGCCCTTACTATTACTTTTTTCCTGTATCTAATATTTTCAGCTTGTTTAGGATATGTAGGAGGAATTTCTCTAGTTATCTTGTATTTTATTCCATGATTGGAAACAGCATTGTAAGTACCATCAGCATTAGCTGTAAGTAAGCTGTCCATACCAGGAAGTCCAGAATTGTTATTGGCAGAACTTGAGCTGTAAGTAGAAGTTTCTGAAGGTTCAGGGGCTTTTTTTACTTCGCTTGCTTCTGGTTCTTTTATTGTTTCTTTTTTAGGTATATCTTTTTTAGGCACTGTTTTCTTTGGAACAGGTTTAGGTGTTTCAGGTTTTACCTCTTTCTTAGGAATCTCCTTTGGTTTTGGAGGCTCTGCAACAGTTTGAGGTGGTGGAGCTGCTGCTGGAACCGTCTTGCTCACTTGTGTAAAAGTAACTGGTACACTCTGTTTCAAAGAATTTTCTTTAGCATCTAAATCTTTTGTAACAGTGGGAAGACTCAATTTAAAAAAGAGCATTCCATGCAGCAGAAGTGCTATAATAAAGTATTTCTTCATATTAAACCTCTTATTCTTTTACTCATAAAAATTTATTCCTAAATTTTCTATGCCATGTTGTTTTACTTTAGTTATGATATCTATGATATACTGATATTTTAATTCTTTATCTCCAGTTACAGAGACACTTTCTACTCCATTCAAATAACTGTCAAGTTCCTCAAAAGTTATTTCTACATTTTTCTTATCCCCAAGAGTAATGAAATATCTGTTGTCTTTATCAATAATAATTTCCAAATTCTTATCTTTAGTTTCTTCACTGGCTAAGGTAGAAGTTGGAAGGTCGATATCAATATTACCATATTTGTTAAAAGTTGTAGAAACTATGAAAAATATTAAAAGCAGGAATACCACATCTATAAGTGGTGTAAGATCAGGAGTAAGAAGTGCTCTCTTTTTTTTGTATCTAGCCATTCTTATCCCCTCACAATATTAATAACATTAGTTGTTATTTTATCTATTTCCTCTTCAATTTCTTCGATTCTCTTATTTAACAAATTGTATACCACTAATGCTGGAATAGCAATAGAAAGTCCTGCTGCTGTAGTTATCAATGCTTTTGATATACTGTCAGCTACAATAGTAGGATCTCCAGCTCCAAATTTAGAAAGATCTTTGAAGGCATCAATCATTCCAGTAACAGTTCCCAAAAGTCCAAGCATAGGAGCCACATGAGCTATTATTCCTAAGATATGAAGTCTTTTTTCCAGAGGACTTATCTCATCCATCTCAATTTCTTTTATTATCTGATCGAACTGGTGAAAATCTTTTAGATTAGTATCACATATATTGCATCTGCAAAGGAATTTTTTCACTGTACATCCAACAGAATTTCTCTCTTTGTCACAAATTTCAATTATTCTACACATATCTCTGTTAGAAACAGCTAGTATTACTTCTTTTCTAAAATTTCTGTTCATAGTTTTTTCTTTTTTAAAGAAAAAGAATAATCTTTCAATTATAACAGTAGTAGAGATAAGAGATAATATGAAAAGTATCCACATCAGTGGACCTCCCACTTTAAAATAGTACATCATTTCAGTATGTTCCTCCTAAAAATTTAATTAAAGTTTTGCTATAAGGTCTTTAAAATATGTATATGCATTGTTTAAATCAGATTCATCAGGATGAAGACTTGCATCAGCCCATCTTTTTATTCTTTCAGGATTTGGTCCATGAGGATGCTCAGGTCCAAATTTAGTCTGCATCATTTCTATAAGTTTAGGATCAATAGCTCCTTGACATAGGAAGTGCCCTAATACTTTATTGTCATTTTCAGTGAAAAGTTTTGTTATATTTTCAACACAATCCATAGCATGTTGAGAATCAGGATAAGCTCCCAATGTGAAGAAAAAGGCTGTATTTTTGTTTTTGATAGTCTTTATAAAGTTAATAGCCTTTGCATCTGCTGTTCCTTTATCTATCCAAGTTCCTACAATAATCAAGTTGTAATCCAGATTGCTTACTTCTGCAATATCTTTTATTTCAGCATTCTCTATAGCTTTAGCAATAGATTCAGCAACCTTTTTTGTATTACCAGTTTTTGTAGAATAAGTAACAAGTGTTTTCATTAAAAGAACCTCCTAAAAATTTTATCATCACATAAGTTATATCAAAAAATACTTTTAAAGTCAAATAATTTCAAAAACTATATTTTTGTATTAAATAATTTTTTACTTGACAATAAAAAAAATAAATATTAATATAACTTCAGATATGAATTTTTTTTCTGTTGGAATAAAGTATGGTTTCAGTAGGAAAAAATGAAGTTCTAATGTGTGAAATTTAGGAGGAAAGAATGACAAAAAATTTAATGCTATTTGATAAAAGATTAAAATCACATCATGATAGCAATAGTTTGATTAACAAATATATTTCTGGAAAGAAGGCAGATAAAGATATTTTTGAAGCCATGTTGAGAGAAGTACCAGATGACAGGAGAAAAGCAATATATGTACATACACCTTATTGTGACAAGATATGCTCTTTCTGCAATCTTAACAGAAAACAGATAGATGGAAGTTTAGATTCATATGCTCAGTATATAGCTGATGAATTTGATAAGTATGGAAAAACTGAATATTTTAAGAAGGGAATTTTTGATGTAATATTTTTTGGTGGTGGAACTCCCACAGTATATAAACCAAATCAGCTTGAAGTAATACTTGAAAGTATAAAGAGAAATGTAACATTAGCTAAGGATTATGAATTTACATTTGAAACTACACTACATAACCTCACAGAGGAAAAGCTTGAAGTTATGATGAAGTATGGAGTAAACAGACTTAGTGTGGGAATACAGACATTTTCTGATGAGGGAAGAAAATTTTATAATAGGACTTATGGAAAAGAGGAAACTATAGAAAGACTTAAAAAGTTAAAATCTCTCTTCAAGGGAGATGTATGCATAGATATTATATATAATTTTCCTGAACAGAAAATAGAAGATGTAGTAGAAGATGCAAAAATAGTAAAAGAATTGGAAATTAGCAGTGCAAGTTTCTATTCCTTGATGGTGCATGAAGGTTCAAAGCTGTCAAAAGATATTGAAGCTGAAAAGGTAAAAATGGAAGAGGATATGAAAAGAGATTATCTTCTGTATCAACACTTTGTTGATGAAATGTTGAGAGGAGATGAATATCATATTCTTGAGCTTACAAAGATAGCAAGAAATGGTGGAGATGACTATAAATATATCAAAGTCAGAAATACGGGAGGAGATACATTCCCTATTGGAGTAGGAGCAGGGGGATCAGTACATGGAATTGGAGTCTACAGAATGAATAAAGAGATGTCTTTTTATTCGCAGCAGACAGAGTATCATGAGAGATTTTCAAAACTATCTGGAATAATGCAGTTTCCAGTAATATCTAAAGAATCATTGAGAAATATTTTAAAAGAGGAAGAACTTAAATATTTTGCTGAGAAAATGGGAGAATACGAAGATAAAGGTTTAGTAAAAGAAAATGATGATAACTATACTCTCACAACAGAAGGTGTATTCTGGGGAAATAATCTTTCAAGTGATGCTATTATCTATGTTATGGAAAAAATTTTTAATAAATAAAAATATATATAAAACATTAAAGAAGGAGATATTAGAAATGAGTAAGAAGACAGCTTTGCTTTGGGCAGTATTGGCAGTAACAGCGTATGGAGAACAAAGTGTAGACTTAGGGAAAAGTGTTATTTATTCTACTACTGGATTTGAAACTGAAATGAGAAAAACAGCAAGTAATCCAACAGTGATGACTTCAAAAGAAATTCAACAGAAAAACTACAAAACTGTTGATCAGATATTGAATGATATCCCAAGTATCAATATTGTAAAACAGGGAAAAGATTCAATAATCGACTTGAGAGGACAGGGAGATAAGGCTAAACAAAATGTACAAATACTTGTAGATGGAGTACAAATCAATTCTCTTGATACATCAATGACTGCTACTCCTATCAATACAATAGCTGTAGATAACATTGAAAGAATCGAGGTATTGCCTGGAGGAGGATCAGTTCTTTATGGAAGTGGGACTTCTGGAGGAGTGGTAAATATCATCACAAAAAGAGGAACTGGAAGGACAGCCTCTGTAGGATTCGATCATGGCAACTATGGAAGCAATAAGACTAATGTAGCTGTGGGAGAAACTTTTGGAAATTTTGATATAAATCTTGCATATACAAAAAATGACAAAGAAGGATACAGAGATTATGATGAATCTGATTCTGATTATTTCCAAGGGGATATTAGATACAGAATATCAGATACACAGAACATAGGATTTAAATATTCAAAATATAAGGCTGATGAGACATATCCTGAAATGCTGACAAGAGCTCAGGTGGAAGATGACAGAAAACAATCAGGGCTTACAGATGGAGAGCACAGCAAAACAAAAACAGATAAAGATGAGTATGTTTTAACATACAATAACAAACTTAGTGAAAATCTTGATTTGAACTTAGTATTGTTTTCACAGGAAACAGAAATGAAAGTAAAAAGCAGAAGTTATCAAGGAACTATGGGTCCTATGAAGCTTTGGATGACACAGGATGCTCTGTTCAGAGATGAGAAAAAAGGGGTAAAATCTAAATTAAGATACGGATATGGTGAAGGAAGTTCAGTAATATTCGGATTGGAATATATTGATAATGATGCTAAGAGAAAAAGTCTGATGAATATGCCTCCAATGATGAACAATATCCTTACTGTAAATGATTTGAACAAGGAAACAATAAGTGGATTTGTAATGAATAACTATGTATGGGGAAATTTTGAATTTGCTCAGGGAGTGAGATATGAGAGGGCAGACTACAAAGTAAAAAGAACAAGCTCAACAAGTCCGGGAATAAACACAACTACTGATGATGATAACTTTGCATATGAAGTATCAGCTAATTATCTGTATTCAGATACAGGAAAAACTTACATCAGATATGAAAGAGGATTTACATCACCACCTCCAGCATTATTGACAAATAAAAATGCAGCTGGATATTATCTGAATGATCTTAAATCAGAAAAATATGATAACTTTGAAATTGGAGTATCAGATTACATAGGATTTACAAGTTTAAACGCTTCAGTATTCTATACAATCACTAAAGATGAGATAACAAGTGAAACTTCTGGAACAATGGGAAGTGCAAGTATGACTATTGATAACTACAACCTTGGAAAAACTGAAAGAGTAGGATTTGAATTAAAAGCAGAGCAATACATAGATAAACTTACTTTATCACAGTCATATGCATATATCAATGCAAAAATTAAAGATGGTGAAGTAAAAGGTGTAGATGTATCAGGAAACAGAGTAGCAAATGTTCCAAGAAATAAATTTAATATAGGAGCAAACTATGCTTTCACTAGTAAATTCAATGTAGGTGGAGAAGTTGTATATATAGATGATGTTTATTTGAATAATAAAAATCTAGGTGGAAAGAAAAATTCTCATGTGGTAACAAATATCAGAGCAAACTATAACTTTGATTTTGGTTTGAGCCTGCATGCTGGAGTAAATAATTTATTTGATAAAAAATATTATGAAGATGTAGATTATACAGAATCTACAGGAGTATTCACATATGACCCTGCATCTGAAAGAAATTATTATGTAGGATTCAGATACAGCTTATAAAATAAAAGATACGAGAGGAAATAAAAATGGAAAAAGTTTTACCTATAGTGCTGACAATAGGAATTTTTATAGTTGGAATACTTTCTATACCTTTAGGAAGTGTTCCTATTCCTCTGGAATATATATTTACTCCAGAGAAAGCTCCAGAATACATGAAAATAATAATATTTAATTTGAGACTTCCAAGAATTGTTATGGCAGTTCTGATAGGGATGATGCTTTCTTCAAGCGGTGCAGTAGTTCAGACAGTATTTCAGAATCCATTGGCTGATCCATATATTATAGGGATAGCAGCAAGTGCAACTTTTGGAGCAGTAATAGCTTTTGTATTTGGTATGCCAGATTTTATGTATGGTGTCATTGCATTTGTTACCTGCCTTACAAGTACACTGTTGATTTTTAAAATGGCTAAAAAAGGAAATAAAGTGAATGTAGCAACTCTCCTTATAGTTGGAATAGCAGTTTCATCATTTTTAGGGGCATTTACTTCTTTTGCTATGTATCTCATAGGTGAAGATTCTTTCAAAATAACAATGTGGATGATGGGATATTTAGGAAACGCAACATGGAAAAGAGTTGTTTTCATATTGATACCATTGATATTTTCAGTGGGTTATTTTTTTTCTAAAAGAAATCAGCTGGATGCTCTTCTCTCAGGAGATGAAGAGGCACATTCGCTGGGAGTAGATGTAAATCGGCTAAAGGTGAAGATTTTGACGGTATCTGCATTGATAGTTGCTTTTTCAGTTGCTTTTTCAGGAATGATAGGATTTGTAGGGCTCATAATACCACATACTATAAGAATGCTGGTAGGACCGTCAAATACTAAAATGCTTCCAAGCACTATACTGGCAGGAGGTTTCTTTCTCCTTATCTGTGATACTTTTGGAAGAATAGTATTAGCTCCAGTAGAAGTTCCAATAGGAGTAATAACAGCATTTTTTGGTGCACCATTCTTTCTGTATTTAGCTCTAAGGAATAAAAGGAGAGATTTTTAATGGATGTAATAAAAGTAGAAAAATTAGATTTCTCTTATGGAAATAAACAGATACTAAAAGAGATAGATTTGGATATCAAATCAAAAAAACTTACTGGAATACTTGGACCTAATGGATGTGGAAAATCTACATTGCTGAAAAATATTTTGGGATATTTGAAAAATGATTCAGGAAAGATAAAAATATTAGATAAAGACAGCAAGGATTATACTCAAAAAGAGAAAGCAAAATGTATTTCTCTGGTTCCACAGAAATCACAGTTGATGTCTGCTATGGATGTAGAGGACTTTGTACTTATGGGAAGACTTCCTCATTTACAGAACAGTTGGGATGGATATACTCAGAGGGACAAAGAAACAGCTCATAAATGCATCTCTCATCTGGAGCTTGAAAGTTTTATAAAAAGAAAGGCAGTTACTCTTTCAGGGGGAGAATTTCAAAGGGTGCTTTTAGCAAGGGCATTGACACAGGAAACAGAGATAATACTTCTGGATGAGCCTACTTCTGCTCTTGACTTAAATCATGCTATAGATCTTATGGAGAAAGTAAAGAAAATAATAGCTGAAAAAGGAATAACAGCAGTGGCAGTACTCCATGATCTTAACCTTGCAGCAATGTTCTGTGATGAAATAGTCATGATGAAAAATGGAAAAGTCTACTGTAAAGGAACTCCTAAAGAAACATTTACAGCTGCTAATTTGAAGGAAATCTATGAACTGGAATGCAGTATTTTTTATACAGAAGATGATATTCCTTATATAATCCCAAAATCAAAAGGAGGGAAAAAATGATAAAAAAGGCAATAGTAGCAGCATTAATGCTTATATCAAGTCAGGAAATGCTTGCTTTAAAAATAGATGGAAGTCATATAAAAGATAATCATGGAAATAGTATTGAAATCAAAGAATACAATAAATTGATTGTATTAGATCCAGCAGTAGTGGAAACTATATATTTACTGGGAGGAGAAGATAAGATAGCAGCCATTGGAAAAACTGCAATGAGCAAGATATATCCAGAGGAAAGAACAAAAGATTTGGAAAGTGTAGGAAATATAGCAAAACCAAGTCTTGAAAAAATTCTATCTTATACCCCTGATTTAGTAATATTAAATGGAATGTCTACAAAGACTGGAGAAACTCTGAAAAGTTTAAAAATACCATATCTTATCACTGAAGCAAGCAGTATAGAAGAAATACTGGATAATATAAAAGCTTATGGAGAGATAGTAGGAAAAAAATCTGAAAGTGAAAAACTGTATAATGAAAGTGTGGCTAAAGTAGAAGAGCTGAAAGAGAGAGTTAAAGATAAACCTCTTGGACTAAAAGGAACTGTACTATATTCAGTATCACCAATGATGGGATTCAACAGCAAGACTCTTCCAGGAGAAGTTCTTGAACTTCTTGGAGTTGAAAATATAACTAATGAGCTGACAGGAGAGAGACCTATAATATCACAGGAATTTCTTTTGAAGGAAAATCCAGATTTCTTAGCAGGAGCTATGAGTATAAAATCAACTGATGATATTAAGAACAGCAATCCAGCTATAAAAGAGATAAAAGCTGGGCAAAAAGATAATATCTTTATTGTAGATTCTAATAAGATATTGAGAGGGTCACCTAGAATTTTTGAATTAGTGGAAGAATTTTATGAAGAACTTTTAAAAGTTAAAAAATAAAGAAGAGAAGGATAACCAAAAGTTAAGATAAATTTTAGAAATTAGAAAAATTTATGTAATTAATGAAGTAAGCAAAACGAAAAAAACAGAATGTCTAAACAAAGGTAGTTTCCAGCAATTAAGCAGTTAGAATTTTAACTGCTATAATTACTGGAATGCAGCGGTGGAACTGTTGTAATCCTTCAAATATTTTTTTATATTTTAGGAACAAAATTAATAATAAATATTTCTATTGGAAAAGTTCTAAAATTATATTTCTAAATTACAGAGTTATCCTTTTTTTATCTTAATGTTCTAAGTTTTAAAATATGAAAACTTACACCTATAAAAACAACAGCAAGCATTATTCTCACATGAAAATGATCTACTTTATACATTGAAAATCCTATACTTAAAACCAAAAAGGAAATGGCAGTTACTTTGTTTTTTAATGTTATTCCTTTTTTTTCATTGTAATCTCTAATATATTGTCCAAAAACTTTGTTGTTCAAAATATAATTGTAAAACTTTTCAGAAGAACGACTGAAGCAGTAAGCACTAAGCAGTAAAAATGGGGTAGTTGGCAGTAATGGAAGTAGAATACCTACTATTCCCAATATAAGTGAAATAAAACCTAAAATAAATAATAATCTTTTCTTAACCATTATTAACTCCTTTTTTCTGTATCTATATAGATAATAATGCTAAATCAGATTTATGTCAATATATAAAATTTTATTTTAAAATATTTTGATGTTCTAAATTAATGTGCTATAAGTATAAATATAAAATAATAAATTTAGTTAGAGGTGGAAAGCTTTGGATCTGTAATTGAAAAGAATAATCTGTATAGAGATAACTTATTGGGAACAACATATAAAAAGTTGAATATCATGCTTGAATAACAAGACCTCAAATAGAAATTATGATATAATAATATTATTATAAGAAAACTAGAAATACTTTAGATAAATTTAACAAAAGATTATTTGTTGATAGTTCTTATACTAAAAATATAATTTATAAAGTTATGGCATTATAATGGGGTGAGATATATTATGGAAGAAGATTTAATATATGAGATACTTTCTGTAGTAGATGAAATTCCAGAAGGTCGTGTTGCCACTTATGGACAGATTGCAAAGTTAATTGGCAGAGATAAAAATTCAAGACTTGTGGGAAAAGTTCTCAGTATGGCAGAGTATTATGGGGAATATCCTTGCCATAGAGTAGTCAATTCTGCTGGTCGGCTTGTTCCTGGCTGGGGAGCACAGAGATTGTTATTAGAGGAGGAGGGTGTTGCTTTAAAGAATAAAACTCATGTAGATTTGAAAAAATATCAATGGAACTGTTCAGAAATTTAAAATGGGGAAGCTAAGAATGGCAGATGAGATTATCTTATTTGAAGCGAAATCAACTAAAGAAGGTATGCAGAAATATTTAATTTGGCAGCATTGTTAAAACCTATGTTCTCTGGATTTGAAGGATTCATTGGAGCTGAACGATTTGCCAGTCTGAATGAAAAAAGAAAACTTCTATTTATGAATGTATAGACAGATGAAGCAATTGCAGAGGGGTGGCGTAATGTGATGGACAGAAGGAAGGCAGAGATAATTTGTTTGAATCATATTAGAATTACAATTTGTTCAGTAATCAGGGAATATTGGGACAAAGAACGAGATGAAGCACCTGTGGATTCAAATGTATATTTTTATTAATAGTCAGCAGTTTTAGGGAGGGAAAGATGGATTTACTAGCTTTTTTAAAGGGTCATGCTCCATGTTATATTTATAATGGAGAGCAGATTGCAAGCCAATGTCAAAAACTAAAAATGGAACTTTCTGGTTTTGAATTTTTATATTCCATTAAAACAAATCCCTTTTCACATATAATTCAAAATATTTCAAAAGAAGGTTTTGGTGCAGATGCAGCTTCTGCTGGGGAAGTGCTTCTTTCTCTGAAAAATGGAATACCACCTGAGAAGATATTTTACTCTGCTCCGGGAAAAACTGAGAAAGATATTGAAATATGCTATGGAAAATGTACAATTATTGCTGACAGTATATCAGAGATTGGACATATCAACACAACAGCAGCCAGACATAATGAAATTGTAAAGATAGGAATTCGTGTGAATCCCAATTTTTCTATGCAGAATGAGTGTGGAGCTTCCAGTAAATTTGGAATTGACATAGAACAGCTTTTAAAGGAAGAAGATATTTTAGCAGAATATTCAAGTATTAAAATTACTGGTATTCATATCCATATTCAATCACAAATACTGGATTTTCAAATATTAGGAAAATATTATAAAAACTGTTTTGAGCTTGCCAAAAAGATTCATTATATGAAGAATGTTAATATTGAATTTATTAATTTTGGAAGTGGAATAGGGGCTTTATACAGAGAAACACAAGATAAACCTGTGGATTTAGAAAAACTCAGCAAGATGATTTCTGAAATTGTTGAAGAAAATCATGCTGTATTGAATGCCAAGCTTTTAATTGAAACAGGGCGTTTTATCACTTGTAATGCAGGGAAATATTATACACAAATTGTAGATATAAAGGAATCTATGGGACGAAAATATTTAATTGTAGAAAATGCAATGAATGGATTTATGCGTCCAACTATAGCAAATCTGATTTATAAAACTGCTGGAGAAATTCTTACAGGGTATGAGCCTCTATATACTTGTCAAGATGAATTTGCTGTTCAGGTATTAAATGAGTCAGCTGAAAAAGAAAAGGTTAATATTGTTGGAAATCTCTGTACAGCGTTAGATGTTATTCGTGAAAACGCAGAAGTAAATCATTCTCAAATAGGAGATATTATTGAGATTACCAATGCAGGAAGTTATGCATATTCACTATCTCCCCTTTTATTTTCAAGTCATAGAATCCCAAAACAATATTATTTATATAAAAATAAAATTTCTGAAGATGAAATATTATAAATAGTGATTATTATGGAATAGGTGGAGCATTAGGGACTGCCTATTTTTTATTACAAAAATTAAGAAATTATTATTCATTTTTTGAAAATAACAAAGTAATTTAGATAATACAATCTGTTGAAAAAAAGGTATTTGGAAGCAGTAAAATCTGCACAATGTGAAGATATAATTAAGAAATTTTCTGATGGAATAGAGGAGCAAAGGGAGTATATCTTATAGAGGGAAAGATACAGAGAATAGCCATAGTAGGAACTATTTTTAAAGGATTCTCCTGTAATAGTGCTAGATGAGGCAGCAGCTTTTACAGACCTAGAAAATAAGCATAAAATACAAAGAGCATTGGAATTTCTTACTGAAAATAAGCCTGATGATAGCTCACAGACTTTCTACAATAAAGAATGCAGATCAAATAATTGTTTTAAAATATGGAAAGATATTGGAACAGGGAAGCTCAAAAAGCTTGATGGAGATAAAAGATACGTACTATAAAATGGTGGAACTTTAGAATCAGAATTTAGAATAGGAATTTGAGGAGAAAATACTTCCTGAATGATTAGAATCTAAAAAATTAAAAAAACAGTTCAAAAATATAAAAAATAAAAAAATTTTTTAAAAAAATATTGACTTTAATAGGAGATAGGGATATAATTGAGAAAATTATTTCATAGGAGGAGAGCATAATGCTAAGGAGATTAAGGAACAGATTAAAAATAAATAATAATTATATGTTCCTTAAAGAAAGTTTGTGGTTTGAATAGCATTTTGTATCTAACTAATTTATAGATTAAGATGACTTTATTTGTAATCAACATCAGTCTTTTTTGGACTGGTGTTTTTTTTATATAAAAATTGAGGAGGAGGATTTATGAAAAAAATTTTAGTTTTATTAACAGTAGTAATTGCTGTAATAGTTGTAGGATGTGGAAAAGAAAAAGAGGTAAAAACTGCAGAGAAAGTCTATGTAATTGGAACAAATGCAGAGTATCCGCCATTTGAATATTTGGAAAACAGTAAGATAGTTGGATTAGATCCAGATATTATGGAAGAATTTTCTAAAAGAATGGGGTTTCAATATAAATGGGCGAATATGAATTTTGATGGTTTGATTTCAGCATTACAAACTAGAAAAGTGGATATTGTAATAGCAGGTATGAGTATCAGTGACGAGAGAAAAAAATATATCAACTTTTCTACTCCATATATCTCACCAGCAATGTGTTATATAGCACTGAAAACTAGTCCAATGACAACTATAGAAGATTTGGAAAATAAGAGATTTGGAATAGAATTAGGAACAACTGAAGAAGATATTGTAAAGAAAGTTCCTGGAGCAGTAATAGTACCATTTTCAGGACATACAGCAGCTTTATTTGCTTTGAAATCAGGAAAAATAGATTCGATGCTGTTAGATGCTACAGTAGCTAAAAAATATCTTGAAAATAACTCAGACTTGAAAACAGTAGTGACAGTAGAAGGGGAAAATAAGGCAATGGCTTTTAATATAGAGGATGTTGAATTGAAAGATAAATTTGATAAAGTATTAAAAGAAATGATGGAAGATGGAGCTATTGACAAGTTAAAAGCAAAGTATGGTATTTAAAATGGCAGTTAATTCTATAAAAATGCTGATTTCAGAAGAAAATCTCATTCAAAATATAAAGTATTTAGAAAAGAAATATGCAAAGAAAATACTTCCAGTACTAAAGGCTAATGCCTATGGTCATGATATAGGAATGATATCAGAAATACTTTATAATAATGGATATAGAGAATTTGCTGTAGCTCGTTTAAATGAAGCTGAAAAAATATTGGAAAATAAAAAAATTACAGAAAGCAGAATACTTGTATTTGAAAGTATTGGGATAGAATTTTTGGATATTATAAAAAATAATAGGTCTATAGAAGTATCTGCTAATACTTTTGCAGAATTAAAAGAACTTATAGAAAATGGAATTTCTTCAGATAATATACAATTAAAAATAGATTTTGGTTTTGGAAGAAACGGAATAATTCAAGAGGATATTGAAAATTTAAAGAAATATATTGATGAAAAAAACTTGTTTTTTAAAGGTATATATTCACATCTTTATGCAGTGGAGTATGAAGAGGGAGCAGAACTTATTGAAAAATTTACAGAAACAGTAAAATATTTAGGTAAAGAAAGATTTCAAGTGATTCATATACAAAATAGTGTAGGGGTATTATTATATGGAAATTGTGATATAATGACTCATCTTAGGCCTGGCATATACATCTATGGGTTGCAGGAAGAAGGTTTTTTCCATGAAGGATTAAAACAGGTATTTAAATTAGAGGGGAAAATAGCAGGAGTAAGAGATATGAGTAGATCAAAATACTTAGCTTACAATTTAAAAACTATTTTATCTGGGAATAATTTTAGTTATGCAGCAAAGATAAAAATCGGATATGGAGAAGGTTTTTCAAAAGCAAATGAAAAAAGTTGCTGCTTGATAAATGGAAAATCATACAAAATACTCTTAGTAACTATGGATAACACTTTTATAGAAGTGGATGAGTCAATAAAGGAGGGAGATCATGTGGCACTGTATTCTGATGTTTCAAAAGTTAGAGCAGATACAGGGCTTCATATATGTGAAGTTCTTCCAGTAATAAGTTCAAGGATAGTAAGAGAAAAAATATAGGTATTAAAAATGAGGAAACCAAACTTCTAGAATTTTATTTAGTTGTGGTTTTCCTCATTTTTATTTTATTCAGCTACCTCAAATTCTGGATCAGTAAATTCTTCTTTTTTTATTTTTCCGCTGGAATAATAAATATTGTTCCAAAGGATAAGAGAATCTTGTGCTATATATTCTTTAGATTTTTCTCCATTGAGAAAGTACTCCTCAAGGATTTCATTATTATCTTTATCTCTATATCTTTTCTGATAGATATTTCCATTGGTATAGTATAATGTTATAGACATAGGTTTTTCATCTTTAAATTCACCAACATATTCTACATGACCAGATGGATAGTAAAAAACAGCTTTACCATTTAATCTTCCATTCTTATAATCTACTGAATTAAGGATTTGTCCTTTTTCATCTTTGTTTACAAGGGTTCCTGTGTAAGCATTTTCTTCTCCCTTGATAAAGATAACAGCAGAATCTATGTAAAGATTGGGATTTACTACCAGCCTTTCAGAAAAAGAAGCTGCTGAAAGGAACAAAAAAATAAATGATACAATTTTTTTCATATCTTACCCCTTTTTGTTTTATACATTTTAAAAGAAAGATTTAGTATCTGTATATCTTTTTGTCATTTCTGATGCCAGAAGTATCTATTTCAAGTTTGATAAGCTTGAATTCATCTCCTATTGTTGATTTTATACTCTTATTTATTTCAGCACTGATTTTTTTTGCATAAGCATCATAATCTGCAACATTTACTTCTGAACCAACTGCAAATTCGACATCTACTTCTACAGCTTTGTCATCTTCAATGTCAACATCTATTTCTTTTAGATTTATCTTTTTACCAGCTTCAAGTACAGGAAAATTTTTATAAATTTCACCAGCTAATATATGCTCTTCTCTGTCAAAATCTCCAGCAAAACTTACTGCAGATAAAAGACAGAACATACCTAATAATATTTTTTTCATTTTGGGTTCCTCCTGAATTATATGTATTATAATCTTCCCCAGATGTATAATATAACTTTACTTTCCACAGCACTTTTTATATTTTTTTCCACTTCCACATGGACATGGGTCATTTCTTTCCACTTTATTTTCATTTACTATAGTTCCTTGTAATGGAAGCCATTTTTGATAGTACCAGATACCATCTTTTTTTACAAAATAACTTTTTTCATGATGAACTATAGTTTTACCTTTTTCCTTGTATGTCGCTTTAAATTCAACTATTCCCTCATCATCTGCTTCAGTTCCTTTGTCAGTACTTACTATTTCAAGTCCCAGCCATTCAGATTCCTTAGACCATTTTTCACATTCAGTCCAGTCTATACCAGCCATATGGTCAGAGTCATGTGTATTTTTTATAAATTCTATGTCACCAGTGACATAGGCATTATATCTTGCTCTCATTAATTCTTCTGCTGTTTTGATTTTCATTAAAACTCTCCTGCTAATTTATCTAAATTTTCTCCTGTAACTCTGAACACTGTCCATTCATCCATAGGAACAGCTCCCATTTTCTTATAGAATTCAATAGATGATTTGTTCCAGTCAAGACACCACCATTCTACTCTTCCATAATTATTGTCTTTTGCTACTTTTCCTAAGAAAGAAAGCATAATTTTTCCTATTCCCTTATTTCTGTATTCAGGTTTTACATAGAGATCTTCAAGATATACTCCTGCTCTTCCTAAAAAAGTAGAAAAATTATTAAAGAAAAGAGCAAAACTTACAGGCTCTCCATTTAATTCACCAAAAACTACCTGAGCTTTTTTATTTACAAATATAGATTCTCTAAGTATTTCTTCAGTTGCCACTACTTCATTTAAGAGATTTTCATAGTCTGCAAGTTCTTTTATAAACTTTAAAATAAGCGGACATTCATCCTCATTTGCAAATCTTATGGTAAATCCATCTAATTTTGTCTGAAATTTTTCCATTTTTCCCTCCTGAAAGAACAATGTAAATATAATCTTTGTTTTATATATTATACTCGAATTTAGGAGTAAAAGTCAATTTGTAGCAATAAATATTAAAAAAAAATATAAATCCAATATATAGAAAAATTTTAATTCATATTCTTTAAAAATATAAATTTTCAGAAACTTTTGAGATATATGAAAGCGACTTTTTAAAATAAATTTAAGTTTACCTATTGACTAATTAAGATTTATTAGCTATATACAATAGTACAATGATTTAGGAACAAAATATCAGAAAGAACTTTCCAAAACAATAAGGGGGCATAATTATGAGAAACTTTGAAACATGTAACATAAGAAATATATCTCTTTTAGGACATAGAGGAAGTGGGAAAACTACTCTTACAGAAGCTTTACTGTATATTTCTAAATTTTCAAACAAGATGGGATCAGTAGAAGAGGGAACTACAGTATCAGACTTTGATAAGGAAGAAACTCGTAGACTGTTTTCAATAAATACTTCAATAGTTCCTGTAGAATATGGTGATTGTAAATATAACTTTCTAGATACTCCAGGTTACTTTGATTTTTCAGGTGAAGTATATTCTGCAGTTAGAGTTTCAGGAAGTGCAGTTATAGTAATGGATGCCACATCAGGAGTAGAAGTAGGAACAGAAAAAGCATGGAGAATATTAGAAGAAAGAAAACTTCCAAGAATAATTTTCATCAACAAGATGGATAAGGGATATATTAATTATGAAAAGTTATTACGTGAAATGAAAGAAAAATTTGGAAAGAAAATTGCTCCTTTCTGTGTACCAATTGGTGATAAAGAAGAGTTTAAAGGATTTGTAAATGTAGTAGAATTAATAGGAAGAATATTCAATGGTGTGGAATGTGTAGATGGACCTATACCTGAAGATTTAGATATATCAGAAGTAAGAAATTTATTACTAGAAGCTGTAGCAGAAACTGATGAAACTTTAATGGATAAATATTTTAATGGTGAGGAATTTACTCTTGAAGAGATAAAAACTGGATTGCATAAAGGTGTAATTTCTGGAGATATAGTTCCTGTAATAGTTGGATCAGCTATACAGGGAATAGGGGTTCATACTTTATTTAAAATGATATCTGACTATATGCCTACACCAACTGAGATGTTCAATGGTGAAAGAGTTGGAACTAATCCAGTAACTGGAGAACCTGAAGCTAGAAAAATATGTAAAGATGAGCCTTTCTCAGCTATAGTTTTCAAAACTCTTGTTGACCCATTTATTGGAAAAATATCATTATTTAAAATAAATTCAGGAACATTAAAAAAAGATACAGAGGTATTAAATCCTAATAAGAATAAAAAAGAGAGAATATCTCAAATTATATATTTGAGAGGAAATAAACAGGAAGAGGCTCAGGAACTTGTAGCAGGAGATATTGGAGCTACAACTAAACTTCAATTTACACAAACTGGAGATACACTTTGTGATAAAGATAAACCTATAGTTTATGATAGCATTGAACTTCCAGAAGCTTGTCTGTATTCAAGCGTAGAACCTGCTCAAAAAGCAGATGATGAAAAATTAAGTACTTGCCTTCAAAGGATGATGGAGGAAGACCCTACATTTGTTATGCATAGAAATTCAGAAACTAAGCAGTTGTTAATCGGTGGACAGGGAGAAAAACATCTATATGTAATTCTTTGTAAAATAAAAAATAAATTTGGAGTACATGCTGTACTTACTGATCCAGTTGTATCTTATCGTGAAACAATAAAAGGAACAGTTTCAGTTCAAGGAAAACATAAAAAGCAATCTGGTGGAGCAGGACAATATGGAGATGTTCATATTAAATTTGAACCATGTGAAAATGAATTTGAATTTGCAGATGAAGTAAAAGGTGGAGTAGTTCCTAAAACATATATGCCAGCAGTTGAAAAAGGACTTCTTGAAGCTAAAGAAAAAGGAATTCTTGCTGGATATCCAGTTATTAACTTTAAGGCAACTATATTTGATGGATCATACCATCCAGTAGACTCTAACGAAATATCTTTTAAACAGGCAGCTATACTTGCATTCAAAAAAGGAATGGAAATGGCAAAACCAGTTCTTTTAGAACCTATAATGAAACTTGAAATTGTAGTTCCTGAAAGTTACATGGGAGATGTAATGGGAGATATGAATAAACGTAGAGGAAGAATTTTAGGAATGGAACCTAATCAATATGGAGAACAAGTATTGAATGTAGAAGTTCCTCAAGCTGAAATATTGAAATATGCTCTTGATCTTAGAGCTATGACTCAAGGAAGAGGACACTATAGATTTGAATTTGCAAGATACGAGGAAGTGCCTGAAGTATTAGCTAAAAAGATAATTGAAAGCAGAAAGGCATAATATTGTGACAGCAGAGACCATCTTCAGTAAAGAAATTTGCTGAGTGGTCTCTTTTTTTTAAGGAGGGGAGAAATGGGAGAAGTATTTATAGTTGATTTTGAGGAAAGACACCTTGAAGATTTTAAGAAATTAGGATATGAATGGCTTTCAAAGTATGATTTATTAGAACCAGTAGATGAAGAAATGCTGAATAATCCTAGAGAGAAAATAATTGATAAAGGTGGGTTTGTATATATTGCTGAAATGGATGGAGAGTGTGTAGGAACTGTTTCATTGGGAAAAATAGAAAATGGAGATTTTGAAATACTAAAACTTGCTGTTTCAGATAAATATCATGGAAAAAGAATTGGAAGTCTTCTTATGGAAAAATGTTTTGAAAAAGCATGGAAAGAGGGAGCAAAGAAACTTCTGCTTTACTCTAATCATCAGTTAAAAGCAGCCCTTCATTTATATAAAAAGTATGGTTTTGTAAATTTAGAATATGATGAAAATAAATATGAAGAAGCAGATATAAAAATGGAATGTATACTGTAAATAAAAAAAGAGAGAATATAGTCAAGACAGATAAATTTTAGAGATTTGAGAATTAGAAAGAATTCAATTTTTCTATCAAAAAAGTTCTAAAATTATATTTTTACTTGCAGATATTCTCTCTTTTAATTTAGAATGTATATTTTACCCCTAGAGAAACAGAGGATTCAAAATGGTTTCTATTGATTAAACCATGAAATCCAACATTGTACTCTAAAAGATTCTGTGCAGTATATGAAACATTAAGGTTTATAACTTCTGTATCTTTTGATACTTTCAGTGCAGGTATTGTGTAATGTACTTCAGGCTTGAAAATGAAGTCAGCATGAGTATTTCGAGGTTTTTTACTGGAATGATACCATGTCAAATCTCCATTAATATTCCAGCTTTCAGAAATATTGTATTTATATTTTAATCCTGCTTTTGATATAAGAGATGGAGAAGTATTCTTTTTAACATTCAAAGCATAATTATCTTCATCAGCAGTTGTATCTTGTTTCTCATTATATCCCTGATCTTTGTTCCAGATATAATCTAGTCCAGCATAAGGGTAAACATAATTTTTACTATCATCTCCTGATAATATATACCCAGTTTCCCAACCAAAAGAAGTAAGAAAAGAATCAAATTTCCCTGTTATCTCCCTTTTATTGTAGTTGTCCTCTCTGTCTAGTATTCTTCTTTTTAGTTCATGACGAGAGTATCCTGTTCCTGCCTGAAAAATATTCAGCCAGTTGTTATGAAGATAAGAAACACTTCCAACAAGAGTGAATGAATCAATATCTTCTTTACTATTTCCTTTGTCTTTAAAATCAGCTTTGCTTCCAACATACCCATAATTTAAACCAAATGTAAAATTGTTGTAAGGGAAGACAGACTGTCCATTAAAGCCATAAGATCTGTATGAATAAGCTGGATGATAAGAATTTCCATAGTATTTACCATAAGAGGTAATAAGTTCTCCGTATTGAGTAGTTAAATTAGGATTTAGATTGAACTCTCTATTTAAAGAATAATTTTTTTCTCTGGCTTTCATATTGTTTATTTCATGAATATTTGATTTTGGATAATTATATATAGAGTCATAAAACCCACCAACTATATCATTATTTGGGGAAGGATTATCAGGTTTTTTATTTAGAACAAGGTAAAGTATTCCATTTTCTTTATCATATTCATAATTTCCAAGCCATCCTTCAGCAACATTGGTTACATTTATTTTTCCTATATTACTATTATTACTGTCTTTTATGTAGACAGCAGGTATTTTGATTACAGTATCATTTGTTACATACATGGAATCCATAGGATGTTCATTAATTATCCCATTGTTTATAAGTTGATTGGTACTTAATGTAGGGGTAAGAAGATCACTTACTTGTATGTTCAATGTTAGTTTTATGTTAGGATTGATAATTAAAGTTCCATCTAGTTTTTCTCTGGAAATGGGAGGAATAGAAACTGAAGATGGATTTCCTTTATATTTATCAGGAACTGCAAGAGTCATATCCTTATCGAGGTTCCATGTTCCAGATTTTACTGCTATATTTGAGAAATTTTTGATAGTGTAGTCAATTACACCATTTGAAATAGGTTTTCCACTTGATTGTGTTTCAGAGAGAATGAGAGTATCAGTTCCTCTGTTCCCTTCTACTATTCCATTTATTTTAGAAGCAGTTCCAAGTTCCAGCATATTATCTCCATTACCCATAAGAATAGCTATTTTTCCTTCCTGCTCTATTGTTCCGTGGTTTACAAAAGACGATGAATTACTTACAGAAACTCCAACATTTCCCTTGTTGGCAATTATTCCATAATTTTCTCCATGTCCTCCATTCTGTATAGCAAGTCCATAGCTTGAACCATTTCTTATTTCACCTGCAGCTGAATTTATAAAGGTGCTGTTGTATACAGAAACCCCAAATTTTCCCTTATTAGAAATAATTCCATTGTTTATTCCTTTACTGTGAAAATCTACAGTGAATCCATAATTTCCACTATTGGAAATAGTTCCATCATTTGTCCCAGTGCTGTTATGTATATAGAAACCTGTATTTCCCTTATTGGAGATTACTCCACTTTTTTCGTTTATTGCTTCTTTGGTAGAATAAGCAGAAATTCCGTACTCTCCTATATTTTCTATTTTTCCAAAATTAGATACTTTTTCACCATTGATAAGCCTTATTCCAAAACTTCCATCATTGGAAATTTCACCCCCTTTTCCATTAACTATTACTGAATCACCAGATACATCAATTCCATAATCACCATTATTTTTTATTGTTCCAAAATTTTGTATTAAAGAGAATGAAGAACCAGTTATTCCATGAGAGCTATCATTTTTTATAATACCAGTATTTAATATATCTGTGTGAGTAGCTCCAACTATGCCATTATAAATTGTTTCTGAGTTAGTAATACTTTCATTTTCTACAGCAGGACTATTTAAGCACATACTGAGAAAGATGAAAATTAATAGATATTTTTTCATTTTTCTCTCCTTGTAAAGTATATATTAATTGATTTTCCCCTACACTTTACAGTTATTAGACAAAATTCTAAAAATCCTTTTATTTTTCAACAAATTATAGTAATATATAATAAAGAACTTGGATATAAAGGAGCTGAATATGTTTATTATCGAAAAAATAATCTCAATGACACTGTTATCACCATTACCATTTATTCTAATTTTTCTATATATAGGATTTAAAAATATATTAAACAGGAAGATAAAATCTGGTCTTGTACTTATACTTATTGGAATTGGTACTTATCTTGGAACATGTGATTTTTTTATAGATAGCTTTCTTTTTAAATTGGAAAGTGCATATCCTATAATATCAACTGTAAAACTTCAAGAGGGAGATGTGTATATACTCTTAGGAGGAGGAATAACTCCAAATACTTCTGGAGGAAATGTTCCATCAGATGGTGCTAACGCAAGAATAATAAAAACTGCACAGCTTTATAATAAATATCCAAAGAAGATATATATATCAGGAGGAAGTCCGCTTCAAAATAAAGAGAGTGAAAGTTCTGTATATAAAAGAGAATTGACAGCTTTAGGTATACCTGCTGAAAATATTATCATAGAAGAAAAAAGCAGAAACACAAGAGAGAATGCTGTATATATAAGAAAAATGATGGAAGAAGCCAAAGAGAGAAGAGCAGTCTTGATTACATCAGCTTTTCATATGCTGAGAAGTGTAAAAACTTTTGATGATGGAGAGAAAGGAATGGTATTCTATCCAGCCCCATGTGATTTTATGGCTAAAAGTGAGCCTGAAAACTTTTTTGATTATATTCCTAAGTACAGCAATTTTAAAAAGTTAGGAATACTCTTGAAAGAATATGTTGGAATAGTGTATTATAAAATAAGATATTAACAAATAAAAAAGTACCAAGGGGGAAAAATGCTGGGAAGAGAAATTTATGTTCAAAGAAGAGAAGTGCTTAAAAAGAAATTGGGAAAAGGAGTAGTGATTCTTCCAGGGAACAATGAATCACCTAGAAACTATAAGGATAACTGCTATTCTTTTGATCAGGATTCAACATTCCTTTATTATTTTGGAATGGATATACCAGGTCTTATAGGAGTGATAGATGTAGATAATGGGAAGGAATATATATTTGGAACGGACTTCACTCTAGATGATATAGTGTGGATGGGAGAACAAAAACTTCTTAAAACTTATGCAGAAGAAGCAGGGGTAGAAAACTTTGTTGAGATGTCAGAATTTGAAAAATTTGCAGCTCAGCTAAAAAAAGATAAAAGAGATATTCTTTTAATACCTCAATATAGGGCAGATAATATAATGAAGTTAAGCAAAGCCTTAGAATTAGATCCGTTTAAATATGATGAATATACATCATTAAATTTAATAAAGGCCATAATAGAACAAAGAAATGTAAAATCACAAATAGAAATAGAAGAGATAGAAAAAGCAGTAAATGTAACAAAAGAAATGCATATTACTGCTATGAAAACAGTAAAAGCAGGAATGAAAGAATATGAAGTAGTAGCAGCTATTGAAGCAGTAACAAAGAAATATTATGGAGAAACTTCATTTTTTACTATATTTACTAAAAATGGACATATTCTGCATAATCATGGATATGATAATACCATAGAAGATGGGGATATGATTGTTCTTGACTGTGGAGCAAAGAACAGAGAAGGATATTGTGGAGATATGACAACTGCTTTTCCTGTAAATGGAAAATATAGCGATAAACAGAAGGATATATATTCTCTATTGATAGAAATGTTTGAAAAAGCAGAAGAAATGGTAAGACCTGGAATAAATTATAAAGATGTGCATTTGGCTGTTTCAAAAGTATTAGCTGAAGGTATGATAAAAAGAGGATTGATGAAAGGAAATGCAGATGAAGCTGTAAAAGCTGGGGCTCATGCTGTGTTTTTCCCACATGGGCTAGGACATATGCTGGGACTAGATGTACATGATATGGAAAATCTGGGAGAAGATCTTGTAGGATATGAAAGTTTTCCTAGAGATATGCAGTTTGGATTAAAATCTTTAAGATTGGCAAGAGTATTAAAAGAAGGGTATGTATTTACTATAGAACCAGGTATATATTTTATTCCTGAACTTGTGAAAAGATGGAAAGCAGCAGGAAAATTTATGGAATATCTGAATTATGATAAAATAGAAGAATATTTTGGATTTGGTGGGATGAGATATGAAGGAGATTTTGTAATTACTGCTGATGGTGCTAGAAGATTGGGAGATAAAATGCCTAAATACTATAATGAAATAGAAGAAATTATGAAAAAATAAACTGTTATCTGCTGGTCAGAGGAGATAGAAAATGATAAGAACAAGCAAATAAACCTCTTGAAAATATAAAAATTCAGGAGGGACAAAATGAAATTTAAATATATTGATATAGATAATTGGAAAAGAAAAGAATATTTTTATTACTATTATAAAAATGTAAAATGTACTTTTACAATGAATGCAGAATTGGATATAACTGAACTAAGAATAAATTTGAAAGAAAAAAATATAAAACTCTATCCTGTACTTATATATCTTTTATCAAGAATTGTAAATAAATATACAGAATTTAGAATAAGTATAGACAAGGATGAAAAACTTGGATATTGGGAAAATATGATGCCTGCTTATACTATTTTTAATAAAAAGAAAGAAACATTTTTCAATTTGTGGACTGACTATGATGAGAATTTTTTTAAATTTTATAAAAATTATTTAAAAGATGAAAAATTATATGAAAATAGCGAGAGTATGTTTCCAAAAGGAGAAATACCATCTTATACATTTTCAATTTCAATTATACCATGGGTAAACTTTACTGGATTTAATCTAAATATATATTCAGATGGAAGTTACCTTCTTCCTGTATTTACTTTTGGAAAATATGTGAAAAAAAATGATAAAATAATAGTTCCTCTTTCTATACAAGTACATCATGCTGTATGTGATGGATTTCATGCTGGAAGGTTTTTTAATGAAGTGCAGAAAATGTGTATAGATAGAGATTGGTTGGAGATATAAAGATATGAAAGAGAGAAAAAATCAAAAAAATAATGATTTTAACTCTCTCTTTTTTTAATAAAGTAAATGGAGAAAATATATGGAAGCTGTATTTGGAGAAAAAAATGATTTTAAAAGTTGGGTGGAACTTGTAAAGCTTGTAAGTGGAAATTTTCCTGGGTTAGATTTAGAGTATTATAAAAATATTTTGATAGAGAAAATGGAGAAAAATGAAACAATAGTGGTAAAGGAAAATGAAAAAGTAGTGGGAGCTTTAGTTTTTTCTTATACTGAACAGGAAATAAGCTTTTTAGCAGTACATCCAGAGTATAGGAATAAAGGAATAGGACTGGAACTTGTAAAAAAAGTTATCTCATTATTCCCAATAGGAACAAAGCTGATTGTAATTACTTATAGAGCTGGAGATGAAAAGGGAAGGAATGCTAGAAAATTATATAAAAAAGCAGGTTTTTCAGAAGGAAATCTCATAACAGTATTCGATTACCCATGTCAGGAATTTATTTATATTATAAAGTAAATTGAAAAGAGGACATTCCTTAAATAGAAATAAAATTTTAGAATTATTACAGTAGAGAGTTTTATTGGTAATTTTGATTGTAAAATATAGAAAAGTAAATAATTCAATAATTAGAGTAACTAAGATTACTGAATCAGAATATTACTATTTTTTATATTTTACCTATTTAATTAATAACACTAACTCTTTCAATTTCTAAAATTTATTTTAAATTTAAAGATGTCCTCATTTTTTATCAAAACAGAATTTTTTTTACAGCAGGAACAGCAGAAGCTATAAGTTTTCCACGATTGAAACTGTACAATACCTCACTTTGCTTATTTAATACATTGTAGAAGTTATCATTATTTAATACTATAAAGCTAGCAGGGTTACCTTCTTTTATCCCATAAGAATTACCTAAATGAAGAGTACGGGCAGCATTATGAGTAATAAGCTTATAGCTGTTAAGTATTTCTTCGTATCCCAGCATTTGGCATACATGAAGTCCCATATGTACTACAGTCATCATATTTCCATCTCCAAGAGGATACCAAGGATCAAATATATCATCATGCCCCATAGAAACATTATTTCCATTTGCAAGAAGTTCTTTTACACGTGTAACTCCACGACGTTTAGGATAAGTATCAAATCTTCCCTGAAGATGCGTATTAACAAGAGGATTACATACGAAATTGATATTACTCATTCCTAAAAGGCGGAATAGTTTACTGCAGTAAGCATTGTTGTAACTGTGCATAGCAGTAGTATGGCTGGCAGTTACCATATCTTTCATACCACTTTCAAGAGCACGGCAAGCTAATACTTCCAGTCCTTTTGACTGCTCGTCATCTATTTCATCACAATGTACATCCACTAGACGTCCATATTTTTCAGCAAGTTCCATACAGAAATTTACACTTTCAACAGCATATTCACGAGTAAATTCAAAATGAGGAATAGCTCCTACACAATCAGCACCCATTTTTACAGCATTTTCAAGAAGCTGTTTTCCATTTGGATAACTAAGAATACCTTCCTGAGGAAAAGCAACTATTTGCAGATTTACAAAATCTTTAAGTTCTTCTTTAAGTTCCAGCATACCTTCCATTGCAATAAGAGTAGGATCTGTAACATCCACATGAGTACGTACATGTTGAATACCATTTGAAGCCTGCATTTTTATAGCACGACGAGCACGATCTTTTACATCTTCCTTATTTAGTTTTTCTTTTCTTTTAGACCAGCACTCAATTCCTTCAAAAAGAGTTCCAGACATATTCCATACAGGATCACCAGCAGTAAGGCATGTATCAAGGTGTACATGGCTTTCTATAAATGGAGGAAAAGCTGATTTACCAGTACAATCTATGACTTCTTCTCCTGGAAGAGCTTCAAGAGATGAAGAAATAATTTTGAATATACCATCTTCTACACGAATATCAGAAGCAGTTTTACTATTTTCAATAAATATATTTTTAATAAGCATTGATTACCTCCTAGTTATTTTTTTTATTAAGTATATTGTCAAGAATTATAAATATTATACCAGCACTGACAAGAGAGTTTAAAGGTTTTATTCCCCATGGAATAAATATACCGATTAAAGCTCCAACTATAACAGCAAAAATACCAGCAAAGTTAAAATCTTTATATTTATAATTTTTATTTCCATATTCAGCTTTGTGAGTAAAATAATGAAGAATAATAACAGCACCTACTGGAGGAATCATTCCACTTAACAAGTTAAGAAATCCAACAAAGTTATAATATAACCATACAGCAGTAACAGTTCCTACTATTCCACCTAGAAGTACCATTGGCTTCATTGGAACTTTGGTAATATTTGAAACTCCAAGACCAGCAGTGTAGAGAGCATTGTTATTTGTAGTCCAGATATTAAGTCCTAAAGTTATAACAGCAGGGATAGCAAGCCCTTGAAGGATAAGGATATCAAAAATATCAGCAACTCCAGTAACAGCTCCGCCTACAGCACCAAATATCATCATGATTGAATTTCCAACAAAGAAAGCAACTACAGTTGCAACTACAGCTATTTTAGCAGTTTTTGAAAAACGTGTAAAGTTAGGTGTTGCAGTACCTCCAGAGATGAAAGAACCCACAACAATCGCTATGCCAGTGGCAAGATTCAAAGGTGTTGCAGGGTTCTCAGGGAAGATATTCATAAATCCACCAACTTTTGTTATTCCCCAATTCAGTGAGAATACTCCAAGTACTGCAATTAATGGAACAGCTATAGAACCTAATATTGCAAGAGCTTTTATTCCATAATATGCAGTAAGAGTCATAACAATACCAGTTATAACAATTAGAATCCATACAGGAATTCCAGTAAGACCAGATACAGGAATAGCAAACATTGCAACTCCTACTCCAAACCAACCTATTTGTGTAAAGCTAATAAGTGCAGAAGGTAAAAAGGAACCAGTTGTACCAAAAGAATGATGCCCAAGAAGATCAAGAGTAAGACCAGTTTTTTGTCCAATATAGCCTAAAGTTCCACAGTATACCCCAAGAAATGCATTTCCAATAATCATGGCAGTGAAAAAGTTCATCATATTCATACCAATACCAAGATTTCCACCAGCAGTCATACTGGGAGTAAAGAATGTAAATCCTACAAGGACTACCATTGCTGCCCATAATCCCTGTGTTTTTTTGGAAGATGGAACAGCAGAAAGAGAATATTCAGAATCCTTTTCAATATTCGTTTGATTGTTTAAGTTACTCATTTTCAGCTCCTCATATATATTATTTTGTTAAAAACATAATAAAAGTCAGTACATTAAAAGAGATAAAAAAGAAAATATATATAAATACTAAACTTTATTCCAATGTAGGATTATATCAGAAAAATATAAAAAATTCAATTACATATTATATATTTAGAGAATATTAATTTTTAAAATAATATTGGATTTTTAAATTAATTTGATATTTTATTTTACAGCGAAATAATAAGCATTAAAGATAATAAAAAGTTTTAAACAGAATGCTGTAAATAGAAGAACAGGTAAATTATTGTAACAGGAGAATTAAGATAAAATTAAAAGGATTAACTTCTGTTTTATACAGAAATTAATCCCTATCAGTCAATTTTTTAAATAATATCTAAGAAAATAAATCTATCTGTTTTTATTTCTCATCTCACATATTTGTAAATTGATTTGTAGAATTATTATAAATAAATCTATTATCTTTGAAATGTGAGATAAGAGCTTCTTTATCCACTTCTTCATCTTCACATAGAATATCAATAGATGAATAAAAATCCCTTAACTTCATATTCAACATACTATAAGCAATATTTATATCCATTGTCAGATAATTATATTTCATCCTTTTAACTCCTTTTTAAGTGTTCTCAATATTTCATTTCTATCTAATGGTTCAAAAGCATAGATTTTCTTTTCAATATCTCTATTCAACTCAATTATTTTTTCATTGGTCCCACTTTTTAGAAGCTTATCTTCTAAGTGAGCTTTTGGGCTGAAATCAAATTTTTCTTTCATAAGTTCACAATAAAGATTATAAAATTCTTTGTCATCCTTTACTTTTTTCATTTGTTTTAATTTAGGGTTAGAAGAATTTTTTAATATTTTTCTATCTAATAGTAGAAATATGATAATACCTGCTTCCAATAAAGAAAGAATTATAACTCCAATCATAAGCTTATTGTCTGCTATATCAATTTTTTCTATCTGCGAATCAGGGATAGAAGAGATAGCTATTTTTTCTGCTGGTGCAGATGGAGCATTTATAACAGCAGGAGTATTATTCCCAGGTGGAGTAGCAGGAGTCACAGTTGAAGGAATAACTGTTCCATTAGCTGAACCTGTAATTTCTATTTCTTTTGCAGGAACTTCAAAATCCATGTATTTCTTCTCGGCAGTATTAAAATATGGAATTTTAATAGATGGAATAGTTGCTTTATCAGTTATTTTTGGAATAAAAGCTATTTCAAAAGTTTTTTCAGCATAATACTTTCCATCTATAATTCTTTCTCCACTTTCTTTAGAACTTTCAAAAACATTAAAGTCAGGGAGATTATTAGGAACTATTTTTTCAAGCATATCCAAGTTAACATCTCCATAAAGTTTTAAAGTAAGAACCACAGATTCCCCAAACTTTATTTTGTCATTATTCCAAGAATAGTCACCTTTTAATTCTCCTACAACTTCTTGGAAACCAGCAGGTTTACCAGAAGGAAGAGGAAGAATATTAAGTTCCATCTCTTTAGAACCAAGATATACAGGAGCAGAAGTACTTCCAAATACAAAACTGTCATTAGGACCACTTTCTACTACAGCAGCATATCCTCCTTTTATAGATTTATTTCCAGAGGAATTAGCTTGTAATATAGCCTGATAAAGAGTTATTTCCAAGCCTCTGTTTCCCTTTTCATCAGTAAAATATTTTTCGATGTAACCTCCTCTATTATTTGCTGGAGTTATGTCTTTTACAGAAAGATCACCAAAATTTGGTCTGTCTATATATTTTAAATTTCTTAAGGGAACAGTTGTTAATAATTTTTCATCAAAAGGTATTTTTTGTCCAAAATAGAAAGTATTTTTTTCTTTCAGATTATCCTGAATAATTATTTTTCCTTCTACATTAACTTTTGTTTCTTTAGAAACATTTATATTTATAGAATTTGATGTCTCTTTTTTCCCATTTACTTTTAAAGTAAAGTTTCCTTCTTTAAGAGGAATAAGAGTATATACATCTGATTTTGAACTTGTAGATTTTCCATTTACTATGGAATAGCTTGATTGACTTCCTTTAGAAGCTATCTTAAAATTTTCTATTCCATCTATTGTATAATCTTTTTTGTCACTGTCTAAAAACTTTACCTGTAGAGAAATAGGTTCATTTATAGATGGATTATTATTGTTGACATCTAAGATTATTTCAGAAAATGTAACACTGCTGATGAGTAAAAACAGCAGTAAATTAAAAAGTTTTTTCATTTTTCACCTCTACCATCTATTATTTGAATTTCCAGTATCTATATTTATGACTCTTTCATTATTTTTAAAAGATTGTTTTTCATTACCTTCCAGTCTTTTTAAAATAGCTCTGACTTCTCCTTCTCTTACATCATCTTTAGAGTCTATAGGCTGTACCTCACCTTGAGGAATACTATTCTGTTTATCATTCTGATCTTTGTTTTGATCTTGCTTATCATTTTGTTTATCTTGATTCTGCTGATTTTGTTTGTTTTGCTGATCCTGTTTATTATCCTGATCTTTGTTCTGGTCTTGCTTATCATTTTGTTTATCTTGATTTTGTTGATTTTGATTGTTCTGTTGATCCTGTTTATTATCCTGATCTTTGTTCTGGTCTTGCTTATCATTTTGCTTGTCTTGATTCTGCTGATTTTGTTTGTTTTGCTGATCCTGTTTATTATCTTGATCTTTATTTTGATCTTGCTTATCATTTTGTTTATCTTGATTCTGTTGATTTTGATTGTTCTGTTGATCCTGTTTGTTATCTTGATTTTGCTGATTTTCCTTGTTTTGTTGATCTTGTTTATTATCTTGATCTTTGTTCTGGTCTTGCTTATCTTTTTGCTTATCTTGATTTTGTTGATTCTGATTATTTAAATCTTCTATTTTTTTCAAAACTATCTCATAGTTCTTTTTAATATTAACATCACTGGAAGTTTTCATAGCAAGTTTATATTCTTCAAGAGCAGCTTTATATGCCTTTATAGCTTCCTCAGGATTTTTCTGTACAGCTTCATCTCCAAGGAAAGCGTAAGAGTTTCCTCTAATAAAATATTCTGTACTTGGAGTTTCAGTAATGTCTTTGTATTTTTTTTCCTCATAAAGTGATTTTATAATATTATTTCTAACTTCATTATTTTCTTTTATTTTTAAAGATTTATTGTATTCATCACGAGCTTCTTCAAATTTGTTCTCTTTAAAGAAAGAGTTTCCTTTGTTATTATGATAATAAGCCTGTGTACTGTTAAAAGAAGCAGCAAAGGCAACGAGTGAGAGCACAAGGATAGTAAGGCATATTATTTTATTTTTCATCTTTTGCCCCTCCTCTTATGAAATAACCAAGAAGTATAAGGAGTATTCCAATACCTAAAGGTATTTGAAAGTATTTTTTATACACTTTCATAGTTTCATTCCTTTGGTTTTTTCTTTCCAAATTAGCAGTATCTCTAAAGAAATTAGCAGTATCATCTTTCAGATTATTCACTTCATAATATTTTCCATCACTCTCTGAAGACAGTTTTTTCAAAAAATCAGAGTTAAGTTTACTTACAACAGCTGAACCATTGTTATCTTTTATAAAACCAACTTTTTTTCCATTGATATACTCTGGGATGATGGTTCCTTCATCAGTACCAATACCTATTGAGAAAACATTCATCTTATTATCTTTTACAAATTTTAAAGATTTATCATCAAAATCTCCTCCATCTGAAAGGACAATTATAGTTTTGTTATCACTATTGATTTCTTTAAATGATTTCTCTGCAAGTTCCAGAGCCTGATAAAGTTCTGTTCCACCACCTGAAATCAGATTAGTGTCCAGAGCGTTGATATAGTTTTTACCAATAGAATAGTCATCAGTAAGAGGCATTTGTATATATGCACTGTCAGAGAAAGGAATAAATCCAATTCTATCTCCTTTCAAACCTCGAAGAAGATTTTCCAGAGTTCTCTTTGCTGCCTCCAATCTATTAGGATAGACATCTTCTGTCATCATAGATCTAGATGTATCAATAAGGGCATATATATTCAATCCTTTAACCTCCACAGTATCTTCATTCAGAAGTTTTTGGGGAGAAAGGAGAGCTATAACTATCATAATTGCCCCTAAAGTCATAAAAATAATTTTAATTATCTGTACAAAATTGTATTTTTTTAGTTTAAGTATATCAAGTATCCTGTTTCTTTTACTCATACCAATTATCATAAAGAAGAGAATGAGAGCAGGAACTATTATATATACTGTATAATTTATATTTCCAAATTCCAAGTTATTCACCTCTTATTATGGTATTCTTATGTAGAAAACATACTCAAAAAATATTCCTAAAACTAAAAGTATCAGAGAAAGTTTTAATAAATTTTCAAAGAGCTCATGTTTGTCATAGAATGTTCTTCCATCTATCTGTGTTTTTTCCAAGGCATCTATTTTATTAAAAATTTCTTTAAACTCTTTACTGTCACTGGCTCTGAAATATTCTCCACCAGTAGTTTCAGCTATACTTTTAAGCATATTTTCATCAAGTTCTGTATTTTTAACTGTAGTGTATCCAAAAAATGAAGGAACTTTCACTTCCTTTGCTCCAATACCAATTGTATATATTTTTATACCAAGTTCCTTAGCTATATCAGCAGCAGCAGATGGACTCATTTCTCCAGAGTTGTTTTCTCCATCTGTCAAAAGTATTATAACTTTAGATTTAGCTTCAGAATCTTTTAATCTGTTTAGAGCCACTCCGATTCCCATACCGATAGCAGTTCTTGTATTGCTTGTTATATCATCAACAGTAAGCTTTCCTGTCATTTCCTTTACTACATTATGATCAAATGTAAGAGGAACTTTTGTATAGGCATCCCCACCAAAAACAATAAGAGCAAGTCTGTCATCGGTTCTTTTATCTATAAATTCACTAAGAACCTCTTTAGCTTTTTCCAGACGATTTGGAGTAAAATCCTCTTGAAGCATAGATTGAGAAAGATCCAAAGATATTGCAATATCAATACCATCTTTTTTCACAATTCTGTTTTCTGATAATAACTGAGGTCTTGCTAGAGCTGTTATCATCAGTATCAATGAAAGAAGGATAAGATATTTTCCAATAAGATATTTTTTTGTTTTTAATTTGAAATTTTTGATAGGTTCGATTCCAGGAACTTCAATACCTTTATTTTTCCTTTTTTTCAGAAAAAAGAAAATGACAACAGGTATCAGAATAAGGAAGTATGGTGCTGCAAATTTAAACATTATTCTTTTACCTCCTTTATTTTTCCATATATTTCAAAAGCTTTTTCTTTACTCTGTTGAAAGTAGTCATCTCTGTCTTTAGAGAATTTATAATTATCCAGCCATTCAATAAATTGAATATCCTCATCATTGAGCTTTTTTAATGGAGAGTAAATACCATTGATAAAATGAGAACCATATTTTTTGTCTATATATTCTCTAAGGGCATAGCTCATTTCATAGAACCACTTATCTTTAGACAGCACATTCATTTCATTTTCAAATTTTTCTTCTGGAGTTAAATGTAAAGTTTTATCTTTTTTAATTTTTATTCCAAGAAGAATAATCACAAGAGCTGTGATTCCAGCTACTCCACTTATGGCAGATCCATATGGAAACTGATGAAGAAATAAGTTCTTGTTACTTTCATCAGAAAGGTTTATGAATATCTCTTTATCATCAGGAGTCAAAACTGACTTTACATCAATAGTCACTTCTTTATTTCCTATATTTATTATATTTTCACCTGTTTTAAATCCTTTTACTGAAAGGATAACTGCACCATCTTTTCCATCTTTCATATTCTCAATAGAAAAATCTGTATTTTTAAATGAGTCTATTATTTTTTCTTTAGATATACCTGTTATCTGCAAAGTTACAGTATCTCCTATATTAATATCTTTTGCAGAGAGTGAAAGAGATAGTGTCACAAAAAGAATAATTAATGTTTTTTTCATAATGCCCTCCTTCTTTTGAAAAAATTAGAAAGAGTAACAACATAATCTTCATCAGTGTAAATGTTAAGTATATTTTTAGGGATGTCTTCATTAAGAGTAATATCCTTATCAAAGTTCTCTATTACTATTTCTTCTCCTGTTTCAGAATCTATCATGTTGAATATAGCTCCCTTAGGAAGGGTTTCATATTTTCTATCAGCTATTCTTATAGGGATAAGATCATGTTTTTGAGCTGTAACAGCCATGGATTTTTCATAACCTTTATCTATAAAGTCAGAGATTAAAAATACAATTGCTCTTCTTTTTGCTATTTTATTTAGAAAATCAAGTGCTTTAGATATATCTGTTCTTTTACCTTGAGGTTCAAAGCTAAGGAGATTATCCAGTATGACAAGAGAATGATTTCTTCCTTTTTTCAAAGGAATAAACTTTTCTATTTTATCTGTAAATAGAATTGCCCCTACTTTGTCACTGTTTTTATTGGCACTGAAAGCAAGACTTCCCACTAATTGACACAGCAGATCTTTTTTAGCATAAAAGCTGTTTGACTTGGAAATGTCAATAAGAAGGAAAATAGCAAGTTCTCTTTCTTCAGTAAATTCCTTTACATAAGTTTTTCTCTGTCTTGCACTAACTTTCCAATCTATTTTCTTAACATCATCTCCAGGGGCATATCTTCTTATATCAGAGAATTCCATTCCATTTCCTTTGAAATATGAACGATATTTTCCTGCAAATAATTCATCAGCAAGTATGGAAGAAGCTATTTCTATTTTTTTTATTTTTTTTAGAATTTCTGCTCTGTTCATAACTCCTCCTGTTCAGACTATGGCAGTTCAACTATTTCAAGTATATCTGTAATGATATCTTCTACTTTTTTTCCTTCAGCTTCAGCTTCATATGTAAGAATCATTCTGTGACGCAATACATCGAAGATAACTCTTTTTATATCTTGAGGGATAACATAATCTCTTCCTTCTAGAAAGGCATTTGCCTTAGCAGATACAACAAGTGCTATAGAAGCTCTTGGAGATGCTCCACAGGCAATATAGTTATTAGTTTCTCTTGTTTTAAATACAATATCAAGAATGTAGTCCATAAGCTTTTCATCTATATGGATTTCTTTTATAATCTGTTTAATTTTTTCTATTTTATCTTTATTTAATATTTCATTTATCTCAATAGAGTCAAAATCAGTTACAGAAGTAAGAAGTTTAAGCATATCTTTTTCTTCTGCTTTTGTAGGATATTCAATTTTTACTTTCATTAAAAATCTGTCCTGCTGTGCCTCAGGAAGAGGATAAGTTCCATCTTGTTCAATAGGATTTTGTGTAGCTAGGACGATAAATGGTCTGTCCAGCTTAAAAGTTTCACTAGCTATTGTGATTTGTTTTTCCTGCATAGCTTCAAGCAGTGCTGACTGTACTTTGGCAGGAGCTCTGTTTATCTCATCTGCAAGCACTATATTTGCAAAGATAGGTCCTTTCTTAATATAGAAGTCACCAGTTTTTTCATTATATATTTCAGTTCCTATAATGTCACTTGGAAGTAAATCTGGTGTAAATTGTATTCTTGCAAATTTTAGACCCAAAGTTTGAGCTAAAGTATTTACAGTTAAAGATTTTGCCAATCCTGGAAGTCCTTCCAGAAGAATATGGTTACCAGTAAGAATACCAATAAGGATTTTTCTTACCATATCCTCTTGTCCAATTATCTTTTTTTCGATTTCTTTTTTCAGAGCGATAATATTCTCTCTTTCAATTTCAATTTGTTCTTTTAGATTTTCCATTGATGCCTCCTTGTTCGATGTTTCTACTATTTATATTAATAAGTTATAGAGCGAATCCTTTTTTACAACAATATATTAGACGAAGAAAATCACAAAATTGTTGAAACTTTTTTAAATTGAACTTAATTTTTGTTTTACAATATCTCCTTTCTCTATGCTATAATATATTAGCATTAGTAAAAGGGTGGTTTCAATGAAAATAAAAGATATAAAAAAAAGAAATATTTCTAAAATCTTAAATGCATTAAGAAAAAACAGCAATACATCTAAAAAAGACCTTTCAGAGATTGTAAATCTTTCTCCTAGTACTTTGACAGAAATATGCTCTGATTTGCTGGAGCAAGGGATAATAAAAGAGCTTGGAGAGGTAAACAGTGACAAACCAGGAAGAAAAAAAGTGCTTTTATCTATAAATTATGATTATAAAAAGATTATAGGCATAGATATAAAAAATAATTTTTTTTCTCTTACTCTTACTAATTTAAAAGGAGATGTAGAGATTCAGAAATATTTTGATAAAGATACTTCTGAAGCATATAGCTTTCTGGAGGAGCTTATAAAGGAGATAAGAAACTTTATAAATGAAAATAATCTGGATAAAAAAGAATTTCTTGGAATAGGAATAAGCATAGTTGGAGCAGTTGACTTTAATACTGGTTCTACTATGAGTTTTATTGGATTCTGGAATGAAGCTGTACCTCTAAAAAAAATAATGGAAGAGAAATTAGAAATTCCAATTTATGTAAATAATAATGTTAAAAATCTGGCTATTTATCAAATGTTCTTAGAAGATGAACTTTCAGATTTCTTCTTTCTGAAATATGGAACAGGGGTAGGGGGGAGTCTGGTTATTCAAAGTGAGCTTTTTAAAAAAGAATCTTCATTGAGTGGAGAGATAGGACATTCAATAATTAATAATGATGAAAATATATGCCCTGTTTGTAAAAGAAAAGGGTGTTTTGAAAATAATTATTCTGAAAGAGCTATTCAGGAAAAAATAGAAAAGATATATTCTAAAGAAAGTACTCCAATTATATTTTCTTTGACATCTGGGGATAAGTGTAATCTTTCTTTTGATATCATACTTAAAGCGGGGGAATCAGGAGAGATAGCTGTACTTAAAATACTTCAAGAGGCAGCAGATTATTTGGCAATTTTAATTCTGAATATGTTTACTCTTTTTTATCCAAAGAAAATTGTGTTATGTGGAAATATTTTTAAAAATGATGTGTTTATCAATTATCTTTTTGGATATATTCATAATAAGCAAATATTTGATTTTAAAAAAATAATATCAGTGAGCAGCATTTCAGATAAAGAGGAAAGATGTGCTCCAATATTTTCAGTATTAAAAGAGAAATTTTATCTGTTGTAAAAAATAAAACTGTGAAAAGATTGAATAATAAATAAAAAGCTAATCTGATTTTTAATCATTTATTTCTCAGTTTTTTATATTAAAGATATAAATTTTTTTATTAAAATCTATACTTCTATATTTTTGAAGATGTAGTTTTAATCAATTATTCACTAAGATATATTAGAAGATTATAAAATTTAAAATAATAAAAAAATGCTGAAATGAGGAAATCAAATCTTCACTTTAGCATTTTCTATAATAACTACTTTTATCTTTATATAGGGTATTCTCTTGTATAATATATATTTAACTTTTATATTGTCTGCTTTACTGACTCTTTTTCTTTTGCCATTCCCATTTTATCTACAAGAACAAATAATACTGCTGATAAGATAATATAGACAGCTGTTATCATAGTAAATCTGCTTCCGATATTTTTCGTAAGTCCAACTAGACCATTATGAGAAAGAAGTGTATAGACATATATAGTAGTTGTTGCTATTAGGGAACTCATAGGTTTTGCATATCTCCAATGTACCAAAGAAATTTCATTTTTTCTGCTTTGTATATAAGGAGTTTTCATAGGAGCAATATACCCAATGACAACCATGATTATTACACAAAGAAAGAATAACATTCCTAGTACATGAAGGAAGCTTATATTTACTTTATACACAAACTGCATCATTCCATAAAGGAACATAAATACAAAGATAGCAACTTTAGCTGCAATAGCAGGTATTTTTCTTGAGAAGAAACCTACAAATACTATTACAAGAGTTGGAACATTGAAGAATCCCATGAATTTTTTCATAAATTCAAACAGTCCATTTGGAGCATTTACTATATATGGTGCTACTAAAATAGCAAGGATACCAAGAACAGTTCCAAATATTTTACCAACAGTTACCAGCTTTTTATCTTCTATATCAGGATTGACAATAGGCTTATACAAATCTAAACAGAATAATGTAGAAGCTGAATTTAAAGCAGAGTTAAAGGAACTTAATATAGCTCCAAAAAGAACTGCTCCAAAGAACCCTACTAAAGGAGTAGGAAGAACTTTATTTACAAGTATTGGATAAGCAAAATCACCTTTAGTTATTTCATTTCCATATAAATGGAAAGCAATTATACCAGGAATTGCAAGAATAATTGGAGCAAATATTTTTAGGAATCCAGCATAGATAACTCCTTTTTGTCCCTCTGCCAAACTTTTAGCACCAAATGCTCTTTGTACTATTGCCTGATTTGTACACCAGTAGAATGTATTTATCAAGATAATTCCTGTAAAAAGAGTAGAGAATGGAACTGGTGCAGTAGTATCTCCTATTGCATTTAATTTTTCAGGATGATTTATAACTAATTTTTCTATTCCTTGTAAAAAACTTCCATCACCTAAAGCTCTTAGTCCAAGAATTGGAATAAGTAATCCTCCAGCTACAAGTCCTACACCATTGATAGTATCAGAAACAGCAACTGCTTTCAATCCACCGAATATAGCATAAATTCCTCCAATGATACCAATTCCCCATATAGTAAGTACAAGAGCAGCCTGCTCTGATATTCCAAACATTGCTGATATATTGAAAAGAGAGTTTAAGGCTACTCCACCAGAATATAATACAACTGGAAGGAAAATAACTCCAAGACTTATCAGAAAAAGAACAGCAACTATATTTCTTGTTCCTTTGTCATATCTTTCTTCAAGAAATTGAGGAACAGTTGTAAATCCACTTGTTAAATATCTTGGAAGGAAGTATAATCCCATAAATATCAAAGTTATACCTGATGTTACTTCATAACCAATTACAGATAACCCTCCCATAAAAGCATTTCCATTCATTCCTACTAACTGTTCTGTAGAAAGATTAGTAAGTAATAATGAACCTGCTATAACTACGCCACTTAAACTTCTTCCACCTAAAAAATACCCACTGTTAGAATCAAGATTTTCATTTTTTGTAAGATACCAAGATATTACTGCTACTAATCCAGTAAAGAAAATAAATGTAACCACTGCTAATAGATTCATATTTCACCCCTTTTGAATATGTATTATTAATATAATTTATTATGCCTGTTTTATTCTTGGCATCCACATTGGTTCTTTTCCAAGCTCAGCCCAAATATATTTTAAAAGTAGCTCACTTTTCAGTTCTTTGTATTTTTTATTATTCCATAAATTATTTAATTCTTTTGGATCTTCTTTTAAGTCAAAAAGTTCTCCATAGGACTGATTGTAATATACTGTTAATTTGTATCTATCATCAACATAAGTTTTTAAATGTATAGTGGTAGGTTCATGGTGGTTTTCACAAATAACATGATCTCTCAATTTTACATTTTCATCTGCCCATGCTTTAGTTTGGTCTATTCCAGTCATATCATATGGTATTTTTATTCCGCACATACTCAAGAAAGTAGGAGCAAGGTCTACCAATGATTGAAGAGAGTGAGAAACTTTGTTTTCTGGGACAACTTCAGGATATTTTACAATAAAAGGTATTTTGATAAGATCTTCATAATGAAAAGGACCTTTTCTGATAAGTCCGTGTTGACCAACAAAATGACCATGGTCTGTTGTGAAAACTATTATAGTATCTTCAGCAAGTTCTAACTCTTCCAATTTATCCAGAATTTTACCAATATATTTATCCATCATTGATACCATTCCATAATATAGGGCAAGGTCTTTTTTGATATCTTCCTTTTTTTGTAGATGTGAATGCATACCATGGATACCAAATCCAGTTTCTTTATACTCACTAAAATCAGGATTCTTCTCCTGTGTTTTCTTAAAATGTGGTGGATTATATTTATGATCATCATTTATTATTTCTTCATCTATAGTAAGCTTTTCTGGATCGTACATAGATGCCCAAGGTTCAGGTACAAAATATTCAGGATGAGGGTCAAAGAAACTTGCCCAAAGAAAGAAACTTTCATCATTGTTTTTGTAATTTTCAAGCATACTGTTACATCTTTCAGCTATCCATGAATTATAGTGATATTCTTCTGGAATTTCCCATTTTCCCCAGTTTCTTTTACTGTTAAGAATATTTCCTTCTTTTTCTACTAATATTTCTAATCTTGGATATTCCTCTTCACTCATATTACCAGTAGGATTTAAATAATAATCTCTCCAGTTTTTGCATCCTTTTTCTTCAAGCCATATTGCATAATGTTGTCCTACATGAGATTCATTAGTATGGTTTCTTGCAAGCTCCACATGGTCAAATCCATAGAATCTACCTCTATAATTTTTCCAGAACTCAAGGTCTTGCAAATATGGGTAAGCTTCTAAAGAGGAAAATTCCTCAGTAGATGCCAGTGGTTGAAAATGTGCTTTTCCTATTAGAGCACTCTTGTATCCATTTCCTCTGAATATATCTCCAATGGTAGTTTCATTTTCAGATAATTTAGTTCCTAAAGTCCATGCACCATGTTGACTTGGATATTTTCCAGTAATAATAGATGCTCTGGTAGGAGTACAAGTAGGATTTGGACAATAAGCTCTGTCAAAAGTAGTTCCTTCTTTAACTAACCTGTCAAGATTAGGAGTAAGAATCTCTTTATTAAAAGCACCTATTGTATCAAAGTGCTGCTGATCACTTGTTATCAATAAAATATTAGGTCTTTTTTTCATAAAAATATCTCCTTGAAAATAATTGTTTTATATTACGAAATAATTATAAAATTATAATATAATATTTCTTGAAATATGTCAATAAATAATATGATAATATTTTATAATTATATTATTTGTACTGATATAAACCGTTAAAAGGAAAATAATATTTAATTTTAATAACGAAATATTTTGAAAAAATTAATGATTATATTGAAAATTATATGCAGTAACTATTTTAAATTATTTTACTCTTTTGAGGGTGAAACATTATTAAATAAACTATTGGGTGGAAAAAAGTTGAAGAGTGAATTATTTATTCAAAAAACTTTATAAAAGTACTTTTACATTGCATTTGATAAGAATAGAAAAATATTTGAAATACAATAACTTGAATTAATAAGAGAAAAATTATCTTATTGAAGTAAATAAAAATAAAAAATAAGAAATAGGATTAATTGAATTAACTAAAAAAGAAAGTAATTAAAAGAAAATAAATGAGAATAATTAAATAAAATAATAGAAATAATAAAAACAATAAAAAAACCCCCTGCATGGACAGGGAGTTTTTTTTATGAATGATTGACGGTTTGTGAGCTATTATTTGTTTTTGTTTAAAAGTTCTTTTCCAGGGATTCCAGGTTTAGTCATTTCAAATGGATTTAAAATGATATCTAGATCTTCTTTACTTAATAATCCTCTTTCAAGAACGATTTGTGCAACTGGAGTTCCAGTTTTTATAGATAATTTAGCTATTTCAGCTGCATTTTTATATCCAATATGAGGGTTAAGAGCTGTAATGATACCAACACTTCTATCTACCCAAGCTTTACAGTTTTCTTCTTGAGCTGTAATTCCTTTCAAACAGTTTTCTATGAAAGTTTTGATTCCATTTTTCAAGATTTCTATTGATTGGAATAAGTTGAAGAATAAAACTGGTTCGAATACATTTAATTCTAATTGTCCTGCTTCAGCAGCCTTTACTATAGTAATGTCGTTTCCAAATATTTGGAAACATACTTGGTTTAATACTTCAGGAATAACTGGGTTTACTTTACCAGGCATGATTGAAGAACCAGGCTGTTGTTGAGGTAAAGAAATTTCTGCTAGTCCAGCTTTTGGTCCAGAAGCCATAAGTCTTAAATCGTTAGCAGTTTTTGATAGGTTTACAGCACAAGTTTTTAGTGCAGAAGATAACCATACAAAACTGTCAAGATTTCTAGTTCCATCAACTAGGTCTGGAGATTGTTTGAAATCAAATCCAGAAACTTCTGAAAGAATTCTTACAACGTTTTCTACATAGTTAACATCAGCATTGATACCAGTTCCAACAGCAGTTGCTCCCATATTTACATAAGTAAGCTCTTCTACTGCTCCTTTGATTCTTTTGATATCTCTTGCTACTGGTCCAGAGAATGCTCTGAATTCTTGTCCTAATCTAATAGGGACAGCATCTTGAAGATGAGTTCTTCCCATTTTAATTACATGGTCAAATTCATTTCCTTTAGCTTGTAGTGTATCATAAAGTTCTTGTAAAGAAACTAATAAGTCTTTTATCATAAATTGAACTGTTAATTTTCCAGCAGTTGGAACAACGTCATTAGTTGATTGTCCATAGTTTACATGGTCATTTGGATGACATTTGTCATATTTACCAAGTTCTCCACCTAATATTTCATTAGCTCTGTTAGCAATAACTTCATTCATGTTCATATTCATAGAAGTCCCTGCTCCACCTTGGATAACGTCAGTGATGAATTGATCTCTGAATCCTCCAGCAATGATTTCATCAGCAGCTTTTATCATAGCAGCTTCTACTTCTTGAGTAATAACTCCTGCTTCATAGTTTGCTTTTGATGTTGCTTTTTTTACATATGCTAATGCTTTTATAAAAGTATCACTTACTTTGTAACCTGTAATGTGAAAATTGTTTTGTCCTCTAAGAGATTGCACACCATAATATGCGTCTGCAGGAACCTCTAAAGTTCCTATTGAATCACTTTCTAATCTGTATTTTGTCATTCTTACCCCCCCTAATTTTTATCCTCACAATAATGATACAGGGTAATTAAATATTTTTCAAGATAGAAAGTACTAAAAAAAGCTTCAAAAAATATATGAAGTTCGCTATAAAAATATACTAATTAAATAATTATATATTTATTTAATGAAAATGAAAATAAACATATTTTTTTTTAATGTTATGAAAATATCTTATCACAAAATTATTATATCATTTTAGGCATTCAGAGTAAACAGAAAAATTAATTTTTTTCCAACTGATTTTCATATTACTATTTATTTTTATCTTCAATATGTCATTTTCATCAATGATACTTTTTATAGAATGATTAAAAATTGTATGAAGGCTTTTTTTATCATAAGCAATTATTTTATTTATTTTGTTATTTATTTTCAGCATTTTTTCATTTTCATGATGATTTTTTCCTTCAATATAAACAGCAATATTTAATTCTTTGTCAGGAAATTCTCTGTCTGCTATCTCTTTTATTCTTACCACTGCTTCAAATAAATCTTCTTCTCTTAATGTATCTGGAATAGCTACTTCAAGTTCGAAATTATCTGAAGGAACAGAAGAAGTATTTTCAAAAACAAAATTATACTGGCTTATAGTCTGTTCTCCGCACATATCTATCTGCATAAGTCTTTTTATTGCTTCAGTATCATATCCTTTTCCTATGAGATACATTAATTTTGTAACAGCAGCTTCTGGAGTCAGGTCTACTCCGCTTATTACTCCTGCATCTGTAAGCTTTGCACTTGCTTCATATAATCCCATTTTTACAAAACCTTTTGTACATTGAGTGATATCTACTATGACTATACCTTTAGATGAAATGTATTTAAGTACATTCAGAAATTCTTCACTAGTAGGAGCATTTCCATTTCCAAAAGTTTTTAAGATAACACCTTTTATTTCATCAGTATTTTCAAATATGCTTTTTAAATATTGTGGATTTAATCCTGGAAATAATTCAAGGATAATAACTTTGCTATTCATTTTTCCATCTACATAAAAATTTTTGATTGCTGGTCTGTCAAGAATTCTATCTTTTATTATTCTGATATCTCCACCAATTTCTCCAATAGCTGGATAATTAGGAGAAGAGAATCCAAAATAATTAGTCGCATCTATTTTTCTTGATCTGTTTCCTCTCATTAGAGTATCTCTAAAGAAGATACAGACTTCAGGAACAAGCTTTACACCATATAAGTCATTACCCGCTATTTGTATAGCAGTGATAAGATTTTGAAGAGCATCACTTCTTGGAAATTGCAGAGGTACTTGTGATCCAGTAAGAACTACAGGTTTATCAAGATTTTTAAGCATAAATGAGAGAGCGGAAGCTGTAAATGCCATAGTGTCAGTTCCATGAAGTACAACAAATCCTCTATAGTTTTCATAATTCTTTTCAATTATACCAGCTATTTTAATCCATACTTCTGGGGACATATCTGATGAGTCGATTAATGGAGAGAACTGATAATAATCTGTTAAAAATTTTTCAAGAATAGGGTGTTCTTTTGCAATTTCATTCCAGTCGTTAGCTGGTCTTAGTGGGCTATTAGGATCTTCTTTTTCACTGTTTACCATTCCAATAGTTCCACCTGTATTGATAATCAAAACTTTATCTATCATTTTTTCCTCCAAAATTGATATTATTTTCTAAATTATACTTACAAATTATAAAAAAAACAATAGACAAATAATTTAAAAAATATTTTAAGATTTAAACTTTAAATTATACTAAAGAAATGGTATAATTACCAAAGGAGGAACAAATGAAGGATAATATAGCTCTAATTGGTTTTATGGGAAGTGGAAAAAGCACTATAGGCAGAGTTCTAGCCAAATACTTAGATATGAAATTCATTGATATAGATAAAATGATCTCTGCAAGAGAGAAAAAAACAATCCCAGAGATATTTGAAGAAAAGGGAGAAGCTTATTTCAGGAAATTAGAGAGAGAGATTGTTTATGAGGAATCTTTAGATAATAATATAGTTATTGCTACTGGTGGAGGAGTCATAATAGACAATGAAAACATAAAAACTCTAAGAGAAACTTCGTTTATTGTGTATCTGGATTGTACTATTGAATGTATATATGAAAGAGTAAGACATAGTAAGGGAAGACCTCTTCTTAATGTAGATGATATGTTTGAGAAGATAAAGGAACTTCATTCTAAAAGAGAGATTCTATACAGAATATCTGCTGATTTTAGTGTGAAGATAGATATAGACAGCAATATGTATGATACTGCAGAAAAAATAAAAGAGGCTTATATTTATAACAGTTAAAATAAGGAGGGATTTTTTATGTGTAATGAAAATCGTTTGAAAGGGAAACTTGCTTTGATTACTGGAGCTACAAGTGGAATAGGGAAATCTTGTGCTGAAAAGCTTGCAGAAATGGGAGTTGACCTTATTCTTACTGGAAGAAGAAATGAAGTATTAAATGAAATTAAAGTTGAAATAGAAAAAAAATATGGTGTAAAGGTATTGCCTGTACAGCTTGATGCAAGAAATTCTAAAGAAGTTGCTGAAAAAATAGCTGCTCTTGAAGGTGAATGGAAAAATATAGATATTCTTGTAAATAATGCAGGACTTGCTTTAGGGATGGAGAAAGTATATTCTAATTCAGCAGAAGATATAGATGCAGTTATAGATACAAATGTAAAAGGTATGCTTTATATGATAAGAGAAGTAGTTCCTGGAATGGTAGAGAGAGATAAACCATCTCTTGTAATAAATATGGGATCAGTAGCAGGAGATGCTGCATATGCAGGAGGAGCAGTATATTGTGCTTCTAAGGCAGCTGTAAAGACTCTTTCTGATGGATTGAGAATAGATTTAGTTGATACAAAAGTAAAGGTAACTAATATAAAACCTGGATTAGTTGAAACTAACTTTAGTGTAATAAGATTTAAAGGAGATAAAGATAAAGCTGAAAAAGTATATAAAGGAATAGAAGCTCTTACTCCAGATGATATAGCTGATACAGTTACATATATTTGTAATCTTCCTGATAATGTGCAAATTCCAGAGATAGTTATGACTCCTATGTTCCAAGCTGATGGACGTACTGTATATAAAAAATAAATTTTATTGATGAAAACCACAGATTTTATTTCTGTGGTTTTTTAATAAATTTTGGAAATATATTCAACTTAATATATTTCTAACTATTATTCTAGGGAAAAATGATACATTTTATTTTTATTATATTTATCTTTGATTTTATTATAATCTTAAAGATTAGAAAAAATATTTTTTTAGTTATTAAACTTAATTATAAGAGTAGAAGTTTTTATTAAAATAAGATATCATATAAATAAAACTTGTTAATTTTGAAAAAAGATTTATATTCAAACACTAGATAACTCTATATTTAAAATTAATTAAGATAATTATTTTATTTTTGTTTTAATATAAAAAATCTCTGTTGTAATGACATGATAGGAGGTATAATGAAATCAAAGTTTTTATTGATTTTAGTAGGATTAATAATGGGAGGGACAATGAACCTAGAAGCTAATGACACAGTAAAGAATGTAGATGTACCAATAAAAAAAGTAACATTATATTCATCAGGTGTGGGATATTTTGAGCATAAGGGAACTATTGAAAATGCATCAAAATTAACACTGCCATTTGAAACAAGTGCTTTAAATGATGTATTAAAATCTATTATTATCTATGATCCTAATACTGCTTTACCAGTGATAAATTATCCTTCAGAAGAAACTGTGAAAAGGACTCTTGCCAGCTTGAGTATTGATCTTAATAATAATCCCTCCATTGAAGAGATATTAAATTCACTAAGAGGAGCAGAAGTAAAGATTGTAGCCACTAGAGAAATAACTGGGAAAATAATAGGTGCTAAAGTTAAAAAAGTAAAAGTAGGAGATGAGATAGCAGAAGTATCCAGTCTTTCTGTATTAAGTGAAGGACAAATCCAAACTATAAAAACAGATGAAATTATATCTTATAGTTTTACAGATTCTAAAATAACAGCTGATATGAACAGGGCATTAGATTTAATATTGAATTCTAAAAATACAAATATAAAAAATATAAATATCAATCTTTCTGGAGATAAAAAAAGAGATATAGAATTCAGCTATGTAATAGCAAGTCCTGTATGGAAGGCTACTTATAGATTTGATTTAGCTGATGAAAAACCATATCTTCAAGGATGGGCAATAGTAGACAATGTAGGTGAGATGGATTGGAACAATGTAGAGTTATCTCTTGTAACGGGAAGACCTATATCATTTATACAGGAACTATATGCACCATATCATTTAAATAGACCTATTATTCCACTATCAATTGCTGGATTTGCACAAGCTAAAACCTATGAGAGCGGAATATCAGATATATATTATGATGAAATAGAAGACATAGAAATGAGCAAGGAAGTTTTTGCTTCAGAAATTAATATAAGTGGAAAGAAAATGATGAGGTCATCTTTGGCTTTTGGAGGAAATGCTAATCAAGAAGTAACTAATACTAGAAATGCTGGGGATATGTTTATGTTTACAACACCAAAGCCTGTTACTTTGGAAAGACAGCAAAGCGCAATGATTCCACTAGTACAAACTACTTTTGATGCAAAGAAAGTATCCATATTTGATGGAAGAAATGCAAGACATGGTGTTATTTCCAATCCAGCACTTGGGGTGAAGTTTAAGAATAATTCTGGAATGAAATTACCAGCAGGTCCTATTACAATATATGATGATGGAACATATGTGGGGGATGCACTTTTAGAGTTTTTACCTGAGAATGAAGAAAGAATGATAGCCTATGGAGATGATCTTTCTGTAACTGGAACAGTATCAGTTTCAGAAACTGCTAAAACAGATACTATAACAGTAACTAAAGGAGTTCTGAATATAAGTATAAAACATGTTTATGAAAAAGTTTATACATTTAAAAATACTAGTACTAAAGATAAAAATATTGTGGTGGAGCATCCTATTATGAATAATTCAAAATTAATAGAACCACAAAAATATATAGAAAAAACAGGTAATTTATATCGTTTTGATGTGAAAATAAAAAATGGCAGTGAGGCAAAAATTGCTGTAAAAGAAGAGGTAACAAAGCTGACTAGTACAAGTATTGTAAGTTTTTCTAAGGATACATTGGTGTATTATTCAACAAATAAGGATATATCTCCTAATGTTCGAGAGTTTTTTGTAAAAGCTGCAGCTATGTATGGTGAAATGGAAGAAACGCAAGTAAAACTTAAAGAAATGTCTGATTTACGTGAAAATTATGTAAAAGAGCAGGATAGAATGAGAAAAAATATTGATACTGTTGGCAGTACTTCAGTACAAGGAAAAGAATATATTATAAAGCTGACATCACTTGATAAAAAGATAGAAGATCTTGATGGAAAAATAAAAGAAACAACTCAAAAGCTGCAAGAATTGAGAAATAAATATAATGAATTTATTAAAGGGTTGAATGGATAATTATTTGTAATATACTATTTTCATTACATAATATTAATACTTTAAGAATTTAAACTTTTTATTAAAAAGTTATTATTTACAGAAATTCATACTTTTAAAAAGACCTCAGATTTTATTCTGAGGTCTTTATATTATATTCAAATACTTTGACAATTTTATCTGGAAAAATTAAATATTTTTTTATTAATATATCTATAAATAAAAGCCATCTTCATTACAACTATCATTTGGTAATTGTAAGAATGTTTCTCTATTTATTTTTAAAATCACTCTCTTTTGGAATATTTCCCTCTGCTTTTATAGATTCAAATTTTTCAACTGCATTCTCAACTGCTTCATCATTTTCTAAATTCAATACTTCATCAAGCAAAATTCTAAATACATTTTCAAGTTGGTAATCATAATAGTCATATTTATTAGTCCATTCTGCCAATCCTTTTAAAAATTCATCTAAATTACCATTTTTTTTCAGATTTTCATTAAGTTTTTTTGCATCATCTATTGTGAATATTTCAAGATTATGTTGACTATGCACAAAACTATGAGCATACAAAAGGGGATATATTACTTTGTTCCAGCCATATTTTTTTATTATACGAGCAAAGCTTTCTTCAAAATAACTTGGTTCTTCATGATCTGGGTCTGTACTTTGGAATAATTCTGCATAGAGAAGTACATCTTTTTCATTAACCAGTGCCAGTTCTGTTGCAAAAAATGAACCTCCAGCAGATTCGCCATCCAATGAAACTTCATCTTCAGGGCTATTCACATTTATTAGTTTTTCTACTATTTCACGCATTAATGGATGAAGTTCTGGATATTTTACAGCTTGTTTAGCAAAATATTCCTCAATCACTCCTATAGAGTCATCTTCATTTTCAAAATCTTCCCATAAGATATCAAAATACCAGTTGTAGTCATCCTGTTCTGATTCATCAATTCCCTTTGATATTGCTTTTAATTTCTTTTCCAGCCATTCTTTTGTAAGTTTTGCCATTATAAATCCTCCTTGTAGTAGCAATGTTGTTATAGATAATAGTATCATTTATCTTAATTGCATACAAGAAAGTAGTACTTGCTTTTTGTCAATTAGCAGTTGATAAAAAATAGAAGGAAATTAATATCAACAATATAACATAAAACCTCTATATTTTATATTTATAATATAAAAAGTATAAAATAGTTAAATGGTATTATGGAGGGAAGTATGAGAAATAAACAGGATATTTTAAATTTAGAAGAAGAAATAATAGAGAAAAAATCTTTGCCTTATTTGAGAGATGAAGCAAGAAAAGAACTTTTGGTAAGTAAATGTTTTAGAATTAGCAAGAATCATAAAAATTTTGAGTTTAATATTTTGAATATAGGAAAATTTAAAGGAAAAATGGAAGATTTAGTAGAAAAAATTAATAATTCCAATTTAACAATGTTAAAAACAAAATCTTGGACAGAAGTTGGAGCTTATTCTATCAGTTATCCTAATTTAATAAAGCAGAGTGAAAACCATGAAATATTTAAAATATTGAAACATTTCCAAGTCTAGCAAAAAAGATATTCAAAATTATTTTTAAATATTTTTATTAACAATGACTTTGTTATTAATAAAATTATAAACTTTGATAAAATCGTGGGGGAAAAATGAAAAAAATAATTATGTTTCTTTTTATAATTTTAACAACTCTGTGTATTGCTGGTCAGTTTGTGTATATAACACCTAAAGGGAAGAAATACCATTCTACTAAGAACTGTAGAACATTAGCAAGAAGTAAGGTTATTAAGGAAATAAAATTATCTGAAACAGGGAATAGACAGCCATGTAAAGTTTGTTATTAGGGGAGGATTTGTATGAGAAAAATAATTTTATTAGGAGTATGTTTGATATTATTATGCAGTTGTATAAAAAAAAATAAATTATCAAGTGATGAAGAAAATTTGTTAAATGAAATAGGTTTTGATAAAAATTTGATAATAGAAGTAAAATCATTGTTAAAAAGTGACTTTAAACAACTGCCAGCTATTGAACAAGAAACTGGTGATATATTAAAAGAACAGTATTTTAATGGAATCTACTTTGATAAATATAATGATAACTATGTAAAGTTAAAAGAAAAACTGGAGAAAAATAATTATAGAGTTTTTTTGTTTGAAATCAATTATCCAGAAAAGCATGTTGCTATAATAAAAGGAAATGATAAATTTGATGTTTTAAGATATAGAAGGACAGATGGGATTAATTATGGATTGGAAACAGAAGATATTATAAATAAAGTTTCAGAGTGGGATAAGAAATATGTAGTAAATGTAGTTGGATGTGGGAGAGATTGGGTATGGATAGAACTTAGTAAATTGCCAAGGGATTTAGATAGATTTTCTAAAGAGGTATATGAATTTTGCCCTGATATAGTGGATCAAGGTGTGGGGGATATAAAAAAACTAAAAGAATCAATAAAAGAAAATAATGAACTGTTTTTATGGTGGGATTAAAAAGTATTACCAGAAAAAAATCATATGAATATTGATGAATATAAAATGTATGGACTAAATATAAACAGTTAAAGAAGCTGACTAATCAAGAGGAGCATAATTTCACTCTATAAGTCAGTTTTTTATTTTTTAAGAATAAAATTGAGAAATATAACTAAAAAAACTCCAAATTGTGACAGAGATTTTGTATACATTTTAAAAAGAAATCGTATACAAAACTAAAAAAAATATATTCAATCAATTGTTTTTGTCATGATTATAGACAAATAAATTTATATATGACAGTTATGGATTGTATACAAACGTTATATTTTTAATTACTGAAAAAATAGACTATAATCATATTAATACATAGAAATTAAATATCTTTTAAACTTTTGAAGAATAAGGCCAATTTTATATTAAACGAGAAAAATAAAGTTTAAGAGAAGCAGGAGGACTAGAATATGAATACAAATGAATCATCAGAACTAAAACGGGAAATAGGGGTGTTTGGTGGAATTAGTATTATTGGTGGAATAATGATAGGGGCAGGAATTTTCTATATAGGCTCTTATGTTCTTATGAGAGTTGGAATGAATATTGGATTGGCATTAATATGCTGGCTGATAGGAGGGCTTATCAGTTTAATGGGAGGATTATGCTTTGCTGAGTTGGGAAGTATGATGCCAAAAGCTGGAGGAACTACAGTATATTTGAATGAAGCTTATCACCCAATGGTAGGATTTATGTCAGGTATGTCATCATGCTTACTTGCTGGACCTGGTTCAATAGCAGGACTTTCAATAGCACTTATTGCATCTTTTAGAACTTTTACCACTATAAGTGATGTAGGGCTGAAAGCTTTAGCTGTAATGCTTATAGTTTTTCTTACTATATGTAATTGCTATGGAGTAAAAAAAGCTTCAATTCTCCAAAATGTATCAATGGTGGCAAAATTGATACCTATTCTTTTAATTATGATATCAGCTCTCTTTATGGGAAATATTTTTCCAGATGTTTCATTGTCTACAGTGAATGAAGCTGCTCAAAGTACAGGAAGAAGTGTCATAGGTATGATAGCTTTTGCTGTGGTTGCAACTTTATGGGCATATGATGGCTGGCAGAATTTGAACTCTTTGGCAGAAGAGATAAAAGAACCTCAAAGAAATTTACCATTGTCACTGGCAATAGGAATTGGAGGAGTAATAATATTATATATGTTGTTTAACTTTGCTATATTTCGTGTTCTTCCAATGGAAGATATCAAAAATATGATAGCTAAAGGGGATTATTATTTAGGAACAGAAGTTGCTAGAAGAATGTTTGGAAATGCTGGAGCAGTAATAGTTGTAATTGGAATGATTCTAGCTATTTTTGGGTCATTAAATGGATTGATATTATCAGGACCACGTATTTATTATGCTTTGGCAAAAGAAGGACATTTCTTTAAAATGTTTTTAAATGTACACCCTGTATATAAAGTTCCAACAAATGCAATAATTGCTCAGGCAATAGTTTCAATAACTCTTGTGCTGTCACGTAATTTAGAGCAGTTGGCTACTTTAGTTGTATTTACTGGAATGATTTTTAAACTTTTAACAATATTATCAGTTGTTGTGTTCCGTAAAAAATATCCAAATATGGAGCGTCCATATAAGGTAATAGCTTACCCTGTAACAGTTATCATAACATCTTTGGTATTTTTAGGATTGATATTAAACAATCTTGCAAAAGATCCTGTAAACTCTATTTTAAGCTGTGCAGTTCAGATATTTGCAGTTGCTCTGTACATGTATTTCGATAGAAAAATTAAAAAAGAAAAAATAGATACAGAAGCATAGTACATATATTTTATAATATAAGGAGGCAGAAATGGAAACATTATTTTATAATGCAAAAGTATATATAGAAAGAGAAAAATTTGCTGAAGCTGTCTTGGTAAAAGATGGAATAATATCAAAAGTTGGAACAAGTGAAGAACTTTTAAAAGAGGCAGATAAAGATTGTAAGAAGATAGATTGTCAAGGAAAAACAATAATTCCTGGATTGAATGATTCTCATATGCATCTATTGGTATTGGGAGAATCTCTTCAAACAGTAAAACTTACAAACAGTAAATCTATTGATGAAATAATAGAAAGATGCAGAAAATTTATAAAAGAAAATCCTGAATTATCAAAGAATGGTGTATTTGCAATAGGATGGAATCAAGATTTATTTGAAGGGGATAAGAGAATACCTAACAGACATGATGTAGATAAAATATCTACAGAAGTTCCAATTATTTTGAGAAGAGTATGTGGACATCAAATGGTATCAAATACAAAAGCAATAGAAATGCTGGGAATAGATGGAAACTCTGAGCAGTATGAGGGAGGAACATTTGAGATAGGGGAAGATGGATATCCAAATGGAGTATTTACTGAAAATGCCTGTCGTCAGCTTAGAAAAGTTATTCCTGAATTTTCATTGGAAGATAGAGAAAAAATGGCTGTTGAAGCTATGAAGCATGCTGTTTCTTTTGGGATAACAAGTGTACAGAGTAATGATTTAGGAGCAGTTGTTTTAGGAGAAAAGGATAAATATTTCAAAATGTTTCGTAAAATTTATGAGGAAGGAAAAGGACTTCTTCGTTATCATCATCAGATAACTTTCCAATCTCCTGAGGAATTAAAGGAATATGCAGAGAATGGAGAGCTTGTAAAAGGTAATTATCCAGAAGATTCATGGGTGACATTAGGACCTTTAAAATTGTTTAAAGATGGAAGTTTAGGAGCCAGAACAGCAATGTTGGAAAATGACTATGCAGATGATCCTGGAAATCATGGAGAAGAAAGATTTGATGAGAAATACATAGATGATTTATGTAGAGCTGCTGATGAACATGGTATGCAAATAGCTACTCATGTAATAGGAGATGCTGCAACTAACAGTGTAATGAAAACATATGAGAAACTTATAAAGGATGGGAAAAATCCTCTACGTCATGCTTTAATTCACTGCCAGATAACAAATAAGGAAATGCTTGAAAATATAGCTGAAAAAAATGTTTTAGTAATGTATCAGCCAATATTTTTAGATTATGATATGCATATAGTAGAGTCTAGATGTGGAAAAGATCTTGCATCAACATCTTATGCCTTTAATACTTTGGATAAACTAGGTGGAAAAATTTCATATGGAACAGACTGCCCAGTAGAAGGATGTAATCCTTTCCCAAATATATATTGTGCAGTAACTCGTAAAGACTTAAAAGGTAATCCAGCAGAAGGATTCTATCCTGAAGAATGTGTAGATGTATACACAGCTGTTGATGCTTATACTGAAGGAAGTGCTTATGCACAGTTCATGGAGGATAAAAAAGGAAGAATAAAAGAAGGATACTATGCAGATATGGTTATATTAGACAAAGATATATTTACTGTAGATTCTCTTGAAATAAAAGATATAAAACCATTATTAACTATGGTTGGCGGAAAAATAGTGTATGAGAAAAAATAATATCAATTAATGAAATTAAAATAAATAAGTTGTTTATAAAAAATCCTCAGAAAAATAATTCTGGGGATTTTTATATTTTTTATATAAGATAATCATATTGAAAATATATTTTTAAATAGAAAAGTAATAAAATTAAGAAAATACTTCTATATAAAGTTTTTTTATTATAGCATTTTTTTCAATTTAAAGAACTTATTAGTTTGTAAATGCAGAAAAAATTTGATATAATGAAGACATGATTGTATTAGTTTATATTTAAAAAATTGGAGGAAGAGCTTTGGGAAAGAAATCTGAAATATCGTATTTTTTAAGCATCAAAAAAGTAGCTTTTTATATGGTTGCTTTAGTAGTAATAATAAGTTCAATTGCTGTAACTTATAATCAAAAAACCATAAATAAAGAAATGGAAAAATATCTTTACGAGTTATCTATTCAGTCTAAGGGAAAAATAGACACAAGAATTGATTCTAACTTTACAATTTTATATTCTATAAAAAAATATATAATAGACAATAATATGAATGATGCTGAAATTAAAGAATATGTAAAGTATCTTAAACATTGCTATCCTTTTAATTGGATTGGATATGTTGATATTAATGGAGATGCTGAAATTTCGAATGGGAAAACAGATAATTTTTTAGAATATCCTGTTATCCAGAAAGCATTAGCAGGGAAAGGGGGAATAAGCAACAATATTAAAAATATTTTTGGAGAAGATGGAGTTCTTTATACTGTTCCCTGTGATACAAATGTAAAAGGAGTTATTATAGGATTTACACCCTCATATACCTTAAGACGTCTTTTGTTTAGTGAGTCATTTAGTGGAGAAGGATTCTCTCATATAATTAATAACCAAGGGGAATTTATTCTTAAAGCAGAAAATAAAAATTCTAAAGTTAAAGGGATAAATTTTTTTGATAATTTAAAAACAATGGAAAAAAATACTAGATCTTTAAATGAATTAGAAAAAGATATTTTAGAAGATAAAGTAGGAAATATAAAGTTTGAATTAGAGTCTGTAAAATTTACTCTTAACTATATGCCTTTAAAAAATGGAAACTGGTATGTATTATCTATTGTTCCAAGTGAAGTATATTCATCACAGCTACTTAACTATACAAGATATAATATGGCAATTATATTTATTTCTATGCTTATATTTTTAGGAATGATTGTTTTTATTCTGAAAACAACAGCTAGAAAAAATGAGGAAATAAGTAAAATAGCATATGAAGATCCAATAACAAAAGGATTTACAGCTGCACGTTTTGAAATAGATGTAAGAAAAAGACTAGTAAAAAAAGTTTTCAAACCTTTCACTTTCATCTCTTTAGATATTCGTAAATTTAAACTTATAAATGAATCTTTTGGAGAAGAAAAAGGAAACTATGTATTAAAATATGTACATGACTGTATAAAGAAAAGTATTGGAGAAGGTGAGAGTGTATCTCGTGTTTCTTCAGATACATTTAATATATTATTAAATTCTACTAATGAAAGCGAAATAAGATGTAAAGTAAAAAATCTTTCTACATTAATAAATGAATTTAATACTGATTCAGAAACTCCATATTATTTATCTATAGATTGTGGAATTTATATAGTTAATAATCAAAATCAAAATATAATAATAATACGTGATCGTGCTAATCATGCTAGAAAAAATAGTAAAAATTCTTCAAATACTGAATTATTCTATAATTGTATTTTCTATAATAATATAGAAATAGAAAATTCTTTAAAAGAAAAGAGTATAGAAGATAATATGGAACGTGCTTTAGAAAATAGTGAATTTGTAGTTTATCTACAGCCTAAAGTCGAATTAAAAACCAATAAAGTAGCTGGAGCTGAAGCTCTTGTTCGTTGGATAGATCCTAAAAAGGGTATAATACCACCTCTTGAATTTATTCCAATATTTGAAAAGAATGGATTTATAGCAAAATTAGATATTTATGTATTTGAAGAGGTATGTAAAATAATAAAAAGTTGGATGGATGAAGGGACTAATCCTGTTCCTATATCAGTAAATTTATCTCGTATACATTTACAAAATCCACATTTCTTGAAAAAATATAAAGAGATTCAGCTGAGATATAATGTTCCACCTGATCTATTAGAAATTGAATTGACTGAAACAATGGTATTTGAAAACTTTGAGCATTTAAAAAAAGTTATAAGTGAAATTCATCAAATGGGATTCCATTGTTCTATAGATGATTTTGGAAGTGGGTATTCTTCTTTGAATCTTCTTAAAGAGATTCCAGTTGATATTCTGAAACTAGATAGAATATTTTTCAGCAAAGAAAATGATGAAAGAGGAAATAATGTAATAGAATCAATAATATCGTTAGCTAAAAAATTAAATATGACTACAATTTCTGAAGGGATTGAAACAATATCTCAGTTAGATTTTTTAAAGAAGGTAAAGTGCGACTTAGTACAGGGATATGTATTTTCAAAACCTCTCAGTAAAGAAGCGTTTGAAAGAGGATTTTTAAAAAATAAAGATATAAAAGTAAAGGAATATAAAAGTAAAAAATAATAAAAAATGGGTCTTAATTTTATAAATAGGTTAAATGGCTGGTACATTTTAACCTATTTATTTTTTTTAGTGTCTAGATTATAATGAAAAGAGGCAATTTTTGAAAAATATAAGTAAAAAGGCAAATGATATACTATGGCATAAAAATTGCTTTATATGTAAATATAAAATTTTTGTTGTATAAAAGGAGAAAATATGAAATATTGTTTTGATGAAAAAATTGATAGAAGTAAAAATCACTCAGCTAAATGGGCAGAATTAGGAAAAAAATTTGGAACAGATGACTTATTCCCAATGTGGATAGCAGATATGGACATAAAGACAGCTCCAGAAATAGTTCAGGCAATGAAAGAAAAAGTGGAACAGGAGATATTTGGATATGTCTATAGACCAGATTCATATTATAAAAGTGCTGTAGATTGGCTAGAAAGAAGATTTGGATATAAAATATCAGAAAAAACTCTTATTCATAGTCCAGGAGTAGTACCAAGTCTATCTATTCTTGTAAAACTTATGACTAATGAAAATGAAAAAATATTAATACAGACACCTGTATATTACCCATTTGCTGAAACTATAAAGGATAATAAAAGAACTCTTGTAACAAATGAGTTGGTAAGAGATGAGAATGGATATTATACAATGGATTTTGCTGATTTAGAAGAAAAACTTTCAGATGAAAAAGTAACTTTATTCATTCTTTGCAGCCCTCACAATCCAGTAGGAAGAGTATGGAAAAAAAAGGAACTGGCAAAAGTAGGGGAGCTATGTCTGAAATATAATGTAAGAATAATAGCAGATGAAATTTGGAGAGATATCATCATGCCAGGAGTAACTCACACTCCTTTGGCATCTATCAGCAAAGAAATAGAAGATATTACAATAACTTGTTTTTCTCCAACTAAAACTTTTAATATAGCAGGACTTCAGGCTTCATTTGCTACATTCCCTAGAAAAGAGGAACTAGAAAGATTTGATCGTGAACTTGGAATACTTGATATAAAAAGAAATAATCCATTCAGCTTAGTAGCTTTTGAAGCTGCATATACTAAATGTGATGAATGGGTAGATCAGTTAAATAAATTTTTAAGTAGTAATATGGATTATACAATAGATTTTATAGAAAAAAGAATTCCAGAAGTGAAAATCTGCAAAGCAGAGGGAACATATTTATTATGGCTTGATTTCTCTGCTTTAGGATTTACAAAGGAAGGATTATCTGAATTTATGAAAAGAGAAGCTAAGGTAGCAATGGATGATGGATACTGGTTCGGAGATAATGGAATTGGATATGAGAGAATGAATATTGCATGTCCTAGATATATGCTTGAAGAAGGATTGACAAGAATAGAGAAAGCAGTAAAATCTTTGAGAAAATAAAAGAATAAAAAAATTAATAAAATAGTAGAATAATACTGAGAGTAACTAGAAAATAAATTTTAGAAGTTTGGAAATTAGAAAGATTTATGAAATTAATAAAGTAAATAAAACTTAAAAAATAGACTGTTTGAATGAAGTGAGTTTTCAATGTTAAGTAATTTGAATTGCTGAAAAGAAAAACTGACACAAGCAATTATCATTTTATGTTTTATGGACAAAGTTAATAAAAAACCTTTCTATTAAAAAATTTTAAAATTATATTTTACTTAATCAAGAGTTACTCTCTTTTTTTTATTTTTTTTGAATCATTGAGATAAGAATGATACAATAAGAATATAATAATATAAAAGTCGAGGGGTGGAAATGAGAAAGAAAGTAGCAATAGTAACTAATGCTAAAGAGGTAATAAGTTCATATGCAACTCAGCTTAAAACACTTTTTGGAGATCTTGTAGAAACTGAATTGTATAACTTTGAAGATGGAAGTGCTAAAAATATAAAAAAGACTGATCTTTATCTTATCTCTACAAGTGCTTGTGAATTTTTTGATGATAAATTTTTAAAAAATAAAAATGTAGTTATATGTGATTTGACTATAACAAAGGACAAATTAGAATTTCTTAAAAAATTTCCTGAGGGAACGAGGGCAGTACTTTTTAATGTAACAGTAAAGATGACATATGAAACTATTTCATGCCTGTACCACCTAGGAGTGAATAATATAGAGTTGCTTCCAGGATATCCACAAATGGAAGAACTGCCAGATACTCCTATAATAATAACACCTGCAGAGATAGCTCTCATACCTGAGAAATATTTAGATAGAGAAATAGTAGACATAGGTCATAGAGTGCTGGATGCTAATACAATAATAGAAATAGCACTGAAACTTGAATATGAACATATGCTTTATTATAAGGAAATAAAAGAATACTTGAAGACAGTAGCTTCCAATGATTTCAGTCTTAATGAAATACTGGAAAAGGCTACAACAGCAGAAAGTCAGCTCCAAATATTGCTGAAAACAATGGATATAGGAATAGTAGGGGTAGATAAAGACAACTATGTATGTGCCTGTAATGAGGGAGCTGAGAAAATATTAAATAGAAAAGCGGATACAGTTCTAGGAGAAAAGGTGGATATATTTTTTCCTGCAATACCTTTTGATGAAGTAAAAGAAAGCAGGAAGGAGATAAAATCAAAGCTTATAAAAATAAATGAACAGCCAATAAACTTGAATATAACTCCAATAGTAAGGACAGCTAACTATATGGGAGCTTTTGCATTCATCCAGAAGTTTCAGGATGAAGAATTAAAGCAGCAAGAGCTGAGAAGACAGCTGATGAATAAAGGGCATGTGGCTAAATATAATTTTGATGACATAATTGGAGATTCACCTCAGATAGCTAAAATAAAAGATATAGCTAAAAAAATGTCTAAAACTAATGCTGCAGTATTAATAACTGGTGAAAGCGGTACTGGAAAAGAATTGTTTGCTCACTCAATACATAATTATTCTGAAAGAAAAGATTCCCCTTTTGTAGCAATAAACTGTGCAGCTATACCAGAGAATCTTTTGGAAAGTGAGCTTTTTGGATATGAAGAGGGAGCTTTTACAGGAGCAAAAAAAGGAGGGAAAATAGGACTTTTTGAATTTGCTCATATGGGAACATTATTTCTTGATGAGATAGAGGGAATGAGTCCTCTGCTTCAAATAAAGCTGCTGAGAGTGATTCAGGAAAAGGAAATAATGAAAATTGGCGGGGATAAGGTAATAAAAATAGATGTAAGGCTTATTGCAGCTACTAATGAAAATCTTAAATCTCTGATGAAAGAGGGAAAATTTAGAAAAGATTTATATTATAGAATAAATACATTGCCTATAATGATACCACCTCTTAGGGAAAGAAAAGAAGATATATCACTGTTAATGAATAAATTTATAAAAGAAACTGGAGGGGAATTTAGATTTTCTAAACAGGCAAAAGAGGCTTTTGATTTCTATAACTGGGAAGGAAATATACGAGAAATGAAAAATTATGCTGAATTCTTTTCATATCTGGATAAAGAAATAATAGAATATGAAGATCTTCCAGCAGCTATAACTGATTACTTTGAGGAGGAATATAAAAAAGATTCTGATATGAAAAAAGAAATCAGTGATGAAGAAAAATTAAGAAAAAAATCAGGAAGCAGATATGACAGTTATATTTTCATAATGAAAAAGATAAAAGAAAGTAATATGGCAGGAAAATCTTCTGGAAGAAAGGGCCTGGCAGAAGAGTGTCATAAGAATAATATTTTTCTATCTGAACAAGAAATCAGAAAGATATTAAAAGACTTGGAAGAAATAGAATTTATAGAAGTCTATAAGGGGAGAAAAGGAAGTATACTTTCAGAAAAAGGAAAGAAATTCATAAAATAAATAGGCAGAAAAAGGGTAAATAGGATTTTCTATTCACCCTTTTTATTTTTTTATAAGAATAAAATTGAAAATATTTGTTCTTTTTTAGTTGAAATAACTATTTCAAATTTTTTATTTTTTTGGCATAAAAATTGCTTTTATTTCAGCAATTAAAAAAATAAAATTAGGAGGTTTAATTATGATCATTGTAATAGGAAGTAATTTATGTTCAGATACTATGGGGGCAGTGACAAAATTGAAAGAGGAAGGAATGGAATTTGAATTTCATGATATTTCAGCTAGTCTTGACAACTTAAAAGAATACCTCGAGCTTAGAGAAAAAAGTCCTCTATATGTTCCAGTAAAAGCTGAAGGAAGAATAGGAATCCCATGTTTTATAAAAGAAGATGGAACTGAAACTATGGATTTAGATGATATATTAAAAAAATAAGGAGAAAAAGATGCAGAAAAAATTGAACTTAGCTAATTTTCCAACTAAAATAGAAAAATTAGAAAAAATTTCAAAAGAATCAGGAATAAATATTTACCTAAAAAGAGATGATCAGACAGGATCAGAGATATCTGGAAATAAAATCAGAAAATTAGAATATTCTATATATGAAGCTATAGAAAATGGTTGTGATACATTGATTACTTGTGGAGGTATACAATCTAATCATGCAAGAGCTACAGCAGCAGCAGGAATAAAACTTGGGATGAGGGCAATACTTGTATTGAGATCAGATGAAATACCAGAGCTTGAGGGAAACTATTTTCTAGATAAAGTCATAGGTGCAGATGTAAGAATAATATCAAGTGATGATTATAGAGAGAGAAGAGCTGAAATTATGGAGGATATTAAAGCTGAATCTGATGCTGAAGGGCATAAAGCATATATAATTCCAGAAGGAGCATCCAATGGAATAGGGAGTCTTGGATATTATTCATTCATGGAAGAAATCAAAGAGCAAGAAAAGGAACTTGGAATAAAGTTTGATAGAATAGTTGCAGCAGTAGGTTCTGGAGGAACTTATGCAGGACTTTGTATGGGAAATGCAGAATTTTTCAATGGAGAAAAGAAAATTACAGGATTCAACGTATGTGATGATGCAGAATTTTTTAAGAAAAGATCTGAGGAAATAATAGAGGAAGCTCAAAAATATTTAGACAAGAGTATCTTTGTAAAAGCAGAAGATATGGATATAATAGATGGATATGTAGGAATAGGTTATGCACAAAGCAGACCTGAAGAGTTAGAGTTTATTCAGAAGACTGCTAAAAAAGAAGGGGTAATATTTGATCCAGTATATACTGGAAAAGCTATGTATGGAATGATGAATGAGATAGAAAAAGGAACTTTTGAAAAAGGGGAAAATATATTATTTATTCATACAGGAGGATTGTTTGGAATATTCTCTAAAAGGAATCAATTTAAATTTTAAGGTTAAAGTATAAAACAACGTAAAAGGAGAAGGACAATGGCAGAAAATAAGAAGAAAAGTGTGTGGGAAGCATATAGATTTTCCATTATATTAGTGGGAGCTATATTAGTAGGAAGTTTAATTGGAATAAAAATGGGGACTAAGGCAGTTATGTTCAAACCTTTAGGGGATTTATTTATAAATGGAATGTTCATGGTAGTAGTACCTTTGGTTTTTGTTACAATAAGTGGTTCAATATCAGCAATGAGTGATATGGCAAGATTGGGAAAAATATTGAAAAGTCTTTTATTAGTATTTGTATCTACTGGAGCAGTAGCTGGGGTACTTGTTCTGATTGTAGTAAATATTTTTCCACCAGCAAAAGGGGTAGTACTTAGTATGCCTGCTGCTGAAGCATTGAAGCCATTTTCTACAGGAAGTCAAATAGTATCTGCTCTTACAGTTACAGATTTTCCAGAACTTATATCAAGAAAAAATATGCTTCCATTAATACTATTCTCATTAGTGTTTGGAATGTGTGTAAATGCAATAGGTGAAAAAGGAAAAATAATAGCTGGAGGGCTTGAGGCATTATCTGAAGTGTTCCTAAAAATAATAGGATTGTTAATGTATTATGCACCTATTGGACTTGGAGCTTATTTTGCTGCCTTAGTAGGAGAACATGGAAAGGAACTTATTGGTTCTTATGCAAGAGCATTGGCAATATACTATCCTTTATGTTTTGTATATATGGCTACTGCTTTCCCTGTATATGCATATATTTCTGGGGGAATGAATGGAGTAAGAGCTTTGAAACATGTAATATCTCCAGCAGTTACTGCTGTTGCTACTCAAAGCAGTATAGCCACACTCCCAGTAAACTTAGAAGCTTGTGAAAATATAGGTGTACCAAAAGATATAAGAGAGATAGTACTTCCAATTGGAGCTACTGCACATATGGATGGAACTGTACTTAGTACTATATTAAAAATATCTTTTCTGTTTGGAATATTCCAAATACCATTTGCAGGTGTAGGAACTTATGTAAGTGCAATAATGCTGGCAATAGCTGGTGGAGTAGTAATGTCAGGAGTACCTGGTGGGGGACTTATTGGGGAAATGTTAATAGTAACTATGTATGGATTTCCACCAGAAGCATTTCCTATTATAGCTACAATAGGATATCTTGTTGATCCTCCTGCTACAATGATAAATGCAAGTGGAGATACATTAGCATCTATGCTTGTAACTAGATTCGTAGAGGGAAAAGACTGGATGAAAAGAAACTTAGGATAATAGATATAGACACCCTAAAATAAGGAGAGGCGGACGAAAGTTTGTCTCTTTTTTTATTTCTTAGGAAATTATAATTTGATAAATTTGTTGAAAAAATAAAAAATATTAATTATTTTGTATTCATACTAGATATATTAATTGAATAAGATTAAAATTGACAGCACAAAAAAGCTGATTGTTAATCAGCTATTTAGCGATATTCTTTCCAGCAAATGGAGCCTGTATGTATATTAAAATATGATATTTTTTTAACTTTCATTCTGGTATTACATTTAAAACAATAAAAAGGATTTACTCCAAAAGCTTTCCATATTTCAAGCTGATAAAAAGTAAAATTGGAATATTTAGAGACATATTTTCTCATGAATTTCATGATGTTTTTAAGTTCTGATTTAATATTTCTAGAATAGATTCCAAAGCGCCTAATCATTTTGAAATGTTTAGGGGGAATGTGAATAATTAATTTGGAAAGAAATGTTTCTGCATCTAAAGTAAGCTCAATTCTTTGTTTATCATCAGCAAGACTTTCATAATAGAAAGTAACCTTATTATCATAAAAATCAATAATTTTATATTCTGCGATAGGAGCTCTTGCTAGATATCTGCCAATATATTTAATTGCATAAATATTATTATTTAAATCATTTTTTGCAACATTGAAAAAGAATCTTGTATTTTTGCGATAAAGGTAGTTAGCAGCAGCATAAGCTTTAGCTTTAATTTCAGGCTTGTCATAATTTCCAGATTTAACAATATCAATAACCATTTTTTTCCATTGTCCAGCAATGGAATTGACATGAAAATATTTTTTTTCAAGAAATTGGTAGTTTTTATTGAAACCACCTAAAGTAACAATAGCATGAATATGAGGGTTCCATTTAAGATCGCGTCCAAAGGTGTGAATAACAGTAATCAATCCATAATGAATGATATCTGAGTTAGTAAAGTATTTAGAAGAATATTTTGAAATTTTATGAATTCTTTGATTTTTTGCTTTAATGTTATGAAATTGATATTTAAAAACATCATTAACAGCATAAGCAAGCTTAGTTAAAAGATCTCTATCATAGAAGAAAAACATTCTAAGTTCTTCAGGAATAGTAAAAAGGACACTTCTATGTTTAACATCAATAAGAGAAGTGGAAGTTTTTTCAGTTCAAAGAGCAGAATAACGTTTACCGCAGGAAGGACAAAATCTAGATTTACAAGTAACTTTAATTTTATGTGCATCATGACAATTAGGGCATTGAAGAGAGAGAAAAGATTTATCAATAGAACAAGCTAAGAATTTTTGAATAGTCTGTTTAACATCCTCAAAATGCTCATTTTTAAAATATTTCTTGATTTTACCTAAAAGATTTGTTATATTGATTTTAGAGATAATATGTTTGATTTGCATGTATGTCTCCTTTGTATAATTAGGGTGGTAACTATATTATACAAAAAAGAGAGCTGAGTAAAACATTTTTTTAAATGTTACTCAGCTTTTTTTATTTTTTTGGAGAATAAAAGAAAACGAAACTTTATATATTGACAAAGTTGTATTTGTGAGGTATATAATTATTAAAAGAGGAGGTATTTTAAAGTGGAAGAATATATAATACTAGAATTTATAGATTACACAGATGACCATTGGAAATACTTTATAAAATTTGAAGAGGGAGAAGAATATAACTGGTATATAACTTGTAAGTTCCCAAACAACAGAAAACATTTAATAAAAGTTGATTTAAAAGATGAGAAAAGCTTGAAAAAATGTATGAACCAAATTTTTAATGATAACAGCAGATATTATGAAATAGACTGGTTGAATGGAGTAGAAATAGTAAAAAAACTCTTGAAGAAAAGGTCAGGTAGAGTAATATCTTTTGAAGAATTAAAAAGAGAAATGAAAATATTGGAAGAGATAATCAATAAACATAATGAAACACAATAATCAGAAGAAATATTAAAAAGTAAAATATTTTTTAGGAAATAAAAATGAGAATGGAGAAATAAATCAACATTATGAGAGATAGCAATTAGAAAAAATAGGATATTTTTCAAAAAAAGAAATTGAAATAAAAAAATAAGATAAATATGTATAATAAATACAATAATTGGTGAAGATATTATAAAATAATTGTTTATTAAAGAAAAAATATAAAAGATGGAAATAAATATGTACAATATATACAGCGATTGGGAAGAGCAAAAAATATAGTATTTCTCAAAGAAAAAAATCGTTTTAAAAATAAAATGCGGATATTTAAGAATGATGTCAGAAAAAAATCTGACATTTTTTTATTTTTTGAAATTATATTTTTTTTATTTTTTCATCCCTGTGTTTTCAAGGGCTATTTTATGCCCTTAAATTAAACTATATACAAGAATAGTTATTGTATGCTAATATATATTTCTGTTTACCAAAAACAAACATAGGGATTAAAACTTGTTTGTATAGAGTGTTAATGTAAAAAAGATTTATAAATATTATTAAAAAATTACAGGAGTGAGAAATGAATAATACTAGAAGCACAAGAAATCAGCCATTCTGCTGGCAGGAGAAAAAAATATTACGATTACTGAGATGTCGGTATGAGGGAAAAGAACATGACAAGCTTAGAAATTTGTATTTAACTCTTACTGAAATCTATAGTGATTTTAATGGGAAAACTATAAAGTACTATACTGAAACAATAGCTAAATATAGTGGATTGAGTAAAGCATGGATTCCAAAAGGACTAAAAATATTTGAAGATTTAAAAATAATTTTCCTTGTGGAAGAAAAAGAGAATGGAAGATTCAAAGGAAAAAGTTTAGTATTCACTCCTGAAAATATTGATGAAATAAGTATTTCTACCGTTAAGTTAAAATCCAGTAACGGGAGAACCGTTAATGGTTTTTTGCTTACATCAGAAGATATTTATCTTTTAGAAGATAATAAAAGAATAGAAGATATAAATAATACACACACAGAAGAGAAAGAAAAAAATACAAATAATGCGCTTTCAGAAAAAGATACAAGTAATATTTCTGTAAAAAAGCAAGAAGACAAAGTTATTGAGAAAACAGAAGAGAACAAAGAAAATATTGCAGATATACCAGTGTTGATACAGCAGATATTAAAAAAATACAGAGATTTAGGACTGCCGGATTTTAAATATCCTCCAGAGAACCATATTATCTTGAGGGTGTATAGAGAGCTAGGAATTGCAAAGCTGTATGAAGCACTGACATTGATAGCTCAATCTGAATTTGTAAAAAACAATATGAGTATAAATGCAATATTTAAAATTGAAAATCTTAAAAAGGCTCTCAATGGAAATTTTAAAGATAAAGCAAATAGAATAAAGAATACCTATGAAAACAAGAAAGAGTTTGAAAGACCAGCATATGAGAATACTACAGGGGACTTTATAAAAGACTTGCTCAATGGAGTAAATGGAGAAAAATAAGATGATAAAATGTCAATTTTGTGGGAAAGTGTATATGAAAAATCCATATAAGTATATGGATTCTCTTCCAGAGATTTTTAAAAAGAATCTGGAATATATACCAGCCTGTAATTGTCTGGAAGAAAGTAAAACAAGGGAACTGGAGGAATTGGAAAGGAAGAGGATGCAGGAATGTATGAAAAACAGGATGAAAAAGTGTAAGGATATTTCTGTGATGGATGAAAAATTCGCAAGAAGCAGATTTGAAAGGGCTGATATGAAAAGTGATTATATGCAGCTGTCAAAAAGATATGCAGAGAGCTTTATGAGCAAGGACAAAAAAGAAGGAATGCTCCTGTATGGAGGAGTAGGAACAGGAAAGACATTTGCAAGTGCCTGTATAGCTAATTATCTCATGGAAAGAGGAAAGACTGTATTGGTAATTAATCTAGGACTGTATTTTAACAAACTGACTATGGAGTGGGGAGAAGCTGAGAAAGTAGTTCTGGAGCAGACAGAGAAATGCGACTTGATGATTATTGATGATTTCGGCAGTGAAAAAGGACTGGATAGAAATCAAACAGGATGGAGGGCTGAAAAGATATACAATCTCATTGATGGGAGATACAGAAGCGAGAAGCCCCTTATAATTTCAACAAATTTGAATTTCAGCGCAGATGAGGGAAAATGCGAGTTAAGCGAGAAATTCTCTACACAAGGGCAGAACAGGATAAGGGACAGAATAATAGATATGTGTTTTCCAGTAGAAGTAACAGGGAAGAGCAGAAGGGGAATGACCCAGAAGAGATTTGCAGAATTTATATCTTAAAAAATTCAAGGGGAAAAATGGGAAGAGAGTATACAAAAGAAAAACAAAGGGATATAAACCTAAAAGGAGAGGTGCAAAATGACTAGAGAAGATTATATGTGTCAAAAATTAGGAAGTCTTTCAAATTTTGATAAACTGCTGGTAGAGAAAATGGTGGAGCAACTTGGAGAATGGGCAACAATAGAGGAAGCAGCCAAGTATTTTAAAAGACATAAAAATATTATTTATGACAAAGTGGAAGGAGGAGAAGTTCTCAATAGAAGAATTGGAAATAAAATTTTAATTTATACAAGGAGCTTGATTTTTTTGATGGAATAATTTTGAGAGCTTCACAATTTGTAACAAATTGTAACAATTCGTCACTGTTTAATTGCTGTCATCCAGAGTATCATATACCTATGGAAACAACAAAAACATAGGAGGTAACAAAATGGCATCAGAAGAAAATCAAGTAATTTTAACAGTGGTACAAAAGGAAATTGTAAAGGTAGAAAATGCAATCAAGAGAGAAAAGGCTATATTGAAAAATATAGACGACATCACAGCAACACTTGAACATATAGGAGAATTAGTGGAGGCAGGAACAGCATTTCCAGAAAATTCAGCATATGAATCATATACTGACTGGCAGGAAAGCGCAGAGAAAGAAATTAAGTCTTACAACACTTCACTGGGAACAATAGACAAGTACAGAAGTTTACTTGCAGCATACAGCTTTTATGTAAAAAATAATACACCAGAAGCATAGTTTTAATATTTAAAAGGAGGCAGTCATGAAATGGGTGGTAATAAGAATTCTAAAATATATTATCTGTATTTTCAGCCTTAGGAAAAAATAGTAAAGAGAATCCTCAGTATAGTTTACTGGGGATTTTTTAATTAGTGAATAATTTTAAAGGATGCACATTTGTATATAAAGGTGAGCAGGTGAAGTTGGAATTATTGAAAGTTTAGCAGAAGAAAAAGAAATAAAAAAAGTTCTCTTTTATACATAAAGGAGAACACTAACTACTTAATTGTTATTAAAAAAACCTTTAACCCATACTTTGAACACTTAATATCTATGATAGATAATACCTTAAATTTAATAAAAAGTCAATATTTAATCTGCAAATAATATTCTTTAAAATTGAAAAATGTTAGCAAGTACACCTTTATGTATAAATACGAACAGTTGTTGAATATAATTATGAAGTTTTTATACGGATTTGAGAAGAATATACAGGTACTTTTTTTAAAAAATTGAATTGAAATTTATGGAGGGGAAAGATGATAGAAAGGATTATAAAAGCAGTAAAAAGAGGGAACAAAAAAAGAAGCATCAACATCACAATAGGAGCAGTAGTAGGATTTTTACTTTCATGTACAGCAGTAATGGGAGCAGATGAATATCTTTGGATAAAGAATGATGGGGGAGGAATAAAATTTAATACAGCAAAAACTACTGAGTTTGATGGTACTGATGGAACTTGGAATGAAGCAAATCCATATAATAAAAATAGCTGGGACGGAACTACCTACACAAATAATATGACATTATTATCAACTACGAACAATGGAAAAGATAATAATGGTATTGATATAAGTTATGGATTGAGACTAAGCGGAGATTTAGGTGAATTTGAATTCATAAATAAAGGTAATATCAAAAGTGATTATAAGGCAATTGATTTTACTGTTACTACTCTGAGTAAATTAATTAATCATGGAAATATTGGTGGACCTGATGATGATAATGGTATAGATATATTTGGCTCTCATATAGATGAGTTATCAAATAATGGAAATATATCTGATAGTACAGAAAAGGCTATATATTTACATAGGTATTCGACTATAAAGGAATTAAATAATAATGGAAATATTGATATACGTTATGGTGTATATATGGAGGATTCAAAAATAAATAATTTTACTAACAATGGTAATATCAGTAGTAGCTTTTGTACTACACTTTTAGTTGACTCAGAAATAAACATTTTAGAGAACTATGGAAGTGTTAGAAGTAGTTTAGATCTATATAATGAGTCAACTATCAATGTATTAAGAAATACAGGGACCATTTTTGGTGAAGACTATGCTATCAATAATGAAGGGGGAACTATAAATGATTTATATAATTATGGAATACTTATGAACAGTGATAGGATGGTGGATACAATAGTAAATACTGGAACATTAACACTTGATAATTTTGGACTTATTTTTAAGGCAGATGTGGGGAAATATACAGCAACAGAAGGAGATTTTAAAAACTTTGGAAAAACATTTGAAGCAGGGGGATATACAATAATAAATGCTAAAGCTGAAGGAAGTTTTGATAATATAGTTAAAACTGAAAGCATACTATCTTCAGAATTGTCAGGAGATAAAGCATATGTGTTAAATGGAATAATAAATACCTTAGAAGTAAATAAAAATATTTTTCTGCAAGAAGTGAATAATTCTGTAATCAATGCCTATAAAACAGCAATAGTGATGAATGGAAATGAATCCTATCTTGAACTAAATAATACAAAGGTGAATGGTGGATTTGATGGAAGTTCTCCTACTATATTAGTAGGAGGAACAAATAATTTCCTAACTATCAAAGGAGATACAATAGTTAATGGAGATATGGAATCAACAGGAACATTAAATACTCTAATACTTTCTGGAAAAGAAAATAATACAAGAAGCACTCGTGATGACAGTATGAATATTTTTAATAAAATAACAAACTTTGGAAGAATAGAGATAGAAAATAATGTAACTTTTTTTGAAATAGCTCAGGTAACAGGAGTAGAAAGAATAACTATAAAAGAAGATGGAACTCTTAATTTAAGATTACAGGCAGGAGCAAGTCCTATTGATAAAGCAACTCATGCACTTACAACAGGAAATACAGGTTTAACTATAGCAGGAAAAGAAAATACAGATGATAGAGCAGGAACTCTTAATTTTATGACTAACGGAATTGGAACTAATACAGTTATAGATATGGGTGGAATAAATTTAGAAAATGTAAAGCTTAGTACTAGTAGTATTATAGATGAATTTGAAGTATTAGGTGCAGGAAGTCTTTCTGGAAATGAAGGGGATATAAAACTTGGAGTAAATGGAGATTTAAGTGGAATCTATAAAGATATAAGTTCAGATGGATATATAAAATATAAAGCACTACCAAATCATATAAATTATGATTCGTTAAATAAAATATACCAAAGTTCAATAACTCATGATAATAATGTAAATGCTTTAAGAGAGATGATATATTCTACAGGAAAAAGTGAACAATGGCTGAATCTTCTTTCTTTTGCAGGAGATATATATACAGGAAGTCCTTACTCATATAGTTCTGAACTATCAAGAAAATCTATGGGTATGTTTAGAGATATAGTTACAGAAAACAGTTTCAGACCAGACTTAGATAAGTGGCTGATAATGGGTGGACTGACTCACGCTGATAGTGGAACTAAAGATACATACTATGGTAGAAATTATCATGGATTTGATACTGGTACATCTAATACAAAAGTTGATATGAAACTTACTGGAGCATATATGCTGGCTAAGTATGGATATTCTGAAAATATATCACTGGGAGTAACAGTTGGAGGAAATAAGAGTGAAGCTGAAATGTCTATGTCTAAAGTAAAAGGAAACAGTGGATATATTGGGGCTTTTGCTGAAAACTACAAAGGAAACCTAACATTGAAAGCAGGAGCAGGAATACAATACTCTGAATATGATGCAGATAGAAGAACTTTAGGTGAAAGTTATAGTGAAAAATATTCAGATATGGCTTACGACATCTACCTAAATGGAAGATATTCTCATAACATTGGAACTAACTTATTCTTAGAACCATATGGAACTCTATCATATACATATGTAGATCAAAATGGAATAGATGAGGGGAGCGAAGCCCTTGCAATAAAAACAGATTCAAAATCATTTGACTACACAGTTGGAAAAATGGGAGTGGACTTGAAAAAAGTAATACCACATGAAAAAGGAAAAAGTACATTGTCAGCAGGGGTAAGTTATACAAAAATACTTGATGGAGCAGATGAGGAGTTTATTACAGGAAGATTTAAAGGTGGAACAGACTTTGATATCTTAGTAGCTCATAAAAATGAACATAGTATAGGGCTTAATGCTAAATATACTCTTGAGCTTGAAGATGGAATTTTGTTTGATGTAAAGGGAACTTATGCAGTAGAGAGAGATTCACATAATGGGGCAGGAAAAAACAAAACTAAAGGTGAATGGATAGTAGGAACTGGATTGGGATATAAGTTTTAATTAAATTAGTAGTGAAGGGCTAGCTGATATAGCCAGTCTTCCGCTTAATATTAAAAGGATAAAATTTTTTAAATGAGACAGATAAAATATAAAAAATAAAAATATTCTTGGGAGGGCACATAATATGATTGAAAAGATTATGAAAGCAGTAAAAAGGGGAAACAAAAAAAGAAGCATCAATATAACAGTAGGAGCAGTAGTAGGATTTTTACTTTCATGTACAGCAGTGATGGGAGCAGATGAATATCTGTGGATAAAAAATGATGGTGGGAATATAAGTTTTAGTATTATTGATGATGGCGGAAGTGGGACTTGGGATGTTAAAGATCCCTATTCTGATAATAATAGCTGGAGAGAAAATACTTATGTAAATAATATAACACTATTTGGAAAGGGGAATGGAAGAAATAATGGTGGACCTACTGGCTATGGAGTGAGATTAAGTGGAGATTTAAAACAGGTAAAATTTATAAATAATGGCTCAATATTAGGAGAAGGACACTACGGTAGCTATGGAATCTTTAATGAGAATGGAAGTATAGGAACCCTAGAAAATAATGGAAGTATATTTAGTAAACGTCATGGAATTTATAATTGTGCTAATAAATCAGATGCAAACAGTACTATAGAAAGTCTAATAAATAATGGAAATATATATGGTGAAGATAGTGGAATTTATAATGGAAGTTTTGGCGACGATAATTCAAACATTACAGGGATTATAGAAAATATAGCAAATAATGGAAATATATATGGTAAAGATTATGGAATTTATAATATTGCTTCTGCCTCAAGCTCAAATACAAGAGGTACTATAAAAAGTTTGACAAATAATGGAAATGTATATAGTGAAAAGTATGGAATTTTTAATATACCTAGTGTAGATGGTGAAGCTGGTATAGAAAAACTAACAAATAGTGGAGTTGTTTATGGGAAAACTAATGCCATTGGAAATAATAGTGTTACAGGAACAATTAGTAATGCAAATAACTATGGGTTACTTATATCTGGTTCTACTGATGTGGTAAATAACGAATTAACAATTGGTACTGTTCCAGGAAAAAATAAGATAGTAAACTTTGGACTAGCTTTTACAGATGATGGCTTTGGGAACTATAAAAATCATAGTAAATCTGATACAAATCATAATTTTGGAAATACACCTGCTTCTACTGTAAAGATTGGAGAAACTGATTACACAATTAGAAATGTAAAGGCAGATGTAAATTCTAGTGGTGGTGCTATAACAAATATAAAAAGCTTTAAAATAGAAGGTGGAAAATTACACAGTGATACTACTGAAATAACTGATGGATATTCTACAACAAGCAATGTTATTCTAAATGGAATAGAGAATACTCTTAAAGTTGTAGGAGCAGATAATAATACATTAACTAATAGTATAATCAATGCCTATGAAACAGCGGTTGAATTTGATGGAACAAGTGGTGGAAAACTTATTCTAACAGGGACTACTGTAAATGGTGGAATAAAAACTGATACTGTTGCTATATCAGGAAGCAGTGGAGCAGGAACAACAGATATACTAGTACTTGAAAATACAACAATTAATGGAAAGATAGATATGAAAGATGGAACAAATACTATTGATGCAGGAAACGATACTATTGTAAATGGAGATATAATTACAGGAACTGGAGTAGATACTATAACTACTAATACAGGTGCAATAATTAATGGAACTGTAAAAATGGGAGCTGGAGATGATGTTCTTAATATTGTTAGTGGAGGAAAAATAAATGGAATTCTTGATGGAGGAGCAGATAATGATACTCTTAATTTTAATCCAGAGACAACAAGAGCTTTGGGAAATAGCGAAATAAATATTCAGCATAATATATCAGATTTTGAAACTATAAATATAAATACAAATGTAACTCTATTTGAAAAGGCTATTGCAGATGATGGAAGTATAGAGAAACTAGCTATTAGCGGAGTTAATGAAATAAATATAAGTGCTAGTTCAGTACTTAATTTAAGAATAGATACTACAGAAACTAATGGAAGATATGAAGGACATGCACTCTTTGGAAATACAGGTCTGACAATCAATGGAGATGCAAGCAGCCTAGGAAAAGGAGAATCAATAATAGAATCAGAAAATGGAACATATAATGTGGGAGTATTGAATCTGGTAACTAATGGACTTGGTTTAAATTCCATAATAGCTATGGATGGGATAACTTTAGATGAAGACCTTTTTACTAAAACTAATTCTATCTTAGACAAAGCAGTAATTTTAAAAACTGATGAAGGAAATGGAAAAGCAGGAGATATTAAAGTAGAAGCTGACAAAGATATCTTTAGAGAAGCAAAAGCAAGCAGTCAAAAGTATGAAAAGCTAAATGACATATATAATGGGGTAATTTCAAGTACAGATGATAATTTTATTGCTCTAAAAAATATAATTACTATAAATAATAAAACTGAAGATTATACATCAGTAACAGACAGTGAGCAATTAGCAAAATTACTGGATTACTTAGGAGATATCTACACTGGAAGTCCATATTCATACAGTTCTGAACTATCAAGAAGATCAGTGGGAATGTTTAGAGATATAGTGGAAGAAAATCAGTTTATACCAAACCTAAATCAATGGCTGATAATGGGTGGTCTAACTCATGCAGATGGTGGAACTAAAGATACATACTATGGTAAAAATTATCATGGATTTGATACTGGTACATCTGATACAGAAGCTGATATGAAACTTACTGGGGCTTATGCTCTTGCTAAATATGGATATTCTGAAAATATATCATTAGGAGTTGCAGTAGGTGGAAACAGAAGTGAAGCTGAAATGTCAATGTCTAAAGTAAAAGGAAATAGTGGATATATAGGGGCATTTGTAGAAAATTACAGAGGAAATCTAACATTGAAAGCAGGAGGAGGAATACAGTACTCAGAATATGATGCTGACAGAAGAACTCTTGGTGGACATAGCTATAATGAAAAATATTCAGACATGACATATGATATCTACCTAAATGGAAGATATTCTCATAACATAGGAAACAATCTTTTCTTAGAACCATATGCAACTCTATCATATACATATGTAGATCAAGATGGAGCTGATGAAGGAAATCAAACTCTAGCAATAGAAACAGATTCAAAATCATTTGACTACACAGCAGGAAAAGTGGGAGTAGACCTTAAAAAAGTGATACTACATGAAAAAGGAAAAAGTACACTATCAGCAGGAGTAAGCTATACAAAAATACTTGATGAAGCAGATGAAGAACATATCACAGGAAGATTTAAAGGTGGAACAGACTTTGATATTCTTGTAGCTCATAAAAATGAGCATAGTATAGGATTAAATGCCAAATATGCACTGGAACTAGAAAATGGAGTACTGTTTGATGTAAAGGGAACTTATGCAGTAGAGAGAGATTCGCATAATGGGACAGGAAAAAACAAGACTAAAGGTGAATGGATAATAGGAGCAGGACTGGGGTATAAGTTCTAAAGATTAAAAAGTGAAAGGCTGGCTGATGAATAGCCAGCCTTTTAACTCAACAAGTAATCATGATATTTCAAGGGGGAAGTTATGACAGAAGGGAAATTTATAAGATTCTATAAAAAGAGAAATGCTTTAAAGAATCAGCAGGAAGTAAAAGAAAAGATAGATTTATTCTGGAATACATTATTAAAAGTTCTGAATGAAGGGGAAAAGGTAACCTTTAAAAATTGGGGAACATTTGAGCAAAAAGAGGTAAGATCAAGAAAAATAGTGATATCTAAAATGGATAAAGTTGGTTATACAAAAGCGAAGAAAAAGATAAGATTTAAAGCAGGAGCAGGATTACAGGATATAGTAAATGGAGCTGGTACTGATGAATAAAAGAGAATTAGCAAAAGTATACAGTGAGATGAGTAATGGAGAAATATCAGAAAGAAAGGCGCTAAAAGAAATAGATATATTTATTGAAACAGTACAGGAGGCTTTACAGAAAAGCCGTTCATTAATATTTATGAATATAGGAATATTTGAAATAAAGGAAAGAAAACCAAGAATAATATCAAATCCAGTAACAAGAGAACTAATGAAAATCTATCCAAAGAAGACTGTAAAGTTTAGAATGTCTAAAAAAATGAAATAGCCAATAAAAAGGCAGAGAAAATATATTGTATTTTAAATCTTAGAGATAAGATGGAGATAATAATATAAATCTCTGCTTTTTATTTTATATAAAATAAAAACATTTATAATATTCTGATAATTAGGTTTCATTATACTGTTTATAATTGCGAATTATTCAGAATTTGCAACTATAATAAAAAAATAAAAAAGTTCTCTTTTATACATAAAAGAGAACACTTACAAATTTTATAAAATAATATCTGTCTTTAATGCGGAACTTTATATTGCTAATATGTTAATTAATGATACCTTAAATTTAAAGAATTGTCAATATTTTGATTGCTCATAACACTCTTGAAATTTAAATAATAATATAGAATTCTCTTTTATGTATAAAAGAGAACTTTTCTAATGAATAAATGCAGATTTATTCTGCTGTAGTTCCCTAATTAGCCAAGCTTTTAAAGTATAAAAGCTATAAAAAATGATTGTAGCCAAAATAATGCAAAGGTATAGAAAAAAATAAAAAATAGTATAATTAAAGCATGAATTTTAATTGCTGGAAAGGAGGAATATTATGACAGAGAAGGAATTTATAAAGTTTTATAGAGAAAGAAATAATGTTAAAAATTCTAAAGAAATAAAAAATAAAATAAATCTATTCTGGAATGTACTTTTAAAAGCATTAGATGAAGATAAAAAAGTGTTGTTCAAAGGCTGGGGAACTTTTGAAAAGAAAGAGGTAAAATCAAGAAAAGTTATAATGCCAAATTTTGAAGAAGTATTTTATACAAAGCCTAAAGAGGTAATAAAATTTAGGATAGGATTAGGATTTGAAGATTTTATAAATAAAAATGGTGATGTAAATGAATAAAAAACAGTTTGCAAAGATATATAGAGAGATGAATTCAAAAGAGATTACTTTAAAAGAAGCAGAAAATGAAGTAAATAGATTTCTTGAAACGTTACAAGAAGCTTTGTTGAAAGATGGGGAAGTAAAATTTGTAGAAAAAGGAATATTTGAAATATTTTCAAGAAACCAAAGAGTAATATCTAATCCATCAACTAGAGAATTGATGACAATTTATCCTAAAAAGACAGTAAAATTTAGAATGTCTAAAAAATATTTAAATAATGGAGAGGCAGAGAAAAAAATTCTCTGTCTTTTTATTTCAATAACCTTTTCTTAAAATTTATATCAAGTTTCTTATAATTACTTTATTTAATTTTATTCTTTTTAATTTTTATTTTAGCAAAAATTATTTTATTTTTAAATAAAATATGGCAAGAATAATTAAAATAAAAAGTTATTAGATTTCTTTAATTATAAAAATTTCATTTATTATAAAAATAGTTGTATATCTTTTTAATTTAATGTTAACAATTAAAAGGTATGTAACTATTTTTTTTATTGTGTAAAAAGTAGTAAGTATGTTATAATCTTCTTAAATAATAGATAATGATAACAAATTATATTTACTAAAAATATTGTTATTTACTTTTATAAACCATATTTTTAGAATATTTGTTTGTCATTTTTATTAAAAAGGGGAGGAGATATTTTTATTTTCAAAAAATGTAATATTTTAAAAAGTAATTTATTCTTGAGGAGGAAAGAAATATGAAAAAAACACTGGGGTTATTTTTATTATTATCTTGTTTGGCAACAGCGCTTTATTCACAAGAAATAAGTGAAAAAGAGGGAAAAAAAGTTCTTGAACAGATAAGAAGAGAAATACAGGCAGAGGAAAAGGCAAAACAAAAAGCTATTGAAGATGCTGAAAAAGCAAAAGCAGAAGAGGAAAAAGCTAGAATAGCAGCAGAAAAAGCTGAAGAGAAAAAAGGAAAGAAAATATTAGAAGACATCAGAAGAGATATGAATGAATCTCTAGAAGAAAAAGTATTCAGAAGTGAAAATAATCCTGAAGCTAGAATAGCAGCAGCTGGAGCAGCTTTTGAAATAGGAAAAGAAAGAATGGCATTCTTAAAAATGGAAGAAGAAGAAATTATGAAACTTGAAGAAGCTTTGGGAATGGAACCTGATGAAAACAGAGTATTTTTAAGTCAAAAATTTGATAAAGTATATGATCAGTTTAATTCAAATAATAATGAGATTGAACTACTCTTACTTGAAAATGAGAAGCTTAATGAATACTTGAGCAGATTAGATAGAATGGAACAGAAAGTAAGAGCAGGAAATTAAATAGGGGGAAAGATTTTATGAGAAAGAACGACATTGAAAAATCTCTAAAGAGATTTTTGAAAAGAAAGGTCAGTTATTCTCTTTCGCTTTTGATAGCCTTCATGATAACAGGAGGAATATCTTTAGGTGCAGGAATAACAGCAGAGGAAATACAGGAAACTAAAAGCGATCTTTTAACTAGGATACAAACAGAACGAGAAGAAATAAAAAGAAAAATAGCAGAAAATGAAAGATTAATAAAAGAATATAATTCAGATTTTGTGGAACTTGTAAGAAAAGGAGATTTTTATTCAAAACCTCTATTCAACAGTACACAGGTATTTCTTTCATATCAATATTTAGATAGTGGAAAAATGAAAGACAGAACAGATAAAGAGTTTGCAGAAACTATAGATGCAATCAATAAACACTATGGAACAAGAAGTGGAAGAAGTCTGTTTAGATCTTCTGGAAACATTGGAAAAGATAAAATAATGGCTGGAAATGGAGTAGCTGTTGATAATGAGGTATTTAGAGAAGAGATAAATCTGGGAGCTAATATAATACCAGTAGAACCAATTTTACCAGAGGTTAACCCAGAAGTTTCGATAAATATTTCAGAACCTACTGTTAATTTAGGAGCATTACCTGGAACGGTAAATATTTCTCCAATTACAATATCAACAGTAACACCTCCAACAGTAGTACCACCATCAGCACCAGTGGGAATATTATTAACAGTAACAACACCAGATGCTGTAGATAAAATAGCAGTTTCAACTCCAGTGATAATACCAACAACAACACCAAGTGATAAAGAAATAACAGTAACTGCACCAACTGCACCTGGAGGATATGATCCAAGTTATATTTCAGTACCAGAAGCACCAAGCAGTCCAGTAATATCATTACCTAGTATGCCTTCAATAAATTTTGTTTCTATGTCTAATGGTAATGGAGCATATGTAGAAGTAGATGCAGTACCAGGAGGAGCAGGAAGCAGTGCAAGAATACAGAATGGAATAATTTCAGCAGTATCTGTAATAGATGGAACTTTTATGGTAAAAAGAGAGATTCTTACTCCTTATGGAATAACAACTGCTGGGGGATCTTATGGAACTGCTACTACTACAGCTAATAACTCATTTAGATACAGTTATAGTAATTATAAAGCCTATGCTTTTGCAAAAGTAGGGGCAATAGGAGTGGGAGCAAACTCAGCTGCTGGAAGTATAGTAAATGCTGGAACTGTTGGAGATAAATATGCTATTTCCTATGCTAATGCTTATGCTGACAGTGCTTCTGTGCAGAGAATAGTAGGAGGACAAGCTCTTACTTTTAACAATGGAAAATTTAGAGTTGCCAGAGAAAGTGATTCTTCTACTGTATATCTGGGAGAATTTCTTCACATGGATATACATGCTTCAATAGCTCATGGAACTATAAGAACACATCTAGTTAATACTGTGGATAAAATAGCATCAGATGGAGCTGGAGCTACAGCAGCTACAGCAGCTGTTCTGCCAGCATGGGATGATGTAATAGCAAACTATACAACAAATACAGCAAGAGCAATAGCATGGGTAAACAGTAATGATATAGCTTTGGAAGGTGGAAATCTAAATCTGACAAATATGTATCATCATACAAGTGCTTTAACAAGTGGAATAGTAATAAATACAGGAAAAATACAAATTAGACCATATAAAAGTGGAGGAACAATATATGATGGATATAACTCTGTTTTTGTAGTTTCCTCAGAACAGCAGGCTAATAAAGCTCAATATGTTATGTATAATAAGGGAGAAATAAATACTTCTACACAAAATACAGGAGTATTTACAATCAATAATGGTTGGTATAGAAGAGGTGGGGCAACAACTTATTGTAATTCTTCTGAAAATTTTGTAGTAAATAAAGGTGTCATTGAAATGACAGGAAAACATTCAATAGGTGTATATGGACAGTTTTTATCATGGAATGTTTCAGGAGCTAGCCGAGGTGTTCTGCAGATGGACTTTATGGATGGAACAGATAGAAAGCCTATACAGTTATATGGTGATGAAAGTATTGGATTGTATGTATTATCAGAATTTAATTCATCTAATATTACAGGAAACTTCCATGTAGACATTGGTGGAATAAATACTGGTAACAAAAGTATAAGTATAGATGAAAATGACACTAATGGTGGAGAATCAATAACTGACTACTGGAGTGGAAATACTTCTACAAATACTGTAGATGGAAGTGTAGGTATTTTGTCATATAGAGATATAAATCTTACTTCACATGGAATAGTTATACATGATAAAACTAATGGGAATATAGGAGTAGCTCCACAAAAAAAAGCTGCTTATACATGGTCATTTACTGGAGGAGGACAGACAAGCAACTGGGCTATAACAGCTGCAAATCCAAACTTGAATCTAGGATCTGGATATATAAAAATAAATGGTGGAACAAATAATATTGGTATATTTGCAAGAGAAGGAAATGTTACAACAACAGGAAGTGTTGATCTTACTGATGGAACTGGAAACTTAGCCATCTATGCGAAAGATTATACTGCTGGAGTAGGAAAAGTTACAACAACAGGAAATGTAGCAAATACAGTTATACTTTTTGCTGACAATGGAACAATAAATGTAACTAATAATGTAAAATTATTAGGACTAAAAGTAACAGGAGCAACAACAGGAAATCAAAATAATATCTTAGCAGCATATGCATCTAATACTGGAACGATAAGCATGAATAATTCTGGAATTATTGGAAGTTTAACATCTCCTGATATTGAAGTGACAGGAATGGAACTAGGGGATGCTTCTGGTCAATACAGAGGTCTTGCATTAATGGCTGACAATGGAGTTATCAATGGAAAAAATAATTATATAAAAGTAGTAAATGGAGCAGCAGGAGTAGCTTCAATAAACTCTGGAAATATAGATATTTCAGGATCAACTATTTATGTAAATAATGGTTATGCAGTATATTCAGATGGTACAGGTACTGTTAATTTAACAAATGGAAAGCTTGTATTAGATGGAAATTCTGTTGCTTTTGACTTGGATTTTAATTTAGCAAATCCTTTAACATTAACTGGATCAGAAATACATATAGTTTCTGATGATGTTACTGCTGTAAATTTAAAAAATGTATCAACAGCATTGTCAGTTAATAATTTAAAAAGCAGTATAATTACTGCTCTAGGTGGAGCTATCAATATAACTGATGATGGAATACATGATAAGTACAAGATAGCTGCAGTTGATGGTGGAACTTTGAATATTGATACTAATATAGACAAAGCTGATCCTGATCCAGACTCAAATGGATACTTTTATTATAAAAGATTTTTAGGACAAAGACTTAAATTAAATGTGACTGGAGGAATAGAAGTAAATGCAGCAATTAACAGTGCTGAAGCAACTGCATATTTCAAAGGGCAGGTAGTAGGACTTGAAATGAATTCCAGTTCATCAGCTTCTGGTGTCAGCGACACACAGATTAATCTAGCAACTGGTTCTAAAGTAATAGCAGACAGAACAGACAGTGGTGCTGGAGCTATCGGTTTATATATGAACTTTGGAGAAATTAAGCTTGATGCAGGTTCTAAAGTAGAAGTAGAAAAAGGAAGTAATGTTGTAAATAATGAGGCGGTAGGAGTATATGCTGTTAATGGAAGTAAAGTTGATAATGCTGGAACTATTGAAGTAGGAGGAAATAGATCTATTGGTATTTTAGGAATGGCATATAGAGAAGCTCCAATAGGAACTGTGATAGTAAATGAATTTGGAGCCAGTCTTACTGATCAGGGAAAAGTTAATATTATTAATGACAAAAATATAACACTTGATGGAATTGGAACAATAGGTATTTATGCACATAATAATAAGGCTTCTGGATTAAATACTGATGCTGTTGTAACAAATACAGTTAATGGAGTAATAACAGTTGGTTCTTCAGATAGCTCAAATGCTGCTGTAGGTATTTATGGAAAAAAAGCTACTATTTCAAATCTTGGAAAAATATCTGTAGGAGATGGGGGAGTAGCAATTTATGCAACAGAAGGAAGTAGAATAACAGACCTCGGAATTCTTGATTTAGGAGCAGATGGAGTAGGAGTTATGGCTGATGGTACTTCAGATATAAGTGCAACATCTGTTACTCTTACATCAAATAATGCTGGAATTCTTGGAAAAACTGGTATTTTCTATAAAGGAGATTTGGGAACAGAAAGCAAAACTATAGGTGTAGCTGTAAATGCTTCAGCTCTTGATAAAGGAACAGCTATATATGTAGAAAATATGAATATTACTTCTTCTGGAATTTTAAATATAGGTAAAGAAGGAGTAGGTATTTTTGTAAAAGGAAATTCGACTCAAACAGGAACAAATACAGGAACTATTGATCTTACATCTGGAAAAACAGGTGCAGTAGGTATGTATACTAAAACTGCTAATATTATTAATGATATAGCTGGAATTATTGAAGTAAGAGATTCTTCTCAAATAGGTATGTATGCAGAGGGAACTAATAACAAAGCTACAAATATAGGAGCAATTAAACTAAATGTAGATGGCTCTACAGGTATCTATGTAAAATCTGGTGCAATAGCTGAACTTAATACTGGAAATAACATAACATTTGCTGGTAAGTCAAGTGTTGGAGTTTTTGCAGAAAATGCAGCAGTAAATCTTAAAAGTAATTTGACTTTTTTAAATAATAATGAAAATAAAAATATTTATGTTTATGGGAAAGATGCAACAGTTGGAATAGATGCAGGTAAAACTGTAACAATAGATGGAATGGGAACTCCAACAACAGCAGGAAATAAAACTGTAGGAATTTATCTTGAAAATGCTGGTACTGGAAGTACATTTAATGGAGCAACAGGACAAGTTGTTGTTACAAATGAAGCAGTGGGTATTTATTCTAAAGGAAATAATACTTTAAATGTAAATGTAACAGCTGATGGAGTAAAAACAACAGGAGTATTTATTGAGGATGGATCAAGTATAACAGGAACTGTAACTGCCAGAGGTGCATCAGGAGCAGGTGCAGTAGGAGTATATGGAAGTAAAGGAGCTGTAACAATAGGTGCTGTAGGACTAACTCTTAAGACAGATACAGATAAAGGAACAGGAATGTATCTTGCTGATGGCGCTTATGCATCTGGAGGAAAAATCACTATAAATAATACAGCTGCAGTTGATAACATAGGAGTATACTATAGTAAGGGAACAGCTTCAGGAACTGTGACAAATGGCTCTGAAATTGAGCTTACAGGAAATAAAAGTATAGGAATATATGCAGCAGATGGAATAAATCTTGTAAATACTAAAAATATAAATTCAACTACTTCAAATAATATAGCTTCATATGTGGGAGGTAATTCAACACTTACTTCAAATGGAAATATAACTATGACTGGGACAGATAACATAGGGATATATACTGGAAAAGGAACTGGAGTAAATGCTGGAACTATTAACTTAACTGGAGCAGCAGGAACATCCTCAGCAGGAATGGCAGCTAAAACAGATGTTGCTGGAGACATAGCTACTGTGGAAAATAAAAATATAATCATTGTAGGAAATAATCTTGGAATGTATGTAGCAGGTGCTGGAACAAGTTCAGGAAAGAATACAGGAACAATAACAGCAACAACAGGAACAGGAGTATATGTAGATGGTGGAGGAAACAGCTTTGATGGAACTGGAGGAAGTATCACATCAAATGCAGTAGGAATCTATTTAAAAGATACAGATGCTAATAAAATAACTGCTGGAACTTTGAATATAGGTTCAGGAGGAGTAGGAGTATTTGGAGAGAATGCTAAGATAGATTTTGCAGTAAATGTAGCAGGAACAGGAGCAGTAGGAGTTGCAGCTAAAAATGGTTCAGTAATATCAGGAAATGTAACAACTGGACAGGATTCAGTAGGTGCATATCTTCTTGATAGCACAGTAACATTTAATGGTGCAAATATAACAACAGGAACAAATAATTCAGGAACATCAGTAGGAGTTCTATTTGATGCAGGTATAACTGGTACATACACTATGAACAATGTAAGTGTAAATGCTAAAAATGGAGTGGGAATATATCTAGGTGGAGTTGGAATGACTCTTAACCATAATGGAACTGTAACTACTGAAGGCGGAATAGGAATATATGTAAAAAATGGAACTACTTTGACAACAGGAACTTCAACATTAAATATAAGTAATGGTGGAACTGGAATATATGTAGAGCAGGGAACAGCAAACTTAGGTTTAAGTGGAAACTTAGCATTTAATTTTGGAACTGGTGGCGGAATAGGAATATACAATAATGGTGGAACTTTAAATATTGGAAGTAATATTACACTTAGTGGATCTGGATCACTTGCAGCAACAACTGATGGAAGCTTTATTTCATCAGGAAATATCACAGTAGGTGAAGGTGGAACTGGTCTTCTTGGGCAATACAGCAGTTCTTCTATAGCAGTACAGAGTATAACAAATAGTGGAATAATTACAGCAAGCAGTGGTGGAATAGGGTTAGCTGCAGTTAAAGCAGGAGCAGGAGTGCCAGGAGCTGCTATAACAGTAAATAACTTTAACACTATCACTATTTCTGGAAAATCATCTGGAACATCAGAACCATCAATAGGAATATATACTGATATAGCAGATGTAGTAAATACTGGAAACATCAATGTAGGAACAGATGGAATAGGGATATATTCTATTCATAATGGAGTTCTTACATCAGTCCAAAATGATAATATGAAAATGACAGGAACAGATGGAATAGGAGTATACCTTAAAGGTGCAACAAGTGGGCTTCTATCAAACAGTATAACTTCTACTGGTGGAACAGGAAATACAGGGGTAATTCTTGAAGATATAGGAACTATTGCAATAAATGCTGGAACAATTACACTTGGTGAAGCAGGAGTAGGAGTAGTTGCAACTGGAACAACAACTTCAACAATTACAGGATCAATTTCAGTAGGGGATTCTAATGCAATTAAAAGTGCTATAGGGATAGTAGCTGATAATGGAGCAAATATAACTCTTGCTGGAGCAACAACAATAACAGCAGGAAATGGTGGAATAGGAGTATATGCCGAAGGAGCTGGAACAACAATAACAGTTCCTAATGCAGCAAATATAAATGTTGGAGCCAATGGTGTATATATGTATTCCAATGGAGCTAATTTAAGTTTTGCAGGAAATATCACAGCAAATAATAAGATAGGATTAGTAGCAGATGGTGGAACTGTAACTAGTACTGGAGCAACAATAAATGTTCAGAATGGTGGATTAGGAGTATTTGTTAAAAATGCAGCTCCTGTATTTACAGGAACACCAATAAATGTTCAGGCAGGAAATTCATCACAATACTCAATAGGAGCTTATTATGATGAAGTATCTTCTATCGGAACTGCCCCAGTAATTACACAAACAGGAAGCTATACAATAGGAATGGTATTGAATGATTCAACAGGAACAACAGCTGGAGGAATTTCTATTGGAGGATCAGGTTCAATTAATCAAATAGGAGCTATGGCAAAGAAAGGCTCTAATCTTACAATAAATGGAAATGTTTTAGTTGATGGAAATGAAAATATTGGTGTATATGGAGAAGATAGTTTAATTAGAACAATAGGAAGTATAACTGTTTTAGATTCTTCAACATGTGTAAATAAATCAACATCATCAATAGGAGTTTCAATAAATGGAGGTTCATACATAGGAAATGGAAATCTTTCAGTAGGAAACTATAGTATAGGAGTCTTTGGAAAAGATATGACAGTGGGAAGTGTAATAACTCAAGGAACTGGAATAGAGATAATGACTGTTGGAAATAATGGTCTTGGAATCTATGGAGAAGGAACTGGTGGGACTATAACTGCTGATATGTCAAACATTACAGTAGGAACTGACAATGCAATAGGGGTATATGCAAAAGGAATGAACTCAGTAGTAACAGGAAACATGGGTATTGGTGCAAATACAAGTATAGGTATTGCAAGTGAAGGTAATGGAAATGTAGCATATACAGGAACTATGACAATAGCAAATAAAGCTTCTACAGCATCAGTAGGAATCTATAAAACAGATGGAACAGGAATAATTTCAACATCAGCAGGTAGCTGGTCAGTAGGAGAAAATGGATATGGAATCTACTTAAAACAGACAAAAGGACATTCAGCAACAATTACTAATAATGCTGATATGAATTTACAGATGGCAGCAGTAGGTATATTCTCATCTGGAGAAAACATAGTAAGTAATTCTGGAAATATAATAGTTGGATCTACAAATGTAAATGGAGATCATGCTAATTTGGAAAAACATGAAAATTCTATAGGAATATATCTAAATGGTGGAAGTACAGGAATAAATACTTCATCAGGAGTTATAACTATAAATCATGATCATTCAGTTGGAGTATATGTAGCAGGTTCAACAACATCATTTACAAATGAAGGAACTATCAATGTAGATAATGGTGGAATAGGGATACTGGTTCAAGATAAAGGAACTGCTGAAAATAAAGGAACTATTAATCTAGGAAACACTTTAGCAGCTTGTAAAAGCCCAACTGTAGGAATGGCAGCATATGGTGGTGCAAAAATAATCAACTCTCTTTCTGGAGTAATCAATGTAAATGAAGGAACAGGAATGTATGTAAATACAGGAGCTGAACTTATTAACAAAGGGACAATTAATGTACTCAATGGTATAGGAATAGAGGGGAATGGAAAAGTTACAAACAGTGGGCTTATAACAGTTACTGGAACTGGAACAGATAGAAGTACTTCTGGAGTAGGGGCAGCAAATGTTGGAGCAATAGAAATAGATTCAGCAGGAAATATAAAGATAAATGATAAATATGTATCTGTTGGAGGTACTTTAACTACTGATGGAATTCTGATAATAGATGGTGCTTATGTAGATGTTACAACAGGAATACCATTATTCAGTGCTTCAAGTGTAAGTGGAGAAGTTAATATTATGTCAAACTTTGCTACAACAGGAAATGGAATAACATATTTGATGAAAAACTTTGTAAATACAGCAGCTGGGACAGTCACTGGAAACAAGCTTGTTCCTGTAACATCACCTCTATTTGTAGCCAAAGTGACAAGCAATGGAGACCTTGCTATTGCCAAAAGGCCATATGCAGATATAGTAATTGGAGAACAATTTGATGCTCTGCATAAAGGTTTAGATAATATTCTTGAAAATAGTGGTGGAAATGGAAGAGATGCTGAAATTCTAAAGAAATTAAATGCTTACTTAAATGACTTCTCTGGTGAGGACTTTGAAAGAGAAGCTTCAAGAACTCTTGCTGAAACAAGAGGGGATATTTATGCAACTATTCAAAGCAGAATGCAGGATATCAATCAGGCCTTTGATAACTCTTTCTATGAACTTGAATCTTCATATAATCTGACTAAAGACAGCAGTAAATACAGTGTGATCTATACTGATGGAAAATATAGAGATTCTACATTAGGAATAGATGAATATGATTACAAGGTAATGGGACTTCTATATATGAAAGAAAAAGAAGGAGCAGAGTATGGAAGCAAATATGGATATACAATAGGATTTGCAGGATCGAAGTTTGACTTTGATGATGGTGGATCAAAAGAGGATGTGTACTCATTAAGAGTAGGAGCACACAGAGTTAAAAATCTAAGTGAGGAACATAAAGTATCATGGCTGTCAAGAATAGAGCTTGGATACAATAGACATATTGCCAAGAGAAAGCTTGAGTTGGATACGACTTATGAGAATAAAGGAGAATACAATACTTACTCTGTAGCACTGGATAACAGGCTTACAAAAGTTATCTATACAGACTTGTCTAGACAGTTGGATGTATATGCTGATTTAGATTTGGAATATGGAAAAGTAGATGACTTTAAAGAAAGCGCAGGAAGCAAAGGCGGACTTGAAGTACAGATTAAAGATAATGACTACTTAAGCGCACAGACTGGAGCAGGAGTGAAGGCATCCCAAAGAATCTATGCAGGAAATGACATCTCAGTAAAAGTAACAGCAGATGTGAAATATGCATATGAATTTGGAGATAACTATGATGGAAACAAAGCAAGACTTAAAAATGGAGAAGAGGGATATTACAGTCTGATAACTCCAGAAGAAAGAGAAGGAAAACTGACAGGAAAAGTTGGACTTACAATAGAAAAGGCTAACCACATGGGAGTAACATTTGAAGTGGAGGCAGCAGATGAAAATCATAAAAAAGATTCATCAATCAAATATGGAGTAAGATTCAATTACAAATTCTAATTAAACTAATTATTAAAATATTAGGCTGCTCTTATTCAGGGGCAGTCTATTATTATTTTAAGAAGTTTATTGAAAAAATAATTAGGAATAAAAAATCTAATGTAAAAAGTGTAAATGAGTTGAATTTCTTTACACTTTTTTATTTCAATGACCTCTTCTTAAAATTTATATCAAGTTTCTATAATTACTTTATTTAATTTTATTCTTTTTTTAATTTTTTATTTTAGCAAAAAATTATTTTATTTTTAAATAAAATATGGCAAGAATAATTAAAATAAAAAAGTTATTAGATTTCTTTAATTATAAAAAATTTCATTTATTATAAAAAATAGTTGTATATCTTTTTTAATTTAATGTTAACAATTAAAAGGTGTATAACTATTTTTTTATTGTGTGTAAAAAGTAAGTGTGTTATAATTTTCTTGAATAATAGATAATGATAACAAATTATATTTGCTAAAAATGCTATTATTAACTTTTATAAACCATATTTTTAGAATATTTGTTTGTCATTTTTATTAAAAAAGGGGGGATTTAATATTGGTTTTACAAAAATCATAATATTAAAATATGCAATTTAATCTTAAGGAGGAAAGAGATATGAAGAAAATAGTTGGGGTATTTCTTTGTTTATCTTGTTTGACAACAGCGCTTTATTCACAAGAAGTAAGTGAAAAAGAGGGGAGAAAAGTTCTTGAACAGATAAGAAGAGAAATACAGGCAGAGGAAAAGGCAAAACAAAAAGCTATTGAAGATGCTGAGAAAGCAAAAGCTGAAGAGGAAAAAGCCAGAATTGCTGCTGAAAAAGCTGAAGAAAAAAAAGGGAAAAAAATACTTGAAGATATCAGAAGAGATATGAATGAATCTCTGGAAGAAAAAGTATTTAGAAGTGAAAATAATTCTGAAGCCAGAATAGCAGCAGCTGGAGCAGCTTTTGAAATAGGTAAGGAAAGAATGGCTTTTCTGAAAATGGAAGAAGAGGAAATTATAAAACTAGAAGAGGTTTTGGGGATGGAACCTGATGAAAACAGAGTATTTTTGAGCCAGAAATTTGATGAGGTATATGATAAGTTTAATTCAAACAATAATGAGATTGAACTTCTTTTACTTGAAAATGAGAAGCTTAATGAATACTTGAGTAGATTAGATAGAATGGAACAGAAAGTAAGAGCAGGAAATTAAATAGGAGGAAGATTTTATGAGAAAAAATGACATTGAAAAATCTTTAAAGAGATTTTTGAAAAGAAAGGTCAGTTATTCTCTTTCGCTTTTGATAGCCTTCATGATAACAGGAGGAATATCTTTAGGTGCAGGAATAACAGCAGAGGAAATACAGGAAACTAAAAGCGATCTTTTAACTAGGATACAAACAGAACGAGAAGAAATAAAAAGAAAAATAGCAGAAAATGAAAGATTAATAAAAGAATATAATTCAGATTTTGTGGAACTTGTAAGAAAAGGAGATTTTTATTCAAAACCTCTATTCAACAGTACACAGGTATTTCTTTCATATCAATATTTAGATAGTGGAAAAATGAAAGATAGAACAGATAAAGAGTTTGCAGAAACTATAGATGCAATCAATAAGCATTATGGAACAAAGAGCGGAAGGAGTCTGCTTAGATCTTCTGGAAACATTGGAAAAGATAAAATAATGTCTGGAAATGGAGTAGCTGTAGATACTGAAGTATTTAGAGAGGAAATAGAAGTGGGGGCAAATATTGTTCCTATTGAACCAATACTTCCTGAAATAAATAAAACAATAAATGTAACTGTAGGAGTTCCTACAATTGGTGGAATTCCAAGTTTGACATCACCAACAGTAACAGCACCAACAGCACCAGGAGCAATTATTCCTCCAACGATTAGTGTAACAACACCTGGAGCAGTTGCTTCAATAAACGTAACAGCACCAAGTGTACCTACACCAACAGTGCCAGAGGATAAGACTATTGTTAAACCAACTGTAACAATTCCAAATGCAGTAGACCCAACAATGGTTGTAGCCCCAACAGCCCCAACAGCCCCTGTTATTGTTCCTATAACAGTAAATTCTTTTAGTATAACAACAGATGGTTCTGGTAACGGTGATGGATCTTGGTATTGGAATACTGGAGGTTCAAATGGAATTATTTCACAAGTAATTATGACTGCAGGTACATGGAATATAAATAATTTTACAAATAATACTATTAATTCAGGATATGATAGTGAAATTACAGGATATTCAGCCTATATGCCTTTTCAAAAAGATGGAATAACACAATATGCAGGAGCACCAATAACTAATCAAACCTATAGTGGAACTGGAATTGGTTCAGGTAAAATGGGAATTTACAGAATAGTAGGATCTCCTTATTCTTCTTTTGGAACTGGAACAACTATTAATATAAATTCAACTACAAGAAGTGGAACTGTAAATACTCTAAGACAGTTTATTCACTTTGATCCACATGGTGAAGAGGCTACATTAATATCAAATATCACTAATGCTACAACAGATGAAAAAGCAAAGGCGCAAGCTTATTATGACATAGCCAAAGCAAATAATGGAATGGCTGCTGGACATGAAAGAGCGATGTTTTTAACTTTAAAAGGAGATATTAATTTAACTGGAAATACAATAAATGTAGTTGGATTACAAGGACATTCATATGGAGATGCTTCTGCTCAAGGGTCTTCACAAGTATTTGTATTCAATACTGGTAATATAAAAATAAATGGTGAAAAAAATGCAATCTATGCTTATACAGCGGAAGGAGATGCTGCACATAGATATTTCACATTTTCAAATCATGCATTAGATGGACAAACAGGAAGCATGAAAATAGAAGGCACTTCAAGTAAAAATAATGCTATGGTTGTTTTTGACAGACAAAATACTGGAATTAATCATGTGCTAAGTTTTTTTAATGATGGTTTAATGGAAATAGAGGATGGAAGTCAAAATATAGGAGTATTTATAGGAACTGGAATTAATAAAGGTACAGTTGAATTAAATGCCCCAATTATAATAAGCGGTGGAACAAATAATGTGGCAGTATATCATGGAGCTCAAGGAGTAGGACCTACAAATCAGTTGGCACAACAATCAGTATTAAAGGCTGATATTACAGGTGGAACAAAAAATGTAGGTTATTTTACAGAATTTGCTCAAACTTTAAATGATGCTACTGGAACAAAGCCAAATCATGCTTTCACAATATCTGGAACAGCAAAAAATTCAATTGGTGTTTATTCAAAAGCTAATATAAATATAGGAACTGGATCTGTAGTATTAGCAGGAGGAACAAATAATGTAGGTTTATATACAGAAAGTGGAAGTATAATTTCTAAAGGTAGTATAGAATTTGGAACAGGAACTTCTGCTGGAAATGTTGGAGCATATGCAAAAAATGGGTATTCAATTACAGTTGATTCTGCTAAAACAACAGGAACTTCAACTAATGGAACATTGTTATATTCAGATGGAGGGACTATTAATGTAACTTCAGATGTGTCAGCAATAGGAATGCAGGTAACAGGAGCAGATACTTCTAATAAGAATAACTCTATGTTGGCTTTTTCAACTGGTGGAGGAACTATCAATTTATCAAATAATACACTTGGGTCATCTTTAGCACCAGATGTTGATGTTACAGGAATGGCTTTAAGTGATTCTTCTAGTATGTATAGAGGAATAGGATTAATGTCAGATGGTGGAACTATTAATGCTCTATCTCCTGTATATATAAAAGTTACAAATGGTGCTGCTGGAGTAGCCTCAATAAATACAAATGGAAACATAAATATAGCAGCAGGCTCAACAATAGAAGTAGATAATGGATATGCTGTATACAGTGATGGAACTGGAAAAATAAATATGCAAAATTCAACAATAATACTTGGTGGAAATGCTACAGCATTTGATATCTATAAATCAGGAGTAAATCCATTAACAGTAACAGGAACAACAGTAAAAGTAGTTTCTAATGATGTAATAGTTTTTAATGTTAAAAATATCACAGCACCACTAAATGTAAGTACATTAGAAGCTTCGATAAATCCAGGAGTAACAGTAACAAATGATGGAATTCATACTCAATATATAGAGGCAGCAGTGGATAAAGCTACAATAAATATAGATACTGTACTGAATAAAGCCGATACATCTGGGGCTTCATTCTACTTTTTTAATAGGTTTATAGCACAAAATACTATTTTAAATGTAAATCAAAATGTTACATCAGAACTTGCTACATCTCAAACTGCTAACTTTAAAGGACAGGTAATAGCTCTTGAAATGAATGCAAGTAAAAGTGCTGTATCAAATGCTACATCACAGATTAATATAGCTTCATCAGCAACAGTAAAAGCAGCCAGAACAGATACAGGAGCTGGAGCAGTTGGGGCATTTATTAACTATGGTCAAATAAATAATGATGGAACTATTGAAATACAGAAAGGATATACTTCTGTAAAAGGTGGAGCTGGTGTATTTGCAACAAATGGGTCAAAAGTGGATAATAAATCTGGAGCGATAATTGATGTTTATGGAGAGGAAGCACTGGGTATCTATGCGACAGCATGGAGAAAAACTTCTTTAGGAACTTTAGCTGGGGAAGAATTTGGAGCTGCAGCTTTAAATCAAGGAGAAACTTCAGTAGTAAATAATGGAAATATAACAACTAATGGAGATAATTCAGTAGGAATATATCTGGAAAATAACAGTAGAGATGCTAGTTTAGCTGGTGGAATGAACAGAGAGATATCAGCTGCAAATAATGAAACTATAACTGTTGGAAAAGATTCTATAGGTATATATGCTAGTGGAACTGGAACAGGATATGAAACTGAAACAAAAATAGGAAATACAGGAACAATAAAAGTAGGAGAAAATTCTACAGGAATATATGGAGAAAATGCTGTAACTGTAACAGATATTGGAAATCTTGAATTAGGAAAAGGAGCTACAGGTGTTGCTTTAAGTCCAGACTCAAAGTTGGATCTATCAGCAACTTTTGGAACAATAACAACAACAGGGGGAGATAGTGACAGAGTTATAATGGCAATTCATGGGGATACAAGTTCTCCATCAGCAACTTCAATAGTAATGCCTGGAGGGACATTAGATACTAGTTCAATAAGCAATATGACTTCATTGTATGTTCAAGGAGCAAATGGAGCTTCCACTGATACTGCTACTGTACTGAAAATAGGAGCAAGTGGAGTAGGAATTTATGTAAATAATGGAAGTGCATCTAATGATGGAAAAATAGAAATGACATCTGGAAAAACAAATGCTGTTGGAATGTACACTAAAAAAGGGACAGTTACTAATACTAATACTGGAACTATTGAAGTAGGAGATTCTACTCAATTAGGAATGGTAGGAGTAAGTACTGATGCTATTTTAACAAATACAGGAATAATTGACTTAAAAGGAACTGGAGCAGCAGGAATAGTTGTACAAAATGGTGCAACAATTACAGACAGTGGAGCTTCAAATATAGCTTTCAGTTCAACAAAATCTTTTGGTATAGCAGCAGATAATGCAAATGTTGTACTAAATGGAGGAAATGTATCAATTGCCAATACAGGAGAAAATATCTATGTTTATGCTAAAAATAATTCAAATACAACAATAAATGGAGCATTAACAATAGATGGAATAGCAGCTAATCCTACAAAAAAATCTGTAGGAATCTACTTAGATGGAATTAATACTTTAATTAATAATTCAACTTTAACAGCAGTAAATGGTTCAATAGGTGTATATGCAAATGGAGCTAATTCTCTGACAAATGGAATATACAATTCTACTGGGGACAATACAGTAGGAATCTATTTCACAAATGGAGGAACTTTAGCTAATACTACAGTAAATTCAGGATCTTCATCTGGAAATTCAGTAGGAGTATATGCTGCAGGTGGACAAGTAAATATATCTGGAGGCCTTACTTTAAATATAGGAACAAGTGGTAATACTGGTACAGGAATGTATTTTGCTAATGGAGCATCAGCGACTGGAGATACAATTACAGTTACTAATGGTTCTGCAACTTCATCTAACATAGGACTATACTACACAGGAACAGGCAGTACAACTCATGGAGCTAACTTAATATTAGCTGGAGCAAATAGAGAAGTAGGAATTTTTGCAGATGGAGGCTTAAATTTAACAAATACCAGCAATATAACAGATAATACAGCTACTGGTTCTGTTGGTGTTCTAGTAGGCGGGGGTTCAACATATATAGGAACAGGAGTATTCACAGCAAATACAGCTGGAACTGCAATTGGATACTTTGTAAATAATGGAACTGCTGAAAATGGAAATAGTATAGATATTACTGGTGCTGGAGCAGCTTCAGTTGGAATGGTAGCTTCTGCTTTATCAGGAACAGCAACAGTTACAAATACTGGAAATATAAATACTTCAAGTAATGTAGGAATGGCTGTTTTGACAGGAACAGGAACAAGTGCAGGAATAAATACAGGAACTATAAATGTAACAACAGGAACTGGAGTATATGTAGAAGGAGCAAATGCAGGATTTAATGGAGCTGGAGGAACAATAAATCTGACAGGGGCAGGAACTGGTATTGTCCTTGATAATACAGGAGCTGGAAAAGTAACAAATGCAGGAACTATAACTCTTGCTGTTAATTCAGTAGGGATATATGGAGATAATGCTAAAATAGATTTTCCTGTTACTATTAATGGAACATCAGGAACTGGTATATATGCAGAAAATGGTTCAGTAGTATCTGGAACTATAAATGCTGGAAATTCAAAAGATACAGTTGCGGTCTATCTAGCAGATAGCACAGCTAGCGTAAATGGAGCAGTAATCACAGCTGGAGGAGTTACAAGTACATCATCTATTGGACTATATCTTGGAGGAACAGGACTTACTCATACAGTAGGAAATTCTACAATAAATGCTCCTACATCAGGAACTATAGGAATCCTTACAGACAATGGAAATACAATGAACTATTCTGCAACTACAAATGTAGGAAATGGTGCAATAGGAATGTATTTAAAAGGAGCAGGAACTACACTTAATGCCAATGCAGGAACTATAAACATAACAGGAACTGGAATAGGAGTATTGGTAGATACAGGAGCAACAGCAAATCTAGGAACAACTGGAACTCTTACAGTAAACTTTAATGGTGGAGGAGGAATACTTTCATTTAACAATGGAGGTACAGTAAATCTTGGAGCTAATATAACTATTGGAAGTGGAACAGGAACATTAGCTGCTACAAAAGATGGAAACCTTTCTAACTCAGGAACTATCACAATAGGAAATGGTTCAGCTGGACTTCTTGGAGTATATAGTGCTGGAGGACCATATACTGTATCAAATACTTCAACAGGGGTTATAAATGTACAGGCTGGAGGACTTGGACTGGTAGCTACAGGAACAGGAGCTGCAGTAACTGTGAAAAATGATAATATCATAAATGTAACTGGACAAGATGCAGTAGGTATGTATGCTGATGTTGGAAACATTGATAATGCTTTAGGAACAATAAATGTAACTAATAGTGGTATAGGAATGTATCTGGTAGGTTCAGGAAGTATTTTAAATTTTGGAACATTAAATGTTACAAAGGGTGTTGGATATGTAGTTAATGGAGCAACATTGGGAGGAGCAACTGGGACAGTAACTCTTCATGCAGGAGATGCAAATAATTACTCTATTGGAGGATATTATTTAAATACTTCTGGAATTATAAATCTTCCAGCAATAACAGATGCTGATTATTCAATTAAGGCAGCTATCTATGGTGGGACAAATACAGTAACTGGAGCAGTAACAGCAAGTGGCGGACAAAATAAAATAGGAATATTTGCTTCAAATTCCACTACAACATTAGGAACAGTAACTGCAGGAGGAAAAGGAAACATTGGAGTATATGGAACAAATAGTAATTTAGATATAAGTGGAATAGCTGTAACTAATTCAACTCTTACTGCTGCAGAAGATATGTCTGTAGGAGTAGTATTAAGTGGTGGAAGCTTTAATGGAAGTGGAAATGTTTCTGTTGGAGATAATGGAATCGGACTATATGCAACTGGTATTCAAGGTGGAAATAATATAATACATAATGGAGGAACTCTTCATGTTGGAAACTCATCACTTGGATTCTATGGTGAAGGAGTTGGAGCAGGAACTAAGAACTTAACTGTAAATACTACAGGAATAACTATTGGAACAATGAATGCAGTAGGAGTCTATGTTAAAGATATGAATACTGATGTAACAGGAAATATGACTATAGGAAAAGGATCAAGTGTAGGAATAGCAAGTATAGGAAATGGAAATATAGACTATACAGGATCTATAACTATTAATGATAAAGCAGACAAAGCAGCATCAGTAGGAATCTATAAAAAGGAAGGAACAGGAATTATAGATACTTCAGCAGGAAACTGGACAGTTGGAGCTGGAGGTTATGGAATCTATGTACAACAGGCAAAAGTAACCAAAGATGCATCAGGAAATGAAATATCAACTATGACTTCTAACTCTGCTGTAATTAATAATAGTGCAGATATGACATTAGGAATGTCATCAGTAGGGATATTCTCTAATGGAGCTAATACAGTTAATAATTCTGGGGATATAACTGTAGGAGAAACTTTTGTTCCTGGAGGAAATCACTCTGATGTAACAGAACATCTGAACTCAGTTGGAATCTATGGAGCAGGGGAAACTAAGATTTACAATGCAGCAGGAGCTACAATAAAAGTTCATGAAGATCATTCAGTTGGAGTGTATGTTGATGGAACCAACACTAGATTTGAGAACCATGGAATAATTGATATAGACAATGGTGGAGTTGGAGTTATTGTAAGAAATGGAGCAATAGCAGTAAATGAAATTGGAGGAGTTATTACATTAGGGGCAAATGCAGCTGCATGTGGAGCTGTTAATGTAGGAATGTCTGCATCTGGTTCTGGAAGTACAATAGAGAACAGAGGAATAATAACAATAAATTCTGGAGTAGGAATGACTATTGAAAATCAGGCAATTCTAAGAAATACAGGAACAATAAATGTTAATAATGGAGTAGGAATAACAGGAAGTGGAACAATAGAAAATAGAGGAACAATGAATGTAGCTCCAGGAGCAGTAGGTGAAGGAGCAGGAGGATTAGCTACAGCTAATGTTGGAGCTGTTACAATTACACCAGATGGGACTATTAAAATCAATGGAAACTATACTTCTATAGGAGGAACTCTTTCTACTGCAGGAAATATAATAGTAGATGGAGCATATGTTGATGTAACAACTGGAACACCTCTATTTAATGCAAACAGTGTAAGTGGAGAAGTAAGACTGCTTCCAAATTTTGCATCAACAGGAAATGGTATTTCTTATGAGATAGATGGTTTTGTAAATACAGCAATGGGAACAATTACTGGAACAAAACTTACTCCTGTAACATCACCTCTATTTATTGCAAAAGTAACAGATAAGGGAAGTCTTGTTATTGCTAAAAGACCATACGCAGATTTAGTAATAGGAGAACAGTTTGATGCTTTACATAAAGGATTGGACAACATACTTAAAAATAGTGGTGGAAATGGAAGAGATGCTGATATTCTAAAAGGATTAAATGAATATCTGGAAGGACTTCCAGCAGATCAATTTGAAAGAGAAACATCGTTAAAACTGGCTGAAACAAGAGGGGATATCTACGCAACTATTCAAGGCAGAATGCAGGATATCAATCAGGCCTTTGATAACTCTTTCTATGAACTTGAATCTTCATATAATCTGACTAAAGACAGCAGTAAATACAGTGTGATCTATACTGATGGAAAATATAGAGATTCTACATTAGGAATAGATGACTATGACTATAAAGTAATGGGACTTCTATATATGAAAGAGAAAGAAGGAACAGAGTATGGAAGCAAATATGGATATACAATAGGATTTGCAGGATCGAAGTTTGACTTTGATGATGGTGGATCAAAAGAGGATGTGTACTCATTAAGAGTAGGAGCACACAGAGTTAAAAATCTAAGTGAGGAACATAAAGTATCATGGCTGTCAAGAATAGAGCTTGGATACAATAGACATATTGCTAAGAGAAAACTTAACCTTCATGAAACATTTGAAAATAAGGGAGAGTATAATACATACTCTGTAGCACTTGATAACAGACTTACAAAAGTAATCTATACAGACTTGTCTAGACAGCTGGATGTATATGCTGATTTAGACTTGGAATATGGAAAAATAGATGACTTTAAAGAAAGTGCTGGAAGCAAAGGCGGACTTGAAGTGCAGATTAAAGATAATGACTACTTAAGCGCACAGGCAGGGGCAGGAGTGAAGGCATCCCAAAGAATCTATGCAGGAAATGACATCTCAGTAAAAGTAACAGCAGATGTGAAATATGCATATGAATTTGGAGATAACTATGATGGAAACAAAGCAAGACTTAAAAATGGAGAAGAAGGATATTACAGTCTGATAACTCCAGAAGAAAGAGAAGGAAAATTAAGTGGAAAAATTGGACTTACAATAGAAAAGGCTAACCACATGGGAGTAACATTTGAAGTGGAAGCAGCAGATGAAAATCATAAAAAAGATTCATCAATCAAATATGGAGTAAGATTCAATTACAAATTCTAATTAAACTAATTATTAAAATATTAGACTGCTCTTGAAATAGGGGCAGTCTAATCATATATAAAGGATCAGAGTAAAAAGAAGAAAAAAAGCCATTCTTTAGGAAGTGGAATAAAAAATTACTGTGCTCTTAAGTACTGTTTTACTGAAAAAGAATATTTTTTAATTCAAGAAAGTTAAAAAAAGCTAAAGGATGAATATGGATCAAATAATAAAATATTAATTAATCTTTTTAAAAGATATAGAAAAACTTTAGAAGATAAAAATGATAAGAACAAAATATATAGTGAAAAAATATCAAATAAAAAATATATAAAAATAGAAAAAGTCTAAAAAATAAGTTTTTTTAGGGATGATTAAAATATGTTGTTAAAAAATAAAAAATGTTAAATATTAAAGGTGTAAATAGATTGATTTATTTACACTTTTTTTATTTGCCTCTTTAATCTTAAGTATTCTACTTCAATAATCTCTTTCTAAAATTTATATCAGATTTTTTTTAAAATATTCTATATAATACTTTTCTTTTGCATTGCTCTTTTAATTATAGATACTACCTTTTCACTGAATACTAATAACTATAATTTATATATTTCTTTTTTAATTGTATGTAAAAAAATATTGTGATATAATTAATTTATTAAAGCTATTATGTAAACTAATTTAATTATCAAAAATAAAAACTTACATATTCTAAAAACCATATTTTTAGAATTTTTGTTTGTCATTTTTATGAAAAGGGGGAATTTTATATTATTTTTTAATTAAGCTAAAACATCTTGAAAGTAATTTAATTTTAAGGAGGAAAGAGATATGAAAAAAGTAATTACTATGTTTCTTTTTCTATCTTGTTTGACAACAGCGCTTTATTCACAAGAAATAAGTGAAAAAGAGGGAAAAAAAGTTCTTGAACAGATAAGAAGAGAAATACAGGCAGAGGAAAAGGCAAAACAAAAAGCTATTGAAGATGCTGAAAAAGTAAAAGCAGAAGAGGAAAAAGCTAGAATAGCAGCAGAAAAAGCTGAAGAGAAAAAAGGAAAGAAAATATTAGAAGACATCAGAAGAGATATGAATGAATCTCTAGAAGAAAAAGTATTCAGAAGTGAAAATAATCCTGAAGCTAGAATAGCAGCAGCTGGAGCAGCTTTTGAAATAGGAAAAGAAAGAATGGCATTCTTAAAAATGGAAGAAGAAGAAATTATGAAACTTGAAGAAGTTTTGGGGATGGAACCTGATGAAAACAGAGTATTTTTAAGTCAAAAATTTGATAAAGTATATGATCAGTTTAATTCAAATAATAATGAGATTGAACTACTTTTACTTGAAAATGAGAAGCTTAATGAATACTTGAGCAGATTAGATAGAATGGAACAGAAAGTAAGAGCAGGAAATTAAATAGGGGGAAAGATTTTATGAGAAAGAACGACATTGAAAAATCTCTAAAGAGATTTTTGAAAAGAAAGGTCAGTTATTCTCTTTCGCTTTTGATAGCCTTCATGATAACAGGAGGAATATCTTTAGGTGCAGGAATAACAGCAGAGGAAATACAGGAAACTAAAAGCGATCTTTTAACTAGAATACAAACAGAGCGGGAAGAAATAAAAAGAAAAATAGCAGAAAATGAAAGATTAATAAAAGAATATAATTCAGATTTTGTGGAACTTGTAAGGAAAGGAGATTTTTATTCAAAACCTCTATTCAACAGTACACAAGTATTTCTTTCATATCAATACTTAGATAGTGGAAAAATGAAAGATAGAACAAATAAAGAATTTTCTGAAACTATAGATGCAATCAACAAGCATTATGGAACAAAAACTGGAAGAAGTCTTCTTAGATCTACAGGAAATATTGGAAAAGATAAAATAATGTCTGGAAATGGAGTAGCTGTTGATAATGAAAGCTTTAGTGAAACAATTAATTTAGGAGCAAATATAAAGCCATTAAATCCTGAATTGCCAGTAATAGAACCTAATATAAATGTAAGCGCATCAACACCAACAGTAAATCTGGGAACATTACCAGGAACAGTAGTTCCAGGAGTAGTGACTATCCCTACTGTAATGACTCCTACATTGGTACTGCCAGGAACACCAGCAACAGTAAGTGTAAATGTAAGTACACCAAGTGCAATATCAGCAATATCAGTGACAGCACCAGCAGTAACAACACCAACAACGCCAAATGATAAAATAATAACAGTTGCTCCACCAATAGCACCAGCAGGGTTTACTCCAGCAATAATAACAACACCAAGTAAGCCAGGAGCACCACAAGTAGTAGTTCCACAAGATTTTACTCCACCAGTAATATCATTTAATGGAACTGGTTTTGGTCAAGGAGCAGCTATAGATATGCCTAAGAGTAATATCATTATGCAGAATTATGATAGTTATACTACAAGTGCTCCTGTGATAATAACAACAGGGAATACGGGAACAACTTGGACAGGAGGAACAGTAACAGCAGTAACAAGTCCTAATGGTTCTACTTATCCTACAACAGCAGGAACATATTATTTAACTCCTGGATCTACTGGAACACGTTTAAATGCATTTATTAATGAACTTAGAGATCATAATGCTAATATTGGTGGAGAATATGTAATGAAAGATACAGGTGGACTAAACAATACTAAGATATTCTTAAGTCATAATCCTGCAGGAGTTGGTGGAATAGGAGGATCATACCAAGGGATTAATTCTCCTGGAGAGAGAAGAGCTGTATTTTCTGGAAAATTAGAGTTACAAGGAATTGCAGCTACAAATAATACTAACGTTCTAGTTGGAGTAGAGCATCAATTATGGAATTCAAATTGTCATATAGGAGCATATTCTGTATTTGAAAATAGAGGAGAAATATTATTATCTAATGGAAATAATATAATTGGAATAATGATTGATACTGAAACTTCTCCACAAGCTAATTCAGCAAGACATAAAACAATTAATACAGGGAAAATAATTATCAATAGCCAAAACAGTATAGGTATTGATTTTGGTAATTATGTTAATAACTATTTGTTAGTGGATGTTTCTGTAGGAAATATTGAAGTTAATGGGGAAAAGAACTATGGTTTAAGAATGAATGATATTCATGGAAATACATATTTTGATAATGGAGTTACAATAACTTCAGGTTTAGACTCAAGTAATGCTGCAACAAAAATTACTGTTGGAGGAAAAAATAATGTAGGGGTATCTATTACAAAATTTTTATCAAGTACAGCAAATGTTAATCCAATAGCTAATATTTCAAATTTAAATATAGAAGTTACTGGAGAAAATGTTGTAGGATTCCTGAGAAATGCTAATTATTCTACAAATAATGTTAATGATATGCTCTTAAACAGTGCAACTATAGGTACATTTAGTTTTGGAGCTGGGGCTAAAAATAGTGTTCTTGTAAGAAGTGATAAGTATGGAATTCAAATAAATAAAGATATAAGTTCTACATTAGGTTCTACAGGAAATGTATTTGCTCAGGCAACTAAAACTGGAAAAATAATAAATAATGCAGTATTAAACAGCGCTTTAGGAGGTTTTACTGGACTTCTTTCAAGTGGGACTACAGGGGCTTCTGTAGAAAATAAGGGAACTGTACAAATAACAGGAACTGGAAACAATAATGTAGGAATGGCAGTATTAGATACTTCTACTGGAAGTAATAGTGGAACTATAAAGGTTCTTGGAACAGGAAATAATAAATCAGGAATATATAATACTGGAACATTTACTATTTCTAATGGAAGCAATATAGAAGTTTCTGGTGAAGCTTCTTCAGGAATATATAATGAAAATACAGTGAATATAAGTGGAACTGTTGCTTTAAAAGGGGCAGATGGAACAACAGGAATATACAGTGATGGTGGAACAATAACATCAACATCTGGAAACAACTTAAGTATCATAATAGATGATACATCAAATCCAGCAACAAAAGGATTAGCTGTATATGCAGAAGGTGGAGCGAATGTAACTCTTGGAGCTGCTAAAATAGAAGTAAAAAATGGAGCAGCTGGAGTAGCAGCTTTTGGAGCAGCAACAAGTATCAGCCTGATAGGTTCAGAATTGAAATATTCTGGAGAGGGATATGCAGCATATTCAGATGGAAATGGAACAATCAACTTGAGTAATGCTAACTTAGAACTTTCAGGAAAAGCAACAGGAGTAGAACTTGATCTGCTTGCTCCAAAGATAATTTTAAATAACACAAAAATAACAATGATGTCAAATGATGCTACAGTGGCAAATCTAAAAAATGCTACTGGTCTTCTTTCTAATAGTTTAAAGGCTACAGTTGAAACAAATTTAGGAGCAGGAGTAACAATAGTAGATGGAACTTCTGGATTAACTACATTTGATAAATATAAGATAGCAACAGTAGATGGAGGTGATTTGACTATTGATGCCAATATGGATAAGTATAGTCAAAATGATACTACTGATGGATATTTCTATTCTAGAAGATTTCTAGGACAAAGACTTGATTTGACAGTTGATACAGGAGTTACAGTAACAAGTTCAACTGATACAGCATACGCTACTTCATACTTCAACAATCAAGTAGTAGGACTGGAGATGAACTCAAGTAAAGCAGCAACAAGTGCAGCAGATGCACAAATAAATTTAAAAACAGGTTCTAAAGTCATAGCTGACAGAACAGATGCAGGAGCTGGAGCAATAGGGCTATACATGAACTTTGGTAAAGTGGATATTGCAGCAGGTGCAGTAGTAGAGGTAGAAAAAGAAGCAAATGTTGTAAATGAAAGTGGAGTAGGAGTTTATGCAGTAAATGGAAGCACTGTAACAAATGCTGGTGAGATCAGTGTAGCAGGAAAAAATGCCATAGGAATATTAGGAATGACATATAGAGAACAGCCTATGGGAACTCCTCTTGTAGATGAGTTTGGAAGTGGGGGAATTTTTGCAAATCAAGGAAAAATAGAGATTACTAATAATCAGGATATTAAACTTGATGGAACAGGAACTATAGGTATTTATGCATATAATAACAGTGGAGGAGCAAATACAAATTCCAAAGTAACAAATGCTGGAACAATAGAGGTAGGAGAATCTACATCTACAAATGCAGCTATAGGAATCTATGGAGATAAATCCTTTATTGCCAATAATGGAAATATTAAAACAGGAAAAGAAGGAATTGGAATATATGGAATTAAAGGTTCAACTATCAGCAGTCTTGGAACTCTTACATTAGGAGCAGATGGAATTGGAGTAATGGCTGATGGAACATCAAGTATCACAGCTACATCAGTTACTCTTGCAGCAGGAGCAGGAACAGATGTGAATGGTAAAACTGGTATATTTTACAAGGGAATAGGTTCAGAGTTACAAAGCATAAATGTAGCTGTAGATGCTTCAGCTTTTGATAAAGGAACAGCTATATTTGTAGAAAAGATGAACCTGTCATCTGGAGGACAGATAGATGTAGGAAAAGATGGAGTAGGTATCTTCCTGAAAGGGAATACAAGCGCTAATACAGCAACTAACACAGGAACTATTAATCTGACAGGAACAAAAACTGGCGCTGTAGGTATGTATACAAAGTTAGGGAAAATAATTAATACAGGAACTATCAATGTAAATAATTCTACTCATATAGGAATGTACGCTGAAGGAACTGGCAACACAGTTGCCAATGGAAATATAATAAATCTTAATGTGAATAACTCTACAGGTATCTTTGTTAAAGATGGTGCAAAGACAGAGCTAAACATTGGAAATAATATTAATTTCATATCAGGAGTAACAAATAGTCTGGGAGTATTTGCAGATGAAGCTACTGTTGAATTTAAAGATAATATGTCATTTATAAATAGCAATGAAAATAAGAACATCTATGTTTATGGGAAAGATGCAGCAGTTGAAATAGATGCAGGTAAAACTGTAACAATAGATGGAATGGGAACTCCAGCAACAGCAGGAAATAAAACTGTAGGAATTTATCTTGAAAATGCTGGTACAGGAAGTACATTTACAAGCAATACAACAGGACAGCTTATTGTCCAGAAAGAAGCAGTAGGTATCTATTCAAAAGGAAATAATACTTTAAATGTAAATGTAACAGCTGATGGAGAAAAAACTACAGGAGTATTTATTGAGGATGGATCAACTATAACAGGAACTGTAACTGCCAGAGGCGCATCAGGAGTAGGAGCAGTAGGAGTATATGGAAGTAGAGGAGCTGTAACAATAGGTGCTGTAGGACTAACTCTTAATACAGATACAGATAAAGGAACAGGAATGTATCTTGCTGATGGCGCTTATGCAACTGGAGGTAAAATCACTGTAAGTAATACAGCTGCAGTTGATAATATAGGAGTATACTACAGTAAAGGAACAGCTTCAGGAACTGTAACAAATGGATCTGAAATTGAGCTTGCAGGAAATAAAAGTATAGGAATATATGCAGCAGATGGGATAAATCTTGTAAATACTAAAAATATAACATCTACAGGATTAAATAATAATATAGCTTCATATGTAGGAGGAAGCTCAACACTGACTTCAAATGGAAATATAATTATGACAGGAACAGACAACATAGGTGTATATACAGGAAAAGGAAGTGGAATAAATAATGGAACTATTAACTTAACTGGAGCAGCAGGAACATCCTCAGCAGGAATGGTAGCTAAAGCTGATGCAGCATCAGATACAGCTTCAGTAGAAAATAAGAATATAATAACTGTAGGAAATAATCTTGGAATGTATGTAGCAGGTGCTGGAACAAGTTCAGGAAAGAATACAGGAACAATAACAGCAACAACAGGAACAGGAGTATATGTAGATGGTGGAGGAAACAGCTTTGATGGAACTGGAGGAAGTATCACATCAAATGCAGTAGGAATCTATTTAAAAGATACAGATGCTAATAAAATAACTGCTGGTACTTTGAATATAAGTTCAGGAGGAGTAGGAGTATTTGGTGAGAATGCTAAGATAGATTTTGCAGTAAATGTAGCAGGAACAGGAGCAGTAGGAGTTGCAGCTAAAAATGGTTCGGTAATATCAGGAAATATAACAACTGGACAGGATTCTGTTGGAGCATATGTACTGGATAATACAGTTTCATTTAATGGATCTGTAATTACAACTGGTACTAACTCATTAAATACATCAATAGGAGTACTTCTGGCAAATGGAATAGGAACATATACTATGAACAATGTAACTGTAAATGCTAAAAATGGAGTAGGAATCTATCTGGGAACAGGAGCTAATCTTACACACAATGGTACAGTTACTACTGAAAATGGAATAGGTATCTATGTAGCAAATGGAACTACTCTTACAACAGGGACAACTGTTTTGAATGTAAAAAATGGTGGAACAGGTGTATATATAGATCAGGGAACAGCTAATCTTGGAACAACAGGAAGCCTTACATTTAACTTCTCATCAGGAGGAGGAATAGGAATATACAATAATGGTGGAACAATGAATATTGGAAGCAATATCAGTGTTACAGGATCAGGTTCTCTTGCAGCTACAAAAGATGGAAGCCTTACATCAAGTGGAACATTAAATATTGGAACAGGAGCAGTAGGACTTTTAGGAGAATATGGAGCAGCTACAACTACTCCTAAAGTAATAACAAATACAGCTTCAGGAATTATCAATGCTACTGGTGGAGGAATAGGACTTGCAGCTATAAAATCAGGAGCAGGGCCAGGAGCTGTAGTGACAATAACAAATGCAGGAACTATCAGCGCATCTGGAAAATCTATTGGAGATGACCCATCAATAGGAATATATACAGATACAGCAAATGTAGTAAATACTGGAACTATTAATGTAGGAACAAATGGAATAGGAATATACGCAGTATTTAATGGAGTAGGTATTACAGTCCAAAATGATGATATAAAGATGAATGGAAGTGATGGAATAGGAGTTTATCTGAAAGATGGAGCAGGTCTTGTATCAGGAAACAGCATTACAGGAACAGGTTCAAATAATACAGGACTTGTACTTGAAAATACAGCTGTACCAGCTTCAGTAGGAACTATCTCACTTGGAGGAAACAGTATTGGAGTAATGGCTACAGGAACAGCTACAACAGGAACAATCAATGGAAATATATCAGTAGGCGCTGGAAATAACTCAATAGGTCTTGTATCAGCAAATGGAGCTAATGTAACACTTGGCGCAGGGTCTACAGTTACAACAGGAGCTAATGGAATAGGAGTATATGTAAATACAGCATCAACAGCGGTAATAAATGATGTTTCCAAAATAAGTGTAGGGACTGAAGGAGTTTATCTTTATTCAAATGGAGGTAATTTATCATTTGCTGGAAATCTTACTGTGAATAATCAAATAGGTATAGCTGCTAATGGAGGAACTGTAACAACACTTGGAGCGACATCAATTACAGTAACAAATGGTGGAATAGGAGCATATATCAAAGGTTCTGTACCAACACTGACAGGAACTACTATTAATCTACAAAGTGGAACAGCTTCAAAATATTCAATGGGTATCTATTATGATGGGGTAGCTGGAATAGGAACAGCTCCAGTTATTAATCAAACAGGAAATTATACAATAGGAATGGTATTGAATGGTTCATCAGGTATAGCCAGTGGAGTAAGTATTACAGGACAAAATCAAGTAGGAATTATGGCACAGAATGGTTCTGGAATTACTGCTGGTGGAATAGTGTCAGTATTGGGAGATAAAAACATAGGAATTTATGGAGAAAATAGTAATATCATAGCAAATTCGGGAATTTCTGTAGGAAATTCTACATATACAACTGATAAGAGTAGTTCATCTATAGGAATCTTTATGAAAGGCGGTATATATACAGGAAGTGGGAATATTACTGCAGGAGATAACAGTATAGGGATCTATGGAGATCAGATGGCAGGAGGAAGCATAACACATCTGGGAATAGGAAATGTTATGAATCTTGGAGATAAAGCTATTGGATTCTATGGCACAGGAACATCTGGAAATATGGAAGCATCATTTACAGGTGGAACAGGAACAACTGGAGGAAACGGAACAATTGCTTTTTATGGTAAGGGAATTGATATGAAAGTTACTTCAGATATATCTCTTGGAAATGATACATCAGTAGGAATTGTAAGCCATGGAACTGGAGATGTAATATATAATGGAGCTATAAGTGTAGGAGATAAGTCTATTGGTATTTATAAAGTTGATGGAGCAGGAATAATGACAACATCAGCAGACAGCTGGAATATAGGAAAAGGTGGATATGGTATTTATGTAAACCAGTCAGGAGCATTGGAAGCAGTAGTAAATAATAATGCTAGCATGGTACTTGATACATCAGCAGTTGGAATTTTCTCTAATGGAAAGAATAAAATATATAATTCTGGAAATATAACAGTAGGCGCTACTGATTTAGGAGTATCAGGAGATCACAGTAAAACTGATGAGCATTTAAACTCTGTTGGAATGTATCTGGCAGGAGGAAGTATTGCAGAAAATACAGGAATAATCACTGTTAATCATGATCATTCAGTAGGGGTTTATGTAACAGGTACAGGAAGCTACTTTACAAATAAAGGTACTGGAGTACTGAACCTTGATGGTGGCGGAGTAGGAATACTTGTAAAAGATGGAGGAATAGCATTAAATGAAGGAACTATTACTCTTGGAACTAATCTGGCAATATGTGGAGCAGAAACTGTAGGAATGGCAGCATTTAATGGAGGGACAATTCTTAATACAGGAACTATCAATGTAAATGCTGGAATTGGAATGCTGGTGGAACATGGAGGAACCCTTAACAATACAGGAGTACTTAATGTAACTGGTGGAGTAGGAATACAAGGTGCAGGAACAGTTATCAATAAAGGAACTATCAATGTATCAGGAAGTGGAACAGAATCAAATCTTGGTGGAGCATCTGGAACAGCTAATATTGGAGCTGTAAAAATAGAATCTGATGGAACTATTACAATTAATGATCAGTATGTAGCTATTGGAGGAACATTAAATGCAGCAGGTGCTATTGTTGTAAATGGAGCTTATGTAGATGCAACAACAGGAGTACCTATGTTCAATGCTTCAAATGTAACTGGAGAAGTAAGACTGCTGTCTAACTTTGCATCTACAGGAAATGGAATTTCATATCTATTCCAAAACTTTGTAAATACAGCAGCAGGAACTATATCAGGTTCAAAACTATCTACAAAGACATCACCATTATTTGTAGCGAAGATAACAACAGATGGACATTTAGCAGTGGCAAAAAGACCATATGCTGATCTGACAATAGGAGAACAGTTTGATGCTATGGATAAGGGACTTGACAATATACTTAAAAATAGTGGTGGAAGTGGAAGAGATGCTGAAATACTAAAAGGTTTAAATGAATATTTAGATGGATTACCATCAGATCAATTTGAAAGAGAAACATCACAAAAACTTTCAGAGTTCAGAGGGGATATTTATGCAACTATTCAAGGCAGAATGCAGGATATCAATCAGGCTTTTGATAACTCTTTCTATGAACTTGAATCTTCATATAATCTGACTAAAGACAGCAGTAAATACAGTGTGATCTATACTGATGGAAAATATAGAGATTCTACATTAGGAATAGATGAATATGATTACAAGGTAATGGGACTTCTATATATGAAAGAAAAAGAAGGAGCAGAGTATGGAAGCAAATATGGATATACAATAGGATTTGCAGGATCAAAGTTTGACTTTGATGATGGTGGATCAAAAGAGGATGTATATTCACTAAGAGTAGGAGCACACAGAGTTAAAAATCTAAGTGAGGAACATAAAGTATCATGGCTGTCAAGAATAGAGCTTGGATACAATAGACATATTGCTAAGAGAAAACTTAACCTTCATGAAACATTTGAAAATAAGGGAGAGTATAATACATACTCTGTAGCACTTGATAACAGACTTACAAAAGTTATCTATACAGACTTGTCTAGACAGTTGGATGTATATGCTGATTTAGATTTGGAATATGGAAAAATAGATGACTTTAAAGAAAGCGCAGGAAGCAAAGGCGGACTTGAAGTACAGATTAAAGATAATGACTACTTAAGCGCACAGGCTGGAGCAGGAGTGAAGGCATCCCAAAGAATCTATGCAGGAAATGACATCTCAGTAAAAGTAACAGCAGATGTGAAATATGCATATGAATTTGGAGATAACTATGATGGAAACAAAGCAAGACTTAAAAATGGAGAAGAGGGATATTACAGTCTGATAACTCCAGAGGAAAGAGAAGGAAAACTGAGTGGAAAAATTGGACTTACAATAGAAAAGGCTAACCACATGGGAGTAACATTTGAAGTGGAGGCAGCAGATGAAAATCATAAAAAAGATTCATCAATTAAGTATGGAGTAAGATTCAATTACAAATTCTAATTAACAATTAAAATATTAAACTAATTAATTTTTTCAAAAAGTAAAAAACTTTAAAAGAAAAAAGGTGTAAACAGATTAATTTCTTTACGCCTTTTTTTTAATTATCTTCTTTTCAAGAAAAGAATAGAAATATTTAATTTCTTCTGGTCTTTCAAAATATAAATAATATATAATATGAAAATAAGTGAATTAAAAATTTAAAAAAAGAAAATAATTTAGTCATAAATTTAAGAATTTAAGAGTATAAAAAAACAAAACAATCACTTTGATGAATGGGTATAATACAAATAATAAATGTGACATATTCATGCTATTTATTTGCTATTAGTGTTCTTTTCTGATAGACTTATCTAAATTGAAGCAGAAAATAAATATATTAGGGGGAATAATTATGAAGAAAGTATTGTGGATACTATTGCCACTCTTACTGCTTATTGGTTGTGGAAAAGAAAAAGCAGCTGAAGCAGGAAAACCGAAAGAAAATAAACTGATATACAGCCAGAGTAGTGAAACAGTGACACTTCATCCACATGAAGCTACAGATGTGTATTCTAGAAGAATAATTTCAAATATCTTTGACAGACTTATAGAAACTAATGAGAAATTAGAAATAGTTCCTGGATTGGCAGAAAGTTGGGAACAAGTAGATCCTTTAACATTAAAATTCAATTTAAGAAAAGGAGTTAAGTTTCAAAATGGAGATGAATTTACTTCTGAAGATGTAAAATATACATTTGAAAATGCTAAAAAATCTGCAAAAGTAGGAACTTTATATTCAATGATAGATACTGTAGAAACTCCTGATAAATATACAGCTATATTTAAAACAAGTACACCATCAGGGTCTCTTATGCATCACTTAACACATATAACTGCTTCAATTCTTAATAAAAAATACTATGAAACTACAGAAAATACTAATCATAATCCACTTGGAACTGGGGCTTATGCTCTTGTAGAATGGAAACCTGGGGATTATATGACTCTTAAAAGAAATGATGATTATTTTAGAGGGAAACCTGCTATAGAAATAGTTGAAGTAAGAGCAGTACCTGAAGAGAACAGCAGAGTTATTGCTATCGAAACAGGAGAGCACCATATAACAGGTGATATAGACTCTATAGGCAGAAAGATCCTTGCAGGAAGAGAAGACGTAAGAATAGAGGAAATAAGCTCTCTGGGAGTTGCTTATTTAGGAATCAATACTTCTAAAGGAGCATTGCAGGATGTGAGAGTTAGAAAAGCTATTGCTATGGGAATAAATAGAGATATTATTATAGACTCAGTTTTAATGGGAGCAGTAGAAAAAGCTAATAGTCTTCTTGGACCAGGAGTGGTAGGATATTCAAAGGATACAAAGCCTTTTGAGTATAATCCAGCAGAGGCTAAGAAATTATTAAATGAAGCAGGATATGAAACTCTTGATCTTACTATAGTAACAAGTAACAATGATCTAAGAAAACAAATGGCTGAAATTATGCAAGCTCAATTAAAAGAAATTGGAATAAATATAAAAATAGAAATACTAGAATGGGCAACTTTCTTGAATACTACTGGAAGCGGAAAGAGTGATTTATTTATGATAGGATGGTCAAATTCATCAGGAGATGCTGATTATGGACTTACACCTATGCTCCACAGCAGTATGAAAGGAAACTCTGGAAATAGAAGTTTCTTTGACAATAAAGAATTTGACACATTATTAGAAGAAGGAAAAGTGGAATTAAATCCTCAAAAGAGAGCAGAAATTTATGCAAGAGCTCAGGACGTTATGAACAGAGAAGTACCAATTCTTCCAATTTACTTTATGCCAGCAAGTGCAGGAATAAGGAAAGAAGTAAAGGGATTTGTACAATCACCAATAAATAATCCTACATTTTATAAATTATCATTTTAAAACAGAATAAAAAAAGCTCCCCCAAATTTAAGGGGAGTTTTTTTATATTTGAACAAATTTATTATATAATTTTACTGAAATTATTCCTAATATACATCCAATAAAAGCTCCTATTATGACATCACTAGGAAAATGAACAAAAAGATATAATCTTGAAAACCCTATTAAAAAAGCAAGAATAAAAGCAAATATACCCCATTTTTTATTCTGGGAAATTATCACAGTGGAAGAAGAAAAAGAAGCCATTGTATGTCCAGAAGGAAAAGAAAAATCTTTTGGAGCTGAAATTAGCAATTGTGTAAAATTAACCAAATCAAATGGTCTTATTCTCTTTACTAAAGGTTTGAGAATAATATTTCCAGTTAAAGCACAAAGGAAAATTCCTATAAAAATCATTATTCCAATTTTTCTATATTTTTTTATTAATATAAAAATACAGGCAAGTGCTATCCAGAAAAATCCTAAATCACCTAGTCTTGTCACCATTGGGATAAACTTATCCAGAAAAAGATTTCTATGGTGTTCCTGAATAAAAAATAAAATTTTAATATCAGTAGATTCAAAAAGTTGAAACATTATTCCTCCTGGTATTTTAAAAATATATCTGATAATTACTGTACTAATATTCACATAAAATAATTTTTTTATTAAAAGAATATCCCCATCAAATATTATTTTAACATTATAACACAAGAAATATTTTAAGTAAATCAAGAGAGGTATAAATATTTAAAAAACAATAAGAATAAAATTAAAAAATAAAGTATAGGATAGAAAGTCCACTAAAACGTGTAAAAGTGAAAAAATAGATTTAATCAATGAAAAAAATAATAATTTAATTTAAATTTTTATTAAAAATATGGTATAATATTAGAAATTTAATTTAGGTATTTTAGACTTATAGGGGGAAGCAGATAATTGAAGGTAAAATTATTTTTAATTATGTTGGGAATAGGACTTATGGGAGTAGTTGTGGCTGAACTGCTGTTTTTAGAAAAACTAATGGTAATTTAAATTTAAAAGAACCAATCCCTTTACAGAGTATTATATACTTTGTAAAGGGATTTTTCTTTTCTATTCCTTTTCATATTCTTCAATAAAGTTTTTAAGTTTTTTCTTTATTCTTTGAATACTATTGTCTACAGACTTTAACTCTCTTCCAGTTTTTTCTGCTATTTCAGTATAAGTCATCTCAGCAAGCATATATTCAAAAATCTCATTCTCCATAGGGCTTAAATGTGTTTTTAAATATTTGTTCAGATATTTCATCTTTTCTTTGCTTAGATAGATTTCTTCTGGATTGTAAAAATTAAATGACTTATTGTCATATGTAAGATCTGCTTCATCTTCATCATCTGAAGAAGTAGAAACCGCCATATTTAATATTCTGTTTTTTCCAGAATTGGAATTTTTTAAAGCTGTTATGATCTGACGTTTGATACATAATAGAGCAAAGGTTGTAAAAGAAGCATTCTTATTTTCATCATAAGCGTTAATGGCTTTTAAAAGCCCAATCATAGCTTCCTGCATAACATCTTCTCTATCACCACCATGAAAGAAATATTTTTTTGTTTTGAAGATCATAAGTTGTTTAAAACTTTCAAAGATTTGTTGTATGGCGTCTTCATCACCATCTTGTGCGGCATGAATAGTATGAATATTTATCATTTTTTTCCTCCTTAAGTAAATTAAGTTTATGTATAAAATGATAAAATCTTCTCCCAGTATTAATATAGAAACATTTAACGACTATATTATATAGAAAAATAAATTTTTTTCAATAGAAAAATAAAAAAATATATAGAAATATAAAATTACTTTTGTAATATTATCAACATAAAAATACTAAAAAAACAGACAACGAGCTGGTTTGTGAACGAAAGTAGATTAAAAAAATCATATTTTTTTTGTATACGAAAAAAATTTTTATATTTTTTTGAAATGGTTTTGTTTGTTTAAAAAAAATACATAATATATTAGTATAAAGTTCCGTTTAAGTACTGAGAAAATAGAAAAGATATCACCAATTTATTGATTAGAGATATCTTTTAATATAGTGTATATTATTTATAAAAAGAAAAGTTATTTTTAGAAGCATTTTTTATATTATAAAGGGCTATATCTGATTTTTTGTACAACTCTTGAAATGTATTTCCATCTTGTGGAGCTATAGCAACTCCAACAGAAGCAGAAATACCTACTGAAATATCAGAATGACCATATGTTACAGAGAAATCATTTAAGATTTTTTTCAGAATTTCTTTCAGTTCATTTTTTGAAGAAATATATTTTAAGAAGATAATAAATTCATCTCCTCCTAGCCTTCCAATGATACTTTGATTTTTAAAACATTCTACTAATTTTAATGCAAATTCCTGGAGAGCAATATCTCCCATAATATGTCCAAGAGTATCGTTGAGAGTTTTAAAATTATCCAGATCCAAAATAATAAAAGCGTGAGAAGATGTAGTATCTTCCTTTGTACTTTCAAGGAAATTGTCGATATGTTTCTTAGTAGCTCTGCGATTATATAGAGAAGTCAAAGGGTCTTTTTCTGACATTTCTTTAAGTTCTTTTATGTTGGAAATATCTTTTATGAGGAGAATACCTTTTATTTCATCAGTGGATAATTTCTTTATCACATGTATATAGAATTCTGCCCATTTATAAACTCCATCAGCATATTTTGTACGATAGTCTACTTTGAATTCATTGATACCATTAAAATATGAAATGAGCATATTTTTTCTTGAAAATCTTTCTCTCATGATCTCAATATCATCACTATGTATTTTACGTTTTAGAAAATATTCAAAAAGTTTATCATAATTTTTCTTTTTACTTGAGTTATTAAAAGGGTTTATCGTATTTTTGGATAAATTTATTTCATATGTAGATATATTATCAGTCTGCAGAGCTTCAAAATATTGTTTTTTGAGAAAAAGAGATAATTCGTTTTCTTTTTCTTCAGTAATATTTTCAATAACCCCAACAGTTCTGAGTATGTTTTTATCATTATCAAAAATATTGGTAAGTGTAAGCCTTTCCCAAAGATAAGAGTCATTATTAGTTCTTACTTTAATAATCCCTGATGAAGTTTTTACGTTTTTATTAAATATTCTCTTATATATCTGCAGAAATTCATCAATAGATTCTTCAAAAATGAAATTATTTTCCACAAGGCTTTCAGGAACATTTTCAACTATCTGCATCAGTTGGTGTCCTTTAGGAACTGAATTTTTAAATGTAAGAGTTTTTGTTTTCTGATTATATTCAAAAGCTATATTTGAAGTTTTATCCATTGCAACTCTAAATATCTCTTCATCCAGTTTGAGTTTTTCATTACTTGCAATAAGTTCATCTTTTGCTTTCTTATTAAAATAGAGAATAGAAAGTATTCCAAAAATAAAAATAATAGATACTTTTATAGTAAGAGCACTCATAATAGCCTGAATAAATTTTAAACGATTTTGTACTGCTTCAACAGAGAGTACAGATATAATATACCAATTATTTATTCCTAGAGGACTGTAATAAGCAAATTCTGCATTTCCATCATGGATATATTCAGCAAAACCATTTTGTTGAGTCACAATATCTTTTCTAATTTTTTCAGCAGCATTGTTGTCATCAAAAGTAGCATTAGAAAGAAAATCCCAAATATTATTTTCAGCTATTATTTTATTAATATTAGAAGATTTTAAAATAAATTCCTGAGAGCTGCTTGCTAAAATAAGATAACCATTTTCAGCTTGAAGACTCTCGTTGAGTAAAGAGGAAAAAGTAGATAATTTATAAACTCCTCCAACTATCCCTATAACTTCATTATTGACTACAATAGGAACTGTTTCTAAAAATATTGGAGCATCCTTTTCAAAAAATGAATCTGTAATTTCTGTTATCTCATGTTTTCCTTTCATAGCATTTAGGAAGTAATCTTTATTTGAAATATCATAAGTATCTCCATTGGCAAAAGCTGCCTTTCCATTATTCTGTGCTATAAAAACTCGGTCAAATTGAGTCAAAGTTTTCAATTTTTCTATAATTTTAGTTATAGATTCAGTATTGATATTTTCATTATGAGTAAAAATATCAGCAGCACTTTCTAATACTATCATATTATTTTTTAAATGATTTTTTATAATTGTACTTTGCAATATAGAACGATATTCTAATTTTTCCTTATACAAATCTATTTCGTTCGCATAAAAAGATTTGAAAAAATTTATAAGTGAAAGTGCAGAAAAAAGAAATATAAGAAAAAGACTGAGAATCAGTATAAAATATTTATTTAATTTATTTAAAATTGTCATAAAATTCTCTCCCCCTATCAAGACAAAAATCAACTTTATATCAAAAAATATTATTTAAGTCTGCTTTTGTTAATTATAATATAATCCAAGAAAAATATCAATGATAAATTCGAATTAAAGGTAAAAATTAATTTTTGAATATTAAATAAAACATATTATAGAGTAAAAGATATATATTCTTAATATGGGATAATTATAAAATATTTTTTTAATAAAGAAATAAAGGATTTTTTCTAAAATAATCGTAGTTATATTTAAAGTAAGATAATTAAAAAAATATTTATAAAATTTTATTTTTTGTTTTGGTCTTAAATGCTAAACTTAGAAAATATGGTGAATTTTATTTTTTAAAAGCTATTTAAAAAATCAAGTACAAATGATATAATCAAAATAGAAGAAGATATATATAGATGGGATGGGATATAAAATGAAAAGAATAGTCAAGAATAATATAGATCAGCAATTAATAAATTCTATGGTTTTGTATCATGAATTACTAAAAGAATCCTTTAAGAAGAAAGAGAAATTAAAAACTAAAATTATTGTTCCAGAGTTTCAATATTCAGAACTAGTATATTACACAGAATTGAAAAATACTTTAGAATGCTTAAAGCATAACTATAAAGAATTACTAAAGTATATTAAAAATAAAAACTACTCTCCATCATTAAAAGTAATATTTTTATATGATTATGAATATTGTGTTCCAACAGTTGTAAATATGAGCTTAGGAGAATTTTTAGGAAGTGATTTGTATATAGGAAAAGATGAGATAGAAATAAAGAAAATCTAATGAAGAAGTATAGATAAAAAAATACTCAGCAACTAAAGCAGTTAATAAATTTTAACTGTTATAGCTGCTGAGATTATTAAATTAATAACTAATTTTTTTATTTAAAAAAGTCAAAATTATATTTTAATTTATATCTACTCTGCTTGATTATTTATATTCAGAATTTACTAAATAAGCTAAAAATAGCAAGATAATACAGCAGAACCATATAGCATATATTCCACATAGAGTACTTAAAAGTCCACCAAAGAATATACCCACTGGGAAAGAAAATACTAGAATGAAATATTTAGAAGCAACTTTAACAGAAGCAGAATCTTTTTTTATAAAGATATCTCCAATGTGTGCTCCAAGAGTTCTTAGATTTCCTGTAGCAATAGTACTGTTATGCACATTGCCATTATATTTTCTGAAATTGCTCAACTGGAAAGTTGTTATTACAGAGAGTAAAAAATTTACTGCATTATTAGAAGAAGAAGTAGAAATAAAACCAACTCCTAATAAAACAATTAATTCTGCAAGTAAAAGAGCTTTTTGCAACTTTGGTACCTCATATTCTTTTAAACTGAACTTTAACAATTGAGCAAGAACAGCTCCTAAAAGACATCCTGTAATAGGAACTATACTAGATATAAGCATATTGAAATCATTTTGATATAAAGATAAACCTATTTTTGCCATATTCCCTGTGTGCATACTGACAAAAGCTTGTCCTCTGGTAAAAAATGCATATGCATTGATAAATCCTCCAATAAAAGTAAGAAGCCCCATAAAAATTAAACTTTCATCTACCTTAGCTTTTTTCACTTCCATTTAAAATCCCCCCTAGTTATTCATAGCATTTAGACTATATCATAATCAAAAATTATTTTCAATGAAAAAAATTTACACAACTAAAAAAATAAATATAAAATTTTGGTTAAGAGAATATTAAGGGAAAAAATAAAATTAAACCTAAATAATCTTATATAATTAAATTAGTATATTGTATACTATATTTTATAAAAAAGCAATAATATAAAAAAGATAATTTAAATAAAATAAAACTCTCAATTGGATTCTTTATTGCTAAAATAGAAATTAAAAAATGAGATAATAAAAAATAAATCTAAAAAGTATGATATAATGTATTATAGAGAATTAAAATTTATGAATAAATTTGGAAAAGGTAAAATAAATTCTGGAAGGACAATTTCTATTACAAATTTAATGGCAAAGAGAACAGGGGGATTACAATATGGAAGATAGATTCGTTATTTTTACTGGAACAATTTGCAGTACTTATTTGGGCAGAATGAGAGATTATGCTTTGAGAGATTTGGAAAATGAAACTAAAAAAGGAAAAACTAATTTTTTAAAATTTTCTAAAATTGTAGAAAAAATTTATAATGAAAACAGGATAGAGCATTTGAATTTTTCATATAATGAGATAAAAAAAATGGAAGAAAAAAATAGAATAGGATTTTCACTGCCTTTCTCTGGAAGTGGGGAGTTATTAAAAGTATCACCAGACAAAATAGAAGGAATAAAACTTCCTGTAATGAGGAAGGAAGAGGAGATAATATTTTTTCTAAAGGAAACAGAATTCAAAAATGAACATGAAATAAAAGAGGAACTAGTCAATCTTTTAACTAAAATAAATGAAATATGTGGTTTTTTAAAAAAAGAAATTGAAAATTATAATAAAGAACTTGCTGATATGTTGAAAGAGAAAAGTGTAGAATTATATGAAAAAATTTCTTTTAGAGCATGGTAAAATTTTATTTTTAAATATTTGTAAATGAGCTAGACTGTAATAAACAAGTACTTGAAGAGAAAAAAATTCAAAAAAATTACAAATAAAAAAATAAAGGTGTACAAAATTTAAAAACTAGTGTATAATACTTGTATAGTGATAAAGAGATTTATATGTTTTGAAAATTGTTTTAATATTTAATAAAGTTCTTTCTTTGAAATTACCATTAGTAAGTATTAAATTTTATCAACATTCTTAAATTAATATTTGAGGATGCTATCAAAATGATAGGTTTATGTCATTAAAAAATTATATTTACGGAGGTAACAAATGAAAGGTACAGTTAAATGGTTTAATCAAGACAAAGGTTTTGGATTTATTACAGGTGAAGATGGGAAAGAGGTTTTTGCTCACTATTCTCAAATTCAAAAAGATGGATTTAAAACTTTAGAAGAAAATGAAGAAGTTACTTATGAAGTAACTCAAGGTCAAAAAGGACCACAAGCTTCTAGCATAAAAACTAGATAATTTTAAATAGATCAGGCTGAGGAAACTTAGCCTTTTTTTAATTATTAGAGAAATTTTTATTGTAAAGATAGCTATATATTTAGAAAAAATATAGATTAATATCTGATAAAAATCTTTTCTAAATATTCTATCATTAAAGAAAAAATATTAGATTTAGAATAAAAAATAATTTTAAAATTTATCAGTTAATAATCAATTTGCAGCTTCTTGTTTAAAAACTACTTAGCTAATATTTACCTTTTGATATAAATTTATTGAATGATATTTAATGTTAGATAAAATAAGATATAATAATTATAAGAAAAGAGATATTACTGAGATTATTAAATCTAGGAAACATCTCTTTTGGTTTATAGAATTAAAATTTAAATCATAAATTTTATCTTTTGACAATCACAAGCTTTTTTCAGAATTTTCCACTTCATTTTTACCTTCAGTTTCAGATATAGTAGGTAATGCAAAACCTATACGTCTAGCTGGTTTGGATTTATCTTCTCTTTCTACAAAAGTAATTAAAAAGTTAAGCTGGCTGATATGTTGTATTAATTGAGCTTCCTTTCCATCTACAAATCCATAAAAATATAGAATATCTGGATTCTGATAGCCAATATCTGTAACTGACATTACAACAGAAGAACCAAAAGATGCAAGCTTTAAAGCAACCTCATGATCATCATCAAGTATTTCTTCAAATTCTCTGATTTGTTCTACTAGTTTTTCATATTTCCAGTCTGCCATATTATAATCACGTGGCAGTACATCCTCTTCTATAACATTTGGTAATTTATATTTCTTATGTTTACTCATAAATCCTCCCTTGACATCCAATAAAATTAAAATAAATTTGCCTTTTTATACAATAAAATATATTAACTTTTTATAAAACATAAAATTTTTGATTTATCTTTGAGATTATCTTATAGCATAGAAAGATGTTTTTTCACTAACTAATTACATATGTTTTTGCTCTTTCTTAAGTATATTATATCTTTTTTAATATTGAAATACAATATTTTACTAAATATAAGAATAAGATGGATAATCTATAAAAATCTTATTATAAATTACTAGTTTGAAAAAATAAGAACTTGAGTAATAAAAATAAATAAATAGATTTTGTAATAAGATATAAACAAATTAAATAATTATAAAATTTTATAAAAAAAAGAAAGATAAAAAAGATAGAAAAAGATAAAGAAAAATTAAAAAAAATAAAAGAGGTTATAAAGAAATATAATAGGAGAAAAGAGCTTTAATCTAAATTGAGCTCTTTTTTATTTAAAATAATGATTTTTATTAAAATAATGATATAATCTAAATAAAAAGGAGTGCTTAAATGGAAAGAATAGTTGATAATGTGCTTGAACAAAAATTAATAAACTCTATGGTAAAGGTTCATAGTCTTTTAAGAGAAAGCTTTATGACAAGAAGGAAAGCCTCTTTTAAAGTGGAAGTTCCAGAATTTAATTACTCTGAACTTGCACATCATAATGAATTAAAAATAGCTTTAGAGTGCCTTAAGTGGAATTATAGAGAATTGTTAAGATATTTGAAAAGTGAAAATTATTCCCCATTGTTAAAAGTAGTGTTTTTATATGATTATAAAAAATGTGTTCCAGTAGCATTAAATAGGACATTAACAGAGTTTTTAGAGAGTGACTTATTTGTAGGAAAGGAAATATTAAATATAAAAAAAATTTAAAATATGCAGAATATTAACTAAATAGTTTTTTGTTTTAAAAGGCAGTAAATTTGAAATTACAAAAAAAGAAAAAAGCAAATATCCTGTAATATTTATAGGAATATTGGCTCTTTTTTATTGTAAATAACTCTATATCTAACTTATATTATAAATATTATAAGTATTTTTTATAATAATTCTTGAGTATAAAATTAAAATTTATATAGATTTTTCCAATCAAAATTTCTTTCAATAAGCTTGGGAAGAATATTAGGAACATCTTCCATTCCATCTTCAAAAGACTCATAATTGCCATATTTATCATTATCTTTATATTTGATATCTGGAGTTATTATTTCCAAACATTTCATTTGTATAGAACTGTTCTTTTCAATATCTATTTCTTCCCCTAGTAATTCATAAGTAACACTCATAAGTAATTCAAACTCAGCATTTCCAAAAGGAATATTAGGAACTTCTACTAAGGAATCAGGATCACTAAGAGCTTTAAGAAGAACTTCTTCTCCTTGTGATATAAGCCATAATGTGAAGTATAATCCAGTATCATCACTTACATATCCATTGATTACTTTACAAGCCATATCTACCCAGATAGATTCATTTGCAGATTCCAAGATATCCACTAAAATAATATATATCTTCTATATTACAGTTATTTAGATATTCATGTGCATATTGAAGAAATAGTTCATCATTCCCATTACTTTTATCCCTGAATTCATCCATCAGTTCCCAAAATTTCATCTTAGTCATTATCTTTCCTCCAGTAAATTTTATAGGTACACTAATATTAGTATATAGTAAAAATTATTTAAAAGCAATTAAAGAAAAATATAAAAAAATAGCATGAAAGAATAGGTTATATAATAATATGGGATCTTATATTCAGTATTTTATAGAAAAATATATTTGGAGTATAAAATTTTACAAATAAAATATTATATTTAAAATGGAGAAAAACTTACACAATTGAAAAAATTCTGTCTATAAAAAATTGATTATTTTATTATATATCATAATTAAAAAACAAGAAAAGATTGGCTGATATATATTAATACAAAATTTATTAAAAAATATAATTGAATTAGATATATGAAATAATGAATAAGAAGGAAGTACTAATTAAAAATAGGTAATAGCAGAAAATTTAGTAAAAAGGAATATAGAAAAAAATTGGAAAAGCTTAATAGAATTAAATTTAGCAAAAAAGAAATTATCAGGGAAAATAATAACCTATTTATTTCAAGGAGGAAAAATGAAAACCATACTAATAACAGGGATTGCAGTAATTATATTATGTATAGCAGCTTATAAGATAGTAAATAAAATTTTTGATGAGGAATGGAATAAATGGGGATGGTAAAAAATACTAAATAAAAATAATTTTTAATATTAGAAAAAATGAAGGCAGGATTTTACAGCTATTATTTTTATATAACTAAATAATATAGAAAATATAAAATAATATATAAAAAAGAGAATATACAAATATTATTTTCAAATGAAAAATTTAATAAATAATATACTTTCATAGTTATTGTTTCGTGATATAATAAAAAATAATAACACCTATGGAGGAAGGATTTATGAAGAGAATTATATTAATATTAGTCATGTTATTAACGATTGTCATTTATGGGAAAGAGAGAGTTGAAGATATATTAAGATTAGAAGAGAGAAATGGAGTAATTTATGTAATTGGTGAAGAGAAACCCTATGATGGAGTATCTATAGAAAAATATGAAGAAAATAAGCTTCATATAATATCAGATAAAAATGGAGAGAACAAAAGTTATTATAAAGGTGGAAAATTAAGAAAAGAGATAATATATAGAAATGGAATAAAAGAGGGAATAGAAAAAATATATTATCCAAATGGGCAAGTAAATGAGGTAACTGCATATAAAAAAGGTAAAAAAGATGGAGAAAGAAAAAGGTATTATCCAGATGGAAAGTTGTGGTATGAAGCTTTTTATATAAATGATAAAGAAGAGGGAATAGAAAAAACTTATTATAAAAATGGAAATTTATGGTTAGAAATTCCTTATAAATCTTCTAAAATAGTTGGAGTAGAAAAAAGATATTATGAAAGTGGAGAGCTTTTTGGAGAAATAACATATAATAACAATGAAGTAAAAGAAGTTTATTATGATAAAAATGGAAATATTAAAGAATAATTTTGAAAAGAGAACCTCCTATTTCTATTTTAATAAATGAGTAATTTTATGTGAGAAAAATTTATTAGAGATGGTAGAAATTTCAAGATTTTAACCTTGCAATAATAACAAATATAGTAGCAAAAAATTTAATTGAAAAATTTAAAAAATAAGAAAATTTAGTAATAATAAAATGTTGTACTAATGACTTTATAAAAACATATTTAAAATATATGTAGAATTATTTTAATTTAAGATGGGAGTTTAGAAATAGTTCATATAAATTTTAAGTTAACAGAAATGAAAATTTAATTAGGGGAAAGGGCACATTTATCAATTTTTGATGACTTATTAATGAAATTTCTTGATAAATATTTGATAAGTTTATAAATTAACACATCTATAGAGATAACAAAAAATTAAGGAGAAATAATTTCGGAGGAAAAATGAAAAAAATAGATGATATAAAATTAGGTAAGTTTATTAGTTTGATACTAAGACATGATCCTAGTATAATAAAAGCAACATTAGATAAATATGGTTGGATAAAAGTAGACAAACTAATAGATGGAATTAAACTTTCTGGAAACTATATTGATATGAATATATTAGAAAGAATAGTTAATGAAAATAATAAAAATAGATACAGTTTTAACAAGGATAAGACTAAAATAAGAGCAAATCAGGGACACTCTATAAATATTGATATAGAGTTTAAAATTGTTGAACCACCACAAATACTATATCATGGAACAGCAGAGCGTTTTATAGAAAGCATAGCAGAAAAAGGTATAATAAAAGGAAATAGACAATATGTACATCTTTCAGCAGATAGAGAAACAGCAATAAATGTTGGAAAAAGACATGGGGTACCAGTGGTTTTATTAATAAATACTAAGGAAATGTTAAAAGACGGAATTGTTTTTTATTTATCTGAAAATGGAGTATGGCTATGTAATTCAGTTCCTTACAAATATATAATAAAAACTGAAAAAAATAAAAATTATAAATAGATTAACAGAGAGGAAGATTAATTTCTTCTCTTTTTTAGTATCAATTATTAAGAAATATTTTAAACAAAAAAGGTTACAAACCATTTGATCTAAAGGTATTGCTAACACATATGATATGAATAGTATTGACTGATGATAGTACCTAGATGGGAACTTAGTTTTATACTACACTTAGTATATTTAAAATATTTGTTTATGCTTTATTATAATATAAAAAAATAAAAAAGTTAGATTTTTTCTAGCTTCAGGCTGTAGACAAATAAATTTTGTTTGTGGCTTTTTTTTTATAGTTAAAAAGAGGTCTTTCAATTATGAAAGTTCTTTTTAATATACTAAAAATATCTTTTAGAGGAAAAATTTTTTATGGATATATCGATATTCTTAAAAACATTTATTTTCCTTTTATTTGAGAAAGTAAGCATAATTAATTATTAAATGCTAAAATTAAAACAAATATAAATAATAGCTTGTAAAAAAAATAAATATGATAATTATTTTATTTTAATAATAGTCTTTTTAAATTATAAAATATAAATAGATATCTTTATACTTTAAATAAAATTTTAATTATATTTTGTGATCTAATTAAGAATTAATGCATTCTTTTCATTTCAAAGTAGTTAAAAAATTTTTATAAAATTAATTTAAAAATTTTAAAATTTATAATATATCTTTATAGCATTAAAAATATAATAAAAAAGTAATCATTATAATATTACATAGGATAAAAAGACTTGACTTTTTTTATTGTGTGTAATATTATAAAAAAAAAGATGCAATAATATGTTTTTTAGCCAGAAAATAAAGTGGAATAATAAAAATTGTTTGACAGTTTGACAAAAATAAAATAACAAATTTTATTTTTTTTTTAGCTAAAGTATATATAAGTTGTCATATATATTTAAAAAAATTTAAGGAGGAAGATCGTGAAAAGAAAAAAAATAATTTTTACTTTAGCTATATTAACAGCCTTAATAAGCTTAAATGCTAAAGCAGAGGTATATGTTTCCACTAATGGAAAAGATAAAAAGGAGGTAATGGCAAATTCTGGGACTGAAACATCTATTGTGATTGGAATAAAAGGAACGGATAATGTTGCAAACGGTGAAAAAAATATTGTCATAGGGCATGGGGCAAGTGCTGGAGATAAGAATTATACTGATGCTGATTATAATAAAGAAAGTTCAGTTGTTATTGGAACAGATGCTAAAGCTCAAAGAGGACATTCTGTTGTAATAGGAAATGGTTCTAGTTCTATATGGAAATCAGGATTAGCAATAGGAGATGAGGCAAAATCTTTAGGTATTGAAAGTATATCTATAGGAAAAAATAGTAGTAGTTCCAATAAGAATTCTATCGCTATAGGTAAAGACTCTAATGCTAAGGCTAATAATGCTATAGCAATAGGAAGTGGAACAGTAAATGGAGGGAGAGACTCTATTGTTCTAGGAACTGAATCACGTTCTGAAGTATCAGAAAGTATAGTATTAGGTAAAAATGCAGCAGCAGTTCATGGAAATATTTTGACTCATACTGAAAATCAAATAGCTATAGGAAGTAATATAACAGCAGAAGGAAGTAATTCTACTGTTATTGGATTAAATTCTAAAGCTTATGATACTTCTATTGCAATAGGAAAAAATAATATAGCAGGGGCTGAACTTAAAAATCATCCTACAGATAATAATGTAATAGTAAAAACAGATAATGCTATTGCAATAGGAAATGATAATAAAGCATTAAAAGCATATTCAAATGCTATTGGGTCTGAAAATGCTGTGAATGCTAATTACACAACAGCTGTTGGATATAAAAATAATGTAACTGGAATAGGGAGTTCTGCTTATGGAAGTGGTAATACAGTGACAGGAGCATATTCTACATCAATAGGAGCCAGTTCTGAAGCAACAGCAGATTATTCTATGGCAGCTGGAACTTTAGCAAAAGCTACTGGTGAAAATTCTATAGCAATGGGAAGGGATTCAAATGCTTTAGAAAAAAATAGTATAGCACTTGGAAATAAAGCAAATACAGAATCTGTAGGGGGAATAGCGATTGGGAACAAAACAAATTCTAAAGGATTAGGAGAGGTAGTAATTGGGGATGATGCTGGAACTAAGGGAAATGCAAAAAATAATCAAGGAGTAGCAATTGGTTCTAATGCTGGTCAATTTAAAGATACAATAACTGGAACATCAGCAAATGGATTCAATATTTCAATGGGATATAATTCTCATAAAAATGCACAAGGAGGGCTTAATATAGCAATAGGAAGTCAGAATGCAGGAGCTGAGAGTGTAGGAAATCAAAATGTTGGGATTGGTCAAGCATCAAATTATAAAACTCAAGGAAGTTTTAATACTAGCTCTGGAAGTTATTCAGGACAACGTTCAACTGGAGATAATAATACATCAATTGGTTTTTGGTCAGGAGTTGGAGTAACTGGAGATAATAATACTGCTATAGGTACTGAATCTGGAGTTGGGACAGTAGGAAATGGAAATGTTTCTTTAGGAGCTAATGCAGGTAAAGAAATAAATGCAGATAACACAGTTTCAATTGGAACTAATTCAAAAGCAAGTGCAAATAATTCAGTAGCTATTGGTAGTTATTCAGAAACTAAAAGTTCTTATGAAAATACAGTTACTAAATATTCAAATATACAAAATAAAGATTCTGTATCAGGAGTAGTAAGTGTAGGAAGCACAGGAAATGAAAGACGTATAACAAATGTAGCTGGTGGAGTCGATGCTACTGACGCTGTAAATGTGGCTCAGCTAGATGCAGTGACTAATGCCGCAGGATTAACTGAAAAAGAAATTATAGATATTAATAATGGAAAAGCTCCAAGTTTAAATGAAAAAATAGAAAATAATAAAGAAAAATTAGAAGAACATGATAAATATATTCAAAATACTGTAATCAACACAGAAGAAATAAGACAATCAGTAGCAGCAAATAAGCAAGCAATAGATGGGTTGAATAATAGAATGGATAAAATGGAAACAAAATTAAACAGAGGAATGTCTTTAATGTCTGCAATGTCTAATGTTGACTTTACAGATGTAAATTCAGGAGAACTAGGCATAGGAGCAGGTATAGGTCACTATGAAAATTCACAGTCAGTAGCTGTAGGAGTGGCATATGCTCCAACAGATAATCTTAAATTCTCAGCTAAATGGGCAGCTACAGCAGGATATCCACGTTCTAATACAATAGGAGCAGGGGTTACTTATAAGTTTAAAATAAGATAGACTATTAAAATAAGTTTTTATTTTAACAGTCTACCACTAGAAATATAATATTTTAGTACAGAAATGGGAGCGGCAACTCCCATTTCGCTATAAAGAATAATATTATTTTTAATTGGAAAAGTCAAGCAGTATTTTAAATATTTTAAAAAGTATTGTTTTAAAAACTATGAAAAAATAAAGGTGACAGGGCATGACGGAAAAAGATTTTTTAAAAATTTATAAAAAAAGAAATAGAATTAAAAATCAAAAAGAAGCAAAAGAAAAAATAGATAATTTTTGGAAAGCATTATTAAAAGCTATATCTAAAGATAAAAAAGTTGTATTTAAAAACTGGGGAGTGTTTGAAGAGAAAGATATTAAATCTAGAAAAATAGTGCTTCCAACTCAGAAAGAAGTATACAGCCAGCCTAAAAAAATATTAAAGTTTAGAGCAGGAAGAGAATTAATAAAATCTGTGAATACAGAGGGAGGAGATAATGAATAAGAGAAATTTTGCAAAAATATATATGGAAACGAGCAAGAGGGATATTACCTTAAAACAAGCTATACAAGAGATAAATCTTTTTTTAGAAACTGTAAAAGAAGTTCTCATAAAAGATGGAAAAGTAAAATTTGTAGGAAAAGGAACTTTTGATATATTGGAAAAAAAACCAAGAGTAATATCAAATCCAGCAACAAGAGAACTTATGAAAATTTATCCACCAAAAACTGTAAGATTTAGAGCATCTAAAAATATCTATAATGAAGTAAATAAAATATAAAAGAGAAGATTGATTGTACTGACCCCAAAGAGTTGAATATAAATTTTAATTAAGTTACTAAGGATTGTTTTTGGTATTCTACTGGAAATAATCCTTTTAATTTTATTTTTATTCTTTTGGTATTGTAATATTCTCTGTATTTTTCTATTACTTTTTTTAAATTATCTTTTGGTTTAAAATTAAACTTTTTCCCATAAAATATTTCTATTTTCAGTATTCCAAAAAAGTTTTCCATAACTGTGTTATCTAAACAATTTCCTTTTCTAGACATACTTTGTCTAATTCCTTTATGTTTTAATTTTATTTGATATTGTTTTAACTAATATGCCATCCTTGATCTAAGTGCAATATTAAATTGCTATTATTTGAAATTCTTAAAAAATCTTGATCTAACATTTTTAGAATTTGTTGAAATGATAGATTTTATCATTAAAAATATATTTATGAAGGTAACAAATAAAAGGTACAATTAAATGGTTTAACCAAGACAAAGGTTTTTGTTTACTATTCTCAAATTCAAAAAGATGGATTTAAAAGTTTAGAAGAAAATGAAGAAGTTACTTATGAAGTAACATAAGGTCGAAAAGGGCCTCAAGCTTCTAACATAACAACTAGATAATTATATTGAAAATCAGGACTAAGCTAGCTTAGTCCTTTTTAATATTCAAAAAAATTTTATCTATACTGGAAAATACAGCTATGCTGAGAATACCTGCTTAAATTGGTATTAGAGTAGTGTAGAAGATATAGAAAAGATAAGCAGAGGGAATAATCTCTCTGCTTTGATTTTATATGTTTATTTTATATTAGAATTAGAATATGATTTAAGTTTAAAATAATTATATAAAAAAGAATTTAGTAAACTAGCACTGAAACCAATAGTTACAATGGTAAAAAACTTTTCACAAATTATAAAATAATTAGAAAAAAGAACATTGAAAAGAATATGAAAAATAGTATTGCCAAGTAAAAAATTAATATAAATAGAGATTATAAGATAATAAAAAAAATATTTTAAAGTAAATTTTTTATCATTTAAACAATAAAAAGTAATTGATAGATAGAATAAGAAAGATATATATTTTCTTATAAAAGGCAAATGAAAAGTTGTAAAGAAATCCAAAAAAATACTAAAAGCAACCAATAAAATTCCAATACTAAAAATAAAAATGTTAAATTTTTTTGACATATTACTCCTTTTTAGATTTAGTATAGCACATTAATATAATGGAATAAAGATGAAAATATTGTTTGCCTAAAATATATTTTAAAGATTAATTTTATTACAAAAAGGGAAGATTTTATGAAAAAATATTTGTTAGTTTTATATATTGTTTTTGCAGGAGCTGTGTCTTCAGAAGAAAAAAGATTTTTTAGTTACAGAAGCAGTTTCAGGAGGAGAAAAAGAAGTACATAAAATATTAAATAAACTTGAAGATGGGTTGGAGAAATTAGATAAAAGTAATAAATAAATTCAAAATAGTTTAAGGAATATAAGAAACAGATAACATGAAAAAGAGGCCTTTCGGAGAAAGAGATTCCTTTTATCTATATTTATATATTGTTCGGAAAACAATTAAATTATAAACCTTTAAGTAGGTAAAAAGTCAAGAAAAATTTTTGTTAAGATTTTTTGTATAAAATAAAAACGTAACAAAGAATTATATTGTATCTCTATAATTTTATCAAAAACTAAATAGTAAATTTATATGGTATAATATTTTATATATTAAAACTATTTTAATAAAGGGGAGATTTTATGGAATTGTATCACTATGAAGATGAAGCAATAAAAACAGAAATTGTATGAAATCTAAAGTTAATGATGAAGAAATAGAACTAAAGCAGATAGATTTTTCTAATATAAAAATGTTTCTTAAAAAAGGAATATTTATTATAACTGGATATTTGAGAGGAGAAGATGAAAAGAATCTTGCAGAGATTATGAAGTTAAATAAATGGAGCATGATTACTGGAACATCTAAAGAATCTTTGAGAGATATTGAAATTAAAATATCAAGAAATGGTTATGTTCTTAGGCACTTGATATTTGAGGGTTATTTATCTGCTTACCATGAAACTTATGATAATGCTAAAGGGTATAGATTCCATTTTATTCTAAGAGAACATAGAAAAATAAATAGAGATGGGGCATATGTAAGAATGGTTACTCTTAAAGGAGTAACAGGTGATATGATAATTATGCCACAAGAATTTAGTTTCAGAGAAACAATGAATAATTCTTTTTTAAGTGGAATGAATGGTCTTGGAGGAATTGGGTTACTAGGGAAAGTTGGGACTACTACCCTAACTACTGCAAGTGGAGTAGTAACTTTCTTTTTTATAGCACACAGTACAGGAATGATAAGTGAGTTCATGGCAGATGTTACCTTTGTTATGAAAAAAGAGCCTGAAAAAATGGGAAGCTTTAATATGACTAGAGATTGGGTTTATCAACCATTAGGAGAAATTTTTGTTGATTTTTTAGAAAGAAGAAGTTCAAAAATTAATATAAATAAAAATATAGGAATAGATACATATAATAATATAAACTTAGCTTTATCTATCTTGACACTATATGAATCTATAAATAAATCATACCAAGGCTTAAAAGGATTAGTTCCACAGAGTGGAGAGAATAAAATGTATTATAAAATCAAATTTAAAGATGTAGCAGTAAGTACTTGGAGTACAAAATCAGTTCCATATAGAGAATATGGTGTTACAACTTTAAAAGCATTATTAGGAGATTTCGCAAATATATTGCCAGACACATATACAACAAAAGAAGCTATCAAAACAGAAATTAAAAAAGGAGAATAGAAATGAAAAAAAAGATATTTTTATTAAAATATTTTCTTCCAGCAGTATTGTTATTTATTGCTTTTATAATTTGGGCATATATAACTTCAGGAATTTTTGTACCTTTAGGAATACAAGATTTTTTCTTATTTCTATTTTTTTTATTTGGAGTAATAGTATTTTGGGCATTTTTAGAACTTGCTTAGAAGGTAACTGGAGATTTGATGGAAGGCTCATGGAGCAAAAGAATAATTTTTATAATAGTAGCAATAGTTATGATTTACTTATATAAGTCTACAGGTAGAATTTGAAAAGATGAAAAAGGAGCCTCTGGAAAGGAAGCTCCTTTTTGCTATCCATATAAAAACATATTTGAGGAAAAGTTTTATATTATGTATATTTATAATTATTTTAATGTTCCTTTTTTTATTTAAATATGGGAAATTTATTTAGTCAAAAACTGTTATCCAGCAATTGTTTTGATATGCTTCAAAACACATTGCAATTTGTTCTACAGTATTTTTTTCTGTTGCAAGGTCAGGTAATTTATCTTTATCAAAATATTGAAATTCTGTGGTTTCAATATTTTTTTCAAATTCTCCACCTAGAATGGAGCAAAGAACAAAGATTTTACATACTCCATAAGGATACAATGGTAAATTATGTTTTGCTCTATCTTGAATTGCAATAATTTTATCAGCAGATACGTCTAATCCAGATTCTTCTTTAACTTCTTTAATTACATTTTCTTTGACTGAGACATTTACATCAACCCAACCACCAGGTAATGACCATTTTCCATTATTTTCTTTTACAAGAAGAATTTTTCCATTTTCAAAAATAGCAGCCCTAGTATCAAGTTTTGGAGTTTGATATCCTACTTCATTACAAAATAAATCTTTTACTTTTTCAACAGAAATATCAGATTTATATGCTAGTATTTCAGCAGAGATATCTCTTATTTGATTGTATCTTTCTTTATCATAAGGATCCTTACTATAGGTTAAGCCTGCTTGTGCAAGACTTTGTAATTCCATAGCCCATTTCAACCATTTTTCTTCTGAATTCATAACTCACCTCTATTAAATTAAAGATATATTTTTGTCAAATTATAACATTTAAAAATAAACTTTTCTATGGATTATTTCTAAATAATGAAAAAAATCTCAAGAAAAAATAAAATTAAAAAAGGCTTTATAAAATTGATTTTAAAGGACTTTGAAAGGGTAAGCCTATATTTAAAAAGAGAAGATTAATTTTTTCTCTTTTTTTAGTATCAATTATAAAAAAAATATTTTAAATAAAAAAGGCCTCAGACCATTTGATCCAGAGGCATTGCTAACATATATATAATTTTCATAGCTACTATATTTCAATAGTGGGGCTATGTCTGGTGCCTAGGTGGGAGCTATCAATAAACCCTCTATTTGATATTTATACTTATTTTTATTTCTTTATTATACACATTTATTTCATTTTTGTTAAGGATTAAAATTTTATCTATTAAAAGTTTAAAAAGTTTATTCAGCTCTTCTCTATCTTCATTTTCCATATTTTTTACAACTTCTTTTAATAAATTAAGGTTATTGCTTTTTTCAAAATTTAATTTATTATTAGATATTAATTTTTCCAATTCTTTTATTTCTTTTTCTTTTGATATGATAGAATTAGATATTTTATCCATTTCTTTTTTTAATTCTTCAATATTTATAATTTCATTTTTAAAAAGTAGTAAATTTTTTTCTTTTTCTTTTTTGTCTTTAGCTATTATTTTTTTCAGTAATTTTATTTCTTCTTGATACTTTTCATTTTGTGAATCATTATTATTTAATTCTTCTAGTTCAGTCATTAAAAATATTTTGTCTAGAATAGCTTGTTCAAGTTTTTTAGCAGATATGTTTTTTTTACATTTTTCACATCTATAATTATAACCACCACCACCAAAAGAACTATGATATTTTCCACCACAAGAACAATAAACTAATCCTGCAAATAAAAGTCTATAACTAGCAGGTCTATTTTTTTTATTTTTAACAATCAGATCTTGGACTTTATTAAAGGTTTCATTATCAATAATGGGAGGATGGAAACCTTCAAAATACTGATAATCTTCATTTATTTTAACTATTCCAGTGTTAATATTATTTTCTTTTTTACCATATCTAAAAATACCTGTATAAAAGGTATTTGTCAAAATCCATTTTAAACTCTCCATATGTTTCCCAAATTCTTTTGCAGTTTTTGCAAGGCTTTGAGTTTTTAAATAATATGAAAATATATTTTGAACAAATAAAGCATTATCTTCATCTATTAAAATAACATTATTATTTTCAGGGTCTTTTTTATAACCTAAAGGTAATTTTCCACCTTGCCATATACCAGCTTTTGCTCTTGCCCACTTATTGCTTTTTACTCTCACAGATATTTGTTTTCTTTCATATTCAGATAATGTAGCTTGTATAGTAAAAAATAACATACCTGTTGGAGTAGTTGTATTAAGTTCTGGTTGAGATATACTCACAAAATGAATATTGCTTTTTTGGAGTTCTAAAACAAAATTTAACATTGTTAATGTAACACGAGATATTCTTGAACTTTCAAATACAACCAACACATCAAAAGCTTTTGCCCTAACTTTTTCTCTCAACTCCAAAAATCCTTCTCTATCATCATTTCCACCAGATTCAACATCTTGTATTATTTCAATCAATTCATAATTCTGGAACTCACAATAATCTTGACACTTTTTTATTTGAAATTCAAGACTTCTCCCCTCTTCTTGCATTATTGTGGATACTCTACAATATGCTACTGCTTTCAATTTCTCCATTTGTTGCCTCTCTTTGTAACTGTTTATTTCTTATTTTATATAAAAGCTCAATTATTTCATTTTTATATATCATCTTCCCTACCTCCTTAACTATATATTTTCTAAAATAATATTACCATTTATATCTAGTTTGTATTCTTCTATATTTTCAGCGAAATAAAAAGGTCTTTCATTTTTTGTTCTCTTTTTAAACTGTTTCCACAGGTTTAAAAACTTTTCTTGAGCCCATTCTAAATCTTCTTTTGAACACTCAAGATATCCTTCAGCTATTTCGCCCGCTTCATCCCAAGCACAGTCTTTCATTCTTTCAAGAACATCATCAAAATCTAAAGTGGAATTATCATTATAATATCTTTTTTCTCCAATTCTTACTATCAAAACATCATTTTCAAAATTACTTTCTGATGCTGTATTAAAAGCCTCTTTCAAAGTATCTATAATAGTTTTTTCTCCATTATTAAAACGTTCATCTTCTTTAAAAGCCCAGCAATATTCTTTATCATATTTTTTATTTTTCATTTTAGTCCTCCCTCAACACTTCCAAATTTAAACCACTATCTAAAAACTTTTCAGTTAGTTCTTTATTGACCTCATTTCCTAATCTCGCATAAATTAATTCCAGTTCTTTTTCAGTAAATTCTCTCTTAAAATATTTATTAAATTTTTCTGTAATATATTTGTTCCAGTATTTGTTTGATTTTGTACATGATCTAGATACCCAGTGAATCATTTTTTTATCTAAATCTCTTTTAGTATTTATGTCTTTTAATCCAAAATATAAATTAATTTTAGGAACAAGGATTAATTCACAATTATGATTTATAAAGCTTTGTCTAAATAAAAACATTAATTCTCTTACATCTTCTTGTAATTTCATCATTCATCTCTCACCTACTTCAAATATTTTCTCTTTCTATCCTCTAGCTTTATTTTCCAAGCTTCTATATCTTTATTGGACATAATATCATTTTCAATTAAATGTGATACAAAGCTTATAGAGGCTTGTACCATATCAAGAGCTTCATTAGATAGATTTTTTCTATCTTCTTCATTTGTTGTATAACCTTCCGCTTCTTTATAATCATATATTTCAAAAGCTTCATCAAGTTCATTGTATTCCTCATAAACTTTATCAAAATGTTCACCTGTAGACACATCCATCTTTCCAAATTCCATGGTAAACATATTCATATCTAAATTAGCTTTATTCATTATTGCTTCCTCCACTTTAACTATATATTCTATCCCTGTTTCATTATCATAGTATAGGTCTAATCTGTCGAATTGCTCAAATAATTTGGTTAATGTAAGTTTTGTGATTGAATCTTCTAAGCCTCCATCATACCAAACATCAAGGTCATAACTGTTATAATCTTGCTTTGTTACTACAAGTTCAACTCCTGTATTATCATTTATTCGTATAATCTCACCTTGTTTTAATTGGCTTATTCTTTTTGCTAGTTCTGGTTTAGTCATTTGCTCCTCCTAAAATTAAAATGATATCAATTGGTTTTTCTGCGTCTATTCCATTGTATATTTCTACTTGCATTAGATCACCACTCTAATCTATTTTTAGCTATTTCTAAAGCTTCTAGAGATTTATCTATCCCTATAAAATTTCTGTTTAGCTTTTTACAAGCTACTCCAGTAGTTCCACTACCCATACAAAAGTCTAAAACTATATCTCCTTCTTTTGTATAAGTTTTTAATAGATATTCTAATAACTCCACAGGTTTTTGAGTACTATACACTGCAGGATGTGGTTCTTTAAATTCTAAAAGTTGTTTTGGATACTTCAGATTGCTTTCTCTGTCCGTTCTTTTAAAATTATTATAAGTAGTTCCTATATTTTTGTTTGTTCCTAATGCTTTGCCTACTTTATGTGGCTTAATTCCTTTTTTCATAATCGGGCTATAGTAGCATTGCTTTTTATAAAATACACATATTTCCTCTATATCTCGCAAAGGCTGTTTTTTAGCATTAAGATGTCCTCTTCCTCTTCCCTTTTTCCAATACCAGCTATATTTATAATTTTTGATATTACTAGAAATTAAAATGCTTGTGTAAGGCTGGTTTGACATCAATATTATAGGAGTGTTATTATCTACTATCTTTTCTATAGACAGCCATAATTTTTCTAAGTTAAAAGGAATATCCCATTTATTTCTAGTTATACCTTGTGGTATATCTGCTATAATACAATCTACTTTTATTTTAATTTTTTTTAGTTCTTCAATAGCATCTCCATGTATTAAAGTTATCATTTTAATCTCCTTTTTAACCATTCCCAAAGCGATAATCTAATTCCTGTATAATTATTATAGATATTTCCATATTTTTTAATTTTTTTCATATCCTCCTCCATATATAGGTTCTCTTATAAGTCCATAGTTTTTCTTTCCGTTTCCATTTAAACCATCAAGGATTTCTCTAGCTTCGTCTATTCCTGTAATAGAACCAATTATTTCTTTATCTTCAAATCTTAAAATTTTCCATTTAAAATTCATATTTTCCTCCTAATTTATAGATTTATTATCAGGTCCATTACAAATGTAATGTGCTATTTTTCGGTTTATTTCATCTGCAAGAATAGGATCTAGGTCAAAATTTGCAGAAGCGGCAGCACTCATTCCTGTATCTGTTGCTACAAGTGTTATTTCTACTTTATATATAAGTTCTTTCATTTGTCCTCTCCTACAAGCTTAAATTTTATTTTTCTTTCTGGTTTGTAATACTTTTCTATTCCCTTTAAGATTTTATTTATTACCTCTTTGTTTTTAGCTATAACAATTGTTTCTGTTCCTTTTAAAATAGAGTGCATATTATCCCTCCAATATCTTTATTAAGATTTTTGCTAGTTCCCTAGTAGCTTTAATATCTGCTAGTGCGTCATGTGCATTTTCCAGTTCAATGCCAAAGAAATTACACCATGTTATAAGCTTGTTATTTTCCAATATTGGTAGTTTATCTACTAATTGCAGGGCTTGTATTACAGCTAGAGTATCAAATGTTAATTTAAAATTTATCCAGCTTCCCAGATACTTATTACCAAGTCTTGTGTAAAATTCATAAAGCTTCTGGAAGTCAAATTTTATATTCTGTCCAACTAAGATATATTTGTCATTTCTGTCAAACTTGCTACAGTATTTTTCAAAGATACTTTCCATTTCCCAGAGTGCTTCTCTAGGTTCTTGGTAGCTATTTATAATATCCAATGTCATTCCTGTTACCTCTAAAGCTTTCTCACTTATATCGGCATTAACATGAGGCTTGCATTTAATATTAAATTCTTCTTTAACCTCTCCATCTATTTCTATAATTCCTGCAAACTGGATAACCGCCGAATTGGCAGTTATTCCAGTTGTTTCTGTATCAAGATATAGTATTTTCATTATTTTGCTTCTCCTCCTTCGGTTCCTTCTGGTTTGTTTTCTTTATCTTTCTGTTCTTTTATTGTTTTTAGCTCTTTATAAACTTTTTTACATATTGTAAAGGTAGAATCTGGAAGATTTTTAATATTATCTCGTTCCATAATTGTAATAAGTTCCTCATCCATTTCCAAAGCAGTTATCGCTTTTATACATTCTTCCTTCCTTTTTTCAATTCCTTCAGCAATAGTTTTCATATTTTCTATAATTTTATTTGCTTGTGTTATTGTAAGTTCTTTCATACTTTTAACATTGTAATCTTTAAAAATAACACATTCTAAATCACTTTTTCCTATTTTTAATTCTCCAGCAGTAGCGAAGATTTTAGTTAGTTGATTTTGTGTAGCTGGTTTATCTTTTTGTGGTTTATTTTCTTCAGGAACTTTTGGTTTATCTGGGTCTTGTGCATCTATAACATCACCATCTGTAATCTCGAAGGCTACCAAAAATAAATATCTTCTAAGATATGTTATAGTTCCACCAAGATTCTGTATATCTGTTGCTCCCTGCACTTTACTTGGAACATATGGAATATCAAATATTACTTTTTCTTCTGGTTTATCAAAATCAAAGATGTTTAGTATCGCTTTTTCTCCTGCAGTATCTAATTCAAACTTGGTGCAAATTCCAAGTTCTAAATTTATTCTATTTAAAGAAGGTAAGAAGTCTGCCAATTCATAATATTTAAAATTTGCAAATTTATTAAATCCACTTTTGGTAAGTTTGCTATCCTGTAGCTTTACCCTTGCTTCAGCTATTTTTTTATATATGCTCATAACTCCTCCTATGTATATAAAATCTTTAATTCATTGTGTATTCTTTTTAATAGCTCTTTTTCTCTTGTATAATCTCTTAAACAGCAATCAGGATCATCTTCTTGTTTCTCTTCTTCTGTCACTCGCTTATATTTAGCTTTTAACCATTTATAACTATCTTTTGCTATAAGAGATATTATTTTATTTTTAACTCCTTCTGGAAGAGTGGAATTTCTTACTTCTCCATTTCCTATATCTACACTTCCAGTTTTACCAGAGTTATATTTTATTAGGATAGAAATTATATTTGTTGTATAATTTGCTGTTGTTATATTTACAATTTCCATCTTTATCCCTCCTAATTAATATAATTATTTGTGTGATATGCTTTAAATTTATCAGTACCAAATATTTCATCAGTTAAACCTTCACTTTTAGAATGTTTATAAATAGCTTCATATCTCCAAATTCCTTCCTGCCATTTAACTTTTGTAGTATGTTTAGGTTGTCTTTTCTTATTCCAAGCTTTCATTTTTTCCCCCTTTTACACTTTCTTAACAGGTTGCAGTTGCCTGTTACAACTTCGCTTGTATTAAGTTCTTAATAAGTTCTCCAAACTGTTATTGGAAAACCTATAAAAACTTAATCATTTATTTTTAACTGTTCTTTTAGCTTTATAATATGCTTGCTATCTACTTTTTTATCTTTTTCATTTTTATTAGTTATTAGAATAAATTTTTGTTCTTCTGGAGAAAAGTTACAATCGTTTATAGGGTCGTAGAATTTATCACCTTTCTTTCCTATATACAAGCTCCCTACTTCTCCATCACCATAGTTTAGAAGCAGCCAGTCACACATTTTTTTTAGTTCAGAAATTTTTATACTCATGTTACCTCCCAGCTACCCATAAGACAAACATATATATTCCTATCCATGCTAAACCTAGTAAAACAAATCTTTCCATTATATCAACCCACCATTTCTTGCCTCTTCATCAGTTATTCTAAATAGTTCAGCAAGTGTTTTATATAAATTGTTGTCTATTTTCTTTTTCATAAATCATTCCCCCTTTTTATTCTGTAAAATATAAAATTATTTTTATTACTATTGGTATTGGGATTAGGTATAAAGCTATTTTAGAAATATTCATCTTCCCATCACCTCTAAAAATGTATATGCTACTATTAATTCTATAAGGAATAATGCTAACCAGTATTTAAAAGTTTCCATAAATTCCCTCCTAATATTGTTCAGCTTCTCCTCTAGTTATAAAGAAATGTATTCCAGAACTACATTCATTCCATCTATCTTCATCAAAATCTTTTATTTCAATCGTTTCCCCAACTATATATTCGAAATCTGCATCTTGTTTACTTACAGCTCTTTCAAAACTTTCTTTTTTATCTATAGACAATATTTCAAGCACCTTAACTTTACTAGCTCTGCATTTTCTTGTAGTCGCAGAACTTCTTAGAGCATCCTCAGTTATCAATATTTTTACTATTCTATCTTCTCTACATTTTTTAAAACCTATAAAGCTACCTTCTTCAGGACACTGTAAAGCATAAAAGCAAGTTCCTTCATTATAAGTTGGTACTACTTCTAGATTAGCCCCTCTTAGATCAGCCCATCTTAGATTAGCCCCTCTTAGATTAGCCCCTCTTAGATCAGCCTCACTTAGAACAGCCCCTCTTAGATTAGCCTCACTTAGATCAGCCCCTCTTAGATTAGCCTCACTTAGATCAGCCCATCTTAGATTAGCCCCTCTTAGATTAGCCTCACTTAGATCAGCCCATCTTAGATTAGCCCCTCTTAGATCAGTCCCTCTTAGATCAGCCTTTTCCCCTCCAACTTCACTATTCAACCATTTTTTATGTTTTTCTAAAATCTCTTTTAATTCTAATTCTGTCATTTAAACCACTCCTTTTATTTAGTAAACTCTTTTATAGCTTTAGCCATATTTTCCAAACTTTCCCAGAAAATAGGATTACTTTCTCCTTTTTCTGCTTCTTTTAGAAAAATCTCCTTTGTGTTTTCCCAAGTGTCACTATAGTTAGAACATCTATCTTGAAGCTTTAAGTCTTCTATCATTAAAATTAACATCATTGCCATTGTGCTTGTTTTCATTATTTAGCCTCCTTATACCTACAACTTGCTACTAATCCATAAGCAATATCATTTTTAAAGAATAAAGGAGTTTCTTTTTTACCATCTGCAAATATTTGTATATCTCTTCCTACATAAAGAAGTAATTTTTGCAATGTTTCAATCTTTATATAGCTCTCTCCCACCTTCAACATTTCTTCATTTCCCTTTATTTGTTTACCAGTTCCGTGACATAAGGAAAGTAAAGAAATATTTTGTTTACTTACTGTATCTTTATTAGAAGAAGCCATAAAACTGTCAAATGAACTAAAACTACCAAGACTAGGAGCCCCCTTTTTAAATAAGTACCATCAAGAATTGAAAATGCTAAGACATCAATAAGTGATAAAACTATATTTAATAAATGTAATATTTCTTTTACCATCATACTTGTTCCTTCTTTACAGCTTCTTTAATAGCTAAATAATCATCTAAAGGGTCTATCTTTCCCACCATTCTCCCATCTAATGTCCAGTACTCTTCAATTATTCTGCTGGGCATTAGAATGGAATCATCTTTAATTTCAAATCTAACTTTTGCTATTTCCACTATTTCAGTACTTAAAGCTTTTTTCATAATTCTATCCTCCTGTATTTATCTTGCTATATTTTTTAGGCAATTAAGCGAGACTTCTATTATTCCAATAAATATTTTTGCGATATTGCAAATAATTTGTTAAAAAAAATAGGTTTATTGAGTGTTTCTAATTTCTATAATAAAATTATAACATATAATTTGCGTATTTGCAATATATTTTTTTGTGTTTTCGCAAAAAAAATATTATAATTATAATATAAAATTAAAATTTAAGAAAGGATTGGAAATGACTGAAGATTTGAATAAAAAAATAGGAAATTTATTAAGAGAGAAAAGAAAAGAAAACGGGTACAGTCTTGAAGATGTGCAGCTTATGTTAAAAAAAGATTTAGACATAGAACTAGATGTTAGTAATATTTCTAGATATGAAGCTGGAACAGTAAAAAATATGAATCCTAAATATTTAAGAGGTCTATGTAAAGTAAATAACTTAGATTATGTTAAAATATTTAAAGAGTTGGGATATTTGGATAATGAAATGGATCCACGTATGGCAAAATTAACAAAAAGAGAGATAAAGCAGTACGAAGATTTTATGTCAGAGGCAACACTTTTTTTTAATGACGAAAAAATAACAGAAGAAGATAAACAAAAATTATTTGATTCTTTACAAGATGTTTTTTATAGAGCAAAGTATTTAAATAAAAGAAAAAAATAGGGGAGAGTGGGGAATGATAAATATTCCTAGAAGGGTTAGCAACCTAATAAAAAAATGGGAAACAAGAAATCCTTTTCTTCTTTGTAAATATTTAAAGATAGATATTATGTATAGAGATTTAGGAGAAATAAAAGGATATTATAAAAAGAGTGTAGGTAAAAAGATAATAGTTTTAAATGAAAAATTAGATGAATTTAGCTTAAAAGTTGTATTAGCTCATGAACTGGGTCATGCTCTACTGCACACTTCAAAAGAAATAAACTTTATGAAAGAACATCATTTACTTCCAAAAAGTTCTATCTGGGAATATGAGGCAAATAAATTTGCTGCTGAACTTTTAATTGATGAAGAAATGGAGTATGAATATTTGTATGAAGTTAAACTAAATATTAAAGTATTAGAAGAGTTAAAAAGTTTAAAACTTAATAGCAAATTTACTTTTTAAGGCATTTAATTGCAAAGAAAAGAAATAAAATAGTATTGTTAAGCTTGTCATTTATGATAAGCTTTTATTTTTTTTATTGCGTTTACGCAAATAAAATGCTATTATATATTAAGAGAGGAGGAAGAAAAATGAAAATAACTATAAATAACTATAATGACCTTAAAGCATTAGCTTGCTTAAAAGGTATAAAATTAGAAAAAGAACTTCCTCTAAAATTAGGATACAAAAGCAGATGGGGGCTAAAACTTGCATTAGAAAATCCTAATAAAAGAGAGGCTATAATAAAAAAAGCAAAGGAATTATTTAAATTATAATTTTTTTTGAATATTTTTTTGCAATATTGCAAAAAAAGTAGAGTTAAAAAAAGAGGTGAGGGAGTGGAAAAGGATAAACAGAGAAGGGAAAAGATGAAAGAGAAAATAAGAAACAACAATGGCAAAAATAAAAGGGCTAACTATTCTTTTTGGATTTTTGCACAAAAACACCCAACAATGACCCCGATTCTAGTATCAATAGCTACAACAATAATTATGAGGTTATTATTTAAAATATTTCTCTAGTAAATTACATATAATATAAGTTATAGCAGTAGCAATAGCAGGATATAAAAATGAGGTTTTGAAAGTTTTTGTCTTTTCTTCTTTAGATATTTTCTTATAATTAGAAAGCTCTTTCAAACCTTTATCAGTAAGAGAATAAGTTTCTAAATATTTAATTTTAGGTCTATGATATTCATCTTTCTCTTTAAGTTCTTCATAATTTTCAAGTACAAAGCGAACAGGTTCAAAGCTTAAAGTTTTTATTCTGTGTTCAGTAGAAAAAATATGTTCAGGAAATTTTTTTAAAATTTTAGTTTTATGAATTTTTCCATGCTTATTTATAAAATTTAAAATTTCATAGTCTATTGTGCTTAATTCAAATTCTGAACTATCTTTAAACATTTAATTTCTCCTTTTTAATAATATTTTGTGGCATTAATATTATAACTTTTTGTAGAGTAAAAAACAAGTTTATAGACTAGAAAAGGAGGTGAGAGAATGGGAGAAAAAGAAATTATGCAAAAAGTTAGTGAAGTAGCTGAAATATTAAAAGGTTGTAACCACTTTGAAAAAGAAAAAATCGTTAAAATGGTTACAACCTTAATTGAAGAGAAGGATGAAATTATTTAGAGTCTTTTGTTTTATCTAATTCTTCAAGTGTTTTGTAAGTTTTTTTAATTATATCAAGTAAAATATCTGGTTTTACTATAGCTTTACCTTCAGTTCCAGTAGCTTCGATATATTTTAAAGCAATATCTACAGCTAATTCTTTATTACTTTTAGTCATTTTTAATCCTCCTTTCTATATATGATGGCAAATATATTATAACTTTTTGGAGGATTAAAGACAAGATTTTATCTTTATTAGAGCACACAAAAAATGTGTGTTCTGACAAGGCTAAAAAAATAAAAAATTTTATCTATAACAAAGCCTTGTAGAGCTATAAAGAAGAAAAATAAAAAAATTTTGATGGAGGTGAAAACTCCCCTTTTTATCAGCCATCCTTTATAGCTCTATTTATTAACATATATTTTTGTTTTATATCTGCTCTCCACTCTGGAGCCAGTTAATCTTCATTGTGGTGGGTAGGTACAAAATAAAAATAGAGAGGATTAACTGGCACTTAACCCTCTCATATGAGGAGGAAAATATGGAAAGAGATTTTAAAGGCATATGGATACCAAGAGAAGTGTGGTTATCCAAAGAACTTACAATGCAAGAAAAATTATTTCTGGTAGAGATAGATAGTTTGAACAATGAAAAAGGCTGCTATGCTGGAAATGATTATTTTGCAGATTTTTTCGACCTGTCTAAAAGTAGATGCAGTGAGATTATAAAATCTTTAGAGAAAAAAGGCTTTATAGAAATAAATTACATATATAAAGAAGGTTCTAAGGAGATAAGAGCTAGAATTATAAGAGTAAAGAATCTTTCTGCTAAACCCCTTCGAGAACTCGAAGACCCTGTTCGAAAAACCGAAGACCCCCTTCGAGATATCGAATTACCCCCTTCGGAAAAGGCGAGAGAGAATAATACAGGTATTAATAATACAGGTAAATATAATAAAGAAAATATAAAAGAAAAATCGAAGTCTAAAAAATCTGATGTAACTATTGAGATAAAAAATAAGATACAGGAAACAAATATAACAGATAATCTTAAAAATAAATTAATCGAATTTGTAGATTACAGAAAAGAAATTAAGAAACCTATAAAAACCTACACTGTTATAAAAGCCCTACTAAACCAATTGGGAAAAGACTTTATAGATGAAATCCATCTAATAGACAGTATTAATAATACAATTTCCAATCAGTACCAAGGGGTATTTCCTAAAAAAATAACTAGCTATAAGGAAAATGTAAGCAATAAAACGGCAGCTGGAAAAAGTTACACCAAGCAATGGCTTGAAGCTTATGAAAGGGGAGAGGTGAAATAATGGAAAATGTAAATTTTATGCTTGGTATGGACATGATACAGGAAGTAAATAGAGTTACAAAAGGAGTTGCTGCTGTAGAACTTACACCAGAGCAACTAAATATATATAAAGTCTTACTAGATGATATTCCAGATGAAAAATTTGTTACTGGAATAAAGACAATGTTAAGAGAAAGACCTTATGCTAATATCCCATCTCCTGGAGATATAAGAAAATATTGTTTAGAAACAAGAGAAGAGGACTTAGATATAAGGGTAGCAATAGCTAGAAACAAAGTAAAAAAGGCTATAAACAGCGTAGGAACTTATATGACAGTGATATTTGATGACCCTATAATCCATCTTGTAATAAGAGATTTTGGGGGGTGGATAAAATTTGGTATGACAAGTATGGAAGAATTTGAAAATCTTTTAAAATGGGATTTTCCAAAGCTATATAAAGCTTATGCAACCAGAAAAAACGCAGATATCCCACTAATGTTGGAAGGAAAAGCAGATGATAAGACGATTAAATATATAGGAAATGAAGAAAAGGCTAAAAAGTGGATATTAAGCTACCAACAAAAAATTGAGAGATTAGAAAATAAACCTAAAAATGAAGATGGGGTAGCAGCTATAGAATATCTAGTAAATGGCTTAAAAAAAGAGTGTATAGCATGAGGAGGAGCATATGGATTTAAAAGCAAAATTAGAAACCGAAATAATAAAAAAATATGCAAATAAAAAATACTTTGCTTTTCTCCATCTTATAAAGATAGATAACCTTAAATTTTATGAACTTTATATCGTAGAAAGAGCAGGAGAAACAAGAATAAAGCATAAAAAAGAATTTTGCCAAACCTTGTCTATAGATTGCCCTATGGAAGAAATAGAAAAGATTGTAAAAGAGAAGATAGGAAACTTTGAGGTGATAGTAAAGTGAGATATTTTTTACTGGGATTAATAATATATCGTTTAGTAGATAAGGGAATGAAAGCTGGTGAAAATGTAATAATAACAGCATGTATTGCTTTTGTAACAGGATTCATAATGGCTGAAATAGATTTTGCATTATTTTCAATATTAAGTCTGTTGATATTATATTTGGGTTAAGAGAGGAAATAGATGGAAAGAAAAATAGGAGAGATATTTGAAAGCAATAACAAGACAAAGATAAAGTGCGTGAGGGGTGCAACGGATTATTGTTATGGCTGTTTATACTGGTTTGCGAGCAACTGTCTTAGTCCGGATATAGCTGGTGAATGTCAGAAACATCTCAGGAGTGATAGGGAAGATGTTATTTTTATAGAGGTGAAAGAATGAACTTAATGGAAATGTTTAGCCTGTGTGTGCCTTTTCCTATACTGGAAAGAACAGGACAAACACAAGGAATACCAGGGAGTTATTATTATAGAGCTAAAAAATAGGAGGAAAAAACATGGGACAACAAAAATTAGAAGTAAAAAGAGAAAGAAAATTTATAAGCCAGACAGACTTTTTAAGAGTAGAGGTTAGAAATTTAGCAGCAGAATTAGAAATAGATTTAAAAGATACTAGCAGATTAACAGGTAAAGAGTGCAGAGAAATACTCTATAATTTAAACAAAATAAAATTAAATAGAGAAAAGGGGCTATTAAGAAGAGCGATAGCATATCTTTTCTAGGAGGGAAAGATGAAAGTAATAATAATAACAGGAGTAATGATAATAATGTTGTTTATGGCAGCATACAAATTAATAGACAAGGCATTTGAGGAGATGGAGAAGTGGGACAAGGAATAAAACAAGAATACCTAATACCTTTTAGGCCTCCAACAGTAAATACTTACTGGCGGAGATCTGGAAAAAATATACATCTTTCTGAAAAAGGGACAGCTTTTAAAAGAGATGTAAAAAATTTTATGAGAACCCAAAAAAATAAAAAATTAAGTAGTGAACCTCTTGCTGTAGAACTTATATTAAATTTTAAAGGTAAAACTAAAAGGGATATAGATAATTACTGTAAGGGGATACTAGACAGTCTTACAGGGATATTGTGGGAAGATGACAGCCAGATTATAAAGTTAAACATAGAAAAGAATATAGGAGAGAAAGAGGACAACTTCATATTAAGAGTGCAGGAGGTATGATGAAAATATATTATTTTAAATATGAAAATGGGAATAAAACAACTACATACATTTCTGGAGATAAGAAAAAAATAGAGGAACAGCATAGATACTTGGGAGTTGATGCGAAGTATGAAGAGGTTAAAAATGTAGGGGAAATTATAGAGATTGAAGCAGAAAAATTACACACAATATAATACAGGAGGTATAAGTACATGATATACCTTTGTAGAAAGTGCAGAAGATTTTTAGCAAACATAAAAACAGAGAAAAATTTGTATTTAAAGGGTAAGTCTATAATAGTGCAAGGGGAAGGAATAGAAATAACCTGTAAATGTGGAGAAAAAACACTAATAAGCCTTGCAAACAATAAAAAAGAATAGTATAATTTAAGAAATTAAATAAATTGAAGGTACCAAGCAACATTAAAGGAGCCAAGAACTAACTATGTAGGAAACTATATGGTTTGTTTTTCGCTCCTTTTTTTGTTTTTAGGAGGAAAAATGAGCAAAATAAAAGTTCCCTTCCCTTATATGGGAAGCAAAGGGCGATTTTATAAAGAAATAAAAGAAGTATTTATAGAGAATAAAAGAGAAAACTTTATAGATTTATTCGCTGGAGCTATGGAAGTACCAGTAAATTTAAAGGTAGAGTTTTCAGATTTGAATGTAGAAGCAAATGTTAAAGATTGTAAAATAGAGGCTCTTATAAAGCATAAGGATGTATTTAAGCTTTATGAAAGAGCGTTAACATATGTATGTGGGCAAATAGATTTTAAAAGTTCTAGAAGCCTTTATGATACAAACAGAGCAAAATTCGACGAAATAAATATAAAATTTAAAAGTATATTCCAGAATGTTTGCCCTTGCTGTGGTAAAAAGATAGATAACAATGTAGAAAATAAAGAATTTTCTGAAGATGAAAAGGAAATTCTAAAAGCATTAATGGGGTTTGGTGGAAAAGGGGAAAGTCTTTCCAATACTTTCTATAGCATAGCAAAGGCAGAGAAATTTAAAGGGTACATTGATGGAATTAAAAAACTAAAGGTACATTTTAAAGAATTTGATGAGACTTGGGAATATAAAGATAGTTTTATATTTTTAGATCCTCCATATATCCAAAAGACAAAACTAGATAAAGAACAAAATTTTGTCGGGTATGGATATGCAGGAGACGGAGGAAAAGAGTGGGGATTAAAAGATGATGATAGACTAATAAAGTTTATAGAAAATAATCTAAATAAAAATAATGTATTCCTAATATTTGGAAGTGCAGAAAATAATCTAAAAAAGCTTATAGAGAAAAATTTTAAAAATGCAGAATTTTCAGAGAAAATTTATAAATTCCAAACTTTTGGGAAAGTAACAGACAGATTGGAATGGTTCTGTTTAATAAAATAGAAAAAAATAATTAAAAGAGGTGGTGATGTGGCAAGGATAAGAGATCCAGCAAGGGATAAAGCGAAGGAGTTATATCTAAATAACAAAGATATTACAAATAGAGAGATAGCAAATATCTTAGGAATAGATGAAAAGAAAGTAGCAACTTGGAAATATAGGGATAAATGGGAATGTAATACAGAAGAAAAAAAGAATGTAGTACAACAAAATAAAAAGTGTAGTACTACAAAACCAAAAGAAGAGAAAAAAGAATTGGTTTCCAATGAAGATAAAGGCTATGAATGGGTAGATGAAGAGGACGGATTGACTGATAAGCAAAGACTTTTCTGTCATTATTATATGCAATCTTTGAATGCTTTTCAGGCAGCTATAAAGGCAGAATATAGTCCAAGTTATGCAAGAGTTGATGTATATCGTCTCCTAGAAAATCCTAGCATAAAAAAATATTTAGGGAAATTAAAAGAGCAGCAAAAACAAGATTTCCTTATCTCCCAAGAAAAGATTCTTAATCGTCACGTTCAAGTGGCTTTTTCGGACATAAATGAGTATTTTGAGGAAAACGGAAGCTTAAAACCTTTATCAGAAACAGATGGAAGCTTAATTAAAAAGCTAAAGATAACAGAAACAGAAGAAAGAAGGACTGTGGAGATAGAACTTATAGAGAAATGTAAATCTTTAGACGCTTTGACAAAATGGGTAGGACTTGATCCAGTATATCAAGATAAAAATAAATCTAAGAATGAAACACCAGTGTTTAAAGGTAGTGATGACCTTGAAGACTAATTATGTAGACGTTAATTTACCAGAAATAATAGGAAAAAGATATAAAACATTTTGGAACTATAAAGGCAGATATAGAGTAGTAAAAGGTGGAAGAGGAAGCAAGAAAAGCTATACAACAGCTTTAAACTTTATTTATAGGCTTATGAAACTACCAGAAAGTAATCTACTTGTAGTAAGGAAAGTGTTTGACACACAAAGAGGAAGCACCTTTGCACAGTTACAGATAGCAATAAGAAGATTAAAAGTAGGACATCTCTGGAAATGTACCGTTTCTCCCATGGAAATGACATATATTCCAACAGGGCAAAAGATTATTTTTAGAGGACTAGATGATCCCTTAAAGTTAACATCTATAACAGTAAGTACAGGATATCTTTGTTGGTGCTGGTTTGAGGAAGCTTACCAGATAGAAAATGAGGATGATTTTAATAAGATTGACTTATCTATTAGGGGAGCAGTACCAGAACATCTATTCAAGCAAATTACCTGTACTTTTAACCCTTGGGCAGAAACACACTGGATGAATGAACGCTTTTTTAAAGATGGAGTAGAGGATAAAGAAAATCTTTTAAGTAAGGGTTTAGCAATACATAAACATACAGAAGATATATTGGCAATTACTACAAATTTTAGAGCTAATGAATTCTTAGATGAAGCAGATAAAAAAGTTTTCAAGGTAATGGAACAGGAAAATCCAAAAAGATTCTCTGTAGAAGGAAATGGAGACTGGGGAATATGTGAAGGAACTGTTTACTATAGATGGGAGATTTTAGAATTTAATTTAAAAGAATTGTTAAAATCTGGTAGGATTCTGCAAGCTGCTTTTGGTTTAGACTTTGGATTTACCAATGATCCTAGTGCCTTTGTAGCCTGTATAGTGGATGAAATTAGAAAAGAAATGTATATTTTTGATGAACATTATGAAAAGGCCATGTTCAATGAAGATATAATAAGAATTCTTACTTATAAGGGATACTCAAAAGAAAAGATAATAGCAGATGGTGCAGAGCCAAAATCTATTAAATGGATGGCAAGAAATGGACTACCAAATATAATTGAAGCAGAGAAAGGAAGAGATAGCGTAAATTTTGGAATACAGTATTTACAGGGATATAAAGTATATATTCATCCCAAATGTCAGAACTTCATCATGGAGATAAAAAATTATGTATGGGCAGTAGATAAGAAAACAGGTAAAGCATTAAATGAACCGATAGGTAATTACAATCACCTTATGGATGCTTGGAGATATGCAGTAGAACCATTAATAATTAAATCTAGGGCTATTATTACAGGGAAACCAATAGGGACATAAGGAAGGAGGGGATATGAGAGAAATAACTTTTAATGATATTTTTAAAGTTGGAGAAGACTTTAAGAGTGATAAAGATTATAGTCGAGTATCTAAATACAATAAATATAAAGAATTTAGAGAAAATCATGTGGGAAGATTCTTTAAAACAAGACTTATAAAAAATTTGAGACTGCAAGATGAAGTGGCAGCTTGGTTGAATGAAGATGGATATATAGGATACCACCTTGACAATAGGTTTATTCCATATACAGTAAATAATCAAAAATTGACAATAGAAGATCTTATAGTGGAATGTACTTTGCCAAAGAGTGCAATAACTGTACTTAAAAATTTTTCTGTAGGGGAAAAGCCTATTGTTGTCACAGGGGTGGAGGAAGAAGACAAATGGGTAAAAGAGTTTGAAAAAAGAGAAACTATACATTCTAAATTAAAAGAAATGGTAACGGAACAGCTAACACTTGGGAATTGTTATACCAAGATAGAAAGAATAGATAAAAAAGCAGAACTGACACCTTTACCAGCAGAAAATATACTTCTTATACCAGCATTGCACAATGCCAGAAGACTTGGAGCATACCTGTATTATGAAGAAAGATTAAAAATAAATGGAAAAGAAGAAGATGGTTTATATGTAGAGCTACATCTTAAAGGTAAGAACATAGTAAGAGCCTATAGATATGCTGGTAATAAAATTGGAGCACAAATACCTTTATCTGCAATAGATAGAGCTTTTACAGTAGGAAAAAATATAAAAGATACTTCTAAAAAGGGACAGAGAGGTTTTGAATATACTATAAATACAGAGCTAGAAGATTATGATATACAAAACTTTATGGGATTGGATAAGGATATTGGAGAGTTATACGCAGAAAGTATTTACAATGGCTTATCTTCTACATTCTTAGAAATGACTATAAGAATGACTTCTAACAGTTATTTATTTAATAAGGTAAATAATCCCAATATGATAGGTCCAGATGTATCTGAAACCCAAGTTTCTATAGTTCCTACTTGGAAAGAAAATGTATTAGGAGCAGACTATCAAGAACAAAAAACAGTAAAGCAGGGAAGATACCATATCATCAGTGATCCAAAGTGGATAGGGGGAATGAAATATGTAGAGCCCCCAACTTCCCATGTAGACACTATTTATAGGCACTTAGAATTAAACTACTCCAATGCTTATAGTCAATTAGGAGTAAATGCAGTGGCACTTGGATTAGTAACAGATGGGGGAAGTATTAGCAGTGGAGAAGCATTTAAAAAAGCCATAACACCTACTTTAAATAAAGCTAGGGATATAGTTAACAATATATATACCCCTCTTCTTGCACTATACAGCCAAGCTTACAAATTAGAAACAGGAAAAGAGTTTTCTAAACTAGATATAGAGTTCAGCGATGGAATATCTCTATCTGAAAAGGAAGAGACAGAAAATGCCTCTATGGAAATAAACAACAAGTTAAAATCTAGAAAAACTTATTTAATAAGCAAAGGATATACAGAGGAAGCAGCAGACAAAGAACTTGAAAGGATAGCAGAAGAGCAAAACAAACTATCTGGAATAGTTGTGGATACAGTGACAGAAGAAGATATAGGAGGTAATGATGAATAGTGGCTAAAGACAAAAGAGACTATCTTATAAAACTTTATGAACAGGCTCTAAATGACCTTATAAAAGTATTTGAAGAGAACTTGAAAGTAGGAAAAAAAATTGATTATGAAAGAGCTTTGCTCCTAAACCTAAAGAAAGCTTTTGAAGAAATCAAGGAGCAGAAAAAAATAATACAGATGACCTTAAATGATGAATATCTTAATAGAAAAATAAAAGAGATAGAAAGTAGCATAAGGATAAATAATGTAGCTCTAGACTTTGATTATACGAAGTTTACAGAGATAGACATAGAGAATGTTAATGGACTATATAAAATCTTTAATGACAAGCTTAACAGAGCTGAAAAAGGTATAGGGAAGCAGATACAATCTTTCTTCACAGAGCAGGAGAAAAGAGATACATCTGAACTTAATAAAATATTGAGAGATGAGCTAGTATTAAGAGAACTTGGAAAAAGTAAAGAACAAGCGATAGTAGATGTAACAGGAAAACTTAAAGATAATCTATATTTTAACCTTAAAACAGATAAAGGGAAGCATATAAGGATGTCTTTACCAGCATATGCAAAGATGAATTTAAATACAATGTTCCAACAGGCTAAAAATACAGCTTCAATCCAAGCAGTAAAAGACACAAAAAATAATCTTGTAAAATTTTCTAAACATTATTGGACCTGTGAAACTTGTGCTAAATATGCAGAAGGTCGAGTATATAGCCTAGATAAGAGGATAAAGAAATATCCATATCTGTATGATATTCCAGGCTTTAACAAAGGATATAAAAGTATACACCCTAACTGTAAGCACCTTTTATCTGGCTATTTTGAGGAAGGCTATACAGAAAAAGAGATAGAAGAAAATAAAAAACTTTCTAAGGAACAAAAAGATAATAGAAGTCCAAAAATGATAGAGAAATATAATCTTAAACAGGAAATAAACAGACTTGAAAGATTAAAAAAAGGGATAAAAGAAAAAATAGATGTAATTGAGAACGAAGACCAAAAAGCAGTGTTAAGAAGAAAAAATAGAGAGATAAATATAAAAATAAGAGACTTAAAAGATAAAATTAAGGAGTTATAGGAGGAAAATATGACAATAGAAGAGTTATTGGCAGAGATAACAAAGAACAAAGGGAATAAAGAATTTATAACAGCACTAACAGCCTTGAATATTGTAGCAGCAAAGGAAGTGGAAGCGAAATATACAGATGAAGGGGTAAAAAAATATTTAACAGAAAATAGTACTTTAAATGAGGAACTAGCAGCAGCGAATACAAGAAAATTTCTTGCTGGAAAACTTGGGAAAACTGAAAAAGATATTACAGATGAGGACATAGCTCTTGAACTTGTTCCAAAATCTGTATTAAATGAGCAGGCAGGGAAATACCAAGGTAAAATTAAAGATTATGAAATAAGAAAGGCTTTAGGAGATAAGGCAGACTTATTAAAACCACACTTGGATGCTGAAAAAATTGTTTTAGATGAAGATTTAAATATAAAAGGGTTAGAAGAACAAGTAACAGGACTAAAAACAAAATTTGCCACACTGTTTAATACTCAAGAAGATGAAGAAGGAAACGATACAGGTGGAGGATTTAAAAACGGGAAAGGTGGAACACCAAAAAATCCTTGGTTAGCAGAAAATTGGAACACAGGAGAACAAACAAAGCTATACAAAGAAAACAAGGAATTAGCTATACAGTACATGGAAGAAACAGGATATAAATATTAATTTAAAGGGAGTGATAAGAAATGGAAAACAAAAAAATGAGAGTTGACAATTATTTAAAAACACAAGGGTTCTTAATACAACTATTTGGAACACCTACACCAACAAGAATAGCAGATGTGATAATACCAGAGATATTTGCAGGATATATAAATAAAAATCCATTAGAATTAAATGCCTTTTATCAATCTGGGGTACTTGTAAGAACTCCAGAATTTGACAATTTAGCAGCAGGGGCAGGGTACACAATTAATATGCCTTATTGGGATGAACTAGAGGGTGGATATGAGCAAAGAAAAGATAATGATGATGCTGGAGCACCTAAATTTAATAAGATCTCTGCTAAAAAAGAAGTAGCAGTAAAATGTTTTGATGTATATAGAGCAGGAGCCTCTTCTTTTGCTTCTGAACTTGCTGGAAGCGATGCAATGGGTGCTATACAATCGAAGGTTGGACATAAAATTACAAATCTAGACCAAAAAAGAATATTCCAATTACTTGATGGAGTATTTGCTTCTACAGATATGTCTAAAAATGTTTTAGATATTTCTACTTTAACAGGGAAAGAGGCTGTTTTCTCTCCAAAAGCATTAATAAGAGCACAAGGATTACTAGGAGATAGGCAAGACCAAACAGTAGCTATAGCAATGCACTCGGCTACATATACACTATTAAAAGAGCAAAACTTAATAACTGTACAAACAAATGCAGATCAGGCAGGGTTGCCGATAGAATACTATGGAAAAAGAAGGGTTATAGTAGATGATGCTATAAAACCAGATACAGATGGAGTATATAAAACTTACTTATTTGTAGCAGGAGCTATTGCATATGGTAGAGGCGGAGAACAATACCCAGTAGAAATAGGGAAAATACCACACTATGAAGAAGAAGGGATTACAGTAAGAAAGAACCATATTTTCCATGTAAGAGGAACAAAATGGAAAGGGGCAACAGATGAAGTTATAAATCCAGATGTTGAGTTAATAAAAGGAACTAACTGGGAAGCAGCATACCCAACTAAACAAATAGCAGTTATTCTTTTAAAACATAGAGTTGAAGAAAAAGTTGTTTCTGGAGCTTCAGTTCTAAATGGAGAAATACCAGTTGAAGAAACACAAGTTGAAGAAGCTCCAAAAAAGAAATAGGGTGATCTTATGAGTTATCTAACAGTAGAGGAAGCAGAAAAAATACTTGAATTTGAGCTAAAAGAATACTCAGAATATTCAACCTTTTCTCCTGAAAAGAAACGATATTTCTTAGATAAAGCTACTGCTAAGATAAACAGTCTTGATATAGCTTATAGGGGAAGTGCAGAAAATGCCTTTCCCCTTATATATCAAAAAGAAATAGGAGTAGATATAAAAATAGCTTGTGCTTTAGAAAGTGCTTATATGGCTTTAAGTAAAGAAACTGATATATTGTTGCCTTACAGAAACGGAATAATTGCGGAAAGTGACAAAACTGCAAGTGTTACATATAATTCTGGCAATAAACTGGAAGAATTAGCAAAATATGGATTTAATAATCTGGAATCTATAAAAACTTTAGAAAGATATATAAGAAAATCTGTAAGTATATCGTAGGAGGGGTTTATGGGAAGTTTAAGAGATAGACTCGGATACAATAGGGATAAAATAACCATTTGGGAAGAGACAGAAGGGGAATTGGACCAATACCATAGACCAACAAAGGTATGGAAAAAAACAGTTGTACAGGGAACATGGGAAAACTCTATAAAAACTATAAGGAATACCAAAGGTGATGGCGTTTCTTCTGTAGGAAATGCCCTTGTTCCCTTGCTCCTAGACATAAGAAAAAATATTCTTATAGAGCAGAGAGAAACAGAAGGAGACAGACCAAGTACAGCAGCTAAAAAAATAATAACTATGGAGGAAGTGGCAAGAATAAGAAAACCTCCAATAGAGTGGATTTATTATGTCTAATATAAAGAATAAATTAGATGTGGCAGTAGCAAGAGGCTTAAATAATTTCGGAGAACATTTAAAAGGCAAGGTTATAGATGTTACTCCAATGGACACAGGGGAACTAAGGAGAAGTATATACATAAAAAAGGCAACTGCAGATAACTTAACTGTAGAAGTGGGGAGCAGTGGGGCAATAGCTCCCTATAATGTTTATGTCCATGAAATACCAAAAATAAATTATACAACACCTGGAACTGGATATAAATTTATAGAAAAACCTTTCTATGAGGAAAAAGATAAGATACAAACCTTTATAAAAGCAGAGGTAAAAAAATGATTAGAAAAATAGTTACAGAGATAAATAAATTAGAACTTGGGATAAAAGCAGACTTTGGGTATTCTAATACAGCAGATAAAGGGATATTTGTAACAGAAACTATTCTAAAAGATACATCTAAACATACTAGAGGTGGAAGAATACAAGTTTTAATCTGTATAACAGATAGCCAAGATGGGTATTTAGAGTGTAAGGATATAGCAGAAAAAATAAGAACAAAATTAGAAGAACTTAACTGTTATAACATAACAGAATCCTATATAGGGGAGTATAACAACAAACACAGTTATTCTATTAATTTAAGTGCAGGAGGGATATAAATGCAAGATATAAAAGAAAAAATACATAACAGTAAAGAGAGATATTTAGAAGTACAGCCAAATGGAGCAGGGCTTTACATTGGAATGCAGTCATATGAAGCTATAAAGAATGAAAGCGAATATACTGAAGCTATGAAAGTTGTAGTTCCAAAAATGGAAATGTTAGAAGGGACAATAGCAGGTAGTAAATTTGCTTTAAAAGAAGGAGTAACAATAACAGCAATTCCAGATCCAAAACATATAGTTTTAGCTTTATTTAAAAATACAGAACTAGAAACATTAGCTAAAGCAGGGGATTATAAAGGAATGGCTAATCCTAATCTAGTGGAAATAATAAAAGTAACAGCTATAGCAGAGGGAGAAATTACACTAGCAAACGAGTCAAAAGACACAGCTTTTACAAATGCAATTTTACTGGAAAATGATGGATTTATAGATATAGCACAAATAACAGATTTTACATCTACAGAGCAGCAGGCAGACATAAGCACTAACAATAAACATTCAAATGGGTATGAAAGTGCAATAGGAGGACTTAAAACATCTTCTATTGATGGAATACAAGGGTATTACGATCCTTCTTTCCCTTCGGTAGCTTCATTAAACTTCGCATTTGATGGAGAACATACTATTAAGGCGAGAAATGGAGCTATTAAAAAGAAAAATGCTCCATATATAGAGGGAGTGTATAAAGTAACAGAGTTTACACATTCGGGAACTCTTGATGGCGGAAGTGCTTTATCTTATACAGCAAGCTTAAAACTTCAATCAGGAATGATAGAAAAGAAAGTATATACAGAGTAGGAGCAGAGGGGGAGTAATCCCCTTTCTCCTTATCCTTTTAGGTAAGAATATAAGGTATTTTTATTTAAAAGAATAAGGGAAATAGGAGGAATGAATGAAATTAGAAATAAATGGGAATGAATATAAATTAAAGCTTGATTTAAGGGCAAGACTAAAGCTAAGTAAACATTATGTAGATGAAACAGAAATGTACACAAAGGCAGGAGAAAGGGATTTTGAAACTATAACAAGAATTATCCATGCATCTCTACATGGATATGAATATAGTTATGAATATTTCTTGCAGAGCTATCCAGCAGTAAAAGAGAGCTATGAGGCACTATATAAATTATTCCAAAAACTTATAGGAGAAGCAGGAAACCCGTTTGAACTAGAGAGCAAGACAAATACCCAAACAGAAAACAGAGAGCCTGTTAAAACGGATTTTAGAGAGCTTATTATTACATTGATGAGTAAGGGGTATACACAAGAAGAGGTATTAAATATGTCTTACTGGGATATAAACCTTATATTTGAAGCAGATTACAAGAAGCTAGAAAGAGAAGTTATACATACAAATGCAATAATTAATACAATGGCTGGAATAATGGGAAATAAAACAGCTATAGACATACTAGGAAGAGAGAAAAAGCAAGAATATAGAGATTATTCTATGTTTGCTAAAGTAAGTAAGCTGCTAGATAAGAAAAGATAAAATTAAAAATAGGACATTGGAAAATAAATATATCTGAGGAAAAAAGTATTGACATTTCTATGTATGTACGTTATAATGTACATATAAGGAAGGTGATGAATATGACTAATACGAATGCTACAAATTTAAGAAATAATCTTTTTACTTATTTAGATTCTGCAATAGAATATAATGATATTATTAATGTAAATACTAAAAAGGGTAATGTTGTTATAATAAGTGAAGCAGAGTATAATGGACTACTAGAAACTTTATATTTATGTTCTAACCCAGAAATGAAAGAAAGACTTGAGGCTGGATTAAAAGCTACATTGGAAGAGTGTGAGGAATTTAAATGGTAGAATATAAGTTAGTAATTTTAAAACAAGCTTTAAAAGATAAAGAAAAAATAAAGCAACAACCAGCTTTAAAAAGAACTGTGGAGAAATTATTAGAGCTTATAAAAGTAGAACCGTTTAAAAATCCACCACCATATGAAAGCTTGGTAGGTAATTTAAAAGGATTATATTCTAGAAGAATAAACAGGCAACACAGATTAGTTTATAGGGTACTAGAAGAAGAAAAAACAATAATGATTGTGAGTATGTGGACACATTATGAATTTTAAACAGGCAGAACTAAAAATAGAATAATACTCAATCCCTCAGTTTTTATACTGGGGGATTTTCATTCTTGACTTTTATAGGATTATAGGTTAATAATATACTAACTATAATTTTAAAGGGAGAGATGTGAATGAGAATATTAGGGATTATACTATTGATAATAGGGATTCTTAGCTTATTGTTAGGTGGGGGAGCAGTAGGATTCTTTATTATAATAGTAGGAATCGTTTTAATGTTAGTTGGAGGCAGTGGAGCAAAGGACAGAAAAATTGCTGAAGAATCTAAAAAAGAATTAGAAAAAATTCAGGAAAATCAAAAGAAAGAAAAAGAAATAACAGAAGAAAGAGAAGTATATATAGCAAAAAGGACAAAAGAGTTAATGGACACAAAAGACTTATCTATTTTAGAAGCTAAAGCACAAGCTGAAATGGAATATATCCTTGAGCAGAATGAAAAAAATAGTGAGAAAAAAAATAGTGAAGAAAAAGAAAGAAAAATACATTATAAAATAGATCTCAGGTGAAAATCTGAGGTTTTTACTTTTTTGTTAAAAATAAAACTTGACTTTTTGGGCGTGCTGATTTAAAATTAGTGTAAGGACAAAAAGTGAGGTGATGGAATGAGTCCAAGAACTGGTAGACCCAAAGCAGATAATACCAGAGATAAAAAGTTAAATATTAGGTTAAGACAAGAAGAATTAGATTTAATTCAAGAATGTGCAAATAAACTTAATAAAACTAGAACAGATACAATAATAGAAGGTATTAAGATGTTAAAGGTTGAACTAGACAATAAAAAATAGAGTGTTAATCCCCCAACCAAGGATTCTTAACACTCTACAGTGTCAGAAAGAATTCTGATAAATCCATTATATCAGTTTTCTCTCTGATAATCAAGGGAGGAAGATATTATGAATGAAATATTAAATTTAAATTTAGAATTTGATGAAAAAATTGGGTATTATGTTAGTAGTAGGACTTTAGCTGATGGCTTAGGGAAAAGGCATAAAAACGTACTTGAAAGCATTGATAACATTAAGGAAAATAGTAGAGCCGAAATCTCAGCTCTATTAATCGAAGGGAAGTACAAAGCTAAAAATGGGAAAATGAATAGAGAATACAAACTCACAAAAGATGGATTTACACTTTATATGTTTCATGTTCAAGGCTTTACAGAATTTAAAATGGCATATATTAATAGGTTCAATGAAATGGAAAATTTTATAAAACAATCGCACGATAATTTAGAACAAATAAAAGTTAATAAAAAGTTTGATTGGTTAATAAAAAGAGTAAGAGATAGAACAGATAGAGCTGAGCATATAGAAAATATGATTTCTTATCTCTTTGAGTTACTTGAAACAGAATATAAAAAAATAGTTGATGATATAAGTTATAAAACAGTATTTGTTGTGGAGAGATTTAAAGATTTTAAAGATCCAGAACAATACGATGCAACAAAAGAAGAATTACCATCTTTAGTATTAGAAAAAAATAATGATGGCAGCATAGAAATTAAAGTTAAATAGTTATTTTACCCCTCAGATATTTAGTTGAGGGGTTTTTTATTACCAAAAATAAAGGAGTTGATGAAATGCAAGAAGATATAAAAATTATAGTAACAGCGGATACCACACAGGCTGAAAAGAAAATAGATGGGTTAAATGATACAAAAATAGAAGTAGAAGCAGAAATAAAAGTTCCAAAGAATCCTTTAAAAGAAGCTAAAGAAGAGGCTAATCTTTTAGGGAAAAGAGTAAACGAAATAAAATTGAATAAAAAAGCCTTTTCTCCTGAAGATATAAAAATATTAAAATCCGAAATAGAGGCAATAGCCTTAAAAGCTAAAGCTATCCATTTCGCTGAAGGAAGCAAACAAGCTAAAGAACTAGCTGATAGATTAAAAGAAATGCACAAAGCTTTAGGAGAAGGGAAAAAGCAATCTAAAGAAACAAATAAAATATTTGGGTTAATGGATATTGCTGTTGGTAATTTAGTTGCAAGTGGAATAAATAGAGCTATATCTGGCATGAAACAAATGGTAACAGAGGGTTCTAAATTTAATAGGCAGATGGAGTATGCAAATGAAAAGATAAGAACTATTTCTGGAGCTAGTGGGCTTGAAATAGATTATAACATAAACAGTATGGGAAAAAAGACAGGTACAAATCTAGGAGAATTAAGAGAAGGACTTTACCAGACTGTTTCTGCTATAGGAGATACATATAAAAAATATACTTTGTTAGAAACTGCAAATAAGCTGGCTGTAACTGGGTTTTCTTCTACAAATGAGGCTGTTGATGGACTTACAACAGTTTTAAATGCCTATAATATTGCAATAGAAGAAGCTAGTAGAGTAGCTAATGTATTTGTAAGAACACAAAAAGTGGGAAAACTTACAGTACAGGAATTCCAGCAACAACTATATAAAACAGTTCCTACAGCTAAAGAATTAGGCATTCAAATAGAGGAGATAGGGGCTTCTATTGCGTTACTTACAGCTAAAGGAAGTAAGGCGGAAGTAGCACAGACACAAATGGGGGCATTCTTATATGAATTGCTAGACACCGGAAGTGATGTATCTAAATTATTCAATCAAATAGCAGGGCAAAGTATTAATAGTTTTATGCAAGGTGGAGGAAGCCTTGAAGGTATTTTAAAGATGTTGAAAGGGTATTCTAATGCTAATAATTTTAATATAGAAAGCTTATTTGGCAGAAAAGAGGCAAAAAGTTTCTGGCTGAATCTAGGTAATGATATAGATGGATATATAGAAAAATTAAGAGCTATAAATGACCCAGTGAATGAATTAGATAGGAATTTTGAAAATCTACTAAATACACAAGAGAAAAGACTTGCAAGAGCTGGGAACTATTGGCAAATATTAAAGCAGAATATTGGAGCAGTAGCAGGAGAGATGATGGCTACTGTAGGGGATGCAGTAGCTGGCATAGATAAGGAAATTGCCTATAGACAAAAATTAAATAATGAATTAGATAATAATTTAAGAACTTTAGATGAGCTGTCTAAGAAACAATCTTTAAATGAAGAAGAACAAAAAAAGCTAAACGAAGCTTTGCGAGTATTAGAGATACTGGCTCCAGAAGTAGCGGAAGCATATAAAAAATGGAGTTTAGAAGGTGGAAATTACGCAGAAGTACTATCTTTAATAAAGAAAAGGCAAGAAGAAGTTAATAGAGTAGCTAGTGAAATAAGTTATTCTACTGCTAAAAAAGATGTTGAAGAAACTGAAAACTCTATAAGAGATAAAAATAATATACTATTAAGAAGAAATTCTGAGATAAAATATAAACTTAGAAAAAATGGAGAAAATTTAGAAGGCGAAAAAGGGATAATCTGGGATCAACTGGATAGTAAGCAAAAGGCTAAATTAAAAGAAATTGATAGTCAGCTATACTCTGAATTGTCAGAGGCGGCACTTCAAAGAAGCAGATTACAAGAAGAACTTCAGGATAAAATTAAAATAAAAAAGGGAAAAGAAATAGAGCTTGACAAAGCTAATGGAATAATCAAAGAGCCTTCTAAACCTAGAACTGTATTAGATAGAGAAAAAGAAGTAAGGGATAATTTAGCAAGAATAAAATCTTCCTATTATAAAAAGTCCAAAGATTACCAGCTTACAAACCCAATCCAAAACGACGAGGAATATAAAAATGCTATTAAAGAATTGAAAAATATAGAGCAAGAAAAGAGAAAAGAAGCAGAAAGAATCGAAGGAAGAATAAAGCAGTTGCAAGGAGTGGGGAGCAAAAATCCAGAAATTCAAAAAAAAATTGATAATGAAATAGTTGATTTAAATAAGGAACTTTCTAAATATCAAAATGCAGCTTCTAGTGGGAATAATACAAACTATGAAGCAATAAAAAAACAAATAAAAGATACTGCCACAAAAGAATTGTCTGTTCTTATGGACAACTATAGTAAAGAACTTGATAAAATAAAAAATTTACCTTTGGAAGACAAAATAAAAGCAAAAGAAAAATTAGATATAGAATATGAAAGAAACAAAGGAAAAATAGAGGATAAGAAAAAAGTAGAAACTAAAAAAAATGAAGTAGAAAGATTAGGAGCTTCTATTGTTAATTCTCCAAAAAATGAAAGGGATAGAGTAGAAGAAGAAATAAAATTACTTGAAAATGAAATAAAAGATATAACATCTAACAGGAATAAAACAGACTTTGAAACAGATATAAAGCAACAAGAAGAAGCAGAAAAGCAAAGAAAAAAAGCAGAGGAAGAAGCTAAGAAAGAAGTAGATAAAAGATATAAAGAGGAACAACTTAAAGTAGATACAGACTATAATAACAAAATGTTAAAAGCTACAGAAGAATATAACAAAGCCATGGCAGACCTTAAAGGACAGGGGACTAAAGAAGAAATTGAAGCAGTAAAAAAAGCCTATGAGGAAGCTAAGAGAGAAGCCGAAACAGAAAAGAAGATAGGAACATTGAAGAATAAAAAAGATAACACTTATTATTCTACAGATAAAGAAAAAAAGGCAAATACAGAAGCTATTGTAGCAGAAATAAGTTTAACAGAGGCTAATGCAGAAAAAGAAAAGGCAGACAAAGACGCAAAAGATGCACAAGATAAAAATACAGAAGCTATCAACAAAATGAGCACTAATCTTAGAAATTTAGCTGGACTATTCCAAGCAATAGGAGATAATACAAATAGTACAGCAGTTAAAAATTTGGCAAACATAGCAAATGTGGGAAGTACCATTTTTGATACTATTTCCAAAAGTGGAGATGTAGGAACTAAATTTTTAGGTAGTATATTTGGCACAGACGGAGTGGCTGAAATGGCAGGGTTTAAAAACTTTGGTATGGGTGCAGGAATAGGGAGTGCAGTATCTGGAGCACTAGGCGGAGGAGCAGAGGGAAATATTGGAAGCCTTTTGGGAGCAGGGGCAGGAATGGTATTGGGACCAGCAGGAAGTGCAGTAGGAAGCGTTGTAGGTGGTGTACTTGGTGGGGCTGTAGGTTCTGTATTTGGTAGAAGTAAAAAGAAGAAGGCTAAGAGAGAAGCAAGAAAGAGAAAAGCAGCACAGGAAAGATTGCAGAAAGGACTTATTTCTGGACAATTTAAGTGGCAAGATGTTGTTGAAGAATATAACGAAGATTTAGCAAGAATGGGTATGGGTAGCTATTTAGGAATCTATGATAAAGTGGCAGCTAACACAAACTATGATAATATCTTATCTGACCTAGAAGCTTCTAAGGGAAATTATGGGGTTTCTATGGAAACATTAAAAAATTTAATGCCACAGTATGATGAACAGCAAATAATGGACTGGTTTAAATCTGTAGCTGGTGGGGCAGTATTAAATAATGGATATCTAACTACAGGGGAAGGGAAATACGGACAAGTAGATATATCCGCACTTGCACAGCAAATAACAACAGCTAATAGAGAACTGGAAAAAACTTTAAAAGAAACTATAAAAGGAATTATAGACTTTTCTGCAGACAGTCTGGCTTCTGTTGTAAAAAATGGATTCTTTGATGGATTAGATGACTTAGGGGATAATATAGAAAAAATGCTAGCTAATAGTTTAAAGAATGCCTTTATAAATACAGAAATTTCCAAAAACTTATTTAATGGCTTATCAGATAAGGTGGCTGATTATGTAAAAGAAATGTTTAAAGCAGATGGAAACTTAGGAATAGATTTGGATACTGGAAACCTAGAGAATCTTACTTTTACGCAGTACATAGACCTTATTAAAAAGTATATGGAGATGTCTAATGAAAAACTAGAAGATCTCTTTAAGGAACTTGGAATGAACATGGACAATTTAACAAATAGCATGGATACATTAAATAAGAATATGAGTAAAAACGTTGTTACTGGTATAGCAACTAATTTATGGAAACAAAATTTGGGATTAAAAGAACCTGTAAGAATAGAGAATAACCAGACAATAGAAATACCAGTAATGCTTAATGGTAAAGAAATGGACAGATATATAATAAAAACTGTTAATAATTCTATGCAAAGAAGCAGAAGAAGCGGGAACGGAATAGGAAGGGGGTAGAAAGTGAGAACGGAAACTATAAAAGCAAATAATACAGAACATGAAATAGTGATAAGTAAGGAAGGTTCTCAGGTAAGTATAGAATTTAGTTTACAGCTTACCCATGGAATAAATCCAAACTTTACTATTCCAGCATGGGCTGTACCTCTGGAAGATAATATTTTATTTGAACCTAAAATAGAATTAAAAGGAGAGATAGCAGCCCTTGACTTAACCTATGGAATGGCAGCACAGCTTAAAAATTTTACAGAACTGACCTTTATTTGTGAAGAGAGTGAGGAATATATAGGGAACCTTTTTTATGAAGGGGAAGCACCTAAAGACAGCGGGATAATTTTAAATGGAGTGAGGCTTAATTGTATAGCCTCTATCTCCACAGATGGATTTTTTACAATGATGAGTTCTAAAAGAAACCACGAAGGGAATATAATTACTTCTACAACTTTAGACAGCAAGAAAAAGAAAAGATTTAATATAACAACTATCCCTCTTGCAGATGAAGAATATATGTTATCTCCAAATGTCTACAGTAATACAATAGAAAAGTTTGAAAGTCTATTGTATAGCGGAATAGGGAACTATAAAACATTTACTTATAAAAATAAAGATTATACAGTTGTTCTAATAGAAGAAGTGCAGGAAATAAATTCCCAAGCTTTTATAAATTCTAAACTTGTAGACATTGTAACTTATACCTTTACTTTAGAGGAGGTATAAAATGCGGGATTTTAAACTTAAATATGAACTTCTTGATAATGAAGGAGTATGGCAAGACTTTACAGGGCAGGTGGTAGGAACTACAACAATAAATCTGGGAAATATTGCAGAGGTAGGAAGTGAAGATTTTGGAATAGACAGCTTGAAGAAATTTTCTAACCTAACAATACATAATGACAAGAATAATATGTTAACTGCCTCTCCTATTCTTGAAACAAACCAGTTTCAGGCAGGTAGGCGGGTAAGGATTAAGGTAAGAACTGCTAAGTCTACAAACTACTATAATCTATCTTTAACAGGATTAGGGAAAAACTACATATTTTTGCAGAATATAGAGAGAATGGAACAAATAAAAATAAGCAGTGTATATGATGGAATACAGTCCCTTTCTCCCACTGAAGCAGATTTAGAAATTACAAATACAACAATACTTAATAATAGTTTGTATGTGTATTTTAATAGAGAAGTAAAGGAGTATGAAAAGGTAAACTTTCTGGTTATAGTAACGGCAGAGGACTTGGACAGTGACAGGGTAGAAATAGAGGGATTGAATAAAGATACTTATTTTATCCCAAATGTGAATCCTGATGTAATAGAAATAATAGGATACTACAAATATAGCTGGGTAGAAAGTGGAGAGGGCTACTTTGAAGCTTTGTATTTTACAGAGTTATATGGAGTAGATTATATATACTTTGCAAAAAGTAATGACCCAGAGAATTTTCCATACTGGATAACAGAGGTTACACAGGTAAAAGAAGGGGATAAGGTACTGGGAATTAATGTTAAAATGAACACTTCCATTCCTACCAAAGAAAGGCTGGTAATAGCTCTATATTACGCAGGGCAGGAAGATACGATAATTTTTGATGGGAAGATAAAGTCTTTTGAAGGTACTGGATACCATGAAGTAAATATAGAATGCCAAGATTTTTCTTATGACCTTGATGTTATGGCTATAAACGAGGAATATCCAGAAGGGCAGACATTTGAACAGACTATAAGAAGTATCTTAAATAATAATGGCTTTACAGATATGGAATTCTTATATGATGTAGAGAATACAGCTACTTTAACAGAAAAATATAAAATAGAAAATGTTACCATCTGGGAAGCTATACAAAATTTAGCACTTGCTAAGGGTTGGAGCTTGTATTTTAACTATAACAGAGAGCAAAATAAACAGGTGCTTTTGTTTGAAGACAGTGTAAGTGCCAGCTATATTACATACCAGATACTAAAAAAAGACCTTATAGAAGATTTTACTTATAGTGGAGATTTAAAAAGAGTTAGAAATATAGTAGAGGTTATATATAAAGATAAAAACGATGGGAACAATACCAAAACGATAGAGCTTAGAGACCAAGACAGTATAGACAGATATAGACAAAATAGAATAACGCTAGGGCTAGATGTAACAGAGGACATAATAAACACAGAGGAAAGAGCCCAGAAGTTTGCAGAACAGGCACTGGCAGACCTTAAAGACCCAGTTGTAAACTACAACATGAGTATGGATTTAATGCCAAAGTTAAAACTTAACGACCAGCTCTGGTATTTCCAAGAAAATATAACAGATACACCTTTATATCTTAGAGCTTACTCTATACAACATAATATAGAGATAGGAGAAGAGGGAGAAATGAGCTGTTATACAACTATAACAGGTGGTGGAAAGGTAAAGTATAAGCTTAATAAATGGCTTTATAATGACAGTAATATAAAAGAAGATAAGGAAATTATTATATACAGGAGGTAAAAAGTGGCTGATTTAGATAAAAATGAATTAGAAAGAATGATTGATAAAATAACAGAAGTAGAAAATCCAGAAGTTTATGCCAAAGAAGAAACCCATTTAAATAAACCAATAAAAAATATAAAATTTGGGCATATCTTAAATATAAACTGGGATAATTTAGTGAATACTTTTAAAATAATGAAAGCTTTTTTTAAAGAAACAGTGTTAAAGCAAGATGTAGACAATAAAAATACTGCTGGGAAGATAGTTTGCAGAAATATAGATAAAAGCATAGAGGTGGGGGATATTTATTGTAGTTCTACAGTAAAAACAGAAGGAACAATTCCAGAAGGAGCAGGGTTACCATATAAAAATCCAAAAAATGGAGAAATAGAATGGACAAATAACATGGAAGCAGTAAGGAAACACACTGGAACAATATCCTTAGATGACATGAATGCTGTTGAAAAGGTAGATATTAATGGAAGTTTTAACATTTACGGAGGCAGCAGAAGTATAACGCTAGATGAAAAAGCTAAGAAATATAAGGTTTTAATGATAAAAGCTGGGGGAACAGAAAGTGATATACATTTTTTAATAATGATTCCAGGGCAAAGAATTGCATCTAGAGATGGAGTTAGATATGGTGGTGGAGCTATAAGTGCTTTATGGAATGGAGAACTGCAAGTTACTGTAAACCATTACCCTGGACCAAAAGATGGTTATACTGGAAGAGTAGAAGGAGTATGGGGGTTGATATAATGGGAAAAAGTGGAATGACATTAAAAGCAAGTGCAGAAGTAGTAAGAGGACCAAGAGGGCTTTCTATAAAAGAATTAAAATATAAAGAAACTCTAGCAAATGGAAATAATATATATGAGGTAATTTTAGAAAATAATGTAGTAATAGGAGAGATAGAATCTAAAAAAGGAGATAAGGGAATACAAGGAATAAAAGGGGATACAGGAAGGGGAATATTTTCTTTATTAAAAAAAGGGAAACAAGGACCAGAAACAACATATGAATTTACATATACAGATGGTACTACAGATATTTTTATTGTAGAAGATGGCGAAAATGCTTATGAAATAGCAACAGACAATGGGTTTGAAGGAACAGAAGAAGAATGGTTGTTATCTCTTATAGGACCACAGGGAAAATCTTTGGAATTTAATTGGAATGGAACAGAACTAGGAATAAGGGTAGAAGGAGAAACTGCCTATAATTATGTAAATTTAAAAGGAGAAAAAGGAGAGACAGGACCACGAGGAATACAAGGACCAAAAGGAGAGAAGGGGGATAAAGGAGATGTAGGACCAGCAGGTGCACAGGGAATACAGGGAGTAGCAGGACCAAAGGGAGATAAAGGAGACATAGGGGCAACAGGACCAAAAGGAGATAAAGGACCAGCAGGACCACAAGGAATACAGGGATTACAAGGAGTAGCAGGACCAAAGGGAGAGAAAGGGGACAAGGGAGAACAAGGCATACAAGGACCAAAAGGAGAAAAAGGAGATATAGGACCAAAAGGAGACACAACAGCTATAACTTATGGAACTACAGCAGGAACTGTTATGGAAGGTAGTAAGTTAGCAGAAATTTTAGGAATCCCATATGGTGGTTCTTTAAATACAACAACAAGCAAAGTGGTAGGAACAGCCTATTATGATAATACTACTAAAAAAACTTATAAATGTACTGTTGCAAATTCTTTAAATTACGCAGATAGCACAAAATTCGAAGCTATTTCGAATAATGACTTGTTGGCGAAATTACAGAATTTATCCAATTGGGAAAGTGGTTCTAATAGTAATGGATTTTGGTTTAAAGAAAAAATAATTGGTTTAAAAATTGCTTATAGAAGAGGTATAGCAATAGGTCAAGACAGTACAATAACTATAACTTTACCTATAATTTTTACCACTACTAATTATATAGTTAATGCTCAAGCTGAACATCTGCGAAATGACTCTTGGGGTAATAACTTAGGAATAAATATTATTAATACTTCAAGTTTTAAAATTCATAGTAGTGGAACTCAAAGCCCATTTTCATTTGTAGCAATAGGGTATTGATTACATTATTCCCCATATTCCTGTCAATGTAGGAGTAGAATAATTATTTCTCACTGTTTTTATTGTCAATGAACTATCAGTAAAATTTAAAGTAAACCCAGAACCTTTGGCATTATCAGCATCGTCATCACCTCCCCCAGTAACATTTTTTATAAAAACATAGCTATTTAATCCGTGTAAATTTACATTACAAAAAATAACAGAATAATTTTTTAATGCTGAAATTTGTAATGTAGTATTTGCTATACTTCCTGTCCAAAGTTTTGTTGGAATTATATTTAAATTCTGTAATTACAGAATTTAAGTATAATTCCTGATTATTCAAATCCTCAAAGATTGACTTGGGGGCAAAATAATACAATTGTTAAAAATGGAATCATTCAAATTTATTTTTATGCTTCAAACAATTTAACTATTACCATCACAATAAATGGAAACGACTTTAATTATAAAACTCGTGATGCTGCAGCTAATAGACTTATTTATCAAGTAGGTATAGGAGATACTGTTTATTGTTCTGGAGGTTACGATTCTCAATCACTTGTATTTTTTCCATATAGAAGTAATTAATTACAGAATTTCAATATATATTCTGAAGATATTCTTTATGATACAGTTAAATCTATTTCCAGTGGGCAAAATATGGATGTTATTTTAAATTCTAATATTTCAAATTATAAAATACTCTCTATTCAATTTAAATTTAACTTAAATATGGATAAACAAGGATTCTACAGAGTTGCACTTGTTCTTAAAAGTGCTGTAGAACAAGGAATAAATATTACTCGTGGTGGTGATGGTGGACACAATTATGCTATAGGACTATTTGTCACAAAGAAAAGTGATACAATCTTAAACTTCAAAGCCTATGATGATTTAATAACAATAAAATCAATAGTTGGGATTAAAATTTAATTCCTATTATTCTTCTGAATGTATTGTCACCATGACTTGAGCCATTATAAAATCCAGCATATGTAATAGTTCCATTGATAGTATTTATAGTATGAACTGTTCCTCCCCAAGTATCAGTTAAAATAATCGAAAAACTATTTTCAGTTTTTTTTATTGGATATATCAGGGGATTATAAAAGATTGTATTGTTATATGTTCCTGAAAAAACAAAAATAATTAATTTATAACTTCTTAAATCTTTATTTAAAGAAAGAGTTTTATCCCAAGTTGAAGCTCCTTCCCATATTGTTTCAATACTAATGTTAGTTAAATTCTGTAATTAATGACTTCTGTTATACTATATATGCTAAGAAAGTATAACAGGAGGAAATGGAAATGAAGAGTTATAATAAAGCAAATTTAGAGGTATATGAGATGTACTTAGAAAGTAACAAAGCTAGGAACTTTGAAACGCTCAATACTACATATAGGGTGTATAAAAGTAATATGCTACAGTTTATGCAATATCTACAAAAAAATGAGGGGAACAGGCTATTGCTGAGTGATAGCACTATTAAAAATTGTGTATCTGTTTTAGAAAGATACATAAATTTCTGTAGAGATTCTGGGAATAATAACCAGACTATAAATAATAAGCTTACAGCTATTTCAAGTTTTTATATTTGGGCTGTAAAAAGAGATCTTATCTCCCATCACCCTTTCATGCACAAGTTAGATCGTTTAAGAAAGGGGGCATTTGATAAGAGAAGAGAAAGTTACTTTTTAAATATAGAGGATATTATAAAAGCTAGAATACTTATGCAACATAATTATAAAAAATTTGATATCCAATCTAGGCTTTTATGGGAATTATTTCTGGAAAGTGCTTGCAGAATATCGGCTGTACAAAACCTTACTTTTAGCCAATTAGATTTAAAAAATGGTTATTTTACAGGAGTTAGGGAAAAAGGGAACAAGATGGTAGATGTCATTTTTTTAGATAATACAGAAAAAATTTTAAGGGAATGGATAGAGTACAGAAAAAACAATAACATAGATATAGATTATATCTTTATTACCAAAGAAAATAAAGAATACAGGCAGATGGCTCAAAGTACTATAAGAAACAGGATTAAGAGAATAGGGGAGCTGATAGGATACAATAAATTATATCCCCATACTCTTAGAAAAACAGCTGTAAATCTACTAAAAAATTGGAGTGATATAAATACAGCCGCAGAGTTTGCAAACCATATGGATACCAAAACTACTGTGGAACATTATATTAAAGCAAAAACAGGTACAGAAAATCGTCAGAAAATTTTGCAAATTCGTAGAGAAAAAGGCTTAATTTAAGTCAAAAAACTGGTTAAATTATTGAATTTACACAATTTTTTATAAAGTTTCAAGATTGAAATACCTTGATTTTATTGAATTTACAAAGTTTTAAAAAAATTTTGCTCTTAACTTTTGGATCAACTACAGCTTTATTTTAAAATTTATAAATCCTTATTATTTCGGAACTTTCGAAATATAATAAACTTAAATTTTTGATGAAATTCAATAATTTACATATAGTAAAAATTAGAATATTTAACAAATAAAATTACAAAAAGGAGAGAAAAATGGAACAAATAATATATGTTTATAATAAAGATTTAGAAATAATAGCACAGCCTTATATAAATAGTATGGAAGAGTTTAAGGAAAATCCTGTTTTATTCTATCCAGACTGGGATAATACTATGTATGCAGCATTAGAAAAATATAATAATCCTATTTTAGATAATGCTGTTATAAGGGAAAAAACAAGAGAGGAATTAATTCTTTTAGACAACAAAATAGAATTATTAGAAGATGGGGAAATAATAGAAAATGGAGAAATAAGAAAAATAAAAAAGCCAGAAGGGTATAAAATAGAGTGGCAATCTCCAAACTGGGTGGAAAGAATAACTAGAGAAGAGTTAGTAGCAATAAGAAAAGACAAGATTTTAGAATACTCTAAACTAGAAGAAGATAAAAAATTACTAGAAAGTTCTAAATTTAGCACTTTAGAGGAAATAGAGCTTGTAGTAGAAAAGATGGGAATGCTAGAAATAGAAATAAATAATATTGCAATAGCTTCTACTACATCACTAGGAGGAGAAAAATGAAAATAAGTGAAAAAGGAATAGAATTTATTATAAAAGAAGAAGGGGAAGTTTTAACAGCATATTTATGTCCAGCGAAAGTTTGGACTATAGGTGTAGGACATACAGGAAAAGATGTTAAAAAGGGTATGAAGATAACTAAGGAACAATCAAGGGAGTTCTTAAAAAGCGATATAAAGCGTTTTGAAGATGTAGTTAATAAAAGTATAAGAGTATCTTTAAAACAAAGGGAATTTGATGCTTTAGTAAGCTTTGCTTTTAATGTAGGAGAGGGAGCATTTTCTAAAAGTGCTTTAGTTAATAAAATAAATTCTTCTGCTCCTATAGAAGAAATAGAGGCACAATTTAGGAGATGGATTTATGGAGGGGGCAAGATATTGCCAGTTTTACAAGGTAGAAGAGAAAGAGAGATAAAATTATATAAGGGGGGAGATGTAAAATGAATAAAGAAACAATAGGGATTATAGTATTTGTTATAGTTGGAATCATTTTATTATACAGATACAAAAGAAATACTCTAAAAGAAATTGTAAGAGCAACTGCTTATTATATTGTAATACAAGCAGAGGAAGAGTTTATGTCTGGACAAGGAAAAGAGAAGTTACAGTATGCAATAAAAGAATTAAAGAAGAAAATACCAAAATATTTTGCATGGCTTATTCCAGAAACCTTTATTATTAATTCCATAGAGGACGCGTTAAAATACTTGCAAAAAGTTTTTAAAGGTAGCAAAGAAAAACAACTTACTATTTTAAATAAAATTTTAGAAACAGCAGCAAATGGAACTCCACAGGAAATATTAAAGACTACAAAACAAATGGAGCAAGATGTTAATAGTAAGGGATATATAGAAGGCTTTGTAGAGGGAAGAACAGACTTTAAAGGAGAGAGCAATATAGTTGGGGGATTAAGAGCAGGTATTAAAATATAAAGCTGGAGGAACATAATGGATGGACTACTAAAAGAATATATAAATTTAGCAAAAATAGGTTTAGCTATGACCTGGACTAGCTGGATAAGCGTTTCTATTTTTTTAATAGGAGGCTTTGATAATTTGTTTAGGGCATTATTAATAATGATGGTACTTGATTATATAACAGGAGTTGCAAAAGGCTTTAAAAACAAAAATGCCAATTCTAACAGAGCCTACAAAGGATTAAGAAAGAAATTAATTATTCTTGTTATAATTGTAGCAGCTACCCAGATGGATATGATTTTGCAAGGTATGGGGATAAGAACCCTTGTATTAATGTTTTATGTAGCAACAGAATTTTTATCTATTTTAGAAAATGCTGCAATATTAGGAATACCTATACCAGAAAAGCTTAAATTGGCATTAGAACAATGTAGAGATAAAGATATAAAAAAAAGATAAGCAGAGGGAATAATCTCTCTGCTTTCTATTTTTCTTTGTCCATTTTTTCCTTTACTAATTCAATTACTTTTTCACTTTTCCCATGTTCATCTAGCCATTCAGCTACATCTGGAGGCAGGGAATATTGTTTTTTTATATATCCTTTTGCTTTTCTTCCAGCTACTCCTTTAGTAGAATGTCCACCGCTTTTTTGACCTTTAATACCAGCCATATTACCACCTCTTAACTCATATTAACATTTTATTTTAAAAATGTAAATATAAAATTAAAAATATTTTAATTTCGTATTGACAAAATTAAAATAAAGTATTATAATTAATTTATAGAAAGGAGGTGAAGGAAATAACATGAGGCAAATAATAAAAGAGTTGGTATCTCTCGGGAAAGACCTACCAACTCTACACAAAACTTTTATCTTAATCTTATTAATTAACAATCTGGCTATAATAGCAGTTGTTTACTTAACAAGATAAGAGAGTAAGGGGAGTGAACCTCCCCACCTCATGTATATTATACCATATGAAGAAAGAAAATAAAAGATTGATAATCGTGTCCACGGTACTTCTTGTTTTAACAGTAATAATTATAATTATCATTAAAAAATAAGGAGGAATAAAATATGAAAACATATAAAGTTAAATTCGGGTGTGGGCATGAAGGAACAGTGGCTGTTGAAAAAGGGGAATATTGGAAAGTAGAAAATGCAGATAGAAACTTGTGTTACAAATGTTATAAAAAAGCACAGGAAGAAAGACAAAAAATAGAAAATGAAAAGGCACAAAAAGAATTTATAGAAGCAGGTTATCCAGAGTTAATAGGTAAACCAGCAGATGTGGCACAAGCTATAAGAATTAGAAAAGCTTGGATAGATTTCCACAATGATATAAAAGATAGAACTGTAAAAGGACAAGAGAAATACCTAGAATTTTTTAAAGAAACTATCTATACAAAGAATACAGAATTCTTTTGTAAGATAGGAGGATTTCAAGAAAATATTATAAAATATCTTAGAACTTTAGGTGATAAAAATGACGCTTAAAGATATGCTAGATATTCATTTTAGAGAATTAAAAACTAGGGTTAGGAGCTCTAGTTATACAGTAACATATACAACTACAAATAATATGTTTAAACAAAGTAAAGAGATTTTAGATAAAGATTTAAAAGAAATTACTGTAGAGGACATTATTCTTTTAAAAGAAAAATGCTATGGAAAATATAATAATAACCTAGTTGCTAGGTTAATAAGACTTATAAAAAAGTTTTTAAAAGAGTCCTTTATACTGGGACATACAAAGGTAAATATAGGGGATTTAATAAATCCCCTAAAATTTACAGAATATAAAGTCACAAAAATTATAAATTTAGAGCAATTTGAAGATATAATAAGATACATCCAAAAAGACAAAGAAGATAGAACAGAAGAAATTCTCTATTTGAAATTGTTATTTAAAACAGGTATGAGGAATGGAGAAGCAAGAGGTCTGCAATGGGAAGATATAGATTTTGTCAAAGGAACAGTTTTTATAAGAAAATCTGTTTATTCTTTAACACATGGAAATTTTATAATAAATAAGCCTAAAACTAAACAGTCTACTAGAATAATACATCTCCCAAAGTCTCTGCTAGAAGACTTAAAAATATATAAAGAATTTATTACAGAGCATAAGGACAATCAGGATTTTATATTTTGTAGAGAAAAAGGGATTCCTCATACAAGTGGTTTTAATAAAAGTACATTAAAAAGAGCTTGTAAGGCTTTAAATATACAAATTAGCCATCATGGACTAAGACATAGTCACGCTACTTTTTTAATTCAGAACAATATTCCTCCCCATTTAGTTCAATATAGATTGGGGCATTCAGATATAAAAACAACATTAAAGACATATACTCATATAAAATTTTATGAGGAAAAGGAAATTTTAAATATACTAGATTGACTTTTTTTTATAAAAGTCTTATAATACAAATACTATATTTTTTATTTTTTTATCAAATAGATAGAATAGCAACTAAAAGTTTTTAAATTACATTAATCCTAGATGTGTAAATAATTGAATAGTAAAACAAAAGGAGAAATTAAGTTTCTCCTTTTATTTTTATATTTTTTTATATAAGTCTACAGGTAGAATTTAAAATATCTTCAAAATTTTTTTGAAAATAACAGTACCTGTTATGAAATTTTTAAGTAGGAATCCCATTAGATTTTCTTTTCAAAGCTGGAATAAATCAAGGTTTACTAGTAGGAAGAATAATAGGATAATATATGGAAAAAACTGGAAAATTTCAGGAATTTCCATAAAAAATGGCTTTATAAAATTAATTTTAAAGGACTTTGAAAGGGTAAACCTATATTTAAAAGGAGAAGATTAATTTCTTCCCTTTTTTTAGTATCAATTATATAAAAAATATTTTAAATAAAAAAGGCCTCAGACCGTTTGATCCAGAGGCATTGCTAACATATATATAATTTTCATAGCTACTATATTTCAATAGTGGGGCTATGTCTGGTGCCTAGGGAGGGACTTGAACCCTCACTCCTTTGACAGGAAACGGATTTTGAGTCCGTCGCGTCTACCGTTCCGCCACCCAGGCTTGGTTACTCAATTATAATATAACATTTATTGAAAAAAGTCAACACTTTTTTTAATTAAATATTTTTGTAAAAACTGCAGGAATCTTACTTGAGAAGTGTAAAACTTCTTTAGTGATAGGGTGAGTGAAAACAATAGTATTAGCATGTAGTCCTAGGCGATTGATAGGACTTTTACCAGAACCATATTTTTTATCTCCCACTACACTGTGGCCAATCTCCTGCATATGTACACGAATTTGATTTTTTCTTCCTGTTTCTATGTTTACTTCAAGAAGAGAATAGTTTTTATTCTTTTTCAAAACTTTATAGTGGGAAATAGCTTTTTTACCCTCTTTGGGATTCTGACTTGAATAAGTTATAAAAGCTTTATTTTCCTGTAAATAAGATATTATAGTGTCTTTTTCTTTTTTAACAGCTCCTTCAACTAATGCAACATATGTTCTCTCTTTTACAGAATCATTCCAAGTAGTTTGAAGTATATCCTGAGCTTTTTCTGTTTTAGCAAATATCATAATTCCAGAAGTATCTCTGTCTAAACGATGTACAACAAATATTTTATTTTTAGGGTCTTTATTTTTTAAATAATCTTTAAGCATATTATATGCAGTTTTTTCTCTCTCATTGTCAGTTGCAATAGAGAGAATACCATTTTCTTTTTCTACCACAAGGATGTTGTCATCTTCAAAAATGATAGAAACCCCTTTCATAGTTGTTTCAATAGTTACTTTTCCCCAGTCAACAGTGACAGTTTGACCAGGAAGAAGCGGATGATTATATTGAGAAACAACATCATTTCCAACAAAAACCTTTCTTTTAGTAAGAAGAGATTTTATGCTTGTACGACTTTTTTCTGGCATTTTTTCTATTAAAAAGTTCATTAACTCATTTTTTTCTTCAACTTTAAACACAGTATTTTTTTTGCTTTTATTTATCATTATTTGCCTCCTGTTATATATCAAAGAATATTATAGCATAGTTAACTTACTAAGTAAATTAAAGCTTATATAATTTAAACTTTAAATTTAAAAATTGAAGAATAAATTTTTGAGAAAAAAACGTTATATGACGAAAAAATATTAAATAATAATAGAGGAACTAGTTATTTCTAATTGAATATTTAGTATAAGAAAATAAAAAGATGAATTATTTTGTAAAGATACAGTTTTATCTGCTGAAATAATAAGAGATAAAACCTTTAAATAAGCTTAAAATATTTTATTCAAATTATAAATTAGACATAACTATAATAAACTTTAGGAGGAATGATATCATGAAACACGAAGAATTTCATGCTTTTTCAAACAAAAAATTTAATGAGTATTCAAAGAAAAAAAGAGAGGAAGCTATAGAAGCTTTTGGATGTGAAGTCGCTAAAAATGCAAATGATTTAACTATTGGAGAGTTAAAAGGATTTCTTGAAGAAAAAATGGGAGAATATTTTGATAAATATCATGTCAAAGAAGTGAAGATTAAAGAAAAAGAAATAAAAAAAGAAGAATCAGATAAAGATATAATCATTTATGTTCCTTATGATGGAAATGTAGAAATGCTTAGATTAAGACCAAGTACCGCTTCTGATGAAGCTCCCAAGATATTTTTAAAAGAAAAAGAAATTGGAGTAAAAGTTAAAGATTTTGCTTCTAAAACTAAAGAAGAAATTTCAGAAGAAACTGATAAAATAGTTGAAGAATTGAAAAAAAATCTAGACTATTTGAAAAAAGATATTGAAGAATGTAATAAGGAATTGAAAAAAGGATTAAAAGATGAAGCAGAAAAGATTAAGAAAAGAATTGAAAAAGATAAAGAAAAATTAAAAGAAATCAAAGAAATAATAAAAAAATGATTTGTAAAAACCCCAGATATTTTATTCTGGGGTTTTAAATTCATAAAAGATAGGATATTATTTTATAAATTTGTGTTATAATACAAATAATATAATGTTTATGGAGGGAAGCCATGAAAAACAGACTGGGAGCAGTATTTTTAATAATTTTTTTATTTGGATGCGGTGGTCCAAAAGAAGTAGATATATCTAAAAAACAGGAAAAAAATGGGATAGTATATATTGAAAATGAAAAAAAACCATTTACTGGAAAAATCATATCAAAATATGAGAATGGTCAAATAAAAATGGATTCTCAATATAAAGATGGAAAACTTGAAGGTATAGTAAGAGAATACTATGAAGATGGACAAGTTCATAATGAATGGAATTATAAAGATAATCGTCTGGATGGAGAACAAAAAAAATATTATGAGAATGGACAATTATCAATAGAAAAATATTTTAAAGATAATAAGCCTGATGGAATATTTAAGGAATATTATGAAGATGGAAAAATAAAAAGTGAAACTGAATATAAAAAAGGAAAAAAAGATGGTCTTTATAAATCATATATCGCAAATGGAAATTTACAATATGAAACAAATTTTAAAAATGGAAAAATAGAAGGACTTTTTAAAGAATATCATGAAAATGGAAATATGAGTATTGAAACTAATATAAAAAATGAAAAAAAAGAAGGAATTTATAAAAAGTATTATGAGAATGGAAATTTAAACATTGAAGCTAATATGGAAGAAAATAAAATAAGAGGGGAATATAAAGTCTATTATGAAAATGGGCAGCTTTATAGTGAAACAAAATATAGAGATGGAAAACAGGAAGGAATATATAGACAATATTATAACAATGGACAGCTAAATATAGAAACTTCATATAAAGATGGAAAAAAAGATGGAAGCTATAAAAGTTATTATATGACTGGGGAAATTGCAGATGAAAGTCATTATAAAGATGGAAAATTAGAAGGAAGTCATAAAGAATATTACAAGAATGGACAGCTTATGTTTGAAAAAAATTATAAGAATGGAAAGGCAGAAGGAGTTGTAGTTTTTTATACTCCTAGTGGAAAAGAAGAGAAAAAAGTGAGATATAAAAATGACGAAATTATAAAAGTAATAAAATAAAAATAAAGAAGCTGCTGCAAATTAGTAATTTATTTTACTGATTTATAGAGCTTCTTTTTTTATAAAAAAAATAGAAATCATTTTATAGATTTCTATTAGTTTTTATTTCTTAGGAAATTATAATTTGATAAATTTGTTGAAAAAATAAAAAATATTAATTATTTTGTATTCATACTAGATATATTAATTGAATAAGATTAAAATTGACAGCACAAAAAAGCTGATTGTTAATCAGCTATTTAGCGATATTCTTTCCAGCAAATGGAGCCTGTATGTATATTAAAATATGATATTTTTTTAACTTTCATTCTGGTATTACATTTAAAACAATAAAAAGGATTTACTCCAAAAGCTTTCCATATTTCAAGCTGATAAAAAGTAAAATTGGAATATTTAGAGACATATTTTCTCATGAATTTCATGATGTTTTTAAGTTCTGATTTAATATTTCTAGAATAGATTCCAAAGCGCCTAATCATTTTGAAATGTTTAGGGGGAATGTGAATAATTAATTTGGAAAGAAATGTTTCTGCATCTAAAGTAAGCTCAATTCTTTGTTTATCATCAGCAAGACTTTCATAATAGAAAGTAACCTTATTATCATAAAAATCAATAATTTTATATTCTGCGATAGGAGCTCTTGCTAGATATCTGCCAATATATTTAATTGCATAAATATTATTATTTAAATCATTTTTTGCAACATTGAAAAAGAATCTTGTATTTTTGCGATAAAGGTAGTTAGCAGCAGCATAAGCTTTAGCTTTAATTTCAGGCTTGTCATAATTTCCAGATTTAACAATATCAATAACCATTTTTTTCCATTGTCCAGCAATGGAATTGACATGAAAATATTTTTTTTCAAGAAATTGGTAGTTTTTATTGAAACCACCTAAAGTAACAATAGCATGAATATGAGGGTTCCATTTAAGATCGCGTCCAAAGGTGTGAATAACAGTAATCAATCCATAATGAATGATATCTGAGTTAGTAAAGTATTTAGAAGAATATTTTGAAATTTTATGAATTCTTTGATTTTTTGCTTTAATGTTATGAAATTGATATTTAAAAACATCATTAACAGCATAAGCAAGCTTAGTTAAAAGATCTCTATCATAGAAGAAAAACATTCTAAGTTCTTCAGGAATAGTAAAAAGGACACTTCTATGTTTAACATCAATAAGAGAAGTGGAAGTTTTTTCAGTTCAAAGAGCAGAATAACGTTTACCGCAGGAAGGACAAAATCTAGATTTACAAGTAACTTTAATTTTATGCGCATCGTGACAATTAGGGCATTGAAGAGAGAGAAAAGATTTATCAATAGAACAAGCTAAGAATTTTTGAATAGTCTGTTTAACATCCTCAAAATGCTCATTTTTAAAATATTTCTTGATTTTACCTAAAAGATTTGTTATATTGATTTTAGAGATAATATGTTTGATTTGCATGTATGTCTCCTTTGTATAATTAGGGTGGTAACTATATTATACAAAAAAGAGAGCTGAGTAAAACATTTTTTTAAATGTTACTCAGCTTTTTTTACTTCAGTATTTATTTTTATTTAAGTTATTTTAATGAATAAAGTATAATTAATGATAATTCATAACTCTATTTTTCAATGAGTGAGGTAGTTTAAATTTATAATAGTTTTTTTATTTATTAAATTTAAAATTTATAATAGGGTGAAAATATTTTAAATTATTTCAGCTATTTCTTCAAATGTTTTTTTTGTTAAAATAGGAAGAGAATAGTTTGGATCAGCTTTTCCAACAACTAATACCATAACTGGAGTCTCACCAGCTGGTCTTTTTAACAAGTCTCTCAAAAATATCATAGGAGCTGGAGTATATGTGAGACTGGCATACCCAGCATTATGAAGTGCATTAATAAGAAAACCAATGGAAATACCAATAGATTCATTAACATAATAATTTTTATCTAAAGTTCCATCTTTATTTTCTTTATAAAATTCTTTAAATATGACAATAAGACAGGGAGCTTCAGTAAGGAAAGGTTTTTTCCATGTAAGTGTCAATTTATTTAAATCTTCCTGCCATTCCTTAGTAATTTTGGAGTCATAAAATTCTTTTTCTATTTTTTCACTTTCTTCTCTTATTTTCTCTTTCATAATTGGATCAATAACTATTGAGAAATGCCAAGGCTGTTTATCTGCACCACTTGGAGCAGTGGCAGCAGTCATGATACAATCTTTGATTATATCAATATCTACAGGCTCTTCTAAAAATTGGCGATAAGTACGACGTTTTTTAGATTTTTCTAATAACATTTTTGAAATATCAGACATCATTTACTCCCCCTTTATTGTCAGTTAGATATTATACTTTCTTTATACCTTACAAAATACTTTATGTCAATAGATACAGTAATAATAATATTTTCTGTTTTTCACTTATAATTAACTGAGATTTTATATATTTTTTACAGAAATATGTTAAAGTTTGTATGAAAGTAATAAAGATAGTATTTGTTTGTAGGAACAACAGAAAAATTATTGTATAATAATTAAAGTAAAACTAATTGAAATGAGGAAAATAAAATGAAAAATAAAAAATTATATCTATTTGATATTGATGGAACACTTATTTTAGGAAATAAACCTTTAGATGGAGCAGAAAAGATAATTAAAGAAATAAGAAAAAAAGGTAAAAAACTTATGTTATTTACCAATAATTCTTCAAGAACAAGAGAAGAATATGTAGAAAAATTTAGAAAAATGAATATTGAAATTTTAGAAGAGGAGATAGTTACTGCTGGATACATGCTTGGAGAATATCTAATTGAAAAAAAAGATAATCCATCAGTATTCCTAGTAGGAACAAAATCTTTAAAAAAACTTTTAGAAGATATGGGAGTAAAAGTAATAGAGGAGCCTCAAAAAGTTAATGGCAAATATAATGTTGACTATGTAGCAGTTGCATTGGATAGCGAATTAAATTATCAAAAAATTGTGACTGCCTGCAAGTTACTTAGTGAAGGAGCAGAATATCTGGCAGCCAATCCAGATTTTGTTTATCCAGTAGAGGGTGGAAAATTTCTTCCTGATTGTGGTGCAATATGTAAAATGCTGGAATATGCAGTTAAAAGAAAACCTCTTTTTTTAGGAAAACCTTCAAGGGAAATATTAGATTACTGCATTAAGAAAAATGGAGTTTCTAAAGGGGAAACTGTAATAATAGGAGACAGATTATATACTGATATAGCTTGTGGTTATGATAATGGCTGTGATACTATTCTGGTTTTGACTGGAGAGAGCAAAAAAGAAGATGTGAAGGACAGTCCATATAAGCCTGATTTTATATTAGAAAGCATAAAAGATATAAAAATATAAAATAAATATCTAGTTTGAAAAGAATTTATTGAAATAACTTTATATATGGAATTTTTAAATTAAAATTTTTGAAGTAGAGGATAACTCATAAGCAGAAATATAATTTTGGAAATTTTTTATTAGAGAGAGTCAACAAATTTCTCTAAATAACAAGTTTCTAAAATTTGAAGTTGGCTTTTGATTAACCTCTATTTTTTATTAAGAATTTAATCTTTTATGTGATATAATAGAGTGGTAAATTCTAGATGTCTGGAGGGATACTTTAATGAAAGCTGAAGTTTTAAACTGTGAAAAAATTAAAGAAGGATATATAATAAAATTAAGTGATGGAAATGGTTCTTTTTACATAGATGGAAAAGGGGGACAATTAGGAGATAGAGGAACAATAGGAGAGAGTATTGTTCTTGAAGTCAGAGATGGAAGTATAGTGATTGATAGAGAATTAACTCTGGGAGAATATGAGTATACTATTGATGCAGAAAGAAGAAAAGATATAGCCTGTCAGCACACAGCTCAACATCTTTTTTCAGCTCTTGCATATAATGACTATCAATTAAATACTGTAGGATTTAGAATGGCAGAAGAATATACTTCAGTAGATTTAGATTCTAATACAATATCAGAAGAAACTATAAAAGAACTGGAAAATAAGGCGAATGAAGTTATAAGAAAAGCTATAGAATTGAAAATATATACACTTAATCATGAAGAAGCTCTAAAAATAGAAGGACTGAGAAAGGCTATTAAAGATAAAGTGACTGGAGATGTAAGATTTGTAGAAATACCAGATATTGATTTAGGGGCTTGTGCTGGTTTTCATGTTGAAAATACAAAGGATATAAAACTATTTAAAATATTATCTCATGAAAAAATAAAAGGAAACTACACAAGATTCTTTTTTATAGCTGGAGATAGAGCTATAAAAGATTATGCTTTTAAAAATGAGTTATCAAAAGAATTGTGTCATATATTCAGCTGTAAAGATTATGAAATTCTCACAATGTTGAACAAAAGCTTGGAAGAAAAGAAAAAAACTGAAACAGAAATGAAAATGATTGCTTCAGAATTTGCTGAACTTTTAGGAGAAAAACTGATGAGAGAGGCAGAGGAAATAAATGGATATAAATTTATTATATATACAGGAGATAAGGTAACAGTACAGTATCTGCCAAGACATATTACTCCAGAAGATTTTATATTGATAGCAGGAAATGAGGACAGTTATTCAATCATCTCAAATAGGATTAATTGTAAAGAGTTCCTAAAGGAACTAACTTCATCTAATACCAATATTAAAGGTGGGGGAAATCAGATAAAGGGAAATTTCAAAGGAAAAATATCAAAAGAAGAGTTGAAAAAACAACTTGAAACTTTTCTTAATAAGTTGTAATTGAGCATTTTTTTTGATATAATATTATGTTAGTAATTTTATAATCGGAGGAATAATGTCAGAAAAAATTAATTTATTAAATTTAAATCAACAAGAGCTAGAGGAATTAGTAATTTCCCTTGGAATGAAAAAATTTTACGGGAAGCAAATATTTAACTGGCTTCATAAAAAAATAGTAAGAGATCTTAATGAAATAACAAATCTTTCACTTAAAGACAGAGAGCTTTTAGCTGAAAAAGCATATATACCATTTTTAAATCTTTTGAAGCAGCAGGTATCTAAAATTGATAAAACAGAAAAGTTTCTTTTTAAACTTGAAGATGGAAATACTATTGAAACTGTATTATTAAGACATAAAGACAAAAGAAATACTCTTTGTATATCATCACAGGTAGGATGCCCTGTAAAATGTGCTTTTTGTGCAACTGGACAAGATGGCTTTGTAAGAAATCTTGATGTAAATGAAATAATCAATCAGGTATATACTGTAGAAAGAAGACTTGTAAAGCAAGGAAGCAACATAAGTAATATAGTTTTTATGGGAATGGGAGAGCCTTTGCTTAATCTTTCAAATGTATTGAAAGCTCTTGATATACTTTCTAATGAAAATGGGATAAATATTTCTAAAAGAAAAATAACTATATCAACATCAGGAATAGTACCTAATATAGAAAAAATCTTATTAGAAAAACTTCCTATTGAACTTGCTATATCACTTCACAGTGCAATAAATGCAAAAAGAGATACAATCATTCCTGTAAACAGAAGTTATCCACTTGAGGATCTTTATGCAATATTACAGGAATATCAAAGACAGACTAAACGTAGAATAAGTTTCGAGTATATAATGATCAATGATTTTAATGTTTCAGATATAGATGCTAATGCATTGGCTGACTTTGTACATGAATTTGATCATGTGGTAAATCTTATTCCATATAATCCTGTGGCTGGAACAGAATTTGAAAGACCTTCTGAAAAGAAAATAGATAAATTCTTTACTTTCCTGAAAGATGTAAGAAAAGTAAATGTTACATTGAGAAGAGAAAAAGGGACTGATATAGACGGCGCTTGTGGTCAGTTAAGACAGAAAGCTCCTAAGAAATAGTTTGATTTTAAAAGGAGTACTGAAACTATGAAAATACTTGTAAAAAGAATAATAAAAATAATGATAGTTTTATTTATTGTTGGAAGTATTGCATCTGTGGGAGTAGTTTTAGGAGTTATAAATAAATATTCCAAAGAACTTCCTGATATAGTAACTTTGATAGAAGACTATGCACCATCTCTGCCAACTGTACTGTATGATAGAAATGGTGAAGTAATAGATACTATATACAGAGAATCCAGAGATACAGTAAAGCTAAAAGAAGTTCCTATATACAGCAGAAATGCTTTTTTAGCAATAGAAGATAAACAGTTTTATTCACATCATGGAATACATATAAAAAGACTGATAGGGGCTATTGTAGCTAATATTCGTAGTGGCCGTGCTGTACAGGGAGCAAGTTCAATAACTCAGCAGCTTGCAAAAAATGCCTTTCTTTCTCATGAGAGAAAACTTTCAAGAAAAATAAAAGAGGCTATTATAACATTTGAAATAGAGAGAAGATATACAAAAGATGAAATATTTGAAAAATATCTGAATGAGATATATTTCGGAGCTGGATCTTATGGTATAAAGACAGCAGCTAAACAATTGTACAGAAAGGATATTTCTGAAATAAACATAGCTGAATCAGCTCTCCTTGCAGGAATACCTAACAGACCTGAGAAATATAATCCAAGAAGAAATTTAGAGGCTTCATTAAAGAGAGCTAATCTTATTTTATCTGAAATGTATAAGGATAAACTTATAACAAAGGAAGAATATGAACAGGCAAAAAATCATAAATTTATAAATGAAGATAAGCTTCCTGAAAATTTTAAAATGGATGATAATACAACTATAATATATAACAAAAAAAGTGATGTAACAATTAATTATCCTGATTTTTCAAATATGGTGGAAGAGTTTTTAGTTGATAAATTTGGAGAGAATATGGTGTATACTGGAGGATTGAGAGTACATACTACTTTAGATTTAGAAATGCAGAAAACTGCAAAAGAAGTATTTGAAAATTATGAGTTCTTCAAAAAAAATGATGAACTGCAAGGTGGAATGGCAACTATAGATCCAAATAATGGACACGTAATATCTTTGATTGGTGGAAGAAATTTTAAATCAGGAAATTTCAACAGAGCAACTATGGCAAAAAGACAGTTAGGTTCTTCATTTAAACCTTTCTTATATTTTACAGCCATAGAAAATGGAATGGAAATGAATTCAGTAGTAGAGGACTCATTTATTTCATTTGGAAGTTGGACACCAAAAAACTATGGAAGCAGATATTCAAAGAATGTTACTCTGCTTAATGCTTTGGATAGATCTTTAAATATAGTTTCTATAAAAATGCTTCAAAAAATAGGAACAAAAACTTTTAAAGAAACTGTTGCAAAACTTGATCCTAGTTTAAATATACCAGATGATCTTACTGCATCTTTGGGATCATTTGAAAATACACCATTACAGCATGCTATAGACTATTCAATATTTTCAAATGGAGGTTATGTAGTAGAGCCTGTAACAGTAACAGATGTAGAAGATAGATATGGAAATCCTATATATCAAAATACACCTAAAAAAGAAAAAGTATTTGACAGTATTAATACAAGCATAATAACATTTATGCTGAAAAGTTCAGTGCAATATGGAAGTTCCAGCAGAGCTTCTGTATATACAAAAGATAAAAAGAGAATAGAACAGGGAGGAAAAACAGGAACTGTAAATGATAATAGAACTATCTGGTTTGCTGGAATAACTCCTGATTATGTTACAACTATCTACATAGGATATGATGATAATAGATCTATAAAAGGAAATGTTACTGGAGGAACTGGAGTGGCTCCTCTATGGGCAAAGTATTATCAGACTTTAATTGATAAGGGACTGTATGCTCCAAGTACTTTTTCCTTCTTAGAAAATCACTTGAAAAATGGTGATTTTAATTTACAAACACTGACTGTAAATAATGGGCTTATTTCTGGAGCAGGAAGAGAATTTCTTGTAAGAAAAGGAAAGCTACAGATGGAAAGTGAAATGAAGTATGCAAATGGAATAGCAGGAATATTTGGAAGTGTAAGAAAAGAAAATGGAACTGAAGGAGTTGAGGGGTATAATCCAGTTATTGAAAAAACTAACAATGATATAGCTCCTGAAAATACAACTTCAAATGATTCATTATTTAAAAGACTTTTAGGTAATTAATATAAATAGGGCTGCTGCGAATTAGTAATTTATTATACTAGTTTTCACAGCCTCTTTTATTTTTCTATAAAAAAAATAGAAATCATTTTATAGATTTCTACTAATTTTTACTTTGATATTTATTTTAAGTATTTAAAAAAGAATCCTATTTTATATTGTTTAAACTATTCTAAATTTATATTAGCCCTTTTTTAATAAGTTATTTTTTCATAATCAGTATATTTATTAATAATAGCTATGGCTTTTTCTAAAATAACTACTTCATCTGAAGAAAATCTTGAATAAACTGCACTATCAATATCTAATACCCCATATATTTTGTTATCTTTAATAAGAGGAATAACAACTTCAGATTTAGACCTTACATCACAGGTAATATGACCTGGAAATTCACATACATTTTTTACTACTATTTTTTCTTTTCTTTCTACAGCAGTACCACATACACCCCTTCCTATCTGAATTCTAGTAGTAGCAGGCATTCCACAAAATGGACCTAAAACTAATTCATTCTTTTTTAGAAGATAAAAGCCACACCAGTTTATTTCATCAAAAAAAGCTGAGATAAAAGCTGAAGCATTAGCAAGGTTAGCAATTGGATCACTCTCTCTAGAAAGATATTCTTCAATTTCATTTAAAAAAGCTGAATATTTTTCTTTAAAACTTAAATCTTTGTAAAGTTCTGCATTAAAAGCCATAATACCTCCATTATTTAGTTAAAAGTCTGCAATTTTTGTATTCTTCTTTTTGACTTATTCTGTAAGTACAAGTTCCAGAAAGTTTTTTACATTTAATAGAAACATATCCATCATAATCTATTCCAATAGATTCATTGCAGTTTAAAACTGGGAATTTTTCTATATAACTTTCTTTTTCCTTCAGTGTTATTAAATATTTTTCCATTTTAATTCCTTTCAATATAATTTCAAATCTGAATATCCTAATATTTTTTGATATCTCTGCCTAATTGAAAAATAAGTCAGTCCTACACCTATATATAAAAAAGCTGCAATAAGAAAAGCTTCCTTTTTAAATACATAAAAAGCTTCTATTCCAAAAAAGCCTCCTGCCATAAAAGATAAAATAGTAAATAAGCAGAAAAATACTTTCCATTTATCTTCAGTTTTTCCTTTTATACAATGTCCTATATATACTCCCATATCAGTAAGACTTCCTGTAATATGAGATGTTCTCACCACTACCCCTTTATATGAAATGAATAATCCATTTTCTACTCCAATCATAAATGGGAGATAGTAAAAAAAGGGAAGAGTATCATAGAGAAATGAATAAAGGATTAGTAAACCACTTCCTAAAGTTATTGAAGCATAGCCGTATCGTCTTTTAAGATTAAATTCTCTCCCATCTACAAGTGAGCCAGAAATAGTAGTTCCAATAACAAAAGCAGCTATAATAGTAAAAACTTTAAATACCTCACTAAAGTTTCCTTGAGAAATATTAATAGCAGTTTTGGAAATATTTCCAGTAAAATGAGAAACAGTATATGAATATTTTACAATGCAGATAGCATTGATATATCCACCTAAAAAACAAAGCATATAGATCCAATTGAGCAGCATTTTATTTAATACTTTCATTTAAATCAACCCCAATATAAATTCATTATGACAATACTAATATTACAACTTTTTATCAGAATTGACAATAGTTAATTTATAGTGGACAAAAAATATAAAAAGAATACTGATTATAAAAAAGAGTAGTCCAAGTATTTAGACTGCTCTTTTGTAACTGGAGATATTATTTAAAAATTATTAAAATATCAAAAATTAATCAAAGGTAGATTATTTAGCTATTTTTTTAAATTTTAAATTTTTTTCTATCAGATTAAAAACATCTTCATGGGTAAGATTTTTTTGAGTTTTTAATGTTTCAAGATATTCTTTAACTGCTTCATGCTCTTTCTTAGGATATTTATTGATGATATAGTGGACATCATACTCCTGAGAAAAATTTACATATTTATGTTCTTTCATTTAAGACCATCTCCCTGTTTCTCTCCAGTGGTTATATTGTAGTCCTTTTTTAAGATTAGGTCAATACTTTTAGTAAAATAAAATTTTTTACTTGAAGAATATATGATATAATTTATGTATTGGATAGAGGTAGAGAAAAGATGGAGTTGAGTATATGGAAAATAAAGAGATAAATTTAAATAAAGAACAGAGAGAGGCAGTAACTTATACAGAGGGACCGCTTTTAGTAATTGCAGGACCTGGTTCTGGAAAGACAAGAACATTAGTGGAAAGAGTAGTCCATATGCTTATAGAAAAAAAGATATCTCCAGAAAAGATAATGGTATCAACCTTTACAGACAGAGCTTCTAAAGAATTAATTGGAAGGATATCTGAAAGAATAAAAGATTATGATTCAAAAATAAATATAAATGCTATATATATGGGAACTTTGCATTCTATATGTCTTCGTTTAATAGATGAATATATAGAATATTCTGATTTTAGTGAAGGCTATCAAGTACTGGATGAACTTGAACAGCATTTTTTTATTTTTTCAAAAATAAAGGAATTTAAAGAAATAGATGGATATAATGAGTTTTTTAAGGAAATTCCAGCTGTTAATAATTGGGGAAAAGCAGGAAAAATTCAAAAATGGGTAAATAGAATAAATGAAGAAGGAAGAAGCCTGGATTATGTAAAAGAAGAACAGGATAAAAAAATAGGATTCTTAAAGGAAGCTCATGAATTATATCAAAAATTATTAATAGAGGACAATGTAATAGATTTTGCCTCTATACAAAGGGAAATATATAGAATACTTTTAAATAATAATTTTGTATTGGAGGAAATCAGAGAAAAAATTCAATATATAATGATTGATGAATATCAGGATACAAATTCAATTCAAGAAAAAATAATTTTTGAATTGGGAGGAAACAGAAAAAATATATGTGTTGTTGGAGATGATGATCAGGGAATATATAGATTCAGAGGAGCATCTGTAAAAAATATACTGGAATTCCCAAATAAATTTGATGAAAATGAATGCAAAATAGTGACTCTTGATATAAATTACCGTTCGCATAAGGATATAATAACTTTCTGCAACAGATGGATAAACCTTATAAACTGGAAAAATTTTAGATATCAAAAAGATATACAGCCACCAGCAGATAAAGAATTTGTAGATAATCCTGGAGTTATTAGAATAGGAGGAAATTCTGAAAGCCAATGGAAAGAAAATATATATAAATTTATAAAAAATTTAAAGACAATGGGAAAAATAGAAGATTACAGCCAAGTGGCATTCTTATTTAAATCAGTAAGATTCTCAAGAGTTAAAGAATTGATAGATTATTTGGAAGAAAGGGGTATTCCTGCTTATTCTCCTCGTTCTAAGAATTTTTTCTATAGAAAAGAAGTGAAACTTGTATTGGGAGCACTGCTTGTATTATTTCCACAAAGTAAGCCATTAGTTTTAGATGATGTCTATATAAGAAAAACAGCTACTTATTATAATGATTGTATTACTGAATTGAAAAAATATCTGGCAAAGGATAAGGAATTATATGATTGGATATTAAAGAACAGAGAAAAAAATTTAGATTTAGGAGAGGAGAAAGGGGAAAATATAAGCAGAATTTTTTATTCTCTTTTTGCATTTAAAACATTTAAAGAACTTATAGATTTGAATAAAAATGGTGCTAAAGAGGGAAGAGAAATATACAATCTGGGAATTCTTTCACAAATCTTTGATAAATTTGAAAATTTAAGCAGAATAGAGTATATAACAAAGGAAAATATTGAAAAAGTAGTAAGATATCTTTTTGTAACACATATCAGGCTTCTTTTTGAAAAAGGAATAGATGAATATGAAAATAAAGAAACTCTGCTGGGGGCAGTGTCATTTATGACAATCCATCAGGCAAAAGGGCTGGAGTTTCCAGTGGTTATAGTAGGGTCATTGGAGTCTGAACCAGATAATAGAGAGTTGACAGAAGAAGACAGACTGGAAGATGTTATAACTCTGGGAAATGATTTTGAACCTGGAGATAGGAAAAATATTTTTGATTTCTGGAGAGTTTTCTATACAGCTTTTTCTAGAGCGCAAAATCTTCTTGTATTGACAAGTGTAGAAAACAGAGCTGGTGGAAAAGAACTGCCATCAAAGATTTTTAAACCTGTTTATGAAACTATACCTTATTGGAATGATGAAAATTTTTATTTTGAAAAGTTACAGATATCTAAATTAAAAGAATCTGAAACTAAAGAATTTTTATCTTACACAGGACATATATTGATATATGAAGACTGTCCTTTGAGATATAGATTTTACAAAGAATTTGAATTTAAGCCTTTAAAAACTAATAAAACATCTTTTGGAATACTTGTACATAAATCAATTGAGAATATTCATAAAGAAGTGAAAAGTGATGTTGAAAAAATTTATTCTGATGAGGAATTAAAAGAGCTTGTTGAAAAAAACTATAATATGCTGAAAAAAAATGTCAGAGTATTTCTTGGAGAAAATATAAGAGAAAGAGCTTTTGAACAGATTAAAAGATATGTGGATAGTGTAAAAAATAATTGGGATAATATAATAAGTTCTGAAGAAAAAGAATACAGTGTAGAAAATAACTATATTTTAGAAGGAACAATTGACCTTCTAAGAAAACAAGGTGATTATATAGAACTGCTGGATTTTAAAACTGGAAGATTTTCTGGATATGATGACAGCAGATATGCTTCTTATGAAAGGCAGATAGAAATATATTCATATATGTTGAGGGAAAAATATAATTCAGAAAATTTAAGAGCTTACTTGTATTATACAGGAAATAAAGAAGAAACTATGGTGGAGATAAAATTAGAAAAAAGCAAGATAAAGCAAACTATTTCTAATTTTGAGGATACTGTAAAAAAAATATTGAATAGAGAATTCGATAGAAGAGAGTATTCAGAAGAAAAATGCAGAGAATGTGAATTTAAAGATTATTGCAGAGGAGAGTAAAAATGAAAATACTTCATTGTTCAGATATACATTTAGGAAAAAAACCTTTTGGAACAAAAGAGTTTTCTCAAAAAAGATATTTGGATTTTTTTAACGCTTTTGAACAGGCTGCAGACAGAGGAATAGAAAAAGAAGTAGATATTTTTTTAATAACTGGAGATTTATTTGATAAAAAAGAGCTTTCACCAGACACTTTAGACAGGTGTGAAAAGGTATTTTTAAAGCTAAAAAATAATAATATCCAGGTTCTTCTTATTGAAGGAAATCATGATAACATATCAGGATATGATGAGATAAACTCATGGCTTGGATATCTGGAGAGAAAAGGTTATGTAAGACGAGGAAAATATAGAGCTTCAAATGAAGGATATGAATTTGAAAAAATAACAATAGGAGATGTTAATTTTTATGGAGTAGGATATCCTGGGTTTGCCGTTGATGAAGTTTTAGAAAAACTGAGTGAAAATTTAAATGAAAATGAAAAAAATATAGTCATGGTACATACAGCATTAGGAGGATCAGAATTTCTTCCTGGGCTGGTAAATACAGATATAATAAAAAGATTTAAAGATAAAGTTATATATATGGCAGGAGGACATCTCCATTCATTTATAAGCTATCCAAAAGATAAACCATATTTTTTCATACCAGGTTCAACTGAATTCTGGAATGTTTTAAATGAAAAAAATAACTCTAAGGGAGTTATAATTTTTGATACAGATACTTTAGAATATGAATTTTCTGAACTTTCTCCAAGAACAAGAATAGAGAAGGAATTTACTTATGAGAATAATATTACAGATGAATTTGAAGAATTTTCAAAAAATTTAGGATTAACTGGTGAAGAACTGGTTATTGTAAATATAAAATTAAAAGATAGTGGATATGTAAATGTAAATGAATTGGAAAAAATCTTAGAAAGTAATGGAGCTTTAAAAGGTTATATAAAATTGAGATATCCTAACTCTATTTTTGATAGAAATTTAGGAGAAGAGGGATATTACTCTGTGAGAGATGTAGAAAGAGAGATTATAAACTATTGGGAAGAATTTTCTGATGCTGAAAAAATAACATCTTATCTTCAAAAATTTAAAGAATATCAAGAGGAAAATGATAGAGAAAAGGATTTTTTTGAACTTTTTGATACTATGCTTGAGGAGGAGATAGGAAATGAAAATAAATAGAATACATCTTGAGAATTACCGTATACATGATAAACTAGATGTAGAATTTGACAGTGGAATAAATCTTCTTCTTGGAGAAAACGGTAAAGGAAAATCATCTATTCTTGAAGCAATAGGATATGCTCTTTTTGATTCTGAATTAAGAGGAGGAAATCAAAGAGAAGCAATAAAATATGGAAAAAAAAGTGCAAAAATAGAGATAGAATTTACTGGAATAGATGGGGAGGACTATATAGTTACAAGAAAAGTACCTGGATCAACAAGTATATATAAGAAAGATAATCCAGAGTTTCAATTAATAGGAAAAGAAGATAGAATAAGAGAACTTTGCGGTATTAAAGGCGACTTGAAAGGAATATATGATAATGTAATTGTTGCTAAGCAAAATGAATTTATATCTTCTTTTAAAGAAAAAGACAATGAAAGAGAAAAAATATTTAATAAAGTATTTAACACTGATATTTATAAAAAAATATATGAAGGATATTCAAGAGATGCAGTAAACAGATATGAAAAAGATATTGAGATAGAAAGAAGCAGTATGGAAAATATAGCTGAAATAATGGAAGATCCTGCTGATATAAAAGAAAAATTGGAATTTGAAAAAGGAAGAGCAAAAGAATATAATTTGAGTTTAACTTTATTAAATAATGAGAAAAGCAAAGTAAAAGAATTTTTGAACTCATATAATTCTTTAAATATTGAGATAGAAAAACTTACTGGTGAGATAAATGCTTTAACTGGAAATCTAAAAAATAAAAATGAAGAATTAATCAAAGTAAGTAATTCTATAAGAGAAAGTGAAATTTCAGAAAAAATAGTAAAAGAAAACAGAGAGAAATATGAAGAATATCAGAAATATTCTCAGGAAATAAATATATTAAAAACCAGGAAAAAAGAGTTGGAAAAAATAAAAGAAGAATGTCTTTTACATGAAAAAGAAATAAATTTATTAGAAAAGTTAAATTCAGAAATTGATGGAGAAATAAAAGTTTTTAAAAATAAAAAAGAAAATAATGAATCACTTCTTTTAGAAAGAAATAATAAATTATTAGAAATAGAAAAAGAAATAGAGGATAAAAAGACAAAGTTTATTGAATATAAGTCTGAATTAAATAAAATAACACCTCTTTTAGCAAAATTGGAAGAATTTGAAAAAAAGCTTGAATCTGGAGAAAATAATATAAAAAACTTTGAGATAAAATTAGAGGAAAAGTTGGAAGATATAAATAAAGAGAAAGAAAAAAGAAAATATTTAATGAGTGAAAATCTTGAAAGCCAACTTTCTGAACTAGAGGAGCATGAAAAAAAGAAAAAGTTATTAGAAGATGAGATATTAAAAAAAGATTTACTGCTGAAAGAAAATGAAGAAGCTTTTAAAATGTTGAAAACTTCATATTGTCCATATTTAAAAGAACAGTGTAAAAATCTTGATGGAAAAAATATAGATGAATATTTTAAAGATAAAAGAGAGAAGTATATAAAAGAGATAGAAGATAAAAAAAATACTGTAAAAGAAATAAACCATAAACTCATAAATAAAAATGAGATAATGGAAAAAATAATAAAATTAGATACCTTATCAAAAGAAATTAATGAAAAAGAAGCAGAATTTATTCAAGAAAAATTAAAACTAGAAACTGGAAAATCTAAAATAGAAAATGAAAAGTTGAAATTAAAAAACTTTAAATTAGAAAATAATATTGAAAGCAAAGAAAAGCTTTCTGAAATAAGAATAACACTTAAAACAAAGATTGACAGCTTAGATTTATTAAAGTCTGAAGATATAAAAGGTGGCCTTGAAAAAGAGATAGAAAATCTTAATAAAAATATAAATATAGAATTAAAAAATATAGAAGCAAAAAAAATATTAATTAAAGAAAATATAAAAACTTTAGAAGCAAAAAGAAATTTTCTTGATGAAAATAAAATTTTCTCTAATGAATTGATAACTGTTAATGAGAATATTGATAAATTAGAAAAAAAGATGGATAATTTGGAAAGAAGCAGCAATCTTTATCTTGAAAATTATAAAAAAGCCATGGAAAAAAATCAATTAGAAAAAAATCTTGAAAATATAAAATTGATTATTGAAAATAATGAAATGAAATTTAGAGAAAAAAGTACTTTATTAGAACTAAAAAGAAAAGATATAGAAAATATAGAATTAGAAAAAATTCAGGAAAAAGATGGTAAAATTACATCTGATATTGAAGAGATAAGAGAAAAATTAGGGGCAGTAAATAGTGAAGCAGAAACTTTAAAAAAAAAATTAGAAGAAATAAAAAAATATGAAGATTTGCTGAAAAATAAAAGAAAGTATTTGGAAAAATTAAATATGAAATTAGAACTTACTAAGATATTTAGAGAAAAAATAAAATCTATGGGTAAGGAAGTTTCAAAAAATATGCTTAAAGAGATAGAAATACTTGCAACTGAGAATTTTAGAAAAATAACTGGAAGAGGGGAAAAAATAATCTGGTCTAATGAAGATAAGAATAAATATGTTGTTTTTTTAGATGGCGACAGAGGAGAACTGAAATTTGAGCAGCTTTCAGGAGGAGAACAGGTTGCAGTAGCAATTTCTATAAGAGGGGCAATGAGTGAACTGTTTACAGAAAGTAAATTTTCAATATTTGATGAACCTACTAATAACCTTGACACAGAAAGAAGAAGAAGTCTGGCTGATTCAATTGGGGAGATATTGAAAAATCTGGAGCAAAGTATAATAGTGACTCATGATGATACTTTTAGAGAAATGGCACAAAAAGTCATAGAGCTATAGGAGGAGATTAAAATAATAATACAGATTTTTGGAAAAAAGAATTGTAATGATTCAAAGAAAGCTGAAAGATTTTTTAAAGAGAGAGGAGTAAAAGTTCAATTTATTGATTTAAAAGAAAAAGCTCCTTCTAAAGGAGAGTTAAAAAGCATATGCAGTAAGTATCCCCTTGAAGAACTGATTGATACAGAGGGAACAGAATATAAAAAAAGAAATCTTCAATATATGGTATTTAATTTAGAAGAAACTTTATTGGAAACCCCAGTTTTATTTAAAAGCCCCATTGGAAGATTTAAAAATGAAATAACATTAGGATATCAACCAGAAATATGGAAAAACTGGACAGAAAAATTAAAATAATATAAGAAAAAACTATTGATTTTTTGACTTTCAGAAGGTATATAAGATATTAAGATAAATAATCTTATGGGAGATGATGGAAATGAGTATAGGAGAAATTGAAAAGCTGGAGAAAATGATCGATGAACTGAAAGAAGAATTGCATGAATGTGATTATGAACCAGAAAGAAATGCCCTGCTCAAAAAATATAGGACATTAGCTGCCCAAATGGAAGAATTAAAAAATTTAAAAAGGAAGAAAAATGATTAGAAATTTAAAAAATGAAGATATTAATACAGTTATGAAATTATGGAAAACTTCAACAATAGAAGCTCAAAATTTTATTCCTGACAGCTATTGGCTGGAAAACTATGACAATGTGAAAAACAATTATTTACCTAATTCTACAACTTATATATATGAAGAAGACGGAGAAATAAAAGGGTTTGTAAGTTTGATAGAAAATATATTTATAGGTGGACTGTTTATAAAAGTGGGCAATCAGAGAAAAGGAATTGGGAACAGAATGCTTAATTTTTTAAAAGAAAGGTATGATAAATTACAGCTTGCAGTATATGATAAGAATACAAGAGCAATGAATTTTTATCTGAAATCAGGCTTCAAAATATTAAATACTGAAATTGATGAAAAAACAAAAGAAAAAGAACATTTAATGGAGTGGAGGAGATAAACTCTCTTCCATTTTTATGTTAGGAAACTTATTTTGATAAAAATTAAACCTATGATATAATCAATATTGGAGGTTAAAATAATGAAAATTAACTATGATTTAGTAATGGAAAAGCAGTTGAAGGAAATAGAAAAAAATAAGATTAAACCTAGGCTTCTGCTTCATTCATGCTGTGCACCATGCAGTTCAGCAATATTAGAGTTTTTACAGGAGTATTTTGAAATAACTATATATTTTTTTAATCCTAATATAACTTTTCAAGAAGAATACTTGAAGAGGTTGGAAGAGCAAAAAGAATATCATAAAAAAAGAGGATATCAAATAAATGTAATTGAAGGAAGATATAATCCTGAAATTGACTTCTTTCAGAATATAAAAGGGGTGGAAAATGAAAAAGAAGGTGGAAAAAGGTGTCATCAATGTTATAGAATCCGCCTTGAAGAAACTGCAAAAAAAGCTAAAGAAGATGGATATAAATACTTTACAACAGTATTGAGTATAAGTCCAATGAAAAATGCACAGTGGATAAATGAAATAGGGGAGGAACTTGAAAAAAAATATGGAGTAAAATTCCTTAATGGAGATTTTAAAAAGAAAAGCAGGTATTTAAGATCTATTGAAATTTCAAAAGAATATGAATTATACAGACAGGATTATTGTGGCTGTATATTTTCAAAATTAGAAAGAGAAAAAATTGAAAAAGAAAAGAGAGGAAAAAACGGAGGGGAAAGATGAAAAACTTTTCAGAAAAAACTGTAAAAAATATTTCAATTTGTTTTTTATTACTATTTTTATTATTAGGACTTAATCATCATTATTATTTTGCTTTGATGATAATTCCAATAATGATATATTTTTCTACATGGAAAGTAGTTATGTTTGAGGATAGAATAGGGAGATTTTCTCCAATTGTAATTGGGCTTTTACTTTCATCATTTATATTTTACTGTCAATACTATTTGCAGGGTGAAGTTGTGTCAACAAAAGAAGCAATTGCACTAAAAGGAACAATATCACTTTGTATTGGGCTATGGCTGGGAAATTTTATTGCTAAATATATTTATATGAGAATAAAATTTTTTCTTAACAGAATAGGAAGCAAAGGAGAGCAAAAGGAATATAAGATTATTAAGATGATTATAGATCAGAAAAAATATTTTAAAAAGCCTGGAAGCAAATATTATATTAATTTTTATTATTTAATTGCAGATGTAAATGGAGAAGAAGTAAAATTCCTTATAGAAAAGGATTTTTATGACAAATATCTAGGTAAAAAAAGTATGAATATAAAAATAAAGAAAGGTTCATTTGGAATTTTTTATGGAATAAATTTAATAGATTTAGAAACTGAATAAAATAAAATTTTCCAAGTTAAAAATAGTACATTTTTTTCTAAACTAGACTTCAGAGTAAATTGAGAAAGAAAAAATTATTTGATAAAAATTTTATTACACTTGGAAAAATAAAAAGAAAATCTTGTTAAAATCATGTTTGAAGGGATTAGGAAATAATGTGGAGTCTGATTTCATGAGGATAGAATAATAACTGAGTAGTTTTTAAATCATATTCATTTTCTAGTTTTAACCAATTTATTTTATATAGAATAATAACTGAGTAGTTTTTAAATAAATAATAAGTACTTTATCTTTTGGGACAAGGCTAATAGAATAATAAAGAAAAAATTTATAACAGTCTTTTTCATATTAAAAGATCTAAAATCAGAGGGAAAGATATGCAAAATAAAAAAATCTTTTAAAAAATTAAAATTTTTGAATTAAAGTCTATTATTTATCAAAAAATGAGGTATAATTATTATTGAGGACTAAAAGGGAGGGATTAAATGAAAAGTTGGATTCTAGAGTTGAAAGTTTTTTTATTAGAAGACATAGAACCATATAAAACTACAGAAAAAATAGCTGCTTTTATAGATTCTACTTTTGATAAGGATGAGCACTGGAAAGAATATCATACAGATAAAAAAGTTAAAGAATATTGCTTTAATTCTTTTTATCCAGTAAAAGTTAATACTAAAAAGTATAATGCAGGAGAAATATACACAGTTCAAATAAGGACTATTTCTGAAAAATTAAAAGAACATTTTATGAAATATTTAAAAGATAATATAACAAAGGAATTAAAAGGATTGATAATAAAAGAGAGGGAAATGGAATATAGATATATTGATAAGCTTGTTTCTGTTACACCTACAATACTTAAAACAGAAAATGGATATTGGAAAAAAAATCTTTCATTGGAAGAGTATGAAAATAGATTAAAGTTAAATATAATAAAAAAATATAATTCCATTTTTAATGAAGAATTAGATGAAAATGTTGATTTATTTAATTTTATTGAATTTAAAAATAAAGTTCCTGTAAAAGTAAAATATAAAAATATAAATCTACTTGGAGATAAGCTTGTTCTAGGAATAGCTAAAAATGAAACTGCTCAAAAATTAGCTTTTCTATGTCTGAGTGTAGGACTGGGAGAGATGAATGCAAGAGGATTTTCTTACATGAACCCAAGATGGGTATAATAGAGGAGGTGAGATTATTTGTTACGAGAATGTGTTGAAATCTTTACTGAAATATACAAAGAAAAAGGAGAAAGATTTATAACAGATAGCTATGAATTGGAGCCAGGAGATTATTTCATAGTTAAAAGTGATGGAAGTTATAGTCATACTAAAATAGAAAGAACAAAAAAATCAGAAGAAAATTCAAATAGAAGAACTGTAGAAGATTATGAATATTTAGCAGAAAGAGATTATTTAAGCAGATTGTTGGATATGAATAAGCCGATTGATGGGAAAAAACAAATTCATTCTAATAATTATTTATCTTTTTTTGTTAAGAATAATGTTCTAAGTGAAAAGAAAAAAGAATTAGAAGAAAGTGTAGAGAAGTATTATGAAATTTTAAAAAATCCATTTCTCAAATATGACAAAGGGGAAAAGAAAAGAGTATATACACAACTTGAAGAAAAGTTAGGAAAACCTTCAGAAGAAAAAATCCAAAAAAATCAAGAATGGATTAAAACAAATCTCTATAAGATAAAAGAAGAAATAAAAGATGGGAAGGAATATGTCAAAATATTCTTTGATGAAAATATAGAAGAGTACAAGAAAGAAAATGAGAGATATATTATTCCTAACATATACAACAGTGTAGACTATAATGTAATAATAAATGCTGAAACTTATGGGCTGCCAAATAATAACCTTAATTTAAATTCTAAAAAACCATATTTAGAAAATAAAACAAGAAAAGAAAAATATACTGTTCCTTATTTATTAAATGAAAAAGAAGTATTTAAACAAAAGAAATTTTTTGACTATCTTTACAATATGGCAAATTCAGGAAAAAGAAATATATATATTTCATCTGATAAAAAAGAAATAATTCCTTTAGAAATAAAAGAATCTTTAAGTGATAATTTTACTGGTTATTATCTGAGAATAAGAAAAGATAAAAGTGAAAGCGCAATAGAGAGGTATGATATTATTTCAGATTATAGAACTGAAATTTATCCTGAAATAAAAATATTAGATTGTTTAGGAAATGGGGATAAGGGAAAATTAGAATATGGAAGTTCAATAAGAAAGAACTCTGAATTGGCTGCTGTATTGAATAATCTTTTATTCAATGGAAAACTTTATGGAATAATTTTTGAAAATTTAAAAGACTTGAAAATATTTGATGAAAGAATAAAAAACATAGCAAATCAATATAAAGAAGTATTCTTCGAATTAGTATATAAAGGAGATATGAAAAAATTTGCTGATAATTATAGAAAAATATTTTTAGAACTTATAAAAAATTCTTTGTGTAAAAAAGATTACATAACAGAAGCTTATGATATGTTCAATTTAATGACTAGTATAGGCGATAGTATAAAACAAGAAAGGGGTATGACTGTGAATAAACATGAAAAAATGAAAGAAAAATTTAGAAATATATTTGAAACTGGTGTGGGAGAGATAGAGAATGATGAAGAATATTTCTTCGCTTTAGGACAATTAGCAAAATTTTTAATTTCTAGAAATAGAATAACTGTGAAAACACATGAATTAGCAGTAAGAGTTATTGAAAGTAGAGATATTGAAGGGTTAAAAAGAGAAATTTATAAACTTTTTAGGAAATATGCTTATGATATAGGTTTCTACAGTACAAAATTTAATACTCTTTATGAAAGAGTGTTAGGATATGAGGCTGAGAATGAAGAAATAAATATGGATAGATTACTAGGAGGATATTTAGCTGACTCATTGATTTATGAAAAATCAGCTAAAGAAGAAAATGAAGCTAATAATGAAACTAAAGAAACTAATGGGGAGGAGAATGAATAATTATGAAAAATAGAATATATGGTGTAATAGGAATAAGATCAATGATGGCAAACTGGAATGCAGATTTTACAGGATTTCCTAAAACAACTTCATCAGGAGAAGTTTTTGGAAGTGATAAAGCTCTGAAATACCCAATGAAAAAAATGTGGGAGAATGAAGGAGAAAAGGTTCTATATGTAAAAAGTTTGAAAGTAGATAGTGGAGAAGGAAAAAAGGGAGAAACAGCAGTAAGACCTAAATCTTTGAGAGAAAGATATGATGAAATATTTGAAACTAATTTAAAAGATGAAAAAGATAAAACTAATGTAATGAAAAATCTTTTTAAAGCAATAGATGTAAAGAATTTTGGAGCAACTTTTGCAGAAGAGAAAAATAATATATCTATTACAGGGGCAGTTCAGATAGGGCAAGGATTTAATAAATATGCAGGTTCATATACAGAAGAACAACAAATATTGTCACCATTTAGAGATAGTAGCAAGGATGAAAAAGAGGGAGAAGCCAGTCAATCAACTTTAGGGACAAAAATAGTAAGTAATGAGGCTCACTATTTTTATCCATTTGTGATTAATCCACAAGTGTATAGAGATTTTGTAAAAATGGGAATGACTGAAGGATATACAGAAGAGGACTATAAGAAATTTAAAGATGCAGCTCTGACTTCAGCTACTTTCTTTAATTCAAACTCAAAATTAGGATGTGAAAATGAGTTTGCATTGTTTATAGAAGTAAAAGAAGGGTATTATCTTCCAGAGTTAGCTCAATATGTAAAATTTTCTAAAGAAAAAGATTGTGATGTAATAGAATTAGGATTTGATGAGCTTATAAATCAATTCAAAGATAATATTTTGTCTGTAGAGATATACTACAATACTTTAAATGTGAAAGTAAAACATGATATAAAAGGAGCTAAAGAATATAATATCTTTACTAGAAAAGAGGTATAATCATGGAGATATTAAAATTTACCTTAAGTGGAAGAACAGCTTTTTTTAAAATTCCAGAAGTCAATTCTTATGTATACTTCTCTTATGGACATATACATAAAGTTTCTTTATTAGGATTATTAGGAGCTGTAATGGGTTATGGAGGATATAATTCTCAAGGAGAAAAGGAATATCCAGAGTTTTATGAAAAATTAAAAGATATCAAAATTTCTATTATGCCCAAAAATACTAATGGAAGTTTTTCAAAAAAAATTCAGTTTTTTAATAATTCAGTAGGATATGCAAGTAATGAAGAGGGTGGAAATCTGATTGTTAAAGAGCAGTGGTTGGAAGATGTAGAATGGGATATTTTTATAAAAATAGAAGATACAGAGATTCATAAAGAATTAAAAGAAAGAATGAAAAACTTTAATTTTGAATATACAATATATCTTGGAAAGAATGACCATTTGGCAACAATAAATAATGTAGAGATACTTCAAGGAGAAAATTTTTTAGAAGATGAAAGTGAAATAAATTCTTTGTTTATGAAAAAAGATATAGAAGGCTTTTTAGAGGAAGAATTTAATATATTAGGATTAGAAGAAGATGAGATAAAATATGATTATAAATATGAAGAAAAATTACCTATTTCTCTTGATAATATTTCTAATCAATATAAAGTTGAAAGCTTAATTTTTACTAATAAAAAATGTATTTTAAAAGATAAAAGTAATTTTGCAAAAGTAAATAATCAAATAATAGAATTCTATTAGGAGGAATATGTTTGAGGAGGAACTTTTTTCAATAGAAAAATATGTAAAAGATAAAAATAAAATTTTAGCTCATATATCAGATATAAAGAATCCAGAAACCTTATTAGAACATTCTGATTTAGTGATAAAGTATTTCAAAAAAATCTATGAAGATAAAAACTTGGAAATAATTTTTGATAAATTTTCAGATAAATTTTTTGGGGAAAATAAGATCATAAAGAAATTTTGGAATGAAATGATAGTCAATACAATTTATATGCATGATATAGGTAAGTTGAATATAAATTTTCAAATTGATAAAATGAAAAATAAAATATTTGACAGAAAGCATTTGTATCAAAGTAAAAGGCATTCTAATTTATCTGCAAGAATATATATTGATTATTTTAGCAATAAAGTTTTTAAACTATATTCAGAAAAAAAATTAGATAATAAAACAGCACTTAAATGTTTTATTTTTATCATATTGAATTCTTATATTATATCAAGGCATCATTCATCAACTAAAAGTTTAAGTGAAGATTTTTTTAATGAAATAATAAAAGATTATGAAGAATACAAAGAGTTATTTGAAGAAGTAAATAATTATTGCCCTAACTTAAATTTCTCAATAAAAGAAAGTAAAAACCTATTTAGGATATTGAAACAATTAAAAATTGGAGAAAAAGAATGGAATAATTATATAGAAACTTATGATTGGAAATCTGTTGATTTTTATATTTATACAAAACTACTGTATTCTTTATTGGTATCATCAGATTTTTATGCTACTAGTGAGTATAGTTCTGGAAAGCCAATAGAGAGTCTAAATTTGCTGACAAATATAGATGAGTATATATCCGTTTTTAATGCTACAGAAATATATAAAGGAATAAAATTACATCGAGAAACAGGAAAAATTTTTGCAAAGAATAATATAAATTATTATAGAAGTGAAATGTTTATAGAAGCAGAACAAAATTTAGAAAAAAATATAAAAGAAAATATTTTATTTTTAGAAGCTCCAACTGGGTCAGGAAAAACAATTACTTCTATTAATCTGGCATTGAAATTATTAGAAAAAAATAGAGAACTAAATAAAATATTTTATATATTTCCATTTAATACTTTAGTTGAGCAAACAAATGCATCTTTGAGAGAGATATTTCAAGGTTCATCCTTAGAAGAAAATATTTCAGTAATAAACTCAATAACTCCTATAAAAGAAGTTGAGAAAGGGGAAGAATATAGAAAAGACCAAATAGACTATGAAAGATCATTGCTAAACAGGCAATTTATACATTCACCAATAATTTTAACAACACATGTTCATTTTTTTGAAAACTTATTTGGTATTGATAGGGAGAGTAGTTTTGCTCTCCCACACTTAGCTAATAGTGTAGTGATAATGGATGAAATCCAAAGTTATAAAAATAAAATATGGAAAGAAATTATAATTTTCTTAAGAGAATATGCTGAAATTCTAAATATTAAAATAATAATTATGTCTGCAACTCTTCCTAACTTATCTCTTCTTTCAAATAGTAAGGTGCAAATTCCTTCACTTATAACTAATAAAGAAAAATATTATAAAAATCCAATATTTAAAGATAGAGTATCTTTAGATTTTTCATTTTTAGAAAAAGAATATGAAAAGGAAGAGTTATTTGAACAGATAGAAAAAACTATTTTAGAGAAATATAAAAATAAAAAAGTAGTAGTGGAATTTATTAAAAAAGCTTCTGCTTTTGAGTTCTACAAGAAATTATTAGAAAGCAATGAAGTATCCAAAGAAGATATTTTCTTAATAACTGGTGATGATAATAAAGCTGAAAGAAAAAGAATAATAAAAGAAGCAAAAAATAAAGAAAGAAAAAGTATGCTATTAATAGCAACTCAGGTAATTGAAGCAGGAGTGGATATAGATATGGATATTGGATTCAAAAATATATCTATATTAGATGCTGATGAACAATTTTTAGGAAGAATTAATCGTTCTTGTAAGAAGAAAAATTGTAAAGTTTGTTTTTTTAAATTAGATGAAGGAAATTTGATTTATAAAAGTGATGTAAGAATAAGAAAAGAATTTACTCTTTTAAATAAAGAGATGAGAGAAGTTCTTTTGAATAAAGATTTTAATAAATACTATAATAAAGTTCTTGAGGTATTAGATGATCTTTCAAATAAAGAAGATGAAGAGAATATAGAAAATTTTAGAAAAAATAAAGTTGTTCAACTAAATTTTGAACAAATAAATAAAAGATTGAAATTGATAACAGATGAGATGAAAACCAAGATGATATTTTTTTCTCGAAATGTAAATATAGAAGGAGAAGAGATAGAAGGAAATGAGGTATGGAAAGAATTTAAAGAAATACTTTCAAATAACAAAATAGGATATGCTGAAAGAAGAGTTAAACTATCTAAAGTAATGGAGAAAGTAGATCTGTTTTCATATAATATTCCTGTGGAAATGATATATAGATTATCTTATCAAAGTAAAATTGGAGATAATATTCTATATATTGAAGATGGAGAAAAATATTTTGTAAATGGAAAATTTGACAGAAAGAAACTGCAATCAGATAAAGATTATGAAATGATATTGTAACTATGGAGGGTATATGCCTATAAATGGAACAATTGTAAATTATTTTATTCATTGTAAAAGACAATGTTATATGCATTACAATAGAATAAATATGGAAGATGAAAGTGAATTAGTAAAAATCGGAAAAGCTATGCATGAAGAGAAAAAGACTGATGAAATAACTGTAGAAAATATCAAAGTAGATAAAATAAAGAAAGATTATTTAATAGAGATAAAAAAATCAGATGCAGATATTGAAGTAGCAAAAATGCAGGTACTTTATTATCTCTTGAAATTAAAAGAAAAAGGAATAGATAAAAAAGGAAAAATAGAAGTAATAGAAAAAAATAAATCTTCGAAAAAAAGCTATGAGATTGAACTTACTGCTGAAAATGAGGCATATATCAAGAATATAATAGAGGAAATAGAAAAATTAGTTGAAAGAGATGAATTGCCACCAATTGAAAAAAATAATAAATGTAAAAAATGTGCATATTATTCATATTGCTATATTTAAGGAGTGTATATGGGAGCTGAAACAAAATATATTTTGAGTAAAGGTATTCTTGATAGAAAAGACAATTCTCTATGTTTTAAAAATGAAAATAAAACAACATATATTCCTATAGAAGGAGTTAAAGAAATATTTGCATTAGATGAAATTTCTGTGAATACAAAGCTTTTTGATTTTTTAGCTAAACATGGTATTACACTACATTTTTTTAATCACTATGAGGGATACTCAGGAACATTTTATCCAAGAGAAAAATATGTCAGTGGAAAGTTAGTAATAAAACAGGTAGAGGCTCATAAAAATCATAAAGAAGTTATAGCAAAAAGTATTGTAAAAGGAATTGGAAAAAATATTTATGAAGTACTTTATCACTATTATCGTCATGAAAAAAAAGAGCTAAAAGAATATTTAGAGTGGCTTTCTAATGATGTAGAAAGAAGATTGAGTGCGAGTAATGATATAAATGAGATAATGGCAGTGGAAGGAGAGATTTGGGCAAAATTTTATGATAGTTTTAAAATCTTTTTAAGAGAGGATTTTATTATAAATAAAAGAGTCAAAAGACCACCTGATAATCCGATAAACGCTCTGATATCTTTTGGAAATTCAATTTTATACACTAAAACTATTGGGCAGATTTATCAAACACATTTAGAGCAAACAATAAGTTTTTTACATTCTCCATCTGAAAGAAGATTTTCACTATCTTTAGATTTATCAGAAGTTTTTAAACCAATTATTGTATTTAGAACAATTTTTGAATGTGTAAATAACAGAAAATTAAATGTAGAAAAACATTTTGAGAAAAACTTAAATTACTGTATTCTAAATGAAACTGGCAAAAAAATATTTTTAAGTGCTTTAGAAGACAGAATGAATGAAACTTTTGAACATCCTATTTTGAAAAGAAAAGTTAGTTATATAACTGCTGTGAAATATGACGCATATAAATTAATAAAATTTTTATTGGAAAATAAAGAATTCGTTCCATTTTATATAAAGGAAAAGATGTAGATGAAAGGTAAAAATTATAATTATATATTTCTTTTTTATGATATAAATGAGAAGAGAGTAAATAAGGTTTTTAAAATATGTAAAAAATATTTAAGTCACCACCAAAGATCTGTATTTCGTGGGGAGATAACACCTAGCAATTTAATAAAATTACGTTTGGAATTGAAAGATATAATTGATAAAAAGGAAGATTTTATAAGCATTGTGAAATTGGTAAGTGAGCATTATTTTGATGAGGAAATAATAGGAACACCTTGGAAAGATGATGAAAATATATTTATATGATTTCCAAGTCTAAAAACTAGCAATTTTATTAAAGAGTTATTTTAAAAGAGATTGAAAAGATAAAAATTTAAAGTATAAAAAATTGTATAGCTTGGAAAAAAAGATAAAAAACCTTTTTAAATTCAATAATAGAAAAGATCATGAATAGTATGAATTCTTTTTTCATGAGGGTAGAATATTAACTCAGAAGTCTTTAAATAGATTTAACAAAAAATTCTTTAAATATAAATTTTAGTAGAATATTAACTCAGAAGTCTTTAAATGTTCTTTTTTTTTATAAAAATTTGCTCTTGACAAGTAGAATATTAACTCAGAAGTCTTTAAATAATGATTCAATTATTAAACGGAGATGCTGTTGAAGAGTAGAATATTAACTCAGAAGTCTTTAAATTGAGTAATAGTCGTTGCTGCCTGATTGTGTGCACTTGTAGAATATTAACTCAGAAGTCTTTAAATATGACCTTAGTCCATTAAAAGCTACCATTTTAACTGTAGAATATTAACTCAGAAGTCTTTAAATCAGATTTTTTAATAGGTCCTTTTTCCACTAGTACAGGTAGAATATTAACTCAGAAGTCTTTAAATATTGTTAAATTATCACCTACTATTATTCTTCCTAATGTAGAATATTAACTCAGAAGTCTTTAAATTACAGGAAGCTTAGTTTTATGCAAAGTAAGCAATTGTAGAATATTAACTCAGAAGTCTTTAAATTTTTTATCAACACCTAGAGAAGCTATGTATTTTAAAGTAGAATATTAACTCAGAAGTCTTTAAATATTCATTAGATTAAATATAAAAAACAGGCTAAGAATTTTTTAGCCTGTTGCAATATTAGCAGTTCCTAAAAATTGATTTTTAAAGAATAAGTATAAGATATCAGTATCCAAAGGATTGTATTTAACAATAACTTTCTTTCCTTCCAGAGAGGTTAAAAAATTATTAGTGTAAATAAAATTATTAAATCTTAAAGAAGATTTATTTATTTTTCTGCTGGCTTCCTGAAGAAAGATATCAAATTCACGAACATATGGAACATCCTGTATCATTTCATATTTAAGTAAAAAATCATATTTTTCATTATCCAAATAGATATATGAATCAAGAAAGTTTTTTAAATTTTGATATGAAAGAATTTTATTATTTTGATAATAAAATTTCTCTATATCTTCCTCAAGAAAAGAGATAAATTTTTTAATTTCCTCATTTTCAGTAAAATATTCAGATATTTTTATAGAAGTATTATCATAGATTTCCTTCAATATTTTTTTGTTATTTATATTTTCAGAAGAAACTAAAATTTCTTGAGGCTTTACAGATTTTCCTGATTTATATGAAACTTTAAGTATACTCTCTCTGATAAAACTCAAAAGAGTATATATACTTGAAGTATTATAGTTCAAAGCATGATTTATAGGTTTTAAAGTAGCAGTATCAATAGAGATTAACAACTGAGGAACTATTTTATGCTCATTTTCTTCTTCAGATACAAGTATGTATAAAGGGATTTCAAGAATAAGATAAACTTGATTTTCCTTTTTTATTTTTTTCATATGGAAATTTGAGGATTTATTAAAAAAACCATCTAAATTACTGACTATTCTATAAAAAGTAGGATAGCTTATATTATATTTGTTTGAAAGTTTTTCTTTGCAGAAAGAATAAAGTTTTGAAATTTTGGTTTCCTTACTTTCACGGCAAATTTGTTCAATATATTCTACACCATCTTCATCAATAGCTCTATATGAATCCTTATCATTTCTCTGTTTTTTATCAAGTCCCAATATCCCATTTTTTTTGTAAGCATTTACCCATCTCTTCAATGTAGCGTATGAAATACCAGTTTCTTCTTCTATTTCTTTTAATTTTTTTTCTTTTCTTAAAAAAGGCTCAATTATTTTGAAACGTTGCAATTGTAATTCTTTTTCTGTTTCCATTTGTTTTCTCCTAAAATATGAAATTAAATATTTACTTATATAGATAATACTATATTTAGGAAAAAAAAGCAAATCATTCTATTATGAATAGTTTATTTTGAAAAAAGCTCATTTTATTTGAAAAAAACTTGACATTTTTTTGAAAAAATATTATTATTTCAATTACAGAGAATAAATAAAAAAGGGTAGAAGAAACAGGAGGAGAAATGAAGATTTTTGCAGAAGTACAAAAAATTGGAAAAGCATTGATGACACCAGTTGCTATATTGCCAGCTGCTGGACTATTCCTTGCTTTTGGAAACAAATTGCAATTTACACTGATGGAACAAGCAGGACAGGTAATATTCAGCAACCTTCCATTACTATTTGCCATAGGAGCAGCTATTGGTCTCGTAGGAGGAGATGGAGTAGCAGCCTTATCAGCAGTAGTAGCAATACTTATCATGAATACTACAATGGGAATTGTATCAGGAGCAGCTGAAGGAATAGCAGCAGGCGATATGTCATATGCAATGGTATTAGGAATACCTACACTTCAGACTGGAGTTTTTGGTGGATTGATAGCAGGTATAATAGCTGCAGTATGTTACAAAAAATTTTATAAAACTGAACTTCCAGCATTTCTGGGATTTTTTGCAGGTAAAAGACTAGTACCTATAGTGACAGCAGTGGCAGCTTTTATAATTGGATTAGCAATGCCTGTTATATGGCAGCCTGTTCAAGTCGGATTAGCAAAATTATCATATCTGGCTAATGAAACAAATACAAATATATCTACTTTTATATTTGGAGTAATAGAAAGATCTCTTATTCCATTTGGGTTACATCATATATTCTATGCACCTTTCTGGTATCAATTTGGAGAATATACAAATGCAGCAGGACAAGTTGTCAATGGAGATCAGGCAATATGGTTTGCTATGCTTAAAGATGGAGTTGTTAATTTCTCTAGTGATACTTATCAAGGAGCAGGGAAATTCCTTACTGGAAAATTTGTATTTATGATGTTTGGATTGCCAGCAGCAGCTTTAGCAATGTATCAGGAAGCTAAACCAGCTAATAAGAAACTAGTAGGAGGAATATTGTTTTCTGCAGCCCTTACTTCATTTCTTACAGGAATAACAGAACCATTAGAATTTTCATTCTTATTTGTGGCTCCTATTCTTTATGGAATTCATTGTATATTTGCAGGACTTTCATTTATGCTTATGAACATGCTTAATGTAAGAATAGGAATGACATTTTCTGGAGGACTTATTGACTATATCGCTTTTGGAGTTCTTCCAGGAACAAGTGGATTTCAAAATAATTGGTATTTAGTAATAGTAGTAGGATTATGTCTGTCAGTAGTTTACTATTTTGGGTTTAGATTTGCTATTAGAAAATTTAACTTAATGACTCCTGGCAGAGAAGAAACAATTGTAGAAACTTCTTCAGCATCTTCTGGTTCTCAAGTGAAGTCAGATGAACTTGCAGTAGGAGTTTTAGAAGCATTAGGTGGAAAAGATAACCTTGTATCTCTTGATTCTTGTATAACGAGATTGAGAGTAGAAGTTAAAGATACAAAAATAGTAAGTGATCAAGAATTAAAAAAACTAGGAGCTTCTGGAGTATTGAAAGTAGGAACTAATGGAGTTCAAGCTATTTTTGGTTCAAAAGCACAATTTATATGCAATGATTTGAAAAAAATGACTGGAATTTAGGAAAAAAGGAAAATGGGTTTGTTCCATTAAGATAAAAAAGAGAGAAACTTTTAAGCAAAGATATAATTTAGAATTTTAAAGTAAAGAGATTTGTCATTAATTTTGTTTTTAAAATATAAAAAAGATAAGGATTACAGCAGTTCCAATGTTGTGTTTTAATAATTAGGGCAGTTAAAATATTAACTGTCCCAATTAATGAAAACTTGTTTTGCTCAAATATATTTTTATATTTTATTCATTTCATTAATTATATAAATTTCTCTAATTTCTAAAATAAAATTTATTTTGCTTTTTAAATTTCTCTCTTTTATTTATTATTCCAATGAAAGAAGCTTTGTTGAACTTACATAGTTTATCTGCTCTATTCCTATAATGATATCTTCAATAGGGATAGTTATATCTGAAATATCTAAGGATATTACTACAGAAGCTACATTATTTATAGGGATATTCTGATTTATCGTAATTATATTTCCATTCACAAATGATAGATAATTAAGAACTTCAGACAAAACTCCTTTTTTATGCTCAAGCATCATAGAAACCAGAGCTTTTCTTCCTATACTGTTGTCAGAAGGGAGAAAGACATAATCTTTGTATTTATAGTAAGTGCTTCTGCTGATTCCAACAATTTTTGCAGCATCACTTATTCCTTTTACTTTACCTTCAGTTAAAAGATTTCTAGCTTCAACTACTTTTTCAAAATAATCTGGAAGTATTTTTTTATTGACAATAAGGTATTTTTCTTTCATGATATCCTCCTATAAAACAACTGCTCCTTTCATATCTATATCTAAAGTTCTGATAATCCAGCTGTTTTTTAGATTTTTTATCTCATATTCTATCTTCCATTGAAAATCTTTAGTTTTTGCAATATTCATCAATGTTGGTCCTGATCCACTGATAAAAAGAGCTGTATTTCCATTTTTTTCACAAATTTCTTTTACTTCTTCATACTCATTGATAAGAACATTTCTGTATTTTTCATGAAGTCTGTCAGAGAGAGCTTTTTTTATAAGAAGTTCATCACCATTTTCAAGAGCTTTTAATAAAACAGCAATCCTTGATACATTGTATATTGCATCTTGATATGGTATTTCAGATGGAAGAACTTTTCTTGCTTCAGCTGTAGACAGTCTAAAATCCGGCACTAATGCGCAGAAATAAAGATTTTCACTAATATTATACTGAACAGTATATGGAATACCATCTTCCACTAAGGAAGCTGTAAGACCTCCAAAAAGAGCTGGGGCTATATTATCAGGATGCCCTTCAATATCATTGCATATTTTAAATATCTCATCCTTAGATAATGGATTTCCAGCAATAATATTTGCCCCCATTACTCCCCCAACGATACAAGCAGCACTACTTCCCAGTCCTCTGGATACGGGAATATCACTTTTTATACTTATTTCTATACCGGCAACAGGATAATTTAGAATTTCTAAAGTTTTCTTAAATGATGTATATACTAAATTAGAATCATTTTGGTATTTTTCTTCACAACCAACAATTCTTAAACCATATTCAATTCTTTTAAAAGTAAAATATGAATAAAGTTTAAAAGCAAGTCCCAAAGTATCAAAACCAGGGCCAATATTTGCTGTAGTTGCAGGGACTTTTACAGTAATCATAATATCACCTCAAAACAGTTTTTCATGTCTTCTTTATTTATAACTGAAGTATGTATATCTTTTTTATTTTTTAAATTTTTAAGATTTTCAGGAATAGGAACTCCTGTTTTCTCACTTAACAATTCCATAATTTTGAATTCATCAGAATTATTTTCTCCAAAGAGAGATTCATAAACAGCTTTGCTGAATTTATATGGACTAGCTGTAGCTAGAACTATATTTTTATGTTTAGAATCTTTTTCCTTAAATTCTTTCATGATATTGTATGCTACAGCAGTATGTGTATCTAAAAGATAATTATATTCATTATAGACATTTTTAATTGTTTCACTTGTTTGTAAATCATTAGTATATCCAGCATAAAATAAATTATCTATACAGCTTTTTATTTCTTGAGTTACAGTATATTTTCCATCAGATTTTAATTTATCCATAAGCGATTTTATATATTTATTATCATTTCCACTTAAATGATATATAAGTCTTTCTAAATTACTAGATATTAATATATCCATAGATGGAGATAATGTTTTATAGAATGGACGATTTCTATCATATGTTCCAGTTTGAATAAAATCATATAAAACATTGTTTTCATTAGAAGCACATATTAATTTATTTACAGGTAGTCCCATAAGTTCTGCATAATACCCAGCAAGAATATCTCCAAAGTTCCCAGTAGGAACAGTAAAATTAACTTTTTCTCCTAAACTAATTTCATTACTTTCAACTAATTTTATATATGAATAAAAATAATAAACTATCTGGGGAACCAATCTTCCTATATTTATAGAGTTGGCAGAAGAAAGAGAATAATTTTTATTCTTTAGCTTTTTCTTTATTTCCTCATCTGTAAATATTTTTTTAACTTCACTTTGTGCATCGTCAAAATTACCATTTATGGCATAAACATATGTATTGTTTCCCTCTTGTGATATCATTTGTTTTTCCTGTACTCTGCTGACTCCATCATTTGGAAAAAAGACCAATATTTTTATTCCATCAATATTTTTGAAGCCTTCTAAAGCAGCTTTTCCAGTATCCCCAGAAGTTGCTGTCAATATGAGGATTTTTTCTTTTATTTCATTTAGTTTCAATGCTTCAGTAGAAAGGTATGGAAGTATAGACAGAGCTACATCTTTAAAAGCAGAAGTAGGCCCATGAAATAATTCTAATATATAGTCATTTCCGACTTTAACTAAGGGAGTTATATCATTAGAACTAAATTTTTTGTCATAAGCACTCTCTACACAATATTTTATACTTTTTTCTGGATAGTCATCTAATATTTTAGAAAGAATTATTTCAGCTATCTCTGTATATTTTTTACCTTTTAATTCAGAAATATTTATCTTTAAATTTTCCATATCTCTTTTTACAAAAAGTCCTCCATCACTGGAAATTCCTTTTATTACAGCTTGTGAAGCTGAGCATGTTATATCTTGTTCTCTTGTACTTTCAAATTTGCTGTTCATAAATTTTCCTCCAAATTGTTATTGCATTTACCTACTTGCTATGATATAATGTTTTTCAAATAAATACAAGTGTTTTTCTAATAAAAACAAAAAATAATTTGAAAGGGGTAAAATATGAAAATAGGATTATTAGGTTTTGGAACAGTAGGAAGTGGAGTATATGAGATAGTTAAGAGCAGTCCAACCTGTTTTTTTAATGATATAGAAGTGAAAAAAATTCTTGTAAAAGATGAAAAAGATAAAGTTATGGATATAATAACTACAAATGCAGAGGAAATATTAAATGATAAAGATATTGATTTAGTAGTGGAGGTAATGGGAGGAATTCATCCTGCATATGAGTATATAATAAAATCCTTAAAAAATAAAAAAAATGTAGTAACTGCAAATAAAGCAGTAGTAGCTGCATATTTAAAGGAGTTTACCAAAACGGCTTATGAGAATGGTGTATCATTTGAATATGAAGCAAGTGTTTGTGGTGGAATTCCATGGATAAAGTCTTTAGAAAAAGCAAAAAGAATAGATGAGATAAGCGAAATGTATGGAATATTTAATGGAACAAGTAATTTTATATTGGATAATATGACTAAAAAAGGTTATGAATTTCAGGAAATATTAAAAAAGGCACAGGAAAAAGGATATGCAGAGAGTGACCCATCAGCTGATATAGATGGAATAGATATAATGAGAAAGCTGTTGATAACTTCTAGTCTGGCTTTTGAATGTGAAATACCAGAAAAAGAAATAGATGTTTTTGGAATAAGAAATATAAAAAAAGAAGATATAGAATATTTTAATAATATTGGTTATACAGTAAAACTTATTGCAAAAGGAAAAAAAGCAGAAAATAGATATTGTGCTGTAGTAGAGCCAGTACTTTTTAAAAATGAAAGAATAGAAGCAGCAGTACCACAAAATTTTAATATAGGAACTATTTGTGGAAAAACTATAGGAGAATTAAAATTTTATGGACAGGGAGCAGGTAAACTGCCAACTGGAAATGCAATAGTACAGGATATAATTGATATTATGGAAGCTAAAGGAAATTTAATTGAAAGAAAATTTGAGAAAAGTTTAATAAAGGACAGTTCTCTAATAATAGGGAAATATTATGTAAGAATTAATGATGAACAATTTGCAGAAGATAATTCTGATATTATTGAAAAAAAATTAGAATATTCAGGAAATATTATTTATATAACTAAAGAGATAGACTGTAGTGTTATGAAAAAAGCAGCAGAAAAATATCTGGAAAAAGAAATATTTTATGCTAGATTTGAGAACTAGAAATTAAAGGAGACTAAAATGATAAAAGTAGCAAAATTTGGAGGATCATCACTAGCTGATGCAGAACAGTTTAAAAAAGTAAAAAATATAATAGAGAATGATGAAAATAGAAGAATTGTAGTGGTGTCAGCTGCTGGGAAAAGATTTAAGGAAGATAATAAAATAACTGATTTATTATATCTTTGTTATGCTCATATAAAGTATTCTGTTTCATATGAAAGTATGTTTTCTATTATAGAAAACAGATATTTAGAAATAAGAGATGAATTAGGATTGAAATGTAATCTTGAGAGCGAATTCAGAATAATAAAAAGCAGAATGAAAAAAGGAATGAACAGAGATTATTTGGTGAGCAGAGGAGAATATCTTGCTGGAATGTTAATGGCAGAATATTTAGGATATGATTTTATAGATGCTGAAAATGTAA